>NZ_JBEXJR010000003.1:0-747876 GCF_040609235.1 Streptomyces sp. NPDC004732
ATGTCGTTGGTGACGACGGCGAGGGACAGTTCGTCGCGCAGGTCGCGGCAGAGCGCGGCGACGGTCGCGGTCTTGCCGGAACCGACCGGGCCGCCCAGCCCTATGCGCAGGGCGCGGCGGCTTCCGTCGGGACGGTGGGCGTCGGCGGATACGGCGGCGGGGCCGTCGTGGGAGTGGTCGAGGTGCATGCTTCTACTCCTTCAGGTGGTGCCGGTGTTGCCAGTCGTACGGGAGTGGATGAGTCGAGTCGTGTCGCCGCCAGGAAGCGCCGCAAGGACTCGCCGCCAAGACGCGCCGCTAGGACGCGAAGAGCCGCACGGGCCAGGCCGCATGTGCCTCCGCGCTGATCTCCAGGAGCGGCGCGGAGGCCGCGGGCAGCGCGTCGACGCCCTCGTCGACGGCGCGTCTCGCGGCCTCGGCCGCCCGGAGCGCCACGTGGTCGACGTCCGGGGCGAGCCGGGCCAGGACCGCCGTGGCGTCGAAGGGGTCGAGGCTGAGGAGCCGGACGGTGGCGGTCGCGGGGCCGCTGATCCCTTCGTACGCCGAGCAGTACGCGGCGTCCTCGGGACCGAGCCCGGCGGCGCGGGCGGCGAGTCCGAGGACGACGGGCTGGTGCGTCCCCTTGGGGAACTGCTTTGCCAGTGCGTCGAGTTCGGGGTGGGGCCAGGTGGCGCGGGCGGCCCGCGCCATCTGTCTGCCGAGGCGCCGCGCGGCATGGCGCAGCGCGGCCGATGGCGTGCGGGCGTCGGCCGCCGCGTCCAGGTCACCAGGGTCGATGCCCAGGGCGGCGGCCGCCGCCAGTGCGGCCGACACGAGGCCGGAGGTGTGCAGCCGACCCCGGCAGAAGGCCTCCAGGCTGGCCGCGCCGGTGATGCGGCCCGCCTTGACGGCCGCCTCGGCCCCGCCGGAGTGGGCGTGCCCACCGGCGGGGAAGCGGCCGTCGGCCAGGACGAGGAGTGCTGCTCGTGACATGTGATCGTCGCCAGGCTGTTCGGGGCCGTCAGAAGAGGAAGTACCGCTGCGCGAGCGGCAGTTCGGCGGCCGGTGACGGTTCGACGAGTTCACCGTCGATGGTGACGGCGAAGCTGTCGGCGGCGACCTCGACCCGGGGCAGCGCGTCGTTCTCGCGCATGTCGGCCTTGCTGCGGCCGCGGGTGGAGCGGATCGCGGCGAACGGCTTGTCGAGGCCGAGGCGCTCCGGCAGGCCGTCGTCCAGCGCCGACTGCGTCACGAAGTTGACCGAGTTCAGGGCCGGGGCCTTGCCGTATGCCCCGTACATCCGTCGGGGCAGGACGGGCTGCGGGGTCGGGATGGAGGCGTTGGCGTCGCCCATCTGTGCGTAGGCGATCTGGCCGCCCTTGAGGACGAGCTGCGGCTTGACGCCGAAGAACGCCGGTTCCCACAGCACCAGGTCGGCGAGCTTGCCCGACTCGACCGAGCCGAGCTCGTGGTCGATGCCCTGGGCGACGGCCGCGTTGATCGTGTATTTGGCGACATAGCGACGTGCGCGGCGGTTGTCGGCGCGGATGTCTCCCGGCAGAAGGCCGCGGCGCTTCTTCATGACGTGCGCGGTCTGCCACGTGCGCATGATCACTTCACCGATGCGCCCCATGGCCTGGGAGTCCGAGGACATGATCGAGATGGCGCCGAGGTCGTGGAGGATGTCCTCCGCCCCGATCGTGCTGGGCCGGATGCGGGACTCGGCGAAGGCGAGGTCCTCGGGGACCGCCGGGTTCAGGTGGTGGCAGACCATCAGCATGTCGAGGTGCTCCTCGACGGTGTTGACGGTGTGCGGCCGGGTGGGGTTGGTGGAGCTCGGCAGCATGTTGGGCAGCGAGACCGCCGTGATCATGTCGGGAGCGTGCCCGCCGCCCGCGCCCTCGACGTGGAAGGCGTGCAGGGTGCGGCCCGCGACGGCGTCGAACGTGGCGTCGATGAAGCCCGCCTCGTTCAGCGTGTCGGTGTGGACCGCGAGTTGGGCGCCGGTCTCCTCGCAGACGTTCAGACAGGCGTCGATGGTGGCGGGCGTCGCGCCCCAGTCCTCGTGGATCTTGAAGCTGACGGCGCCCGCGCGGAGCTGGGCGTGCATCGACTCGGCGTTGACCGTGTTGCCCTTGCCGAGGAAGCCGATGTTGACCGGGCTGGACTCCAGCGCCGCGAACATCCGGGACAGGTGCCAGGCGCCGGGCGTGATGGTCGTCGCCTTGCTGCCCTCGGCGGGTCCCGTGCCGCCGCCGAAGAGCGTGGTGACGCCGGAGGCCAGCGCCTCGTCGATGATGGTCGGCGAGATGAAGTGGATGTGGGTGTCGATGCCGCCCGCGGTGAGGATCTTGCCGTTGCCCGCGATGACCTCGGTCTCGGGGCCGATGACGAGATCGGGGTGGACGCCGTCCATGGTGTCCGGGTTGCCGGACTTGCCGATGCCGGTGATGCGGCCGTCGCGGATGCCTATGTCGGCCTTGACGATGCCCCAGTGGTCGATGATCACGGCGCCGGTGATGACGGTGTCGGGGGCGCCTTCGGCGCGGGTGGTGCGGGACTGGCCCATCGACTCGCGGATGACCTTGCCGCCGCCGAACACCGACTCGTCGCCGGAGCGTCCGGGGCCGCCCGAGCGGTCCTCCTCGATCTCGACCAGGAGGTCGGTGTCGGCGAGCCGGATCCGGTCGCCGGTCGTGGGGCCGAACAGATCGGCGTACGCGGCACGGGACAGCTCAGGCATCGAGGGCACCTCCGGTCTCGCCGCGCAGACCGGGCACGATGCGCTTGCCGGCCAGCGGGACGAGTTCGACGTCGACAGGGATTCCGGGCTCGAAGCGCACGGCGGTTCCGGCGGCGATGTTGAGCCGCTTTCCGTGCGCGGCGCCGCGGTCGAAGTCAAGCCCCGGGTTGGCCTCGGCGAAGTGGTAGTGGGAGCCGACCTGGACGGGCCGGTCGGCGGCGTTGAGGACGGTGAGGCGGGTGACCTCGCGGTTCTCGTTGAAGGGGACGGGCTCGTCCGCGAAGAGGATCTCTCCGGGGATCAGCCCTCGTCCGGTGCCGTGCGATGCGGCATGCATGAGGCGTGAACTCCCGTCAGACGATCGGCTCGTGGACGGTGACGAGCTTGGTGCCGTCCGGGAAGGTGGCCTCGACCTGTACGTCGTGGATCATCTCCGCGATGCCCTCCATGACGTCGTCACGGGTGAGGATCCGCCGCCCCGAGGACATCAGCTCGGCGACGGTACGGCCGTCGCGGGCGCCCTCGAGGATGTGGGAGGTGATGAGGGCGATCGCCTCGGGGTGATTGAGCAGCAGTCCCCGCGCCCTTCGCTTCTCGGCCACGTCAGCAGCCACATGAATGAGCAGTCTCTCCTGCTCGTGCGGGGTCAGTCGCACGCGTCCCACCTCACAGTCCTCGCTCCGAACCATGCGGGGTCCGGCTGCCGCGGCCACCGCGACGGATATAGATGTAACACACAGCGAATGCGCACGATCTTGCGCACCCCGGATAGAGAAACCGCTGGTGGCGTGGCACGGGAGGGTAGTTGGGAGGAGTTTCAACGAGGTTAACCAGTCATTGACCGTCGCATGACCGTCTACTGGCCTACGCCATACCTTTCGATGCCCTGGGCAACTTTCGATACCCTGGGTGCGGCGCGAGGCACCGACGGATCTCTTACGTGGCGTGGGGACCGCGGTGCTCGGCCGCGATGCCGAACCGCTGCCGCTCCGAAGAGGTGGGCGTCGCGGACCCGATGGAGGTGACCGTGCTGACCGTCCGCTCCTCCGAGGCGTCCGCGAGCGCTTCGAGGCGCTCCAGGTCGGCGGCGGAGACGAGCGCCACGAGCGGCTTGCCGTGCCGGGTGACGACGACGCGCTCGCCGCCGTAGACGACACGGTTGATCAGCTCGGCGAGCTCTGCACGGGCTTGCGTCACCGGAATCTCGTAGGCCATGGATTCAGCTTAAACGCCGCACCTCGCCCCGATCCGGTGGCCGGGGCCTCGCTGAGCAGTGAAGCTGTGCGGCGAACTCCGCGGGAGCGCGCGAGGCCGGGCGTCAACCGGGCGCCATGAAGTCCACCCTGACGAGTTCGGCGACCCGGGACGGAGCAGGGGCTCAGCGCACCGTCCAGATCCAGCCCAGCGGCGCGAGGCCCAGGGTGCGGGCCACCGAGCGGGAGGCGTGGTTGTCGGCCGTGGTGCTGTAGAAGAGCACCTGCTTGTCGCGGCGCGCACGGCGGGACCAGGCGGCGACCGCGGCGGGGGCGAGGCCGCGACCCCGGAAGTCCGCCCGGGTCCAGATTCCAGCCTCCGCCGCGCGGGCGTTGGCGGCCGGGGTGTGACAGATCGACACGGGCGAACCGTCGTGCACGGCCATCGCCCACTCCCCCGCCGCACCGGAGATCAGCTCCGCCCACTCGCCGGGCCGCCAGTTGTCCGGGCGGGTCAACTCCCTTGCGGCAGCGCGCCCTTCCGCATCCGAGAGCAGCAGGGGCAGCGGCGACGGAAAGTCCGCGGCGAGCCGTTCGGGGAAGGTGAAGCAGGGGCCGCCCCGGAGCGAGGCCCGGTCACCGGCGGCCGTACAGGCGGCGGAGATCCGCACCAGGACATCCGGCGGCTCACCCGGCGCGTACGCCTGCCCCATGTCACCAAGATCACCGAATCCGTCGGCAGCACGCAGGACGTCAGGGCCCTCCGCGCCCAGCGCCAGCACACGCGCACCCGGCGACCAGGCCACCACCGCCCGCACCGACGGGTCGGCCACCCTCAGCGCCCCGTCGCCCTCGCCCGGCCCGAGGCCGTGGACGACGTCCACTTCGAGGGCCAGTAACTCTCGCTCGCCGCTGCTCCGTTCCATGCCTCGGAGAGGGTACGCGGCGCCCCGGACGAGAACACATCCCGGCTCCACTCTCCTGACGGAACGTACGTCCTGTACATTTTTTACAGAGACCGGGCCGCACAGCGACCGGAGGAAGAGAGGCGTGCCATGAATCGTCCGTCTGCCCGTTACGTCCTGCCCGAGTTCACCGAACGCACCACGTCGGGGACGCGGACCATGGATCCGTACTCCAAGCTCCTCGAAGAGCGGATCGTCTTCCTCGGCACCCCCATCGACGCCACCTCGGCGAACGACGTGATGGCGCAGTTCATGCACCTCGAATACCAGGCGCCGGACCGCGACATCTCGCTGTACATCAACTCCCCCGGCGGCTCGTTCAGCGCGATGACCGCGATCTACGACACGATGCAGTTCGTCAGCTGTGACGTGGAGACGACCTGCCTGGGCCAGGCCGCCTCGACGGCCGCCGTCCTGCTCGCCGCAGGCACGCCGGGCAAGCGGTTCGCGCTGCCCGGCGCGCGCGTCCTGATCCACCAGCCCGCCATCGGCGAACCGGTCCGGGGCCAGGCCTCGGACCTCGCGATCCAGGCCGACGAACTGCTGCGCACACGGCGCCTCCTGGAAGAACTGCTCGCACGCCACACCGGGCAGAGCCAGGAGCGGATCACCGCGGACATCGAGCGGGACAAGATCCTCGACGCCCCGGCCGCCCTGGCGTACGGACTCGTGGACCGGATCATTCCGAGCCGCAAGACCTCGCTCGCCGCCCGGGACCCGAGGTGACCCGCCGATGCTGCCGCCCGAACTGCCGCCGCTGCCCGCGCTGACCCGCGCCGAGGCGGAGCTGATCGACCGCTATCTCGAAGTCGTCGACCTGCTCGGCCGGATCAATCCGGCCCGCGCCGAGCACACCTACGGCGGACTCCGCGCCGCCCAGGCCCTCGTCGGCCGGGCGAGTGCCCTGCGGGACGCGCTCGCCCTCATGCACCAGCGCGGCGAGAGCGAAGTGCACGCGCGGACCCTCGCCCAGGCGCTGCGCGTCCTCGACGGCGAGCGGCGGGCCGGGCGGATCACCGTGCCGCCCCCGCAGAGCGGCTGAGCCCCCGCCGACCCGCCCCGCCCCGCCCCGTCCCGGACACCGTGACGTCCGGGGCCACTTCGAAACGGACCAGTCGGGCTACCTCGGACGGCGTAGGAAGACGTCGTCGTCCGCACCGACGAAAGTTGCGTCGAGCGAGTAGAGCACCGGCGGAATTATGCATTCCGGTGCTGGTCGAACCGTCGTCGGACCACGTGCCAACGCGACGATTTCGGCAGTGTCCACCTGAACAGGTCAGTCGTGAGGAGCCTCACAAAACGCCGTTTCGGCTCGGTTTTTTGGCCCATGTCGGGTCAAGATCCCTTCCGACGACAAGCCCCCGCCACAGCGGCGGGGCGGTCCGGGCGGACGCCGAGTCCTGCCGCCACCCGGATGACCGGTCGACATCTGTGCAACGGCAGGAGTGGAGGACCCAGGTACGACGGGCCCGTCCGGACAGTCCGGACGACGCCCTTGGGGTGAAGCCGCAGAGCACGACGCGGCCGGGCATCTTCGCCTGCCCGAACCCGACAGGTCATCTTTCACAGGCGGCTGACGAAGGGTTGCGCATGACTGCGCTGAATCATGTTCCGTCGCTGCTCAGCAGGACCGGTGCCGCATCGGTCCTCACGCTCGCCGTCGTAGGCGGCACCGTCCTGGCCCCCGGGCTCGCGTCGGAGGCCCAGGCAGCCACTCACGGGACGAAGGCGCTCAAGATCGCGGCGTCCAAGAAGGGCTCCCCGTACGGCTACGGGTCGGCAGGGCCCAACCGGTTCGACTGCTCGGGGCTGACGCTCTACTCGTTCAAGAAGACGGGCAAGAAGCTGCCGCGCACCGCCGCCGCGCAGTACAACAAGACCAAGCACGTCTCCAGGTCCCAGCGGACCCGCGGCGACCTGGTGTTCTTCCACTCCGGCCGGAACGTGTACCACGTCGGGATCTACGCGGGTAACAACCGCATCTGGCACGCCCCCAAGAGGGGGACCGTGGTCCGCCTGGAGAAGATCTGGACCAAGAGCGTCTGGTACGGCAGGGTCCGCTGACCCACCGCGCCCGGTCCGGCGCGCTCCCCGCTCCGTCAGCTGCCGGTGCTTGGAGCGCGCCCTCGGGGACACCCGTGCGGGATGTCCGACGACTTCAGCCCGCGGTCTCCCTCGCTCGACGCGGTGCAGCGCGGCACCTATGCCACGACGCTGCCCCTAGCGCGGAGAGCGGCACCGCTGACGGTGTCGATTCCGATGGCCCGGCCGGGGCACACCCCGGTCAGTGCGTGGCGTCGCGGTCCTTGCGCCGGACCGGTGCGCGCCACGGCAGCGCGATCCACACGGTCTTGCCCCCCTCGTCGGTGGGACTGACCGAGAGCCTGCCGCCGCACTCGGCGGTCAGCCAGCGGATGATCACCATACCCCGGCCGTTGTCCTGCTGGACGGCCGCGGGGAGGCGCTTGGGGTAGCGCGGGTGGCTGTCGGTGACTCCGATCCTCAGGTGCTCGTCTCGTTCGAGTTCGACGTCGACCGTGAAGGTGGGCGACTGGCCCAAGGTGTGCTGCACGGCGTTGGTCGCGAGCTCGGAGACGATCAGTCTGATCGTGTCGGCCACCTCGGCGTCACCGGGCAGGCCCCATTCCACGAGCACGCGCGAGACGTATTTCCGGGCGGCGGGGACCGAGGCAGGATCGCTCGGCAGGGTGACGGAGGCTTCCTGGTGGTCTGCCATGGCGGCGCTGTCCCTTTCCCACCGGGACTGGTCTCCGACCCGCGGCGGATGACTCGAGGACAGTCCCGGACTGGTGCTTCGCGCCAGCCTGCCACTCCTTGGCCGGTCACGGGTGGCGATCCACCGAGATGTGCATATATCTGTCGCTCGAAGCGGTGAACTCTGCTACGGCAGACCGTATTTGGGCGTGGGACCGGTACTTCCTCTAATCTCGCCTACTGCCCCGCCCCGCCGCCGGGATATCCGACGGCTCCGTCCGGAAGGAGACGGGCATGCAGTACGGCCCCGCGGTGCGCCGTCGTCAGCTCGGTGCCGAACTGCGCGCGCTGCGCTTGAACGCCGGACTCACCAGCAGTGAGGCCGCCGCCAGGGCGGGCTGGCACCAGTCCAAGGTGAGCCGGATCGAGACAGGACGCAGCGGTGTGAAGGCCGCCGACGTGCGGCTGCTCCTGGACGTCTACCAGGTCGAGGACCCGCAGCTCAGCGAGCTCCTCATAGCCTTCACGGGCGCCGACGACCCGGGGGCGGGCCGCCACCACTGGTGGAAGGCGTACCGCGATCTGCTGCCTGCCACCTACCGCGACTTCATCAGCCTGGAGTCACAGGCACGCTGGGTGCGCACGCTCGAAACCACCGTGGTGCCGGGCCTGTTGCAGACGCCCGACTACGCGCGGGCGGTGACCCGGGCCGCGCTCGGCGGGCTGCCGGAGAAGCAGGTCGACGCGCTGGTGGAGGTCCGGCTCGCCCGTCAGGACGTGCTGCGCGCGGATCCGCCGCTGCGCCTGAGCGTGGTCATGGACGAGGCGGTGCTGCGGCGGCCGGTGGGCGGGGAGGAGGTGCTCGCCGAGCAGCTGATCCGGTTGCGACAGGCGACCCTCCTGCCTCATGTCCAGCTGCAGGTACTGCCGTTCGCCGCCGGTGAGCATGTAGGTCTGATCGGTTCTTTCGTTATTTTTTCGTTTCCGGACATTGCTGATCTGGATGTGGTTGTTCTCGACCATTTGACGAGTAGCCTCTACCTCGAACGGAAAGAAGACCTCCAGGCGTACTCGGAGGCCTTCACTTCCCTTCAGGTACAAGCGCTCTCACCCGAGGACTCAACGGAATTCATCGCCGGGCTATGTGACGGCGCGTAAGGAGGCACCATGACCGCAATGCCTCGGTACGTACCTTCCAGCACGAGACTTCAAGGTGCGCGGTGGCAGCGCAGCAGCTACAGCAACGGAATGAACAACTGTGTCGAGACCGCCACACTCGACTCGGGTCCGCTGACCGGCCTGTGCGCCGTGCGTGACTCGAAGAACACCGCAGGGCCCGCCCTGCTCATCTCCCCCGGCCCCTGGGAGTCGTTCCTCAACAGCATCCGGTAAGCGGTTTCCGGCCCTTTTAGGGGCCCGGCACGCTACCGGTGTGCACTGCGGCTGATCACCCGTACGGCACCGGCGATCTGTGCGTCGGTCAGATCCGCGCGGGCGGTCAGCCGCAGCCTTGAGATGCCGTCCGGCACCGACGGCGGCCTGAAGCAGCCCACGGCCAGGCCCGCGGCCCGGCAGTCGGCCGCCCACCGCACGGCCCGCTCCGGCGACGGCGCGCGCACGGAGACCACGGCCGCGTCAGGACGCACCGCCGCAAGCCCTTCTGCCGTGAGCTGCCGGTGCAGCTCGGCCGCGACCTCGCGGGCCCGCGCCGCACGTTCGGGCTCGCGGCGCAGCAGCCGCAGGGCCGCGAGCGCGGCGCCGACCGCGGCAGGAGCGAGACCCGTGTCGAAGATGAAGGTGCGGGCCGCGTTCACCAGGTGCTCGATGACCTTGGCGGGGCCGAGCACGGCACCACCCTGGCTGCCGAGGGACTTGGAGAGGGTGAGGGTGGCCACGGTGTCGTCCGACCCCGCGAGCCCCACGGCGTACGGCGCGCCCCGGCCGCCCTCGCCGAGCACCCCGAGTCCGTGGGCGTCGTCGACGATCAGCCCGGCGCCGAACTCCCGGCAGGCGGTGGCGAGTTCCGCGAGCGGCGCCATGTCGCCGTCCACCGAGAACACCGAGTCGGACACCAGCGCGGCGGGCCCGTCGTGGGCGTCCAGCGTCTTGCGCACCGCCTCGGGGTCGGCGTGCGGCACCACCTGGGTCGTCCCGCGTGCGAGACGGCACCCGTCGATCAGCGACGCGTGGTTGCCCGCGTCGGAGACGATGAGCGTGCCGTGCGGGGCGAGCGCGGTGACGGCGGCGAGGTTAGCCGCGTAACCGGAGGAGAAGACGAGGGCCGCCTCGAAGCCGCAGAACTCGGCCAGCTCGCGCTCGAGTTCGGCGTGCAGCTCCGTGGAGCCGGTGACGAGCCGCGAACCGGTGGCCCCGCCGCCCCAGCGCCGGGCCGCGGCCGCCGCACCCTCGGTGACCTCCGGGTGCCGGGTCAGGCCCAGGTAGTCGTTGCCCGCCAGATCGAGGAGGCCGTCCGGGTCCGCGGAGCGCGGGCGCAGGGTGCGGACGAGTCCGGCGTCCGCGCGCAGCCGCGCCTGCTCGTCGAGCCAGCCGAAGGCCGCGCTCGACGCGGTGTCCGGCGCGGTGGACGGGCCCGTCAGGGGGTGGCTGTTTGTAGACATTGCACAGACCTTAGCCGCCGGACCACCTGGCCAGGGTGTGGCAATACCCACACCTCAAACCGTTTCTGTTGTGCGAACTCTCCTTGGCCGGGGAGGCTGCCGTGCGTAAGGATCAGCGCCATGGACCTGCTGAACACGCTGGTGGAAAAGGGGCTTCGGCGCGAGCTGCCGACCCGCGAAGAGGCGCTGGCCGTACTGGCCACCTCCGACGACGATCTCCTGGACGTAGTGGCCGCCGCCGGGAAGGTGCGGCGGCACTGGTTCGGGCGACGGGTGAAACTCAACTATCTGGTCAACCTCAAGTCGGGCCTGTGCCCCGAGGACTGCTCGTACTGTTCGCAGCGCCTCGGCTCCAAGGCCGAGATCCTCAAGTACACCTGGCTGAAGCCCGACGAGGCCTCGCAGGCCGCGGCGGCCGGGGTCGCGGGCGGCGCAAAGCGGGTGTGCCTGGTCGCCAGCGGCCGCGGTCCGACGGACCGGGACGTCGACCGGGTGGCGCAGACCATCGCGGCGGTGAAGGAGCAGAACGAGGGCGTCGAGGTGTGCGCCTGCCTCGGACTCCTCTCGGACGGACAGGCGGAGCGCCTGCGGGGCGCGGGCGCGGACGCGTACAACCACAACCTCAACACGTCGGAAGCGACGTACGCGGACATCACCAAGACGCACACCTACGCCGACCGTGTCGACACCGTCAAGAAGGCGCACGCGGCGGGCCTCTCCGCCTGCTCGGGGCTGATCGCCGGGATGGGCGAGCGCGACGAGGACCTCGTCGACGTCGTCTTCTCGCTGCGCGAACTCGACCCGGACTCGGTGCCGGTGAACTTCCTGATCCCCTTCGAGGGCACCCCGCTGGCCAAGGAGTGGAACCTCACGCCCCAGCGCTGCCTGCGCATCCTCGCGATGGCCCGCTTCGTCTGCCCCGACATCGAGGTGCGCATCGCGGGCGGCCGCGAGGTGCATCTGCGCTCCCTGCAGCCGCTCGCCCTGAACATCGCCAACTCGATCTTCCTGGGCGACTACCTGACCAGCGAGGGCCAGGCGGGCAAGGACGATCTGGCGATGATCGCGGACGCCGGATTCGAGATCGAGGGCACGGACCAGGTGACGCTGCCGGAGCACCGTGTCGACGCCGCGGCCGCCGCCGCGGACGCCGGGGGCTGCGGCTCGCACGGGGGCGGCGGCTGCGGTCCCTGCGGGTCCGGTGAGCCCGCCGCGGAGCCCGTGGCCGAGGCCGTGCCGGATGCCAACGCGGCGCGTACGGACCTGGTGGCGGTACGCCGTCGGGGCGCGGGAACGGATCTGGCCCCCAATGCCTGACCTCTCCACGACGGATCTGCTCTCACTCGACCGGCAGCACGTCTGGCACCCCTACGGGCCGATGCCCGGCCGTCAGGAACCCCTGGTCGTCGAGTCGGCGAGCGGCGTCCGGATGCGTCTGGCGGGCGGCGGGGGCGAGCTGATCGACGGCATGTCGTCCTGGTGGTCGGCGATCCACGGCTACAACCACCCGGTCCTCAACGAGGCGGTGCGCGGCCAGCTGGACCGCGTGAGCCACGTGATGTTCGGCGGGCTCACGCACGAGCCCGCCGTCTCGCTCGCCAAGCGCCTCGTCGACATGACACCCGACGGTCTGGAGCACGTCTTCCTCTCCGACTCGGGTTCCGTCTCGGTCGAGGTCGCGGTCAAGATGTGCCTGCAGCACTGGCGCTCGCTCGGCCGCCCCGAGAAGCAGCGGATGCTGACCTGGCGCGGCGGTTACCACGGCGACACCTGGCAGCCGATGGCCGTGTGCGACCCCGAGGGGGGCATGCACGAGCTGTGGCAGGGCGTCCTGCCGCAGCAGGTGTTCGCGGACGCGCCGCCCAGCGGGTTCGACGCGTACGAGGAGTCGTACGCCGAGCACCTCCATGAGCTGATCGGGCGGCACGCCGACGAGCTGGCCGCGGTGATCGTCGAGCCGGTGGTGCAGGGCGCGGGCGGGATGCGCTTCCACTCCCCCGGCTACCTCCGCGCCCTGCGGGAGGCGTGCGACGCCCATGACGTCCTGCTCGTGTTCGACGAGATCGCGACGGGCTTCGGCCGCACGGGCGCGCTGTTCGCGGCCGACCATGCGGGCGTCACACCCGATGTCATGTGCGTCGGCAAGGCCCTGACCGGCGGCTATCTGTCGATGGCGGCGACGCTGTGCACGCCCCGCGTCGCCGACGGCATCTCGCAGGGCGAGGTGCCCGTCCTGGCGCACGGCCCGACGTTCATGGGGAACCCGCTGGCCGCCGCGGTGGCCGGTGCCTCGATCGACCTGCTGCTCGGGCAGGACTGGCAGACCGAGGTCAAGCGGATCGAGACGGGGCTGCGCAACGGCCTGGCCGAGGCGGCCGACCTTCCTTCGGTCCGGGAGGTCCGTGTCCTCGGGGCGATCGGCGTCGTACAGCTGGACCACCCGGTGGACATGGCCGCGGCGACCCGGGCGGCGGTGCGCGAGGGCGTGTGGGTGCGGCCGTTCCGCGACCTGATCTACACGATGCCGCCGTTCATCACGGGCGACGACGACGTGGCACGGATCGCGCGCGCGGTGTGCGCGGCGGCGAAGGAGGGCTGACGTGACGGTGATCGTGGTGTCCGGTACGGGCACGGAGATCGGCAAGACGGTGACGACGGCCGCCGTGGCCGCCGTAGCCCGTGCGGCGGGGCGCAGCGTCGCGGTGCTCAAACCGGCACAGACCGGGGTGGCCTCCGGCGACCCGGGCGACGTCCAGGAGGTGCTGCGGCTCGCGGGCGGCGACCTCACCACCCATGAGCTGGCCCGCTACCCCGAGCCGTTGGCGCCCGACGTGGCCGCGCGCCGGTCCGGCCGCGCCCAGGTCCACCCGCAGGAGGTGGCCGACGCGGCGACGGCGCTCGCGGCCGAGCACGACCTGGTCCTGGTCGAGGGGGCGGGCGGTCTGCTCGTGCGTCTCGATGACGAGGGCGGCACCCTCGCGGACGCCGCCCGGCTCCTCGGCGCGCCGGTTCTGGTGGTGGTGTCGGCGGGCCTCGGCTCGCTCAACACGACCGCCCTGACGGCGGAGGCGCTGCGGGCCCGCGGCGTGCGCCAACTGGGTCCGCTGGTCGGCAGCTGGCCTGCCGTCCCCGACCTGGCGTCCCGCTGCAACCTCGCGGACCTGCCGAAGGATGCGGGCACACCGCTGGTCGGCGCCATCCCCGAAGGGGCCGGGGCGCTCGACGGCTTCGACTTCCGTGCTGCGGCGAGGAGCTGGCTGGGGCCGGAGCTCGGCGGCACGTGGGACGCGACGTCCTTCGCCGAACGGGAGGCGCCAGGGACGCTGGTGCACTGACGGGGCGCACCGACGGAGTGCGCAGGACAGCGGGGCGGGCAGCCCAGGGGCGCGGCGGCGAGCCACGTCCGGCCTTCCGGGTCGCCCGCCCGCCGCCGGGGCACCATGACGGGTAACCGTCCGATCCGCCGAGGAGCTCCGCCGAGGAGGGCCCATGTCGCCGCGCTCCGCCAAGCCCGTGTCCCGGGACGTCGTGCACCACCCCGTTTTCGCCCGCTTCTACGCCCGGCAGAGCGTGGCCGCCGAGTCCGTGATCGGCGTCCATCGCCGGGAGCTGCTCGCCGGTCTCTCCGGCCGGGTCATCGAGGTCGGGGCGGGCAACGGGCTCAACTTCGCGCACTACCCGGGCGCGGTCTCCGAAGTGGTGGCGATCGAGCCGGAGCGGCTGCTGCGGCGGCTTGCGGTGTCCGCGGCCCTGCGTGCGGATGTGCCGGTGGACGTCGTGCCGGGCGCCGCAGAGGCGCTCCCCGTCAAGAGCGAGGCGTTCGACGCGGCGGTCGTCTCGCTGGTGCTGTGCAGTGTGCGGGATGTGCCGCGGGCGCTCGGCGAGCTCCGAAGAGTGCTCAGGCCCGGCGGTGAGCTGCGGTTCTTCGAGCACGGCAGGGCGCCGGGGAAGCTGATGGCGGGCGCCCAGCGCGTCCTGGACCGCACGGTGTGGCCTCCCCTGTTCGGCGGCTGTCACGTCGCGCGGGACACGGTCGGGGCGCTGCGCGAGGCGGGTTTCGAGCTCGGTGCGCACCGGCGGCTGCTGGTGCCCGCGAAGGGCCCGCGCCTGCCGACGTCGTACTGCGTGCTCGGTACGGCGTACAGCCCCGACGCTCCCTGACGTGCCGGTCTCAGCGCCAGGCCCGTGACGGGCTCACAGACTCCACTGGCGCAGTTGGTCGGCGATGGCGTGCACGCTCGCGCCGCCGTCCTTCACCAGCCGGGCGAGGTCACGCACCTGCTCGGGCGAGGTGACGACCTTCAGGCCGCTGGAGACGAGGTAGGCATAGGCGACGGAGGAGGCGAAGAGGGCGTTGGAGCGTTCGAGCGCCGGGATGTGGAGCAGGATCTGGAGGAGCGCGGCGGCGCGGTCGTGCGGCGTTTCGTAGACGGGCGCGCCGAATATCTCCGCCTCGTGTCTGCTCACGGCGGCGACGAGTGCGCCCCAGTCGGTGACCTGGGGGTCTCCGGGCGTCTTGTGTTCGGCGATCATCAGGAGCCAGGCAAGGTCGATTCTGAGGTTCAACGGCTCAGCGACGACCTTCACGCAGCGGGCGGCTGCCCTCGCGCTCGACGCCGAACTCCTCGGCGAAGACGGATTCGTACTGCTTCATGAAGTCGGCGGCGGACTCCACGAAGCTGTGTCCGATTTCGCCTGCGTCCTGTTTGACCAGTTCTTCAATGTAGCGATTGACGCTCATTCCTCGGGCCAGGGCGCGCTCCCGCGCGGCCCGGGCGGTGTCCTCGTCCACCCGCACGTTCAGCTGAGTCTTCGCCATACCGTCAAGCTAGCGCCGGAGTGCTAGCACGACAAGACCGCCAGGACCATGCCCCTTACATACGTTCCGGGGCCCGACCTCGGAGGGATACCGGACACCCGGGGAGCCCCACTACTCTCGGCGGCAATACGGGAGTTGGAACGGCCACAACCCAGGAGGCCGCCTTGTCCACACCTGCTTCGGCACCGTTCACGGACAGTTCGGAGCCCGCCGGGATCGCCGCGCGTGCTCGCGGCCTCACCAAGGCGTACGGCTCCGGCGAGACGACCGTCCTCGCCCTCGACTCGGTCGACGTGGACATCGCACGCGGGCGCTTCACGGCCGTCATGGGCCCTTCCGGGTCGGGGAAGTCCACCCTGATGCACTGCCTGGCCGGGCTCGACAGCGTGTCGGCGGGCCAGGTGTGGCTCGGCGACACCGAGATCACGGGCCTGAAGGAGCGCGAGCTGACCCGGCTGCGGCGCGACCGCATCGGCTTCATGTTCCAGTCCTTCAACCTCATCCCCACGCTCAACGCCCTGGAGAACATGACGCTCCCGATGGACATCGCGGGACAGCGGCCCGACCGCGACTGGCTGGAGCACGTCATCGACACGCTGGGCCTGCGGGACCGGCTGAAGCACCGCCCGGCGCAGCTGTCCGGCGGTCAGCAGCAGCGGGTGGCCTGCGCGCGGGCGCTCGCCGCGAAGCCCGAGCTGATCTTCGCCGACGAGCCGACGGGCAACCTCGACTCGCGGGCCGGTCTCGAGGTCCTGGGCTTCCTGCGCGACGCGGTGGACCAGCTCGGCCAGACCGTGGTGATGGTGACCCACGACCCGAGCGCGGCAGGCCACTCCGACCTGGTCCTCTTCCTCGGCGACGGGCGGATCGTGGACGACATGGCGCGGCCGACGGCGGATGCGGTCCTGGAGCGCATGAAGCGGTTCGACTCCTTGCACACGGCGGCGCCCGACGCACCCGAGAAACCAGCGCACGCACCCGCCGACCGCCCGTCCGAGCAGAGCTGAGCAGGGGGCCGCGGTGCTGAAGGCGACGCTCAGGAGTTTCCTCGCGCACAAGGGCAGGCTCGCGCTCTCGGCGCTTGCCGTCATCCTCTCGGTCGCGTTCGTCGCGGGCAGCCTGATCTTCTCGGACACGGTCACCCGCACCTTCGACCGCCTGTTCGCCTCCACCTCCGCCGATGTGACGGTGGAGCCGAAGGAGGACCTCGACGAAGCAGTGCCCTCCGGGCAGACACCGACGGTCCCGGCACGCCTCAAGGAGCAGGTGTCCGAGGTTCCCGGAGTCGCGGCGGCGCACATCGACGTGTCCGTCGACAACATCACCATCGTGGACCGCGACAACGAATCCGTGGGTTCCACGACGGGCGCTCCCACGATCGCCACGAACTGGTACCCCACCGACCGCAGCCCCGTGGAGCTCACCTCGGGCCATGCCCCGCGCGGCGGCGGCCAGGCGATGATCGACGCGGACACGGCCGACAAGAAGGACGTGGAGATCGGGGACACGCTCACCGTCCTCGCACGCCCCGGCTCGTTCAAGGTCGAGGTCGTCGGCATCGCCACCTTCACCACCACCAACCCCGGGGCCGCGCTCGTCTTCCTGGACACCGCGAGCGCCCAGCGCGAGCTGCTCGGCTCGAAGAGGGTGGCGACGAGCATCGACGTGACCGCCGCCGACGGCGTGAGCGACACGACGCTCAAGCGCCGCATCGGCGCCGAACTCGGCTCCGGTTACGACCTGAAGACCGCCGACGAGCAGGCCGAGTCCGCGGCGTCCGAGCTCGGCGGCTTCCTGGACGTCATCAAGTACGTGATGCTCGGCTTCGCCGGTGTCGCCGTGCTCGTGGGCATCTTCCTGATCGTCAACACCTTCTCGATGCTCATCGCGCAGCGCACCCGCGAACTGGGCCTGCTGCGCGCGCTCGGCGCCGACCGCAGGCAGGTGCGCCGGTCGGTGCTCATCGAGGCGCTCCTGCTGGGTCTCGTCGGCTCGACGCTGGGGCTCGCCGCCGGGATAGGGCTGGCCCTCGGCCTGATCAAGCTGATGGGCCTGCTCGGCATGAACCTGAAGTCCACGGAGATGGTCATCGGGTGGGCGACGCCTGTCGCCTCGTACGTCGTCGGGGTCGGCGTCACGTTCGTCGCGGCGTACCTCCCCGCCCGGCGGGCCGCGCACGTCTCGCCGATGGCCGCGCTCGCGGACGCCGAGATCGCCGGTGTGGGGCGGCCGTTGAAGGTACGGGCGGTCGCCGGCGCCCTCGTCGGGGCGGCCGGTGCCGCCGCGCTCGTGGGCTGCGCGAACGCGGAGAAGACCTCGTCCGCGGCGTCGCTCCTCGGCCTCGGCATCGTCCTGACCCTGATCGCCACGGTCATCGCGGGGCCGCTCCTGGTGCGCCCGGTGATCCGGGTCCTCGGCGGCGTCTTCCCCGCGGTCTTCGGCTCCGTCGGCCGGATGAGCCAGCGCAACGCGCTGCGCAACCCGCGCCGCACGGGCGCCACCGCGGCCGCGCTCATGGTGGGGCTCGCGCTGGTCGGAGGCCTCTCGGTGGCCAGCGCGTCGATGACGAAGTCGTTCGACCGGCAGATCGACAAGACGCTCGGCGCGGACTTCGTCGTGCAGAACAGCAACTTCATGCCGTTCTCGTCGGAGATCACCGGGAAGGTCGAGGACACCGAGGGCGCGGGGCTCGTCGTACGCCAGCGCTTCACCCCCATCGAACTGGCGCTGCCCGACGGCAAGAACGTCGAGTCGACCGCCGCGGGCTACGACCCGCAGCTCGACGAGGTGGCCAAGGTGACGTACGCGCAGGGCAGTTCACGGGCCGCGCTCGCCGCGGGGCGGATCGGCATGGACGTGGACTACGCGAAGAAGCACAAGGTGCGCATCGGTGACGTACTGGAGGCGACGTTCCCCGGCGGGCGCGGCACGAAGCTGACCGTCGGCGCGCTCACCGACCAGGACTCGCCCGAGGGCTTCGGCGTCGAGGGCGGGCTCTTCATGGGGTTCGGCACGGTCGAGAAGTACGTGCCGGGCGGCCAGGACTCCGCGCTGTACGTCAACGCGGCGTCCGGCACGGACGCGGACACCCTGCGCGCGCGCCTGGACAAGAGCCTCGACCCGTATCCGCAGGTGCAGGTGCGCGACCAGGCCGACTACAAGGAGCTGATCCGGCAGCAGATCGCCGTGATGCTCTACCTCGTCTACGCCCTGCTCGGTCTCGCGATCGTCATCGCGGTGCTGGGCGTCGTGAACACCCTGGCCCTGTCGGTCGTGGAGCGCACCCGGGAGATCGGACTGCTGCGCGCCATCGGGCTCGGGCGGCGTCAGCTGCGCCGGATGATCCGTCTGGAGTCGGTGGTGATCGCGGTGTTCGGGGCGCTGCTCGGGCTCGCGCTCGGGCTGGTCTGGGGCGTCGCCGTGCAGCAGGTGCTCGCGTTGCAGGGCATGAAGGAGCTGGCGTTCCCCTGGACGACGATCGTCGCGGTGGTGATCGGCTCGGTGGTCGTCGGCCTTGCTGCGGCGCTGCTGCCCGCGCTGCGCGCCTCGCGCATGAACGTACTGGCGGCCATCGCGCACGAGTGATGGACTGGCCCCTCGGAGCACCTCAAGTGCCGTACAGACAAGGGGAGTTCATGACCCGGCCGTTCCGCTTCGGCGTCAACATGGTCACTTCGGCGGGAGGAGAGGAGTGGGCCAAGAAGTGCCGCCGGGCGGAGGAGCTCGGTTACGACGTGATCCTGGTACCCGACCATCTGGGCGCACCCGCGCCGTTCCCTGCGCTCGTCGCGGCCGCCGGGGCCACCGAGCGGCCCAGGGTCGGCACCTTCGTGCTGAACGCGGGCTTCTGGAACCCCGCGCTCCTGGCGCGCGAGGTCGCCACGACGGACGCGCTCACGGGCGGCCGCCTCGAACTGGGGCTCGGCACCGGGTACGTCAAGCCGGAGCACGACGCGGCCGGTCTGCCGTGGGGCTCGCCCGGTGAGCGGGTGGATCATCTGCGGCGCACCATGGAGGAGTTGGACAAGCTCCTCGGCTCGGCGGAACACCAGCCGCAGCCGCTGCAGAAGCCCCGCCCGCCGCTCCTGGTCGGCGGCAACGGCGACCGCATGCTGAGGCTGACCGCCGAGCACGCCGACATCGCCGCGTTCACCGGAGCCAAGGCGGTTCCGGGCGACACGAGCGGGACGCTGCGCCACCTCACGGCCGAGGAGCTGGACGAGCGGGTCGCCGTCTACCACCGGTTCGCGGCGGACCGCGCCGAACCGGCCGAGCTGAATCTGCTGATCCAGCTGGTCGAGGTGACGGACGACCGGCGCGCCACGGCCCGGCCCCTCCTCCAGCACGTCCCGCACCTCACCGAGGAGACGGCGCTGCAGCTCCCGATCCTGCTCATCGGCACCGTCCGCCAGATGGCCGACCAGCTGCGCGCCCAGCGGGAGCGGTACGGCTTCTCGTACATCACGGTCCTGGAGTCCTCCTTCGAGGCGTTCGGCGCCGTCATCGAGGAGCTCGGCGGCAGCTGACGACCGGCCGCCAGGCCCTGCCCTCCACGTCCGCATGCTGGAAATTTCGCGCGCCGGGGCGACGGCCGGTGATGGGATGGCCGCATGAGCGATCTTCGAATACGGGCCGCGGCGGCCTCGGACCTGGATGCGGTGCTCGCCTTCTGGAAGGAGGCCGCCGAGGGCACGAGCATCAGCGACGACCGCTCCGGCGTGGAGCGGCTCGTCGCCCGCGATCCGGAGGCCCTGATCCTCGCCGAGCGCGACGGAGAGCTGGCGGGGACGGTGCTCGCGGGCTTCGACGGCTGGCGCTGCCACCTCTACCGGCTTGCGGTACACCCGGACCACCGCCGCCGGGGCGTGGGCTCGGCGCTGCTCGCCGCCGCGGAGGAGCGGTTCGTGCGGCTCGGCGGGCGCCGCGGTGACGCGATGGTCCTGGACGGCAATGATCTCGCCCACCACGCGTGGCGCGCGGCAGGCTACGCTCCGGAACCGCAGTGGAGCCGCTGGGTGAAGCCGCTGTCCGCGGGTACTCGGTAAATCCCGACAGAGGTTCGAGTGGCTTTGCTGATCCTTTACCATGGACGCACTACTCGTATCCAACTGAAAGGTGTGAGCGTCCGCCCATGGGCGAGCCTCCCAGTACCCGACATCGCGCATTCCTCCTGCCCCTGCCCGATCATGGGACGGAGGTGACCCGATGACCGAAGTGCTTCTGCTCCTCGTGGCGGTGCTGCTCTCGCTGGCGTGCGGTGTGTTCGTCGCCGCGGAGTTCTCCCTCACGACGGTCGAGCGCAGCGAGCTCGAGCGGGCAGTCGAGCGCGGCGAGCGCGGCGCCGCCGGTGCCCTCAAAGCCGTAAAGAACCTCACCTTCCAGCTCTCGGGCGCCCAGCTGGGCATCACCGTCACCAACCTGGTGGTCGGCATGCTCTCCGAACCGTCCATCGCCGCGCTGATCGCGGGTCCGCTGCGCGACCTCGGCATACCGCGGTCGGCGGCGTCCTCCGTCGCCCTGGTGATCGGGACGGCCCTGTCCACGGTCTTCCTGATGGTCATCGGCGAGCTGGTGCCCAAGAACTGGGCGATCTCCTCGCCGCTCGCGGTCGCCAAGCGCGTGGCCACGCCGCAGCGCCTGTTCAGCGCCGCGTTCCGGCCGTTCATCGCGCATCTCAACAACACCGCGAACCGTTCCGTACGCCGCTTCGGCATCGAGCCCGCCGAGGAGCTCGCCTCCGCGCGCGGCCCCAAGGAGCTGGTGGCCCTGGCCCGCCACTCCGCCAAGGCGGGCGCCCTGGAGGCGGACACGGCCGAGCTGTTCATGCGCACGCTGAACCTCGCCGACCTCACCGCGGAGAACGTGATGACGCCCCGCGTGCAGGTCATGGCCCTCGACGTGCACGCCACGTGCGAGGACGTCGCGAACGCCACCCGCGCCACCGGCCTCTCCCGCTTTCCCGTGTACCGCGGAAACCTGGACACGGTCGTCGGCGTCGCGCACATCAAGGACGTGCTCGCCGTGCCCGCGGAGCGCAGGCAGCGGGTGCCCGTCGCCGAGCTGATGCGCGAGCCCCTGCTCGTGCCGGAGACGCTCACCGTCGACCGGCTCCTGGACCGGCTTTCGGGCAAGCGCACGATGGCCGTGGTCATCGACGAGTACGGCGGCACCGCCGGGGTGGCCACCCTGGAGGACATCGTCGAGGAGGTCGTCGGCGAGGTGCGGGACGAGCACGACCCGCACGAGACGCCCGACATCGCCCACGCGGGCACCGATGACGACGGCAGGACGCTCTACTCCGCCGACGGCGCGGCACGCACCGACCAGCTCGCGCGGGTCGGCCTGCGGGCGCCCGACGGGCCGTACGAGACGCTCGCCGGACTCGTCGCCACGGAGCTCGGCCGCATTCCCGCCGTCGGCGACAGCGTCGAGGTGGGCGGCTGGCGGCTCGACGTCGTCGACGCGGCCGGGCGCCGCGCCGCCCGCGTCATGCTGCACGCTCCGCTCGCCGCCGACGACCACGAGGAGGATGTCCGATGATCGCCGTTCAGTTGCTGATCGGTCTGGCGACGCTCGTCGTCAACGCCTTCTTCGTGGGCGCCGAGTTCGCCCTGATCTCCGTGCGCCGCAGCCAGATCGAGCCGCACGCGGAGGAGGGGAACAAGCGCGCCAAGAGCGTGCTGTGGGGCCTGCAGCACGTGTCGGCGCTGCTCGCCGCGGCGCAGCTGGGCATCACGCTGTGCACCCTCGTCCTCGGTATCGTCGCGGAACCGGCGATCGCACATCTGCTGGAGCCCGCGTTCGACGCGGTGGGCGTGCCGCACGGCCTGGTCCACCCGATCTCGTTCGTCATCGCGCTGGCCCTGGCCACGTATCTGCACATGCTGCTCGGCGAGATGATCCCGAAGAACATCGCGCTCGCGGAGCCCGTGCGCTCCGCGCTGGTGCTCGGCCCGCCGCTGGTGGCGCTCGCGCGGGCGCTGCGCCCCGTGATCTTCGCGATCAACGCGTTCGCCAACGGGCTGCTGAAGCTGATGCACGTCGAGGCCAAGGACGAGGTGTCGGCGAGCTTCTCCGACGACGACCTCGCCCGCATGGTCAAGGACTCCGGGGACGCGGGTCTGATCGACAACCGTGCGCAGGAGCGGCTGCACGACGCGCTCGAACTGGGCCGCCGCCCGGTCAGGGACGTGGTCCTGCCCCTGGAGGACGTGGTCTACGCGCGCGTGGGCGTCACTCCGGAGCGGCTGGAGCAGCTCT
This sequence comes from Streptomyces sp. NPDC004732, assembly GCF_040609235.1. Classification (NCBI taxonomy): domain Bacteria; kingdom Bacillati; phylum Actinomycetota; class Actinomycetes; order Kitasatosporales; family Streptomycetaceae; genus Streptomyces; species Streptomyces sp. NPDC004732. Next base: position 22,293 of record NZ_JBEXJR010000003.1, read on the forward strand.
CGGCCGAGTCCGGGTTCTCCCGCTTCCCCGTGGTCGACGACGGCCGCCGGATCGTCGGCTATCTGCACGTGAAGGACGCCCTGGACCGGGCGCCGCGCGATCTGCCGTTCCGGGTGCCGGACATGCGCAAGATCGCCCAGGTGCGCGAGGAGACACCGCTGGACGACGTCCTGACCGCCATGCGCGGCAGCCGCACCCATGTGGCGGCGGTGCTCGGCTCGGACGGGCGGCTCGCCGGGATGGTCACGATGGAGGACGTCCTGCAGAGGCTCTTCGGCCAGCCGGTGTGAGCCGGTAAGGGGTGGGACCGGGCCGGGGCGGCGTCTTCGTGGCCCCGGCCCGGTCCCACGCTCAGACCGCGGGCTCGCCCGCCGTCTTCGGCTTCTTCGGGGTCTTCGGCTTCTTTGCCTTCGTGGTCGGCTGCTCGGTGATGCCGGGTCCTGCCGCCCCGACCTCCGAGGTGCCGATCGCCGTCAGGACCGCAAGGACCGCGGCAAGACCCGCCGTCGCGAAGGCCGCGCCCCATTCGACGTCCAGCAGGCTGGTCGCCCCCGCCACCAGCACGGCGGCCAGCGCCTGCGCGAAGGTGCGGATCGCACGTTCCGTGGTGGCCTTCCAGAAGGCTGCGGTCCACATGGCGGCTCGCTCTCTCGTGACGATGGCGTGCCTATGACATACCGCCGTCGGGCCGCGCTGCCCAGATCCGCCGCACCGCCCCGCCGGACGCCCCGGCGGGTTACGATCACTTTCGCCATGCAGATGAATGTCAATTACACCAGTCTCGTCGCGGTGGGCGACTCCTTCACCGAGGGCATGTCGGATCTGCTGCCCGACGGCACCTACCGCGGGTGGGCCGACCTCCTCGCCGCCCGGATGGCCGCGCAGAGCCCCGGCTTCCGCTACGCGAACCTCGCCGTGCGCGGCAAGCTCATCGGCCAGATCGTCGCCGAGCAGGTGGACGTCGCGGCCGCGATGCAGGCCGACGTGGTCACCCTGGTGGGCGGCCTCAACGACACCCTGCGCCCCAAGTGCGACATGGGCCGGGTCCGCGGTCTGCTCGAGGAGGCCGTCGAACGGCTCGCCCCCTCCTGCAAGCAGCTCGTCCTGATGCGCAGCCCGGGGCGGAACGGCCCGGTGATGCAGCGGTTCCGCCCGCGCATGGAGGAGCTCTACTCGTACGTCGACGACCTGGCGTCCCGGCACGACGCGATCGTCGTGGACCTCTACGGCGCGGCCGTCCTCGGCGACCAGCGCATGTGGGACGTGGACCGGCTGCACCCCACCGCCGAGGGGCACCGCAGGATCGCCGAGGCGGTGTGGCAGGCGCTCGGCCACGCCCCGGAGGACGACTGGCGGACGCCGCTGCCCGCCGCCGTGCCGCCGGGCTGGGCCACGCGCCGCATCGCCGACGCCCGGTTCGCCAGGCAGTACCTCGGCCCCTGGATAGGCCGCCGCCTCACCGGCCGCTCGTCCGGCGACGGACGCGCGCCGAAGCGCCCCGACCTGCTCCCCTACGACGGCCCGCTCCCCTAGCCGCGACCGCGCGGCACCCGCGCGGCACCCGCGCGGCACCCGTCGAAAGGGCGCTCTAGAACACCGACCAGCCCGTCACCGTGGTGAAGTGGTCGAGCGCGGAGACGCCCGCCACGGAGTTGCCGTACGTGTCCAGGCCCGGGCTCCAGACGCACAGCGTGCAGCGCCCCGGGATCACCGCGACGATGCCACCGCCTACGCCGCTCTTGCCCGGCAGACCGACGCGGTAGGCGAAGCTGCCCGCCGCGTCGTACGTACCGCAGGTGAGCATGACCGCGTTGACCTGCTTCGCCTCGCGCGCGGGCAGCAGGCGGGTGCCGTCGCCGCGCAGTCCGTGCCGGGCCAGGAAGGCCCCCGCGAGGGCGAGGTCGCGGCAGCTCATGCGGATCGCGCACTGCCGGAAGTAGTGCTCAAGGACCGTGGAGACGGGGTTGTCGAGGTTGCCGTAGCTCGCCATGAAGTGCGCAAGGGCCGCGTTGCGGTCGCCGTGCTCGGCCTCGGAGGCCGCCACCACCGGGTCGAAGGCGACGTCCGGGTTGCCGCTCTCCGCGCGCAGGAACTCCAGCATCGTCGTGCCCGCGTCTCCGGTGAGGCTCTGCAGCCGGTCCGTGACGACCAGCGCACCGGCGTTGATGAACGGGTTGCGCGGGATGCCGCTCTCGTACTCGAGCTGGACGAGCGAGTTGAAGGGGTTGCCGGACGGCTCCGTGCCGACCCGGTCCCAGATCCGCTCGCCGCCCTCGGCGAGCACGAGCGCGAGGCTGAAGGCCTTGGAGATGGACTGGACGGAGAACGGCTCCTCCCAGTCCCCCACCCCGTGCACCTCGCCGTTGACGTCGGCGACCGCCATGCCGAAACGCTCGGCGTCCACGTCCGCGAGCGCCGGGATGTACTGGGCCACCTGGCCCCGGCCCACCAACGGCCGGGCATAGGCGGCGACTTCTTCGAGAACGGCCTGGTAGTCCACAATCTGAGCTTTCTGCCTGTATGACGCGACCGTTTCCTCCTGAAAAGCCGCTGGATACAGGGCTTTGTCATCGGTCGCGGCCACAGGATAACGCCTGGCCGAGATGGGCCCTCGTCCGGGATGTCGTGCGTGCCGGAAACTTGGTCGAGCGTCGGAGGCCAACGGGGGGAAGCCATGCTGCGCATCCATTTCACCGGCGACGACTTGGCGAACGTACGACTTGCCCGGCATCCGGATCCGCTGTGGGAGATCGTATGCAGCCTGTGCCGCTTACAGACACGCGAGGGCGCCCTCGCGTTCGCGCCATGGCGGCGGATGGCCGGTGGGCTGGTCCGGCAGGGGCGGGCGGGCCGAGGGGTGGCATCGGCGCTGTGCAGTCTGGTGCCGCGTGCGGCCTACTTCCCCGACTTCCTCACCCCGCCCGTCGAAGGCGGGCCCCATGAGCTGCGGGACGGCATCGACCGGGTGCTCGCGACGCCGCGCCGTCGGCTGCGGCACGAGCTGTCCCTGCTGTCGGCGGGCGGTGGACGCCCCTGGGCGGGTGCGGAGTTGGCGCGCGGTGACAGGGCGGCGATGACCGCGCTCGGCGGGAGCCTCCGCACCTACCACCGGGAGTTCATCGCACCGGTGTGGAAACGCATCGACACGGCCACGGCCACGGACCGGGCCCTGCGCACCCGCGCCCTCATGGACGGCGGGACGCGGGCCCTGTTGAACAGCCTGCGGCCGATGGCCGTGTGGGAGCCGCCGGTGCTGACGGTCGACTATCCGGTCGAGCGCGACCTGTACCTCCAGGGCCGGGGCCTGCTCCTGATCCCGTCGTACTTCTGCTGGCGACGCCCCATCACCCTGGCCGACACCCAACTGCGGCCGGTGCTGATCTACCCGGTCGACAAGACCCCGTCGTCGCCTGCCGCCTCCCCGGCGCCGCTGACCCGGCTGCTGGGGCCGACCCGCGCCGCGCTCCTGTACGAGACCGCCATGCGGACCTGCCCCACCACCTCCGAACTCGCCCATGCGACAGGGGTTTCCCTGCCGAGCGCGAGCCAGCAGCTCGCCGTGCTGCGGGAGGGAGGACTCATCGCGTCCCGACGCAACGGAAAGCGGGTCCTGCACACCGCGACCCCCTTGGGCCTCCGGCTGCTCGCCGGTCGCTGAGGCCACTCCCTTCCCGACGTTTCGGCCGGAGCCAAAACCACGGGCGCTCCTCTCCCCGGCCCGCCCAGGCTGTGCGCGAAAGGCACGCACCACGCCGGACGCAACCGAGGGAGTTCGAGCCCATGCCGATCAAACACTCCGTACTCGCCACAACCGTCGCCCTGGCCGCCCTGTCAGGGGCCCTGGTGGCCACCCAGGCCCAGGCCGGTGAGCCGGTGTCGCCGCTTCCGGTGTCACCGACGGTCTCCCCCGAGCCCAAGAGGATCTATCACACGACGGACGGACTGAGCTCCTGTCGGAGCGGCCGCTTCTGCACCGAGACCTGGGACAAGGTGGAGAAGAGCTGGAAGATCCACGTGTTCTGGAAGTGCGGCACCTACAAGCTGTCCAACTGGGAACAGGTCGGGGCCTACATCAACAACCAGGACGGCGCGAACGCCAAGGTGCTCAACGCGGACAAGAAGCTCGTGTGGCCGGAGATTCCACCGAACAACAAGAAGGGCTGGGGCAACTGGTCGGACGCCTGGTACATCCGTCCCTGCTGACGGGCCGCACGGTCCCGGGCACAGGTGTGCCCGGGACCGTGCTCTCTTGTGGCTCTCTTGTGGTTACTCAGGAACCATAGGAGAGTCAGCACCGACCTGGAAGAACGCGCTTTTCGGCGACTGGGGAACCTGATGGGGACCAAACTGCAGCTCAATGGCCTGCCCGAGGATGCCGACCTGCGGCGCGCGGACTCCCTCGCGCGGGAGATCTTCTCGGACGTCGCCAACAAGTGGGCGCTCCTGATCATCGAGGCGCTCGGCGAGGGCACCCTGCGCTTCAGCGAGCTGCGCAACGAGGTCGACGGCATCAGCCACAAGATGCTCACCCAGAACCTGCGCATGCTGGAGCGCAACGGCCTGGTCGACCGGAAGGTGCACCCCACCGTGCCGCCACGGGTCGAGTACACCCTCACCGAACCGGGCCGGGCCCTGCGCGCCGCGGTCGACGTCATCTGCGGCTGGACCCAGCAGCACCTCGGTCACATCGAGAACGCCCGAGGCCGTTTCGACTCCTGACGGGCCCGCCGTTCCCGCCGATTCCGCCGATTCCGCCGTTTCCGTCAGGCCACGAGCAGGCGGAGGCCGAGCTCGGCCGCGTCGAGGGCGACGAGGTCGCGGTTGCGCTCCGCCCACCGTCCCGAGGAGAGGTCGTCGCCGAGCCGGTCCACCGCGCGCTGTTCGGCCTCCGGGCCGACTCTGGTCCACACCGACACCGCGCGGCGCACATGCTCTTCCAGATACGCCTCGGGACGGCGCCAGTAGGCCTCGAAGAAGCCGTCGGCGCAGTCCCACGGGATGAGCACCGGTTCCGCGCGGCCCTCGATCGCACGGGCCAGGTCGGCCAGTGAGGGCCAGTCGGTGAGCAGGCCCGCGAACTCGGGCAGATAGTCGCGGGTGAGCCAGAAGCGCTGACGCCAGCCGGTGTCACTCGCGTCGTACGTGAACACGACCACGCGGCGGGCCACGCGCCGCATTTCACGCAGCCCGGCGACCGGATCCGGCCAGTGGTGAACAGTGCTCACCGCCATCGCGGCGTCGAAGGACTGATCCTCGAACGGGAGGCTCTCCGCTGCGGCGGCCACGCACGGCGCCGCGCCCGCCGGACGCTGCGCCCGCATGACGGCCGACGGCTCCACCGCCGTCACGTCGCGGTCCCGGGGCTCGTAGGAGCCGGTGCCCGCCCCGACGTTCAATACCGTTTGCGCGTCTCCGAGTGCGTCCCAGATCCGCTCGGCGATCCGCGGCTCGGTGCGCCGCGTCGCCGGATAGGCGGATCCGATGGTGTCGTACAACTGCGTTCCGAACACCTTCAACTGCTCCTCCGGCGTCGTCCTGATCCCCATGGCCCGTGCCTCCAGCTCGCGGTCGATGGCGGCCACCGTGGCGGCGGCGCGATCTCGTTGCTCAAGGAGCAGGCCGCGCATCCGGCGCAGGTGCGCGACCGCGTCGGTGGCCGGGTCGTCGACCAGGCCCGCGATCTCGCGCAGTCCGAAGCCGAGTCGGCGGTAGCCGAGCACTTCCCGCAGCCGCTCGACGTCGCCCGCGGAGTAGGCCCGGTACCCGGCCTCGGTCCGCGCGGACGGCCGCACGAGGCCTATCTCGTCGTAGTGGTGCAGCGTGCGGACGCTCACGTCGGCCAGCTCGGCCACACGCCCCACGGTCAGGTGCTCCTCCATGGCACGGACTATCCGGCATCACGTCACGTGAGGGTCAAGTGCGCCCGTTCGGGGCGGGACGCGCGGCGCCGGTGCCCGAAGGGCACACCTCGATGCCCGGGTTGCTGCCCGGACTGCCCAAACGGGCAGCAATCGGGGCACAGGCGCCCGTTGACACAGTGAAGAACCGGGACGAATGATGGTGGCTGGCCGGACCCCCTGACCCTCTGACCAGGTCTGACAACGGCCCGCGAGGCGACCCCGCCGCCCACACAGACCATGTCCAGTCGCCCGGGCCCCCGTCGGCATCGATCGTTCACCTCACGGCAGAAGGACCGCTCCTTGACGGCGATACGCACCCCCCTCCCCGTTTCCTCCTCCGCACCGGAATCCGGCACGCGGCCGCTCGCCTCCCTCGGCCAGCAGCGTCTGTGGGCGCTCGCGCAGACCGAGGGCTCCCACGCCGCGTACAGCGAGCAGTTGGCCCACCTCATCGAGGGAGACCTGGACCCGACCCTGGTCGCGCGCGCCCTCGACGCCGTCGCCGCACGGCACGAGACACTGCGCACCCGGTACGTCGAGGTGGCGGGCGAGGCACGGCAGGACATCGCGCCACCAGAGGCCGGATTCGCGCTGCGCTCGGAGGACCTGTCCGGCCGGCAGGACACCGAGGAACTCCTCCTCGCCCGGCAGCGCGAGGAGTGCGAGACCCCCTTCGACCTGGCCGCCGGACCGCTCGCCCGCGGCCGGCTCCTCACGCTCGCGCCGGACCGGCACGCCCTGCTCCTGACGCTGCATCACTCCATCTACGACGGTCTGTCGATGAGGATCGTGCTGACGGAACTGAGCACCCTCTACGCCGCCCTGCTGCGCGGTGAGCCCGACCCGTTGCCACCGCTGCCCGCGCAGTTCGCCGACCACGCCGCGCGCCAGCACGCGTGGGTCAAGGGCGAGGAGGCCGCCGCGCAGACCGCTTACTGGCGGGAGCAGCTGGCGGGTGCCCCCGCACTGCTCGCCCTCCCGGCCGACCGGCCGCGGCCGCTGCGCCAGGACCACTCCGGCGGCCGGGTCCCGATCCGTCTCTCCCCCGCGCTGACGGAGGAGTTGCAGCGTGCCGCGCGAGCCCAGGACGGCACGTTGTTCAGCGTCGTCCTCACCGGCTGGCACATCCTCCTCGGCCTGCTCTCCGGGGAAGCGGACACGGTCGTCGGCATTCCGGTCGGGGGGCGGCGTCGGCCGGAGGACGAGCCCCTGATCGGCTTCTTCGCCAACTCCCTCGCACTGCGGGCCGATCTGTCCGGCGACCCGACGGGCGCGGAGGCGATCGGCCGGGTGCGCGAGGTGCTCCGCGAGGCTCTCGACCACCAGGACCTGCCCTTCGAGCGGGTGGTGAACGCGGTGAACCCGCAGCGCAGTCTCGCCCACAGCCCGCTGTTCCAGACGATGTTCTCGTGGGGCATCACCTTCCACGGTTGGCTGCACCTGCCCGGCGCCCGGGTCGAGGCGCTCGACATCCCGCACGCCCCCGCGAAGTTCGACCTCACGTTGTTGCTGCACCGGCACGACGACGGCGTCGCCGGGCACCTCGACTACGCCCGCGCCCTGTTCGACCACGACACGGCCGAGCGGTTCGGCCGCTACCTCACGCGCGTCCTGGAGCAGTTGGCCCGGCACCCCGAGCGCGAGATCACCGCGTACGAGCTGCTCGACGCCGAGGAACGGGCCGAACTGCTGGCGGAGGGGCGGGGGCGGGTCACCTCGGGCCCGGTCGTCGGGCCCGTCGAGCGTCTCGCCGAGCAGGTGCGTCTGAGGCCCGACGAACCGGCTCTGGTCTGCGGCGGTACGCAGCTGAGCTACGCCGAACTCGACCGGCGGGCCAACCGGCTCGCGCACGCCCTGCACGCCCGGGGCGTGGAGCCCGGTCAGGTCGTCGGCCTGCACTGCGGGCGTACCGCCGAGTTCGTCGTCGGCATGTGGGGCGTCCTGAAGGCCGGTGCCGCATACCTGCCGCTGGACCCCGGCCAGCCGCACGGGCGGCTCCGGGCCATCGTCGAGGAGGCCGAGCCCGTGCTGGTGCTCGGCGACGTGGCGGACCCGCCGGAGCCGTGGCTGTCCCTGGCCGAGGTGGAGGCCGAGGGCGTTCGCGACGACGCGCCCCAGCAGCTGCCCACGCCCTCGCAACTCGCTTACGTCATCTACACGTCGGGCTCGACGGGACGCCCCAAGGGCGTGGCGGCGACCCACGGCAACATCGCCAACCTCCTCGAGAACTGGCTGGCCGCCTATGGCGCCCTGCCCGGCGAACCGTCCTCCGCCTGGGCCAGCTTCGGCTTCGACGCGTCCGTGCACGAGCTGTTCCTGCCGCCGACCACCGGCGGCGTGCTGCATCTCGTGCCCGACGACCGCCGGGGCGACCCGGAGGTGCTGCTCGACTGGATGCGGGAGCACCGGATCGCGCACGCGTGGCTGCCCGCCGCGTACATCAACTGGATCGACGAGGACCCGGGCGCCCGCCTGCAAGGCCTCGCCCTGCGTCAACTGGCCACCGGTGCCGAGCCCTTGCCCGAACAGGCGCTGTGGCGCCTGTGCGAAGCCCTGCCGGGCCTGCGTGTCTGCTACGTCTACGGACCGACCGAAACCACTGTCTACAGCATCACCCACAACGACCCGCAGGACATGGACCGGCGCTCCCCGATCGGGCGGCCGGTCGACAACACCCGGATCTACCTGCTCGACCGGCGCCGCCAATTGGTGCCTCCCGGGGTCGTCGGTGAGGTGTACATCGGCGGGGCCGGTGTCACTCAGGGCTATCTCAACCGGCCCGACCTGACCGAGGAGCGCTTCCCCGCCGACCCGTTCGTACCGGGCGAGCGGGTCTACCGCACGGGTGACCTGGCGCGCCGACTGCCCGACGGGAAGTACGAGTTCGTCGGCCGGGCCGACGACCAGGTCAAGCTGCGCGGGTTCCGCATCGAGCCCGGCGAGGTCGCGGCGGCCCTGCGCGAGCTGCCCGGGGTACAGGAGGCCGCGGTCCTCGCCGACCGGGACGAGACCGGGGAGCTGTGCCTGGTCGCGGGCATCGGACGGGGCGAGGCTCCGGACTCCACGCCCGCGCAGTGGCGTGCGGCGCTCGCCGAACGGCTGCCGGACTACATGATTCCGTCGCTCTTCGCCGAGTTCCCGCGGCTGCCGCTGAACCGGAACGGAAAGCTGGACCGCAAGGAAGTCCTCGACCGTGCCCGCGCATCGCGGTCCGACCAGGTCAACGCCCTGGCACCGCGCGACCGGGTCGAGATGGCGCTGTACCGAATATGGCGGCAGGTGCTGCTGCACCGCGACATCGGCATCACCGACGACTTCTTCGCGGTGGGCGGCACCTCGCTCTCCGCCATCAAGGTGGCCCACCTGATCCGGGAGGAGTTCGGCCGGACGCTGCCGACCCGCGACGTCCTGCAGTACCCGACCATCGAGCGGCTCGCCGCGCGGCTGCGCGACCGAACACCGGTGACACCTGACAACGGTGTCGTCGAGATCAAGGCGGGCGGGAAAGGACGTCGGGTGGTCTGCGTCCACCCGGCGGGCGGCACCGCCTTCTGCTACCTCCCCCTCGCGGGCGCCCTGCCGGACGGGATCCACGTGCAGGGAATCCAGGCACGAGGCATCGACCCGGGCGAAGAACCGCTGCCCTCGGTGGAGGCGATGGCGGAGCACTACCTCACGCTGCTGCGGCCCGCACCGGGCGAAACCCTGGTGATCCTCGGGCTCTCCTTCGGCGGACTCGTCGCACACGAGATGGGGCGACGGCTCGTGTCGGCCGGGCACCGCGAGGTGTCCGTGGTCCTGCTGGACACACACGGGACGGACGACCCGGTGGAACGGCAGAGGCTCGCGCCGGTCGACGCCGCGGAGTTCCGCGACAAACTGGTCCGCTTCAACGGCATGTATCCCGGGATCGACGACGCACAGATCGACCGGTACTTCCAGATCTACAACCTCAACCGGGAGGCGGCCCGCGACTACGTGCCGGAGCCCTCGGACGCCCCGCTGCTCCTCGTACAGGCCACCGAGGTGGAGGTCGCCGCGGGCGGCGACCCGGTGGCAGCGGGTGAGGCGCTGCGGACGTTCTGGCGCGAGCGCACCCGTGCGGGTCTCACCGTGGAGATGGTCGACGGCGGCCATTGGGACGTCCTGGAGGGCGAGCGGATCCCGCGGATCGCCGACCTGGTCACCGAGCGGCTCGGCGGAGCTCCGGACGTCACCCCCACTGCGCCCACCGCATCCGCTACGACCGCCACGACCGAGGACTGATGCACACCTCTTCCCCTTCCGTCGGCCTGGCCCGAGCGGTACACGAACAGAGCCTGCGGACCCCCACAGCCCCTGCCGTCGTCGACGGCGACCTGACCTTGAGCCACGCCGTGGTGGACGCGTCGGCCACTGCCGTCGCGACCGGTCTGCGCGCACACGGGATCGGCCCCGGCGACGCGGTCGCCGTGGGACTCCCCCGGTCATGGCAGCTCGTCTGCGTCATGCTGGGCGTGCTCAGGCTCGGTGCGAGGGTCGTCCCCGCCGACCGGCTGAGCCCCGCCGACCGCGTCGGGCACATCCTCGACGACTCCGGTGCGCGACTCCTGGTGCACGACGGAACGTTTGCGTCCGGCATGCCCGCAGGGGTCACCGCCCTGCATGCGGACGCGCTGCTGACATCGCCGGTGGGGACGGCGGACGGTCCGTCGCCCGTCATGTCCGCGCCGGTCTCCTTCACCTTCTACACCTCCGGCACCACGGGTCGCCCCAAGGGCGTGGAGGTGCGCGACGCGGGCATCCTGCGCCTGGCCGACCCCGGGTTCCTCCCGGACTCGCGGGGCGCCCGCTTCGCCTGCCTGTCCAATCCGGCCTTCGACGCGCTGAGCTTTGAGGTGTGGGTGCCCCTGCTGACCGGCGGATGCTGCGTGGTCCTCGCCGACGAGGACGTGCAGTCCCCCGAGCGGCTGGCCTCGGTGCTGCGGCGGGAGCGGGTCCACACCGCCTTCGTCACCACTGCCCTGTTCAACGCCGTGGTGGACACGGAGCCCGGCTGCTTCTCCGGTCTGACGGTGCTGCTGGTCGGCGGCGAGCAGCTCAACGCACCGCTCGTCCGGCGCTGGTACCACCACAACACCACCCCCGGAAGCCACACCCGCCTCCACAACATCTACGGCCCCACCGAGTGCACGACGTTCGCGCTGCACCACCCGATCCCGCGGGACTTCGACGCGTCCGTCGTGCCCCTCGGGCGGCCGCTGCCCGAGACCGGCGAGCTGCTCGTCGCGCCGGGCACCACCCGGCGGGCCGCGCCCGGCGAGGACGCCGAACTGCTCCTTTCCGGCACAGGGCTGGCAGCGGGGTACCGGAACCTGCCGGAGGAGACCGCCCGCCGCTTCGTGACGCTGCCCGGCGACGACGGCACGCCCACCGCGTACTACCGCACCGGCGACCTCGTGCGGCGCTCCGCCGACGGCACCCTCACCTACGTCGGCCGCGCCGACCGACAGGTCAAGGTGCGCGGCTTCCGCATCGAGCCCGGCGAGGTGGAGCGGCACATCGCCGAGCACCCCGCCGTGCGACAGGTGCACGTGTGCGCCCGCAAGGACGAGCGGGGCGGTCCGGCGGAGCTGCTCGCCTACCTCGTCGCCGAACCCGCCCTGACCTGGGCCGGGTTCGAGGAACACCTGGCTGCCGGGCTGCCCGGCTATATGCGCCCGCACCACCTCTACCGCGTCCCCGCCCTCCCGCTCACCGCCAACGGCAAGGTCGACGAGGCGGCACTCCGCGCGAGCGGTGCCGCGCCGTGGCGCCCCGAGGCCGCGAGCCGCCCGACCGACACCGCTCAGGAGCCTGCGGACGAACCGCTGCGCGTGGTGCTCGACCTCGCGGGCGAGATCCTGGGAGTTCAGGGGGTCCGCCCCGAGGACCGGTGGATCGCGTGCGGTGGCGACTCGTTGAAGGCCCTGCGGCTGCGGTTCGGGATCCGTCGCCGCCTGGGCTGCGAGGTGCCCGCGCACCGCGTGCTGCACGGCGACCTGGCGGGTGTCGCGGACGCCGTGCGCGACGCGCTTCGCGAGAGCGCTCCCGCGCTTCCACAAGCCACCGCTGCAGGGACTCTGTCCGGCCCCGCCACCGGCGAGCAGGAGCGTCTCTGGTTCCTGCAGCAGCGCTCCCCCGACTCACGGGCCTACGACGTCCGGCTCGCCTTCGCCGTCACGGGCCCGGTGGACCGGGACGCCCTGCGGACGGCGCTCGCCGCGCTGGTCACACGCCACCCGGCACTGCGCACAGGGTTCACGGCAACGGCCGAGGGACTGTGGCAGCAGGTGGGTGAGCCGTACGACCCGTGGACGGCCGAGCCCGTGGCCGCGTCGGACGGCGCGGCCGGGGCCGGGCGGTTCGACCCTCAAGAAGCCTTCTTTGCCATGCCCTTCGACCTGTCGTCCCCCAGGATGCTGCGCGCGTGCTGGCTGCCGTCGGAGGACGGCGGCACGCTGCTGCTGCACCTGCACCACGTCGCCGTGGACGGCTGGTCGGTCAACGTGCTGCTGCGCGACCTGTCCGCCGGGTACTCCGCGGCCGTCTCCGGCGGCGCGGCACCGACGTCGTCCGACGGGACGCCCACGACGCTCGACTTCGCCGACTGGCAGCGCCGTTGGCACACGAGCCCCGGGTACGCGGCACAGCGCGACGAGCTGTCGGCCCTGTACGCCGCGACCGCCGCCGACGCCGCGGACTCCGCCGGAGCACAGGAGCTCCCGCTGCCCCGTCCAGGACACGACGCCGGGGGACGGCTGCTGTGCGACGCGCTCGACGCGTCGGGCCGCGCCGCTCTGGACCGGCTCTGCGGCGACCTCGGGCTGACGCGCTTCGAGCTGCTGGCCGGTGTCTACGCCTGGGCGCTGTACGGCGTGACCGGCCGGACCCTGCTGCGCGTGGCGGCGCCGGTCGCGCACCGGCCCGTGCGGGAGTTCTCGGACAGTGTCGGCATGTTCGCCAACACCGTGCTCCTTCCGCTGTCCGTGGACCCGCGGGCGACCGTGCGGGACGAGGTGACGCGGACCGGCTCCGCTGTAAGGGAGTTGATGGAGCGTCAGGACGTCGCGCTCGCCGATGTGCTGACCGCGCGCCCGCACGGCGCCGCGGACGACGCGCCGTTCGACTTCCTCCTCGTACTGGAGAACACCGACTACGACTCCCTCGCGCTGCCCGGATGCGCCGCGCGGCCGCTGTGGCCGGTGGCCGCGGAGGCCAAGTGCCCGGTGACCCTGACGGTCGTCGACCGCCCCGAGGGCCTGGAGTGTCTCTGGGAGTACGCCGACGACCGCCTCGACGCCGACCAGGCCGCCGCCTTGGCATCCCTGTTCCGACAGGGGCTGACCGCACTGTCCGGAGCCCCGGACACCACACCGGCGGAACTGGTTGGGCCGTACCGCGGCTCGCTGGCCGAGCCGGGCCGGGGCGCGTCCGCCGAGCTGCCGTGGACCACCGTCGCCGAGGGCTTCGCCCGCCAGGCGGCCCGGACCCCGGACGCGCCCGCGCTGCGGACCGCGACGGGCACCCTCTCCTACGCCGCGCTCGACGGGCACGCCGCCGCGCTCGCCGCGGAACTCGCCACGACGCTGCGGCTGCCGGACGCGGACGAAGAGAGCCACGTCGCGCTGTTCCTCGAACCGTCCGTCGAGCACGTGGTGGCGCTCCTCGCGCTGGCCCGGCTGAACCTGACGGCGGTGCCGCTCGACCCCTCCTACCCGGCGGCGCTGCTGCGGCAGGTGCTGGAGCAGACCGACCCGCTGTGCGTCCTGCTCCCGCCGGGCGACGGGGCGGCCTTCGACCGGCTCGACCCCGGTGACGTACCACGCCTGCACATCGCGCTGTCCGACGCCGGTCCGGACGCAGGAGCCGCCACCGACGGGCCGTCGCTCCCCGCGCACCGCGCCACCCGGCCGCTGTACACCCTCTTCACCTCCGGCTCCACGGGCCGCCCCAAGGGTGTGCGGGTCTTCGACCGCACGCTGAGCAACCTGGTGCACTGGCAGGCGGGCCCCGGCGGCCTGGGTGCGCCCGCGCTGACCCAGCAGTTCGCCATGCTCTCCTTCGACGTCTCCTTCCAGGAGATCTTCGGAACCCTGTGCACCGGCGGCTGTCTGCGGCTGATCGATCCCGCCCTGCGACGGGACGTCCCCGCGCTGCTCGACCAGCTGGAGTCGGAGGGCGCCGAACGGCTCTTCCTGCCGTACGTGGCCCTGCAGTTGCTCGCCGAGCACGCCGTGCACCTGGGCCGATACCCCGCCCGGCTGCGCGAGGTGGTGACCGCGGGCGAACAGCTCGTCTGCACCGGCGCCATCCGCCGGTGGTTCGCCGGGATGCCCGGCTCACGGCTGTTCAACCACTACGGCCCGACCGAGACGCACGTCGTCAGCGCCCTGTGCCTGGACGGCGACCCGGCCGACTGGCCGGACCGCCCGGCGATCGGGCACCCGGTGGCGGGCGCGGTGCTGCGCGTCGTCGACGAGGCCGACCTCCCGATGCCGCCCGGCGGCGCCGGAGAACTGCTCATCGGCGGCGTGCCGGACGAGCCCTGCTACCTGGGCGAGACCCCGCTGAACCGCGAACGGTTCGTCCGGCTCCCCGGCGACGGGCTCTTCTACCGCAGCGGCGACCGTGCGCGCTTCGACCACGACGGTCTGCTGCACTGCCTCGGCCGCGCGGACGACCAGATCAAACTGAGCGGCCACCGGCTGGAGCCGGGACAGGTCGAGGCCGCGCTGATGCGCCACGACGCCGTCCTCGGCGCCGTCGTCGCCGTCGAGGGGGCCTCGCTGGTCGCCTGCCTCCAGTGCCGCGGTGACGCGCCGACGCCCGCGGAGCTGCGCGAGCACCTGGCCGGGCTGCTCCCCGGGCACATACGTGTGGAGCGCTTCCGTCTCCTCGAACGGCTGCCGCATACCCCGAGCGGCAAGCTCGACCGGGCCGCCGCACTGCGCGCACCCGGCCTGGATCTCGGGGGCGCTCCCAGCGGGAACACTGCGGCGCCGCCGTCCGCGCGGGAGGCTCAACTGGCCGCCGTGTTCGAGGAGGTGACCGGCCTGCCCATCGCGCCGGACCAGACCTACTTCGCGGCGGGCGCCTCCAGCCTCGGCCTGATGCGCTTCCACCTGCGCTGCACCGCAGGGCTCGGGCTTGGCTTCACCGTCGCCGACCTCTTCGAACACGTCACTCCCAGGGAGCTGGCGGGATTCCTCCAGCGCACGGACCCGGTGGCAGACGCGGATACGACCAACTCCCCCACCGCGGCGGACGACCCCATCGCCGTCATCGGGATGGCCGTCCGCGCGCCCGGCGCAGCCGACCTCGCGGCCTTCTGGGACCTCGTCGTCTCCGGGCGGAGCGGCATCGAGTACTTCGACGCGCCGGACGGCATGGTCGGCGCGCGCAGCCAGCTGGACGGGATGCTGGACTTCGACCCCGCACGGTTCGGCATCAGCCGTCAGGAAGCCCGGCTGATGGACCCGCAGCAGCGCCAGCTGCTCATGACCTGTGTCGAGGCGCTCGCCCACGCGGGCATCGCCGATCCCGGCGCGCTGCGTACCGGTCTGGTCGCGGGCGCGGGCGAGAACACCTACTTCCGGGCGATGCTCCGCGACACCGATCCCGACGCGCTGCCCGACGACTTCCAGCTGGCCCTCCACCACGAGAAGGACTTCCTCGCCACCAAGGTCGCCTTCCATCTGGGGCTCACCGGACCTGCGTTCGCGGGCCAGACGGCGTGCTCCAGTTCGCTCGTCGCCGTGCACCTCGCGGCGTCCCTGCTGCGGCTCGGCGACGCCGACGTGATGCTCGCGGGCGGTGTGCTCGTCGACCCGGAGCTGACCGACGGATACCGCTACCGTCCCCAGCACATCTTCTCCCCCGACGGCCACTGCAGGCCCTTCAGCGACGACGCGGGCGGCACCGTCGGGGGCAGCGGCGCAGGGGTGCTCGTGCTCAAGCCGCTCGCCCGCGCGCGCCGCGACGGCGACACCGTCTACGCGGTGCTCAGCGGCTCCGCGGTGAACAACGACGGCGCGGCCAAGCTCAGCTACAGCGCCCCGTCCCTCGCGGGTCAGCGCGAGGTGATCCGCAGCGCACTGACCCGCAGCGGCCGCACGGGCTCCGACGTGGCGTACGTCGAGGCGCACGGCACCGGTACCCGGCTCGGCGACCCGGTGGAGGCAGGAGCGCTGCGCCAGGCACTCGGGGTGGACGAGCCGGACCACTGCGCCCTCAGCTCGGTGAAGAGCCAGATCGGTCATCTGGGCGCGGCCGCCGGAGCCGTGGGGCTGATCAGGGCCGTGCTCGCGGTCCACCACGGCCGGATTCCGCCGACCCGTGACTTCCGCGCGCTCAACCCGGAGATCGGTCCCTCCCCGGCGCCCTTCTACGTACCGACGCAGGCGCTGCCCTGGCCGGAGGGCCGGGAGCGGGTCGCCGCGGTGAGCAGCTTCGGCATCGGCGGCACCAATGCGCACGTGATCGTGGAGGCGGCGGCTCCGTCCGCGGTCCCGGTCGCGGAGGAGGTCACGGGCTCCGAGGCGGTGCCGCTCGTCGTGCTCTCGGGTGTCGGCGAGGCCCAACTCGCCGCGGACGCCGCGCGCGTCGCCGACCACCTCACACGGCATCCCGACAGCTACACCCGCACGCTCCGGCACCTTCAGGCGGGGCGGCCGCAGGGCCCGCTGCGTGCGGCCGCCGTCTGCCCGGACGCGGCGACCGCGGTCGCCTGGCTGCACACGGCGGCCGCGGCCGCGGCGCGTCCCGAGCCCGTACCCGGTCCCGCTCTGGAGACCCGTGGCCGCCCGGCAGCGGAGCTGGCCGACGTCTGGCTGGCGGGCCGCGCACTGGCCTGGCCGGACGGCCCGGCGCAGCCTCCGTGGGACTTCCCCGCCCCGGCGTTCGACCTCGCCCCTTACGGCCTCCCGCGCGCGGCGACCCCGTCGACGGGCGGGGAGGCCGCGTCCGACGTCGTGGCCGTACCGGTCCGACTGCCCGAGACGGAGTGGCTGCACCAGCCGCAGTGGACCCGGCTGCGGCGGGCCGCGGCGGGCCCGGCCGTCGCGCCGTGCGCGCGGACCTTGGTCGTCGTGGCCGACGGCCCGCCGGACGGCGCCGCACCGGCCGTGCTCGCCGCGGGCCACCGCCGCGTGGTGTGGGTCAGGGCGGCGGAACACTTCGCCCGCCCCGAGCGCGACCGTTTCGAGGCCGACCCGGCCGACCCGGAGCAGCTGCGGCGCGTCCTGCACGCGCTCGCCGAGGAGGGCTGCGCGGAGGTCGACTGGCTGCACACGCTCCCGCTCGGCATCGACGGGCCGGTCGGCGACAAGTCGCTCGACCGGGCGGTCTGGGCCTGCCTGGACACCCCCGCCGCCGTGGTCCGCGCCCTTCAGGGGGCGCCGCGGGAGCTGACGGTGCGGCCGTGGTGGCTGTCGTGCGGGGCCCGGCCGGTGCTCGGCGCGGTCACCCGCCCGGAGGCGGCGCTGCTCGCCGGTGTCACCGAGGTCGCGCCGCAGGAGGGTGCCCCGGACGGGCACTGGGTGGACGTCGAGGACCCGGACGGCTGGGCGCCGCAGCTTTCGGCGCTGCTGGTCGCGTCGGCCTCCGCACCGCCGCCGCGCCATCTCGCGCTGCGCGAGGGCTACTGGTGGGAGCAGCTGATGCTGCCCCTGCGCGGGGCGGCTCCGGAGGGCGCGGCGGCGCTGGCCGCGGCGGCTCCGGCGGGCGGCGACCACCTGGTCCTCGGGGGCACCGGCGGCCTCGGCACCGGGCTCGCGGCCTGGCTGCTCCAGCACACCGAAGGACGTGTGCTGCTGCTGTCCCGGCGGCCGCGGCTGCCCGAGGAGCTGGCCCGCTGGGCGGACCGCGTCGATCTCGTCGAGGCGGATCTCGCCGTCACGCCGCCGAAGGAAGTGGCGGCCCTGATCGCCACCCGCACGGCGGCACTGGCCTCCGTGGTGCACGCCGTCGGGGTGCCTGCGGGCGGTCTGCTGTCCCTGCGTGAGGCGGGCTCCGCACACGTGGCGCACGCCGCCAAGGTGCGCGGCGCCCTGCTGGTGGAACTCCTCGTCGAGCAGTTCCTGCCGGACGTCGCGGTCTACTGCTCCTCCATGTCGGCGCAGCTCGGCGGCGTCGGCCAGTACGACTACGCGGCGGCCAACGCCCTGCTCGACGCCTTCGCCCAGTACGGCGGCGACGGGACGGGGCGGACCGCGCGGACCTCGCGGATCGGCATCGGCTGGGACGTGTGGCGGGAGGCAGGCATGGCGGTGCGCGGACCGCGGAGCGACAGCAGGCACCAGGCGCACCTGGAGGTGGGCCTGACCGCGGCCGAGGGAGTGCGCACGTTCGCGCGGGCGCTCGAACTCCGGCTGCCGCACGTGCTCGTATCCACCACCGACCTCGACCGGTCCCGCGCCTTCTACGCCGGTCCGGTGCCCGGCACGCCGCGTCAGGGCAGCGCGCCCGTCGAACAGCCCGCCGAGGAGCAGCGGGAGCCCGGCGAGCTGCTGGCCGAGTGGACGCGGACCGCGCTGGACGTCGACGACCTCGCCCCCGACGCGTCGCTCTACGACCTGGGGGCCGACTCGCTGACCCTCCTGGACCTCATCGAGAAGATCGACCGGCACTTCGGGGTGGAGCTGGACCTGGCCTCCTTCAGCCACCGGGCCAGCCTCGCCGAGATCGTGGCACTGCTGGCCGAACAGCGCGGCGAGCCGACGGGTCCGGCGGACACCCGCACGGAGACCGACACCGACGAGGTCGCCCTGGAGGTGTGGCAGGAGGGCACAGGCACCGACGTGGTGTGCCTGGTCCACCCGGTCGGCGGGGACATCCAGTCCTACCGTCCCCTGGTCGCCGCGCTCGACCCGGGCCTGTCCGTCGTACTGATCGCCGACCCCGGCCTGCGGCAGGCAGCCCCACCCGGCTGGACGCTGCGCGACCGCGCCCGGCGGTACGCGGCGGCACTGCGGGCCCGCTTCCCCCAGGAGGCGTGGCGCTGGCACCTTACGGGCTGGTCCTTCGGGGCCTGGGTCGCCGCCGACATGGCGGCCGAGGCCGAAGCGGCCGGGCACCCGGCCCGCTCGCTGCACCTGGTCGACCCGCCGCCGCCCGGCAGCGGCACGGTCTTCGAGGGGTACGACGACACCCAGCTCAGCGCGGTGTTCGCCGCCGAACTCGGCATCGCGGGGGACGGTGCGGCGGGGCAGCAGGCCCGTGCGTACGCCGACCGGCTCGCCCGCTGCTGCCGGGCCAACCTGCGCAGCATGGCCGCCCACGACGTGCCCCGGATCACCGCCACCGCCACCCGGCTCTGGCAGGCCGAGCGGCCGTTCGCAGGGCTCCCCGCGCTCGGCAGCCCTGCGGAGCAGCGCGCCCGCTGGCGTGCCCAGCTGCCGGAGACGCTGGAGTGGGGCGTGCTGGCCACGGACCACTACGGCATCGTCCGGCCGCCGCACGCCGGAACGGTGGCGGAGGCGATCAACATCGCGAGCCACGCCGCACCGCACCGCCCCTGACACACAGTCACCCCGGGGCCGCGCCACGGCCCCGGCACCTGTGCACCACCCGGACACCCCGACCCCCCGCAACCCCAGGAGGACCCTGTGGAGCAGTACGAGCTTGACGCCCTCGAAGCCATCACGACCAGGCCGCCGAGGGACTACCAGGAGATATCCGTCGCTCCCCTGACCCCCGTCATCGGCGCCGAGATCTCCGGCGTGGACCTCGCCCGGCTGTCCGAGACGCAGCTGGCCGAGGTCAGGACCGCCTTCCTCGACCACCACGTCCTGGTCTTCCGCGACCAGGAGATCACCGACGAGCAGCACAAGCGCCTCGCCGGGCACTTCGGCGAGCTGCGCCCGGTGAACCCCCCGCCGCCGGAGGGCGACCCGTACGTGCTGGAGATCAAGACCAGTTCGGCGGCGGCGAACGTCGCGGGCAACGCCTGGCACGCGGACGGCACCGCGGACGCCGAGCCCTCCCTCGGCTCGATGCTCTACATCACCGAGACGCCGGAGGGCGGGAGCGGTGGCGACACGCTCTTCGCCAACATGCACCTGGCCTACGAGATGCTCTCCCCCACCTGGCGCGGGCTCCTCGACGGCCTGACCGCCGTGCACGACGGCCACCAGAGCTTCCGGGGCTACACCGTGCCGCCGAACTACGAGGTCCCGGTCAACGAGCACCCGCTCGTGGTCCGGCACCCCGAGACCGACCGCCCGATCCTCTATGTGAACCAGGCGTACACCTCCCGCATCCCGCAGCTGTCGGAGGACGAGAGCCGTGCGGTGCTCGACATGCTCTTCGCCCTCGTGCCGAACCGCGCGATGCTCACCTGCCGCGTCCGCTGGGCCCCGAACACCCTGGTCTTCTGGGACAACCGGTGTGTCCAGCACCATGCGACGTACGACTACTACCCGCTGACCCGCTACGGCCGTCGCGTCGCGATCAACGGGGGCCCGCTGAAGGGCTGACCGTCGTGCACCGGGCCGCCCACGGGCGGCCCGGGCGCCGAAGCGGCGATCCAGGCGCCTCTGACCTGGAGGTTCCTACACATGCGGATGGTTCGGAGCCTGTAGGGACGCCCGGTAAACTCCGTACACGTGACTGCCGCGCCCGCAAAGCCCCGTATCCCGAACGTCCTCGCCGGACGTTATGCCTCCGCCGAGCTCGCCACCCTCTGGTCGCCCGAGCAGAAGGTGAAGCTGGAGCGTCAGCTCTGGCTCGCCGTGCTGCGCGCCCAGAAGGACCTCGGGATCGATGTTCCCGATGCCGCCATCGCCGACTACGAGCGCGTGCTCGACCAGGTCGACCTGGCCTCGATCGCCGAGCGCGAGAAGGTCACGCGCCATGACGTGAAGGCCCGCATCGAGGAGTTCAACGCCCTCGCCGGGCACGAGCACGTCCACAAGGGCATGACCTCGCGCGACCTGACCGAGAACGTGGAGCAGCTGCAGATCCGGCTCTCCCTTGAGCTGATCCGCTCCCGTACCGTCGCGGTCCTCGCCCGGCTGGGCAAGCTCGCCGGTGAGTACGGCGAGCTGGTCATGGCGGGCCGCTCCCACAACGTCGCCGCGCAGGCGACGACGCTGGGCAAGCGCTTCGCGACCGGCGCCGACGAGCTCCTCGTCGCCTACCGCCGCCTGGACGACCTGCTCGGCCGCTACCCGCTGCGCGGCATCAAGGGCCCGGTCGGCACCGCCCAGGACATGCTCGACCTGCTCGGCGGCGACGCCGCCAAGCTGACCGACCTGGAGCAGCGCATCGCCGGGCACCTCGGCTTCGACAGCGCGTTCACCTCCGTCGGCCAGGTCTACCCGCGCTCGCTCGACTACGAGGTCGTCACCGCCCTGGTGCAGGTCGCCTCCGCGCCCTCCTCGCTGGCCAAGACGATCCGTCTGATGGCGGGCCACGAACTGGTCACCGAGGGCTTCAAGCCGGGCCAGGTCGGTTCGTCCGCGATGCCGCACAAGATGAACACCCGCTCCTGCGAGCGCGTCAACGGCCTCACCGTCATCCTGCGCGGCTACGCCTCGATGACCGGCGAGCTGGCGGGCGACCAGTGGAACGAGGGCGACGTCTCCTGCTCGGTCGTCCGCCGTGTCGCCCTGCCCGACGCGTTCTTCGCGCTCGACGGTCTCCTGGAGACCTTCCTGACGGTGCTCGACGAGTTCGGCGCCTTCCCGGCAGTCGTGGCGCGCGAGCTGGACCGCTACCTCCCCTTCCTCGCCACCACCAAGGTCCTGATGGCCTCGGTGCGCGCGGGCGTCGGCCGCGAGGAGGCCCACGAGGCCATCAAGGAGAACGCGGTCGCCTCCGCCCTTGCGATGCGCGAGCAGGGCGCCGAGCGCAACGAGCTGCTCGACAAGCTCGCCGCGGACGAGCGGATCCCGCTGGACCGCGCCCAGCTGGACGAACTGATGGCCGACAAGCTGTCGTTCACCGGCGCGGCGAGCGACCAGGTCGCCACGGTCGTCGGGCACATCGAGGCCCTGCTGAAGGAGCACCCGGAGGCCGCGGCTTACACGCCGGGCGCGATTCTGTAGCTCCGGAGCCGATGGCCCGCATCGAGATGGCCCGGCCCGCCCACCGTTCGGTGGGCGGGCCGGGCCATTTCGTGTGCCGGGGCCCGGGTCAGGCCGCCCGGACCGCCGGTGACCCGTGGTCGGCCTCGGCGCGGACCCGGGCGCAGCTGCGGCTGATCAGGCGCGAGACGTGCATCTGGGAGATGCCGAGCTCCTGCGCGATCCGGCTCTGCGTCATGTCCTCGAAGTAGCGCAGGTACAGGATGGTCCGCTCGCGCTCGGGCAGCTTTCGCAGCCCCCGCTTGGCCGCCTCC
The DNA here is from genome assembly GCF_040609235.1 of Streptomyces sp. NPDC004732. Taxonomy (NCBI): domain Bacteria; kingdom Bacillati; phylum Actinomycetota; class Actinomycetes; order Kitasatosporales; family Streptomycetaceae; genus Streptomyces; species Streptomyces sp. NPDC004732. The sequence continues at coordinate 44,553 of NZ_JBEXJR010000003.1, forward strand.
CGGTCGGTGACGACGTCGTACGCCGCGTCGTGTGCCCCCAAGGTGTCGGCGAGGCTGAACCCGTCGGCGTCCGCGGACGAGATCTCGGCGTCCAGCGACAGGGCGCTGTAGCCCTCCATGGCCTGCATGCCGTCCCGCACCTCGTCCTCCGTCAGCCCGGCGTGCGCGGCGATGTCGGCGGTGGCGGGCTCGGGGCCGCCGCCCGGCATGTCGCGGAGTTCGCGGCGCGCGACACGGACCTTGTTGCGCAGGTCCTGGACGCGCCGGGGAACCCGTACGTCCCACATGCGGTCGCGGAAGTGCCTGCGCAGTTCGCCGGTGATGGTGGGCACGGCATAGCTCTCGAAGGCGCCGCGGCCGGGCTCGTACCGGTTGACGGCCTTGACCAGGCCCATCGCGGCGACCTGCCGCAGGTCTTCCAGGCTCTCGCCCTTGTTGCGGTAGCGGGCGGCCAGCCGGTGGGCCATGGGCAGCCATGCTCCGACGATCTCCTCACACAGGACTTCCCGCTCCGGCCCGTCCGCGAGGGCGGCGAGCCGGGCGAACTCCTCGGTGGTGTCGGGTGCGTCGTGGTGGGAGTGCCGGACCGCCGTGCGGCGGCGGGGCGAGTATTCAGTGAGGTTCGTGAGCATCAGTTCGCTCCTCAACGGTGCGCCGACATGGACCGCGAGAAACGGGGCGCCCCGGCATCAGGCATCCACCAGGAGCAGACACACCGCTCCCGCGAACGCGCCTCCGGTCCGAAGCACGACATTCGCCTGCCCTTGCGATCCGGCACCAAACAGGTGTCCACACAAGGCAGTCGGGAACGCCCCCGCATCACGGTGCGGTCGGCCCGCCGCAGCACTCCCCTCACCTGGTGCGGGCCGCTACAGACCCACGTCCCTGCTCCGGAAGTCCTCCAGCGACTCCCGGCGGACCAGCAGCCTGGCGTGCCCGTCGGCCACGGCGACCACGGGCGGGCGGCCGACGAGGTTGTAACCGGAGGCCATCGACAGGTGGTACGCCCCGGCGGCGGGGACACCGAGCAGGTCCCCCGGCCGTACGTCGCCGGGCAGCGGGACGTCCGAGGCGAGGATGTCACCGGCCTCGCAGTGCCGTCCGACGACGGTCACCGCGGCGGGCTCGGCCGTGGAGCGCCGTCCGACCAGCCGGGGCACGTAGCGCACGCCGTAGAGGGCCGGACGCGGGTTGTCGCTCATGCCGCCGTCGACGGCGACGAAGGTGTGCCTGACGGTGCGCTTGACCGCGAGGACCCGGTAGAGCGCCACTCCCGCCGGGCCCGCGATGGCCCGCCCCGGCTCCACGATCAGGTGGGGCACCGCCAGACCGGCCACCGCGCAGCTCTCGACCAGCTCGGCCCGCACCCGGCGGGCGAGCGCGGGAATGTCGAGCGCGTCCTCGCCGGGCCGGTACGCGATGCCGTGCCCGCCGCCGAGGTCCAGCTCGGGCAGCGTGAGCCCGTGCTGGTCCTTGATGCGGGCCATCAGCCCCACCATGCGGCGCACCGCGGCGAGGAAGGGCTTCTCCGTGGTGATCTGCGAGCCGAGGTGGCAGTGCAGGCCCACCAGTTCGAGCGTCGGCTGGCCCAGGATGCGGGCGACTGCGTGCTGGGCGGAGCCGTCCGCGAGCGAGAGGCCGAACTTCTGGTCGTCGGTGCCCGTGCGGATCTTGGCGTGTCCACCGGCTGCGATGCCGGGCACCACCCGCACCATCACCTTCTGGCGGCTGCCCGGCGGTACGGCCGCGGCGAGCCGGGCGATCTCCGACGCGCTGTCGATGACGATCCGGCCCACGCCGAGCCGGAGGGCGGCCTGGAGGTCGTGCGGGCTTTTTGCGTTGCCGTGCAGCACTATGCGCTCCGCGGGGAAGCCCGTGGTGACGGCGAGCTCCAGTTCACCGGCGGAGCACACGTCGAGGCCCAGTCCCTCCTCCTCCATCCAGTGCGCCATGGCGCGGCACAGGAACGCCTTGGCGGCGTAGAGGACTTCGGCGTCCGGGAAGGCCTGCCGGTAGGTGCGGCAGCGGGTGCGTACGTCGGTCTCGTCGATGACGTACGCGGGGGTGCCGAAGCGCTCGGCGATGTCGGTGAGCGGGACACCGCCGACGGTGAGGTCGCCGTGGGCCGGTGCCATGGTGGTCGTGGGCCAGACGGACAGTTCGGCGTCGGGCAGTTCGGCGTCGGGCAGTTCGGCGTCGGGCGGGGTGACGGGGGCGGGGACCGGGTCGGGGACAGGGCGCGCGGCGGGGGCCGGGGCCGGTGCCGGGAACGGGGGTACGTGCAGTGTGGTCATGACAGCTTCTCTCTTCGCCTCGTCTTCGTCCTCAGCCGTTCCGCGAGGGCAGGGCGCCCACCAGGGCGGACCTGCCGGTGGCCCGCGGGGCGCCCGTCGGCTGCGGGTCCGGGGTCCGTCGGACGACGGTGGTCGCCCGCGGCGGGGCGACGGGGTGGGCGGCGAGCCGCGGGTCGACGGTGACCTCGCTGACGCCGAGCGGCTCGGCGAGGGAGCGCAGCGCAGGTTCGGAGAGCCTGATCCACGCCTGTCGGGGGCCGAGAGCCGCACTCAGGCGGCGTGGAGTCGTGAAGGCGACGGCGGTGCGCCCGCCGACGGGGGTGCGGAACAGGCGGGCGACGCAGCCCGCGGGTCCCGGCCGGACGGGGACGAACAGTGGTCCGGCCGGGCCGGGTTCGCAGGGCTCGGGGTCCTCGTCGCAGAGATGCTCGACCATGGGTTCCTCCGGTGGGAACAGCAGGGAAGGAATGGGACACCGCGGGTTCGGTCGGAAGCCGACGGCATACGGTGACGTTATGCCCGGCACCGGGTGTCAACCGACCCTCCATGACGAGACGTTGACGGAACTGTGCCGCCCTCTGACGCGTTGCTGGCGCCGGAGCCCGCCCGGCCGTCAGGGAAACGTCGAATCCACCGGTGCGCTCTTGAGCGAACGGTCCCGGCCCAGTTGGATGTGGGACAGAACGGGAACCCGGCGCCGAGGCAGCCGGTCACCGGCCGCGTTCCCGCGGACCGGTGCACCCGGTTCACTCGAAGGCCTCACTCCGAAGGAGCGTCTGATGATGCAACTTCCCCCGCACCACCTGCCCGCCGTGCCCCGCTGGTTCGCTCCCGACTCTCCCGGGCCCGCGTCCCTGCCCGAGCACGTCGCCGCCACCGGCATCGGCCGGTGGTGGGCCGACCGCGCCCTGGATCCGCGGGCCGTGGCGGTCTCGTGCGCGGGCCACGTGCTGCTGCGCGGGGATCCCGGCAGTGTCGCGCCGGACCTGCTCGCTCCCTTCGCGCACAGCCACGTCGAGGCGCCCGCCCGCTTCCTCCCGGTGCTCGGCGCCGCCTTCGACCGCCTCGTACCGGCCGAGCGCATGGTGTACGTGCATCGAGAGCCGGTGCCCGCGCCGCGCACTCCGCGGGGAGTGACCGTGCGCCGCCTGACGCCTTCGGACGCGCCCGCGCTCGCCGCACTCCCACCGGAGTCGGCGTGGATCCATGACAGTTGGGGCGGGCCCGAGGGACTCGCCGCGTCCGGGCACGGCTGGGCTGCGGTGGACCGGGGCGGCCAGGTCGCCGCCGTGGCCTGCGGCTACTTCACCGGACAGACGTACGAGGACGTGGCCGTGCTCACCACACCCGAGCGCCGTCGCGAACGCCTCGGTCTCGCCTGTGTCACCGCCCTGTGCGCGGACATCACCGCACGCGGCCGCACCGCGAGCTGGTCCTGCAGCCGGGACAACCGTCCCAGCCGCCTGCTGGCCTGGACGGCGGGGTTCCGGCTGCAGCGGGAGTACGTGCAGTACGTCACTGGAAAGGCGCTCGCCCCGCCCCGGGCCTCCACCGACGTCCCGGCCTGACACACCGCTGCCGCGATATCTGCTGCGATGCCCGACTTGGTGACCGGTTCGATGCCTGCGGCAAGCAATAGCCGTCCGCTCGTTCGAGATCAAGAGCGACCGGAAGAGGGCAAGGTCACAGCCATTCATGGCACCGCGTGCCAGGGGTTGCGCCCTAGCATCGGGGCATGACGGTCCTGCCTGACGACGGGCTTTCGCTGGCCGCCGAGTTCCCTGATGCGACCCATGAGCAGTGGCACCGCCTTGTGGAAGGCGTGCTGCGCAAGTCGGGTAAGGACGTATCGGGCACGGCCGCAGAGGAAGCGCTGTCCACCACCCTCGAGGACGGGCTCATCACCCGCCCCCTGTACACCGCGCGCGACGCCGCGCCCGACGCCGGTCTCCCCGGCTTCGCCCCGTTCGTCAGGGGGTCCGTTCCCGAGGGCAGCACCCCGGGTGGCTGGGACGTCCGGCAGCGGTACGCGAGCGCCGACCCCGCGCGCACCAACGAAGCCGTCCTCACCGACCTGGAGAACGGCGTCACCTCCCTCTGGCTGACCGCGGGCCCCGCAGGCCTGCCGGTCTCCGGCCTCGAGCGGGCCCTCGACGGCGTCTACCTCGACCTGGTGCCCCTCGCGCTCGACGCAGGCGACCAGACCGAACCCGCCGCACGAGAGCTGCTGCGCCTGTACGCGGCCGCAGGGGTCGCCGACGACGCGGTGCGCGGCACGCTCGGCGCCGACCCGCTCGGGCACAAGGCCCGCACCGGGGAGAAGGTGACCTCGTTCGAGGGCGTCGTCGACCTGGCCCGGCTGTGCGGCGAGCGCCATCCCGGCCTGCGCGCCCTGACCGTGGATGCCCTGCCGTACCACGAGGCGGGCGCCTCCGCCGCGCAGGAGCTCGGCGCCTCGCTCGCCACGGGTGTCGAGTACCTGCGCGCGCTCCACGACGCCGGTCTCGGCGTCGGCAAGGCCTTCGCGCAGCTGGAGTTCAGGTACGCGGCCACCGCCGACCAGTTCCTCACCATCGCCAAGCTGCGCGCCGCGCGCCGCCTCTGGGCGCGGGTGGCCGAGGTGTCCGGGGTCCCGGCGGCCGGGGCGCAGCGCCAGCACGCGGTGACCTCACCGGTGATGATGACCCGCCGCGACCCGTGGGTGAACATGCTGCGGACCACCGTGGCGTGTCTCGCCGCGGGCGTGGGCGGCGCGAACGCCGTGACGGTGCTGCCGTTCGACCACGAGCTCGGCCTGCCGGACGCGTTCGCGCGCCGCATCGCCCGCAACACGTCGACGATCCTCCTGGAGGAGTCGCACCTGGCCCGCGTCATCGACCCGGCGGGCGGCTCCTGGTACGTGGAGCGGCTCACCGACGAACTGGCGCACGCCGCCTGGGAGTTCTTCAAGGAGATCGAGCGCGCGGACGGCCAGGCCGCGGCCCTGCGCTCCGGTCTGGTCGGCGACCGGATCGCCGCGACCTGGGCCGAGCGCAAGAAGAAGCTGGCCCGGCGCCGCGAACCGATCACGGGCGTCAGCGAGTTCCCGCTGCTGGCGGAGCGCACGGTCGAGCGCGAGCCCGCGCCGGCCGGACACACCGGCGGCCTGCCCCGGGTGCGCCGCGACGAGGCGTACGAGGAGCTGCGCGCCCGCTCGGACGCCCACCTCGACACGACCGGCGCCCGCCCCAAGGTGTTCATCGCCGCACTCGGCCCCGCCGCCGCGCACACCGCGCGGGCGACCTTCGCCTCGAACCTCTTCATGGCGGGCGGGGTCGAGGCCGTGCACGACCCGGTGTCGGTGGACGCGGAGTCGGCCGCCGATGCGTTCGCGGCGAGCGGTGCCACGGTGGCGTGCGTCTGCTCCAGCGACGCGCTCTACGCCGAGCAGGCCGACGCGGTCGCGCGGGCCCTGAAGTCGGCGGGCGCACTGCGCGTGTTCCTCGCGGGACGCGGGGAGTTCACCGACATCGACGAGTACGTCTTCGCCGGCTGCGACGCGGTCGCCGTGCTCACCTCCACCCTCGACCGCATGGGAGTGGCGTAATGCGGATCCCCGAGTTCGACGACATCGAGCTGGTCCCGGCCGACGGCCCGGCCCCTTCGGCCGAGCAGTGGCACGCCGCCGTGAAGGAGTCCGTGGGCAAGTCCGAGGCGGACCTGCTGTGGGAGACGCCCGAGGGCATCGCGGTCAAGCCGCTGTACACCGGGGCCGACGCGGAGGGCCTCGACTTCCTGGGGACGTACCCGGGCGTCGCGCCGTATCTGCGCGGCCCCTACCCGACGATGTACGTGAACCAGCCCTGGACGATCCGGCAGTACGCGGGATTCTCCACCGCCGAGGAGTCCAACGCCTTCTACCGCCGCAACCTCGCGGCCGGGCAGAAGGGCCTGTCGGTCGCCTTCGACCTGCCGACCCACCGCGGCTACGACAGCGATCACCCGCGCGTCACAGGTGACGTCGGCATGGCGGGCGTCGCCATCGACTCGATCTACGACATGCGTCAGCTGTTCGACGGCATTCCGCTGGACAAGATGACGGTGTCGATGACGATGAACGGCGCGGTCCTTCCGGTCCTCGCGCTGTACATCGTGGCGGCGGAGGAACAGGGCGTACCGCCCGAGAAGTTGGCCGGGACCATCCAGAACGACATCCTCAAGGAGTTCATGGTCCGCAACACCTACATCTATCCGCCGAAGCCCTCGATGCGGATCATCTCCGACATCTTCGCGTACACCTCGCAGAAGATGCCGCGCTACAACTCGATCTCCATCTCGGGCTATCACATCCAGGAAGCTGGTGCGACGGCCGACCTGGAGCTCGCGTACACCCTCGCCGACGGCGTGGAGTACCTGCGCGCGGGCCAGGAGGCGGGCCTGGACGTGGACGCGTTCGCGCCGCGGCTCTCCTTCTTCTGGGCGATCGGCATGAACTTCTTCATGGAGGTCGCCAAGCTCCGCGCGGCGCGCCTGCTCTGGGCGAAGCTCGTCAAGCAGTTCGACCCGAAGAACGCCAAGTCCCTTTCGCTGCGCACCCATTCGCAGACGTCGGGCTGGTCGCTGACCGCGCAGGACGTGTTCAACAACGTCACGCGCACGTGTGTCGAGGCGATGGCGGCGACGCAGGGCCACACGCAGTCCCTGCACACGAACGCCCTGGACGAGGCGCTCGCCCTGCCGACCGACTTCTCCGCGCGCATCGCCCGCAACACCCAGCTCCTGATCCAGCAGGAGTCGGGGACGACCCGGACCATCGATCCGTGGGGCGGCAGCGCGTACGTCGAGAAGCTCACGTACGACCTGGCCCGACGCGCCTGGCAGCACATCGAGGAGGTCGAGGCGGCGGGCGGCATGGCGCAGGCCATCGACGCCGGTATCCCGAAGCTGCGCGTCGAGGAGGCCGCGGCCCGTACGCAGGCCCGCATCGACTCGGGCCGCCAGCCCGTCATCGGCGTCAACAAGTACCGGGTGGACAGCGACGAGCAGATCGACGTCCTCAAGGTCGACAACTCCTCGGTGCGCGCCCAGCAGATCGCCAAGCTGAAGCGGCTGCGCGAGGAGCGCGACGAGGCGGCCTGTCAGGACGCGCTGCGCGCGCTCACCGCGGCCGCCGAGCGCGGCCCCGGCCAGGGCCTAGAGGGCAACCTGCTCGCGCTCGCGGTCGACGCGGCCCGTGCGAAGGCCACGGTCGGTGAGATCTCCGACGCACTGGAGAGCGTGTACGGGCGGCACGCGGGCCAGATCCGTACGATCTCCGGTGTGTACCGCACCGAAGCAGGCCAGTCCCCGTCCGTCGAGCGCACCCGCACGCTCGTGGACTCCTTCGGCGAGGCCGAGGGGCGCAGGCCGCGCATCCTGGTCGCGAAGATGGGCCAGGACGGCCACGACCGCGGCCAGAAGGTCATCGCCACCGCCTTCGCCGACCTGGGCTTCGACGTCGACGTCGGCCCGCTGTTCCAGACCCCGGCGGAGGTCGCGCGCCAGGCCGTCGAGGCGGACGTGCACATCGTGGGTGTCTCCTCGCTGGCCGCCGGTCACCTCACGCTCGTGCCCGCGCTGCGCGAGGAGCTCGCCGCCGAGGGCCGGGACGACATCATGATCGTCGTGGGCGGTGTCATCCCGCCGCAGGACATCGAGGCCCTGCACGACGCGGGCGCCACGGCGGTGTTCCCGCCCGGCACGGTGATCCCCGACGCGGCGTTCGACCTGGTGCAGCGTCTGGCGGCCGATCTCGGCCACGAACTGTGAGCCGGTGAGTGGCGACCCCATGGCTGTGAAGATCGACATCGATACGTATGTGAAGGGCGTCCTCGACGGGAAGCGCGCGTACGTCGCGCGGGCCATCACCCTCGTCGAGTCGACCCGTCCGCAGCACCGGGCGCTGGCACAGCAGTTGCTGACCGAGCTCCTCCCGCACAGCGGGCGGGCCCGGCGGGTCGGCATCAGCGGGGTGCCGGGCGTGGGCAAGTCCACGTTCATCGACGCGCTCGGCACGATGCTGACCTCGCTGGGGCACCGGGTCGCGGTGCTCGCGGTCGACCCGTCCTCGACGCGCACGGGCGGCTCCATCCTGGGCGACAAGACCAGGATGGAGCGGCTCTCGCTGGATTCCGCCGCTTTCGTACGGCCGTCTCCCTCCGCCGGGACGCTCGGCGGGGTCGCCAAGGCGACGCGCGAGTCGATCGTGGTCATGGAGGCAGCGGGGTACGACGTGGTGCTCGTGGAGACCGTGGGCGTCGGGCAGTCGGAGACGGCAGTCGCGAACATGGTCGACACGTTCCTGCTGCTGACCCTCGCCCGCACCGGTGACCAGCTGCAGGGCATCAAGAAGGGCGTACTGGAACTCGCCGACGTCATCGCAGTGAACAAGGCGGACGGACCCCACGAACGGGACGCGCGCTCGGCAGCCCGGGAACTGGCGGGCGCCCTGCGCCTCATGCATCCGGCGGACGCCGCATGGACCCCGCCCGTGCTGACCTGCAGCGCCCGCGAGTCGAGCGGCCTCGACACCCTCTGGGAGCGGATCGAGCAGCACCGCGCGCTCCTGGACTCGGCGGGGCGCCTCGCCGCCAAGCGCCGTGACCAGCAGGTCGACTGGACCTGGTCGATGGTGCGGGACGAACTCCTGGGCAGGCTGCGCGGCCACGCGGAGGTGCAGCGGCTCTCCCCCGGCCTCGAACAGCGCGTCCGGGAAGGCACCCTGACGGCCACGTCCGCCGCCGAGCAGATCCTCGACGCCTTCCAGGGCGACCGCCCCTGACCACGCCCCACGTGAACGGAGCCACCCGCACCATGAACGCCACGCCCGACGCCCCCGCCGACGCTCCCGCCGACACTGTCGCCGACTCCCCCGTCCTGCTCCGTCAGGAAGGCCGCGCCGGGCACATCGTCCTGAACCGGCCCCGGGCCATCAACGCCCTGAACCACCCCATGGTCCGGATCATGGCGGACGCCCTGGACGCCTGGGAGCGGGACGGGTCGGTGGCGACGGTGGTGCTCACCGGCGCCGGGGAGCGCGGGCTGTGCGCGGGCGGCGACATCCGCTCCATCCACGACGACGTCCGCGCGGGCGGCGTGGCGGCGTCGGCCGCGTTCTGGCACGACGAGTACCTCCTGAATGCGCGCATCGCCCGCTTCCCGAAGCCGTACGTGGCCGTCATGGACGGCATCGTGATGGGCGGCGGTGTCGGCGTCTCGGCGCACGGCGGGGTGCGGGTGGTCACCGAGCGGTCCAAGGTGGCGATGCCGGAGACCGGCATCGGCTTCGTCCCCGATGTGGGCGGCACGTATCTGTTGACGCGGACGCCCGGTGAGCTCGGCACGCATCTCGCGCTGACGGGGACGCCGGTGGGCGCGGGTGACGCGCTGCTGTGCGGTCTTGCGGACCACTACGTTCCGTCGGAGCGGCTGGCGGAGTTCACCGGGGCGCTCGCCGACGCGGACGTGATGGATGTGGTGCGGGAGTTCGCGGACGCGGCACCGGCCGGTGAGCTGGCGGCCCACCGCGAGTGGATCGACCACTGCTACGACGCGGATTCCGTCGAGGAGATCGTGGACCGGCTGCACGCCAGTGGCGACCGGCACGCGAAGGAGGCGGCCGAGACGATCCTCGCGAAGTCCCCGACGTCCCTGAAGGTCACGCTGGCCGCGCTGCGCCGGGCGCGTGCGCTGCCCACTCTGGAAGCGGTCCTCGAACAGGAATACCGCGTGTCCTGTGCCGCCCTGCGCTCGCCCGACCTGCCGGAGGGCATCCGGGCCCAGGTCGTCGACAAGGACCGCAGGCCGCGCTGGTCGCCCTCGGAGCTCTCCGGAGTGACGGAGGCGGACGTGGCCCGCTTCTTCGAGCCGACGGGCGCGGTACCGCTCGGCCTCATCTGACGGACTGCACTCGTCGTCGCCTCAGGGCGGGTCCGTCTCCGTGACCACGGCGAGCAGTTGGAACGGCTGTTCCTTGTCCCACTGGGCGACGCCGAGGGCTATCCATCGTCCGTCCACCCGCCACAGGTGGAGGTCCGGCACGCAGGAGCTCAACTGGGCCCACGGCTCCGGTATCTCCTCGTCCGCGTCGCCGAAGTCCACCGCCACGGTGCGCTCGAAGAGGCTCGCCAGGCTGAACTTCTGCGGTGGTCCCCAGCGGTCGGCGAGGAGCACGGTCAGGGCGTCGCGCTCCGCGTCGTACTCCTCCTCGATGAGCTGCCACCGCGTGCCGTCGTCCTCCCAGAACGCCTCACTCGTCAGTAACTCCGCGATGTGGAACCCGGGCCCCTCGGAGCCACGCTCGGACCTGCCGTGCTCCGCGGGAAAGTCCCGGGAGCGCAGCAGGTCGATCGCGGCGAGATGCTGTGCGCTGCTCATGACGTCCAGTAAAGCGGGCGCCACTGACAACGCGTCACGCGTCACGCGTCGTGCGTCACGCGTCGCGGCGGCGCACCGCCCACCAGCCGGCGAGCAACACGACGGCCGTCCACGCCGCGCTCACGGCGAGCCCGGACAAGGGGCCGACGCTCCCGGTCGGGTTCTCGTGCAGCACCTGCTGCCCCGCCTTGTCCGGCAGGAATCCGGCGGCACCGTCCGCCACGTCGCCGACCACGAACGAGACGATGAGCGTGAAGGGGATGAGGATGCTGAGCACGGCGACTCCGCTGCGCAGCACCGCCGTCAGGCCCGCCGCGAGGAGCGCCATCAGTGCCAGGTAGATGCCGCCGCCGACGCAGGCCCGCACGGCGCCCGGGTGGCCGAGCCCGATCGCATGGTCCCCCATGAAGGCCTGGCTGGTCAGGAAGGTGGCGAAGCTGGTGACGAGTCCGGCGAGCAGGGCGAGGCCGCCGATGACCAGCATCTTGGAGCCGTAGAAGAGCCCCCTGCGCGGCACGGCCGCGAGCGAGATCCGCAGGGCACCGCTCGTGTACTCGGAGGAGACGGCGGTCGTCCCGAAGCTGATCGCCGCGATCTGGCCGAAGTTGATGGCGTAGAAGGCGTCGAAGAGAGGTTCCGCGTCGGCGTTGTCCGCCTCGGCCTGGCCGACGGTCGCGAAGGCCAGTGCGGTGATGGCGAGGGTCGCCACGAAGACGATGACGAGCGAGACCAGGCTCGACCGCAGCGACTTGATCTTGATCCACTCTGCGTGGGTGACGGGCAGTACGGCGGAGTTCGCCATGATCAGGCCTCCTGACGGGTGCGGGACGCGGTGCCGGTGGGTGCCCGGAACTCGGCCTCGTCGGCCGTCAGGGCGAGATATGCCTGTTCCAGGGAGGTCTGTTCGTCGGCGAGTTCGAGCAACTGGACCCCGGCGCCCGAGGCGATCGCGCCGATCTCCTCCGCCTTCGCCCCGTCGACCGTCCAGCGGCCGTCGACCGGCTCCCCGAGGGCGTACCCCCGGCCGGACAGCAGTTCGCGGAGGCGGTCCGGGTCCGTCGTGCGCACGCGGACCCGCGCCTGGCTGTGCGACGCGATGAACGCGGTCATGGGGTCGTCCGCGAGCAGCCTGCCGCGGCCGAGGACCACGAGGTGGTCGGCGAAGGTCGCGGTCTCGTTCATGAGGTGGCTGGAGACGAGCACCGTGCGGCCCTCCTCGGCCAGGCGCCGCAGCAACTCGCGGATCCAGATGATGCCTTCGGGGTCCAGACCGTTGGAGGGCTCGTCCAGCATCACGACCTCGGGATCGCCCAGGAGCGCGGCGGCGATGCCGAGGCGTTGCCGCATGCCCAGCGAGAACGTCTTGATCCTGCGCCCCGCCACGGAGGCGAGACCCGACTCGTCCAGGACCTCGTCCACCCGCCGCGCGGGGATGCGGTTGCTGACCGCGAGGGCGAGGAGATGGTTGCGTGCGGTGCGCGAGCCGTGGGCCGCCTGGGCGTCGAGGAGCGCCCCGACGTGGCGCAGCGGTTCGGCGAGTTCGGTGTAGGGGCGGCCGCCCACCGTGGCCGTGCCCGAGGTGGGGCGGTCCAGGCCCAGGACGAGTCGCATGGTGGTCGACTTGCCGGCGCCGTTGGGGCCGAGGAATCCGGTGACCCGGCCGGGGCGGACGCTGAACGTGAGGGCTTCCACGGCGCGGGTCGTGCCGTACTCCTTGGTCAGGTCTTTGACGTCGATGCTGGTCATGGGCATCAGCCTGGCCGTTGGCGGCCTGCCGGGTCTTCCCCCGCCCGGGGAGATCGTCTCCCCCTCACGGGGGAGTCGTGCGGTGCGGGTGACCTGGCACGATGGCGCAATGCCCGGCTTCCTGAGACCCCTGACCCGCGCGGTCACCTACACGCGCTGGCTGCACATTTTCCTGGGGTCGGCCATTGCGTGGGTGTGCGCCTCGATCTATCCGGGGCTCTCCGAGCCCTCGTACACCGACTGGGTGCTCGTCGGGGTCACCCCCGTTCCCCTGCTGGTGATCGCTGCCATGGTGCCCGTCATGCGCAGGGCCGAGGGGCTGCAGGCCAGGATGATGCTGTTTCCCGGTCAGCACGCGCGCGTGCCGGGCGGTGAGATGGAGGAGACCGGCATCTCCGTGGCCCCGTCCGCCTCCTGGCGCGACCGGCTACGGACCGCCGTCTGGCTGGTGTTCCGCCTGGAGCTGGGCATCGCCCTGGTTCATGTGACGGGCCAGCTCATCGGGATGGTCTTCGCCGTGACGGGCGCGAACGACCAGCCCCCGGATGCGGACGGCCTGCTGCTCGACCCGCCCGAGGCGGCCTGGATCAAGCCGCCGCTGAGCCTGCTGCTCGTCCTGGCGGAGCTCGGCGTACTGCTGGCGGCGGGCCATCTGATGGCCGTGGTGGCCCGACGCCTGCTCGGCCCCTCCCCCGCCGAACGCCTCGCCGTCATGGAGGAGCGCACCGAACAGCTCCTGGAACGCAACCGCATCGCACGCGAACTGCACGACTCCATAGGCCACGCCCTGACCGTCGCCGTCGTCCAGGCGGGCGCCGCAAGGGCCGCCTCGGACCCGGAGTTCACCGCACGGGCCCTGGAGGCGGTCGAGGAGACCGGGCGGGCCGCCCTGGAGGACCTGGAGCGGGTCCTGCGCGTGCTGCGCGAGGACGAGCAGCCCGTGAGCGGACGGCCCACCCTCACCGACGCCGACCGGCTGCTCCAGTCGGCGCGTGCGTCGGGCGCGAAGGTGGACGTGGAGGTGTCGGGGCCCGTGGAGCGGCTGCCCGGCCCGGTCTCCCGGGAGGGCTACCGCATGCTCCAGGAGGCGCTGACCAACGTCCTGCGCCACTCCGGCCCCGTGCCGGTGCGCCTGCGCATCAGCGTGGACGACGCCCGTCTGGTGATGAACGTGCGCAACGCGCTGCCGGGCGCGACCAGTGCCACGGGACGCGGCGGCAGCGGCCTGCGCGGCATCCGGGAGCGGGCGACACTGCTCGGCGGGCGGGCCACCACAGGACCCCACGACGGCGAATGGCAGGTGCACGTCGAACTGCCCCTGCGGTGATCTAGGCTGATCCGATGCCTGTGACAGTGCTCCTCGTCGACGACGAACCCCTCGTACGCGCGGGCCTGCGTGCCGTCCTGGAGGCGCAGCCCGACATCCGGGTGGTGGGTGAGGCGGCGGACGGCGCGGCGGTGATCCCCCTCGTCCGCGAGCTGCGCCCCGACGTGGTCGCGATGGACGTCCGCATGCCGCTGCTCGACGGCATCGAGGCCACCCGCGCGGTGCTGCGCACGGTGCAGGATCCGCCGAAGATCCTGGTGGTGACGACCTTCGAGAACGACGAGTACGTGTACGAGGCGCTGCGCGCGGGCGCCGACGGGTTCCTGCTGAAGCGGGCCAGGCCCGCGGAGATCGTGCACGCCGTGCGGCTGGTCGCCGAGGGCGAGTCGCTGCTCTTCCCTGCGGCGGTCCGGCAGCTGGCGGGCGAGTACGGCGCGGAGCGGGGCAATCCGCAGGCCAGGGACACGCTCGCGAAGGCGGCCCTGACCGAGCGCGAGGCGGACGTGCTGCGGCTGATGGCACGCGGTCTGTCCAACGCGGAGATCGCCGCCCGGCTGATCGTGGGCACCGAGACGGTCAAGTCTCATGTCAGTGCCGTCCTCGCGAAGCTGGGGGCCCGGGACCGGACGCAGGCGGTCATCGCCGCGTACGAATCCGGTTTCGTCTCGCCGGGATGACGCCCCTGTGTGCGTCGCAGGCGGGCCCGGCACTCGCCGCCGTACCGTCCTGCGAGTACGATCCGGCCATCATGCGCACGAGCTGGGAGGACGGACGTTGGGACAGCTGAGTGGCGGGGACCCCTCTCTGTTGCGGCGTATCAACTCCGCGGTGGTGCTGCACGCGCTGCGTGCCGCGGACTTGGCGACGCTCACGGAGATCACCCGCGTGACCGGGCTCTCCCGGCCCACCGTCGAGGGGGTCGTGGAGGGGCTCATCGAGGCCGGACTCGTGGTGGAGTCACCGGCCGAGGACGGCGGCGCACGGCGCCAGGGCCGCCCTGCGCGGAAGTTCCGTTTCCGGGCGGAGGCGGGTCATCTGCTGGGCCTGGAGATCGGTCCGCACCGGGTGGCCGCCGTGCTCTCGGACCTGGACGGCAAGGTGCTCGGGGCGGCCTCGAAGGGTGTCTCGGCGGAGGCCTCCGCGGACGACAGGCTCGAACGTCTGCGTACCGTGGTCGCCGATCTGCTGCGGCGCGCCGGGATCGCCCGCAGTTCGCTGCGTGCCGTCGGGGTGGGCAGCCCGGGCATCCTGGACGCGGACGGCACGGTGCGGCTGAGCACGGCGCTGCCCGAGTGGACGGGGCTTCAGCTCGGCGAGCGGCTGCGCAGGTCGTTCAAGTGCCCGGTCCTGGTGGAGAACGACGCCAACGCCGCGGCTGTCGCCGAGCACTGGCAGGGCGCGGCAGCCGACACGGATGACGTGGTGTTCGTCCTCGCCGGGCTGAGCCCGGGGGCGGGGTCGCTGATCGGCGGGCGGCTCCACCGGGGCTACGGCGGCGCCGCGGGCGAGATCGGCGCGCTGCACCTGCTGGGCAGGGAGGTCACTCCGGAGACGCTGCTCTCCACCACGGGCGAGCCACTGCATCCCCTGGACGAGCAGGCCGTCGCCGAGGTCTTCGCGCATGCGCGCGAGGGTGACGAGCGGGCGCAGGCCGCGGTGGAGCGGTTCATCCAGCGGCTCGTGCACGACGTGGCCGCTCTGGTACTCGCCCTCGATCCGGAGCTGGTCGTCGTGGGCGGCTGGGCGGCGGGTCTGGACGGCGTCCTTGAGCCCCTGCACCGGGAGCTGGCGCGCTACTGCCTGCGGCCGCCGCGGGTCGCGCTGTCGATGCTGGGCGAGGCGTCCGTGTCGACCGGAGCGCTGCGGCTTGCGCTCGACCATGTCGAGGAGCAGCTGTTCGCCGTCGAAGGGACCGTCACCGCGCGTCGGTGACGGTCCCTTCGGCCGGGCGAAGTCAGGAGGCGCGGCGCTCCGAGTCGTGGTGGATCTCCACCCCGCCGGAGTCCCCGAACGTGAGGCGGCAGGTGTCCGCGCGGTAGGTGGCCACGGACACCGCGGCCGTGCGGCCCCCGGCGAAGAAGCGGGTCGTCACGACGAGCACCGGTGCTCCGGGGAGCCGGTCGAGGGCCCTGGCGTCGTCCGCGCGGGCCGAGCCGAGCTCCACGGCCCGGTCCTGCCCTTCGAGGCCGAGCCTGGCGAGCTCGCGCAGGACGACACGCGCGCGTGCCGCGCCGGACGGCGCGTCCATGCCGGTCAGTTCGGCGACGGACGCCGTGGGCACGAAGAGCAGCTCCGCGGCCACGGGCTGGCCGTTCGACACGCGGGTGCGGCGCACCATGTGCACCTGCTCGTCCGCGGCGGTCTCCAGCATCCGGGCCACGTCGGCCGGCGGGACCGCCGGAGCGCAGTCCGCGGGCTGCCAGGCGTCGCCGACCGCGCCCGGCCAGGCGCCCTGCGCGGATCCGACGGCCACGCCCATCCGCGGCGGGGCCACCGTGGTGCCCACTCCGCGGCGGCGCTGCAACCTGCCTTCGAGTTCGAGCTGTTCGAGGGCCTGCCGGAGAGTGGCGCGGGCGACACCGAAGCGGGCCGCCAGATCGCGCTCGTTCGGCAGGATCTCGCCCACGGCAAATTCGGAGTCGAGCGCCTCACTGAGCACGGTCTTCAGATGCCAGTACTTCGGCTCCGGCACCGTTTCGAGCTGAGTGGTCCCCACCCTGTCCTCCGCAATCGCCGTGACCGGCGGCGTTTTAGCGCCCTTGTTTATTAAAGGTTCCTGCACTATCCCTGCGACCATAGGCCTGCACCCACCCTTGGTCAAGACCAATCCTCGATCCGTTACAGCCTGCACAGGGACGATGCCACAGAGCATTCATCCGGAGTTCGCGCGGGGCCAAGCAGGCGTAATCGGCCAGGCACACATGAACGGCTGGCAAAGATCGCACGACTGAGCCCCCGCCAACCGGGACGGGGGCTCTGAAGTGCGACGACGCACCGCCGATGGCGGCGCGGGGCCGGGACCCTACGGAACGAGCGACGTGAGCTTGTCCGGATTGCGGACGATGTAGACGTCCTGGATGAGGCCGTCGGCGACGTCCAACTGGAATACGGAGTCGGCCCTGCCGTCGACCAGGATGAAGAGGCACTCCGCGCCGTTCGCCTCGATGAAGCGGACGTCCAGCTCGCGCGCGGCCCTCGCCACCTTGCCCGCGGTGCTGTGCAGGAAGCGGCCCACCTTGTCGGCGGAGTGCAGGGTGCGCAGCGGCGCCTTCGACTTGCCGCCGCTGTCGCCGACCAGCCGGACGTCCGGCGCGAGGAGGGACATCAGCCCGTCCAGGTCGCCCTCGGTCGCCGCGGCGAGGAAGCGTTCGGTCAGGTCGCGGCGCTCCGCGGGGTCGACCTTGTAGCGGGGCCTGCCCTCGTCGACGTGCTTGCGGGCCCGCCCGGCGAGCTGGCGCACGGAGGCCTCGGTGCGGTCGAGCGTGACCGCGATCTCGGCGAAGGGGAACCCGAAGGCCTCGCGCAGCACGAACACGGCGCGTTCCAGCGGCGAGAGGGACTCCAGGACCACGAGGACCGCCAGGGACACCGAATCGGCGAGCACGGCCCGCTCCGCGGTGTCCGGGACGGACGACTCCAGTTCGGTGGCGTAGGGCTCCGGGAGCCAGGGACCCACGTACGCCTCGCGCCGGGACTGCAGGTGGCGCAGGCGGTCGATGGCGAGGCGGGTGGTGACGCGCACCAAGAAGGCGCGGGGTTCGCGCACTTGGTCGTGGTCGGACGTCGACCAGCGCAGCCAGGCCTCCTGGACGACGTCCTCCGCGTCGGCCACCCGGCCGAGCATGCGGTAGGCGACGCCCATCAGGACTGGTCGGTGCTCTTCGAAGACGTCGGTCATGCTGTTGGTGGCCACGCTTCTATCCCAGCCCACGGAACAGCGCCTGTCCAGGCACTTTGGCTGCGGCACGCGGCACACTCGCCGCCTGTGGAGACCGGCCTCGCGAAGCGCCGCCGACCGCCCTCTTGAACTGGGAGCTACTGAGCGGTAATTGTTGCTGACAGCGTGTCTAACGTAGCGCGTGCCCAGCGTGTTGAGGAGCCGTCGCCCGGCGGCGGGGACAGGAGCAGTCATGGCCGCAGAGGTCTCCTTCAGTGTCGCGTCGCCCGGTGGCCCGCACACCGTGACGATCTCCTACGAACGGGCGGGCGCCGGAGAGCCCTTGCTGCTGCTCCACGGCATCGGCCACCACCGCCAGGCCTGGGACCCGGTGCTTGAGATCCTGGCCGCCGAGCACGACGTGATCGCGGTGGACCTGCCGGGCTTCGGCCGTTCGCCCGCGCTGCCCGACGCGATGGAGTACGGCCTGCCGTCGGTCGTCCCGGCGCTCGGCGCGCTGTGCGAGACGCTGGGGATCGAGCGTCCGCACGTGGCAGGCAACTCCCTGGGCGGGCTGCTCGCCCTCGAACTGGGCCGCGAGAAGCTGGTCCACTCCGTCACCGCGCTCTCCCCCGGCGGCTTCTGGACGCCCGCGGAGCGCCGGTACGCGTTCGCCACGCTCCTCGCGATGCGGCAGGGCGCACGGCTGCTGCCGCGGCCCGCGATCGAGCGGCTGTCCACCAGCGCGGCCGGACGCACGGCGCTCACGAGCACCATCTACGCCCGCCCCTGGCGCCGTTCCCCGGAGGCCGTCGTCGCCGAGACGCTCGCGCTGCGCGACGCCACGGGGTTCGACGCGACGCTGGCGGCCGGGCGCGACGTCCTCTTCCAGGACGACGTGACGGGCGTGCCGGTCACCGTCGCCTGGGGCACGCGGGACCGGCTGCTCCTGCGCCGCCAGGGGATACGCGCGAAGCACACCATCCCCGGCGCACGGCTGGTCCGGCTCCCGGGCTGCGGCCATGTGCCGATGAACGACGACCCCGCTCTCGTGGCCCGCGTCATCCTCGACACCTGCCGCTGACCGGCGCCCGGCGCGGGCGGCTCAGCCGTTGGTCCACGCGCGCGTGGAGAGCACCAGGCGGTAGCCGTCGGGGTCCTCGACGGTGACACCCCACTCGTTCCAGTACGGGTTCGGCGACTGGACGCGCTTGCCGCCGTGCCCCTCCAGCCGTGCCACCAGCTCTTCGGGAACCTCTCCGTCGAGGTAGATGACGAGCAGGTCCTCCTCGGTGGGGCGCGGCAGGACGGGCGCGGACGCCTCGTGGACGAGCTCCAGGTGCCACGAGGCGTCCGGACGGCCCACCATCAGGAGATCGTGCTCGCCGGGGGCGCCGCCGCCCTCGGCCCGGTACAGGACGCCGAGGCCGAGTCCTTCGACCCAGAACCGCTCGGCTGCCGCGAGGTCGCGGGACGGGCGGGCGATGCGGATGTGGCTCTGACCGCTGAACGGCACGGGACTCCCCCTCTGGTGCGGCGCGCCGGTCGGCCCGCCTGCGGGGCAAGAGCCTAGACAGTGACCGCGCGGCGGTTCCCCCACGCCTGTGGTGAGTTGTTCACTTGTGCTTCGCGTGGGCGCTGTGGCGCGGTACCGCCCGGGCACCCGCACACTGGTCGCACCCGTCAACTGGAGGCGCATTCATGTCGCAACGTCAGCCGAGTCCGTCCCCCCGTCGCCGCAGCGTGCTGCGCGGATCGCTCGCCGTACCGGCGGCGCTCGCCGTGCCCGCACTGGCCGGGGCCGCTCCTTCGCTCGCCCTCTCGGGCCGTCCGAAGGCCGAGTGGGGCGTACAGGCCGGAGACGTGACGGCGCACTCGGGGCTCGTGTGGGTCCGGTCGGACCGGCCCGCCCGGATGATCGTGGAGACGTCCGCCACCGAGTCGTTCCGCAACCCCCAGCGGTGGCGCGGCCCGCTGCTCGGCCCGGACACGGACTTCACGGGGACGACGCGGCTGCGCGGACTGCCCGCGGGAGAGCAGATCCACTACCGGGTACTGCTCGCCGACCCGGACGACCCGCGTCGTACGGGGAAGCCGGTCCCCGGCACGTTCCGCACCGCGCCGAAGGGCCGCAAGCAGGACGTCCGCTTCCTGTGGTCGGGGGACATCGCGGGCCAGGGCTGGGGCATCAACCCGGACCGCGGCGGCTACCGCATCTTCGAGGAGATGCGCCGCAGGGACCCGGACTTCTTCCTGTGCAGCGGTGACAACATCTACGCCGACGGACCCATCCTGCCCAGCGTCACGCTGCCCGACGGCAGCGTGTGGCGGAACGTCACGACGGAGGAGAAGTCCAAGGTCGCCGAGTCCCTCGCGGAGTTCCGCGGCGCGTTCCGCTACAACCTGCTCGACGAGAACCTGCGGCGGTTCAACGCCCAGGTGCCTTCGATCGTCCAGTGGGACGACCACGAGGTGCACAACAACTGGTATCCGGGGCAGATCCTGGCGGACGCACGGTACACGGAGAAGAACGTGGACGTCCTCGCGGAGCGCTCGCTGCGGGCGTTCAGCGAGTACTTCCCCGTCTCGACCCTGCCGCCGGGCGACGAGGACGGCCGGGTGTACCGGGTGCTGCGGCACGGCCCGCTCCTGGACGTGTTCGTCCTCGACATGCGCACCTACCGCAACGCCAACTCCCCCGGCAGACAGCCCGACGACGCCACCGGCATCCTCGGCGCCCGGCAGCTGGCCTGGCTCAAGCGCGAGCTGTCCCGCTCGCGGGCCGTGTGGAAGGTGATCGCCTCCGACATGCCGCTCGGCCTTGTCGTGGCCGACGGCAGGGAGAACTTCGAGGCCGTGGCGCAGGGCGATCCCGGCGCGCCGCTGGGCCGTGAGCTGCAGATCGCCGAGCTGCTGCGGCACATCAAGCACCGCAGGATCACGGGCACGGTATGGCTGACCGCCGACGTGCACTACACCTCCGCGCAGCACTACGACCCGTCGCGTGCGGCGTTCAAGGACTTCGCGCCGTTCTGGGAGTTCGTGTCCGGGCCGCTGGCCGCGGGCGGCTTCCCCGCGGCGAAGCTCGACGCGACGTTCGGCCCCGAGCAGAAGTTCATCAAGGCCCCGAGCCGGGCGAACACCTCTCCGGCAGAGACTCCGCAGTACTTCGGGGAGGTCGACATCGACGGCGGCAGCGGTGAGTTGACGGTGCGGCTGCGGCAGGAGGGCGGCGGGGTGCTGTTCTCCCAGGTTCTGCAGCCGGGCCGGGTGGGGCAGTGAGCAGCTGCCGGTGACCCGTCGCGGGCGGCGCCTGCGAAATTGCCGCCAAAGGGGCAGATGACCTCTTT
Source organism: Streptomyces sp. NPDC004732 (assembly GCF_040609235.1). NCBI lineage: Bacteria > Bacillati > Actinomycetota > Actinomycetes > Kitasatosporales > Streptomycetaceae > Streptomyces > Streptomyces sp. NPDC004732. Next base: position 65,541 of record NZ_JBEXJR010000003.1, read on the forward strand.
ACCCATCAGTCACAGGACGTTCGTGATCACGAAACACCGGTCAAGCACAGTGAACGTATGCGAGCTGACATGTCTGACGTGACACGGACCAAGCACGGACGCCCCGTTCATCACTGGCGGCGCGACGTGGTCGAACTGGCGGCCCTGTTCACCGCCGTCGCGGTGGCCGACGCCGTCGCGAACATGGTGGGGCACGGCCCCGACGGGCCCGCCCTGCTGGTGGTGTCTGCCGTGGTGCTGCTCGCCACGGCAGGCTTCCACATCTGGTGGGCCAGGAGGCACGACCACGCCCCTCCGCCCGCGCACGATACCGTCGCCCGGCCGCCCGCGGACGCGGAGCAGGCCGGGCCGACCACGACCTCCCCCACGGCCGGGGCGTCCTCGGCACTCCCCGGCGAGACCACCCTCTGGCGGATGCGCACGACCGTCCGGGACGAGCCGGGATCCCTGGCCGCGCTGTGCGTGACGCTCGCCGAGCACCGGATCGACATCCTCAGCCTCCAGGCGCACCCGCTGGCCGAGGGCACCGTCGACGAGTTCCTGCTGCGGGCGCCCGCGGAGCTCTCCGGCGCCGCCATCAGCCGGTCGATCGCGCAGGCGGGCGGCGCGGGCACCTGGATCGAGCGCGCCGACGCCCACGACCTGGTGGACGCCCCGACCCGGATCCTCGGCCTGGCCACCCGCACCGCGCTCGACGCGGCCGAACTCCCCCTGGCCCTGCGGCACCTCTTGGGCCGCTGCACCATCCGCTCGCTGCCCGCCACCTCGCGCACGGGAACCCGCGGGGACGAGGCCGCACCGTCGGAGGCGACCCCGGTGGACGGCGTGCTCGAAGGCACGGTGCTGCGACTGAAGGGCCCCGACGGTGAGGTCATCACCGTGGAGCGCCCCTATCTGCCGTTCACCCCCACGGAGTTCGCCCGTGCGCGGGCCCTCGTGGAGCTCGACACGCGGCTCGGCCCGCGCATTCCGCGCAGCCAGGACGTCCTGACGCTCCCCGAGGGCAACTCCATCACGGTGCGGCGCGCCGACACGGCCGACATCGAGGCCGCCAAGGCCATGCACGAGCGCTGCTCGCCCCGCACGCTGGACAAGCGTTACCACGGCCCGGTGCACGACGCCGACCGCTACCTCAACCACCTCCTCAGCCCCCGGTTCGGTCGCACGCTCGCGGTGCACACCGCGTCCGGACGGATCGTCGGCATCGGCCACCTCCTCTGGGACGGCGACGAGACCGAGGTCGCGCTGCTGGTCGAGGACGAGTGGCAGCGCCGCGGCATCGGCAGCCAGCTGCTCAGCCGCCTGGTGACGATGGCGGTCGAGGCGGGCTGCGAGAGCGTGTACGCGGTGACGCAGGCGTCCAACACCGGCATGGTGGCCGCGATGCGTGGGCTCGGCCTGCCGCTCGACTACCAGATCGAGGAGGGCACGCTGGTGATCACGGCCCGCCTGGACGTCACGCCGGTCAGTTCGCGGCTGCCGTACGACCACGCGCAGCGCCCTGCAGAGCGCCTCGGACATCCTCGGCAGGCGGAGCGCTGACGGTCCCGACTGCCGCCGGAGCAGGGACGGCGACCGGCACGGGACCCAGCGCCCGGTCCAGGTCGTGCCACAGGTCCTCGACGTCCTCGAGACCGCACGACATGCGCAGCAGCCGGTCGCTCACACCGGCCGAGCGCCGGTCCTGCGCATCCACCACCCGGTGGCTGATGGACGCCGGGTGCTGGATGAGCGAGTCGACGCTGCCGAGGCTGACCGCCGGGGTGATCAGCCGTACACCGGCGATCACCCCGTGCGGGTCGCCGTGCACCTCGAAGGCGACCATGGCGCCGCCCATCCGTGGATAGTGGACGCGGTCCACGCGCGGGTCGGCGGCGAGGCGGCGGGCCAGTTCCGCCGCGTTCGCCGAAGCCGCGCGCACCCGGACCGGGAGCGTCGCAAGGCCGCGCAGCAGCAGATATCCGGCGAGCGGATGCAGCACCCCGCCGGTGGCGAACCGGACCTGGCGCAGGCCGCGCGCGAGCTCCTCGTCGCACGCGACGACTCCGCCGAGGACGTCGCCGTGCCCGCCCAGGTACTTGGTGGCGCTGTGCAGCACCAGACGGGCGCCACTCTCGGCGGGCCGCTGCAGGACGGGCGTCGCGAAGGTGTTGTCGGCGAGCAGCGGCACCGTGCCGCAGGCGCGGGCGACCTCGGCCAGGTCCAGTTCGGCGAGGGTGGGGTTGGCGGGCGACTCGACCATCACCAGGCCGGTGTCGGGGCGGATGGCGTCGGCGATGCCCTCCGGGTCGACCCAGGTCACCTCCGTGCCGACGAGCCCCGCGGTGAGCAGGTGGTCGCTGCAGCCGTACAGCGGCCGGACGGCCACGACATGGCGCAGGCGCGCTGATCCCCGTACGAGAAGCACCGCGGTCAGCGCCGCCATGCCGCTGGCGAAGGCGACCGCGCTCTCGGTGCCTTCGAGCCGGGCGAGGGCGGTCTCGAAGCGGGCGACGGTCGGATTGCCGAGCCGGGCGTAGACCGGCGGCCCGTCGTCGACGACCCCTTCGGCGGCGAAGGCGTCGATGCGGGCGGCCTCGGCCCTGCTGTCGCGGGAGGGGTAGGTCGTGGAGAGGTCGATCGGCGGGGCGTGCAGGCCCATTTCGGCCAGATCGTCCCGCCCTGCGTGCACCGCTTCGGTGGCCAGGGCGCGCGAGGGTGGGGTGCTGCCGACGGAGGGTGTGTGCGGTGCTTTCCCGGTGTTCGCTTCCATGCCGCACAGGCTGAACAACACCCGGGGCCATGGGCCCGCACCCCGTGCTACGTTCGGCCGATGGCCGATTCTGTCGCACTGGACCCGGTGGACCTCCACATATTGCGCGTGCTGCAGAACGATGCCCGGACCACTTATCGGGACCTGGCGGCGCACGTCGGGGTCGCGCCCTCCACGTGTCTCGACCGTGTGACCCGGCTGCGGCGTTCCGGGGTGATTCTCGGACACGAGCTGCGCCTGGACCCGGCGAAGCTCGGCCGCGGGGTCGAAGCGCTCCTCTCCGTACAGGTCCGACCGCACCGCAGGGATCTCGTCGGCCCCTTCGTGGAGCGCGTCAGGGCCCTGCCCGAGTCGTTGTCCCTCTTCCACCTCACGGGCCCCGAGGACTTCCTCGTGCACGTGGCGGTGGCCGGGCCCGCGGACCTGCAGCGGCTCGTCCTCGACGAGTTCACCGCACGGCGCGAAGTGGCGCGCGTCGAGACCCGGTTGATCTTCCAGCAGTGGGCGTGCGGCCCGCTGCTGCCGCCCGACGCCGCATCCGACCCGGCGCAGGATCCACCGAGTGAATCATGGTGACGCGCAGCGGTCCCGCGTACGAGGATGTCCGCATGTCAGTCACCGAGAACCCGCATCCGAACACCGGCCCCCTGCCCCGCGCCGTCGCCGACGCCTACGTCGACGAGCTCATCGCCCTCGACCCCATCACGGGCACCTACCTCGGCATCGCGGAGAGCAGCAGCAAGCTCCCCGACACCTCCCCCGAGGGCCAGGAGGCCATCGCCCGGCTGGCGCGCACGACATTGGCCCGGCTGGACGAGGCGGAGCGCAGGCCCGGCGCGGACAGCGAGTCCGAGCGCCGCTGCGGGCGGCTGCTGCGGGAGCGGCTGACCGCGCAGCTGGCCGTGCACGAGGCCGACGAAGGGCTGCGATCGGTCGGCAATCTGCACACGATGCCGCATCAGGTGCGGGAGATCTTCAACCTGTCCCCCATGGAGACGGAGGACGACTGGGCCGCGATCGCCGAGCGGCTGCGCGCCGTACCGACCGCGCTCGAGGGGTACCGGGCCTCGCTCGAACTGGGCCTGGAGCGGAAGCTGTTCGGGCCGCCGCGCCCCACCGACACCTTCATCGGACAGCTCACCGAGTGGGCGGGGGAAAGCGGCGACGCCCCGAGCGGGCGCGGCTGGTTCGAGGACTTCGCGTCCGCGGGGCCGGACGCGCTGCGCGCCGATCTCGACACCGCGGCCCGCGCGGCCACCGCGTCGGTCGTGGCGCTGCGCGACTGGATGCGGGACGTCTACGCACCCGCGATCGAGGGCGCCCCCGACATCGTGGGCCGCGAGCGCTACGCCCGCCTGTCCCGCGAGTGCAACGGCACGGACCTGGACCTCGACGAGGCGTACGCGTACGGCTGGTCGGAGTTCCACCGGCTGCTCGCCGAGATGAAGACCGAGGCCGAGAAGATCCTGCCCGGCGCGGCCACGCCGTGGGTGGCACTCGCCCACCTGGACGAGCACGGTGCGCACATCGAGGGCGTGGACGAGGTCCGGGTCTGGCTGCAGGAGCTGATGGACGAGGCGATCGACGCCCTGGACGGCACCCACTTCGAACTCGCCGAGCGGGTGCGGAAGGTGGAGTCGCACATCGCTCCGCCCGGCGGCGCGGCGGCCCCCTACTACACGGGCCCGTCCGAGGACTTCTCGCGGCCCGGCCGCACCTGGCTGCCGACGATGGGCGAGACCCGCTTCCCGGTCTACGACCTCGTCTCGACCTGGTACCACGAGGGCGTGCCGGGCCATCACCTCCAGCTCGCCCAGTGGGCGCACGTGGCGGAGGACCTCTCCCGCTACCAGGCGACCGTCGGCATCGTCAGCGCCAACGCCGAGGGCTGGGCGCTGTACGCGGAGCGGCTGATGGACGAGCTCGGTTTCCTCACCGACCCGGAGCGCAGGCTCGGCTATCTCGACGCGCAGATGATGCGCGCGCTGCGGGTCATCGTCGACATCGGGATGCACCTGGAACTGGAGATCCCCGCGGACTCCCCCTTCCGCCCCGGTGAGCGCTGGACGCCGGACCTCGCCCAGGAGTTCTACGACGCGCACTGCAGCCGCCCCACGGACTACGTGACGAGCGAGATGACCCGCTACCTCACCATTCCGGGCCAGGCGATCGGCTACAAGCTCGGTGAGCGTGCCTGGCTGCTCGGCCGGGAGAACGCGCGGCGCCGGCACGGTGCCGCGTTCGACGCGAAGGCGTGGCACATGGCCGCGCTGTCGCAGGGGCCCCTGGGCCTGGACGACCTGGTGGAGGAGTTGTCCGCGCTCTGAGCGCCGGGCTTCAGCGGCGGCAGCCGCCTTCCGAGTCGATGACCTGACCGGTGATCCACTCCGCCTCGTCCGTGGCGAGCCACGCGATGAGGCGGGCCGGGTCGTCCGGCATGCCCCAGCGGCCCGCCGGGAAATGGGACTCGACCTCCGCGTAGGCCTCGCCGTGGAGGTAGTCCGTGTCCACGGGGCCGGGGTTGATGCAGTTCACCGTGATGGCGAGGTCGGCCAGTGCGGTGGCGAGCGAGCGGGTCGCCGAGGCCAGGGCGCCCTTCTGCAAGCCGTACGCGATCTCGTCCGGCATGCCGTCCGCGATGTCCTGCCCCGACGTCATCATCACGACGCGGCCGCCCGGGGTGCGGTGCGGCACCTGTGTGCGCAGCCGTGCGTACGCCTGGACGAGGAGGATCACGGAGCGGGTGTCGACCGCCCAGTGCGCGTCGAGCATGGCCGCATCGATCTCGTCGAGCGATCCGTCGCTGCCGCTCAGCGCATGGTTGGCGACGAGGATGTCGAGGCGGCCGCCGAGTGCTTCGGCGGCCGTCCCGATCAGCTCGGCGGGCGCCGAGGGCTCCGTGAGGTCGCCGGGCCCGGCGACGACCGGCGCGTCCGGGTCGCCGAGCGCCTCGCGCACTCCGGCGACGACGTCCTCCGTCCGGTCGGCGCCCCAGGGCATCGCGGCATCGTGCGGGATGTGATGGTGCAGGTAGACCCCGGCGCCGTACGCGGCGAGCCGTCGGGCGACGGCATATCCGATGCCCCCGCGTCGGCTGGCCCCGGTGACGAGGGCGGTCCTGCCGCGCAACGGGAGCGGGTCACGGCGGAGTTGGGCGGGTGTGGGCGGTGGCAAGTGCGGCATGACTGACCATGGTGGACGCCGGGACTCCGTCCCGCACGTGATTTCTTCCGGCCTGGCAGTCAGCAGCCGCAGTCCTCGGCGTCGACCGGGGCGGTGAGCGCGTCGGGGTCGCGCCGCTCGCGGCCCTCCCACGTCTCGAACTCGAATCCCTCGCGCGCCCAGTACTCGAAGCCGCCGAGCATCTCCTTGACCTGGAAGCCCAGTTGGGCGAGGGCGAGTGCCGCGCGGGTCGCGCCGTTGCAGCCGGGGCCCCAGCAGTAGGTGACGACCGGCACCGACTTGTCCAGGAGCAGCTCCGCCTGCTCGGGGATGAGGGCGGTCGGCAGGTGGACGGCGCCGGGGACGTGTCCCTGGTCCCAGGAGGCGGTGGAGCGGGTGTCGATGACGACGAAGCCCGGGTCGCCGTCCTCGGCGAGCGCCGCGGCCACATCGGACACGTCGGCGTGGAAGGCGAGGCTCGCGCCGAAGTGGGCGGCGGCCGCGGCCGGGGACGCGGGAGGAATCCGCAGGACCGCATTTCCGGCTGCGGGCGGTGCCGCAGTGGGGTGGGACGGAGCGGAAGAAGGGGCGCTGAGCTGCACGTTCGTGTTGTTCATGGCCAAAAATCTACGGGTGGCGACCGGAACTCTGAAGCGGTGATCCCCGGCATCCCCACGGGCTCACCGTCGAATTCCCGGCGAATCACGGTTCGACCGCCCCCTTCCCCCGCGGGCCGCGCAGGGGAAGCCAACAGGGTTGTCGTGAAAGGGCGTTGCCAGGAGTACGCACCTTCCGCCGAGAATGGTCCGGACCAGGATTCGGCTTGATCATGCACTGCTCCGCAAGCCCACCCATGGCCGCGACAACCGCACAGAAGGCACGGTCGGCACCCTTGCGCCGCCCACAACTCCTCTGCCAGATTCTCTCCCGCCAGAGATGGCATGCACGCGACAGAAGATACCCGCCTTCCAAGCGTGCACTGCGACTGCATACCTATGCGGTCTCGTCCTCATCAAGGACGTTTCATCCCCACACAATGGAGACGAACGTGCGAATATCCAGACTCGTCCCCGCGCTCGCGGCCACCGCCCTCGCTGTTCTGGGGCTCGCCCCCACCGCGGCGGCCCAGAGCGCGACGCGCGCGGAAACGCCCGCCGTGGCATCCACCCAAGGCCCCCGGCCGATCATCGGCGGCGGCTACGCCAGCAACGCGCCCTGGGCGGCCAGGCTCTTCTCCAACGGCCGGCAGACCTGCAGCTCCACGATCATCGCCCCGACCTGGATCCTCACCGCCAAGCACTGCGTCAGCGGCGGCGGCCTGTCGTTCCGCATCGGCAGCCTCGACCAGACGTCCGGCGGCACCACGGCCAACGGCACCAGCGTCAGCACCCACCCCTCCGCCGACCTGGCCCTGGTCAAGCTGGACCGCTCCGTGCCGGGCACCTACGCACGCCTCGGCTCCCCGGGCTCGGTGACGGTGGGCCAGACCGTGCAGGTGTACGGCTGGGGAGCGACGTCCCAGTGCGGTCAGGAGATCAACTGCCAGTCCCAGTTCCTGAAGGTCGCCGACGTCGTCGTGACCGGCGGCTGCCGCGACGCCTACCAGGGCCAGGCCATCTGCGCCCGGCGCGGCAACGGCATCACCGCGGGCGGCGACTCCGGCGGCCCCATGAATGCCAACGGCGCACAGGTCGGCGTCGCCTCCACCAGTGACCGCCAGACCACGACCGCGTACACGAACGTGACGGCGTACCGCTCCTGGATCCAGAGCATCGCGGGCGTCTGACAGCGCGCCGTGTGCGGCGGCGTTCCGCGGAGCTGTGCCGCCCCCGCGCCCTCACCGCGCGGGGGCGGCACAGGTCCGCTCCCCCGGACCTTTGCGGACGAGTGGGACCAATCCCCGGCATCCCTCTTGATCGGCCGGGGATTTCCCTGTTACCTCTCGGCCATGACCGGTTATTCCACGGACGCCACCGACTGGCGCATCCTCGATGTCCTCCAGCGGGAGGGCCGCGCCAGCTACGCCGAGCTGGCGCGCGCCGTCTCGATGTCCGCGAGCGCCGTGACCGAGCGGGTGCGGCGCCTGGAGGAGGCCGGTGTCATCCAGGGGTACGGGGCGGTGGTGGACCCGGAGCGGCTCGGTCTGCCCATCCTCGCGTTCGTGCGCCTGCGCTACCCCAACGGCAACTACAAGCCGTTCCACGACCTGGTCGACGCCACCCCGGAGATCCTCGAGGCGCATCACGTCACCGGCGACGACTGCTTCGTCATCAAGGTCGCCGCACGCTCGATGCAGCACCTCGAAGAGGTGGCGGGCAAGATCGGCGCGCTGGGGTCGGTCACGACGAGCATCGTGTACTCCTCGCCCCTGCCGCGAAGGCCGCTGGGCCGCTGAGCTTACGGTCGCTGAGCTTGCGGTCGCCGACCGGCCGTGCCCTTCAGGCGGACTTGCGTGCCACGCCGCCGTAGATGCCGATCGCGTCGGACCCCGCGGGTGACGGGGCGTCCGGACGCCAGAACGGCACCTGGGCCAGGCCGGGCTCCGCCAGCTCGAAGCCGTCGAAGAACCGCATGACCTCGGCCTTGGGCCGCAGGTTCAGGGTGGCGGTGGCCTGGTTGTACACGGCCTCGGCGTCGCGGCGGTCGGCGAAGTCGCTCGTGGCGTGCGAGAGGACGAGGTAACTTCCGGCGGGCAACGCGTCGCGCAGGGTGGCGACGATCCGCTCGGGCTCATCCGCCTCGGTGAGGAAGTGGACGATCGCCACGAGGAACAGGGCGACCGGTTCGTCGAAGTCGATGACGCGGCGGACGTCGGGGTGGTCGATGATCGCCCGTGGGTCGCGCAGGTCGGCGAGGACGGTGCTGGTCGTGCCGGAGCCGCTGAGCAGCGCTCCGGCGTGCGTGTTCACGATCGGGTCGTTGTCCACGTACGCGACGCGTACGTCCGGCGCCATCTCGTGGGCGGTCTCGTGCACGTTCGGAGGGGTGGGCAGCCCGGTGCCGATGTCGAGGATCTGACGGACGCCCTCGCCCACGACGTGGCGGACGGCACGCCGCATGAAGTCGCGGTTGGCCTGCACGCCGATCCGCACCTCGGGCGCGGCCGCGGCGAGTTCGTCCCCGGCCCTGCGGTCCACCTCGTAGTTGTCCTTGCCGCCCAGCAGGTAGTCATAGATCCGGGCCGGATGCGGCCTGCTGGTGTCGATCTCCTCGGCACGGAAGCCGCCGTCCTGTCCCACGCTTCGCCCCTTTCGACGACCGCCACGGCCACCCGGCCCGCGAGCGGCTGGCGACAGCTTGCCACATCAACTTGCCTGCACAGCAAGCGGTTCCGGGCAAACGATCTCCTCAGGCCCCGCCCCGCTGGCGTACGGCCGAACCGTCCCGCCCCTTCACGACCTCGAGCTGTGCGTGCACCCGCCGCCGCAGGTCCGCGACGTGGCTGACGATGCCGACGCTGCGGTCCCGCTCACGGAGCGAGTCGAGCACGTCGAGGACCTCGTCGAGCGTCTGGTCGTCGAGGCTGCCGAACCCCTCGTCGATGAAGAGCGTGTCCAGCCGGACGCCGCCCGCCTCGTCGGTGACCACATCGGCGAGCCCCAGCGCCAGGGCGAGGGAGGCGAAGAACGTCTCGCCGCCGGACAGGGTCGCCGTGTCGCGCTCGCGCCCCGTCCAGGCGTCGACCACATGCAGCCCGAGGCCCGAACGGCCGCGCCCTGTGCGGTCGTCGGAGTGCACCAGGGTGTAGCGCCCGGACGACATGCGCCGCAGCCGGACGGTCGCGGCCGCGGCCACCTGCTCCAGCCGGGCCGCGAGGACGTACGACTCCAGGCGCATCCTGCGTTCGTTGTCCGCCGAGGTGCCCGCGGCGAGACCGGCCATGCGGGCCACCCGGTCGTACGCGGCACGCAGCGGCGCGAGCCTGCGGGTCCCGGCCGTCGTCCGCGCGGAGAGCCGGTCGAGTTCGGTGCAGCGGCCCGCGGCGGCGTCCCGCGCGGATGCCGCGTCCCGGAGGCGCCGGGCGGCGGCCTCGGCGACGTCCCGGGCAGCCCAGAGGTCGGCGGTCGGCTGCTGGGCGGCGGCGGCCGTGTCCGGTTCGGCGAGGACGGAGCGCACGGCGGCCTCTTCGTTCCGCCAGGCGTCGATGCGGTGCTGGACCTCGCGGTACCTGGCGTCGTCGAGGAGGGCGGCCGCGGCGGCCGTCGGCGTGTCGAACCCGGCGCGGAAGGCCGCGTCGGCGAGTCGCGCGTCGGCGTCCTTGAGGCGTTCGGCGGTGTCGTCCGCGGCGCGGGCGGCGTCCGCCGCCTCGGTGAGCAGCTCGGTCTGCCGCTCCAGCTGGGCGGCGCGGGCGGCGACGCTGCCGGTGGCACCCCGCGCGCGGGTCAACTCCTCGTCCAGGGAGTCCTGCTCGCGCATCAGGGCGTCGCGCAGGGTGGTCCGGGAAGCGGCGCGCCGCGCGGCCTCCTGCTGCTGGACGAGCCTGCGGTCGTACTCGCGCTCGGCCTGCGCCAGGGCTTCCCGGGCGGCGTGCAGCCCGGAGGCACGGTCGCGGGCCTCGGTGTACGCGTGCCGCAACGCGTCGACGGACGCGGCGAGTTCGTCGGAGGCGGGGTCTTCGGAGGCGGGGTCTTCAGAGGTGCGGTCTTCAGAGGTGGGTACGTCCGCGCCTGACTCCGTGCCGGTGGCGTTGGTGTCGTCCGGGTCCAGCACGGGGCCGCCCCGCGCGGCGGCCTTCGCCGCGGCCAGGGATTCCCGGACCTCTCCGAGGGCGCCCTCGGCGGCCGCGCGGGACTCGTCCGCGCGGCGGTGGGCGGCGAGCGCCGCCTCCTCGGCCTGGCGGTCCACGTGCCCGGCGATCTTTCGCGCGGGGTCGGGGTGCTCCGTGGCTCCGCACACCGCGCACGGTTCGCCGTCGCTCAGGTGGGCCGCCAGTTCGGCGGCGATGCCGGTGAGGCGCTGCTCCTTGAGGGCGAGCCAGTGCTCGTGGGCGGCGGTGGCGGACTCGCGGGCGCCGAGGGCGTGTTCCTGCGCCGCCGCGACGTCCCGGGCGAGCCGGTCGCGGCGGCGGGCCGCTTCGAGGCGGGCCTCGGCGGGTGCGAGCAGGCCCGCCAGGCGCTCGGCGCGGGTCGCGGCTTCCTGGGCGGACTCGATGCGCTCCTGGAGCGTGGCCCGGGTCGTGTCCCAGCCGTCGAGCCAGCCGGAGGCGTCCTGGAGCAGCTCGTCGTCCGCGCGCTCCTGACGGTCGAGTGCCGCACGTTCGGTGTCGATCTCGGTGGTCCGCCGCTCGGCGCGCCGGGCCGACGCGAGGCCGCCCAGTTCCTCGGCGGCCGTGCGCGCGGCGGCGGCGAGGCCCGCCGCGCCGGAGGAGGCGAACGTCTCGGGCAGTCGGCCACGCGCGCGTGCCTCGGCTGCCGCGGCGTGGCGGTGCTCGGTGTCGGCGGTGTCGCGCAGGCCGAGCGCGGGCGCGACCGTCTCGGCCTTGCGGGCCCTTTCAAGGCGCTCTTCGAGAACGCGCTGTTCGTCCACGCGCGCGTGGAGCTGCGCGGCGCGTGTCTGCGCCTCGGCGAAGCGGTCCTGCAGCCGGTCGAGTTCGCGCACCTCGCCGAGCCTGCGTTCCGCGGCGGCCTGGGCGGATTCGGCGGCCGTGAGCGCACAGTGCGCGACGGTGAGGCGTTCCCGGGCGCCCGCGCGGGCGACGGCCGCCCAGGTGAGGACCGCGTCCGCCAGGCCAGGGTCGCCGGGCGTCAGGTCGGGCAGGGGCAGTTCGGCTTCCTGCCCGCCGTCGCCCGCGGCCTGCTGCATGCGGTGCGCGTCGGCGAGGAGCGCGGCGTCGCCCTCCTTGACCTCGGTCTCGGTGGTGCGCCGCTGCTCGGCGAGCCGCTGTTCCACGGCGGCGAACCTGCGCGTGTCGAAGAGCCGCCCGAGGAGCTTGCCGCGTGCCTCGGCGTCCGCGCGCAGGAAGCGGGCGAAGTCGCCCTGGGGCAGGAGCACGACCTGGCAGAACTGTTCCTTGCTCATGCCGAGGAGCTGGGTGATCTCCTCGCCGATCTCCTGGTGGGACCGGCTCAGGGCCTTCCAGGCGCCCGGTCCCGCCCCGGTGTCCGCGCCCTCTTCCGGCGCCGCCCCGGCGTCGTACTCGCGCAGCCAGCTCTGTGCCTTCTCCGTGGTGGTGCCCGTGCCGCGCTTCTTGGGGCGCTCCCACGGAGGCTGGCGGGTGACCTCCAGACGGCGTCCGGCGACGGTGAGTTCGAGGCACACTTCCGTGCGCGTGCCCTGCTGCGCGTGGTCGCTGCGCAGTGTCATGCCCTGGCCGCTGCCCTGCCGGGCGCCCGGCACCGAGCCGTAGAGCGCGTAGCACACGGCGTCCAGGACGGAGGTCTTGCCCGCGCCGGTCGGGCCGTGCAGCAGGAAGAGTCCTGCGGTGCTGAGGTCGTCGAAGTCGATGTCCTGGGTGGTGCCGAAGGGCCCGAAGGCGGTGATGCGGAGCCGGTGCAGCCTCATCGGGCGACCTCGCGCACGGTGGCGTCGGTGCGGACCGCGTCGAACGCCGAACGCAGCACTTCCTGTTCCTGCTCGTCGGGTCCCGCACCGCGCACGTGGGTCACGAAGTCCTCGGCGATCTGCTGGTCGCTGCGGCCCTGGAGACGCTGGGCGTACGAGACGTCCGGGTCGTCGGGGGCCCGGTCGGGGGCGAAGACGAGGCTGAGGGTGTGCGGGAAGCGCTCGCAGAGCCTGGCCATCGGGTCGTCGGGGCGCACCGCTTCGGTGAGGGTGGCCTCGACCCACGCGTCCTCGTGGCGGGCGAGGGCCGGGTCGTCGAGCAGGTCGTCCAGGGTGCCCCGGACGCGGGCGAGCGGGCGCGGCACCGGGCAGTCGACCCGCTCGGCCTCGATGTGCCCCTCGGGCCCGAGGTCGACGAGCCACATGCTCTTGCGGTGGTCGGCCTCCGAGAAGGAGTACGGCAGGGGCGAGCCCGAGTAGCGCACGCGGTCGCCGAGGGTCTGGCTGCCGTGCAGGTGGCCGAGGGCTGCGTAGTCCACGCCTTCGAAGACACCGGCAGGCACGGCCGCCACCCCGCCGACGGTGATGTCCCGCTCGCTGTCGCTGGCCTCTCCACCGCTGACGAAGGCGTGGGCGAGGACGACGGAGCGGGTGCCCGGTGTGCGGGTGGCGAGGTCGGCCCGCACGCGGTCCATGGCGGCCCCGATGACCGCCTCGTGCCCGGCCCTGTCGACCGCGAACTCGTCCTTCACCAGGGCGGGTTCGAGGTACGGCAGGCCGTAGAACGCCACGTCCCCGTGGGCGTCGCCGAGGATCACCGGATCCGCGCAGGCGGCCGGGTCGGTGCGCAGGTGGATGCCCGCGCGGTCGATGAGGCCCGCGCCGACGCCGAGGCGGCGGGCCGAGTCATGGTTCCCGGAGATCATCACCGTCGGCACGCCGAGGTCCGCGAGGCGGTGCAGGGCGTCGTCGAAGAGCTCGACGGCCGCGAGCGGGGGCACCGCCCTGTCGTACACGTCCCCGGCCACCACGACGGCGTCCACCTCGCGCTCGCGCACGGTCGCCAGCAGGTGGCCGATGAACGCAGCCTGGGCGTCGAGCATGTTCACGCGGTGGAACGATCGGCCCAGGTGCCAGTCGGACGTGTGCAGCAGCCTCATGATTCCCGAGACTATCGGGCGGGTCGGACATCACGGGCGGCCACTCCCGTAACTCCCCCGGACACCCGTGCGGCTCCCCTGGCCCCTCGTACGTCAGACATCCCCGTACGCCTCTCCCCCGAGCTCGAACACCGCGCTTCCGGCGGTGGCGTCGGCCAGCCAGCCGCGGAAGGCGTCCACGTCGGCGTCGGGCAGCCCGATCTCGATCGTGACGACGTCGCCGTAGTGGACGTCGCGCACCTCGCGGCCCGCCGCCCGCAGATCGTTCTGGACCTTGCCCGCGCGCTGGTGGTCGACCGTGACGGTGGCCAGGCGGAAGCGGCGGCGGGTCACGGTGCCGAGGGCGTCGAGCGCCTCGCCGACCGATCCTCCGTAGGCCCGGATCAGTCCACCGGCGCCGAGCTTGACCCCTCCGTAGTAGCGGGTCACGACGGCGGCGACGTAACGCATGTCGCGGCGCATCAGCATCTGCAGCATCGGGACGCCCGCGGTGCCGCCGGGCTCGCCGTCGTCGCTCGCCTTCTGTACGGCGGCGTCCGCCCCGATCACGTACGCGAAGCAGTTGTGGCTGGCGGTCGGGTGCTCCTTGCGGATGCGTGCGACGAATTCCTGGGCCTCCAGCTCGGTGGCCGCGGGTGCCAGGGCGCACAGGAAGCGCGAGCGGTTGATCTCGGTCTCGTGCACGCCCTCGCGGGCCACTGTGCGGTACTCGTCCTGCATCACGCCAGCGTATGCGCTCGTCGGAGGGCGGCCGCACCCGGGCGTGCCGCCGGGTGGCGTAGGCCACAGCCCGTACTCCTGTGCGGGGCACCCGGTACCGTGATCTCCCGTGACGTCACCTTCGATACCCGCGCGCCAAGTCCCCGATCCGGCGGGCCCCTTGGCAACCCTGCTCGACGGCGTGCCCGTCACCGTCGTCGAGACCCACGACGACCCGGCCGACGCCGTCCTCTTCCCTGAGGAGGAGGCGGTGGTCGCGAACGCGGTGGCCAAGCGGCGCAACGAGTTCACCACCGTGCGGCACTGTGCCCGTACCGCGCTGGCCCGGATCGGCGTGCCGCCCGCGCCGATCCTGCCGGGGCACCGCGGCGCTCCCGGCTGGCCGGACGGCGTCGTCGGCAGCATGACGCACTGCGCCGGGTACCGCGCGGCGGTCGTGGCCCGCGCGGGCGAGGTGATCTCCGTCGGCATCGACGCGGAGCCGGGCGAGCCGCTGCGCGACCCGGACGTCCTGAACCTGGTCGCCGACGAGACGGAGCGTGCCGTGCTGGCCTCGCTCGGCTCCCGGCAGCCCGCCACACCCTGGGACCGGCTGCTGTTCAGCGCGAAGGAGTCCGTCTACAAGACGTGGTTCCCGCTCACCGGACGCTGGCTCGGCTTCGAGGACGCCCGCGTGGAGCTCGCCGCGGACGGGACGTTCACCGCGCGGCTGCTGGTCGAGGGGCCGGTCGTGCAAGGCGTCGAGCTCAAGGGGTTCTCGGGTCGGTGGATCGTGCGGGACGGGATCGCCGCCACGGCCATCGTCCTTCGCTGACGCCAGTGCCGCTCATTGCCTGTAGGTGGCGCGGCCGCCCAGCCAGGTGCCCAGCACGCGCGCGTGCCGGATCTCCATCGGGTCCGCCGCGCGCGGGTCGGCGGAGAGCAGGACCAGGTCGGCAGGTGCGCCCGGGGCGAGCGCCAGGCGGTCGTCGGCACCCGCCTGGTGGGCGACGCCGGTCGTCGCGGCCGTCAGCGCCTCGTCGACGGTGAGCCGCTGGTGCGGGAGCCAGCCGTCGGCGGGCTCGCCCGTGAACGTACGCCTGGTGACGGCGACTTGAATGCCCTCCAGCGGTACGTGTGAGCTGACCGGCCAGTCGCTGCCGAAGGACAGCCGCACGCCGCCGCGCGCCAGTTCCCCCATGGGGTACTGCAGCGCGGCCCGCTCCACGCCGATGCGCGGGATGGACAGCTCGGTCTGGAGCGGGTCCGGCTGTGCCCACAGGGGCTCGAAGTTGGCGATGACACCGAGCTCCGCGAAGCGCGGCAGGTCGGCGGGGTCGACGACCTGGACGTGGGTGATCACCGGGCGCCGGTCCCAGGCCGGGTTGGCGGCGGTCGCGGACTCGATGGCGTCGAGAGCCGCGCGCACACCGGCGTCCCCGATGGCGTGGATGTGCGTCTGGAAGCCGTCGGCGTCGAAGGCCCGCACGGCCTCGGCGAGGGCGCTCGGCTCCCACACCGGCATGCCGCAGCTGTGCGGCGCGTCCAGGTAGGGGGCGAGCATGGCGGCCGTGCCGCCCTCGACGACCCCGTCGCTGAAGAACTTCACCGTCCGCGCGGAGAGCAGTTCCCCGCCGTCGGCCGCCACGCGCGCGCGGGTCACGGCGAACGGCGCGAGCTGCCCGCGCCAGCGGTCCGGGTCGGCGCGCTGGGCCAGGTCCACGCGGAGGGCGAGGGCCCCGCGCCGGGCGGCCGCGAGATAGGCGTCCACCATCTCCGGTTCGACCCAGGCGTCCTGGACCCAGGTGATGCCCGCGCGCGCGTACGCATGCCCAGCGCGGCGGATCGCCTCCACCAGCTCGTCCTCCTCGCGCACCGGCACCTGGTCGAGCACGAGGTCGCAGGCGTGCCATTCGCGCAGGGTGCCGAGAGGGCTGCCGTCCGCGCGCCGCACGATCCAGCCGAGGCGCGGCTCCGGAGTCGCCTCCGTCACCCCGGCCCTGCGCAGCGCCTCGGTGTTGCACCACACGGTGTGGTAGTCGTGGGCGCGCAGGACGACGGGCCGGTCGGGCACCGCGGCGTCCAGCCAGCGCGCGTCGAACTCGCCGTCGGGCGCGAGCGCGGGGTCGTAGGAGGCGCCGACGACCCACTTGGCCTCAGGGTGCCGCTGCGCCCACCGTCCGACCTCGGCGACGATCGCGTCGACGGAGTCAAGCTCCTTGATCTGCGGCCCGAAACTCTCCAGGCCGCCGAAGAGGGGGTGGGCGTGCCCGTCTCCGAAGGCGGCCATCAGCAGCCCCTCGCCGACGTCGACGACCTCGTCGGCGGTGGGGGCGAGGGCGCGGGCTTCGTCGCCGAGCGCGAGGACGCGGCCGTCGCGCACGGCGAGAGCGGTGGTGTCGCCACCGGTTCCACTGATCCCGCCGGCCACGGTCCCGGTGCGGACCGTGCCGAGGAAGACGAGGGTCGCCGCCGTCATGCTGTCGCTCTCTCCTTCTGGTCGTCGTTCAGACCGTCATGGTTCGGACGGGCCGTCGTTCAGGCGCGTTCCGCGTCCACCGTCGTCAGCCGCTCGTACGCCGCCGGGGCGCGCCGCCGGATCCGCAGCGCCACTCCCACCCCCACCACGAACAGCAGCGGCAGCGGTGCGATCAGGGCCGCGTTCACACCGCTCGACGCCCCGGTGAGCAGATCGAGGTCGGCGCAGACCAGGACGATCATGACGGCGAGCCCCGCACAGGCCAGCAGCGGCGCGACGACCACGCGCCAGGACGGCATGCCGCGCCGGTCGCGGCGGAAGAACCCGTACACGGCAAGCGCCGCGAGGGCCTGCATGAAGATGACGCCGAGGATGCCGGAGCCGCTGCTCCACAAGAAGGTGACGGTGTACGGATCAGCCCCGCCGATCATCGTCACGACGATCACGGCGAGCGCGATGGCCGACTGCGTGAGCACCGCGATGGCCGGTGCCCGCGTCTTCGGCGACACCGTGCCGAGGCGCGCGGGCAGCAGGCCTTCCCTGCCCAGGGCGTAGAAGTAGCGGGCGGCGCCGTTGTGGAAGGCCAGGGTCGCGGCGAAGGCGCTGGTGATGATCAGCACGTGCATGGAGTCGGCGGCCCAGGCGCCCGCGAACCGCTCGGTGGCGGCGAACACCATGTCGGGGCCGCCCTCCCCGGAGGCGACGGCCTGGGCCTCGTCGGATCCGTACGCGTTGATGATCATCCAGGCGGTGAAGGTGTAGAAGAGCGCGAGGAACGCCACCGCCACGTAGGTGGCACGGGGCACGGTCCGCTCGGGCCGCCGCGCCTCCTCCGCGTAGATCGCGGTCGCTTCGAAGCCGATGAACGCCCCGATGGTCAGGACGAACATGCCGCCGACCCCCGGCTCCCCGAGCCGGGCGGGCGAGAGCGTGCCGAAGTCGAGGCCCTGCGGGCCGCCCCCGTGCGCGAGGACGCCCGCCTCGAAGACGAACAGCACGAGGACTTCAAGGACGAGCGCGACGCCGAGGATCTTGGCGCTGAGCGTGACCCGGAGGTAGCCGAGCACACCGATGGCGACGAGGCCCGCCGACGCCCAGATCCACCAGGCCACACGCACCCCGGTGAGGTCCTCGAAGCCGGACTCGGTGAACCACCCGAAGGCGGCGAGCAGTCCGACCTCGATCGCGTTGTACGCGAAGAGGGCCACGTACGCGGACCCCGCCCCCGTCGCACGTCCCAGTCCCCGCCCGATGTACGCGTAGAACGCACCGGCGTTGCGCACGAACCGGCTCATGGCCGTGAACCCCGCGGCGAAGACCACGAGCAGCAGTCCGGAGAGCAGATAGCCGACCGGCGCCGCGTCGCCCGCCATGCCGATGGCCACCGGGGCCACACCCGCCATGACGGTGAGCGGCGCGGCGGCGGCCACGACGAAGAACACGAGGTCGCCGGTGCCGATGGCGCCTTCGCTGAGGGCATCGGCGCCGGGCGCCGACGGGGGTCCGGAGGAGCTGGGTCGGGTGGAGAGGGGATCGGAGGAGGCAGGTCCCGAGGAGGTGGGTGCGGTCACGCGCGTACTCCAAAACTAAACCCTTTAGTCCGGGCTGCCAGGACCGTACTCTGCGGGGGAAGCATCTGGGAAGAGGGCATGAAGTGACGGGCAAAGGACGGCCGCACAGACCCGTGTTGAGCGCGGATCTGATCGCGCGCGAGGCGCTGGCGATGATCGATGCGGGCGGCACGGACGCGTTCAGCCTGCCGCGGCTCGCCGACCGTCTCGGCGTGCGGACCGCCTCCCTCTACAACCACTTGGACGGCCGCTCCGCCGTCATCGAGGGGGTGCGGCGGCTGGTCGTCGAGGAGATGGACGTCTCCGCGTTCGCCGCGCTGCCGTGGCCCGACGCCCTTGCCGCGTGGGCGCGTTCGTACCGCGACGCGTTCGCGCGCCACCCGCACGCCATCGAGCTGCTGGCCACGACGACGATCAGCTCTCCGGCGACGCTCGCCATGTACGAGGCCGTGGTGGCGGCGCTGGCGCGCGGCGGCTGGCCGGAGCGGCACCTGATGGCGGTCCTGACGAGCGTGGAGTCCTTCCTGCTCGGCTCGGCGCTCGACCTCGTCGCGCCGCCGCTGATGATCGCCCCCTCGGATCACGCCCCTCGGGTGCCCGTCCTCGCCGCGGCACTGCGCGCCGCACCCGAAGGCAGCAAGTCGGCACGCGCGGACCAGGCCTTCGACGCGGGACTCGACGCGCTGATCCGTGGCCTGACGGCGCGGTTGGCGGAGCTGGGCGAGACGGGAGCGGAGTGAGTCAGCGGCCCCCGTCACGCCCGGCGAGAGTCGACCAGAACATCTCCTCGTAGTGCCCCAGCAGTCGGCCGAAGCGCAGATGGGCCGCCGTCACGCGCCCCCGCTCAAGGCCCGCCCGCACCGCGGCGAGGGCCTGCCGGTCGACGTCCGGCGCGGGCTCCGCGAACAGGTCGAAGAATCCGCACGCCTCGCCGTCGAAGCCGTAGTGGTCGCGCAGCCCGCGGGCGACGGTGGCACAACAGCTGCCCCAGGCGGCGAAGTTGGCGGTGAGCGCGAGGACGACGTCGGCCGGTTCGCCGTTCAGGGCGAGCCAGGACACGTACGCCGGATAGGCCTGGCAGCCCGGCTGCGGTTCGTACGTCGACGCCTCGGGCCTGCTCACTCCGCAGGCCTCGAACAGCGGGTTCAGCCGCTCCCTCGCGAGGCTCTCGCCGTCGGCGAGGGTGTCGAAGAAGGCAGCCGATTCCAGATCCTTCGCCTCGTCCGCCCGGCGGGCCAGATGCAGGAAGGAGCGCCGGTCCGAGGGGATCACGTGCCGCTGCTCCAGCGCCAGGAGCGCGATGGTCCGCGTCGACGCCCGGCCGTCGGCGATGCGCGGCACGAGCGGGTTCTTGTCCGGGTCGGGGGCGAGGCGGGCAGCCGTGCTCCGCAGGAGTTCTTGTGCCGTCGGAGTCATCACGCGCACCTTCCGCTGGGCGGGAACTTCTCGATCCGACTGCTAGTTTCTACTCTGCTGTAGAAACTGGCGGGGACCCGGACCTGCGCGCAGCGTACCGGGGACTCGTCCAACACCCCTGATACATCGATACGTTTATGGAGTTCCCCATGGCTCTGTGGGACCGCGTCAAGGAATCCGCATCGACGATGCAGACGCAGTTGATGGCGAAGAAGAACGACCTGAAGAGCGGAGCCTTCCGCGACGCGAGCATGGCGATGTGCGCCCTGGTGGCGGCCGCCGACGGCACCGTCGACCCGTCCGAGCGCCAGCGCGTCGCGCAGCTCATCGGCTCGAACGAGGTGCTGCAGAACTTCCCCGCGGACGACCTGCGCCGCCGCTTCGACGAGTACGTGGACAAGCTGACCGCGGACTTCGCGTTCGGCAAGGTGAGCGTGCTCCAGGAAGTCGCCAAGGCGAAGAAGAAGCCCGCCGAGGCCCGCGCGGTGATCCAGATCGGCATCGTCATCGGCGGCGCCGACGGCGACTTCGACAAGGACGAGCAGGCCGTCGTGCGGGAGGCGTGCTTCGCGCTCGACCTGCCGCCGCACGAGTTCGACCTCTAGCAGCGCAGCCGGACCGGCCCCGGACCCCTCGGGCCGGTCCGTTCGCGGCGAGCGGCGAGTCCCCTTGGAACCACACGTTGGAGCCGCGCGCCGTTCAGAGCGGCGTGGCCGCCCGCAGGATCAGGACCATCGTGACGGCGGAGTTCGCGGAGGACATCGCGGACACGGCCGTGCCGAACGCGGCGGACCACAGGGCGAGCCCCACCCCCGTGAACACGGAGGGCCGGGTCGCGGAAGACGGGGCCGGGGCGAGGAGCGCGGCGACGCGGCGCGGCACCGGCCCGGGCGCCGCAAGACCCGCGAGGGTCGGCGCGGGCACGCCTCGCGAGACCAGCGCCGCCTTGCCGATCGCCCGGGCGACGACGCGCCGGTCGCGCACCGCGCGGGCCGCCGCTTCGTCGGCCCAGCGCTCCGCGGCGTAGGCCACGGAGGTGCGCAGCGGCCGCAGGAAGGGGTTGGCGCGGGCGGCGAGCTGCGTGACGATCAGATGCCGGTGGTGGCGCGCCGACAGATGCGCCCGCTCGTGGGCGAAGAGCGCGCGGCGCTCCGGGGCGGCGAGCCGGGACAGCATCCCGGTGGTGACCACGACACGGCCGCCGCCGCGTGAGGGCAGGGCGTAGGCGTACGACGCCTCGTCGGCGAGGACGGCGACGGAGCTGCCGGGCAGCCCTTCGAGGGCGCGGCGCCCCCGGCGGCGCACTCGGGCATGCCGCCAGAGCGTGCGCACACATGCGGCGCACACCACGAGCAGCGCGGGGATCGCGACCTTCCCGGCCACCTCGTCATAGGGAACGGCCGCGCGCACCTCGGGGTCGGACCAGCCGTCGGGCAGCGGGTTGCCCGGCAGCTGGGCGGTGCCGACGACCATCAGGAGGGCCAGACAGAGCGTGCTGCACAGCGCCATCACCCCGGCGACGGCGGTGAGCAGCCGGGTCGCGGTGCGCGGGTGGAGGTGCTGCTCGGCGAGGCGGGCGATCGGCCACGCGGTCAGCGGCAGCACCAGCGGCAGGAAGACGAAGACGCCCATCAGCGAAGTACCCCCATCGGGCGTCAGTCGTCGGCCTCGGCGCCCGCCTGCCCGAGCAGCCCGCGCAGGAGCTCCTCGTCATCAGGGGTGAGCGTCGTGACGAAGCTGGCGAGCACGGCCTCGCGGTTGCTCTCGCCGTCGAGCACCTTGCGCATGCGGAAGGCCGCGAGTCCGGCCTCGTCCGACGCGGGCGTCCAGGCGAACGACCGGCCCGCGCGCTCACGGGTGACCGCATCCTTGGCGAGGAGGCGGGTCAGGATCGTCATGACGGTCGTGTACGCGAGATCGCCGCCGATCCGCTCCTGCACCCAGGCCGCGCTGACCGGGCCGCGCGCGGTGTGCAGCGCGGCGAGCACCTGCGACTCCAGCTCGCCCTGCGCGCGACGGCGCAGCCGGGGCTGCCGCTCGTCGTGCGAGTCGTGCCCCTCGCCCGAGTCGTGCTCGTCCTGGTGCGTCATGCCCGCGATCCCTCCAGCCTCAGTGTGCTCCACGGCGGACGCGGAGCGCCCTATCGTAACGGGACACCGCCGCACCACCCACTTCTACACTCCTGTAGATTTCAGTGAGCCAGAAGCCAGATCCAGCACTCGGACCGTAGGAGGACATCGTGGGAGTTTCCCTGGCCAAGGGCGGCAACGTCTCGCTCAGCAAGGAGGCCCCGGGCCTCACCGCCGTGGTGGTCGGCCTGGGCTGGGATGTGCGCACCACGACCGGCACGGACTACGACCTCGACGCCAGCGCCCTGCTCTGCAACGAATCGGGCAAGGTCGTCTCCGACCAGCACTTCATCTTCTACAACAACCTGACGAGCCCGGACGGCTCGGTCGAGCACACCGGCGACAACCTCACCGGTGAGGGCGAGGGCGACGACGAGGCCGTGAAGGTGAACCTCGCGCAGGTCCCCGCCGACATCTCGAAGATCGTCTTCCCGGTGTCGATCCACGACGCCGAGAACCGCGGCCAGAGCTTCGGCCAGGTCCGCAACGCGTTCATCCGCGTGGTGAACCAGGCGGACAACGCGGAGATCGCCCGCTACGACCTCTCGGAGGACGCCTCGACGGAGACCGCCATGGTCTTCGGTGAGCTCTACCGCCACGGCGCGGAGTGGAAATTCCGTGCGGTCGGCCAGGGTTATGCCAGTGGGCTGCGCGGCATCGCGTCGGACTTCGGCGTGAACGTCTGACCCGCGCGCGGCTCTGACGGCATCCCGCCGCGACATTCGAGGAGGCAGGCCATGTACGGCGACGACGAGACGGTGCGCAGGATCCTGACGGAGCTGGGCGACACCTGGGCCGTCGTGGGCCTGTCGAACAACCGGGACAGAGCGGCGTTCCGCGTCGCTTCCGTCCTGCAGCACTTCGGCAAGCGCGTGGTGCCGGTCCATCCCAAGGCCGAGACGGTCCACGGCGAGCAGGGGTACACATCCCTGTCCGCCGTGCCGTTCCCGGTCGACGTGGTGGACGTGTTCGTCAACAGCGCGCTGGCGGGCCCGGTCACCGACGAGGCGGTCGCCGCCGGTGCGCGGGCGGTCTGGTTCCAGCTGGGCGTGGTCGACGAGGCGGCGTACGACAGGACGCGCGCCTCGGGCCTGTCCATGGTCATGGACCGCTGCCCCGCCATCGAGATCCCGCGGCTCGGCTAGCGCTCTGGAGCGCCGGAGCCCTAGAGCGGCTGGTCGGGCCAGTCGAGCAGGCGGGCGCCGATCACCGCGGTCTGCAGGGTGTAGCGGTGCACGGGGGCGGCCGGGTTGGCGCCGGTGAGCTGGTGGATGCGGTCCAGGCGGTACGTCAGGGCGCGGACGCTCAGCGAGAGGCGCCGGGCGGCCTCCGCCGCGACACAGCCCGAGTCGAAGAACGCGGTGAGCGTGTCGATGAGGGGCCCCGCGCCGCCGCGGGCCTGCCGCAGCGGGCCGAGCGTGTGGACCACCAGGTCGGCCATGGCCTGCCGGTCGCGGGTCAGCACCGGATAGACGAGCAGATCGGCGGCGCGCAGCACGGGCCCGTCGAGTTCCAGCCGTTCGGCCAGGTCCAGGGCGTTCAGCGCTTCCTCGTACGACTGGACGACGCCGCCCGGGCCGGGCTGCGGCCTGCCGATGACGACACGGCCGCCGTCGATGGCCGCGTACGCGTGCTTGGCGAAGAAGGCGAGGACCTCGCTCTGGTCGCCCGGAGCGATGCACACCAGCCTGCCCTCCTTCGTGGTGAGCAGGATGCTGCGGTTGCCGAACCGGCCGATGAGGGCGGCCTCCACCTCGCGCGGCACGGTGTCCCCCTCCTCGTAGCCGCTCGGGCCCTGGGCGACGGCGACCGCATGCTCGAAGGAGAGGCGCAGACCGAAGCGTTCGGCACGTTCGGCGAGCCTGCCCAGGTCGCTGCGGCCGTGGAGCAGATCGTCGATGAACTCCCGCCGGGCCGCCTCCTGCTGGCGCACCGCCAGACGCTGGGCACGTTCATATCCCTCGGCCAGGGCGTCCACGGCCTGCTCGACGGCGGCCAGCACGCCGTCGGCGGAGGCCGTCCCTGCGGCGGGCCAGTCGGCACGGGTCGCCGCGAGGTGCGCGCCCACCAGCGCCCGCAGCCCGATGCCCGCATCCGCCGCGCGCTCCCCCAGCGCGCGGCGCGAGGACAGTTCCTCGCGGGTCAGCCGTCGCCCGGTGGCCGCCGCGGCGGCCAGAATGCCCGCGTAGCCGTCGAGATAGGCCTCGGGTATGCCGTGCCCCGCCATGTCCGCCCCCGGGGTCGTGGTGAACTTCAGCCACCGTGATGAATCAATTGATGCCTTTCTAGCCCATAATGCGACCGGACCGTTAACCAACCGTCGTTGGGACAGGCATGCCTCTGACTGGTGAGTACGAGCCCGGAACCTGGGTCTGGTCGAACGAGCAGACCGATCTGTACGAAAGCTCCGGCGGGACGAGGGGGACGACGCTGCAGGGAAAGCCGGTCGTCCTGCTCATCTCGGTCGGCGCCCGGAGCGGGAAGCTCCGCAAGAACCCCCTGATGCGCGTCGAGCACGCCGGGGAGTACGCCGTGGTCGCGTCGAAGGGCGGCGACCCCGCGCACCCGTCCTGGTACCACAACCTGGTCGCGCAGCCGCATGTGGAGCTGCAGGACGGACCGGTGAAGAAGGACTACAGCGCACGGGTCGTCACCGGTGAGGAGCGGCAGCTCTGGTGGGAGCGGGCCGTGGCGGTCTGGCCCCAGTACGACGAGTACCGGACGAAGACGGACCGTGAGATCCCGCTCTTCGTCCTGACACCGCTCGAATCCTGACCCGAACGGCACCGCACGTGCCCCGTGGGGCTCTCCGGAGCCCCACGGGAGCCGCGACGTGACGTTCGACGCAAACGGCGTCCGCCCGTTGTGGAGGGGCGCACCGAGCTGATCGGCTACGGGGACCGGGACCCGGGGGAGGCACCGGTGCAGCCGAACAGCACAGGAGAACTCCGCATGACGACCGGGTACTTCACGTCCGTCGACGACGTCGCGGCCCGCCTGGCCGCGACCGGCTATCTGGCCTCGCCCGCCGTCGCCACCACCGTGTTCCTCGCCGACCGCCTCGGCAAGCCCCTGCTGGTCGAGGGCCCGGCCGGGGTGGGCAAGACGGAGCTGGCGAAGGCCGTCGCCGCGGTCGCGGGCGCCCGGCTCGTGCGGCTGCAGTGCTACGAGGGCGTCGACGAGTCGCGCGCCCTGTACGAGTGGAACCACGCCAAGCAGTTGCTGCGCATCACCGCGGGCCGCGACGAGTCGTGGGACGAGGCGCGCACCGACATCTTCAGCGAGGAGTTCCTGCTCTCACGGCCGCTGCTCACCGCGATCCGCGGCAACGAGCCGAAGGTCCTGCTGATCGACGAGACGGACAAGGCCGACGTCGAGGTCGAGGGGCTCCTCCTCGAAGTCCTGAGCGACTTCCAGGTCACGGTGCCGGAGCTGGGCACGATCAGCGCGGAGCGCCGTCCGTTCGTCGTCCTCACCTCCAACGCGAGCCGCGAGCTGTCCGAGGCACTGCGCCGTCGCTGTCTCTTCCTCCACATCGGCTTCCCCGAGGAGGAGCTGGAGCGTCGCATCGTCCGGATGAAGGTGCCCGGTCTCGACGAGGCGCTCGCCGCTTCGGTGGTGCGGGTGGTCGGCGCGCTGCGCGCGATGGACCTGCGGAAGGTGCCGTCGGTCGCGGAGACCATCGACTGGGCGCGGACGCTGCTCGCGCTGGGCGCCGACACTCTGGACGAGACCGTGGTGCGCGACAGTCTCGGCGTCGTCCTCAAGCATCAGGACGACGTGCTGAAGGCCGCCGCCAAGCTGGACCTGGAAGCCGTGTGACGGCGCCGCCCGAGGGTCTGCCCGGCTCCCCCGCCGACGGGATCACCGGCCGGGTCACCGGCCTGGTCAGGACGCTCCGGTCGCACGGGCTGCGCATCGGTCCCGGCGAGACCGTCGACGCGGCGGCGGCCCTGGAGGCGCTCGGCCTCACCGACAGGGAGCGGGTCAGGGAGGGGCTTGCCACCGCGCTGCTCCACCAGGAGAGCCAGCGTGCGGTCTTCGACCCGGTCTTCGATCTGTACTTTCCGGCGGGCGTCGGCGCGCCGGGCGGCCGGGACGACCCCGTGCGCGAGGGCGGCAACGCCGAACGGGACGCGCTGCGCGAACGGCTCGTCGCCGCGCTCGCCGCGGACGACCAGGCGCTCATCGGGCAGCTGGCGGGCGAGGCCGTGGACGGCTTCGGCGGGTACGGCGCGTCCTCGCCCGGCGGGGACGGCTGGTCGTCGTACCAGACGCTGAGCAGGCTGCGGCCCGAGACGCTGCTCTCACGCGTGCTGGCCGCCATCCGTGCGGGCTCGGCCGGACAGGACACCGGCCTGGCCGCGTTCACCGACCGCCTGCTGGCCGACGAGGTCCGGCGCCGCATCGAAGGGTTCCGTGAGCGCGTCAGGACCGAGGCGCGCCGCCGGGTCGCCGAGCGGCGCGGCACGGAGGAGATCGCCCTGCGCGCCGTGGCGACGACCGCCGACCGCGTCGACTTCCTCCTGGCGGGCCGCGGACACCTGGACGAACTGCGCAGGGCGGTGCATCCGCTGGCCCGCAAGCTCGCGACGCGGCTTGCCGCCCGGCGCCGCAGGGCCGCGCACGGCAGCATCGACCTGCGCCGCACCCTGCGCGGTTCGCTGTCGACGGGCGGCGTGCCGATGCGTCCGGTGCTGCGCCGTCGCCGTCCCGCACGCCCCGAGCTGGTCCTGCTGTGCGACGTGTCCGGTTCGGTGGCGGGCTTCGCGAACTTCACGATGCTGCTGGTACAGGCGCTGCACGACCAGTTCAGCAAGGTGCGGGTGTTCGCCTTCGTCAACCGGGTCGACGAGGTGACGGGGCTCGTCGCGCACGGCAGCGCGGATCCGGCGGGCCTCGGCGCCCGGATCCTCGGCGAGGCGACGGTGACGGGCTGGCACGGCAGCAGCGACTACGGCACTTCCCTGGGCGAGTTCGCCGAGCGGTACGTCGACGCGGTCGGCCCGCGCTCGACGGTCTTCGTCCTCGGCGACGCCCGTACGAACATGAGCGACCCCAATCTCCCCGCCCTGCGGCACATCGCCGAGCGGGCCCGCCGGGTGTACTGGCTCAACCCGGAGGGGCGCGGGAACTGGTCGACCGGGGACTCGGCGGCGTATGCGTACGCCGAACTCGTCGAGATGCACGAGTGCCGCAACGCGCAGCAGCTCAGCGGGCTGATCGCGCGGCTGCTGCCGGTCTGAGGGCCGATCTGACCGTCCCCGCGCACACGCACAGCCAGACCGCCACCGCGATCCACAGCAGCACCCGGCCCGGCTCCTCCAGCCAGGGGAGCCGGGCCGCGGCGCTCACCGAGAGCGCGGCGACCGCCGTCATTCCCATGGGGAAGACCGTGGCCCAGCGGCGCACGTCGTAGCGCAACCGCGGGCGACGCACCTCGGCGAGGAGCAGGACGAGGTACCACGCCAGGTCGAGGGCCAGCACGATCAGCGTCACGGTGCGCAGGACGTCGTGCCAGGCCCCGCCGTACAGGGGCGCGGCGACGAGCTTCGACCCCGCGAGCGCCGAGATCGCGAGGGCGCCGCCCGCCACCCACTGGTCCCCCGCGCCCGTCCGGACCTCCGCGAAGTCGAACCGGGCGAGGGCGGCGGCGTACAGCGCCAGGCCCAGACAGAAGAAGACGAGCGCGACGACGCAGAGCGGGCGCGCGGGCAGGACGGCGGCCAGGGTGCCGGACAGCACCGCAATGGCCTGGGTGGCGACGCAGACGAGGAAGACCGCCCCCGGCATGCGGTGCCCCCAATGGCGTACGACAGCGGGCAGCAGGACCAGCCAGAGGGCGGCCGCAACCACCAGCAGGCACACGGCGATGAACGCCAGGTCCAGGAGCGCGAGGCGGGTGCCGAGCACGCACGTCGCGGCGACGGCGGTGAGCGCGGGCGGGGTGTCCGCCTCGGACTCCCAGCGGGCGCGGTCGGAGAACAGCCGGACGGCGAAGTCCGCGGCGAGCGCGAGCCAGGCGGCGACGGTCAGGCCGAGCGCCACGCGGGAGGGCGTCTCGTGGCCGAGGAGGTGCAGGCCGACGGAGATGATCCCGGTGGCCATCACCGCGGAACCCGCCGCGGGCGGCAGCCCCGACCACCACGACGCGCGAAGGGTCATGGCCCCAGCATCGGTGACCGCGCACGGACCCGCCGGTCGGGCGGGTCCGATCGGTGAGCCCCGTAGGTCACCTCGCCGAGCTCACTCGGGCTGGGGCACCGGCCCGTCCGTCAGGGACGCGGGCAGGGCGCCGGGCGTGCCCGTGCGGGCGAAGGCGAGCCATGCGGAGCGCAGCGCCCTGCCGAGCTCCTCGATCTCCGCCCGCGGCGTGGTGCCTAGGACCGGCGCCGACCGCCAGGCGTCGTAGGTTCCGAAGAGCAGGGGCAGTTCGAGGCAGTGGGCGGCACCGAGCGGAGATCCGGCGGGGCGCCAGTTGATGCGGTACGCGTGCACCCGGGCGCCGGCCTCGGCCAGGCGCTCGCCGTACCGGGTGAGCGGCTCCTCGTACACCTCACGGGTGCGGACCGCCGTATCCTCTCCCTCGCCCTGGAAGACGGTCATGTCATCGGCGTTCCACCCGTACAGGACGTCGAGGCCGCGCACGTTCTCGCCGGACGGGGCGCCGGGACCCGGGAGGGGATCGATGCCCTCCACCGGGACGAACGCGGGTTCCATCCGTCTGCCCGCGGTGCGCAGGTGGAACAGTGCCGTCTCGCCCTGCGCCACGAGGATCGCGGGGATGTCGGCCGTGCGCGGGTCGGTGCCGAGCGTTTCGGCGAAGAACTGGCCGAGTGCGAGTGACTCCTTGTGGGGCCGGGCGGTGATCTCCAGTGGGGCGCTCTGGAGGACGGCCCGGCGGAACAGGCCGCGGGCCTCGGGCAGTTCCATCAGGAGACGGACGGAGATGCCGCCCGCGGACTGTCCGAGGACCGTGACGTTCGACGGGTCGCCGCCGTACGCGGCGATGTGCGTGTGGACCCAGCGCAACGCCTCCACCTGGTCGTACAGACCGAGGTTGCCCTCGCTCACGCCGTCGAGGCAGAGGTAACCCAGTGCACCCAGACGGTAGTTGACGCTGACGACCACCACGTCGCCCTCGGCGGCGAGCACGCTGCCGTCGTACCAGTCCATGAGGCCCGCGCCGCTGCTGAAGCCGCCGCCGTGCAGCCATACGAGCACCGGCCTGGCACCCTCGTCCCGGGCCGGGGTGGATATCGACAAGTTGAGACAGTCCTCGCCCTGGGGGTGGCTGTCCTGGGGCGTGCCCATGACGAAGTCGAGCCTGGAGGGCGGTTGCGGGCTTATCTCGCCGTCGACGGGGCGAGGGTCGTGGTCCGCGACGGGCCGGGGCCGCGCGAAGCGTTCGGCGGTGGCATAGCGGATCGGTCCCGTACGGACCACTTCCGTACGGGTCGTCATCGTGTCGGTCATGCTCCGCACCTCTCAAATGTTGACGGTTCAACCCTGTGAAGTTTCCGTCAACGGGCGGTACGGCGCCACTGGTTGGGCCGGTCGTCGGCCAGGGCAGTCCGCTCCTTTCCGCTCAGACCATCGCGTCTCCTGTCAGCTCAGACCATCGCACCGGTCCGCGACGGGCCGCCCGGCACGTCGTGGTGGATCGGGGTCCGTGAACCGGTCAGCGGGCGGCCCGTGCCGCCCTGGCGCGCCGCGACGATCTCCGCCGCGATGGACAGGGCGGTCTCCTCGGGCGTGCGGGCGCCGAGGTCGAGGCCGATCGGCGAGCGCAGCCGGGCCAGTTCGGCCTCGGTGACGCCCTCCTCGCGCAGCCTGCGGTTGCGGTCCTCGTGGGTGCGGCGCGAGCCCATCGCGCCGACGAACGCGACGGGCAGCCGCAGGGCGGACGCGAGCAGCGGCACGTCGAACTTGGCGTCATGGGTGAGCACGCACAGGACGGTGCGGGTGTCCGTCCCGGTGCCGCGGAGGTAGCGGTGCGGCCACTCGATCACGATCTCGTCGGCATCCGGAAAGCGGGCCCGGGTGGCGAAGACGGGGCGGGCGTCGCAGACCGTCACGTGATAGCCGAGGAACTTGCCCGCACGGACGAGGGCCGCCGCGAAGTCCACGGCACCGAAGACGATCATGCGGGGCGGCGGCTGACTCGACTCGACGAGGACCGTCACTGCGCTGCCGCAGTGCGCTCCGCTCTCGGAGACCACGAACTCCCCGGTGCGCCCCGCCGCGAGGAGGGCGCGGCTCTCCCCCACGGCGGTCCTGTCGAGCTCCGGGTGCCCGCCCAGCGTTCCTTCGTACGCCCCGTGCCGCCCGGCCTCGTCGGGCCCGGCCGGGGCCACCAGGAGCGGTCGGCCCAGCAGTTCGACGGGGCCCCTGAACACCCGGGCCAGGGCCGCGGCCTCACCACGGGCGGCGGCCGACAGGGCGGCGGCGAAGACCGCCCTGTCGGGTGCGTCCGCGGCCACCGGAGCGACCAGGACCTCGATGACCCCGCCGCAGGTGAGCCCGACCGCGAAGGCGTCGTCGTCGCTGTAACCGAACCGCTCGACGACGGCTTCGCCCTGTTCGAGGGCCTGGACGCACAGGTCGTAGACCGCCGCCTCCACACAGCCGCCGGAGACCGAACCGATGACGGTTCCCTCCCCGTCGACGGCGAGCGCGGCGCCGGGACCGCGCGGTGCGCTGCCGCCGACGCTCACGACGGTGGCGACCGCGAAGTCCCGGCCCTCCTCGACCCAGCGGTTCAGGTCGGCGGCGATGTCAAGCACGGTGCTCTTCCCCGGGTACGGTCCCCGCCCGCAGGACGCGGTCGGGGCGGATGGGGAGGGACCGGTGCCGGACGCCGGTGGCGTGCCGGACCGCGTTGGCGATGGCCGCCGCGGCGCCCACGATGCCGATCTCCCCGACGCCCTTGATGCCGACGGGGTCCTCGGCGTCCGGGTCGTCGACCCAGTCCGCCTCGATGTGCGGCACGTCGGCGTGCGAGGCGATGTGGTAGCCCGCGAGGTCGGGGCCGACGAGGCCGCCCGTCGCCGGGTCCCTGACGGCTTCCTCGTGCAGCGCCATGGACAGGCCCCAGGTCATGCCGCCGATCAGCTGGCTGCGCGCGGTCAGCGGGTTGACGATCCGGCCCGCGGCGAAGATGCCGAGCATGCGCCGCACGCGCACCTCGCCGGTGGTGACGTCCACGGCGACCTCGGCGAACTGCGCGCCGAAAGCGTGCCGTTCCTTCTGCGAGAGCGCCCCGATGACGTCGCTGGTGTCCGCCCGCGCCGTGAGCCCATCCGGCGGAATGTCACCGCCGAGGACCAGCTTCTCCCGCAGTTCGCGCGCGGCGAGCGTGATGGCCCAGCCCCAGGAGCGGGTGCCCATGGAGCCGCCCGCGAGCATCGCGTGACCGAAGTCGCTGTCGCCGATGCGGACCCGGACCAGGTCCGTCGGCACTTCGAGGGCGTCCGCCGCGATCAGGGTGAGCGCGGTCCGTGCGCCGGTGCCGACGTCCGCCGCGGTGATGCGCACGGTGAAGGTCCCGTCGGCCTCCGCCGTCACCGCCGCCGTGCTCGGGGCGACGAGCACCGGGAAGGTGGCCGATGCGGTGCCGGTGCCGAGCAGCCAGCGGCCTTCGCGGCGCAGGCCGGGGCGCGGGTCGCGGTCCGCCCAGCCGAACCTGCGGGCGCCCTCTTCGAAGCACGCGAGCAGGTTGCGGCTGCTGAACGGCAGACCGGAGACGGGGCCCACGTCCGGTTCGTTGCGGGCCCGCAGCGCGATCGGGTCGACGCCGCACCGCTCCGCGAGTTCGTCGAGCGCGGACTCCACCGCGAAGGAGCCCGGCGCCTCGCCCGGGGCCCGGACCCAGGTCGGCGTCGGCAGGTCTAGGCGGACGACGCGGTTGACGGTGTGGTGCGCGTCGGCCGCGTACATGGCACGCCCGAATCCGGCGCTCTCCTCGACGAACTCGTGGACCGTCGACGACAGGCTCTGCGCCTGGTGGTCGAAGGCGCGCAGCCGTCCGTCCGGGTCGGCGCCGAGCCGGACGCGTTGCGTGGTGGGGCTGCGGTAGCCGATGAGCGAGAAGACCTGGGGGCGGGTCAGGACGACGCGGACGGGCCGGTCGAGGGCGGTCGCCGCCATCACGGCGAGCACCTGGTGGGCCCGCGGCCCCTTGGACCCGAAGGCGCCGCCGACGTGCTCCGACTGCACCCGCACCGAGGCCGGGTCGAGGGAGAAGAGCTGCGCCAGTTCGCTCGCCACCCAGCTGCTGCCCTGGTTGGAGTCGACGACCTCCAGGCGGCCGCCGTCCCAGCGTGCCGTCGCGACGTGCGGCTCCATCGAGCTGTGGTGCTCTTCGGGCGTCGTGTACTCGGCGTCCACGACGTGCGCGGACGCGCCGAGCTGCGCCTCCAGGTCGCCCTTCGCCATGCGCATTCCGTCGGTGTCCGGCGTGTACGTCCCCGGGCGTCCCGCGGAGAAGGCGACGTCGTGCTGCTCCTGGTCGTAGTGGACCACGAGCGCCTCCGCGGCCTCCCTGGCCTGTTCGGAGGTCTCGGCGACGACCAGCGCCACCGGCCAGCCCACGTAGGGCACCCGGTCGTGCTGGAAGACTTCGAGGACCGGGTCGGGCCGCCCGAGCATCCCCACGTAGTCCCCGTCGACGCGTGGCGCGTTCCCGTGGTGCAGCACGGACACGACACCGGGCATGGCGAGGACGGGCGCGGTGTCGACCGAACGGACCCGGCCGCGGGCGATGGTGGACAGCACGAGCCAGCCGTGGGCGAGGTTCGTGAAGGGGATCTCGCCTGCGTAGCGGGCCGCGCCGGTGACCTTGTCGCGGCCTTCGATGCGGGTGTGCGGGGTGCCGACGGCGCCCGTCACCGCGGTGGTTGCGGTGGTCGTGGTCATCGGGCGGCCTCCTCGGTGAGTTCGGACAGCAGGGCCACGACGAGGTTGCGCGTCAGCGTCACCTTGTAGCCGTTGTCGGGCAGCGTGCGGGCGGCCGCGAGTTCGGCGTCGGCCGCTGCGGCGAAGGCCTCGGCGGTCGCGGGTCCCCCGGTCAGCGCCCGCTCGGCCGCCCGCGCCCGCCATGGACGGGACGCGACCGCGCCGATGCCGATGCGCACGTCACGGACGACGCCGTCCCGTACGTCCAGGGCGGCGGCGATCGAACCGATGGCGAACGCGTACGAGGCGCGCTCGCGCACCTTGCGGTAGCGGGAGACTTCGGCGACCGGAGCGGGCGGCAGGCTGACGTGGGTGATGAGGGCGCCGGACGGCAGCGCGGTCTCCAGGTGCGGGGTGTCGCCCACCGGCAGGTAGAACTCGGTGATCGGCAACTCGCCGGGTCCGTCGGCCGTTTCGTAGTGGACGACCGCGTCGAAGGCCGTGAGGGCCACGCCCATGTCGGAGGGGTGGACGGCCACGCAGTGCTCCGTGGCGCCGAGGATCGCGTGGTTGTGGTGCTCGCCCTCGACGGCGGAACAGCCGCTGCCGGGCTCGCGCTTGTTGCAGGGCTTGGTGAGGTCGGTGAAGTACCCGCAGCGGGTGCGCTGGAGGAGGTTCCCGCCGACCGTCGCCATGTTGCGCAGCTGGCCCGAGGCACCGGCGAGGACCGCCTGTGCCAGCGCGGGGTAGCGGCGGCGCACGTCGGGGTGGGCGGCGAGGTCGCTGTTGGTGACGGTCGCGCCGATGCGCAGTCCGCCGTCCTCGGTGGTCTCGATGGTGTCCAGGGGCAGTTCTCGTACGTCGACGAGGAGCGCGGGCCGCTCCACGCCGGTCTTCATCAGGTCGACGAGGTTGGTGCCGCCGCCGAGGTAGCGGGCTTCGGGGTCGGCGCCGAGGACGGCGACCGCCCCTGACACGTCGTACACCCGCTGGTAGCCGAAGTCCCTCATGCTGCTCCCTCTTCTGCACGGGCGGCCTCCGCGACGGCCTGCACGATCGACACGTACGCGCCGCAGCGGCACAGGTTGCCGCTCATCCGCTCGCGGATCTCCTCGGCGGTGAGCTCGGGCACGCCCGCCTCGGGCCGCACGTCGGTGGTGGCGGCGCTCGGCCACCCCTCGGCGTGCTCCTGGAGCGCGCCGAGTGCGGAACAGATCTGTCCCGGTGTGCAGTAGCCGCACTGGAAACCGTCGCGGTCGAGGAAGGCCTGCTGGACGGGGTGCAGCCGGTCGCCGTCCGCGACGCCCTCGATGGTGGTGATCTCGCGGCCCTCGGAGGCGACCGCGAGGGTCAGACAGGAGACGGCCCGGCGGCCGTCGATCAGCACCGTGCAGGCCCCGCACTGGCCTTGGTCGCACCCCTTCTTGGTGCCGGTCAGATCGAGCCGCTCGCGCAGGGCGTCGAGCAGGGTCGTGCGGTGGTCGACGGACAGTGTGTGCTTCTCACCGTTGATGTTCAGGGTGACGGCACTGGACGTCGATGGAGCCATGAGCAGCCTTCTTTCGCGAATCGCGTAGATCCAGGCGGTCCCGGTGGAAGATCGGGAGTGATGGCGCTTTACAGGAGGCGGGGGCCGCGGCCGCTTCGGCAGCGGGGGTCCCCAGCGGGCGTGTCTGCGGTATGGTGAGCCTAAGTGGACAGCTGTCCGTTAACCGTCGAACTTAGCGGACAGTTGTCCGCTCAGCAAGGCACAACCAGGCCGTGACGCGCAGAATCGGCCATGACGCGCCGAAGGAGAGCGAATGGGTCAGCACAAGACCCCGCCCCTGCGCTCGGACGCGCAGCGCAATCGCGAGCGGATCCTCGAAGTGGCCCTGGCGGAGCTGACACTGGCCAGTGACGCCCCGCTCAGCCTGATCGCGAAGAAGGCGGGCGTCGGGCAGGGCACGTTCTACCGCAACTTCCCGAACCGCGAGTCGCTGGTCCTGGAGGTGTACCGCTACGAGGTCCAGCAGGTCTCCGACGCCGCCTGCCAGTTGCTGGCGAGCCGGGATCCCGACCGGGCCCTGCGGGAGTGGATGGACCGCCTCGTGCGGTACGCGATGGCCAAGGCGGGCCTGGCCGAGGCGATCCGCAAGGCGACGAGCACGCTCGGCAGCCTGGCCGGGGTCGGACCCGGCCCGCTGACCGAGGCCGTCGGCCACCTGCTGAGGGCGAACGAGGAGGCCGGGACCATCCGGCCGGGGGTGACCCCCGACGACTTCCTGCTCGCCATCGCCGGTCTCTGGCACATCGACCCGCACGACGACTGGGAGACCCGGGCCGGACGCCTGATGGACCTGGTCATGGACGGACTGCGGACCGGCGCCCCCGGGCGCCGGGAGCACGGCTGATCCTGCTCACCCACGGGGGCGGCCGGACCCGCCCTGTCCGCAGCCATCGGATTTCCGATACCTCCCATTGGTTTCCTCATTGGATACCTATGCCCGATGGATTTACGTTTGGGGACATCACGCACTGACGTTCTGACTCCAGAACGTCAGAGTGACCGGAACGTCAGACCGCCCGCCCATCGGAGGCCCTCACATGTCGAAGATCCTGTTCGTAGTCACCGGCGTCGACCACTGGACCCTGGCCGACGGAACCCGGCACCCGACCGGCTTCTGGGCCGAGGAAGCCGTGGCGCCGTACGAGGCGTTCAAGGCCGCCGGTCACGAGGTCGTCGTCGCCACCCCCGGCGGCGTCGTCCCGACCGTCGACGGCGGCTCGCTCGCCCCCGAGTTCAACGGCGGACAGGAGGGCGCCGACCAGGTCGCCGCCGCGCTCGCCGCGTTCACCGAGCTCCAGCACCCGGTCAAGCTGACCGAGGTGAACCTCGACGACTACGCCGCCGTCTTCTACCCCGGCGGCCACGGGCCCATGGAGGACCTCGCCGTCGACGCCGAGTCCGGCAGGCTGCTCACCCGCGCCCTGGAGACGGACAAGCCGCTCGGGATCGTCTGCCACGCCCCGGCCGCGCTCCTGGCCGCCGTCTCCGCCGACGGCACGCCCGCCTTCGCGGGCTACCGCCTCACCGGTTTCACCAACGTCGAGGAGACCCAGGCGGGCCTCGCCGACCGGGCGAAGTGGCTGCTCCAGGACCGCCTGGTGCAGGGCGGCGCCGACTTCCAGGAGGGCGAGCCCTGGGCCCCGCACGTGATCGTCGACCGCAACCTGGTCACCGGCCAGAACCCCGCGTCCGCCGCCCCGCTCGCCGTCGAGCTGCTCGGGAAGCTGGCCTGAGCCATGGGCACCGACCGGCTCGACGAGGTCCTCGACGCCGCCTACGACTGCCTCACGCGGTACGGCGTGCGACGCACCACGATGGACGACATCGCCTCCGCCATGGGCGTGTCCCGGTCCGCCGTCTACCAGTACGTGCGCAGCAAGGACGACGCCTTCCGCAGGCTCGCCGGACGCCTCCACGAGCAGGCGCTCCGGCGGGCCAGGGCGGCCGTCACCGCCGACGCCCCGTACGCGGAGCGGCTCCACGGCGTCCTGGCCGCCAAGCTCGACCTCGTGCTCCAGCTGGCCGGGGACTCCCCGCACGCCGCGGAGCTGCTCGACGAGAAGGCCCGCCTGTTCGGCGACATCTGCACGTCGTTCACGGCGGAGCTGCGCGAGCTGCTGACCGCCCTGTTCACCGAGGCGGGCACAGTCGCGGAGGTCGAGCCCCCGCAGGCCGCCGACATCTGCGTCGCGCTGGTCGTCGGCCTGGAGCGGGCGGCAGACCCACGAAGCCTGCTGGCCCCGGCCACCGACGTGCTCGCCGCGGGCCTGCTCGGCACGGCCGCCCCGGCGGACAGCCGCAGCACCCCCGGCAGCCCCCAGCACTGATCGACACAGCACAAAGCACACAGCACGAACCACCCCCTGAGGACCCCCCATGACCACCGACGTCACCCCCACCGACCGGACCGCCGCCCTGGTGGCCCGGCTCCGCGCGACCTTCGCCACCGGCCGCACCCGGCCCCTCGCCTGGCGCCAGGAGCAGCTGACCCGGCTGCGTGCGCTGTTCACCGAGAACCGCGAGGCCATCGCCGACGCGCTGCACAGCGATCTGCACAAGCCCCGCCCCGAGGCGTACGGCGCCGAGGTCGACCTGCCCGTGCACGAGATCGACCACACGCTGGCGCACCTCACTCAGTGGCTGGCACCGCAGCAGCTGGACCAGGGCTCCCTCGCCGGGCTGCCCGCGGGATCGACGGCCGGTACGCAGTACGAGCCGCTGGGCACCGTGTTGGTCATCGCCCCCTGGAACTACCCCGTCCAGCTCTCCCTCGTGCCGGTCGCGGGAGCGCTCGCCGCCGGTAACACGGTGATCCTGAAGCCGAGCGAACTCGCCCCGGCCACCTCGGAGCTGATGGCCCGTCTCGTGCCGGAGTACCTGGACCCGGAGGCGGTCGCGGTCGTCGAGGGCGGCATTCCCGAGACCACGGCGCTGCTCGCCCAGCGCTTCGACCACATCTTCTACACCGGCAACGGCGCGGTCGGCCGCATCGTGATGCGTGCCGCCGCCGAGCACCTCACCCCCGTCACCCTCGAACTGGGCGGCAAGTCACCGGTGTTCGTGGACCGGGACGCGGACGTGGTGACCGTCGCCGCCCGCCTTGCCGACGCCAAGTTCCGCAACGCCGGGCAGACCTGCGTGGCGCCGGACTACGTCCTGACCGACCCGGCCACCGCCCGCGCCCTCGAAGTCGCGCTCGCGGAGGCCGTGGAGCGGCTCTTCGGCGCCGACCCGCAGTCCTCCCCCGCGTACGGGCGGATGGTGAACCAGCGGCACTTCGACCGGGTGAGCGCCCTGCTGGCTTCCGGCACGACGGCGTTCGGCGGGAAGACCGACCGGGACGACGTGTACATCGCGCCGACCGTCCTGACCGGAGTGACCGGCGACGACCCCGTCATGGGCGAGGAGATCTTCGGCCCGGTCCTGCCCATCGTGGAGGTCGCGGGCCTGGACGAGGCCATCGCCTTCATCAACGACCGCGACAAGCCGCTGGCCCTGTACGGCTTCACTGAGAGCGAGACGACACGACGTCGCCTCGCCGCCGAGACCTCGTCCGGCGGGCTCGGCTTCGGACTGCCGATGGCTCATCTGCGCGTACCAGAGCTGCCGTTCGGCGGCGTCGGCGAGAGCGGCCTCGGCAGCTACCACGGCCCGCACTCCATCGCCGCGTTCAGCCACCGCCGCGCCCGCCTCGACGTGCCGCTGGGCCCGGCCTGACGGGTCAGGTGGCCAGCGCTCCGTAGCGGGCGTGCGGGGCGCCGGTCACGAAGGCCCAGTAGCGGTCGCCGTAGGACCAGTGCCACCACTGCCCGGGGTAGTTCACAAGGCCCGCGGTGGCCAGGGCCGCGGTGAGGGTGCGGCGGTTGCGGCGGGCCGTGGCGGAGATGCGGCCGGCGTCGGCGTGGCAGGCGCCGTCGCACTCGGCGGGGTGGGCGTTCACCGGTGTGCCCAGATCGAGTTCGGCGCCGTTGGTGGCGCGCAGGGTGATGTCGACGGCGGCACCCGCGACGTGCGGGGCGACCTCGGGCGGCGCCGGGGAGCGGTGCTCCTCGAAGTACTTGGTCTGCAGGTCGAACGGCCGGTATCCCTCGGTGACCAGCAGGCGCAGCCCCTCGGGCAGCAGCCGGGCGGCGCGGGCGAGCCGCCAGGAGACACCCTCGCGCAACTGGGCGTACGCGCCCTCCGGGTCGGCGAAGCGGTCGTCGACGTCCACGAAGGGCAGGTGGCGGAGGTCGACGAGGGGTTCGCCGCAGTCGCGGACGGGGATGCCGACGACTCTTGGATCGTTCATGAGGACGATCGGCGACATGCTCGGCCCCCCATGGTGACGTCACTCTTCGCGGCGAGGGGCACAGCCCCGGGGACGGACTGCTGCCCGTCCCCGGAGTCCCCCGGTACTGCAGCGGCTCCACGCGCCGCACGGCCCATCCGGCCGACTGAGTCGGTCGTATGAGCCGTGCGCGCAACAGCGGCCTTTCCCCCGATAGTCCCCCGTTGGCTCCCCCGTTGCTGTCGGCCTGACTGCGCCGCCGACACGTAGAGCCTGACGCGGTGCGCTGCAAGTTCTCTGCAAATCCGCGCCAAGTGCGCTGTGGGAGCGCTCTGTCTACAGGCCGGGCTCGTGCCGCTCGCGTGCCTCGTACGCCGTGAAGACGTCCCGCGCCTCGGCGCGCAGTGCGAGCGCGTCCGCCCGTTTGCCCGCGGCCTCCCGCGCCGCGGCGAGATCGCGCAGGGTACGGGCGCGGGCCAGCGGCAGGTCCAGGACGTCCCAGAGCGCCGCCGCCCGGGTGAGCCGTACCTCGGCGGCGGCGATGCGGCCGTCGGCGAGCTCGCACTCGCCGAGCGTGCGCAGCGTGAGTGCCTCCCCGAACCGGTCGCGGTGGGCCCGGCAGGTGTCCAGGACGCCGCGCAACTCGGCGGCGGCCGCGGCGGAATGCCCCTGCCTCATGCGGCACTTGGCACGCGCCTGTACTGCGTAGGCCGCCATCAGCGAGTCCCCGATCTCGGTGAGGAGCGTCACCGCACGGTCGGCGAGCCGCTCCGCATCGGCGTACGCACCGAGCGCGCGGTGCACGAGGCTCAGCGAGCGCAGCGTGAGCGCTTCGCCCCGTCGGCTGCCGAGTCTGCGGTAGGCCCGCAGGGACTCGTCGAGGAGCGTGAACGCCTCTTCGTCCTCACCGAGTTCGAGGTGGACGGTGCCCGCGAAGCGGCAGGAGAGGCCGAGGCCTGGATCGTCCCTCAGCTCCCGGAAGCCGTCGACGGCCCGGGCCAGCACACTGAGCGCGGCCCGCAGCCGTCCCGCCTCGCGCAGGGCGCTCCCGAGTCCGGCGAGGGCGGCGGCCCGGCCGCGGGTGTCCCCGAGGTCGGCGCAGATCCCGGACGCCTGCCGGAAGTAGTCCTGCGACTCGGTGAACCGGTCCTGTTCGTAACGGAGTTGACCGAGGCCGATGAGGAGCAGGGCCTCGCCGGAGCGGTCCTCGGCGCGCCGGGCGGCGGCCAGTGCCGCGTCGTGGCTGCGCCACCAGGCCTCGAAGCGGTTGCCGACGGCGTACGCGGACGAGCACAGGGCGGCCGCGGCCTCGCAGGCCAGGGTGTGCAGGTCGAAGGCCGCGGCGCGTTCGACCGCGGCGGCGAACGCGTCGGCCTCGGCCTCGAACCAGGCGGCCGGGTCCGCGAGCGCGCGCCGGGTGGCCGCGGGACCGACGGGCCGCACGTGGTGCCGCCGGTCCCCGGCCGCCGCGCCGACGGGTCCGCCCGAGTCAAGGAAGCCGCGGTGCAGTTCGACGGCGCCGGACGGCGTGGCCGACGCGACGCGTCCGGTGAGCCAGAGTCCGGCGCCGAGGGCCCGGCCGACGGCGGCGGAGCGTTCGGCGGGGCTGTCCTCGGCCTCGGCGCGTTCGGCCGCGTACACGCGCACGAGGTCGTGCGGCCGGTAGCGGGGCTGCCCGGCGCGGTCCACGAGGGTGCAGTGCAGGAGCTGGGCGTCGATGAGCTGCTCCACGACGCGGTCCGCCGCGCCCTCCGGCACGTCGAGCAGCGCGGCGACCACCCAGGACGCGACGTCGGGCGCGGCGAGCAGGCCGAGGCGGCGCAGGGCGGTGCGGGCGGCCGGGTCCAGGGCGCGGTAGCTCAGGCCGAGGCCCGCCCTGACCTCCAGGTCGCCGACGGAGAGTTCGTCCAGGCGGTGGTGTTCGTCGGCCAGCCGGTCGGCGAGCGTGCCCGCCGACCAGTGGCTGCGGGTGGCGAGGCGGGCGCCCGCGATGCGCAGGGCGAGCGGGAGCCCGCCGCACAGCTCCACGATGCGGCGGGCGGCGTCGGGCTCGTCGCGCACGCGCTGTTCGCCCGCGACCCTGGCCAGCAGATCGGTCCCGGGCGCCACGTCGAGGACGTCGAGGTCGGTGCGGTGGGTGCAGGGCAGCGCGCCGAGGCGGGCGCGCGCGGTGATCAGCACACCGCAGGTGGGGCTCCCCGGGAGCAGGGGGCGCACCTGGGACTCGCTGCCCGCGTCGTCGAGGACGAGCAGGATGCGGCGCCCGGCGACGAGGCTGCGGAAGAGGTCCCTCCGTTCGGCGTCCCCCTCCGGCGGGTCGGCGCCCAGGGCGCGCAGCAGTCGGCCGAGCACCTCGCAGGGTTCCACGGGGGCGGTGGCGCCCCGCAGTTCGGCGTAGAGCTGTCCGTCGGGGTAGGCGTCGGCGATCCGGTGGGCGGCGGTGACGCCGAGGACGGACTTGCCGATGCCGCCGGGTCCGGAGATGACGACGACGGGCACGGCCTGGCGCGGTCCGGGCCCCGTCAGTGCGGCCTGCACCTCGCTGAGCTGCGCCTCGCGTCCGGTGAAGTCTCCGATGGCGGGCGGGAGGAGGGCGGGTGCGGGAGGAGGGGGTTCGGCGAGGGGCACGCTGCCGGTGGTGGTCTCGATGCCGCCGGGGGCGGCGGCGGGGGCTCCCGTGTCCGCGGCGTACGTTCCCGTGTCCCTGGTGGACGACTCCTCCCCCGGGCCTGGCAGCAGGGACGCGTCCGCCCGCAGGATGGCCTCGTGCATCGACCTGAGCCCCGGCCCCGGGTCGATCCCCAGCTCCTCCGTGAGGACGTCGCGCCCGTCCGTGTACACCGCGAGGGCGTCGGCCTGTCGGCCCAGCCGGTAGAGGGCGAGCATGAGTTGGGCCCGCAGTCGCTCGCGGGTGGGGTGCGTGGCGACCAGCGCGGTGAGCTCGCCGACCAGCTCCGTCTCCCGGCCCGCCTGCGCGAGTTCGGCGCCGATCCGCTCCTCCAGGGCGGCCTGCCGCGCCTCCTCCAGACGGTCGGCCATGGCGCGCAGGGTCCCGCCGATCCCGCCGAGCGCGGGGCCCCGCCACAGCGCGAGGGCTTCGCTCAGGAGCCGGGCCGCCACGGCGTGGTCGCCCGTGGCGGCCGCCCGCCGCCCCCGGGCCGTGAGCCGTTCGAACGCCGCACGGTCGACGACATCGGCGTCCGCGTGGATCAGATAGCCGGGCGGACGTGTCTCGATGACGTCGGCGGACAGGGCGCGGCGCAGCGCGGAGACGTACGACTGGATCAGGGATCTCGCGGTGTCCGGCGGGCGGTCGCCCCAGATGACGTCGATGAGCGTCTCCGCGGAGACCACGCGCCCGGGTTCCAGGAGCAGCGCCGCGAGCAGCGCCCGGGGCTTGGGCCCGCCGAGGGCGAGCCGGTGGCCCGCGCGCCACGCTTCGACCGGCCCCAGTAAGCGGTAGCGCATGTCCGGATGTGCGCCGTACACGCCCTCCGTACCGTACGCACCGTCCGCGCTGTTCACGCCCTTCACGCCGTTCACGCCCAGCTCCATGGGTCCTGCCCCGCACCGCCCCCGATCCACGATCCCCATACCCGGTCCGGCGCACCGCGCCCCGGTCCGGCTTACCGATCGACTGGTCATGCTACGGGGGCGGGACCCCAACCTGCCTGCGCATACAGCGAATCAGGCCAGCTCGGCGACCGGGCGTCCGGACCGGTGCCGCCTCCCGGCGAACGCAGAAGTCGCCAGCCTCGGCGCCATCGGGCACTGCGGCTGACGACTCTGGGCGCGGGGTGTTACGCGCCGCTCGCCTTGAGCATGTCCTCGCGCTCGACGATCTTCACGCGCTCGCGGCCCTGCGGCTCGCCGAGCGCCTTCTCCGCGGCGTCCAGGCGGTACCAGCCGTCCCACGTGGTGAAGCGGACGTCGCGCTCGCCGAGGAAGGCGTCCACGGCCTCCGGCTCGGGCGAGGCGGGGGTGTGCAGGCGGCCGTTCTCGCGGTCGGCGAGGAGGCTGGCGACGGTCTCGTTGGCGTCGCCCTTGGTGTGGCCGATGAGGCCCACGGGGCCGCGCCGGATCCACCCGGTGACGTACGTCGACTGGAGGTGCTCGCCGGACTCCTCGATCACGCGGCCCGCCTCGTCCGGGACCGTGCCGGACGTGACGTCCCAGGGGAGCTTGGGGAGCTCGTCGGAGAGGTAGCCGACGGCGCGGTAGACCGCCCCGAGGTCCCAGTCCTTGAACTCGCCGGTGCCCTTGACGTTGCCGGTGCCGTCGAGGGCGGTGCGCTCGGTGCGCAGGCCGATGACCTTGCCGTCCTCGCCGAGGATCTCGGTGGGCGACTCGAACAAGTGCAGGAAGAGTTTGTGCGGGCGGTCGCCGGCGTCGCGGATGGCCCAGTTCTCCAGGGTCTTGGCGACCATGTCGGCCTGCTTGTTGCCGCGCCGGGTCGCGATCGAGCCGTCGTCGTAGTCGATGTCCTCGGGGTCGACGATGACCTCGATGTTGGGCGAGTGGTCCAGCTCGCGCAGCTCCATGGGGCTGAACTTCGCCTGCGCGGGGCCGCGGCGGCCGAAGACGTGGACCTCCAGGGCCTTGTTGGCCTTGAGCCCTTCGTGGACGTTGGCCGGGATCTCGGTGGGCAGCAGCTCGTCGCCGGTCTTGGCGAGGATGCGGGCCACGTCGAGCGCCACGTTGCCGACGCCGAGGACGGCGACCTTCTCCGCCTCCAGCGGCCAGGTCCGCGGCACGTCGGGGTGTCCGTCGTACCAGGACACGAAGTCCGCGGCGCCGTACGAGCCGTCGAGGTCGATGCCGGGTATGTCGAGCGCACGGTCCGCGGTGGCACCCGTGGAGAAGATCACTCCGTCGTAGAAGGTCCGCAGGTCGTCCAGGCTGATGTCGCGCGGGTAGTCGACGTTGCCGAAGAGACGGATCTGGGGCTTGTCGAGCACCTGGTGCAGGGCCTTGATGATGCCCTTGATCCGCGGGTGGTCGGGGGCGACGCCATAGCGGATCAGACCGAACGGCGCAGGCATCCGCTCGAAGAGGTCGATCGACACACCCGGCTCGACCGCCACTGCGGATTTGAGCAGCGCGTCGGCGGCATAGATCCCGGCGGGGCCGGCTCCGACAATGGCTACCCGCAGAGGGCGAGGCATGTGAGGTTCCCTTCGAGCGGTGATGGAGTGACTCGAGGGGAAGCCTAAACTAAGGCAAGCCTAACTAAGTAGGCGGGTCATATTTATGACCCCATAAGGCTGCCTTATGAGTCCTACCCTACGCTGCCGGGGTACCGGAAGATCATCCGGGGGGGGCCGCCCGCGCTCCGTCGGCCTCGCCCGACGCTCACACGCTCGCGAACAGCCCGTCGAGCGGAGCCGGTACCTCGCCGGGAGCGAGGGCCTCCGTCAGCAGACGACCGTAGCGGATCTTGCGCCCCTTCTTGGTGCCGAGGAAGCGCCGCAACTGCTGATGGCGCGGCCTGCCCTGGTGGGCGGGCTGGCGCTGCAGAGTCTGCCAGGCGCGCAGGTCGCCCTCGTCCCGGACGATCTCCTCGACCCTCGCCGTGCCCAGCGCGCGGATGAGCTCGTCCTCCAGGTCCGCCGCACAGACGTGGATGTCCCGGCGCGGCGCCCCGGCCCGCTCGAGCCCGCGATCGTAGAAGCCCTGCTCGGCCACGTCGCACAACCCCGTCAGGCGCAGGCCGAGACCGGGCGGCCCGAGCAGTCCGGCATAGCGGCCGACGCTCATCGCCCCGCCCATCGGCACGACGCACACCCCTTCGGCGGCCAGGTCCCGGCCGCGCAGCGCGGCCAGCGCGTCGACGGCCGCGAGATCGCTTGGCCCCTCCAGGAGCACCGCCGTCCGCAGCCCCAGGTGCACGGCCAGGTCACTCGCCGGTCCCCCGGGACCACCCGCCGCCCAGCCGCTGACCGCATCCCGGAACGCCCACATGTCCGCCATGGCACGAGTCTGCACGTACGCGGCCCGGCGCGGCACCGAA
Source organism: Streptomyces sp. NPDC004732 (assembly GCF_040609235.1). Taxonomy (NCBI): domain Bacteria; kingdom Bacillati; phylum Actinomycetota; class Actinomycetes; order Kitasatosporales; family Streptomycetaceae; genus Streptomyces; species Streptomyces sp. NPDC004732. Next base: position 110,135 of record NZ_JBEXJR010000003.1, read on the forward strand.
TATCAACACCCGGCGATCAAGAACCGTCCGCCGAGGCCGCGCCGCACCGCCGCCAGGGGACAATCTCCTCATGACACGCGAGAACGACTACCTCCTCGACAACGCACGGTCCGAGGCGGGCGTCCGTTTCGACGCGCTGAGCGAGCTCTTCGACCCCGTGACCTTCCGGCACATCGACACCTTGGGGATCGCTTCGGGATGGAAGTGCTGGGAGGTCGGAGCGGGCGGCTCCTCGGTGGTGGCATGGCTGGCCGACCGGGTCGGGCCGACCGGCCGGGTACTGGCGACCGACATCGACACCTCCTGGGCGTCCCGGGCGACGGGAGGGGTCGTCGAGGTGCTCCACCACGACGTGGGACGGGACGATCCACCGGCGAGCGGCCTCGACTTCGTGCACGCCCGACTGGTGCTGGTGCACGTCGCCGACCGGGAGCGGGCCCTGCACACCATGGTCTCCGCGCTGCGGCCCGGCGGATGGCTCCTCCTGGAGGACGCCGATCCGGCGTCGCAGCCACTGATCTGCCTGGACGAGTACGGACCCGAGCAGGCCCTGGCCAACAGGCTGCGCACCGGCTTCCGCGCACTGCTCGCGGCCCGTGGCGCCGACCTGTCCTACGGCCGCAAACTCCCCCGGCTGCTGCGGGAGTCGGGCCTGACCGACGTCACCGCGGACGCCTACTTCCCGATCACGTCCCCGGCCTGCGACATCCTGGAGGCGGCGACGGTACGGCACGTCCACGGGCAGCTCGTCTCGGCGGGGCTCGCCACCGACGAGGAGATCGACCGGCATCTCGCGAACGTCACATCCGGCCGCCTCGACCTCGCGACCTCGCCGATGGTCTCCGCGTGGGGCCGACGCCCGCTGTCGTGACCACCGCCGGACGGAACGGGCACCGTGCGGGGTGCAGACATTAGACACCTGACAGATCACGGCGAGGAAGCTACGATCTGCGCAATGACGACTCATTCTGCTGGCAGATTGGGGGTCCCGTCCGCGCAAGGTGAGTGCTGATGCTCACTCAGATCGCAGACGGTCGTACCCGCCACACCACTTGCACCTCCTCTCCGTTCTCTTTGGTCTCTTCGCCCCCGCCTTCTTTCACTTCCTTCTGGCCGCGCGTACGAGAGTTCGCCGTGCCGCCCTCCATGATCGAGAAGGCGACCGCCCGCCGTGACGTCGGCGACTGGGCGGGGGCATGCTCCGCCGCCAACTTCGACGTCGACCTCAGCCCACGCACCGTGGCGCACACGCACGGTCGGCTCATCGCGGCCCAACTCCGTTCCGACCTCCGCCACTTGGCACCTGACCTGCTGCGCTGGCACATGCCGAGGATCGCTCCCGACGGGCTGCTCCGCCCGGGGCTGACCCTCGCGCTCGCCCGGTACGACGCGGCCGACCGGGACGGCGTACGTCCCCTGCATCTCGTCGCCCGGACACCGCCCGCCTGGGCCGATGCCGGTCAGCGGATCAGTCTGGCGCTGTGGGACGGTTCCCACAGCGGCACCGGCGCGTCCCGTCACCCGCATCCCCACCCCCATCCGCGGTTCCGCCTCGACCTGCACCGACATCTGTGGGACGTGCGCAGAGCCGGAGAGTTGCGGGTCCGGTCCGGCGGCGACGGTGGCCCCGCCCGGGACCCGGTGGCCGTATCCGACGCACTGGAGACGGCGGTGCGGGGGCTCCGCTGTGCCGTCGACCGATGGGCGGACGAGGCGGCGCTCCTGTTGCGCGCCGACGGGCGGCCCGCCGGGCCCGTCGGCGTGCGACTGGGAGCCGGTCGCCGACTCGTCCTGGAACCCGGCGGCGACGCATACCCGGATGTGGGCACAGGCACCGAGCTCCCCGTCCTGCCCGACGCCGCGACCTGGGTCCTGCCCGACCTGGACCTGATCCGGAGCGGCACCGTCGAGGCCGGGCGGCTCCATCCGCTGGTCGCCGCGGCGTTGGCACCCGGGTGCCCCAGAGCCACCGCCCCGGCCACGCCCCGGGCGGGGCAGCCCCGCATCGTCGAGTGCCGCGGCGCACAACACCGCATCGGCCTGGTCGACGGGGCGCTGGCGCCACTGGACCACGACCCTGCCGAGGTACGCCGCGAGGAACTCCTGGCCGCCCTCTCCGGCACCCCGCTGCCCTGTCTGCAAGCCATCGACCAGGCACACCGCAGGCCGGACAGCCTCACCGGGGTCCGCGAACGCCTCGATCACGGCGACGTCGACGGCGCCCTCGCCGTCGTCGAGAGCCTGCTCGGCCCCGAAGCGCTGCTGCGGGACGGTCCGTTGCGGGACGAGTTGGAGACGGCCGCGCACCGGCGGGTCGTCCATGGGCTGTACCGGGCGGGGCTGATCGGCTCCGGCCCCTCCCCCACCCGCGCGGCCGTCAAAGCCCGTCACGGCGTCCGGTCGCACCCGCGCCACTCGTCCACGCGCTGACCCGCACCCGCACCCTCACACGGGGCCGCCCGACCGGCCCTGCCACCACACGTCGCACGACCAACCCAAAGGTGATCACACATGCCCCAGCACGCCCCGAACCACCCCACCCGACAACTCGACGTCGCAGGCGCCCTGTTGGACCTGCTCCGCGACTCGACCACCGAACCCCGCACCGACACGCAACTGGAGGCCCTCACTCTCGCGGTCGCCGCCGACCTCCCCGTACTCCTGTGGGGGGAGCCGGGCATCGGCAAGACCGCAGCTCTGACGCAGCTCTCCACTGCCCTGGACCTCCCGCTGACCACGGTGATCGCCAGCGTGCACGAGCCGTCCGACTTCTCCGGGCTGCCCATCGTGGGGGACGACCCGGCGGTGCAGGGCGTCCCGATGGCGCCCCCGGACTGGGCCGTGCGCCTGGTCAGGGCGGGTCGGGGGCTCCTGTTCCTCGACGAGCTGTCCACCGCGCCTCCGGCGGTCCAGGCCGCCCTGCTCCGCGTCGTCCTCGAACGGCGCATCGGCGCCCTCCAACTCCCGCCCGGCGTACGCATCGTGGCCGCCGCCAACCCGCGTTCCTCCGCGGCCGACGGCTGGGAGCTCAGCCCGCCCCTCGCCAACCGGTTCGTCCATGTGCAGTGGGCCCACGACCACGACGTGGTCGTACGTGGCCTCGGCGGGACCTGGCCGCGGGCCACGCTGCCACAGCTCGCACCAGACAGGCTGTCGGAGGCCGTGGACTTCGCCCGCCGCGGTGTGTGCGGGCTGCTGGCCGCCCGCCCGAAACTCGTGCACCAACTGCCCGGCAGCGAAGCGCGTCGCGGCGGCGCCTGGCCGTCGCCGCGCAGTTGGGAGATGGCGCTGCGCCTGACCGCCTTCGCGACCGCCGCCGGTTCCTCCCGTGACGTGCTCTCCCTGCTGGTCAGGGGAACCGTGGGAGACGGGCCGGGCCTTGAGCTGCTGGCCGCACTGGACCGGATGGACCTGCCCGACCCCGAGGTACTCCTCGCCGACCCCGCGCACGCCGACCTGCCGCAGCGTGGCGATCTGCGCCAGGCCGTGCTCGACGCCGTGGTGGAGGCGGTCAGGAACCGCCCGGAGAAGCCGCGTTGGGACGCGGCGTGGGCGCTCCTGGTCCGCGCGGTGGAGACCGGCGCCCCCGACCTGGTCGTCGTTCCCGCCAGCACGCTCGCCTCGCTGCGCCGGGAGGACTGGGACGTACCGGCCTCGATCGAGGGTCTGGCCGGGACCGTGTCCCTGTCCCGGCGTGCGGACCGTTCGGTCGCCCGTGTCCGCGCCACCGCCCAGGCGGGCCTGCGACCGCGGCGACCTCGGCGGCCCCCAAGTCCCCGGCGCACGCCTTGGACCGGGACAAGCTCTTCGCCGCCCGCCTCCACGCGGCCCGCGCCCGCCCCTACCTGGCCACCGCCCTGTTCGCCCTGCACACCGTGGCGTCACGGCAGGTGCCGACGATGGCCGTCGACCGGCACTGGCGGTGCTACGTCTCGCCGGGGTTCGTGGACCGCACGCCCGTGGAGGAACTGGCGGGCGTGTGGGTGCACGAGGTCTCCCACCTGCTGCGGGACCACCACGGGCGCAGTGACCGGGTCGCCAGGGAGCGCGGGCTGAGCGGCCCCGGCGAGCGGCTGCGGATGAACATCGCCGCGGACTGCGAGATCAACGACGACGTGTTCGGGGACGGTCTGGTACGGCCCGAAGGCGCCGTGGACCCCGAGACCTTGGGGCTGCCCGAGGGGGAGCTCATGGAGGACTACCTGCGCCAGTTCCGGCTCGGGCCGAGGACGCAGAGCATGTCCTGGCTGGACTGCGGAAGCGGCGCCGACGGGCTGCGACGGGCGTGGGAGCTCGGCCCGGACGGTGCGCACGGGCTCAGCGAACAGGAGAGGGACGCGGTCCGCTTCCGGGTGGCCCAGGGCATCACCGCCCGGCCGGGCAGCGCGCCGAAGGGGTGGCAACGGTGGGCGGAAGAGGCGTTCCATCCGCCGCAGCCGTGGCGGGATCTGCTGGGTGCGGCCGTCCGCTCCGCCGCGTCGGGTCCCGGCGCGGGCGAGGACTACACGTACGGCCGACCGGCGCGGCGCTCCGCCGGGGTGCCTGGGGTCGTCCTGCCGAGCCTGCGGCGCAGGCCGCCCCGGGTCTGCGTGGTCATCGACACGTCGGGTTCGGTGAGCGATGCCGAACTGGGCAGTGCGCTCCTCGAAGTGACCGCGATCTCCCGTGCGGTGGGCGGCCGCCGCGATCTGGTCACGGTGCTGCCGTGCGACGCGGCTGCCCCAGCCGTGCACACACTGTGCCGGGCGGAGGGGATCCCGCTGGTGGGCGGCGGGGGTACGGATCTGCGGGCGGGCTTCGCCAGGGCCCTGCGGGCGCGGCCCGCGCCCGACGTCGTCGTGGTCCTGACCGACGGCCAGACGCCGTGGCCGAGCACGCGGCCCTCGTGCCGGACGGTGGTCGGGCTCTTCCCCCGGCAGGGGTCGGCCGGGTCCTGGGACGAGGACGACCCCGACTACGTACCGGACACGCCGCCCGACTGGGCCCGCGTGGTGGAGATCGGGTAGGCGGCGCGTCCAGGTCGGCCCACTCACCTGGACGCGCCGGTCACCCGGCGTGTGTCACGCGATGTCGAACCGGTCGAGGTTCATGACCTTGACCCACGCCGCGACGAAGTCCTGCACGAACTTCTTCTTCGCGTCGTCGCTCGCGTAGACCTCGGCGAGCGCGCGCAGCTCGGAGTTGGACCCGAAGACCAGGTCGGCCCGGCTGCCGGTCCACTTGACCGCGCCGGAGGCGTCGCGGCCCTCGAACGTGTCCTGGGCCTCGGACGTCGACTTCCACTCCGTGCCCAGGTCGAGCAGGTTGACGAAGAAGTCGTTGGTGAGGGTCCCGGGGCTCGTGGTGAGGACGCCGAGCTTCGAGCCCTGGTGGTTCGCGCCGAGGACGCGCAAACCGCCGACGAGGACCGTCAGCTCCGGGGCGCTCAGGGTGAGCAGGTTCGCCTTGTCGAGCAGCAGGTACTCGGCGGGCAGGCGGTTGCCCTTGCCCGCGTAGTTGCGGAACCCGTCGGCGGACGGCTCGATCTCGGCGAACGACTCGACGTCGGTCTGCTCCTGCGACGCGTCGACGCGGCCCGGGGTGAAGGCCACCTCGACGTCGAAGCCCCCGTCCTTGGCGGCCTGCTCGACGGCCGCACTGCCCGCGAGCACGATCAGGTCGGCGAGCGATACCTGCTTGCCGTCCGTGCGGGACGAGTTGAAGGACTCCTGGATGCCCTCCAGGGCACGCAGCACCGTCGCCAGCTCGTCGGGGTTGTTGACCTCCCAGCCGCGCTGCGGCTCCAGGCGGATCCGCGCGCCGTTGGCTCCGCCGCGCTTGTCGCTGCCGCGGAACGACGACGCGGCCGCCCACGCGGTGGACACGAGCTGGGACACCGACAGGTCCGAGGCGAGGATCTGCGCCTTGAGCGCGGTGACGTCCGCGGCGTCGATGGTCTCGTACGACACCTGGGGCAGCGGGTCCTGCCACACCAGCGTCTCGCTCGGGACCTCGGGGCCGAGGTAGCGCACGATCGGGCCCATGTCGCGGTGGGTCAGCTTGAACCAGGCGCGGGCGAACGCGTCCGCGAACGCGTCCGGGTCGTCCTTGAAGCGACGCGAGATCTGCTCGTAGACCGGGTCGAGGCGGAGCGACAGGTCGGTCGTCAGCATCGTCGGGGCGTGGGTCTTCGAGGAGTCGAAGGCGTCGGGGACGGTGCCCGCGCCCGCGCCGTCCTTCGGCCGCCACTGGTGCGCGCCCGCGGGGCTCTTGAAGAGCTCCCACTCGTAGCCGAAGAGGATCTCGAAGAAGCTGTTGTCCCACGTCGTGGGCGTGTCGGTCCAGATGCCCTCAAGACCACTGGTGATCGCGTCGGCGCCCACGCCGGTGCCGTGCGTGCTCCGCCAGCCCAGGCCCATCTGCTCCATCGGGGCAGCCTCGGGGTCGTCGCCGACCGCGTCGGCAGGACCGGCGCCGTGGGTCTTGCCGAAGGTGTGGCCGCCCGCGATCAGGGCGACGGTCTCCTCGTCGTTCATCGCCATCCGGCGGAACGTCTCACGGATGTCGCGGGCCGCGGCGATCGGGTCCGGGGTGCCGTTCGGGCCCTCGGGGTTGACGTAGATGAGGCCCATCTGGACCGCGCCGAGCGGGTTCTCCAGCTCACGGTCGCCGGTGTAGCGCTCGTCGCCGAGCCAGTCGGTCTCGGGGCCCCAGTAGACGTCCTCGTCGGGCTCCCACACGTCGGCGCGGCCGCCGCCGAAGCCGAAGGTCTTGAAGCCCATCGACTCCAGGGCGACGTTGCCGGTGAGGATGAGGAGGTCGGCCCACGAAAGCGCCTGGCCGTACTTCTTCTTGACCGGCCACAGCAGACGGCGGGCCTTGTCGAGGCTGGCGTTGTCCGGCCAGCTGTTGAGCGGGGCGAAGCGCTGCTGTCCGGCACCGGCGCCGCCACGCCCGTCGCTGATCCGGTAGGTGCCCGCACTGTGCCACGCCATGCGGATCATGAACGGGCCGTAGTTGCCGAAGTCCGCGGGCCACCAGTCCTGGGAGGTCGTGAGCGTCTCGGCGATGTCCCGCTTCACGGACGGCAGGTCGAGGGTCTTGAACGCCTCGGCGTAGTCGAACTCCTCGCCCAGCGGGTTGGCCACGGCGGGGTTCTTGGCCAGGATCTTCAGGTTGAGACGCTCCGGCCACCACTGCCGGTTTCCACCGCCCTGGGTCGGGTGCGCCGCGCGGTGCACGACCGGGCAGCCGCCCGTTTCATCCGGCTCGGGGTCGGTGACGATTGCGTCGTGGTTCTCAGTCATGGGAATCCTTCCGGAGAGGGCGGATCGCGGTGCTCAAGAGCTGAGGGTGATGGAGCAGGTGCACGCGCGGGTCGGAAGGCGATCCGGTGAAGCCGTGTGTCGTTCCCTGCCGTTGCCCTGACCCTTGGCTGTCAGCCAGATCCGATCCTACGATGGACGAAATCCAAGTCAATACGACAGACAGGCGCACGCACATTCATTCGTAAGGACTATGCACAGTGAGGGTTGGTGGTCATGAGTGACCTGCTGCAACGGCTTCGCGGACGCGGCTGGCGGATGACCGCCCAGCGCCGCGTGGTCGCCGAGGTGCTCGCCGGTGAACACGTCCACCTGACCGCCGACGAGGTGCTCGCCCAGGCCACCCTCCGACTGCCGGAGATATCCCGCGCCACCGTCTACAACACCCTCGGCGAACTCGTCCTGCTCGGCGAGGTGATCGAGGTGGCCACGGACGGCCGCGCCAAGCGCTACGACCCCAACGCCCACCGGCCCCACCAGCACCTGGTCTGCTCGGGCTGCGGCGCGATCCGCGACGTCCACCCCGTCGGCGACCCCCTGACCGACCTGCCGCACTCCGAGCGGTACGGCTTCACCGTCTCCGCGGCCGAGGTGACCTACCGGGGCCGGTGCCCCGAGTGCGTGGCCGCCTGACCTGGGCCCTCACCAGGGCGTGACAAACCGTCACCCGAGGTCCGTCACCCGAGGAACGACAACCGCACCTGCCTCCGCGGGTTGTCCCTGTTCGTATCGACCAGGCACACCGACTGCCACGTACCCAGCTCCAGGCGGCCGTCGACGACCGGCAGCGTCGCGTGCGGCGGGACCAGGGCGGGCAGGACGTGGTCGCGGCCGTGGCCCGGGCTGCCGTGGCGGTGCTGCCAGCGGTCGTCCGCGGGGAGCAGGGTGTGCAGCGCGGCGAGCAGGTCGTCGTCGCTGCCCGCCCCCGTCTCCAGTACGGCGATTCCCGCGGTGGCGTGCGGGACGAAGACGTTGAGGAGGCCGTCGCGGCCGTCGGCCACTGCACGCAGGAAGGCCTCGCAGTCGGCGGTGAGGTCGTGGACCACCTCCGTCGATCCGGTCGTGACCTGCAGGACTCGGGTGGTGAACGCATCGGGCATACGTCCATCCTCCCCCACCCCGCCTTCCATCCGCTGATACCGGATGTCCGCCTTTCGAGACGCCATTGACCGTGTGTGGACGAAGTGGCTACGTTCTGCGGCATGTTGCGTTCAGCCCTGCTCACCACGCGCGGTCACATCGACCTGCTGCGGGTGGCCTCGTCCGCGTGTCGACGCGGCTGCTGACGCCCTTCTCCCGCTTTCGCTTTTCCTCTTTCACCGGTTCCGGCCAGTAGGCACCCGGCACTGCTCCCGCATGTCCGCGAGCCCGGATTCCCGTACACCCGCATGTGTGACGTGAGCCCAAGCCCGGCCTCAGGGTCGGGCCCTCGCCTGCGCCCCGGCTGCCGGTAACCCCTTCACACCCCCTTTCCTCCCTCCCGCCCCTCTCCCCGTGGAGCGCCTGTGAGCATCAGCCATGCCCCACCGCATTCACCTGCATCCGACATATCCCCTAAGTCATCTTCTGCTCCTGAGTCGGAACCCGGACCAGAACCCGGACCGGGACCCGAGCTCGAAGCCCTCGTGCCCTCCTCCAGCCGCCGCGCACGCGTCCCCCGCTGGCTGCGCCGCACCTCGGGACCGCTCGCGCTGCTCGCGCTCTGGCAGACCCTCAGCGCCACCGGCGCACTGACCAGTGACGTGCTCGCCTCCCCCGGAACCGTCGCCCGGGTCGCAGGCGATCTCATCGGGAACGGGTCCCTGCAGAACGCCATGGGGGTGTCCCTGCAGCGCGTCGCCCTCGGGCTGGTGTTCGGCACCGTCGTCGGAACGGCGCTCGCGCTCGTCTCCGGGCTCTTCCGCATCGGCGAGGACCTCGTGGACGCCAGCGTGCAGATGCTGCGCACCGTGCCGTTCGTCGGGCTGATCCCGCTGTTCATCATCTGGTTCGGCATCGGCGAGGCACCCAAGATCGCCATCATCACGCTCGGCGTCTCCTTCCCGCTCTATCTGAACGTGTACGCCGGTATCCGGGGCGTCGACGCCCAGTTGATCGAGGCCGGGGAGTCGCTCGGCCTGTCGCGGTGGGGGCTCGTGCGGCACGTCATCCTGCCGGGCGCGCTGCCCGGCGCCATGACGGGACTGCGCTACTCGCTCGGCATCTCCTGGCTCGCCCTCGTCTTCGCCGAGCAGGTCAACGCGGACACGGGCCTCGGCTTCCTCATGGTCCAGGCCCGCGACTTCCTGCGCACCGACGTGATCGTCGTCTGCCTGGTCGTCTACGCCTTCCTCGGCCTGACGGCCGACTTCGTCGTACGAACCCTCGAAAGGCTGCTGCTGCAATGGCGACCGACGTTCACCGGCCGGTGACCACGACCGTGTCCACCACGAAGTCAACCAAGCCGTCCGCCGTCCGCGTCGACGGGCTGACCCGCACCTTCGACGGGCGTGCCGTCATCGACGATCTGCAACTGGACGTGCGTCCGGGCGAGTTCGTGGCACTCCTTGGCCGCAGCGGCTGCGGCAAGTCGACGCTGCTCCGCATCCTGGCGGGGCTCGACCGCGACATCGAGGGCACCGTGCTCGTGCCGCGCCGGAAGGCCGTCGCGTTCCAGGCTCCCCGGCTGATGCCGTGGAAGCGGGTGTGGCGCAACGTGCTGCTCGGGCTGCCCGGCAAACCCGACCGGGAGGTCGCCGAGCAGGCCCTGACCGAGGTGGGCCTCAAGCACCGCACGAACGCCTGGCCCAAGACCCTCTCCGGCGGCGAGGCCCAGCGCGCCTCACTCGCCCGGGCCCTGGTGCGCGAGCCCGATCTGCTGCTGCTCGACGAACCGTTCGGCGCGCTCGACGCGCTGACCCGCATCAAGGCCCAGCGTCTCGTCGACGAGCTGTGGCAGCGGCGCGGCTGCGCGGTCCTGCTCGTCACACACGACGTCGAGGAAGCGGTACTCCTCGCCGACCGGGTCCTCGTCATGGACGACGGCGTCATCGCGTACGAGACGGAGATCGACCTGGAGCGGCCGCGCGGCATCTCCGACCCCCGCTTCGGTGAGCTCCGCGCGGAGCTGCTCCAGCGGCTCGGCGTCGAGGCGCCGCCCGAGGCTGCCGCCGCCTGAACAACCGGCTCCTCCCTCGTCCCTACAAGCCCCGCTCACCGCCAGCCCCGGCCCCCGTCCCCACGTATCGAAGCGAACGGAACCACCATGCGACGACCACGCCCCGCCCCCGCCGCCGCCCTGCTGCTCCCCCTGGCCCTGCTGCTCGCCGCCTGCTCCGGCACCTCGTCCGCCGACGGTTCCATCGGCGGCTCGGGCGGCGGCACCGACGGCAAGGGGTCCCTGACCCTCAACGTCGGCGATCAGAAGGGTGGTTCCGAGGCCGTGCTGCGCGCGGCCGGGGAGCTCGACGACCTCGACTACAAGATCCGCTGGTCGACCTTCACCTCCGGCCCGCCGCTCCTGGAGGCCATCAACGCCAAGGCCGTCGACATCGGCGGCATCGGCAACACCCCGCCCGTCTTCGCGGCGGGCGCGGGCTCGAAGATCTCCGTGGTGGCCGCGAGCCACGGCGCCGCGGCCGGGGACACGATCCTGGTGCCCAACGACTCCGGGCTGAAGAAGCCCCAGGAGCTGAAGGGCAAGTCCGTTGCCGTGGCGCAGGGTTCGTCGGCGCACTACCAGCTGATCGCCTCTCTCAAGAAGGCCGGGCTCGACTTCAAGGACGTCCAGGTCAAGTATCTGCAACCGGCCGATGCGCTCGCCGCGTTCAGCAGCGGCAAGGTGGACGCCTGGGCCGTCTGGGACCCGTACACCTCGCAGGTCCTGCGGTCCAAGAAGGGGCGCGTCCTGACCGACGGCGACGGGCTGGTGAACGGCCTCGCCTTCCAGGCGGCGGCGCCGGGCGCCCTCGCCGACAAGAAGAAGACCGCGGCGATCTCCGATTACCTGGAGCGGCTCCGCCGGGCCCAGGACTGGGTCTACAAGCACCCGAAGGCCTGGGCGAAGGTCTGGGCGAAGGACACCGGCCTCCCCTACGAGGTCGCGCTCGACGCGGTCAAGCGCACCAACGGCACCCGGGTCCAGGTGGCCGTGGACAAGAACGTGATCGCCTCCGAGCAGGAGATCGCGGACACGTTCACCGATCTCGAACTGATCCCGCGCCGCATCGACTTCGGCGACTTCGTCGACCCCCGCTTCAACGGCGATCTGCCGCCGTCCACCACCGAGCCGCGCTCGTACCGCAAGGAGTCCTGACCATGAACGTCCACCTGCACTGGTTCCTGCCGACCGGCGGCGACGGCCGCACCCTCGTCGACCGGCACGCCTACACCGACGGCGGCATCACGCGCTCCCGCGTCACTCCGGTGAGCGGCGTGCGCGCGCCCGACATCGAGTATCTGGCCCAGATCGCCAAGGCCGCCGAGCAGTTGGGTTTCGAGGCGGTGCTCACGCCGACCGGCACGTGGTGCGAGGACGCCTGGCTGACGACGGTCGCACTCGCCCAGCACACCGAGCGGCTGAAGTTCCTCGTCGCCTTCCGCCCCGGCGTGATCTCCCCGGTGCTCGCCGCGCAGATGGCGGCGACGTATCAGCGCATCACCCGCGGCCGACTGCTGCTGAACGTGGTGACGGGCGGCGACTCGACCGAGCAGCGGCGGTTCGGCGACCACTTGGACCACGACCGCCGCTACTCCCGCACGGACGAGTTCCTCTCGGTCGTACGAGGAGTGTGGGGCGGCACGCCGTTCGACTTCCACGGGGAGCACTTCCAGGTCGACGGCGGGCTCACCGCGCTGCCGCCGGATCCACTGCCGGAGATCTTCTTCGGCGGCTCGTCGGCCGCGGCGGGTCCCGTCGCGGCGCGGCACTCGGACGTCTACCTGACCTGGGGCGAACCGCCGGAGCAGGTGAAGCAGAAGATCGACTGGATTCGCGGGCTCGCCGAGAAGGAGGGCCGCACGGTCCGTTTCGGCATCCGGCTGCACACGATCTCCCGCGATTCGTCCGCCGAGGCATGGGCGACCGCGAACCGGCTGCTCGACGACCTCGACCCGGACACGATCGCCGCCGCCCAGGAGGCGCTCGGCCGCAGTGAGTCGGTGGGCCAGCAGCGGATGCTCGCGCTGCACGGCGGCTCGCGGGACAAGCTGGAGATCTCCCCGAACCTGTGGGCCGGTGTCGGTCTGGTGCGGGGCGGGGCGGGCACCGCCCTGGTCGGCAGCCACGCCGATGTCGCCGACCGGATCGAGGAGTACCACGCGCTCGGTGTGGAGCACTTCGTGCTGTCCGGTTACCCGCACCTGGAAGAGGCGTACTGGTTCGGCGAGGGCGTCATCCCCGACCTGGCCGCGCGCGGGCTGCTGCCGCGGATCCCGGCGTCGCCGCTGTCCGGTGTGCCCGCGGCGAACGGCCGCCCGGCCTCCGCCCCGGGCGGCGCGCCCCTCCTGGTCGCGGGCGGGCGCTGATGGTCGCGGATGGGCGCTGATGGTCGCGGGCGGGCGCTGAGAGATCCGGCCCGCCGGGAAGATCCTGGACCCCGATGAAGTTAGTAGAAACGTGAACGACATCGGGGTACGAGACGCGGCCGCCTCAGCGGCGGTACAGAACGTGGACGTGGTCGTCATCGGCGCCGGGCAGGCGGGCCTGTCCAGCGCCTACCACCTGCGGCGGGTCGGCTTCGAGCCGGACCGGGACTTCGTGGTCCTCGACCACGCGCCCCGGCCCGGCGGCGCCTGGCAGTTCCGGTGGCCTTCCCTGACGTACGGGAAGGTGCACGGGATGCACTCGCTCCCCGGCATGGAACTGACGGGTGCGGACCCCGCGCGCCCGTCGTCGGAGGTCATCGGGGCGTACTTCGAGGAGTACGAGCACCGCTTCGACCTGCGGGTTCGACGCCCCGTCGACGTGCGCGGAGTCCGCGAGGGCGACGGCGGCAGGCTGCTCGTCGAGACATCGGCGGGCACCTGGTCGACGCGGGCTCTCATCAACGCGACGGGCACCTGGGACCGGCCGTTCTGGCCCCGCTACCCGGGCCAGGACACGTTCCGTGGGCGGCAGTTGCACACCGCGATCTATCCCGGTCCCGAGGCCTTCAAGGGGCAGCGTGTGATCGTCGTCGGCGGCGGCGCGTCCGGCACGCAGCACCTCATGGAGATCGCCCCGTACGCGGCCGAAACCACCTGGGTCACTCGCACCGAGCCGGTGTTCCGCGAAGGGCCCTTCACCGAGGACTGGGGCCGCGAGGCCGTCGCCATGGTCGAGGAGCGCGTCCGTCAGGGCCTGCCGCCGCGGAGCGTGGTGTCGGTGACGGGCCTGCCCGTGAACGACGCGATCCGGCAGGCGCGGGCCGACGGCGTCCTCGACCGGCTCCCGATGTTCGACCGGATCACACCGACCGGCGTCGAGTGGGACGACGGCCGCCGCGTGGACGCCGACGTCATCCTCTGGGCGACCGGTTTCCGTCCTGCCGTCGACCACCTGGCCCCGCTGCGGCTGCGCGAGCCGGGCGGCGGCATCCGGGTGGAGGGCACCGGGGCCGCCGCGGACCCCCGCATCCACTTGGTGGGCTACGGCCCTTCGGCCAGCACGATCGGCGCCAACCGCGCGGGGCGCGCGGCGGTACGCGATGTCCAGCGGCTGCTGGCCGGGGCTTCGGTTCCGAGCTCCTAGGGCCCTGGGGACCTACAGTCCTACGGCCCTAAGCACCCGCCTAGGGCAGGTAGAGCGTGTAGAGCAGCTTGTCCGGCGTGACGGGCGGGCTGCCCTGCAGCACCCCCGTCGTGGCATTGTCGACAAGGCCCTTCTTCACCTGCGCCGGAGTGTCCGTGGGACGGAAGCCGAGATGCAGCGCCGCGGCACCGGCCGCATGCGCGGCGGCCATCGACGTGCCGCTGAGGGTGGCCGTCGCGGTGTCGCTGTCCTTCCACGCGGAGGGAATCTGGACACCCGGCGCGAACAGGGACACGCAGGAGCCGTGGTTGGAGGAGGACGCCCGGCGGTCGCCGCGGTCACTGGCCCCGACGCTGATGGTCTCCGCCACCCGGGAGGGCGAGGTGGTGCAGGCACCACCGGCCTGGCCCGAGCTGCCCGCCGCGACCGTGTACGTGACGCCGGAGCGGATGGAGCGCCGCACCGCGCTGTCGAGGACGTCGCTGGCCGAGCCGCCGAGGCTCATGTTCGCGACCGCCGGCTTGGCGGCCTTCGCCGTCACCCAGTCGATGCCCGCGACGACCCCCGAGGTGGTGCCCGAGCCCTGGCAGTCGAGGACGCGCACCGCGATCGGCCGGGCCTCCTTGGCGACCCCGTACGTCTTCCCCGCCGCGATGCCGCCCACGTGGGTGCCGTGGCCGTTGCAGTCGTCGCCGTTCCGGCCGTCGCCCACGGTGTCGGTCCCGACCGAGGCACGGCCGCCGAACTCCGCGTGCGTGGTCCGCAGTCCGGTGTCGATGATGTAGATGCTCACGCCGGGGGCGGTGGTGCGGTAGGTGTACGTGGTGGACAGCGGGAGACGCCGCTGGTCGATACGGTCCAGTCCCCAGGGCGCATTGGGCTGGGTCTGCTCCTGCGGGGCGTCGATCCGGACCCGGGTGTCCTGGCGGACGTACGCGACACGGGGATCGGCGGTGAGCCGGGCCGCCTGCGCCCGGCCCATCCGGGCGGAGAAGCCGTGCAGCGCCGCCCGGTACACGTGCCCGAGCCGCGCTCCTTCGGCCCGGCCGACGAGTTCACGCGCCACTCCGGGGACGGCGGAGGAGGCGACCGCGTGGCCCGCACCCGGCTCTTTCAGAACGACGATCCAGCCGTCCGGCACGGCGGCTTCGGAGCCGCCCGCGAGCCGCAGGTCCCCGGCCCCGGCCTCTGCGGAGGAGCCGGACGCCGCGTGGGTGGCGGGAGTGACGCCGAGCAGGCCGGTGGCCGTCAGTGCGGTGGACAGCAGCACCGCTGCCTGCCGCCGACGGGAGGACATTCTCATTCCCGGTGCACCTGAACCTTTCATCGACTGACCAGGGGTGGGGTCGGGCCATGTGCGGTGCGGTGCAGTTCATGCGATGCGGTGCGCGGTGCGGTCGTTACCGGTGGTGCGGCGCCGAGCGCATGCCAGCCTCTCGCGCCGCTCAACGCGGCACAAGAGGCCGGACCGGTCCTGCGGGAGTGCTGAAGCCGCGGTTCAGGGCGCGGCGACGTTCACCAGGCTCCTGTACGGGAGGTAGCGCGGCACGCTGGGCTGGGTGGGAGCCGGAGTGACACCCTCCAGGCCGTCGATCATCATGCCCAGCTCGACGGTGCCGCCGCTCTCGGCGAAGCGCCGCCAGGCAGACATGTCCCTCCACTCCGCGTGGTTGAGGACCCTGCGGCCGTCCTTGCTCGTGTGGAAGTGGGCCGAGAGCAGCCCCGGTGGCCTGGTCCGCTCCAGGATCGCCACGACGCCGTCGATGAACGCGCGCTGGCTGTCGGGTCCCTCGGTCTCGAACATGGGGGTGACGAGCGCCCCGGGGGTGCTTTCCGTTCCCTCGTCGGTCGCATAACTCCGGTAGAGCGAATAGCTCACCTCACCCGGCCGCTCAATGCCCAGGACCATCCGGTCGACCCTGCTGATGTCCTCGGAACGCTGGGCCGCGCGCGCCCACTCCCGGTGGGAATCGTCGTCCGTCCACTGCGCGTAGTTGAGGACCTCACGGCCGTTCTCGCTGAGGAACGTGGTGAACGAGAGCATGCCCGCCGGGCGTTCCAGGTGTTCCCATTCCTCGATCACCAGGTCCGCGGCCTGCTTCTGGACCCCCGGGGCCGGCAGGGTCCAGGAGCTGACGAGGATCGTCCCGGCGTCCGCCCGCCGGACGTCGGGAAAGGCATGTGATATCGGTGCGGCCATGGTCGGCTCCTCCTGCATACTGAGCGGTACGTTCAGAGAAAAGCGTTGTACCTGAACCACGGTTGAGGTCAAGGCGAAGCAGGCATGGCGACCGATCGGACCCCCCTGGCCCATTTGCCACTTCCGGCCACCTGCTACTTCGCCTTGTTGAACTCCCCCACGTTCTTCTGGTGTTCCTCAAAACTGGATGTGAAACGCGTGTCCCCCGGTTTCACTGTGACGAAATACAGCCAGTCCCCCGGAGTCGGGTTGGTCGCCGCCCGCATGGCTTCCTCCCCGGGGTTGCCGATCGGCGTGGGCGGCAGGCCCATACGCGCATAGGTGTTGTACGGGCTGTTGATCTTCGTGTCACGCTCGCTGGTGGCGAGCGTGGAGCGGTTGAGCGCGTAGTTGATGGTGGAGTCCATCTGCAGGGGCATGCCCTGGTCGAGGCGGTTGTAGATGACCCTGGCGACCTTGCCCATTTCCTCCTTGGAACCGGCTTCGGCCTCGATCATGCTCGCAATGGTGACGCTCTGGTAGACGTTCACGGCATTCCGGTCCGCTCCCGCCGCGACTTGGCCGACACCGAACTTCTTGCCGGCCGTGTTCACCATGTACGACAGCACGGAGGCAGGGGTCGACTGGGAGCTGAGCGGATACGTCGCAGGGAAGAGGTATCCCTCAGGATTGCCACCCGCGTCTTTGGGGAGTTTGAGGTCGGCCTTCGGCAGGGCCTTCTTCGTAGTGCCTGCGGGCACATCCAGGGCCTTGTCCACGGCCTCGTACACCTGGCCGGAACGCCACCCCTCAGGGATGGTCAGCGTTTCGGCCCTCGTGTCGTCGTCGGGCAGCAGCAGCGGCACCGCCACGGCGGCGGCCACGGCGGCGGCTCCGGTCGCGATCAGGGCGATCCGGCCCCGTCGCGTCAGTCGAATCGTGCCCCGTCTCGGAGTCTTGGTCTGCATGCGGGCACGGTAACCCGCAAATGGTCGCATTCCTGGCATATCTTCATGTCGCGGGCTCCAGTTGGGCGTCTCTGCGCACGAGGGCGGCGTAACGGCCGTCGCGCTCCAGGAGCTCCTCGTGGGTGCCGCGCTCCGCGGTGCGCCCTGCCTCCAGGACCACGATCTGGTCGGCGCCCCGGACGGTGGAGAGCCGGTGGGCGATGGTGAGGGTGGTCCGGCCCGCGGACAGCGCGTCGATCGCTTCCTGCACGGCCCGCTCCGTGCGGGTGTCCAGGGCGCTGGTCGCCTCGTCGAGGATGAGGACCGGCGGATCGCGCAGGATGGTGCGGGCGATGGCCAGACGCTGCTTCTCGCCGCCGGAGAAGCGGTGGCCGCGCTCTCCGACGACCGTGTCGTACCCGTCCGCGAGCGACGCGATGTGGTCGTGGATCTGGGCGGCGCGGGCGGCGGTGACGAGCTCCTCGTCGGTGGCGTCGGGCTTGGCGAAGCGAAGGTTCTCCGCGACCGAGGCATGGAAGAGATACGTCTCCTGGGAGACCACGCCGACGGCGCGCGCGAGCGTGTCGAAGTCGAGGTCGCGCACATCGACTCCGTCGAGGGTGACGCGGCCGCCCGTGACGTCGTAGAGGCGGGGCACGAGATGACTGAGCGTCGACTTGCCGGAGCCGGTGGACCCGACGACGGCGAGGCTGCCGCCCGCGGGTATCTCGATGGAGATGTCCTGGAGCGTGGGGCCCGCCTTCTCCTCGTACCGGAACTCGACGTCCTCGAAGCGGACCTCGCCCTTGATCTTGTCGAGGTGCACCGGCTTCTCGGGCTCGGTGATGTCGATGGGCAGGTCGAGGTACTCGAAGATGCGCTGGAAGAGCGCGAGCGAGGTCTGGATCTGCACGCCGGTCGAGAGCAGGCTCACGGTGGGCCGGAAGAGGCCCTGCTGGAGCGAGACGAAGGCGACGAGTGTCCCGATCGACACGGTCGGGCCGCCCATCTGGAAGGCGATGCCCGCGGTCCAGTAGATGACGGCGGGCATGGCGGCCATCACGATCGTGATGACGGCCATGCGCCAGCGGCCCGCCATGTTGGACCTGATCTCCAGGTCGACCAGCTGCTCGGACTCGTCGGAGAACGACTTGGTGAGGGAGTCGGCGCGCCCCATCGTGCGGCCGAGGACGATGCCGCTCACGGAGAGGGATTCGGTGACCGTCGCGGCCATCACGGCCATCTGCTTCTGGCGTTGCGTGGCGATCTTCTTGCGTTCACGGCCGACGCGGCGGCTGATCCACACGAACACCGGGAGCAGCAGCAGCGAGACGACGGTGAGCCGCCAGTCCAGGGCGAGCATGGCGACGACGGTGGCGATGACGCTGGTGAGGTTCGAGACCAGGGACGTGGCGGTGGAGGTGACCGTCGCCTGCATGCCGCCGATGTCGTTGGCGATCCGGGACTGGACCTCGCCCGTGCGGGTGCGGGTGAAGAAGGCCAGGGACATGCTCTGCAGCCGCCCGTAGACCGCGGTGCGCAGGTCGTGCATGACGCGCTGGCCCACGGAAGTGCTGATCAGGGTCTGCAGGACACCGAAGACACTCGTGACGACCGCGCTGAGGATCATGCCGAGCGCGAGCAGGCTCAGCAGGCCGGTGCGCCCCTGCGGCAGGGCGGTGTCGAGGATCTCCTTCAGCAGGAACGGGGTCGCGACCGAGACGAGCGAGGCGGCGCAGACCAGCAGGCCCACGATCGCGAGGCGGCCTCGGTACGGCCGGAAGAGGCGAAGGATGCGGCGCATCTGGCGCGGCTGGGGCTCCTCGCCGGGGGCAGGGGGCTGCGGCGTCCAGGTGGTTCCGTCGTGACGCATGGGCTCCTACGGGTTCTCGGACGACAATGACTCAGGGAGCATAGCTCACTGTTACCTATACTCACAATGCACAATGTCCTGGTAATGTTCCCGCATGAACACCCCGGACCCCGACGGCCTGCTCTCCGAACAGTTGCTGCGGCTGACCCGCAGGCTGCAGCGGATCCAGAAGCGCCATCTGGTGCCGATCGGCATCACGCCCGCGCAGTCCCGCCTCCTGCGCACCCTCGCGCACTACGAGACACCGCCGCGCATGGCGGACCTCGCCGAGCGCCTCGAGGTCGTGCCCCGCGCCGTGACCACGCTGGTCGACGGCCTGGAGGCGGCCGATCTCGTGCGGCGCGCGCCCGACCCCACCAATCGCCGGGTGATCCGCATCGAGCTCACCGACGCGGGGCTGAAGGCCCTGGGCGAGCTGCGCGGCGCGCGCCGGGCCGCCGCAGAGGACATCCTGGCTCCATTGGACGCCGAGCAGCGCGCGCAGCTGGGCGTCCTGCTGAACGCGCTGTTCGACGTGCCGGACGTCCGCCGCTGCTGAGGCACTGACGAACGGCCGCCGGGCCCGTGAGTGCGCCGCCGCAACCGCCGAGGAGAGCTCATGCCACTGCTGGAGCCCGAGCCGGACGCCCTGCGCCCCGGTGCCGCGTCGCGCACGGACGGCCCTTCCCACGACCGCGTGCCGGACGGGCGGAGCAGCGGCACCCCTGAGCCGCTCCGCTCGGAGCTGACCGCGCTGCTCGGTGCGGACAAGGTCCTGACGAAGGTCTCCGACCTGGTCCGGTACGCATCGGACGCCAGCCCCTACCGCTTCGTGCCGCAGGTCGTGGTCGTCCCCGAGGACATCGACGACGTGTCGGCCGTCCTGTCGTACGCGCACGGCAAGGGCCGCGAAGTCGTCTTCCGCGCGGCGGGGACGTCACTGAACGGCCAGGCCCAGGGCGAGGACATCCTCGTCGACGTGCGCAAGCACTGGTCGGGCGTGGAGGTGCTCGGCGACGGCGAGCGGGTTCGCATCGGCCCCGGCACGACGGTCGTGCGCGCCAACGTGACGCTCTCCCGGTTCGGCCGGGTGCTCGGTCCCGACCCGGCGAGCGCGATCGCCTGCACGGTCGGGGGTGTCGTCGCGAACAACGCGTCGGGCATGACGGCGGGCACCACCCGCAATTCCTACCGCACGGTTGCCTCGCTCACCGTCGTCCTGCCCTCCGGGACGGTCGTGGACACGGCCGAGCCGGACGCGGACGAGCAACTGGCACACGCACAGCCCGACCTGTGCGAAGGCCTGCTGGCGATCAAGTACGAAATCGAGGCCGACCCGCAGCTGGTGGCCCGCATCCGCGGCAAGTACGAGATCAAGAACACCAACGGCTACCGCCTCGACGCCTTCCTCGACGGCGCGACGCCCGTGGAGATCCTGCGGGGCCTGATGGTCGGCTCCGAGGGCACCTTCGGCTTCATCTCGGAGATCGTCTTCGACACACTGCCGCTGGACCGGCACACGTCCACGGCGCTGCTCTTCTTCCCCTCGCTGCCCGCGGCCGCCGCCGCGGTGCCGCTGTTCAACACCGCGGGCGCGCTGGCCGTCGAGCTGATGGACGGCAACACCCTGCGGGCCTCGGTCAGCGTTCAGGGGGTGCCCGCCGACTGGGCGGGGCTGCCGAAGTCGACGGCCGCGCTCCTGGTCGAGTTCCGCGCCCCGGACGAGACGGCACAGGAGGCGTGCGAAGCGGCGGCGGCGAAGGCCCTCGAAGGGCTGGAGCTGATCGCGCCCGTGCCGTCGGTGACCAATGCGTTCACGCGCGACGCCGGGACGATCGGCGGCTACTGGAAGGCGCGCAAGGCATTCGTCACCGCAGTCGGCGGCTCCCGCCCCTCGGGGACGACACTGATCACCGAGGACTTCGCGGTCCCGCCCAGCCGCCTCGCCGAGGCCTGCGAAGCGCTGCTGGACCTCCAGACCCGGCACGGCTTCGACGCCGCCGTCGCGGGCCACGCGGCCCACGGCAACCTGCACTTCCTGCTCGCCTTCGACGCGGCGATCCCCGCCGACGTCGAGCGCTACGCCGCCTTCATGGACGATTTCTGCCGCCAGACCGTGGAGCGTTTCGACGGCTCCCTGAAGGCCGAGCACGCCACGGGCCGCAACATCGCGCCGTTCCTGGAGCTGGAGTGGGGCCCGAAGGCGACCGAGCTGATGTGGCGCACGAAGCAGGTCATCGACCCGGACGGCGTGCTCGCCCCCCGGATCGTCCTCGACCGGGACCCGAAGGCGCATCTGCGGGGGCTGAAGACCATCCCCCGGGTGGAGCCGATCGCCGACCCGTGCATCGAGTGCGGCTTCTGCGAACCGACCTGCCCCAGCGAGGACTTGACCACGACACCACGCCAGCGCATCGTGCTGCGCCGCGAAATGATGCGCCAGCCCGCGGGTTCCCCGGTGGAGGACGGTCTCGTAGAGGCGTACGGCTACGACGCCGTGGATACCTGCGCAGGTGACTCGACGTGCCGCATCGCCTGCCCGGTGGGCATCGACACGGGCGCCCTGATGAAGGAGTTCCGTCACGCGCGGCACTCGCCGCGCGAGGAGAAGGCGGCCGCTCTCGCCGCGAAGAACTTCAAGGCCGTCGAGGCGTCGGCGCGGCTCGCGGTGGCCGCCGCCGACCGGATCAGCGACCGGCTGCTCACCAAGGTCACCCGCACCGCCCGCAAGGCCGTGCGCCCGGACCTCGTCCCGGAATGGCTGCCCCAGATCCCCGGGGCCGCGGCGCGCAAGCTGCCGCGCACCGCGCGCGTGGGAGCCTCCGCCGTCTACTACCCGGCATGCGTCAACCGCATCTTCGGCGGCCCGGGCGACCGCTCCCTGGCGGAGGCCGTCGTCGCCGTCTCCGCGCGCGCGGAGAAGCCGGTCTGGATTCCGGACGATGTCGCGGGGACGTGCTGCGCGACGATCTGGCATTCCAAGGGGTACGACGCCGGGAACCGGGTCATGGCCAATCGCATCGTCGAAGCGGTCTGGGGCTGGACGGCGGGCGGCCGCCTGCCCCTGGTCGTCGACGCCTCGTCCTGCACGCTCGGCATCGCCCACGAGGTCGTGCCGTATCTCACCGCGGACAACCGGGAGTTGCACCGGGAGCTCACGATCGTCGACTCGATCGTCTGGGCCGCCGACGATCTACTCCCCCACCTGACGGTGCACCGCACGATCGGCTCCGCCGTCCTGCACCCCACCTGCTCCATGCAGCACCTCGGCGACGAGGCGCAGCTCCGTGCCGTCGCCGAGGCGTGCGCGGACGAAGTGGTCGTCCCGGACGACGCGGGGTGCTGCGCCTTCGCGGGCGACCGCGGCATGCTCCACAAGGAGCTCACGGAATCGGCCACGCGCAAGGAGGCCGCGGAGGTCACGTCCCGCCCTTTCGACGCACACCTCTCGGCGAACCGCATGTGCGAGGTGGGCATGGACCACGCGACGGGCCGCGGCTATTACTCCGTGCTCCTGGAACTGGAGCGCGCGACCCGTCCGTGAGGGTCCGTTGCCCACCACGGTCTGCCCCCAGCGATAAATCCAACTCTTCGGCACCTCCAGTCTCTTGCGCCCCGGTCCCACCCCCGACCAGGGTGGCTTCCGCCCCAGTGGTAGAGACCAGCCGCCATTCAGCTACGGAGGTCCGATGCAGGACGAGAACGTCACACCGAACCCTGAAGGCACCACCCCGGACGACGGCACCGAGAACAGGGCGGGTGACGGCCATTCACGTCGCACGGTGCTCCGCACGGCGGGCCTCGCCGGCGCGGGGCTCGGAGTCGGCGCCTTCGCGAGCGGCACGGCGCACGCCGACGCCCCCGACTCCGCGGCCACCGGAGCCGCCGCCACGACCGACACGGCCAAGGCGCCCGCGCGCAAGGGCGACACCATGATCGGCGTGCCGTTCCAGCGCCGCTCGACGGTCCGGGTCGGGATCATCGGCCTCGGCAACCGCGGCGGCAGCATGATCGACCTGTTCCTGGCGATCCCCGGCGTGCGCGTCGTCGCGCTCTGTGACCCGGTCAAGGACAAGACCGCGGCCGCCGCGAAGAAGGTCACGGCCGCGGGCCAGCCCGCCCCGGCGACGTACACCAAGGGCGAGCACGACTACGAGAACCTGTGCAAGCGCGGGGACATCGACTTCGTGTACGTGGCGACGCCCTGGGACTTCCACTTCGCCATGGCGAAGTCCGCGATGCTGAACGGCAAGCACGTGGGCGTGGAGTGTCCCATCGCACTGCGCCTCGAAGAGCTGTGGGAGCTGGTCGACCTCTCCGAGCGCACCCGCAGGCACTGCATGCAGTTGGAGAACTGCTGTTACGGCAAGAACGAGATGCGTGTCCTGCGGATGGCGCACGCGGGCAAGTTCGGTGACCTGCTGCACGGCGCGGGCGCGTACAACCACGATCTGCGCGGTCTGATGTTCGATCCCGACTACTACGAGGGTCCGTGGCGGCGCCTGTGGCACACCCGGCTGCGCGGCGACCTCTACCCCAACCACGGCTTCGGTCCGGTCGCCAACTACATGGACGTCAACCGTGGTGACCGCGCCACGCACATATCCAGCTTCGGCACGCCCTCCCTCGGCCTCGCCGAGTACCGCAAGGAGCACATGCCCGCGGGCGACCCGAGCTGGAAGGAGACGTACATCGAGAGCGACCGCACCATCAGCCTCGTCCAGACGGCGAAGGGCCGGGTGATCCGCCTCGAACACGACGTCTCGACTCCGCACCCGTACAGCCGCATCAACAGCCTGGGCGGCACGCGGGGCGTCTTCGAGGACTATCCGGAGCGCATCTACATCGAGCCGGACCACACGAACGACGAGTGGGGCGACTTCGCCAAGTACGCCGACTTCGACCACTGGCTGTGGAAGGAGCACGCCAACCCGCCCGGCGGGCACGGCGGCATGGACTACATCATGATCTTCCGTCTGATGCAGACCATGCAGCTCGGCCTGGTACCCGACTTCGACGTGTACGACGCCGCCACGTGGACGGCCCCCGTGCCGCTGAGCCATCTGTCGATCAAGGCGAAGGGGGCGCCGCAGGCGATCCCCGACTTCACACGGGGCCTGTGGAAGAAGGAGCGGCCGGGAATGGACTCGGAGAAGCCCAAGGCGTAAGGGGCTAACCCGTAAGAGGTTAAGCCGTAAGAGACTTGGGGCGGGCTCGGTGGTGGCCTTCGCGTCACCACCGAGCCCTTCCCGGCCAGCAGCGCCGACGGTCCTCCGTCAGGGTTCCCTGCACGGTGGCGATCGACCGGTCGTAGCAGCCGGTGTCGCCGGTCAGCCGGTAGCGCTCGCGCGATGTGCCCACGGCGTGCCGCTGATCGCGGGGGACGTTTGACGTGTACGTCGCGTCGCCGTCGTAACGGTCGTCCAGCACGGACCAGCCAGTGCGCCGACCGCCGTTCTTCGTGACGCTCTCGGCGCGGTCGCCGAGGGAGATCTCGGTGCGCAGCCGGTCACCGGCGCCGAGGGTCGTGGTGCCGTCCATGGTGTACGTCCGGTCGGTGCGCACGGCGCGGTGGCCCGTCGTGACCGTCTCCCGGTCCGTCCACCCGGCCTTGAGCGCGTCCATCGACTCGCCCTCGGTCCAGCGGTGGACGGACGTGTTCTGGAGGCTTCGGGTCACGGTCGTCGCAACCCGGCCGTGCGAGGTGTTCACGTACCCCGAGACGCTGAGCCGGTGGCCGCCCTCCGTGTCCAGCCGGTGCGCCTGATCCCCCGTGCCGGGCGTGTACTTGGACGTGTTGGCGGGCGCGCCCTCCTGGTGGCTGGTCAGTCGGCCCGTGACGTGGTCGCTCTTCTCGTCCTGCCAGACCAGCACGTTGACCGGCGCGCTCCAGCCAGCCTGCGCCTCGGGGACACCGACTACGGAGAATTCCACCTGATGCGGGCGGCCGTCGTTGAGGACGCTCGCGAAGGGGGTCAGGTCGTACTCGATGGGCTTGATGTCGAAGGCGCGGGGCCCCGGAATGACGTACCAGAGGAAGGGGTTGGACCAGCCGCCGGTCCAGACGGTCGGGAACGGCGCGGCGATGCCCGCCAGTTGTCCGTCGACCTTGACCTGCACCTCACGGTAGGGGCCGTGGTCGGCCTTGCAGGAGTAGGGCGCGGCGTCCGGCACGGTCAGATACCAGTACTCCTCGCAGCCGCCGCCGGAGCCGGTGGCGTACACCTCGGCGATGATGCGTTCGCTGTTGCGCGGGGTCGTGAGGGTGGCGCTGCCCCCGGTGTCCCCGAGGGGGATGACGCGGTCGGGCGTGTGCGCGGCCTTCTCCGACTCGTAGAACGTCAGCGTCGCCTTGACGTCGATGATGCCGGTGTACGTGTCGTTGACTACGTTCCCGATGAGCATCTCGACCTGCTGACCGCGGCTCAGCGTCTCGCGGTAGCGGGTGACGTCCTTCTCCACGGACCAGGTGATGCCGTCGACCGACGGCTCCGGGGTCGATGTGCGCAGAACTTCGACCCCGCCGATGCGGAGGTATCCGAGACGGTCGTACTGCCGCCCCTTGACCTTCCCGTCGAGGCGCAGGACCACCTTGCCCCAGTGGCCCTTGCCGCACTTCGTCGGAGGCGTGTAGTCGCCTTTGTACGGCGTGAAGTCCTTGAACTGCGCTTCGGCGACGGTCACTTCGCAGGACTTGGTGTGCGGTTTCGGTAGGGGCGGCGCGGCGGTGACCGGGTCGTGCCAGTCGTCACCGAACTCCGCCGGGGGCGTTGCGGCGGAGGGCGTTGCGGCGGCGGCCGTGGCGTTGGCGAGAGCGGCATCGGAGGGTGTGTCGGCCGTTGCCGGTCCGGTACCGAGGAGGGTGCTCGCCGCGAGGGTCGCTCCGGCGAGCATGGACATGACGCGTCTTCTCATGGGGGATTTCTATGGGCAGTTGCCGATCACCGCAATGGCGTCGATGGCAACGGCGCTCCCCGGCGGCTCACGCGTCCAGATTCGCCTTGTCACCCATGACCACGACCGGATGCTGCTTGGGATCGAGCGTGCGCAACAGGTACTCCATGCCCGGCTTGGACAGGCTCACACAGCCCGACGTACCGCTCCCATGGTCCATGTGCAGCCAGATGCTGCCGCCCTTGGCCTGGCCCTGCGGGCGCGTCGGATCGTTCGGCGGGGTGCCCTTGGCACGGTTGTAGTCGATGGCGATGACGTAGTCGAAGTCGTGCCAGTGCGTCTTGGGCCAGTAGTGCGGGGCCTGAATGGACGCCGACTTCGTATACGGGAGCTTGGCACCCGGGTCCGCGAGGACGCCCCCCGCGTCGGTGAGCGTGAACACGCCGACCGGGCTGCGCTTGTCGTTCTCGCGGTGGTCGGTCGTCCAGCCCTTCTTGCCGTTGTGCGCGGGCCAGCTGCGGGCCTTGTCCCAGGTGGCGTCCTTCGCCCCCGACTTCGTGTAGAGCACGACGGTCGACTTCGCCGAGTCCTCACCGTCGCCGTAGACCGCCACGACCTGACGGGCTTCCTTGGGGATCTTGGACTGCAGCCGGTCGCCCACGTCGGGGATGCGCCGGAGGTCGACGGACCCGGCCTGGGCGCTCTTGCCGGGACCGGCACCCGCATCGTCCTTCTTCGAACCGTCGTCACTCCCGCTCGCGCAGGACGTCAGAAGGGCACCGCAGGCCGCTGCCGCGACCACCACTCGCGCCGCACGTGCTATTCGCATCCGCCCATGGTCGCACCCGGCCCGCGGAACCCTCGCCAAGCACCGCGGCACACGCCGGGACAGGGCCGATTCTTTACCTCAGGGCGGAAAATCGTTTGCTTCGGACCACCGCGCGAGGCGAACCTTTCACGGTTTGTTACCGCCGTTCGCTCCCGCCGCCACCTCGCCGGAGCGACGGCCGCCGCACCGATTCCTGGGACGTCATGCAGATTCGCGACCTTCCGTTTCCCGACCCCGGTGTCCCCGATGCCCGGTCGGGGCCACGCTTCCTGCTGTGGCTGGGCCGCAACCAGCTCGGCGGACAGCTCAAGTCCCTCGCCTGGGGCCTGCTGCACTTCGGCGCCATCGCGGGCCTGCCCTACATGGTCGGCGTCGCCGTCGAGGCCGTGCTCGACCGTTCCGGCGGACGGCTCGCCCTCGCGGGCGCGCTGCTCGTCCTCCTCGGCATCGCCATCGCGGTCGGCGACACGATGCTGCACCGCACCGCGGTCACCAACTGGATCACGGCCGCGGCCCGCGTGCAGCAGCTCCTCGCGCGCAAGACCGCGGCGCTCGGCTCCGCGCTCACCCGTCGCGTCGCCGCCGGAGAGGTCGTGGCCGTCTCCACCGGCGACGTCGAGAAGATCGGCTGGTTCGTGGAGGCCCTGTCGCGGTTCGCGGCAGCCGCGCTGACCGTCGTCCTCGTCTGCATCGGCCTCGTCGTGTACCAGCCCGCCCTCGGCGTCATCGTCGCCGTGGGCATCCCGGCGCTCGCCCTCGCCGTCCTTCCGCTGCTGCCACGCGCCACACGCCGGGCGGACTTCCAGCGCGAGAAGGCGGGCCGGGCCACCGAACTGGCGTCGGACACCGTCGCCGGGCTGCGGGTGCTGCGCGGCATCGGCGGCGAGGAACTCTTCCTCGACCGCTACCGCAGCGCATCCCAGGAAGTCCGCACGGCCGCCGTGCGCAGCGCCAGGATGTGGGCGGTGATCTCGGCCATCCAGGTCCTGATGCCGGGACTGCTGCTCATCGCCGTCGTCTGGCAGGGCGTGCACCTCGCCCGCGAGGGGCGGGTCACGGTGGGCGAGCTCGTCACCGTCTACAGCGCCATCATGATGCTCAATTACCCGCTGCGGCACTTCGAGGAGATCGCCATGGCGTACTCCTTCTCGCGCCCCTCCGCGAAGCGGGCGGCCCGCGTGCTCTCCCTCCAGCGGACGGCCGAGGCCGCGGGATCGCGGGACGCGGACTCTGGGGGATCGCGGGACGCGGAATCCGGGGCCGAGGAACCGCCCACCGGTGACCTGTACGACCCGGCGACAGGGCTGCTCGCCCCGGCCGGGCGGCTCACCGCCGTGGTCTGCGGCGACCCGGACGAGGCGGGACGGCTCGCCGAGCGGCTCGGGGGACATCCCGCGTTCGACGAGGCCGCGGGCCTGCCGTCCGTACGCCTAGGCGACGTACCGCTGGACGACCTGCCCCTGGCCACCGCACGAACCGCCGTCCTCGTACAGGACAAGGACCCCATCCTCCTCTCCGGAACGCTCCGTGACCTCCTCGACGTACCGGCCTCGGGAGCGGTCGGCCCCGAGGAGGCGCTGGACGCGGCGCAGTGCTCCGATGTCCTGGACGCCCTCGCGCAGGCGTCGGTGGACGACGACCCGATGGCTGCCCACCTCACGGAACGCGGCCGCTCCCTCTCCGGAGGCCAACGCCAACGCCTCGCCCTGGCCCGCTCACTGGTCACCGACCCCGAGGCGCTCGTACTCGACGAGCCGACGTCCGCCGTCGACTCACACACCGAGGCCCGGGTCGCCGACGGCATCCGGCACCTGCGCGCAGGACGCACCACCGTGGTGCTCACGTCGTCGCCACTGCTCCTGGACCGCGCCGAACGCGTCGTCTTCCTGGCCGACGGCGAGGTCACGGCGGTGGGTGCGCACCGCGAGCTGGTGCACAGCGAGCCGCGGTACCGCGCGGTCGTGACCCGCGAGACCGACGCGGAACGCGTCGCCGCGGCCCCCGGGGCAGACACACAGACCCTGACCGAATTCGACATCGAGGAGACGGCATGATCGGCCTGGCGCCCCCGGCATACGACCCGGCGGCCCCCACGACGGCAGAGACCCTGCCCGTCGGCTCGGCCGCGACCGTGCGCACCTACGTCCGCGAACTCTTCCAGCGCCACCGCCGGTCCTTCCTCCTTCTCATCGTGGTGAACACACTCGCCGTCATCGCCTCCATGGTCGGCCCCTATCTGCTCGGCGACCTGGTCGAGAAGGTCTCGGACGACGCGCGCGACCTCCACCTGGGGCTCACCATCGCCCTGTTCACGACCGCGCTCCTCGTGCAGGCCTTCTTCGTACGGGAGGTGCGGCTGCGCGGCGCGATGCTCGGCGAACGGATGCTGGCGGATCTGCGGGAGGACTTCCTCGTACGGTCCGTCGGGCTGCCGCCCGGCGTCCTGGAGCGGGCAGGCACCGGCGACCTGCTCTCGCGCATCACCACGGACATCGACCGGCTCGCCAACGCCATGCGCGAGGCCGTGCCGCAGCTCGCCATCGGTGTGGTGTGGGTGGCGCTGCTGCTCGGCGGGCTCGTCGTGACGGCACCGCCGCTGGCGCCCGCCGTGCTCGTCGCCGTGCCGCTCCTCGTCGTGGGCTGCCGCTGGTACTTCAAGCGGGCGCCTGCCGCCTACCGCTCGGAGGCCGCCGGTTACGCCGCCGTGGCCGCCGCCCTCACCGAGACCGTCGACGCGGGACGCACGGTGGAGGCCCACCGCCTCGGCCGTCGCCGCATCGAGCTCTCGGAGCGCCGCATCAAGGAGTGGACCGCCTGGGAGCGGTACACCCTCTATCTGCGGTCGGTCCTCTTCCCGGTCATCAACTTCACGCACACGGCCGTGCTGTGCTCGACACTGATGATCGGCGGTGTCTTCGTCCTCCAGGGCTGGATCGGGGTGGGGCAGCTGACCACGGGCGTCCTGATCGCCCAGATGCTCGTCGACCCGCTGGGCATCATCCTCCGTTGGTACGACGAGCTTCAGGTCGCCCAGGTGTCGCTGGCCCGGCTCGTCGGCGTGCGTGACATCGAGCCGGACGCCGGTGATTCGTCCGTGGCTCCCGACGGGCGCCACGTCCGCGCCGACGACGTGCACTTCGGCTACCGCGAGGGCGTCGACGTGCTCCGCGAGGTGTCCCTCGCCGTCGAACCCGGTTCGCGTGTCGCCCTGGTCGGCCCGTCGGGCGCGGGCAAGTCGACCTTGGGCAGGCTCCTCGCGGGGATCTACGGTCCGCGCACCGGTCACGTCACCCTGGGTGGCGCCGCGCTGTCGGCGATGCCCGCCGAGCAGGTGCGCGCGCATGTGGCCCTGGTCAACCAGGAACACCACGTCTTCGTGGGCTCGCTGCGCGACAACCTCCTCCTCGCCAGGACCGGAGCGCGGGACGCCGAACTGTGGGCTGCGCTCGGCGCAGTCGACGCGGCCGACTGGGCACGCGGCCTCGACGAGGGCCTCGACACCGAGGTCGGCTCGGGCGGGTTCGCGCTGACGCCCGCACAGGCCCAGCAGATCGCCCTGGCGCGCCTCGTCCTCGCCGACCCGCACACGCTGGTCCTTGACGAGGCGACGTCGCTCCTCGACCCCCGCGCGGCGCGGCACCTGGAGCGCTCCCTGGCCCGCGTGCTGGACGGCCGCACGGTCGTGGCCATCGCCCACCGGCTGCACACCGCGCACGACGCGGACGTCATCGCGGTGGTCGAGAGCGGGCGGATCGCGGAACTGGGCAGCCACGACGAACTGGTGGCAGCGGACGGTGCGTACGCGGCGCTGTGGCGGTCCTGGCACGGGTAGGAAGGGACGTCGGGCGAGCGGGTGGACGGCGGGGAGTGTGGGGTGTCCTGTTTTCGCTCGTACGGGGGTAGTTAAGGTACGAGAATGGCTGCACCCTCCACGGATACCGGCGTCCCCGACCGTCGCGGGCCTGCCCGCTACCTCTGGTGGGTGATCGCCAGCCAGCCGCAACGCATCGCTCTCGGTGCCCTGTTGGGCAGCGCCTGGATGGTCAGCCTGACTCTCCCCCCGTACATCCTGTCGCGCGCCATCGATGACGGCTTGCGGCCGGGCGACCGCACCGTCCTGATGGGCTGGTGCGCTGCCCTGTTCGGCATCGGGCTCCTCAACGCCTGGCTGGCGATCATGCGGCACCGCACCATGACCCGGATCCGGCTCAACGCCTATTTCCGCACCGTGCGGGTCGTGGTCGACCACGCGACCCGGCTCGGCGCGGCGCTGCCCCGACGGGTCTCGGCCGGTGAGGTCGTCACGATCGGTCACTCCGACGTGGGCGTCATCAGCCAGACCCTCACCGTGACGGGTCCGGGCGTGGGTGCGGTGATCGCCTACTTCGTGGTGGCGGCACTGCTGCTGTCCGTCTCCGCGCTGCTTGCCGTGGTGGTGCTGGTCGGCGTGCCCCTGCTCGCCGTGCTGATCGGTCCGTTCCTCGGCCGTCTGCAGGGGGCCGAGACGGCCTACCGGGAGCGTCAGGGAACACTCGCAGCGATACTCGGCGACCTCGCCGGAGGTCTCCGCGTCCTCAACGGCCTCGGCGGCAAGGGAGTGTTCGCGGCCCGCTACCGCGAAGGTTCGCGTCGGCTGCGGGACGAGGGCTACCGGGTCGGGTCGAGCATGAGCTGGATCCAGGCCTTCGGCCTCGGCCTGCCCACCCTGTTCCTGGCCGCCGTGACCTGGCTCGCCGCACGCATGGCCGCCGAGGGCACCATCACTGTCGGCGAACTGGTCGCCGTCTATGGCTACGTCGCCGTTCTCGTCCTGCCGGTGACGTTCCTCATCGAAGGCGCATACGACATCGGCCGGGGCCTGGTCGCCGCGCGGCGGGTCGTGGGCTTCTTGAACCTGGCACCGGGGGAATGGGAGACCGCCGCTCATACGGAGCCGGTGCAAGGCCCGGAGGAACCGTCCGTGCTGCGTGACCCGCTGTCCGGCGTGGAGGTCGCCCCCGGACTCCTCACCGCGCTCGTCAGCGCGCGTGCCTCCGACGCCACGGACGTCGTAGACCGCCTCGGCCGGTTCGCTCCTTCCCTGGCCACCTGGGGATCGGTGCGCCTCGACGCCGTCGCCCTGGACGAGGTCCGCACGCGGATCCTGGTCGCGGACAACGAAGCCGATCTCTTCGCCGGTACGTTGCGCGGGGCCATCTCCGGGCGATGCGCTCCGGATGAGGAGGCCATTGCCCGTGCGGTCGACGCGGCCGTGGCCCGGGACGTCGTCCTCGGCCTGCCGGACGGGCTCGATGCCCCTCTGGACTCCCACGGCCGCAACCTCTCCGGCGGCCAGCGTCAGCGTGTCCGCATGGCCCGGGCCCTCCTCGCCGACCCGGAGGTCCTCTTGGCCGTCGAACCCACATCGGCGGTCGACGCCCACACCGAGGCGAACATGGCGACCCACCTTCGCGCCGCCCGCAGCGGCCGCACCACCCTCGTCACCAGCTCCTCCCCTCTGGTCCTCGATCAGGCCGACACGGTGTACCACCTGGTCGACGGCCACGTGGCCGCGATCGGCAGTCACGCCGACCTCCTCGCGAATCACCCGGACTACCGGCGCCTGGTGTCGCGCGGCACGGACGAAGGCGACCAGGCGGAGGAGCAGCACACAGCACGACGTCAGACACGCTCCCATCCTTCTGCCGAGCCGACTCATGAGGCCCTCCGATGACGTCGCCCCACCGCGGCCCAGCCGCGGAAACCCCCGCACCCGGGCAGCTGCCCGTGGCCGACCGCCGCCAGGTCCGCCGCGCCGCCGTCCACCTGATCCGGCAGGACACCGGCGCCTTCATCACGATGATCGGCTTCAATGCGCTCGCGGCGGCGGCAGGCCTCACCGGCCCCTGGCTCCTCGGACGCATCATCAATACGGTCAAGGATGGCGGAGGCGTCGATGCCGTCGACCGCCTCGCCCTGGGCATCCTGGTGGGCGCACTCGCCCAGCTCCTCCTGGCACGTCACGCCCGCTACCTCGCCCATCGCTTCGGCGAGCGAACCCTCGGCCGCATTCGTGAACAGTTCGTCGACCGGGCGCTGACGCTCCCCGCCTCCGTCGTGGAACGGGCCGGTGCGGGCGATCTGACGGCCCGCGGCACCACCGACGTGGCGACCGCCGGACAGATGCTGCGCGACACCGGCCCCGATGTGTTCGTCGCGGCCGTGCAGGCGCTTTTCATCCTCGGTGCGGTCTTCCTCCTCGACCCGCTGCTCGGCGTCTGCGGTGTGCTCGGCCTCACCGGCATCTGGTTCGCCACGCGCTGGTACCTGCGGCGTGCGCGGGCCGCCTACCTCGAGCAGGGAGCGGCACACTCCGCACTGGCAGAGGTACTCGCGGCCACCGCCTCCGGAGCCCGCACCGTCGAGGCCCTGCGCCTGCGCGAGCGCCGCGT
The DNA here is from genome assembly GCF_040609235.1 of Streptomyces sp. NPDC004732. NCBI lineage: Bacteria > Bacillati > Actinomycetota > Actinomycetes > Kitasatosporales > Streptomycetaceae > Streptomyces > Streptomyces sp. NPDC004732. Next base: position 143,280 of record NZ_JBEXJR010000003.1, read on the forward strand.
CGCGGACAGCGAGGCCGAGATCGAGCGGTGCGTCACCGCCCACGACCGGACGCTGTTCCTGCGCAGCGTCCTGTTCCCCTCCATCGACATTTCGTACGCCATCCCCGTCGTCGCCGTGCTGCTCCTCGGCGGGGTGCTGCACGAACAGGGTTCCGTGAGCCTCGGCACGGTGGTCGCCGCGGCCCTGTACCTGCAGCAGCTCTCCCAGCCCTTGGACACGATCCTTCAGCAGGTCGAACAGTTGCAGAGCAGCGGCGCATCCTTCGCCCGCGTCGAGGGCCTGGCCGCCGCTCCCAAGGGGCCGTCCGAGCCCTCCGAGCCCATGGCCGCGAGCACGGATGGCCTGGTCGGCGCCCCCGAGAACGACCGCATCGAGGTTCAGGGAGTGCGCTTCGCCTACGACCGCGGGGCCGATGTCCTGCGCGGGGTCACCCTTTCCGTGCGGCCAGGCGAGCGCCTCGCGATCGTCGGGCCCTCGGGGGCGGGCAAGAGCACCCTGAGTCGCCTCCTGGCGGGGATCGACACTCCCGTCAGCGGAACAGTGACCGTCGGTGGCGCACCCATCGCCGATCTGCCCCCTGACCGGCTGCGCCAACAAGTCGTCCTCGTCACCCAGGAGCACCACGTGTTCCTCGGGACCGTCCGGGACAACCTCCTGATAGCGGCGGAGACCGCCACGGACGCCGAGCTCGAAGCAGCCCTCACCGCAGTCGGCGCCGACTGGTCGGAGAGCCTGCCGGACGGCCTCGACACGGAGCTTGGCCCCGGCGGCCACCGGCTGCACGGAGCGCAGGCCCAGCAATTGGCGCTGGCCCGAGTGGTGCTCGCCGACCCCCACACGCTGATCCTGGACGAAGCCACCGCGCTGCTGGACCCGACGACAGCACGGCACACGGAGCGGGCTCTGGCCGCGGTCCTCCAAGGACGGACCGTCATCGCCATCGCCCATCGTCTGCAGACGGCCCACGACGCGGATCGCGTGGCGGTCATGCAGGACGGCCTGGTGACCGAGCTGGGTCCCCATGAGGAGCTCGTCGAAGCCGACGGCGCCTACGCCGCGCTCTGGAACTCCTGGCACGGTGAGCAGCCGGGCACGTCGTGAGCCGCGAGCGACGCGGCCGCCCTCCGGACGAACGTGCTCCCTACAGCGAGGGAGCCCCCTCAGATGAAGTTGAGGGCGGCCGCACCGCCCACTCCCCCGAGCAGCATGAACACCGGCATCAGCACCTTGAGCTCGATCCAGCTCCCGGCCCGGAACCGCAGCACCTTCGGCGGCCCGATCGGGTACCAGCGCTTGCGGCCGATGGGGATGGGCCACAGGATCGGGCATCCGGAGACGGTCAGCGCATCCCCGATGTCGTGCACCAGGGCGCCCATCACGATCGGCAGCCCCAGCCACAGATACTCCTGGCCGGGCTCGGTGAACAGCCAGTCCGCGCCGTTGCCCGGCTTGTCCAGGATCCCGGCGAGGATCCAGGCGCTCGCCGCGGCAAGCAGCCACACGAGCACATCGCTGCTCGACCCGCGGGCGGCCCGCCACAGCAGGCCTTCGATGGCGAGCACCATGTGGACGAAGAGGATCGCCAGCACCGCCCAGCGCCCGCCGAAGATCGCCAGGGCCGAGGCGCCCGCTCCGATCAGCACCGCCCACAGCCAGGTGTGCGTGAGCGTACGGTGCCCGCCCGAGCGACGCGGGTCCCCCTGTTTGCGGGTGGCCTTGTAGACGGCTGACGAGAGCTTGTCGACGATCTCGCACAGGCCGCGGGAAAGCGGCCCGAAGGCTCTGGAGATGGTCGCCGACTTGTGGTCGAGGTCGGGTGCGAGCGCCGCTCCGGCGCAGATCAGCGCCCCTACGAGAAGGACCGGCCAAGGCATGCTGTGCCCCGCGGCCGCTGCGGCAGCGCCGACGCCTAGCCAGGCCGCCGCTCCCGACAGTGAGTGTGCCGGTCCCATCATTGTTGTTGCCCGCCCCATTTCGATTGGTCTGACGCCCCGTCGGCGACACAGCGTAGCGTTCATGATCTTCGTAGGGACCTCCGGTTCCCTGATCGGGTGGGAAGGAAGGCAAGATGGGGGTGTGACCCTTATCGATCAGCTGCCGCCCGACGCCGACCCCGATGCCCTCTTCGAAGCCTTCTCGTCGTGGGCCGAGGACCAGGGCATCACTCTCTACCCGGCCCAGGAGGAGGCGCTGATCGAGGTGGTCTCCGGGGCAAACGTGATCTTGTCCACGCCCACCGGCTCCGGCAAGAGTCTGGTCGCGGCGGGGGCCCACTTCACGGCGCTCGCCCAGGACAAGGTCACCTTCTACACAGCGCCCATCAAGGCTCTGGTGTCGGAGAAGTTCTTCGACCTGTGCAAGCTCTTCGGCACCGAAAACGTCGGCATGCTGACGGGCGACGCGTCCGTCAACTCCGACGCCCCCGTCATCTGCTGCACGGCCGAGGTCCTCGCCTCCATCGCCTTGCGGGACGGCAAGAACGCCGACATCGGCCAGGTCGTGATGGACGAGTTCCATTTCTACGCCGAGCCGGACCGCGGCTGGGCCTGGCAGATCCCGCTGCTCGAACTTCCGCAGGCGCAGTTCATCCTCATGTCGGCGACGCTCGGCGACGTCTCCATGTTCGAGAAGGACCTGACGCGCCGCACCGGCCGGCCCACCTCGGTCGTCCGGTCCGCGACACGCCCGGTGCCGCTGTCGTACGAGTACCGTCTGACGCCGATCACCGAGACGCTCACCGAGCTCCTGGAAACCAAGCAGGCGCCGGTCTACATCGTGCACTTCACGCAGGCCCAGGCGGTCGAACGCGCGCAGTCGCTGATGAGCATCAACATGTGCACGCGCGAGGAGAAGGACAAGATCGCCGACCTGATCGGCAACTTCCGCTTCACCACCAAGTTCGGCCGCAACCTCTCCCGCTACGTGCGGCACGGAATCGGTGTGCACCACGCGGGCATGCTGCCCAAGTACCGCCGTCTGGTGGAGAAGCTCGCGCAGGCCGGACTCCTCAAGGTCATCTGTGGCACGGACACCCTGGGCGTCGGCGTCAACGTCCCGATCCGCACCGTGCTGTTCACCGCGCTCACCAAGTACGACGGCACCCGTGTCCGCACGCTGCGCGCGCGGGAGTTCCATCAGATCGCCGGGCGTGCCGGGCGAGCGGGCTTCGACACGGCGGGCTTCGTGGTCGCGCAGGCGCCCGAGCACGTCATCGAGAACGAGAAGGCACTGGCGAAGGCCGGCGACGACGCGAAGAAGCGCCGCAAGGTGGTCCGCAAGAAGGCGCCCGACGGCTTCATCGCCTGGTCCGAGAGCACCTTCGAGAAGCTCATCGCCTCCGAGCCCGAGCCGCTGAACTCCCGCTTCCGGGTCACGCACACCATGCTGCTGTCCGTGATCGCCCGGCCCGGCAACGCCTTCGAAGCGATGCGTCACCTCCTCGAAGACAACCACGAGCCGCGCAAGCAGCAGCTCCGGCACATTCGTCGGGCCATCGCGATCTACCGCTCTCTGCTCGACGGCGGCGTCGTGGAGAAGCTCGACGAGCCGGACTCCACGGGCCGCATCGTGCGCCTCACCGTCGACCTGCAGCAGGACTTCGCGCTCAACCAGCCGCTGTCGACGTTCGCCCTCGCCTCCTTCGAGGTCCTCGACCCCGAGTCCCCCTCGTACGCCCTCGACATGGTGTCCGTCGTAGAGTCCACCCTCGACGACCCGCGTCAGATCCTCGCGGCCCAGCAGAACAAGGCGCGGGGCGAGGCCGTGGCGCTGATGAAGGCGGACGGCGTCGAGTACGAGGACCGCATGGAGCGGCTCCAGGACATCACGTACCCCAAGCCCCTGGAGGAGCTGCTCTTCCACGCGTACAACACGTACCGCACGAGCCACCCGTGGGTCGGCGACCATCCGCTGTCCCCGAAGTCGGTCATCCGCGACATGTACGAACGGGCGCTGACCTTCACCGAGTTCACGTCCTTCTACGAACTCGCCCGCACCGAGGGCATTGTGCTGCGCTACCTCGCCGGCGCGTACAAGGCCCTGGAACACACCATCCCGGACGACCTGAAGTCCGAGGACCTGGAAGACCTGATCGCCTGGCTCGGCGAGATGGTCCGGCAGGTCGACTCCAGCCTCCTCGACGAGTGGGAGCAGCTGGCCAACCCCGAGGTCATGACGGCCGAGGAGGCCCAGGAGAAGGCCGACCAGGTCAAGCCGGTCACGGCCAACGCGCGCGCCTTCCGCGTCCTGGTGCGCAACGCGCTGTTCCGCCGGGTCGAGCTGGCCGCCCTCGACCACGTCGAGGAGCTGGGCGCGCTGGACGCGGAGTCCGGCTGGGACGCGGATGCCTGGGGTGAGGCCATGGACAAGTACTGGGACGAGTACGAAGATCTCGGCACCGGTCCCGACGCCCGCGGCCCCAAGCTGCTGCTCATCGAGGAGGATCCCGAGCACGGTCTGTGGCGCGTCAGGCAGACCTTCGCCGACCCGAACGGCGACCATGACTGGGGCATCAGCGCGGAGGTCGATCTCGCCGCTTCCGACGAGGAGGGCCTCGCCGTCATCCGGGTCACGGACGTCGGCCAGCTCTGAGGGCCCCGAGGATCCGCGTGCCCCGGACAGGAGTCGAGGAACTGCCATGAACAATCCCGCCGACAAGTTGGTCGATCTGCTGGACCTGGAGCAGATCGAGGTCAACATCTTCCGGGGCCGCAGCCCGAACGAGTCCTTGCAGCGCGTGTTCGGCGGGCAGGTCGCAGGCCAGGCCCTGGTGGCCGCGGGCCGTACCACCGAGGGCGACCGCCCGGTGCACTCGCTGCACGCGTACTTCCTGCGCCCGGGCCGCCCGGGCGTGCCGATCGTGTACCAGGTCGAACGGGTCAGGGACGGGCGCTCCTTCACGACGCGCCGCGTCACCGCCGTCCAGCAGGGCCGCACCATCTTCAACCTCACCGCCTCCTTCCATCAGCCCGAACAGGGCGCCTTCGAACACCAGCTGCCGCCGCGTCTGGCGGCCCCCGATCCGGAGTCACTGCCGACGGTCGCCGAGGAGATCAAGGAGCACCTCGGCGCACTCCCCGAGCAGTTGGAACGCATGGCCCGGCGCCAGCCCTTCGACATCCGGTACGTCGACCGGCTGCGCTGGACCGCCGAGGAAATCAAGGACGCCGAGCCGCGCAGCGCGGTGTGGATGCGCGCCGTGGGACCCCTGGGCGACGATCCGCTCGTGCACACCTGCGCGCTGACCTACGCGAGCGACATGACGCTCCTGGACGCTGTCCGCATCCCGGTCGAACCGCTCTGGGGACCCCGCGGCTTCGACATGGCATCGCTCGACCACGCCATGTGGTTCCACCGCCCGTTCCGCGCCGACGAGTGGTTCCTCTACGACCAGGAATCCCCCATCGTCACGGGGGGCCGCGGCCTCGCCCGGGGCCGCATCTACGACACCGAGGGACGCCTCCTAGTGTCGGTGGTGCAGGAGGGGCTGTTCCGCCCGTACGGGGAGCGCCACATGGACAGTCCGACAGCCGGAGCGTGACGGGCGCAGGCACGGGACGGGGAGCGCGATGCGACGGATCGATGTGGCGGAGCGCAGAGCAAGGCTGGCGCTGCGCCATCGGCTGACGGCGGACACCAAGTCGGACGATCCGGTCGAGGTGGCGCGCTCTGTGCTGGCACTGCACGGCACGGATCCGTCGTCCGTGTACGTCGGCGCCTGGGCGCGCATGCGGGACGGCAGCGTGGCGGATGTGGAGCGCGCGCTGTATGAGGACCGGGCGCTGATCCGTCTGATGGGGATGCGGCGCACGGTCTTCGTGACATCCCTGGATGTGGCGCCGGTGCTGCAAGCGGCCTGCTCCCGTGCCGTCGCCGCCCGGGAGCGCCGCCTCCTCCTGAAGATGCTCGCCGAGTCCGGTGCGGCGGGTGACGCGGCCGGGGTGGAGGCGTGGCTCGCCCAGGCGGAGGACGTGGCGCTGCGGGCTCTCAAGAAGCGCGGTGAGGCGACGGCGGCCGAGCTTGCGAGCGACGACTCTCGGTTGGCCACCGAGCTGGTCATGGCACGCGGCAAGAGCTACGAGGGGCGGCAGAAGCTGGCCAGTCGGCTCCTTCTGCTGCTCGCCGCGGAGGGACGTGTGGTGCGTGCAAGGCCTCGTGGCACGTGGACTTCCCATCAATACCGCTGGGCGCCGCTGACGGACTGGTTCCCCGACGGCCTCACCGACTGGAACACCCAGGCGGCCGAGACGGAGCTTGCCCGACGGTGGCTTCGGGCGTTCGGTCCGGGCACCGCGGATGATCTGTGCTGGTGGGCCGGGTGGACCAAGACCCAGACGAAGCGGGCACTCACCGAACTGCGCCCTGTTGAAGTGGACTTGGACGGGGCGCCCGGGGTACTGCTCCCCGATGACATCGAAGAGACCTCTCCTCCTGCCCCTTGGGCGGCCCTGCTGCCGGCGCTCGACTCCACCCCGATGGGCTGGCAGCACCGTGGCTGGTTTCTCGGGGAGCACGGCCCACGCCTCTTCGACAGGAACGGCAACATCGGCCCGTCCCTCTGGTGGAACGGCCGCATTGTCGGCGGCTGGGCCCAGGACAGCACGGGCGAGATCGTGTGCAGGTTCCTCGACGATGTCGGCGCCGATGCGCGGGCCGCGGTGCACACCGAGGCCGAGCGCCTCGCCTCGCGGCTGGGGACCGTGCGGCTCACCGCTCGCACCAGGGGACGTACATGGCTCGAGGACGAACTGGCTGGCTGACGACCGCGGGGCAGGCGCACAGCGGTATTCGACGGGCATCTGTGTCTCCGTTCGGGATAGGTTCCGGATTCGGGATAGGTTCCGGATCCGCACACGGGCGTGGCCACTGGGTCAGGTGTGGGTACAGGTTTTGAAGGGCACGGGGAATTGAGCGGGCATTCGGTTCGGGACAGGGATCGGCTGTTGTCGGAGGCCGTACGGCTTCGCGAGACAGGTCGGCGCGAGGAGGCCAGGGAGCGACTCGTCGCCCTCTCTTCGGAACTTCCCCTGGATGCGGAGGTGGCGTACCAGGCTGCGTGGGTCCACGACACGCTGGGCCTGGAGGCCGAAGCGGTGCCGTACTACGAGCGCGCGCTCGACGGGTCGGGGCTGTCGGACGACGACCGACGCGGGGCACTTCTGGGGCTGGGCAGCACCTACCGAATCCTGGGACGCTACGAGGAAGCCGTCGCCACCCTCAGGGACGGGGCGGACGAGTTCCCCGACGACGGCGGGCTCAAGACGTTTCTGGCCATGGCCTTGTACAACTCCGGCCGGACACACGACGCCATGGAACTGCTCCTGACGCTGCTCGTCACCACGACCAAGGACCCAGAGATCGCGGGCTACCGTCCCGCCATCGAGGAGTACGCCAAGGATCTGGACGCGACGATGTAAATGGCACCGTCGCGGATTGAGCGGCCCTGACTGGCTACGTCCTCCGTCGGCGCAGCCAATTCATCAAGCCTCGCGGCTCCTGCGCCGGAGGCGAACCCGAACCCGGCGCAGAAGGCAGAGCCTTGGCCATGGCTGCGGATGGGGCTGTGGCTGTCGCCGCGGCATCGCTCGGCGCCGTCCATTCCATCGTGGCGGCGGATGGTTCACGGGTGGCACGTGGTGCCGGTCGTTCCGCGCGGGCCTGAACGAGACCGATCAGAAGGCTGGAGCGCAGCCAACGGATTTCGTCGGGATCGTCCGCCGTCATGATCCTCTCCACGATGTGCGCCCCGGGTGAGTCCGGTCCGCCCTGGCTGCTGCGGGGCACGGACCTGAGCCGGTTGAGATACGCACGTTCGTAGGGGTCCCTGACGATCTCCGCGATCGAGACCGGGTCGAGCAGCGAAGCCATGGCCGCGGCTCGCTCCCATGCGTCTTCCGACTGGCGCAGCAGGAATCCGGTGTGCCGCCCCCGCCAGTTGCGCGCTCGCAGGTCCTGGCCTTCTTCCAGCCGCCCTCGCATCGTCTCGGGCATGCGTCCTTTGAGGAGTGCGGCGTGAAGTTCGGATTCGGCGAAGTGCTTCAGCTCCTCGGCGAGATAGAGCCAGACGACGGCCCGGTACCGATTCAAATAGAACTTCACGGGCGTCAGGAAGCCGGCGCGGGCCAGGCGGGTGAAGCGAGTCGAGGTGATGTGCATGAGCTCCGCGCCCTCCGCGGTGCCCACCGCTCTGACGCCCTCTCGCAAGGCCTCGACACAGCCATCACCCCCGCGCACGCGGTCGATCTCCTCGCGGGTGACGCGGCGCCGCCCGCCCGGTGTCTCCCCGACCGTGCGGATGCGTCCGAGCATCACGGCCAAGTCGAACTCCCCGCGCTTCAGCCCTAGTTCCCTGGCTGCCCAGCTCGGCGTGACGGTCGGCCGGGCGGGCATTGCCCCGACGTCATGCGTGATGGTGTCACCGGTCATGGTGGTTCTCCCCCGTGAGATGTGATTGCTCTCGGGAAAAACCGTAGACCGCCCACCACGATCCTCGCTGAGCCTGTGGATAACTCTTGACGTGACAGCGTCAATGCAGGTCAGAGGTCCACGACCGGCGTTCGCTCCGGCTGCCGGGCGTCCACGCCGAGGTGTTCTCCGACGCGGTTCACGAGCAGCGTCATTTCGTAGGCGACCTGGCCGATATCCGCCTCCGCCGAGCTCAGGACACACAGACAACTGCCGTCGCCCGCCGCGGTGACGAAGAGAACCGCGTCGTCGAACTCGATCATCGTCTGACGGACGTTCCCTGCGTGGAAGTGGCGGCCCGACCCCTTGGCGAGGCTGTGCAGCCCCGACGAGACCGCGGCCAGATGTTCCGCGTCCTCTCGCTTCAGGTCCGAGCTCGCGCCGGTCACCAGGCCGTCGTTGGACAGGACCAACGCGTGTCGTACGTGTTCCATCCGCTGGGTCAGGTCGTCCAGCAGCCAGCCGAGCCCCATGCTCTGCCCCATGTTCCTGTCTCCCCGTGTCCTGTCCCCCTGGCTGGAGGACCTGACCTGCCAGCCTTCCCCACGACCGGCGCCCCGGCAAGCATGATGAGGACATGGCACAGAAGATGACCGATGACCAATGGCGGGCTTTCGTCTCACACGGCACCCGTACCGGCAAGCTCTCGACCGTCCGGGCGGACGGCAGCCCGCACATCGCGCCGATCTGGTTCCTCCTCGACGGGGACGACCTGGTCTTCAACACCGGTAGTGAAACCGTCAAGGGCCGTAACCTCGCACGGGACGGGCGTGTGGCCCTCTGCGTCGACGACGATCAGCCGCCGTTCGCCTTCGTCGTGCTGCAGGGGCGCGCTGAGCTGAGCGAGGACATCGACCAGGTCCAGCAGTGGGCCGGTCGGATCGCCGCACGCTACATGGGCGAGGACCGCGCCGAGGAGTTCGGCAAGCGCAACGGCGTCCCGGGAGAACTCCTGGTCCGCATGCGAATCGACAAGGTGCTGGCGTATGCCGGGGTCTCCGACTGACTACTGACGAACCCAGGCCGCAGGTCTCGCAGCGGTGCGGCTGATTCGTCCGCCACCATTTCACTGAGGCCTCATCCGATCACTGAGGCCTCATCCGACGGAGTCGAGCAGCCGGGCTGTATGGAACCGCCCGGCGTACTCGACCAGCCGTATCAGCACCTCCTTCCCCGAATCACGATCGCGGGCGTCGCACAGCACCACGGGCGTTCCGCGGTCGAGGTCCAAGGCTCGTGACACATCTTGCGCACCGTACGTACGCGCGTTCGCGAAGCAGTTGACCGCCACGACGAACGGGATGCGTCGGTGCTCGAAGTAGTCCACGGCGGGGAAGCAGTCCTCGAGCCGCCGGGTGTCCGCGAGGACCACGGCACCGAGGGCGCCTTGTGACAGCTCGTCCCACAGGAACCAGAACCGGTCCTGGCCCGGAGTGCCGAACAAGTACAGCGACAAGCCGGATCGGATGGTGATGCGGCCGAAGTCCATGGCCACGGTCGTCGTGGTCTTCCGGTCGACCCCCTCGGTGTCGTCCACCGACTGGCCCACCTCGCTCAGCAGTTCTTCGGTGCGCAGCGGGCGGATCTCGCTCACCGCGCCCACCAGGGTGGTCTTGCCCACCCCGAAGCCGCCCGCGACCAGAATCTTCAGCGCCAGGGCCGTTGTCTCGGCACCCACGGCGTCAGAGTGCTCGGAGCCCATCGATCACCTCTCGGAGAATCTTTTCGTCGGGAAGCTGTGCGGGCGGCACGGGTCGGCTGACTTTGACGCAGCCCATTTCCAGCAGGTCACCGAGAAGCACCCTGACGACGCCTACGGGCAGGTCTGCACCCGCAGCGAGCTCGGCGACGGACTGTGTCTCGGCGCGGCACAGTTCGATCAGCGCCCGGTGTTCGGGGCCGAGCGCCGTGCTATCACCGGGCCCCGGAGCACTGTCGTCCAGCGTCACTAGGGCGATCAGGTCGAAGCGGACTCCGCGCGGTCCCGGCCTGGTCCGTCCACCCGTCATCGCGTAGGGCCGGACGAGCGGACCGGCTTCGTTGTCGTACCACTGGCTGCCCGGCTGCTCCGGGACGCCTTTCGTGTCCTCGGTCATGGGTACCACCGGCCCCCGGTCATCCGGCGGTCGGTGGTTGCTCAGCGAAGCGCGCCGGAGTGCTGAGGTGCTCACCCACCCGTTTGACCATGCGGGCCATCTCGTACGCCACTAGGCCGATGTCGGCCGTCACGGCGGTCAGGACGGCGAGGCAGGAGCCGTCGCCCGCGGCCGCCACGAACAGGAAGGCGTCATCCATCTCGACCATGGTCTGGCGCACGCCCCCCGCACCGAAGTGTCGGCCTGCGCCCTTGGCCAGGCTGTGGAAGCCCGAGGCGACGGCAGCGAGGTGCTCGGCGTCCTCGCGGCTGAGGGCGGTCGACGCGCCGACCGGGAGTCCGTCGTTGGACAGCACCACCGCGTGCCGCACCTCGCCGACGCGCAGCACCAAGTCGTCGAGCAGCCAGTCGAGTTCGCCGGTCCGTCCAGTGGGGATGCTCTGGTCCTGGATCATGCAGGGTCTCCTTCGATGCTGTCGCTGCCCGGTACGGGCCCCGAAGGCGTGGGGGCCGAGCCGCCGGTGCCCGGGAGCCGGCCGCCCCCGCGTGCCCAGCCGTTGCGGTATGCCGTCATCCGGTCGCGCACCTGCTCCGGGCTGCGCTCGTCCCGCCCGGCGTCTGCTGCCTCGCCGCCGCCGTTCGAGGGGTGGGGTTCGCGCAGCTGAGGGGCGAGGCTCGCCTGGCGCACTCGGCGCGGCAGTGCACTCGAGCCGTCCTGCGAGGTGTCCTGTGCATCGGCGCCCGCGACGTCGAGCGCATCGTTGTGCGTGGGCGGTGCGCCCGGGATATCGGCGGCGTCCCGACCCTGGTGCAACCGCAACGTGGTGACACCGGGCAGCGGCGGGGTCTCGACCGCGGCGGCCAGAACGGGACGGGAGGAGGTGTGCGGAATGGCGTCGGCATTCATGTGTTGGCCTGTTGCTCCCTGCACGCGCGCGTGCTCCTTTGCCAGGGCAGCCCCACGCGCCAATGGGCGGGCCTCCCCGTTGTGGGCGTCTTGGCTCTCCGCCGTGCCGCTGTGCAGGAGGGCTGTGGGCAGCAGCACGACCGCAGTGGTCCCTCCGTAGGGAGACGTACGCAGATGCACCTTGATGTCGTGGTGCGCCGCGAGCCTGCTGACCACGAAGAGGCCGAGTTGGTCGCTGCCGAACAGGTCGAGAGCCTCGGACTGCTCGACACGACGGTTGGCCTCCACGAGCATCTCCTTGCCCATGCCGAGCCCGCGGTCCTCGATCTCCAAGGCATAGCCGTTACCCACCGGCTCACCGCTGACCCGCACTTTGGTGTGTGGGGGCGAGAACTGGGCGGCGTTCTCGACGAGTTCGGCCAGGAGGTGGGTGAGGTCGGCCACCGCGGTTCCCAGGACCGATGCCGCGGGGAGTTGTCGTACCTCCACGCGCGCGTAGTCCTCGACTTCGGAGACTGCTGCGCGCACGACATTCGTCAGGGAGACAGGCATCCGCCAGGCTCGGCCGGGCGCGGCTCCGGAGAGGATGATCAGGCTCTCCGCGTGGCGCCTCATCCTGGTGGTCAGGTGGTCCAGCCGGAAGAGGTCGCTGAGCTCGTTCGGGTCATCGGCCCTGCGCTCCATGCTGTCGAGGAGGGTGAGCTGGCGGTGCACGAGTACCTGGGTCCTCCGAGCCAGATTGACGAACACTCCGGAGACGCCGCTTGCGAGCTCCGCACGCTCGATCGCGGCGCGCAGAGCCGCGCGATGGACCGTGCCGAGGGCCTCGGTGACCTGCCCGATCTCGTCCTCCGCAGGTGGCCCCGGCGGCGCCTCGGCACGGATCTCGATCTCTTCGCCCGCGCGCAGCCGTCGCATGGCGTGCGGGAGTTTGCGTCGCGCAATTTCAAGGGCTCCGTTGCGAAGGCTCACGAGTTCGACGACCAGGCCTCGCCCGATGCGTACGGAGATGACGAGTGAGCCGGCGACGGCGACCAGTCCGAGGAGAACCGCGGCGCCCGCTGGGGCGAGTACTCCGTGGGTGAAGGGGTCGGCACGGTCCGCGGCACCTCGGTCCGCCCCCTTCTTGATCGCGTGGACCCCGTCTCGCACCGCTGCGTAGGCCCCGTCCCAAGTCGTCACCGAAGCCGCGGCCAGGGCCTTCCGGCCGGGCTCGGCCACGAGGACCTTGTCCTCGGCTGCGCGAACGTTCCCGTAGGCCCTTCCGCCCTCGAGTTCGCGCCAGGCCGCTCGCTCCGGGCCGCCCAAGTCCGCGACCGCTGTTTCGGTCAGGGTCCGGCGGGTGTCGACGGCGCCGGTGAACAACCGGAGCCGTTCGCCGTCCAGGCCGCCGGTCTGCCGGGCCGCGGCAAGCACGGCGTCCTCACGGGCCAGCATTTCGCCCGCCCTGGAGAATTCGAGCAGCACGCGCGCGTGGGACCCCTGACCGGCATCCTGCAGGCCGGTCAGGGCGCCAGCTACTGCAAAGGCCTGGGAGATCGTCCTCGTGTACTGGCCGTACGCCGTGTCCCAGCCCGTACGGCGGTCCAGCACTTCGGTCCGCAGGGACCGCAGCTCTTCGGCTCCGGCCACGAATGCTTCCAGCCGGTCGGCCACCCCTTCGGGGAGACCTGCTCCTTCGGCGACGGTCTGTTTGTCACCCAGGCGCAGTGCGGCCACGGCCCGGTCGGTCCTTCTCGCCTGCCGCTCCAGCGCATCCCTGCGGTCGCCTCCGGGTTCGGCCGCCTGGCGTACCGCGGCGGCGCGTTCGGCTTGGAGCGCAGTGACGGCCGTCTCGATCGGGCCGCGCACGCCGGTGTCGGCGCGCTGCACCTGCCGCAGGCGTGCCACGTCCTGCGCCGTGGTGACGGTCGCGTACCCCCACAGGGCAAGCAACGAGACGACGGGCACCATCAGCAGGCACACGATCTTGGCTCGCACGGTACGTGGACGGGGCCTCCACCACCCCGCGTGCGTGGACGCCCTGTTCGTCGGTAGTTCCACGGACCTGTCCTCCTGGTCCGTATGTTCTTCGGCCGGCGGGCCCGCGTGGGCGCGGCGGCCGCGTGTCGGTTGCTCCGGAGGTTGAGGCCAAGGTGCGGTGCCTGCGGCTGGCTCGGGGGTGCTTCGGGTGGTGTCCATGGCCTCCTCGCTCGGTTGGGTGGGCTGGGGTGTCCCGGCCGTATCCGGGAGCCTCTTTAGGAAGCGACACCGTCCACCGGTCGCTGGGCCGAAACGGAGGCCTCGCGCTCGCCCTTGGTCGGGGACAGCGCGACGAAGGCCGAGGTCAGGAAGAGGTAGGACCCGAGGCCGACTGCGAGGGGAAAGATGAACTGCATCGTGGAGGCTCCGGGCAGGGCGGCATCGGAGGGCGTCACCCGCACGCTGACCGCGAGCATTCCGGTGTAGTGCATGCTCGTTACCGCCCCGCCCATGACCAGGGATGCCACGACGACCGCGAGTGGTGACTTGATGTGGAGGCCGGCCCAGAGCGCTGCGGTCGCCGCGACGACGGCGATGACTACGGAGAGCCCGACGAGTACGGGGTCGTACCGCACCTCACCGTGCAGGCGCAGTGCAGCCATGCCCAGGTAATGCATGCTTGCGACGCCGAGCCCTGTGGTGAGCCCGCCCAGCGCCAGGGCGCTTCCTCGATCGCGGCCGTAGCCCACAGCGAAGATGCCCGCGCCGACGACTGCCATCGCGACCAGAAGACTCAGGAACGTCAGGGGCACGTTGTAGCGGATCTCCGTGCCGGTGACGCCGAAGCCGAGCATGGCGACGAAGTGCATCGTCCAGATTCCGGTGCCGATGGCGGAGGCGGCGGTGATCAGCCAGTTCCGCCGCGATCGGCCCGAGGTGCCCAGCGCACGGACGGTGCAGCGCAGACCGAGTGCGGCGCCGATACAGGCCATCGCGTACGACAGCACGGGGGTCAGCCAGCCGAAGGTGGCGTGGTCCAGGTGTCCCATGGCCCCGGGACGCTAGTCCGACCCAGGGCGCACAACGGGGGCGCATTTCGAAAGCTGCTGCAATGTGACAGAGAGACAGCCCTGAACGATCGCGTCACGCTCGAACGAGTGCACCCAGTGCACGTGCGGCACTTTGCGGGATCATGGGTCGTATGAGCGACGACCACACGCAGGTCCAAGAGTTCTTCACGGCCCGCGCGGCTGACTGGGACACCCGTTTCCCCGATGACGGGCCCGCCTACCGGGCCGCCGTCGCCGAACTCGCCCTCAACTCCGGCTCCGCCGTGCTCGACGCCGGGTGCGGGACGGGGCGGGCTTTGCCGGCGCTCAGGGAGGCCGTAGGCCCCTCGGGCGTGGTGCTCGGCGCCGACCTGACACCGGCCATGCTGGAAGCCGCGACACAAGCGGGCAGGGGCCTTGACGGGCAGCTCCTGCTCGCCGACGTGGCGCGTCTGCCGCTGCGCGCGCAGTCAGTCGACGCCGTGTTCGGCGCCGGGCTGATTTCGCATCTGCCCGATCCTGCGGAGAACCTCAGGGAGTTGCGGCGAGTCGTGCGCCCTGGAGGGCTGCTCGCGCTCTTCCACCCCATCGGCAGGGCGGCGCTCGCGGCGCGTCAGGGGCGGCAGATCACTCCGGACGACCTGCGGGCGGAGGGCAACCTCGGGCCGCTGCTTGCCGAGTCCGGCTGGCGCATGACCTCGTACGTCGACGAGGACGCCCGCTTCCTCGCCCTGGCGGTACGCCAGGACTGAACCCACTCCCCGGCGACAGGCGATAGGCGACAGGCCGGACAGGTCCGACCGGCCTGTCAGGGGCAACCGGCGATCGCGGCGACGAAAGCATCCGGGTTGTCGAACATGACGTTGTGTCCCGCTCCCGGCACGGTCACCACGCGCACTCCTGACGCCGTCAGTTCTTCGTACCCGGCGAGTTCTCCGCTCGAAGCACCCTGCAAGTAGACGCGGTCGACGGGGAGTTCCATCAGCATTCGACGCATGGTCGGGTGAGTTCCCGCGACGAGTCCGGCAGCGCTGCGATGGAGTGCCAGAGGGTCCGCGAGGCGCATGGTGGCCGCCCAGGTGGCACCGATATCCTCGAGCACGCGCACGTAGCCACGGGCGACGAAGTCCTCCTCCGTGTAGGCGGCTATGCCGCTGCTGCCCGCCGTGGCGGGAGGATGCGGATCGAGGTTGGCCTCCGTGAGGACCAGCCTGGTCACTAGCTCGGGACGCCGATGTGCGAGCACGATGGCCACGGAGCCGCCCATGCTGTGCGCGACGATCTCCGCCCCGACCACCCGAGCCTCGTCGAGGACGGCGGCCAATGCGTCGGCGTGGCTTTCCAAGGAGTAGGCGAAGTCGGCGGGCCGGTCACTGAGGCCGTGTCCAGGAAGATCCACGAACAGTGAGCGTCTGCCTGCCAGTTCGGGCCTGGCCGCTATGTGCGCGTGGTAGACCGTCGACGCCGCTCCGAGGCCGTGAACGTAGACCCGCGCCGGTCCGTCCCCGTCCGCCTCGGTCCACCGCACACGGCTGCCTCGCGCATCGAACCGCGCCTCCTTCATCGCCCTACCCCGTTTCCCTCGTCACGTCGTCCACCTCGCCCGCCGCGAGCGGACCTCGGAGACAATACATCGGTGACGATGTATGGCGCATCAGGGGTACAGCGGGTGAGAAGGCCGGATGCGGCAGAATGCAGTCCATGCTCGAACTGGCCATCCTCGGATTCCTCTACGACGCCGCCCTGCACGGCTATGAACTGCGCAAGCGCATCACGGCACTGACCGGGCACGTGCGCCCCGTCGCGGAGAGCACGCTGTACCCCGCCATCAAACGGCTCGAAAAGGCCGGCCTGCTGGCCAGGGAGACTCAGCCCGGCGCCGTGGCCGCGCCGCGCCACGTCCTGACCCTCACTTCGGCCGGAAGGCAGGAGTTGCACAAGCGGCTCGCGGAACCGGCACGGGGAGACATCACGGACGAGAACCGCTGGTTCACGCTCCTTGCCTTCCTGCGCCACCTCGACGACGCAAGGGCACAAGCAGGGGTGCTGCGGCAGCGTCTGGCCTTCCTGGAAGAACCGGCCAGCTTCTTCTACGACGGCGAGCGTCCCATGAGCGCGGAGGAGCTCGACGACCCCTTCCGGCGCGGGATCCTCACGATCGCGCGCGCGACGAGCCAGGCCGAACTCACCTGGCTGCGGGCCACCTTGGCGTCACTCGACGGGAGTCACCGCTGATCCGCCCTTGTACGGCACCGGGCACCCGCGAACGCCCGGCATGGGGAACGAACCGAGCTCGGCAACCTCGTATCCGTCGGGGTAGCCCTTGATCTCCCGGTTCTGCCGTGCGTAGTGCGGCGTCCGGCGCGGCGGCATGAGGCGCACCGCGCGCCCCCGCAACCGCACCGCGCCCCGAACCAGGGAGCGGGTGACAGCTTCCGGCTCTTCGTATCGGAACGCCCGTAGCAAGGGCTCGTCCAGCAACGCGACAGTCGCCCTTCGCAGCATGGGCGCCAGCGGGCTCGGGTACCACGAGGCCATCAGGTCCAGGGTCGCGTCGGACACGCCACGAGCCCCTTGGTCCCAGCCGAAGTTGGCCTCTTCGTAGTCATCGAGACACTTCTCGAACTCTTCGTAGGAGCCCGGAATCTCCGCGATGCCCATGTGCTGCCCGAGGGTGCGGTAGTACACGGCAGCGGCGGCCGACTCGTGACGTGAGAGCCTGCGCCAGCCGTAGGTGTCGATCCACCGCTTCGGCACCACCACGAACGTGCACAGCACGTATCGCATGTCGTCGTTGCTGATGTCGTAGCTGCGGTGCATCTGGTTGATGCGACGGATGGCGGTGCGGCCCTCGTCGCTTGCGAAACCGTGTTCCACAACGGTGTCGAGCAGAAGGGCCGTGTCGTCGTACCGCTTCTGCGTACGATCCGTCAGTTCTGCTGTCTGCGCGAGCAGTCGACCGATGCTGGGCACCGCGTACGTGCGGTAGAGCGCGAGTTCTAGTGCGCGCGTATAGTCCCACGGAAACTCGAACGTCGTGGTGAGCCGGTAGATCTCAAGGAAGTCCCGCTCCGGATCGAGGCGCCTGATCTGCTCGAGTCGCTCGAAACGCTTCACCGCGCGGTCCCCCTTCTGCCACCGGAGCATTAACTCTACGTTGGCGAACGGCAGATGCAGGGATCAACGGTGGTGGGCACGCTCCCGGGGGAAGGTAGACCACATGTTTGACGCACTCCGAAAGTTCTGGCGAGCCGATAAGCCCCCAACGATTGAGGACGGGGCCGTGCGCGGCCCACAGAAGCAGGGGCGCCCCCACAACCTCTTCGAAGCGGCCGCCGTCTATGTGGCGGCATCTGCCGAGGACGACCAACCCAAGATGGACGAAGCGCGGGGATGGGTCTCTCCGGAGGCACTGTCCTTCGGTGTCAATGAGCTCGCGTGCCGCGCTGTCATAGCCCTTGCGCGCGAACGCGACGAGTCACCACGGGATGTGGCCCGTTTGCTCCTCGGACTGCCCGCCGCTTGAGCCCGCTTCCGTCGCGTACCTGTCGTTCAAGGCGGTCCGCTGGTGATTTTCCTGGTCATCCCCCTCTCGACGATCTCTGGGGCCAGTGGTTAGGGTGCGCCGACGGGTGAAGCGATGGGGAGGCTGGCATGGCCGGGACGGACGACGCTGTCGCCGCCGATGACGACGCACTGTACGTCCTCACGGCGGTACTGCTGACGCCCGCGAAGTTCCCCAGCGTGCTGGGCGACGACTATCCGGAGGCCTGCGCGACGCTGGATCTGGCGCCGCTGGCCGCCGGGTACGGGCTGGTGCTCGGTCAGGACGGCGAGGGCGCGCGCTGGACGGTCGTCGTCGACGATGTGTCGCTCGTGGCCGTGGCGATCGCCTCGTGGGACTGCGGCATGGAGTACGACCTGTCCCCCGACGAACGCACCGTGGTCGCCGCGCTGCCCGGCTGGCCCCTCGCGGTCGCGGTGGCGGCGCCAGGAGTGCCCGCTCCGCACGACCCGGGACCCGATGACGCGGGCCGACCTCCGCTCGCACCACCGGAAGCCGGGGCCTGGGGTCCGGCCCAGCGGCGGCTGGGAGCGGACGAGATAGCGCTGCAGTGGGCGGCATGGCGGGGACAGATCGACGACGGCGACTTCGCGACGGACGGCACCCAGGAGACACCCCCAGCAGACGCCGGGGCAGCACCTCTTACCGGTGTCAGGCGTGTCCTGGCAGAAGCGCGCGCCTATGTGGACACGCCGCCGCCCCTGGGCCGGGTGCGGTCGGCCTTCGCCTCAGGTGACGCACGTACTTTGCGGGCCGACGGCCCTGGCTGGTCACTGGTCGCCAGGACCGACGACATCGCGTTCGTGCTGCTGGACGAGGAGCCGGGGGAGGTGCTTCCGGTGGGCCGTGGGCCCGAGCTTCCCTCGCTCCTGGAGGCCCTCGACAAGATGGCGGTGCGTCCTTCCTGAGTCGGCTGACGGGTGGCCCGTCGCTCTTACCCGCCCGAACGGCCGGGTGCCGACTTCAGGGCTCAGTGACCTATCTCCTTGCGCGTGACACGGCGCAGCCGACGCCGCTGGCCCGAGTCGAGCGTGAGATAGGCGGCCGCGGGGACTCCGAGCACGAGCAGGAGCGTGGCCCACCACGGCAACCAGAACAGCAGAATGATTCCGGCCGCCACACCACCTGCGGCGATCTTCGCCTTCTTCGACATGTGCGTCGCCTCCTTCGCGGCGTGTGCCGCTCTCTTTCTTGGAGAACGGGAACTGCTCCTCTTCGGTTCCTGGTCGCAACCCTGAGAGACCCCTGAGACTCGACCCCTACTGGTCCCTGACCTGCTCGGACCCGAGTGTTGAGCTGCTCGATCGACGTCCTCCGGCCTACTCGACCCGGAGCGGCTCGCCGACTTCATACATGTGCCGCAGAACCTGCCGGTAGGAGTCGACGAATCCAGCTTCTGTATAGGGCATGCCCACAGCCGCGCAGTGGGCGCGCACGACAGGCTGGGCGAGTCGTAGGTTGGGCCGGGGCATGCTCGGAAACAGGTGGTGCTCGATCTGGTAGTTGAGGCCGCCGAGGAACCAGTCGGTCACCGGGCCGCCGCGGACGTTGCGGGAGGTCAGCACCTGGCGCTGCAGGTGCCCCCACCGTTCGCCGTTCGGGTCCGGCATTTCCATGCCCTTGTGGTTGGGCGCGAAAGCCAGCCCGAGGTGCAGGCCGAACAGTGCCTGGTGGACCGCGGCGAAGGCGATGGCGTGGCCGAGGGGCATGGCGGCGAGGAGCAGCGTCGTGTAGCCGACGAGGTGAGCGACCAGCAGAAGGCCTTCCACCACGCGTTCGCGCGGGGCCTGGCGCCGCAGATCCTGGAAGCCGTAGATCTTCATGGCGACGCCCTGGAGAAGCGTCAGCGGGAAGAAGAGCCAGGACTGGTTGCGGGTGAGCCAACGCTGGAAGCCGACCCGGACCTTGGCCTGCCTACTGGTCCACACGAGGACGTTCGCGGCGACGTCGGGGTCCTTGTCGACGTGGTTGGGGTTGGCGTGGTGTCTGTTGTGTTTGTCGTTCCACCAGGCCGAGCTCATCCCGAGCAGGAGATTGCCGTGCACGAGGCCGATGGTGCGACCGACGGACCGGTTCGCCGATATCTGCGAATGGCCCGCGTCATGACCGATGAACGCCGTCCGTGCACACAGGACGGACAACACCGGGGCGAGCAGCAGCACCCACCACGAGCCACCTAGAAGGAACATCCCCACGCCCACAGCCGCCAGCGCGAAGGCATTGACCGCGATGGTTCGCGTGTACCAACCGATGCGCCGGTCCAGGAGGCCCTGTTCCTTGACCGTGCGCAGCAGAGGGGCGAAATCACTTCCGGCACTTTTTTTGCCAGTGCTGACTGGGGAGCGTTCCGCTACCGCGGCGGCCTGGGACATGGTGGGTCTCCGGTCTTCATGACAACGGGCTGACCTGATAAAACGTACGGATCGGTGACCTTGGGCAACCATGGCGGCACCACCCGTTTCCCACCGGGGGTCAGCACCGCCCGACAGGGGGGCTGGCTACACCCCCCGACGCGAAGTGACCTGAATCACCACCGAATCGCTCCCGCGAAAGCCCCACCTTGCTGTACTCTCGGCCGCTCCGGTCTCAGTAGTCAAGTTTGAGGAATGCGCCATCGCTGTGCACAGGCTCCCTGTCGTGTCCCCCTCCGAGATCTCCGAACTGTCCCGCTGCTCCGTTCTCTTCGTGCCTGCCGACCCGCCTCGCGACGGACGCATTGCGTTCTGGCGCACCGACGGCACCGAGCCCCCTGCCACGGCTGCCGGTGACCATGAAGAACTGACCCTCGTCGTGCCGGGGGATTACGGCGTCGAGCTCGCGACCGTGCCCGCAGTACTGGTTCCCGTCCGCGCCGCTCTGCCGGTCCTCACGCGCGGGCGTGCCACTACGGAGACACATCCGACGGGCGCCTTCTGGGGGACGGCAGGGGTGCTGGCCCTGCAACTGGCGGCTCGTGGTCTGCTGTTGCCGGGACTGACCGTCAGCGATCACGATGCGTGGCGTACCGGCCCGCTAGGCTCCGGGGACCTGGAGCGGCTGCGGGAGCTGGCCGCGGCGATGCCACCGGCCGCCCACGCACTGCCGCTAGGCGACAGCGTGCCGCTGCGACTGCCCGAGCCCGAGCATTTGCTGCGCCAATTCCTCGACGCCGTGGCCGACACGCTCCCCCGCTCCGCCGCCGCGCCACTGGCCTCGGGCGGACCTGTGTTCGCCTCCGCCGAGGCCCAGCACGTGCCGGAGCAGCGCGCCTGGGCGCTGGACGTCGCTGCCGGACACGACGCCGGAGTGCGGATCTCGCTGCGCCTGGAAATTCCCGGTCTCGCCACGGTCGCCGAAGACGGCACGCGGCTGCCCTTCCGTGCCGTGCTGCAGTTGCACAGTGTCAGCGATCCCTCGCTCGTCGCGGATGCCGCCGAGGTGTGGGCCGGGTCCGGCGCCTCGGGCCAGGCCTTCGGGCCGCGTGCGCGCATGGATGCACTGCTCGCGCTGCGTCGTGCCACGCGCGCGTGGCCGCCGCTCGCCCCGCTGCTGTCGGCCACCGTCCCCGACGCGATCGAGCTGGCCGACGAGGACGTCACCGCGCTCCTCAGCGAGGGCGCCCGCATGCTGACAGCCGCGGGCGTCGACGTGCACTGGCCCAAAGAGCTGGCGCGCAATCTCACCGCACACGCGGTCATCGGCCCGGCGGACGATGACGGCGAGGACGACCGCAAGGGCCCGCACAAGCTCTCCTCGGACACGCCGTCATTCCTCTCGGCCGATGCCCTCCTCGCCTTCAACTGGCGTTTCGCGTTGGGCGACCAGCAGCTCACCCGGACAGAGCTGGACACCCTCGCGGAGTCCAACCGTCCGGTGGTGCGCCTGCGTGACCAGTGGGTACTGGTCGACCCTTCCGAGATCCGGCGCGCCCGCGACCAGCAGGATCACAAGGTCACCCCTATCGATGCCCTAGGGGCCGCGCTGACGGGCACCACCGAGGTCGGGGGTCAGCGAGTCGACGTACAGCCGACGGGCTGGCTCGCCACCTTGCGCGAGCGGCTCGCCGACCCGGAGGGTATGGAGTCTGTCGGGCAACCCGAGGCGCTTGCTGCCGAGTTGCGCGACTACCAGCTGCGCGGCCTGAACTGGTTGGCGCGGATGACATCGCTCGGCCTCGGTGGCTGTCTTGCCGACGACATGGGTCTCGGCAAGACGATCACACTGATCTCTCTGCATCTGCATCGCCAGACCCAGGAGGAGTCCGCAGGGCCCACGCTGGTCGTCTGCCCGACGTCACTGATGGGCAACTGGCAGCGCGAGATCGAAAGGTTCGCGCCGGGCACCCGCGTACGCCGCTTCCACGGTTCCCAGCGCAGCCTCGATGACCTGGTGAACGGCGAGTTCGTCCTCACCACCTACGGCACCATGCGGCTCGACGCGGAGAGACTCGGTCAGACCTCCTGGGGCATGGTCGTCGCCGACGAAGCACAGCACGTCAAGAATCCGTACTCGGCAACAGCGAAGCAGCTGCGGACCATCGCCGCACGCGCGCGCGTGGCACTCACCGGCACGCCCGTGGAGAACAACCTCTCCGAGCTGTGGGCCATCCTCGACTGGACGACACCTGGCCTACTCGGCAGGCTCGGCACGTTCCGTATTCGCTATGCCCAGGCCGTTGAGGGCGGTACGGATCCCGCCGCTGCCGAGCGGCTCGGACAGCTCGTGCGGCCGTTCCTGTTGCGTCGCCGCAAGTCGGATCCGGGCATCGCGCCCGAGCTGCCGCCGAAGACGGAGACCGACCGCGCCGTCTCGCTCAGCGCGGAACAAACGGGCCTCTACGAAGCAGTCGTGCGGGAGACGCTCGCAGACATCTCCGGCTCCGACGGGATCGCGCGCAGGGGCCTGATCGTCAAGCTCCTCACCGGGCTCAAGCAGATCTGCAACCACCCCGCGCAGTACCTCAAGGAGGACGAGCCCCGGATCCCGGGCCGCTCCGGAAAGCTGGAGCTGCTCGACGAGTTGCTCGACACGATCCTCGCCGAGGACGCGAGCGTGCTCGTCTTCACGCAGTACGTTCAGATGGCGCGCCTCATCGAGCAGCATCTGTCGGCGCGCGGAGTTCCCTCGCAGTTCCTGCACGGGGGTACCCCTGTGGCGCAGCGGGAAGCCATGGTGCAGCGCTTCCAGGACGGCGACGTGCCCGTCTTCCTGTTGTCTCTCAAGGCTGCGGGAACGGGCTTGAACCTGACCCGTGCCGAGCATGTGGTGCACTACGACCGTTGGTGGAACCCCGCCGTGGAGGCGCAGGCCACCGACCGCGCGTACCGCATCGGGCAGACGCAGCCGGTGCAGGTGCACCGGCTGATCGCGGAGGGGACCATCGAGGACCGCATCGCCGACATGCTGCTGCGCAAGCAGGAGTTGGCGGACGCCGTCCTCGGGTCGGGCGAGGCCGCTCTCACCGAGCTGACCGATGCCGAACTGTCGGATCTGGTGGAGCTGCGAGGGGGCACGCGATGAGTGACATCCATGACGACACGTACGACCACGCGGACGACGAGCGCGGGGGCGCGCAGGAGCAGGAGCGCACGTTCGCGGCGTTGCCTCCCGCCCACGGACGGGGCTTCGCTCAGAGCTGGTGGGGTCAGGCCTGGTTGAAGGCCCTTGAGGACACCGCTCTGGACCTGCAGCAGCTGAAGTCCGGGCGCAGGCTCGCGCGCGCGGGTGCGGTGGGCGCGGTCTCCGTACGCCCCGGCCGCATCACGGCAGTGGTCAAGGACCGGGACGGTACGCCGCACCGTTCCGATGTCCTGCTGCAGGAGTTGGGCCCGGAGGACTGGGACCGCTTCCTGGAGATGGCCATCGAGCGGGCCGGGCACATCGCCGCGCTCCTGGACCGGGACATGCCGCCGCACCTGGTGGAGGATTCCGCGGCGGCGGGCGTCGAGCTCCTGCCCGGCATCGGCGATCTGGAGCCCGAGTGCGACTGTGAGGCATGGGACCACTGCGGGCACACGGCCGCACTCTGCTACCAAGTGGCGCGTCTTCTCGATGAGGACCCGTTCGTGCTGCTGCTGATGCGGGGGCGCGGGGAGCGGGTGCTGCTCGACGAGTTGCAGGCGCGTAGCGCTTCGAGAGCCGAGACACCGGAGGCTCCGGAGGGTGCCCAGGATGCCGGTCCAGCGGGCGTCGACGCCGCGGAGGCGTACGCGGACGGCGCCATCCTCCCGCCGCTGCCCGCCCTGCCTCCGCTGCCCGCAGAGCCCGGTCTGCCGCCGACTCTCGACACCGAGGCGGAGCCCGCTCCGGGGCTCGACGTGCAGGCGGTCGAGTTCCTGGCCGCGCAGGCCGCCGTCGAGGCGTACCGGATACTCGCCGACGCTCTCGCCCCCGGTCACGAACACCTGCCCGTCGAAGGTGAGTTGACCGGCAGCGAGGACGCCGTGCGTCTGGCAGCGGCGCAGCCCGGAACCGCGGTCGAGGCACGGCTCGCGGTGGCATCCGAGCGTGGTCGGGACGGCCTCGCTCTCGCCGTCCGGGCCTGGAAGTACGGGGGCCGGGCCGCGCTCCACGTCCTCGAAGAGGAGTGGACGCCGAAGGAGGAAGCGCTGGCACGCGCGCGTGCCGCGCTCGACACGGCCTGGGACGAGGACGAGCGGCCACAGCTGCGGGCGGCCCACAACCGCTGGACCGTGGTCGGCGGGGACGTACAGCTGCGCCATGGCCGAGACGGCCGTTGGTGGCCCTACCGGAGGGAACGCGGCCGATGGGTTCCTGCGGGGCCCGCGGCCCACGACCCTGCGACGGCACTGGCTGTGGCGAGCGGAGGCGAGTGACGCTGCCCGTCGCTTTCGGAGTGACGTGGCCCATCGTCCCGAAGCGTGACGCGGGCCGTCATCGCGAACGTCGAGCACGTCGGCGCCGAGGAGAACGCTGGGCCGAGGACCCGGGCGGCGCCCACCGGCGCTTTCCGGCCGGACCCGCGCGCGCCGGGAACACCGGCGTGTGCACTCCCCCAGCCCGGTGATTGAGCGCGGACAAGCCGTCCGCGATGGTGGGTCACGTCGGTTCAGGGAGGTCCGACACAGGCCTTCCCGGACTCATCAGCGGGGACATCGGGTTCGTCAGCTCTGCTCGCGTGACCGATCTGAAGGGGGTTGACCGAGGCACTGCGCCCGCACGGGTACTGATCGGACCAGTGGTCGCCGGCGGCGCCTCCTGCCCCTCGCAGGAGGCGCCGTCGGCACGTCTCCCGCAGTTCACCCGCAGGCCCCCTCGCGTTCGTGACGGCGGCGAAGTCTGACCGCTGTCAACGCACCCGTGCACCAGGAGGCCCCGATGTCCCCGCACGCCGCCCGTAGGGGCCGTGTCCGCCGTTCTGCAGCCGTCGGTCTGCCGCTCGCCCTGATCGCCGCTCTTGCGGTGGCAGGCACCGCCACAGGCCGCACGACCGCCGGGCACGGCGAGGCGCGGGTCACCGCGACCGCGACTCTCGGCGACATTCCGCTCGGCACCTTCAGCAACGCACTGCTTCCGGGCACGGTGAAGAACGACCGTGGGGTCGATCTCGGCGGCATCGGCAGCGACCTCTACCCGGCGGGTCGCAAGGGCGAGTTCTGGACGGTGACCGACCGAGGGCCCAACGGACAGATCAAGGTGGACGGCAAGAAGCGCCGCACCTTCCCGGTGCCCGGCTTCGACCCGGCGATCGTGAAGATCCGGGTACGCGGGGACAAGGTCAAGGTTGTCTCCGCGCTGCCGCTCACGACCTCGTCCGGCAAGCCCGTCACCGGCCTGCCCAACCAGGAAGGGCGCGACGAGGCCCCGTACTCGTACGACGCGAAGACCTCCGTCTCGTACAACCCGAACGGGCTCGACACGGAGGGGCTCGTGCGTGCCCCGGACGGCTCCTTCTGGCTGGTCGACGAGTACGGGCCGTCCCTGATCCATGTCTCCGCGCGCGGGAAGGTCATCAAGCGCTACGTTCCGCGCGGGCTGAAGCTGCGCGGCGCCGACTACCCGGTCGTCGAGGCGCTGCCAGGCATCCTTCTGCACCGCAAGACGAACCGCGGCTTCGAAGGGCTCACCCAACTCCCCGGCGGGGACCTCGTGATGGCTGTGCAGAGCCCGCTCTCCCTGCCTGACGAGGACGCGGGCGAGGGCTCGCGCACAGCACGGCTGCTGCGCTTCTCGCCGAAGAAGCAGGCCGTCACCGCCGAGTACGCCTACCGGTTCGACCCCGTGGACATCGTCGACCCCGGCGAGGACGACACCTCCGAACTCAAGATCTCATCCGTTGTCGCCGTCGGGCGCGACCGGCTCCTCGTTCAGGAACGCACCGACAAGGCCGCTCGCCTCCAGACCGTCACCCTGGATCGTGAAGCGAACATCCTGGGCGACAAGTGGGACAAGAGCGCGACACAGCCCTCCTTGGAGGAGCTCGAAGACCCCACCGCCTCCGGAGTGCCTGTCCTCGACAAGCGACTGGTGGTCGACCTGAACACCGTCGACGGCGTACCCGATAAAATCGAAGGCGTCGCCCGGGTCGACAGTCGCACTCTGGCCCTCATCAACGACAACGACTTCGGGATGAGCGACGGTCCTGAGGCCTTCGACAAGGACGGCCGCCTGGTGGACAGCGGTACGGAGACCACGGTGACGTACGTACGGCTTCCTCGAAAGTACTGACTCCGGAGAGGTCGATTGGTCAGGACAGCGGCCTTGTGAGCTTGTGTTTGCCCGGTCCGCTGTCCCCCGCCAGGCTGCAGGCGACGTTGTCGATACCGACCTTGTAGCCCGTGGCATCCGGGTATTGCACCAGGGTTCCTCGTACTGTTCCGGACGGCTGGCTGTGCGCCTTGCGTTCCAGTGGCTGGTCGCAGAGAGCGGCCGCCGCCCGTTTCAGGGCGGCGTCGGTCGTGTAGGAGCCCTTCAGTTCGGCGAACTCGACGACTTCGGCGTCGTGCGGTGTGCTGCACGACCTCTTCGCGGCCTGCCCCGGCCTGCTGCTGTCGACGTTGAAGCAGTCACCTGTCTTCAACAGGTAGTACGGGACTTGCTCATCGACAGGCGAGGGTGCGGCAGAGCCGAGGTCGGTCGGGAATTCCGTAGGCAGGGTCGGGAAATCGGTGGGCAGCGACGGGACACCGCTCGGCAGACCGGTGGGCAGCTCACTCGGAATCTGGGACGGGATGCTCAAGGAGGGCGTGGGTTCACGCGACGTGCTTCTGCTGGACTCGACCGGTTCCTTCTTGCCGTCACCGTCATCGCCGGTGACCACAAGAACCCCCGCGGCAATGGCACCCGCGGCCACGACGACCGCGAGCACGACGTACAGGCCGGTACGCCGCCATGAAGGCCCGCCAGGGGGCTGAGGCGGCGGCCAGCCCCCGGTCCCCGGAGGGGGCCCGTACCCGCCGCCCGGCGGGGGCCCGAACCCACCACCGGGCGGTGGACCACTGGGCGGGGGACCGCTGGGCGGCGGAGGCGGCTGCGGCGGTACGGGCGGCATGGCCATACCATCAAGAGTCGCCTCGAACCGGTCATATAGCGACCCCCGTGCGTAAGTTGACGGAAGCCCAGCCGGAAAGCCGGATCAGCCCCGAGCCGCCAGAAGATGATCCATGGCCAGCTGGTCGAGGCGCTCGAAAGCCATCCCTCGCGCTGCGGCCTCCGCCACGTCGAACGCCTCATAGGCGCTCCTGTCGGCGAGCAGACCCGAGAGCCCGTCATCCGCCGTGGGAACCGCCAGCTCGTCCAGGCGCGCGGCACGCAGCGCCTCACGCACCTCGGGGTCGGCCCGGAAGACAGCCGACCGCTCGCGCAGAATCAGGTAGTTGCGCATACATCCCGCAGCCGACGCCCACACTCCCTCGTAGTCCTCGGTGCGAGGCGGCTTGAAGTCGAAGTGCCTCGGGCCTTCGTAACCACCCCTCTCCAGGAGGTCCACCAGCCAGAAGGCGCTGCGCAGATCCCCCGCCCCGAACCGCAGATCCTGGTCGTACTTGATGCCGGTCTGGCCATTGAGGTCGATGTGGAAGAGTTTGCCCATCCACAGCGCCTGCGCGATGGAGTGCGGGAAGTTCAGGCCCGCCATCTGTTCGTGTCCCACCTCGGGGTTAACGCCGTACAGCTCGGGACGCTCCAGGCGCTCGATGAACGCGAGGGCGTGGCCGACCGTGGGCAACAGGATGTCGCCGCGCGGCTCGTTCGGCTTCGGCTCGATCGCGAAACGCAGGTCATAGCCCTGTGTGGTCACGTACTCGCCGAGCAGGTCGAAGGCCTCCTTCATGCGGTCGAGCGCATCCGTCACGTCCTTCGCGGCGCCGGATTCCGCACCCTCCCTGCCGCCCCATGCCACATAGGTGCGGGCGCCCAGTTCCGCCGCGAGGTCGATGTTGCGAATCGTCTTCCTCAGCGCATAGCGGCGTACGCCCCGGTCGTTGGCGGTGAACCCGCCGTCCTTGAAGACGGGGTGGGTAAAGAGATTCGTGGTGGCCATCGGCACGACGAGGCCCGTCGCGTCCAGCGCCTGTCGGAAACGCTTGATGTGCCCCTCCCGTTCCGAGTCGGAGGATCCGAAGGGGATCAGGTCGTCGTCGTGGAACGTCACTCCGTAGGCACCCAGTTCGGCGAGGTGCCGCACCGAGTCGGCAGGGTCGATCGCGGCCCGGGTGGCGTCTCCGAAGGGGTCCCGGCCCTGCCAGCCGACGGTCCACAGGCCGAAGCTGAACTTGTCCTCAGGGGTGGGCTGGTAGTTCATGTACGGCTCCCTCACCTATTTCGTCATGGCGCTTTACAAATTAGTATCCGAGGGCGCTGCTGGGAAGGTCGAGGTGTGAACTCCGGAGCGCACCCGGGGACAGCCGCAGGAACGGAGATCGTCATGTCATCAGCGCCCACTGCTCAAGGGCCCCTCGTCGTCGGGGTGGACAGCTCTACTCAGTCCACCAAAGTGCTGGTCGTCGACTCGGCCACCGGCCGGGTTGTCGCGCGGGGACAGGCTCCGCACCACGTCAGCACCGGCGAGCTCCGCGAGAGCGACCCCAAGGAGTGGTGGGACGCCCTGTGCACAGCCCTCGATCAGTGCGGCCGACCGGCCCGGGAGGCCGCCGCCGTATCCATCGGCGGGCAGCAGCACGGACTCGTCACCCTCGGCAAGGACGGCAGCCCGGTGCGGCCTGCGCTGCTCTGGAACGACGTGCGGTCGGCCCCGCAGGCCCAGAGCCTCGTGGAGCGTCTCGGCGGCCCCAAGGTGTGGGCCGATCGGATCGGCAGCGTCCCGGGGCCCTCCTTCACCGTGACGAAGTGGGCCTGGCTCGCCGAGAACGAGCCCGCCTCGGCCCGCGCCACCACAGCCGTGCGTCTGCCCCACGACTACCTCACGGAACGACTGACCGGTCTCGGTACGACGGACCGCGGCGACGTCTCCGGAACGGGCTGGTGGGCGTCAGGAGCGGAACAGTACGACGAGGGAATCCTCGACATGGTGGGCCTCGACCCGGCGCTGCTGCCCCGCGTCGCGCGCCCCGGGGAGATCGTCGGAACGGTCCGGAACGGCGATGAACTGCCCTTCTCCAAGGGCACACTGGTCGCCCCCGGCACCGGTGACAACGCGGCAGCTGCCCTGGGGCTCGGGCTGCGACCCGGCTCACCGGTGCTGAGCCTCGGCACGTCGGGCACGGTGTACGCCGTCTCGGAGCGCCGCCCCGCGGACCCGACCGGTACCGTCGCGGGCTTCGCCGACGCGCGCGGCGCATGGCTGCCGCTGGCCTGCACCCTGAACTGCACCCAGGCCGTCGACCGAGTGGCCGCGCTGCTCCATCTGGAGCGTGAGGCGGTGGACCCGGGCGGCTCTGTCACGCTCCTGCCCTACCTCGACGGCGAGCGCACGCCGAACCTTCCGCACTCCTCCGGAGTGCTGCACGGCCTGCGGCACGACACGACGCCGGGGCAGTTGCTGCAGGCCGCGTACGACGGAGCCGTCCACTCGCTGCTCGGCGCCCTCGACGTGGTCCTGGATCCGGACGCCGACCGGTCCTCCCCGCTGTTGCTCATCGGAGGCGGGGCACGTGGCAAGGCCTGGCAGCACACGGTGCGGCGGCTGTCCGGACGCCCCGTGCAGGTTCCCGAAGCCGAGGAACTGGTGGCGCTCGGCGCCGCGGCCCAGGCGGCCGGATTGCTGACCGGGGAGGACCCCAGTGCCATCGCGAGGCGTTGGGACACTGCTCGGGGGCCTGTACTCGACCCCGTGGAACGCGACGAGGCGGCGCTGTCCCGGATCTCCGGGGTACTCTCCGACGCGGCGCCGCTCCTGGACAGGGCGCCCCATGGGGAGTGAGGACTGACCGAGGCATGACCGCACCGCTGCACGACGAGCGACGGGGAACATCCGGCACGCGGCTGCCCGACACCCAGCAGGGGATGCGCCGCCGCAATCTGTCCCGGGTGATGCACGCCGTGGCCACGCACGGCCCGCTGTCCCGTGCGGCGGTGGCCTCCCGCATCGGGCTGACGCGGGCTGCCGTTTCCACGCTGGTGGACGAGCTGATTCGTTCGGGGCTGCTGGACGAGCTGGGACCGGAACGTCCGGGGCGGGTGGGTCGGCCGGGGTCAGCACTCGCGGTCAGTGCGCTGGGGCCCGTCGGCATCGGTGCCGAGGTGGGGGTCGACCATCTCGCGGTGTGCGCGGTCGATCTGCGTGGTGAGGTCCGGGCACGCGCCGAGCGACGGTCCGTCAACCGCAGTCGCTCGCCTGGGCCCGTGCTGAAAGAGCTCGCAGCCCTGGTGGAGCAGGTGTGCGCGGAGGCGCGACAAAGCGGCCTCTCCCCCGCGGGCCTGGCGGTCGCCGTGCCCGGACTCGTCGCTCGCGACACCCGGACGGTCGTCCGCGCCCCCAATCTCGGCTGGCGCGACATCGACCTGAGCCAACTCCTCCGCACCGACCTGCCGCTGACGGTCGACAACGAGGCCAACTTCGGCGCGCTCGCGGAACTGTGGCTCGGCGAGGAATCGCCCGAGGACTTCCTCCATGTCTCGGCGGAGATCGGCATCGGCGCGGCGCTCGTCGTCGACGGGCGGCTTCTGCGCGGAACCCGTGGATTCGCGGGCGAGTTGGGGCACGTGCCCGTCCGCCCCGAGGGACCTGCCTGCCCCTGCGGAGGCCGCGGCTGCCTGGAGCAGTACGCGGGTGAGGAAGCGGTCCTGCGCGCCGCGGGCCTGGGCCCCGGAGAGGAACGGGGTGAAGCTCTTGCCGAGCGCGCCACCGCGGGCGACGAAACAGTGCGGCAAGCCCTCAGCAGCGCCGGGACGGCCTTGGGTATCGCTCTGACCGGCGCCGTGAATCTGCTGGATCCGCAGGCCGTAGTGCTCGGCGGTGCGCTGTCGCGCCTCGCGCCGTGGCTCCTGCCCGCTCTCGAGCAGGAGTTGACGGAGCGCACCGCTGGCCGGGCCTGTGGAGTGACGGTGTCCGGCCTTGGGCCCGACGGGCCGCTTCTGGGGGCCGCGCACTCGGTGGCGCGGGCGGTGCTGGACGATCCGGTCGGCGCAACTGCGGGCAGTACGGCGCAGCGGACGTAGGCAGGACGGTCTTGACGGGCGCCACTCCCCCGA
Source organism: Streptomyces sp. NPDC004732 (assembly GCF_040609235.1). Taxonomy (NCBI): domain Bacteria; kingdom Bacillati; phylum Actinomycetota; class Actinomycetes; order Kitasatosporales; family Streptomycetaceae; genus Streptomyces; species Streptomyces sp. NPDC004732. Next base: position 174,912 of record NZ_JBEXJR010000003.1, read on the forward strand.
TCGGGTGGCCGGGATATCCACAATCACGCTGCCGTGCACAGATCCGGGTCACGCCCTTCCACCTCAACCGGCAGCCGCCGTACCGTGAATCACGCGAGGCGCCGCTGCCGTGACGGAGTGACAGCGACGGCGGCGACCACGCGGATCGGGACCCGAGCGAGCAGTGCGGCCCACCCCGGTCGGACCGACGGCCCATCCGGCCAGAGTGGAGCGGCGCAGCGATGAATGATGTTCAGATCCTGACCTTTCGGCCCGAACCCGACGAATACGCTTGGACGTTCGGCGGTGCGCCGCCCGTCGCGCGCATCGCTCCGGGCACGGTCCTCGACCTGTTCACGGAAGACTGCTTCGCGGGGAACGTCCGCTCGGAGAAGGACCTGGTCTCCGAGGTCTGCGAGTTCCCGTTCCTGAATCCGCAGACCGGTCCTTTCCATGTGGAGGGCGCCGAGCCGGGCGACACCGTCGCCGTGCACTTCGTGTCGATCGAACCAGCCCGCGACTGGGCTGCCTCCACCACGGTCCCCCTCTTCGGGGCTCTCACCTCCACGCACTCCACCGCGTCGCTTCAGGCTCCGCTGCCCGAAACCGTGTGGATCTGGGAGCTGGACCGGGCCCGGCGCACCGCGCGGTTCAGCGCGCGGGAAAGTGACTTCGCCGTCGAGCTGCCCATGGATCCCATGCACGGCACGGTCGGTGTCGCCCCGGCGAATCTGGAAGTGCGCTCGGCGCTCGTGCCCGACGCCCACGGCGGCAATATGGACACGCCTGAGATGCGCGCCGGAGTCACCTGCTATCTGGGGGTGAACGTCGAGGGCGCCCTGTTGAGCCTCGGCGACGGGCACGCACGGCAGGGCGAGGGCGAGACCTGCGGAGTAGCCGTCGAATGTGCCATGAACACCGTGGTGATCGTCGAGCTCCTCAAGGGAGTGTCCACGCCGTGGCCACGGCTGGAGTCCGACACGCACATCATCTCGACCGGGTCGGCTCGCCCGCTCGAGGACGCGTTCCGAATATCCCAACTAGACCTGGTGCAGTGGCTGGTGCGTGACTACGGATTCAGTGAACTGGACGCGTATCAGTTCGCGACCCAGACCGTCGAGTCCCCGCTCGCCAATGTCTGCGACACCAACTACACGTGCGTGGCAAAGATCCGCAAGGAGTGGCTGCCCGCGCGCGAGACGCACCGTGGACTGCATGCGCGGTTGCGCGAAACGGCGGCCTCGCTCCCGCACGGGCCGGACCTCCGCGTCTCCTAGAGCTCAGTGCCTCTCGCCAGGACGACCCCTCCCCGTCCGGAGACCGGCGCTGCGTCTTCCACGCCGTAGCGGCCATCATCACCGCCACAGCGAAGCAGTGGGCCCACCGCCCCGGTGGCCCTCCAGGTACAGCGCCAGTCCAGTTGCTCCCCCCACCGAGAGGCAGGCCAGTCATGGATCGAGTGAGACGCTTCCCCAGTCGGCGTCGGCTGCTGCAGGGCGCGGTCGCCGCCGCTGTCCCCACGGTGCTCCTGCCCGCCACCCACGCGACCGCACAGACCCGTGCGGTCGACTACCCCCTGGCCGAATCGGTACCGGCCAGCACCTCCAACTACACGGCCGCCAACCGCCCCACCACCTATCCCGTCGACTACGTGATCATCCACGTCACGCAGGAGACGTACGCGGACACGCTCGCCATCTTCAAGAATCCGGCGAAGCAGGTCTCGGCCCACTATGTGGTGCGTTCCAAGGACGGTCACATCGCCCAGTGCGTCCGTGAGCGGAACGTCGCCTGGCATGCCGGGAACTGGTCCTACAACACGCGAAGCATCGGAATCGAGCACGAAGGGTGGGTCGACAAACCTGAATACTTCACCGACGCGATGTACGAGCAGTCCGCTGCCCTGACTGCCGCCATCTGCTCGAAGTACGACATCCCGAAGGACCGTGAACACATCATCGGCCACCATGAGGTCCCCGGATCGGATCACACGGATCCCGGCCCGTACTGGGACTGGTCGCGCTACCTACGCCTCGTCAACTTCGCCTGAAACACAGCGCGTCCTTGTCGGCTTCAGCCTCCGGGGCGACGATGGCAACACCGCATCGCCGTCCCGGGAGGCCGAGTTGACCGATCCATGGCTGGCCCTGGAGCCGGGTGTCGATCCCGTCGAGCGGGTGCGGGTGTTGCGTCGGGCGCACGAGAGGTTCACCGGCGAGGGGACGATTTCCCGCCCGGTGCGTTCGGTGGTGGCCGACTCGTGGCAGAGGTCGGCGAGGGCGCGGGTGAGTCCCGAGGGCACCGGCGCGGCGGTGGAGCTGACCGACGGCGACCTCGGGGCGTACCGGTCGGAGCATCCGCTGGCGCGGGTGATGCCGCTCTTCCGGGAGTTGATGGGCACCTTCGCGGCGGACGGGGAGCACCTGCTCGCCGTGTGCGACGCGCAGGGCAGGCTGCTGTGGGTCGAGGGCCATGCGGTGGCGCGGCAGCGGGCGGGGCGGATGAACTTCGTGCCGGGCGCGCGGTGGGCGGAGTCCGCCATGGGGACGAACGCGCCGGGGACCGCGGTCGCCGTGGGGCGGCCGGTGCAGGTCTTCGCCACCGAGCACTACATGCGGGGAGTACAGCCGTGGACGTGCGCGGCGGCTCCCGTGCACGATCCGCGGACGGGACGGCTCATCGGTGCGGTCGACATCACCGGCGGGAACGGGCTCGCGCATCCGCACAGTCTCGCCTTCGTGCAGGCGGTCGCGCGGGCGGCGGAGTCCCAGCTGGCCCTGCTCGCGCCGCCGGTGGGCGTGGGGGAAACAGTCGAGCTGGCCGTGTTGGGGCGTGACGAGGCGTTGCTGCTCGCGGCGGGGCGCAAGGTGCGGCTCAGCCGCAGGCACAGCGAGATCGTCGTGCTGCTGGCTCGGCATCCAGAGGGGCTGTCGGGGGACGAGTTGCTCTATGGGTTGTACGAGGACGAGTCGGTGTCGCAGGTGACGTTGCGGGCCGAGATGGCGCGGCTTCGGCGGGTTCTGGGGGTGGAGCTTCTGCGGTCGCGGCCGTATCGGCTGGCGGCGCCCGTCGAGTGCGACGTCGACGTGGTGGAACGGCGGCTGGGCGCGGGGGCGGTGACGGCGGCCGCGGCGGCGTATGCCGGGCCGTTGCTGCCGCAGTCCCAGGCCCCCGCCCTCGTCCGGCTCCGCCGCAGGCTCGCGGATCAGCTGCGGGCGGCGCTCATCGAGCGCAATGACCCGGATCTGCTGGCGAACTGGGCGCACGCCCCATGGGGTGAGGACGATCTGGCGGTGTGGCGCGCGCTGGCCGCGCTGCGGCCGACGGCTTCCGTCCGGGCCCGTCTGGACGAGCTAGACGCCGAACTCGCCTCGTCGTCAAACGGCCCGGGCGAGAGGGCGAAGGCAACGTACAACGGAAGGGGCGCAACGTAAGGCGGAAGGAGCGCAACGTCGATGCAACGTCCTCGCGTCTAGCCTCCGGGCGAGAGCTGCCCAACGGCGGGCAGCCTTCCCCGGGAGGCCAGCCAAGATGACCCGTTACGCAGCGCCCGGCACCGAGGGCGCGATCGTCTCCTACCAGTCGCGCTACGACCACTTCATCGGCGGCGAGTATGTGGCGCCCGCCCGTGGCCAGTACTTCGAGAACCCGAGTCCGGTCAACGGTCAGCCCTTCACGGAGATCGCCCGTGGCACGGCGGAGGACATCGAGCGCGCGCTCGACGCGGCGCACGCGGCGGCGCCCGGGTGGGGACGTACGTCGGTCACCGGGCGCGCGGACGTGCTCCTGAAGATCGCCGAGCGGATGGAGGCGAACCTCGAACAGCTCGCGGTCGCCGAGACCTGGGAGAACGGCAAGCCGATCCGCGAGACGCTGGCCGCCGACATCCCGCTCGCCATCGACCACTTCCGGTACTTCGCGGGCGTGATCCGCGCGCAGGAGGGGTCACTGAGCGAGGTCGACGAGGACACCATCGCGTACCACTTCCATGAGCCGCTCGGTGTCGTCGCGCAGATCATTCCGTGGAACTTCCCGATTCTGATGGCCACGTGGAAGCTGGCGCCCGCGCTCGCGGCGGGCAACGCGGTCGTCCTCAAGCCTGCCGAGCAGACCCCGGCGTCCATCCACTACTGGATGAGTCTGGTCGCCGATCTGCTGCCGCCCGGGGTCGTCAACATCGTCAACGGGTTCGGCGTGGAGGCGGGCAAGCCGCTGGCATCGAGTCCGCGTGTCGCCAAGGTCGCCTTCACCGGGGAGACCACCACGGGGCGGCTGATCATGCAGTACGCCTCGGAGAACATCAAGCCGGTGACGTTGGAGCTGGGCGGCAAGTCGCCGAACATCTTCTTCGACGACGTGTGGGCCGCCAACGACGACTTCCGGGACAAGGCGCTCGAAGGCTTCACGATGTTCGCGCTCAACCAGGGCGAGGTGTGCACCTGTCCGTCGAGGGCGCTCGTGCAGCGCGGGCAGTACAACGAGTTCCTCGAAGCGGCCGTCGCGCGCACGGAGCAGATCAAGGCCGGGCACCCGCTCGACACCGACACCATGATCGGCGCGCAGGCGTCCAACGACCAGCTGGAGAAGATCCTCTCCTACCTGGACATCGGCCAGCAGGAGGGCGCAAAGGTACTGACGGGCGGTCAGCGCATCGAGTACGACGGTGAGCTGGCCGGTGGGTACTACGTCCAGCCGACGATCTTCGAGGGCGACAACCGCATGCGGATCTTCCAGGAGGAGATCTTCGGTCCGGTCGTCTCGGTCGCGTCGTTCAACGACTTCGACGACGCGATCAAGATCGCCAACGATTCGCTCTACGGTCTGGGGGCCGGGGTGTGGACGCGTGACATCAACACGGCGTACCGGGCGGGCCGGGCGATCCAGGCGGGCCGCGTCTGGACGAACTGCTACCACGCGTATCCGGCGCACGCGGCGTTCGGCGGCTACAAGCAGTCGGGGATCGGGCGCGAGACGCACAAGATGATGCTGGAGCACTATCAGCAGACGAAGAACCTGCTGGTGTCGTACTCGGCGAAGAAGCTCGGCTTCTTCTAACGGCACGAAAAAAGGCGCCTGACCTAGCCTTTTGCCTGTCAGGCGCCTTCCGCTCGGCCCGGCCAGAGCAGGGTCCGGTTTACGCCACAACTCCCAGTTTCTCCCACCGCTGTCCCGCTTCTGACCAGCCGTTCCGGACCAGTCGCGGAACAAAACCCGACTCACTTCTCAGGCTCACACTGGGGCCTTGAGGAGAAGGGGGAGCCGCTCACCAGGGAATCGGACGACAAGGTAGCCATAAAGAACCGCAACACTATCTGCCCCAAGAACTTCAAGCCGGAGGAAACTACTCTCTGGGTTGATCCCAAGGCCCAGTGCGATGAGTTCCCCTTTGCCGCGACCAAACAGAGCGGGGCAAAGCTCGGCATCAAGTCCGGGGCAGAGTGCAACCAGTACTGCGTACTCGGATCGCAAAACAAGAGCACGAAAAAGAAGTACAAGGAAATTCTTCTGGGCTCGAACGGTGACAACCTTGAGTGCGGCCGTGCGAGCATGCCGAAGGCGGACAACGAAGGGGTGGGGGGCGACCTGGGAAGGTTCACCTCGAAGCAGCGCCTACTCGAGGAAGACCCGTACTGGGTGAAGTCGACCTACACAGGGAAGCTTTCGTTCTGATATTCGCACGCACCCCCTTGCTGTCCAGTCACTGAAAGCAAGGGGGTACGGTGTTCTCAATCCGCTATGAACGAGGCCGCGACAGTCTTTCGGTAGACTCACCACTCGGCACATACAGGTTGAAATGAGATTCGAGCCTGCCCAGAACATACGCATTCTCGTCATGTGCTGCCGCGAGCTCGTCCAGGTCAAGCCAGTCAGGATCGGCCGCCCCCGGAACAAACGGATCGAACGAATCAACTATTTCTCCATGCTTCGCGTACTGAACCCAGGTGTCAGCATTTACCGTACGCGAATAGGAGATGCATTGGGTTTCTACGGAGATTCGCTCATTCATTCGCGCGTCGGTCGCATAGGTTCCGAAACTCTGGATGGCGAATGCCCAGCCATCAAAGGATCCGGCACGCAGAATGACGGCATCAGGACCCAGGAAGCCATGTTCCTGCAGCTCCGTAACATCCAGATCTATGCTCTCCAGATCGGTATCATCCGGCTCAAAATTATGCATCTCGATGGCCTCAGCTTCGCCGCCACTTAGGGCAATCATGTGTGCGGGGTCCGCTCCCATCTTAGCCAGCATCCCTTGGGCCGATTCTCCAGCGCAGAATGCGACGCTAAACCCTTCGCTATAGGCGGAGGGGAGCCAGAGTAGCCCGTTATTCATAAGCTTTAACCCTTCTGCAGTATCGGTCGTGGGTACGCAACCCTATCGTCAGAACAGCATTTCCACTCGCGATCGCCGACCGGTCACGTAAAGCGTGGATACGGCGAGGGGCGCGGCCAGGAATGGTCTCCACCGAGCGCTACATCAGTGGCCGTCCTGCCACGCAGGCCACCTCCGCCGCTGCCAGCCGGGCTCCAGCAGGAAGCCAGAGGAGGATTCCCCTCGATGCCGCGGCGGACGGGTGACCACACGGCGCGAGCCGCTGCGACCGGGACACACCCAACGCGGTGCTCTGCAAGGGCCACTGGCCGGAGCCCACGAAGGAGTGCAAGAGCTGTTTCAGCGACGAGGAGCACGACAGGGGCCTGGAGGCCACCGTCGGCAAGCGCACGGACGAGTGGGGCTCGAATCCGACAGCCTGCGACTCCGCGCGGAGTTGAGCAGCGCGGAGCACCTGGCGATCCAGGACGCCCTCGACCGCATCGCCCGCGCCATGGGCAGCGAGACCCCGATGATTGACCTGACGGCTAGCTACACCTTCACCACAGGCGCCGAGCCCACCACCATCACTCCCGTCGTTAAGCGTCGAACCACCCGCCACACCGGCCCGTGGACCTTCCCGCTGTACCGCGTCGCGATCCAGGGATGCCCCTGGTACCCGGCCTGACGGTTCATCATCCGGCCTGGGGGCTCCCCGGCAACGCCCTGCGCAGCCCTGGGCTGACCGGAGCCCGTCGTGCTCCCCGCCATCATCGGCGCGCGCACCGGCCGTTAGCATCGGCGGCTCGGGTCCCGCGCCGGCGCGGGACGGGTGGGGGCGGGGGATGTCGCAATGAGCTTCGTACTGATTCTGGCCATCGTCATGGCTGTCGGGCTGGTCGCTCTCAGCATGGCTGATCAGCGCAAGATGTGGCGGCGGGTTAGAGCGCGGTGGTTACCCAACGCAGAGGCCCGTGAGCCCTCGGACGCCGTGGTGACGGGGTTGCGCCTGTTCTTCGTCGCGTGGGCGGCGCTGCTGCTCTTCGCGGGGTGCCAGGCCCAGGAGGCCAAGGACAGGACGGATCGGATCGGGCAGGAGACGGGTTCCCCGTACGGGTCGTGATGTCCTCTCCGATACGCCGCCGCCCAGAGCGGCGGGCCCTGCGCCTGTGGCCGGTCGGCCTGGCCCTGTCCCTGACCTTCTTCGCGGCCCTAGTCATTGCCGCCGCCGTGTTCGTCGCCGGGTGGGATCTGCTCGGCGCCCGGGAGCTCAAGCCGGAGCGGCGCCTCGACTCCAAGACGCTGTTCGATCTGGTGAAGCTGTCCTTCGGGGTGGTGGCCGGGGCGGGCGCGCTGGTCGCCTTGGTGGTGGCCTATCGCCGCCAGCGGGTGGACGAGGACGGCGCGCTGCGCGAGGCGACCCGGCTGCACACCGAGCGCTTCACCACCGCGGTGGCCCAACTCGGCGACGACTCCGTGGCGGTGCGCCTCGGCGGGGTGCACGCGCTGGCCGGGCTCGCCGACGACGCGCCCACCGACCCGTTGCGCCAGACGTGCATCGACGTGCTGTGCGCGTATCTGCGGCTGCCCTACACCGCCGAGGCCGACCTCCCGCCGGCCGACACCGCCGCCCGGCACGCCTACCTGGCCCTGCGTGAGGTGCGGCACACCGTCATCCGCCTCATCCGGGACCGCACCGCGGTCGACCCGCGGGAGAGCCACGTCTCCTGGCAGGGGTACGACCTCGACTTCACCGGGGTCGTCTTCGACGGCGGGGACTTCTTCGGGGCGGTGTTCGCTGCCGGCAGCACGGTGTCCTTCCGGAATGCGCGCTTTTGCGATGCCACCGTCGACTTCAGGGCCGCATGGTTCCGCGGCGCCACAGTCCACTTCACCGACGCGGCGTTCTACGGCGCCACCGTCGACTTCAGGGGCGCGGCGTTCTCCGACGGCACGGTGAACTTCTTCGACGCGCAGTTCTCCGACGGTGAGGTCAGCTTCGTCGACGCGCGGTTCGCCGGCGCCGTGGTCGACTTCTCCGACGCGGCGTTCTGCGGCGCCACGGTCAACTTCAGGAGCGCGGAGTTCTCCGACGGCATGGTCGGCTTTAGGGGCGCGGCGTTCTCCGGCGGCACGGTGAACTTCTCCAACACGGTGTTCTCCGACGGCCGGGTGGAACTCGTAGACGCGGCGTTCTCCGGCGCCGAGGTCGACTTCTCCAACGCGCGGTTCGCTGGCGGCACGGTCCACTTCATCGGCGCGGCGTTCTCCGGCGGCACGGTCGACTTCGCCGCCGCGCAGTTCTCCAACGGCGGCATGGTCACCTTCACCGCCGCGCACTTCCGCGGCGGCCTCGTCGATATCGCCTCGGCGCTGGGCCGCGCACCGGTCGACCTGCTGCCCCCGCCCGGGCAGCCCCTGCCGCCCGGGCTCCGCGTGCCCCAGCGGTGGCGGTCACCGGCGCCCTGACCGCCGCCTGTCCCTGCGGGCTACAACACCCCGTTCAGGCCGCCCGGCAGGCCCGCAGTATCCGGGTGGCCTGCCGTGGCTACGCGCGTACGCGTATGAAGAACAGTCCAGCCCGTCTTTCGGCGACCTCGCGGCGTTGCGCCACGCACGACACCGGCAAGGCCACGGTCAACGAGCGAGCCGAACAGCGGGAGCCCGCCGAGCCGGAGGCCGGCGCCTGACCATGTCGTCCGTGGCCAGCTGCGTTACGTCTCGGATGCTGGAGCAAGCTCGACACAGTCCCTTGATGTATTCGCAGGAGCAGTCCCCGCACGGCACGCAGGGATGCGACCGCTCCTTCGGCGGCAACGGCATCTCATGAACCGTAAGTACGTCGCCGTGTCCCTCGTGGTCATCGACCTCGACGACACCGACGTCCGCCAGTTCCTGCAGGAGCGACTGCAACTCGTCTTCGCCAGTCAGGCCGACGAGTGTGGCAGCAGCATCCAGGTCGACGTCGCCATTCAGGGAGGCGAGCAGTACGACGTACAAGAGTCTGCTGGCTGTGCTGAGGTCGGGGTTAAGGATGGTGTCGCGGTGCACGGTGATCACGGGCAGTACGCGGGAGCGGTAGACGGGCATGGAGGCATTCTTCTTCGCGGCGGCCGCCGCGATACGGACTTCTGGCCAATCTGCGAAGCGGCGAAGGCCTGAAGCCTCAGAAGCCGATCCTGAACTGCCGATCGACGAGCCTTCAGACTCACCTCGATGCCCGCCCCTCTCGACCTTTAGGGGCAGTGCGATGGACTGGACGACCTTATTAGCGACCGTCATTGGAGCAGTGATCGCCTTGAGTTCAGCGTTGTTCGTTGAGCACCAAAAGGGCGGTCGAGAGAGAGCGGCCGAGTGGAGAGCGACGCGCAGAGAGCTGTACAGCGCCTATCTGGCCGCCATCTCTACGGCTCGCAATGAGTTGATCGCTCTTCTGCTCGACCGCGATAGCCCGCTCACTGAGCGTTCTCGTGCGGCGCGCGCTGCGGTCAGTACCTGCTACGGACCGCGGTATGAACTGGAGATTCTCTCCCCGAAATCGGTTGCCAGCCCTGCGGTGACCTTGTTCCGATGCCTCCGAGCACTACGTAACGCCGTAGCAGAGGGTGTGGTTGTCGGAACTCCCGAGGCCGACCGGATCACGATGGCGTACGACGACGCACTCGACGCGGCACGCGAGGCAATGCGACAGGACATGGAACAGCACGCTGGCCCCTGAGCCTGGCTCCGCGGATGAACACCACGCTGCCTACGGTTGAGCGGGACACCACCGCCCCGACCTGCCTCACTCAACCGTAGGCACCACAGGTCAGAGGCCCACCCTGCCCACAGTTGTCTGGGACAGGGCAGGTACTCACCGGCTCACCGGGTGCGCGGTGGCGTCATCCGGGCGTGCAGCAAGGAGCTGCGGGTGAGTTCCGTGCCCTGCTTGTGGTCCTCGTTGAGCAGCGCGGTCAGGCCCTTGGGCGCGTTCCAGTGCTCGCGCAGGTTGGGGGTGCCACCGAGGTCGTCCAGGAGCAGGTTGATGACGGTGGCGGCCTCGCTGGGGCGGTCGCCGTAGCCGTTGCCCCACCACAGGTGCTCGGACGGTGTGCAGGGGGCGGGGTGGAGGTGGCCGTCGCTGGTGGTGACCCACACGGTGTGGTGCAGGACGACCGAGGCGAGTTCGGCGTCCCCGGCCGGGAGGGTCAGCGGGGCGTAGAACCGCCAGACCTGCTGGCCTTCGCGGTCGGCGGTGCGCAGGACCGGCATGTCGGTGAGCGGGTCGATCAAGAACGCCTCCGCCCTCTTGCCCTGGGCGAGGACGACGTGGGCGGCGGTCGGGTCGCACATGGTGAGCCGGCGGGCCCACCGTTCGCTGACCGCGCCGGGGCGCATCGGCACCTCGGTGAGCGCGCCGAAGGGGAGCAGGTCCGGTTGGCGGCCGACGGCGACCTCGATCGCCGCGACGGCGTCGGGTTGGGTGCTGAGGGCGAGCCCCAGCCAGCCGGCCTCGAGGACCTGGCGGTCGCCGTCGGAGCGCAGGGGGTGGTGGCCGGTGTCGGGGACGGCCGCGATGACGACGGGGTTGCGCCGCTCGCCGCGGCCCTCCTTGCCGAAGATCTCGTTGTCGTGCAGGGCGGCGTCGATCCGGTTGTTGCGGATGTCGTTGGCCATGTCCGTCGCGGCCAGCTGCGAGGTGACGTCGAAGGCGTCGTTGCCCGCGGCGCGGCGCAGGATCTTCTCGTTGTTGTTGGCAGGCACCTCCACGACGGCCGCGGGGGCGCCGGGCTGCCAGGCCCGGATCAGGTGCGGCAGGCGCAGCAGGTCGGGCCACCAGGGCAGGTCCTGCCCGGCCAGGGCCGCGACGTCGCTCCAGTCGGCTTCGTACTCGATGCCCGGGTGCGCGGTGTCGGCCGCGACCAGCGCCGGACCCCGAAAGCTCATGTCCCCGTACAGTGCGCAGACGACGGCGACGCCGTCCGGGTTGCTGCGGCCGGCGACTTCGGTGGCGACGTCGGTGGCGACCTTGCGGTCGTCGCAGCGCACGACGCGGATCGTGCCCAGGGCGGTGTGCCAGTCCAGCGCCGGGCCGCGCACCGTGTCCTTGTACCCGGCCCACCGGCCGGGCGGGAGGTCCTGGGGCAGCGGGCGCAGCAGCACGGCGCCGCGGTGGGCGAACTCCGGGGTGTGGGCCGCCCACCTGTAGATCTGGAATCCGTCCCGGACCTCCTCGGGCTCCTTCTTGTCGCCGAACCCGGCGAGCAGGTCGTGCGGCGGCTCGGTCGGCTGCGGGAAGTCGTCGTACTTCTTCACCAGCCGCCACAGGCCGAAGGAGTTGATGCCCAGCAGCAGCTGGACCTCCGTCCTGGACAGGTAGCTGTCGCTCACGCCCATACCGTTGCTCCTCACCGTCCCGGGCCGCTTCGTCCCCAGGTCAGATCATGGGATGCGCCGGTGGGCCGTACGCGTGGAGCGGCCGTTCCTGCCCGATTCCTCATCCGCATTGGCCGAGAACGCGCCCCGCCCGTCGCCTCACGTGGTGCTGGTGGCGGCTGGCTCAGTAGTTGTCTCTCAACGTGGTTGAGCAGAGATGTCCGGTGGATCACCTGCGGACCTCTCCTCGTGTCTTCAGGACGGGCAGAATCGGCGCATGACTGGTGACGAGACAGCAGCGCTGCCAGTGGTCTGGCAACTGCCCTTCGAGTTGGCGTGGGAGTCGTTTAGGGCGGGCAGTCGACCCATCGGAGCCGCATTGATCAATGCTGATGGTGAGGTGGTGGCCAGCGGACGGAACCGCAGCCAGGAGACAGTTGCACCACCAGGACAGCTCTCAGGAACGGCGATCGCCCACGCAGAGATCAATGTGCTAGCTCAGTTGTCATCCCGGCGCCGGTATGAGGACCACCGTCTTTTCACCACGCTGGAGCCGTGTCTTCTCTGTAGCGGTGCTCTCATCCACGCTCACGTCGGCACCGTGGTCTATGCCGCCCCGGACCTCTTGTGGCACGGAATCGAGCAGGTTCCCTCTGTGGGCGGCACCATCGCAGCACGCTGGGCTCGCAGGGAAGGACCAGATCCAGGGCCCCTCGCCGTGTTCGGCGCGATGCTCATGCACCTCTGGACACTCCGTCACGCACCACAGACATGTGCACAAGCGGGCAGTGAGAGCTTGCCCGCACTGGCGCGAGAATGCCTCGCCATCCCCGGCTTCGCGGAAACCGAAACGGCGGAGGCTGCCTATCAGCTCGCCTTGTCGCGGATCGTCGATGCCCGGCTCTAATCGGGGTTCCTGGCCCAAGAAGCAGCGGGGTTGTTGCGGGTCAGGCGCCATGTCATGAGGGTGATGAATGCCCAGTTCAGGTGGGCTTCGGAGTGCTGAGGAAGACGTTCATTGTCGCGGCAGTTGCGGCGGGCGTTCATGATCCAGTCGATGGAGCGTTCAACTTTCCAGCGGCGGGGCAGGACGACGAAGCCGCTCACGCCGCGGGGACGCAGCACGGGCCGCAGGGTCATCCAGAGATGGCCTGCGGTCCAGGCGGGCAGCAGGTCCCGGGCGTAGGCGGAGTCCGCCCAGACCTGGGTGATCTGCGGGTGGGTGAGCCGCAGGCGCCAGAGCAGGTCACGGGCGATGATCTCGTCGCGGCGAGATCCCCACGGCCTTGGCCGGCTCCCTCTTCGACCAGTGCGTCCCGCCCTGTGGCGTGTGCTCCAGGGTGCGGACCACGACCTCTTCCACCTGGGCATCGATGATGGTCCGCGGCACCCGGGCCGCGGCCCGTCGGCGAGTCCGTCCAGTCGCCGGGCAAGGAACCGTGTGCGCCAGCGGTGCACGGTATCTCTGCCGACACCGAGTCGCGCGGCGGCCACGGTGTTGTTCCAGCCGTTCGCGCACGCCAGCACGATGCGTGCGCGAACGGCCAGTCCCTGGGCGGTCGAGCGGCGCTTGGCCCAGCTCTCCAGCGTCAGCCGCTCGGCCTACGACAACACGAGAGGTTCCAGCCGGGTATCGCCCATCCACGCAGCACAGCGCGAGCGCGCTACCCACCGCAAGCACGCCGCAATCTGGTAGAGGGGACGCCTCATGTGGCGACCCACGACCTCAAAACCAGATCACGAGTACATCCTGCGAGGCGCCGTTCCTAGCGCATCAGCAGTCCCCGCATCCCCAGCCCGTAGTGCACGCGCAGCCGGTTCAGCTCCCACAGGCCGACCGCCGTGACGGAGAGCGGGGCGCCCAGGATGAACACGTACCGGATCACCGTCGGCACGCCCTCGTGGGCGCCGGTGAACATGTCGATCAGTGCCATCTCCCACGCCAACGCCATGATCAGCAGTGGCGGCACCGTCTCGTGGATGTCCGCGGTGCGGAACACGTGCTGGACGGCGAGTCCCACGCCCCAGATGACGAACGGCGTCACCCAGAAGAGGACGAAGAGGGTGAACGCGAGGATGAGGCCCTTCGTCACGGTGAAGTGGCCCTCCACGAGGGGTTCCTGGCCCTCGAAGAACCCTGAGAGCACGATGATCGGGAAGACGGAGGCCGCCGCCATCATGGCCACGATCGCGCCGAAGCACCGCCCCGCCCGGCGCAGCAGGTCCCGTCGCGCCGCCGGAGCGGCCAGGCCGTACAGGACGCCGACGACGACCGGGAGGGTCGCCGCCAGCACGAGGGCGCTGGTCCACGACTTGTCGACCTGCTCGTCCGCCGCATCGCTGAGCTTGGGGGCGAGCTTGTAGGCGTAGGACATCCACAGGAACGCGCCCACGCCGACCAGGGTCCTGATCTTCCGCATCCGCGCCACCTCAGGATCCGAGACGATGCCCGGCCGTGACGGGGTGAAGACCCTGCGCGCGGTGTGGATGGGGCCGATCCGCCGCCGCAGCCCGGTGATCGGCCCGCCCGGCGGCGGCACCGGCGGCCCCGGGTAGGGCGGCTGGGGCTGTGGCGGCACGTAGGGCTGGGGCGGATAGGGCTGAGGTGGCTGCGGCTGGTAGGGCTGCGGCCCCTGGGGCGACCGTCCGCCCGGGTTCCAGTTGCTCATCGTTCGTCCCCCGATATGCGAGTGTGCGCCGCGATGGGCGCGATCGCCGAGTGTATTGAGCACACAGGGTCCGCGCAGCCCTCACCCCGGGCCGTGCACCGAACGGCCACAATTGTGCAAGCATGCTTGCTTTCTTCAAGGACTCGCCGAACCGTACGGCGGCTTCATCGACCTCGCCCGCGACGTGCGCGCGGGCGCCGACGTGTTCGCCTGCGCCGAAAAGATCCGCAGCTGGCGCCTGTGACCTGCCCGGCTCCTGCCTAAAGGTTGTCCGTAACTGTGGTCGTCCCTCTCCACGAAAGGTCGCTCCGCGCTCCCGGATCAGCCGAAGATGAGCTCCACGTTTTTGTCCACGCAAGACCGCAGGACGGTGACCAACTCACCGATGTCTTCGATACGCCGGCGCAGGACAGGGTCGCTGTCGACCGGCAGACGGTGATCGAGGATCGCTTTCAACCGGGGCAGCATGGCCGCGCATTGAGCGGGCGTGAGGTCGGGGCCATCATCATCTGGATGGTTGAGCAGTGGCTCCAGCGCGGTGGCGACGCTGGACCACTGGCGGTCGCCGCCGAAGCCGTCCATCTCGGCGAGCTCGAACCCCTCGGTCCGAGCCAGCCACTCCCTGAATGTCCCGAAGCCGGTGTAGGACCAGGAGACGTCCGGACTGGTCACGTCATCGTCACCTGGAAAGAGCATCAGCCCCATGTCACCTGCCTTCCTTGCTGGGCACCCAGGATCACTGACGGGCGGGCTGCCGACAATTGAAATGATCTCCGGATGGCTGGTGCCCACCCGCGACCGATCGATCGCCGAGCAGTCGAAGAACTACCGCTATTCCACGGCCCGGCCTACGGCACAACGCCCGCGATGCCCGCAGACCCCTCGTTCTCCTCGGGCTCACATGAACACGAAACGGACGTCAGTCGACTACACCGAAGTCTTGCTGCGGAACCGCTCGTTCAGGTGACCCGCGCGGCCACCAGGGTCTCGAAGGTATAGGGCCGCAGGCCATCGGTACGGTCGGCGAAGTACCGCTGCTGGAGGTCTGCACGTGCGGGGTGGTCCACGACCTTCAGCCCGCACCGGATGACCAGCCTCTCGATCTCGGATACCGGCCAGCCAGGCTGAAGTGGCTCGCCGACAGAAGCCGCGATCGGTGTGTAGATATGGGCGTATTCCGTCCCCGCGTCGTCGAGCGCAGCGTCCTCGGCCCGGTAGGAGAACACCACCTCAGCCCCGGGAGCAGCCGCCGCGATCGTGTGCAACGTCGACTCGATCGCCTGTGCCGTCAGATAGGGGGCGACGCCCGTCCAGCAGAACATCGCCGGCCGCGCCCAGTCGAATCCGGCCGCGCCCAGAACATCCTGAATCGGTTCGGCCTCGAAATCAACCGGCACGAATACCTGCGAGGCGCTGAGCGGCAGGCCGAGATCTCTGACCCGCTCGAGCTTCCAGGCCTGGGAGGCAGGGTGATCAACCTCGAACACCGTCAGCGAGCCGAGCAGATCCGGCCGCCGCCACGCGAACGAGTCAAGCCCCGCGCCGAGAATCACGTACTGCGTGAAGGCACCGGCAGCCAGCCGGTCCTCGGCGTACCGGCTGCGGGTGCAGACAGCCGCACGGGCCTCGCGACGGACCGGGCCGGGGAACAGCGGATCGAACTGGTCTCGCAGTTGCTGCCATACCGGGCCGACAAGCACCAGGGCCAGCACATCGTCCAGTACCCACGGCGACGCCGTCTCCAGGCGAAACAATCCGCGCGACACAGCCGCAAACATCGCCGTCCTGCTCGGCGCGCTTTCCATGTATTCCTCCTTGCCGGCCAGAACCCAGCATGCTGGCCACACCCACCCACTCCGCGCCCTTCACAGGATGCGGCTGAAGCGCCCTGACGGCCATAGCCAGATCGCCTGGCAGCCACGATCTGCTCGCCAGCCAGCGCCGGAACGGGGTGTCCTGGTGGCGCCAGGCGCGGGGCCGTAGGTGTCGTACTCGGGGTCGTCGTGGCCGGGACCGATGATCGCCATGCTGGTCTCCTCGCGGGTGCGTGGGAGCTGATGCTCCCCAGCTGGGGGCGTCTCAATGCCGAGGCGTGGCAGTACGGGCCGTGTCGGGGCCGAGTTGCGCCGTTGCCGCCGCACGACGGCCGCGGGCACCCTGGGAGCGCCCAACCCGCTTCGGGTTGCGCGTCTGGGGCGGGGTGGGCGTGGACTTCCTGTTTACGTGCGGTTGGTGCGACGAGGAGAACGTCCTCTACGGGGAGCAGACCGGGTTCTGGGGGACCCGGTACCGGCTGCCGGAGGAATTCGAATGCTGGCGGTGCGGCGGCACCAGTACCGTCCCGGACGGGCCGTGGACGCCCGCCGACTAGAGCCTGTCCGATGCGTCCGGTGACTGACCAACGCGCGGGTCGTTCCGATCGACATGGGGCGGGGCGACCTCTCGGATAAGGAGTGGGTTCGGCTGGAGCCGCACCTGCCGAAGAACGTGGGAAGAGGCGGACGTTGGAAGAGCCACCGCAGAGTGATCAACGGAATCCTCTTCGGCAGCGGACCGGCATTCCGTGGAGGGACCTACCGCTCGGCTTCGGCAAGTGGAAGACAGCGCACGACAGGCATCGACGCTGGTCAGCGGACGGCACGGGGGACAGGATTCTGCGGGCTGTCCAGGCTGACGCTGACGCGGGGGCCTCATCGACTGGTCCATGGTGAGCGTGGACTCCACGGTGTGCCGCGCTCACCAGCACGCGGCCGGAGCCCGTCGATCCGCCCCTCGCATTCCAGGACGCCGTCGACGCCCCGTCTCGCACCGTGCCGACGAAGCCCTGGGACGCTCACGTGGCGGCTTCACGTGCAAGATCCACCTGGCCAGCGAAAGCGGCCGTCGGCCGCTCGCATTTGTGATCACACCGGGCCAGTGGGGCGACGCTCCGCAATTTATCGAGCTTCTGGACCGCATTCGCGTCGCCCGGCCCGTCGGCGGACACCCACGCACCCGCCCGGACTACCTGAGCGGCGACAGGGCCTACAGTTCACGCCGCAATCGCCGCTACCTGCGCAGACGCCAGATCAAGCACACCATCCCCGAGCCGAAGAACCAGCGAGCCAACCGCAAAGCCCGCGGCAGCAAGGGCGGTCGACCCGCCGGTTTCGACAAGGCGATGTACAGCCGCCGCAACGAAGTTGAGCGAACGATCAACCGACTCAAGAACTTCCGGGCTGTGGCCACGAGGTACGACAAGCGGGCCTACGTCTTCCAGGACACCGTTACCGCCGCCGCGATCCGCCTGTGTCTCTACGCGTAAGCAGATCGCGCGACCGCACAAGCGGTCGGCGAACGGGCACGTGGCAAATGCGACGTTCCGCGGAAGCGGCCCGCCCTGTCAGCCCTCAGGCCGAGGCCGCAGCGACGCAGAACTCGTTGCCCTCCGGGTCGGCCATCACGATGTGGTGCTCGTCGAACTCTCTGAGGACGTTCCCGCCCGCCTTCACCAGGCGCTCAGCCTCCGCCTTGACCCGCGCCCAACGCTCATCGGAACTGCCATGTCCCGGGACCCGGACGTCGATGTGCAGTCGGTTTTTCGCTGCTTTCGGTTCAGGGACCTTGAGAATGGAGAGCCGGGGGCCGATGCCGTCGGGATCGCATAGCCACTCGGCGTCGTCCGCGGAATCGTCATCTGGGAGGTCGAACTGCGCGAGCCACTCCTCGCGGGTACTGAAGGGAGCGGGCGGTGGCTCGTCGACATACCCCAGGGCCGTCTTCCAGAACTCGGCGAGCAACTGCGCGTCCGTGCAATCAAGGGTCAGATCGATTCTGGCTGCCATGACAGGACCGTACTGCGCACCTCTGACAAGCACGGCTGAGTCGTCCCAGCAACCGGCCGCTGCCTCCACTCCATGACTCGTCGGACACTGCCTAAGCCACAGGATCCCCCGGGGTGCTCCAGGTCGCGCTCAGTCGCAACTGTCCCTGCGCAACCGGCGAGAGATTCAAGCACAGGACGTGGCGGCCCGACGGGCTGGCGTGCTGGCGTGCTGGCGTGCTGGCGTGCTGGAGGCATGGCAGACGGACAGCCAGGACATGGCGCGGGACGCGACAGTGCCGTGGCTGCGTACCGACCGTGTTCCCCTGGAACTGCTCATGAAGCGAAACTCCCCCATACCGTTCCGCGGTGGTATCCGGCACATCGAACTCGCCAAGTGCGACGAGCGGTTCCCGGGGCCGTGCCCGAAGAAGCGGACAGGGAAATGCGGAGGCTGGCATCTGACCACGCGACCAGCGGAACGCCCCTTCGACGAATTCATCCGAGACGCCGTCTCCGGGCTTTACGCACGAGCAATCGTCAAAGTGAAGCGGACTACGTTTGAGCTCTGGACCTTCACGACCGATCACACTGCGTACCTCGACGCGGCATCGGGCAAACCCCTCGCCGTCGTTTCAAGGCCACGTCAGGGCGGCACTCCGCTCACCCGAGTCCGCCCCGAGCACAAGGTCTGCTGTGCCGGGGACACCACCGATCGCCTACCGGGGCAAGTGCGGGGCTGGGGTACGGCCATGCGGAGCATCCGCTCGCTTCTATCCCGCCGGATGGCTCTGCGACGACCACCGGCCGTAGTCGATTGCACGGGCTGTCCGCAGGAGCGCCTTCCCTGCGCCCGATCACTCCCACGACTTCCCAGTATTGACCGACCCCTGTCGCCCGTACCAGTGGCTACCAAGATCCGGACCAATACCGGACCGACCTCCGGGCGAAAGCCTTGCAAAGCATCGTTTCCCCACTCAGCCCGGATGCAGCTGCTGTACCACCAGCAGACGAAGAACCTGCTGGTGTCGTACTCGGCGAAGAAGCTCGGCTTCTTCTAAGGGACACGAAAAGGGGCGCCTGCACTGGTCCTTTACCCGTCAGGCGCCTTCGGTTCGGCCCGCCTCCGCGCTGCGGGCCGCGACTCCGTTGGCCAATCCGACCTTGCGGCTCACGAGTAATCGTCAAATCCCGTGGATCGATGAGTGTGGTCGGACCTGCCAGGTAGGCCGTTCGAGCTGATCGTTGTACACGATGATGTCTGCGTGGTCGGTTGGGCGGGCTGTGGCGAAGTAGAGCTGTTGGGAGGGGATATAGCGGTGGCGCCAGGATCGTTCGATTTCGGTGGTGTCGGGGGTGTCGGTGGTGGGTTCGGCCAGTGCCGCGGCTCGGTCACGGGCGCGTTCTACCGTCTGCTCAAACGGGACGGACACGAAGATGCGCAGGTCCCACCGGGGGATGAGTTCTGGGCGCAGGAGGAAGACGCCGTCGAAGAGCAGTACGGCGTCTGCGGGGGCGGTCGTGTCCGGCGGGGACGATGGGGTGTCGGTGTCTGCGTCGTAGACCGCGTGTTGGAACCTTCGGTGTCCGTCCGGGCCTAGCGGATCGAGCAGGACTCGGCACAGCGCGGCGTGGTCGTGGGCGTCGAAGTAGCAGCCTTCGGCCGAGTACTGGCCGCGTCGGTAGCGCTGTGCACGGGGGACGAGGAAGTCGTCGATGGTCGCGCGGATGACGTCGCGATCCTGCGCGCGCAGGACGACGGCGAGCTCGTCGGCCAGCGTGGTCTTGCCGGAGGCGGGCGGCCCGTCGATGGCGACCCGCAGCGGGTGCGCAGTTGTGACGGAGCTGATCGCCTCGGCCAGCCGACTGATGAGCTCGCCGCGGGTGCCTTGGTTCATTGCTGCCTCTCTCACCGTGTCTATGGCTCGGGCTCTCACCGCACAGGTTCACCGGGTGGGGCGGCGTCTGCGGCTGGAGGGATCGATCCGAGGCTGTCCTGATGCGGGGTGTTCTCCACCGTCCATCCGCGGAAGAGGGTGAGTGCCTCAGTGAGGTTGCCCGGCCCGCATGCAGCATGGAAGGTCATGTCATGGCACGGGATGCTAGGTCAGCCGCGGGTCCAGGACCGGACGCGGTTGGTTCGACGTGCCCTGGGCGTCGCGATGGCCGAGCCGGTACGCGTGCGAAGACTGGCCGATCAGGAGGGGCAGCGCCTTCAGCAGATCGTGCGGCGGGGCAGCGCCGCCCCGGTTCGCTACCGACGCGCGATGATGTTGCTGGCCGCCGCCGGCGGCCACCGGGCCCCGGTGATCGCCCAACTGGTGCAGGCCGACGAGGACCCCGTCCGCGACGTGATCCACCGGTTTCATGGGACGGTTGCGGGGCCGGGCTCGTCTTCTGCTGGTAGCGATCAGCGTGCTGGGAAGCTGTCCTGATCGGCCTGCTCTTGTGAGGGTGAGCGGCATGACTGTGGGTTTCAGTGGTGAAGTCGCTGAGTATTACGCGAAGTACCGTCGTGGTTATCCGCCCGCGGTCATCGAGGCGTTGCAGGCAGCCTTCGCGCTTGATGCTGACGACGTCGTGCTGGATCTCGGGTGCGGCACCGGCCAGCTTGCTCTCCCGCTCTCCGCCCGGGTTCGTTCCGTTGTCGGGATGGACCCGGAACCGGACATGCTCCGGCTCGCAGGGGAAACGGCCGCAGGTCAGGGGGTGCGCAACGTGACCTGGGTGCTGGGCTCCGACAGTGACGTTCCCGCAGTGGGGGCGCTGGTGGGGCAGAAGTCCCTGGCGATGACGGTGATCGGGCAGGCACTGCACTGGATGCGGCACGAGGAGCTGTTCCGCTCGCTGGTGCCGCTGTTCCGCCCGGGAGGGGGCGTTGCCGTGGTGGCCAACGGCACACCGTTGTGGCTGCAGGACTGTGCCTGGTCGCATGCTCTGCGGGCCTGTCTGGAGGATCACTTCGGCACCAGGCTGAAGGCAACCTGCGGGACCGGTGCGCATGACCGGCGTCGGTACGCGGAAGCGCTCCAGGCCGCAGGGTTCACAGATGTGCGGGAATCGGTGATCGATTACAGCGATGAGCTGAGCTTCGACGAGCTCATCGGCGGCGTCTGCTCCGCGATCCCCGCTGACGAACTGCCGGACGATCGGACGGCGTTCGCCGAGCGGATTCACCGGTCGCTCCCGTCCGGCCCGTATCTCGAAAAGGTCCGGGTCTCCGTGCTCGTGGGCCGGGTGACGTGATCGGTCTGATCGGTCTCGTGCTGGTAAGAGGGCTGGAACGCGGAGGGCGACGAGGACATCGTCAAGGCCGTGGCCGCTGCCTGGGCCGAGGACGGCAGCTACACGGACCCGCTGGCCGACGACGGCCGGATCCGTACCGTTCGCGGATTCCTTGACCGCGTGCCCACGGCCTGAACGTACGCGCGACTCGTGGGGCTGCCGGTGGCGGGCCGTGCACCGCGGCGGTCGGCGGAGTGCCGCTCCCCCATGAGGCAGAATGTCTGCTTCATGGGGGTAGTCGTCTTGAGGGTTGTGTGCTGCTCGTCGATCTGTCCACCGTGGCGCCACGCGAGCGGGCGGACGCGTTTCATCATGCGTTGACCGACTCGCTGGTGCCCAATGAAGTGGTCCACGAGGAGCCGGAGACGGGCATCCACGCGCGCATGGAGCTGTGGCAGGTGGGTGGGCTCGGGCTCTTCTCCACCCGCAATCCGGGCTTCGAGGTGCGCCGCAACGACCGGCACGTGCGCCATCACCGCAGTCGGCCCGTGATCTCGGTGTCGCTGCAGCCCGAGGGCGCCCACCGGGCCGAGATCGCGGGCAGGCAGCAGGTCCTCGGACCGGACGACATCTGCGTGTTCCACGAGCTGTCGCCGCGGGTCTACGGCTGGTCGGGCGACGGCGCGTCCCAGTCCATGATGTTCGACGTGGACCGCCTGGACATGCCGGTGGACGCCGTGGTGAAGGCCTCGGCAGCTGCGCGCCAGCCCCATGTACGACCTGGTCCTGAACCATCTGCGCGGTGTCTGGCGCGACCCGGGCCGTCTTGAGGGCGACCCCGGCGCCGGAGCCCTCGCCACGGCCACCAACGAGCTCGTCCGCGCGCTGCTCGTCTCCGCCGCGCACGCCGAGGAGTCCCCTGCCGTCCGCTCGGCGATGGACGAGACGCTGCTCACGCGGGTCCTGGCGTACACCCGCCGCCACCTCGCCGACCGCGACCTGACACCGGAGCGGATCGCGCGGGAACGCGCCGTCTCGGTACGCAAGCTCTACGCCCTGCTCAACGACGCGGGCATCAGCCTGGAGCAGTGGCTCATCACCGAGCGCCTGGCCAAGGCGCGCGAGATGCTGACCGCGCCCCGCTACGACCGGCTCACCGTCGCGGCGGTGGCCGCGCGGTGCGGGTTCACCAGCCCGAGTCACTTCAGCCGCCGCTTCCAGGCGGCGTACGGCACGTCCCCCAGCGAGGCGCGTCGGCACCGCGATGTCGCTGGCTCCGACGGCGGTTGAGGAAGGTACGGAGCGGCGCTCAGGCCGAGTGCAGGGCGGCGTGCAGAGTGTCCGTCACCTGGATGCGGGCCGCCCGGGACGCCTCGGTCCCGCGGAGCAGGTCGAAGAGCACGAAGCCGTGGATCGTGCCCTGGTAGCGGATCGACACGACGGGCACGTCCGCCTCCCTCAGCCGGGCCGCGTACGCCTCGCCCTCGTCGCGGAGCACATCGGCCTCGGCGGTCAGGACCAGCGCCGCCGGTAGACCGTGCAGCCCGCTCACCGGCGCGCGCAGCGGCGAGACAGCCCCGTGCGCCCGGCTCTCGGCGTCGGGTGCGTACTGCTGCCAGTAGCCGTGCATGGCGGCGCGGCTGAGGAAGTACCCGTCCGCGAACCGCCGGTAGGACGGGGTGTCCATCGCCGAGTCCGTCACCGGGCAGACAAGGACCTGGCGCCGGAAGTCCGGCCCGCCGCGCTCGCGCGCCACGAGCGTGAGAGCCGCCGCCAGCTGGGCGCCCGCGCTGGCGCCGACGACCGCCATCCTGGCCCCGTCCAGGCGGCACACCGCCCCGTGCCCCGCGACCCACCGGGCCACCGTGTAGGCGCGCTCCACGGCGTGCGGATGGCGGGCGTCGCGCGGGGTGTCGTACTCGGGGACGACCACGGCGGCATCGGCGCCGAGCACGAGGTCAGCCAGCAGCCGCCGGTGCGCGTACGCGTCGGTCAGCATCCAGCCGAGGCCGTGCAGATACAGCACGACCGGCAGCGACTCGTCGGTACCGGCCGGGCGCAGGATCCGTACCCTGATGCGCTTCCCGTCGCGCCCCGGCAGCGCCAGCCACTCCTCCTCGATGTCCGGGTCGTCCGCGCCGCCGCCGTCCCACAGGGCGGGCACTCGCCGCCGACGAGCTCCGCCTCGACACCGACGACGTCAAGCCCCGCTTCGGCGAGGGCGCCCGCGGCGTATTCGCCGCCGGGCCCGAGCCCGACGACCACGACGTCCGCGTATCCATCCGCACTCATCCCGTCCACTCCTTCTCGGCTGTCCACCTGCGCCCCGCGGTCGGGGCGGCCCGGCCGAGGCTAGGTCGGCCTGCCGCGCCGTCCCGCCGGTCAGTGCACGGGTGCTTGCACGAGAGCGAACGGGACCAAAGCGGGAGGTCAGCGCCGTGCACGGACCGACAGCAGCGCGTGCGCTGCCGGACAAGAAGGGCGAGGTGATCCAGGAGTACGGCACGGTGAATCAGTTCCCGATCGGCCTGTCGTACGAGGCGAGGATGTACGCCTGCCAGCGCCTCAACCGGGTCCTCGCGGACACCCAGATCCTGTACGGCCTCTACAAGAAGCACCACTGGCTGATGCGCGGCGCGACCTTCTACCAACTGCACCTGGTCCTCGACAAGCACGCCGGGGAACAGCTCGGCCTCGTCGACACCCTCGCCGAGCGCGTCCAGACCATGGGCGGCGTCGCGGTGGGCGACCCCCGGCACGTCGCGGAACTCACGTCGGTCCCGCGCTCGCCGGACGGTGTCGAGGAAGTCCCGGCGATGCTGTCGCGGCTCCTGGAGGCCCACGAGACGATCCTCGTCGATGCGCACGACGCGGCGGCCAGGACCGCCGAACTGGGCGACGACGGCACGAACGACCTGCTGGTCTCACAGGTGATCAGGACGGGTGAGCTGCAGACGTGGTTCCTGGCCGAGCACTTGGTCGACACCCCGCTGGTCCGCGCCTGACCTATTCGGTGAGGCCGGGAGCCGCCCCCTCTCCGACGAGCAGGGGGCGGCCAGCCGGGTGGTGGCGGTCACCGCAGGACGTTCAGGGCGCGGTCGAAGGCCGAGTCCCGCTTCTTGGCGAACTCCTCCTCGGTGAAGACCGGTTCCTTCAGGTGCGGCGGGATGCCGGGACCGTCGAAGGTGTCGCCGGTGCGGGTCAGGAACTGCTCGTTGGGCAGTACGGCCCCCATGCCGTTGGGCAGCACGCGGCCCATGATGTCCGAGAAGACGCCCTGGGTGGGCTGGCCGATGCGTACGACGCGACCCTCGGGCCGGTCGATGAGGGACTGGGTGAACGTCTCACCCGCGCTCACCGTCGACCCGCCGGTCAGCACGGCGATGGGGCCGGTGTAGTGGGGTGCCTGGGCGGGGGTGACACGGATCGGCTCGGGGCGGGTGTACTTGGTGGGGTCGGCGGGGTCGTTGCGGGCGCGCTTGCGGTAGGCGACGTAGGGCGAGTCGGTGAGGCGCTCCGCGATGCGGATTCCCAGGGGGTCGGACCCGCCGCCGTTGATGCGCAGGTCGATGATGAGGCCCTTGAGCCGTTTGGCGCGCTGCGAGGTGAGGACGGTGTCCAGGGCTTCGTCGAGCACGGCCTGTTCGGCGGAGTAGGGGGCGCCTTCGGCCGCGTATCCGTCGAAGCCGGAGATCCGCAGGTAGCCGCGCCCGCCGGGCAGATCGGCGTACGTGATGCGGCCGTTGGCGAAGTTCTGCAGGTTGTGCGCCTTGGCGAGGTCGCGCCGCACGATGTACTTCTTGACCTTCTCGTCGAGTTCCTCGGTGGGAATCTCAGTGCCGGGGCGGACCTGCGCGAAGTACTTGTCGCCGTCGCCGACGGCGACATGCGCGTCGTACAGCGGAGTCACCATGTCGCGGAAGACGGCGAAGAGTTCGTCGCGCGTGGTGTCGGGGTGCACCTTGGCGCGGTAGCGGGTGCGCATGGCGTCCCAGTCGATGCCCTTGGCGGCGAAGAAGGGGTAGTTCTCCGCGAAGGAGTGCCAGAACACGTCGAAGCTGGCGAGCGGACCACTGGGTGCGGGCCGGGTGCAGTCGTCGGGCAGCGCCGGTGTCCGCTTCAGCTTCCGGTGCCCCGCCGCACCGTCGATGGCCAGCGTGGCGCGGTCGCGGTCGTGTCCGGTGCGTACGGTGAGGACAGCGTTGTCCGGGGTGGTGTAGACGCCGGGGCTCGTCTGCCGGGCGGCGAAGCCCTTCAGGCAGCTCACGGCCGTGGTCTGGTACTCCTGGAGCTGTCCGTCCCGCAGGGCCAGGACGGTGCCGTAGCCGTCCATGCGCCACACGCCGTCCGTGCTGGGCGGGGCGTCGGCGGCGGAAGCGGACGCGGATGCGGCCTGAGTGACTCCCGCGGCGAGGGCCAGGGCGAGGACGGCAGACACGGTGATACGCAAGATTCCCCCCAGTGTTCGTCAGTATGCGTCGCCCCGACACTGCCTCACGCCCGCACACCAGGTCCATCCGACCCACCACTTGACGCCACCTCAGGGAGGCGCGCACTTGCCGGACTGGATGGTGGAGACTTCTTCCTGCGAGACCCTTCCCATGACGGCGCCCCGCACAGAAGAGATGGGAGCGAAGGTGTGACCAGTCGTGTCACCTTGATCTCACCGGCGACCAGCCGATCGCTGCGGGAAGCCCGCTTCGACGACGGCAGTCTCCTCGACGCCCAGGGCGCGGCCCGGGCCCAGGCAGCCGCCGGAACCCTTCCGACAGCCGAACGGGTGCTGGTCTCCCCCACCGTGCGCTGCCGGGAAACGGCGTCGGCGCTCGGTCTGGCCGCCCTGGACTCCCCTGAGCTGACGGGTCTGGCCATGGGGCGATGGCGGGGCCGCACCCTCGACGACGTCAGTAAGGAAGAGCCCGACGCGGTGTCTCGCTGGCTGTCGGACCCGGCCGCGGCACCGCACGGCGGGGAGTCCGTGCGGTCCCTGTGCGAGCGTGTCACCGCATGGCTGGATGCGATTGCGGAGGTCGAGGGCCGCACCGTTGCCGTGGCCGAGCCCGAGGTCATTCGGGCCATGGCGGTCACAGCCCTCGAAGCACCGCATTCGGCCTTCTGGCGTCTCGACGTCCCGCCCTTGACCGCGACCTGCCTCAGCGGGCGTTCCGGGCGCTGGAATCTACGGCTCGGCCAGGCGCTCGACACACGGTGAACCGCACGTCGGCCAGGGCCTGTCGTCAAACTCCTGTCGTCGCCCGGAGGGCGGCTTCGCGGCGTCTGGTGCGTGCTCTCGGCGTGCCGGGTGGACGCCCTCGTACTGGACGTACGTGGGCGTTCACCCGGTGCGGCGAGAGCGCGTGCCAGACGCCGCGCAGCAGACAGGAGTTTGAAGACAGGCCCTAGGCACCCCTCGGGGCGGAACGGCCGCTTGGCGCATCCGCACCGCGTCCGTTCCGATGGCGTTGGAGCAAGGTGGCGAGCTCACAACGCAGGCATGAGCCGACTCCTCGCCCCGCCGACATGTGCGGACCTGGGCAGCCGTCCTCCGACTGCCCGATCAGCGCCTCGATCTGCCGCAGCAATTCCTCACTCTGCTTCACACGCTGCGCCAGCACCCTGACCCGGGCGCTCTGGCCGCCGACCTGCCGCCTGCTGACGATCAGCCGCTCGTACTCCTGCGGGGTCAGGGCCACCGCCTCGTGTCCGCCGAGGGTGATGTGCCGTGGTTGTGGTGGTCTGGTCACTCGGGTCCCTCCTGCCGAGTCCATCGATGTCGGGAGAACGCGAGAGGGCCCCCGGATGGTTCCGGTGGGCCCTCTGTGCGGAACTGGCTGCCGCTGTTTCAGTCACTGGCTCGGCATGAATGCCTCAGTGCGCCACGGGGTCGGCCTGCGAAGGCACCGCCGCCTCGGCTCGCGGGGCGAGCAGCCGCTGCGCCAGCTCTCCGAAGATCAGGCCGAATCCGGTCCACAAGGTGAGCTGGATGGCCAGCGCCGAGGTACGGAACCGCCAGAGCAGCGTGGCCGGGAAGTCCTTCGGGACCTCGTTGATGACGGGCAGGAACGCGTACGCGAGACCGATCACCAGGGCGAAGGCGGCAACCGCCGCCACGGTGGCGTACCAGTTGCCCCACTTGAGTGCGAGCCGCTTGCCGAGGATCACCGCGCCTATCGACAGGAGCACGCTGAGCACCATCATCAGGAGGTAGAGAGTCGTGCGCTTGCCGATGGTGTCGGGGTCGCCGACGGACGGCGGGTTCGCCGGGTACTTCAGGAACGGCACCACGTACACGGCGAGCAGGGCCGTGCCCGAGAGCAGCAGTGCGGTGGCCCGCGGGGTGAAGCGACCGACGCGGCCGAGGGCGAAGCAGTAGGCCAGGGCCGCGATGCCGCCGAAGGCCACACCGTAGATCAGGACGCCGGTGGCGAGGCCGCCGGTGGACTGCAGCCCGCGGCTGACGAGTTCGACCTCGTGTTCGTGCGCCGGTGCGTGGGACTCCTCGAAGCCGATGGCGTCGTCGACGCCGGGCTCGCCCAGGAAGTAGGCGACGAGGAGAGCGAGCACACCGGCGCCGAGGCCTGCGAGCATGCCCCGCACGAGGAGGTTTCGGACCGTTGTGGAGTTCATGGTTGCGCGGTCTTCCTCGTCAGTGGCAGGGGAAGCCGAGCAGGTGGCGGGCGTCGTGGACCCATTCGTGGACGTCTGCGCCGTTGACCACGGAGGTGGCTCCCTGCTCGGCGCCGACGAAGTACAGCAGGACCAGCATCAGGATGCCGAAGAAGACCGCCCAGGGGACGATCGCGCCGATCGGAAGCTTTCCGGGAGAAGCTGAGCTGGTGGGTGTCGGCTGGGCGACGGTCTGCGCCATGGCAGGACCTCCTCGGGAACTCGCGTCCCATTCGGTGGTGCACAGGACGACGGCTGCGGGTCTGACTTCCGTGACGTTCCCCCTCGCGGGGGCCCGTCGCCGTTCACAGTGGCGCGACCGTGCCGGAGTTCCACCGGCTTCCGCCCTGCCGTCGTCGATATCGCCCAGACCGTACCGCGTGCCGGGCACCGGGCCAAGACCGCTTAGCCTCCGTGGTGCTCTCCTGGCATCACTGACGCGGTCGATCCGAAGGTTGCTCGACGATCCGCAACAGATACGTGTCCATGATCCAGCCGTGCCGTTCCCGGGCATCGGCCCGGACCTGGCGGATGCGGTCGGACACGTCCCGCAGCGGCCCCGCGATGAGGAGTTCGTCGGGCGTGCCCAAGTAGGCGCCCCAGTAGATCCAGACGCCCTCCCCCTCGACCTGGGTGAACGACTCGTGCGCGTCGAGCATGACGACGATGTCGCCGTCATCGTTCTGGCCCACATCGGAGAGGCGCCGGGCCGGGGTGATGTGGACCGGACGGCCCACCTGGTTGAGCGGAATGCGGTGCCGCGCGGCAAGCGTGGAAACACTCGTGACGCCGGGGACGACCTCGATGGCCATCGAGACCCGGCCGCGCGCCTCGATGGAGGAGAGAATTCCGAGCGTGCTGTCGTACAGCGAAGGATCGCCCCACACGAGGAAGGCCCCGGTCTCACCGGCCCCCAACTCGTCGCGCATCAGGCCCTCGAACAGGTCCGCGCGGCGGGCGCGCCAGTCCTCGATGGTCGACGTGTAGTCGGACCGGTCCATGGGCCGCCGGTTCCGGCTCGGGTCCTCGACCTCCACCACGCGGTACGGGGCCTCGGCGTGCTCTTCCAGCATCTGGTGGCGCAGATCCGTGAGCGCGGCCTTGTCGGCGCCTTTCCCCACGATGAAGAAGACGTCCGCGCGCCGGATGGCCTTCACCGCTTGGAGGGTGAGGTGGTCGGGGTCGCCCGCTCCGATACCGATGACGAGAATCGTGCGCCGATCCGCACCCTGCGTACTCATGACGTCCAGTCTCGCAGCTCGCCTCCCAGCCCCCGCGAAAATGCACCTCACAGCAGAAATGGCGCCCGGCCGGGGCTTCGCCCGGCAGGCGCCATTTCGGTGCGGCCGCCTCACGGTCGGCCGGTCTTGTTTCCTTTCTGAGCTATCGCCGGGTCACGGAGCGGATCCAGGCGAGTTGCTGGGAGATCTTTCCGGCCTGGGCGACCTTCTCCCGGTCGGAGCCGTTGAAGACGCCGACGAGGGTTTCGGTGCCGCGGGGGCCGACGCTCATGATCGGGCCTCCGGAGTCACCTCCGGCGGGAATCCCGGACACCTTCTTCATGCAGAAGTCCGGGCCGTTCGGCGTGACGTAACCCTTGCACCGGGGCGTGTCCGCCTTCACGACCTGCAGTTTCGACTGCTTGAGCACGTTGGACTGGCAGGAGTTCTCGTCCCCGGTGCAGGTGGCGCCCCACCCGTACTGCCGTACGTTCTGGCCGATGCGGACGGGGGCCGTGGCCAGGCGCGCGGGCTTGACGTTCATGCGCGCCACCTTGATCAGCATCATGTCGGCGTGCGCGCTGCCCACCCGCTTGCCGGGCACCGGGCGGACCTTGGTGCCCTTGCGCATGTCGAGGTTGCCCACCCGGAACGAGATCCGCTTGTCGGCGACCGGCTGCGCCTGCTCGTAGAAGCAGTGCGACGCGGTGAGGATCCACCGGGTCGTGACCGCGGTGCCGGTGCACGCCGGTTTGCCGTCGACGAGCATGCGTACCGCCCACGGACCGTAGGTGCTCTTCGACCCGCCGATGACGGCGGAGGCAGGTGCACCCGACATCACCGAACCCACCACCAATAGCAGGGCGGCCAACAGCAGCACCTGGACTCGACGCACCATGCGTTACAGCTCCTTTCGACGGAGGCACCGTGCCCCCACGTGATGAGATACCTCGCCGGGCCGGAAGGTTCCGTCGGAAGCCGTCACGTGTGGGCTACGGGAGCGTGCTGACGCGGATGTCGTCGTGGTAGGCGATGCGCGTCTTCACGCTGCCCTTCTCCGTGGTCGAGTCGGGCCGGTACAGGCCCCACTTGACGTACCCGAAGTCGGAGGGGTTCTTCGGGTGCCAGGTCCGCGTGTCCTCGTACACCTTCTTCAGCTCGA
Source organism: Streptomyces sp. NPDC004732 (assembly GCF_040609235.1). Taxonomy (NCBI): domain Bacteria; kingdom Bacillati; phylum Actinomycetota; class Actinomycetes; order Kitasatosporales; family Streptomycetaceae; genus Streptomyces; species Streptomyces sp. NPDC004732. The sequence goes on from NZ_JBEXJR010000003.1 coordinate 205,303, forward strand.
AGTCCTGCTGCCCCGGGAGCTTCGCGGAGATCTTGTAGGAGCCGGTGTTGTCGTCCGCCCAGCGGACGTCGACGCGGAACCGCAGCCACTTGTTGACGTACGGGCGGTAGTCGTCGACGACCGGCCATTGGAGGTCGGGGCCCGGTGAACGGAAGATGATCTGGTTGCGCTTGGCGCCGAGGTAGAAGGAGGGCGGGTTGGAGTTGGCGGGCTTGCCCTGGAAGAGGATGTCGCCCGTGGTGGCGTCGCCCTCCTCATACGTCTTCCAGTCCTTGAGCAGCACGCTGAACTCGTAGCGGCGCTCGTCACCCACGCGGAACCGGGACGCCGTCACCTTGTCGGTGGCGCTTTCGCTGCGCGGCGCACCGTCCGATACGTAGCCTTCGTCGTCCAGCGTCACCTTGTGCATGACTCCGTGGCCGCCGGTGTGGCCGGAGCCCACGACGGCGGAGGCGTCCGGCGCCGTGGCATGGGTGGTGGTCAGGTCCGGGATTCCGGAGTCGAGCGTGCCGCTCTCGTAGTCGACATCGAGCAGGGGCTTGGAGTTCTTGCGGTCGGTGCGGGCCTGTTGCGCGGGCTGTGCGGTCTGCGGGGGGCGCTGCTGGGACTGCGCGGCCTGGGGCTGTGCGTTCTTGGGGTCTGTGTCGGTGGGTTGCGCGCTTTGGGGCTGTGTGTCGCGGGACTGTGCGTCGGCGCGATCCTCTGCGAGGCATCCGGTTGTCAGCAGCGTGCCGCTCAGGGTGAGTGCGGCCGTGAGGTGGACCAGTGGCTTGCGCATGGTTCCTCCTTGAGTGGGGGGGTGTGCGTGGGGGGGGAAGGCTGGGATCAGGTGTTGGGGTGGTCGGTGATCTGGACGAGGTTGCGGCCGCGCATGGTGTAGAGGCGGCCGGACTCGTCGTTGGTGATGTGGGAGCCGCTGTACCAGCCGCCGTTGATGTCGGTGACGACGGTGGAGACGGCGAAGCTCTTGGGGTGGAAGCGGAAGACGGTCGTATCGGATACGCCGTAGACCACGCCCCGATTGGTCACCATGGCCGCGTAGCCGTTGCTGACCGAGCTGACGTCCGCCCGGTGGATCAGCTTGTGCCGACGGATGTCGATGACGAAGAAGCCGCCCTTGCGGGAGAGCCCGTAGAGGTGGCGGCCGCGGATCGCGAGCGCGGCGACGCCCGCCGACTGCTGCGGGTCGACGCGCCAGAGCTCCTTGCCCGCCACCGGGTCGAAGGCGACGACCGTGGCGCGGGGCTCGGTGCCGGTGTTGTTGTCACCGCCGAGATAGGCCACGCCGTCCTTGGTGGCGAGGCCGCGGACGCACTGCCCGTCGTCGATCGGGTTGACGTGGCACCGGGAGCGCTCGGTGCGGGGGTCGTAGGTCCACAGCGAGCCGCCGCCTGCCGTGTCCGACTCGACGCCGACGAGGACGCGCCGGTTCACGCCGTCCCAGACCACGTCGGCGGGCCGGTTCTGCGCGGGCGGGAAGGCGGCGACCTGGTGGGTGGTGTCGCCCTTGCGGGGGTCGTGCGTCCAGATTCCCTGCGAGCTGTACTGGCCGGTGTAGAGGACCCGGTCGACGACTACGGCGTCCTTGGCCTCGCCGGGAGTGCGCAGGTAGACGGTTCCGTCCCTGTCGAGGGCTCCGTCCCTGCCGAGCGTGTGGCGGGCGATCGTGCCCGTGCCGCTGACGTACACATGGCCGCCGCCCGCCGCGATGCCCATGACGGTCTGGGGAGCCGACGGCGCGCCCGCATCCGCCAGTTCGATGACCTTCGAGGTCTTGGCCGCGGGGTCGATCTCGGCCACGAACCCGAAGGCGGAGGTCACCAGGATCTTGTCGCCGCGACGGTCCACGCCCCAGATCTCACCGAGGTCCGGTCCTCGGAACTCGACGGGCCCGATCGAGTCGGTGGCCCTCTCGTAGGCGAGCAGCCCGGATTCACCGGCGAAGTACACGCTGCCGTCCAGGGCCGCGAACTTCTTGGCGGTCGTGCCCCGCGACTCGGCCACCGAGTACTCCCCCAGGTCGGCCAGGTCCATGACAGCCACCTGTGCGGGGGCGGAGTGGCCCGCAGTGCCGACGACCAACTTGTCGTCGATGACGGCCAGTTCCCTGATGGATGCGTCGCGCTGCAGTTCCCGGGGCGTGACCTGGCTGAACTCGCGCGCCGCACGGTCGAGGGCGAACAGGGCCGCCTTACTCTTCCCGCCACCACCGTGCAGGATGCTCCCGGCGCCGAAGAAGACGGTCGAGGCCGTTGCCGCGACGGCCTGCGCGGTGGTCGCGTCCGCGCTCGGGACCCCGAGCGAGACGATCCCGCCCTTCGCCGGGTCGTACTCCCACAGTGCGGGCGCGGCCCCGCCCGCACCCCCGCTGCCCACCGCGAACACGGCCCCGTCCGGTGCCACGGTGAGGTCCCGTATGTCGCGGTCCCCGATGCGGCCGAGGGCCTCGGCGGGCTTGCCGGGCGTCTTGAGGTCCCAGCGGTAGAGGTTCGCCCGGCTCACCGACTTCTGGAGCACACCGGCGTACAGGTACCGGCCGGTCGGGTCGGCGGCGAGGGCCTGGATGGAGTGCCCGGTGCCCAGCGGGGTCTGCGCCACGACCTTGCCGGTCGGCATGTGCAGGGCGATGATCTTCACGGGATCCAGGTTGCGCGAACCGATGTACAGCGTGTCGCCGACCAGCACCGCGCTCATGAGCGAGAAGCGGACCACCGCGGGGCCGAGGTCGACGACCCTCGCTCCGCCACCCCCTCCGGTGGGCTGCGCCGCCTGCCCCGGTCCGGCCGTGGCGAGGCCCGCCGCCGTCACCAGGCCGACCGCGCCACCGGCGCGGAGTACGGACCGCCTGCTGATGTGCTGTTGTGGCATGACATTCCTCCTGTGCTGCGTGACATTTCGGGACGTGTCTATGTATCAACCGTGTACGTGCCTACGCCTGAACCGTGAGGGACTGCCGTGTCACCGGTGCCAGCGGAGGCAGCCCCGCGGCGTAGCGCTCGAGTTCGGTCAGTGCGGCGTCGGCCATCGTGCGGGTCTCCGAGCCGAGGGATCCGGCGATGTGCGGGGTGAGTACGACGTTGGGCAGGTCGTAGAGGGGACTGGACGACGGGAGCGGTTCCGGGTCGGTCACGTCGAGGACGGCGTGCAGGCCCGCGCGGCAGGCGTTCTCCAGGGCCACGGTGTCGACCAGGGCGCCCCGCGCGGTGTTGACCAGGACGGCGCCGGGCGGCAGCGCGGCCAGTTGCGCGGCGCCGATCATCCGGTGGGTCTCGGGCAGGGCCGGTGCATGCAGGCTGAGTACGTCGGCCTGCGGCAGCGCCTCCGCCAGTTCCGCGGGGTGTGCGCCCGCCGCGACGATGTCGGCCCGCTCGGCCACGGGGTCGACGACGAGGACGCGGGCCAGGTCCAGGCGGTGCAGCAGCCGGGCGACGCGTCGGCCGATGCGGGAGAACCCGACCAGGACGACCGTGCGGTCGCGGCCGCTCAACTCACCGTGATTCTCCCGGTAGCTCCAGTCCTCGCGGAAGCGGCGCGCGTCCGCGGCGAGGAAGGGCACCTTCTTGAACGCCCACAGGATCGCGCCCAGGGTGAAATGGGCGACGGGCTCGGCGTTGGCGTCGGCCGCCGTGGTGACGAGCAGGCCACGGTCGAACGCAGCGTGCGGCACGTGGTGGCGTACCGACCCGGCGGCGTGCAGGACGGCTCGCAACCGGGGCGCGGCGGCCAGTACGTCCTCGTCGAGAACCGGGCAGCCCCACGACGTGACAAGCACCTCCACTTCGGCGAGCCGGGCCCGGACGGCCTCGGTGTCCAGGCGTGCGGCGGCGAGTGGCTGTCCGAGGGCCGCGATGGCGTGCAGCCGCTCCCTTTCCCGTGGGCCGAACTGGGTCTGCTGGGACTGCTCGTTCATCAGCAGGAGGGTTTCGGGCCTGCGCACGGCACCCGGCCCTCGGACGGTGGAGGTCACTTCACGCTCCCGGCGGACAGGCCGCTGCGCCACTGGCGCTGGAGCACCACGAAGGCGGTGATCAGCGGTACGACGGCGAGCAGGGATCCGGTGATGACGAGGGGGTTGTAGTCGGGGAACTGCGGGGCGCGGGTGCTCCATTGGTAGATCCCGAGGGTCATGGGGAAGAGCTCGGGGTCGGTGAGCATCACCAGCGGCAGGAAGAAGTTGTTCCAGATGGCGACGAACTGGAACAGCAGGATGGTGACGAAGCCGGGCATCATCATCGGCAGCACGATGGTCAGGAAGATCCGCAGCTCACCGGCTCCGTCGAGGCGAGCCGCCTCCAGGACCTCGTCGGGCACGGACGCGTCGGCGAACGTCCGGGCGAGGTAGACGCCGAACGGGTTGGTCAGCAGCGGCAGGAACACGGCCCAGAACGTGTTCACGAGGTGCAGGTGCGAGGCGAGCAGGTACAGCGGCAGGGCGAGTGCGGTGGGCGGCACGAGGACGCCGGTCAGGGTCACCGCGAACAGGGCACGCCGTCCGGGGAAGTCCAGTTTGGCGACGGCGTAGCCGCAGGCGGTGCAGATCAGGGCGCCGAGTACGGCGCCGAGGCCCGCGTAGAGGAGGGAGTTGCCGATCCAGTGCCAGAAGACGCCGTTCTCCCGGGCGAACAGGTCCCGCAGGTTGTGCCACAGGTTGAAGTCGGCGAACTCGAAGGCGCTGGTGGCGGAGAAGTCGCCGACGGACTTGGTGGCCGACGTCAGCAGCCACACCAGGGGCAACAGGCTGTAGAGGGCCACGAGGAGGAGTACGCCGTGAACGGCGCCGCGGGTGGTCCAGCGGGATGCGCGCGAGCGGGCCGCCGAACGGTGCGGCGCGGGGGTGCGCGGGGGACGCCGGGGTGTGTCCGCGGACTGTCGCGTGGTGGTGGGCGCGCTCATCGTGACCTCCGGGCGGACAGGCGCATGACCAGCGCCGAGAGCAGGGCCGAGGCGGCGGCGAGCAGGATCGAAGCGGCCGCGGCGCGCCCGTAGTCGTTGCTGATGAAGGCCGCTTCGTAGATGTAGAGGCTCGGCGTCCAGGTGCTGGTGACCGTGCCGGTGAAGGTGCGCAGCACCATCGGTTCGGTGAACAGCTGCAGAGAGCCGATGGTGGTGAAGACGAGCGCGACGAAGACCGTCGGCCGGATCATGGGGAGCTTGATGGACAGCGCGGTGCGGATGGGTCCCGCGCCGTCGGCGCGTGCGGCTTCGAGGACGTCGCGCGGCACCGTCTGGAGCGCGGTGTAGAAGATGATCGTGTTGTAGCCCATCCACTGCCAGGTGGCCATGTTGACGATGGAGGGCAGGACTCCGGTGTCGCTGAGCGGGTCGAACGGCAGGGCGTCGTTGAGCGGGCCGATGCCGGGGCTGTAGAGGTAGCCCCAGATGAGGCCCGCGATCACACCGGGGACGGCGTAGGGCAGGAAGGCCGCGAGTGACCAGAGCTGGCGCAGCCGCACGGTGGCGGAGTTGAGCAGCAGGGCGATGAGGAGGGCCCCGGCGAACATCACCGGGATGTGGATCAGGGCGTAGCCGGCGACGTTGGCCACGCCGTCGCGGGCCGCGGGGTCGCCGAGGACGTCGGCGTAGTTGCCGAGGCCGGTGAAGACCTGGCGGTACCCCTCGAAGCCGAGTCCGGCGAGGCGGTCGTCGAACAGGCTGAGGTAGCAGGCGTATCCGATCGGCACGAGCACGGTGCAGAGCAGCAGTACGGCGAACGGGGCGGCCAGTGCGGCGCCGGTGAGGCGGTGACGCCTTGTCGGTTTCGTCGGCCCTGTCGGCCGGGTGGACGGCACGTCGGTCATGTCCGGCTCCCGCTGGTCACGGCGAGGCCGCGCTCGCGCATTCCGTCGACGGCCGAGGCCTGGAGCTTGCGCACCGCCCCCGGGATCGTGATGCCTCCGGTGGGCACGGGGGCGAGCGCGTCGGCGGCCGTCGAGAACACGCTCAGCGAGGTGGGTCCCCACGTCCACTCGGGGACGCGGGTCGCGGCCTCGTCCAGTACGTCGAAGACGGGGTCGCCGACGAAGTAGTCGTCGTCGTACGCCTTGCGGGCCACCTGTCGGCCCGGGAGGTGGGCGGGCGAGGGGAAGGTGACCTTCGCGCCGATCCGCGGCACTGCGGGGTCGGTGCTCAGCCAGCGCAGGAACGTCAGTGCCGCTTCGGGGACCTCGCTCTCCGCGGAGACCCCGAACGCGGAGCCTCCCCATACGCCGGTGGCCGAGGTGTCGCCCCAGGTGGGCATGGGGGCGATGGCCCAGCGTCCCTTGTCCGCGGGCAGGGACTTCTTCACCATCCCCACGCCCCAGGTGGCGCCGAGCATCCCCCAGAGCCTGCCGTGGTGCATCGCGGAGATCCAGCTCTGCGTGCCGGTGGCGGTGTGGGCGACCCGGCCGGAGGAGATCATGTCCTGCCAGTAGTCGGCCATCCGCAAGGTCCCCGCGCCGTCGATGCCGACCCGCCAGGCGTCGGACGAGATCCGCCACCACGGGCTCCCCGCCTGCCAGGCCATCCCGGCGAAGAACGCGCCGTCGTTCAGCGGGAAGGTGGCGATCCGTGCGCCCGCGTCGGCCCGGCGCACGGCCGTGGCGGCCCGCCCGAACTCCGCCCAGGTACGCGGTACTTGAATGCCCGCGCCGTCGAACAAGTCCTTGCGGTAGAAGAACGCCATCGGGCAGAAGTCCATCGGCAGCGCCCAGGTCCGGCCGTCGGGGCGGACGCTGCGCCAGGCGGCGGGCAGGAATCCGTCGGCGAGGTCGGCCACGTCGTCGGTCAGCTCGCGCAGGCCTCCGGTGGTCACGATCTGCGGCAGCGCCTGGTACTCCACGTGCAGGATGTCGGGGGCATTGTGCGCGCGGATCGCGTTGGTCTGCTGGGCGTAACCGCCGGACGTACCGGCGGCGATGACGCTGAGCTCGACGTGGATGTCGCGCTGTGCCGCGTTGAACGCGGCGACGTACTGGTCCATGCCGGTCAGCCAGGACCAGAGCCGTACGCGGGTGGCGCCGGAGGCACGCCGGGAGCAGCCGGTGAGCGCGCCGCCCACGAGGGCCGCGGCGCCGAGTCCGGTCGAGGCCCGCAGCAGCGACCTCCTCGACCGGAGTGTCCGAGATCTGCCGCCGCCGGCGTCGGATGGGGTACCGAGCACCATGAGTTTCCTTTCACGCAGCGAGGTGTTCGCACACTTCAGCCGCCTGCGCGGCGCCCGGTCAACGACAACAAAACAAAGCGATCAGAATCGATAGAGAAGGAAAGCTCGGCTTGGCCGGAACCCGCCGGGCGTCGCGGGCAGCCAGCTGCCGAGTGCGCGCACTCCACCGGCAGGCGCTGGCATGAGACCCGCTGCGGGCCTTTCCCTCGCGTCTTCCCATGCGATAGAACTGGCCAGCGCACAGAGCAGCTGAACGAACTGAACCGATCAAACGGCCGTCGGAGGAGCACCGGGTGGCACTCGCCTCGGAGCGACAGGAGCTCATCCTCGCCGCCGTACGGAAGCAGGGCACCGTCCGTCTCGCCGACCTCGTCGAGCGGCTGGGCGTGACGGCGGTGACCGTACGGCGGGACGTCACCCTGCTCGCCGACCGCGGCCTGGTGCACCGGGTGCACGGTGGCGTCACACTCCCCTACCGCGGCCCGCAGCCCGATCACCGGGCCGCCCCGTTCGGCCGCCCGCAGGGGCAGGCCCTGGTCGGCATGGTCGTGCCCACCGTCGAGTTCTACTGGCCCGCCGTCATCCAGGGCGCCCAGTCCGCCGTGGCCGCCGCCGACGGCAGGCTGGCGTTGCGCGCGTCCGCGTACGACCCGCAGGAGGACCGGCGCCAAGTGGCCGCCCTCCTCGACCGCGGCGTACGCACGCTGCTCGTCGCCCCCACCACCACCTCGGACGCGGGCCTCGACCTGCTGCGCTGGCTCGGCTCACTGACCGTCCCCGTCGTCCTCGTCGAGCGGCTGCCCCCGCCCGCGCTGCCCACCCTGGCACTCGACGCGGTCACCACCGCCCACAGCCTGGGCGCGGGACTGGCGATCCGCCACCTGGTCACGCTCGGGCACCGCCGCATCGCGTTCGTCACCGCGCGCTTCAGCCCGACCACGCAGGCGCTGCGCGAAGGGTGGCAGGAGACGAGCGCCTCCCTGTCCCTCACCGCCTGTGACAGCCTCCGGTTCGAGGTCCCTCCGTATGGCTCCGCGGGCTGGGCCGACGCCTACGACACCGTGCTGCGACGCTGCCAGGAGGCGGGTGCGACGGCCCTGTTCGTCCACTCCGACAGCGAGGCCATCGGTCTGGTGGAGCGGGCACGGGACCTCGGACTCACCGTTCCCGGGGACCTAGCCGTCGTGTCGTACGACGACGAAGTCGCCGCGGCGTCCGACCCGCCCCTGACCGCGGTGCGCCCGCAGAAGCGCCGACTCGGCGCGCTGGCTGCCGAAATGGCCTTGGCCCGCATGGCCGATCCGACCGAACGCCCCATCCACCGACTGCAGTTGTGGCCCACCCTCGTGGTCCGCGCGTCCTGCGGCGGCGAGGACCGTGCGGCGCACTCAACCGACGCGTGACGGCCGCTCGCCGCTCCCCGTGCTCGGCTCCGGCTGATCCTGCGGGTCCGACGGATGGGATTCCGCTCGCATCCCCATCACCACCACCGTGATCACACAGAACGCGACCACCGTCTCCGCCCAGAGAAACGCGACGTAGTCGAGGAGGGAGCCGATGGGCGGGGCGCCGGGAGCCGTGTTGCGGAAGGCCGCAAGGGCGAAGAGGGTTGCGGCCATCCAGCCGAGGGCGGGCCAGGTCAGCCCCTTGCGGCGGCTGAGCAGAAACCACGCGCCGATCAGGACCGCGATGGCCAGCGCCCACATCGCGGCCATCATGAACACCACGAAGATCAGGACGCTGGTGGAGCGCGCGATGCCGACGTCGAACACCGCGGCGCCGCCCGCCTCGGACGCGTCCACGTCCGCCGCGAACAGCGCGTCGTTGTTGGTGAGCGTCATCCGGACGGGCACCGCCTCGTCGTCCCGCACCGCGGCGCCGAACTCCAGCGTCGTCTCGTACGCGTCGAACGGGTAGTCCGTGATCGAGCCCGCCGACAGCGTGACCGGCACGTCCACGGTCGAGATCCTGCGGTGCGCGGGGAAGGTCAGGTCTCCCCGTACGGAGGCGGACGTCTGGAGCGTCAGGCACTCCGCGGGAGAGACGCCACCCGGCTCGGCGAGGCTGCCGCGCGGGGTGACGAGGATACGGAGCACCAGTTCGCGGCCCGCCGCGTCGACCCGTTGGACCGATGCCGTGATGTCGACCCGGTCGGGGGCCGAACCACCCGCCCGGTACCGGGTGTCCAGCGCCTGGCGTTCGCCGAACTGGAGCCAGACACCGACGGCGGCGGCCGCGGCCACGGCGCAGAGCACCAGGCCCGCGGCGAGCAGTCGGCCGCGGGACCGGGAGAAGCGTCGCATCGTGACCACAGCGGCTCCGGGGTTCGTCAGTCGACCGGCTTGCCGGGCTCGTCGTGCGTGGAGCAGTGGATGCCGCCGCCACCGGAGGCGATGGTGTCGATCTCCACCTGGACGATGTCCCGCTTGGGGAAGTGCTCCTGGAGGATGCTCTTGGCCCGCTTGTCGGCCTTCCGGTCGCCGAAGCGGGGCATGAAGACGGAGTCGTTGGCCACGTAGAAGTTCGCGTACGTCGACACGAAGTCGTCGCCCTCGCCCGTGATCTCGTACAGGTCCGGCTGCGGCAGGTCCACGATCTCGAAGGACCGGCCCTTCGCGTCGGTGGCCTTGCTGAGCACCGCCTTGGCCTGGTCCGCCGCACGCGACCACGAGTCCGCCGGGGTGTCGGGGTGCGCCCTGTCCAGGAGCACCACGCCCGGCTCGGTGAAGCGCACCAGGCTGTCCACGTGCGCGTCGGTGATGTCCTTGCCGCGCACCCCGGCCAGCCAGATCACCTTCTTGATGCCCAGGGTCTGCTTGAGCTCGGCCTCGATCTGGTCCCGGCTCTTGCCGCGGTTGCGGTTGTCGTTGACGATCGAGCTCTCGGTGATCAGGAGCGTCCCCTCGCCGTCGGTCTCGAACGAGCCGCCCTCGGCGACCAGCGGAGCCTTCTTGCGGGGGATGTCGTATTTGGCGAGCAGGGTCTGGCCCACCCGGCCGTCGTTGGTGTGCTCCTGCTTGTTGCCCCACCCGTTGAAGTTGAAGTCGATGCCGGTGACCTTGCCGTCGTCCTCCACGAACACGGGCACGGTGTCGCGGGCCCACAGGTCGTCGACGGGCAGCGGAATGACCTCGACGTCGCGCCCGCACGCCTTCTGCGCCGCCTTCACCTGGTCCGGCCTCGCCATCATCACGACGTACTCGTACTCCGCGATGGCGCGGGCGACGCGGGCGATGTCCTCGCGGACGTAGCGCAGGTCTTCCGCCCACACCGACTCCAGGGCGGGCCACGACATGAAGGTGCGCGCGTGGCTCTCCCACTCGGCGCCCATGCGGCGGCCCTCCGTGTCCTGGTCGGCGGCGGCGCTCGCGACATCGGTGTCGCCGGGGCCGCAGGCCGACGCGCCGAGCACGACGGCGCCGATTCCGGCGATCGCACGCAGAGCCGAGCGGCGGGAGGGGAGGAATGCGGACACGGTGAACTCCGATCATCGTGATGGGGACAAGCTAGCCGCCGGTGCGGCGGGCCGCGCGCCGAGCGGGGCGCGGGCGGTGGGGCAGCGGGGGCAGCCGGGTGGGGATGGGGGTGGTCGTGCCGTCACGCTGTTCCTTCACTGTCGCACGGACTGAAAATTCAGTCAAAGACAGTGACAGCGATGACGGCAGTGGCGGCGGAGGCGGGAACAGCGGTGACGGTGGCGGCGGCGTGCCTCGCCAGGTGGGAGAGCTCCACGGCTATCGATTCCCGCATCAGGTCGCGCGCGTGCCCCAGCGGGAGGAGTTCGCTGAGCCAGCGCGTGCTGAGGCCTTCGAGCGTGGCGGTCAGCCGCTCGGCCGCCACGGTGCGGGCGGGCGCGGGCACGGTCGGGTGGATGCGGCCGAGCGCGTCGGTTAGCTCGTCGATCCAGATCAGGCGCGCCCCGGCGAGCGCCTCCCTCAGCTCGGGGTCGAAGACCGCGGTGGCCTGCAGCTCGCCCCAGGCCGTGCTGTTCTCGCGCACCTCGGGCCGGTCCTGGAATTCGAGGAGAAGGGACCGTTCCAGCGCCCGGCGGGGATCGAGGCCGTCGGCGTGGCGCTCGCCGGGCGGGCGTCCGACGGTGTAGCGCTCCGCGCGGTCGCTGATGAACTCCAGGGTGCGGTGCAGGATGCCTGCGCGGTCCTTGAAGTGGTAGTAGACGAGCGCTGTGGAGATGCCCGCCTCCGCGGCGACCTCCGCTACGCGAAGGCCCCGCACGCCGCGCCGGGCGATGACTCTGGCCGCCGCCCTCAGGATGTCCGTCCTGCGGTCCGCCTTCACGTCGTGCCCCTCCTCGTACGCCGACCGCCCGGTCACCTCCGACGGGCCACGGTCCGCGCAATCAGCAGGTGATCACGCGGACCGTATCGTCTCACATTGACTGAAACTTTAGTTAGCGGCACGATCGTCCCCCGTGGCGGTCCGCGGCCGTCACGCCACCGGGCACCGGTCCCCTCCCGACCCGCGCCCCGGCCCCGCCCTCTCGCCGAAAGAGCCACCCCATGTCCCTTCAGCCTCCCGGCGTGCCGTTCGCCCACGCTCCCCTGTCGGCCGACGACCCCCGCGAGATCGGCGGCTACCGTCTCCACGCCAGGCTCGGCGCCGGTGGCATGGGGGTCGTCTACCTCGCCCACACGCCGGGCGGGCGGCCCATCGCCCTCAAGGCGGTGCGGGACGAGTTCGCCGCGGACCCCGAGTTCCGCAGCCGCTTCGCCCATGAAGTGGCCAGCGCCCGGAGCATCCACGGCCTGTTCACGGCGCAGGTGGTCGACTCGGGCGTGGACGCCCCCACGCCCTGGCTCGCCACCGCGTACGTACCCGGGCTCTCCCTCCAGGAGGTCGTCGTGCGGCACGGACCGCTGCCCGTCCGCACGGTGCTGCTGCTCGTGGCGGGCATCGCGGAGGCGCTCCAGGCGATCCACCGGGCGGGGGTCGTCCACCGCGACCTCAAGCCCGCCAACGTGCTGATCGCCGGGGACGGCCCCCGCGTCATCGACTTCGGCATCGCCCGCGCCGCCGACGCCACGGGCCTGACCGGCACCGGGCTGCGGATCGGCACCGCCGCGTACATGGCACCCGAGCAGGCGCAGGGCCTCCCGGTGACCCCGGCGACCGACGTCTTCGCCCTCGGCACGGTCGCCGCGTACGTGGCCGCGGGAGTGCTGCCCTTCGGGGGCGGGCCCGAATCCGCGGCGCTGTACCGGGTGGTCCACGAGGCGCCCGACCTGTCCGGCGTCCCCCATGACCTGCACGAACTGATCAGCCGCTGCCTGGCCAAGCAGCCCTGGGACCGGCCGGCCCCGGATGACCTCATCGCCGCCGCGCACGCCCACCCGGCCATGGGCGCGCACCCGGAGTTCGCCGAGGGGTGGCTGCCGCAAGGGGTCAGCAGCGAGATCGCCACGCGCGACACACCCCGTGCCCCGCACCCCGGTCCGGTCCACGGGGCCGGAGGCACCGAGCGGGTCCACGCCCAGCCCACCGTCTCGGCGGCCCCCGCCACGCGGCGGGCTCCCGGCAGCGACGGGCCGAGCGGCGCCGCGACGCACCGCGGCCCACGGACCGACCCCGCGCCCGTCCGCGGCCGCCGCCGCAGGACCGTGGTCGCCCTGGCGGTCGCACTCGCGGTCCTCGTGCCGCTCGGCGGCGCCGCGTACTACGTACTGGACCGCCGCCACGACGCGTCGCGGGCGCGGGACTCGTCCGACGCCTCCCGGCATCCCGCCACGCCGTCCGCCCGCCCCTCGCCGCAGCAGCCCTCGCCCTCGTCCTCTCCATCACCCTCGGCGGGGACCGCGTACGTCCCCGACTACGCGGACGCCGAACTCACCGCCCCCGACCCGGACTACGAGTTCGACCTCACCGCAGGGAAGGTCGAACCCGCCGAGACGGCCGAGTGGTACCTGGAGCGGACCGGCACCGAGTTCGTCCTGCCCGACGACAGCGACGCCTTCGTGGCCGCCGGGTACGTGCTCAGTCCCGCCGACTGCGTACGAGGCATCGAGACGGAACCGGTGACCGAGCTGCCGTTCGACGAGCTCGCCGACGAGCGCCCCTTCTGCGTCCGCAGCCCCGACGGCAAGAGCCTCGTCATCGCCCGCCTCGTGGCGGCCGTGCCCGACGAAGGGCCCGTCACGGTGGTCATGAGCCGCCACCTCAGAAGCGATTGAGGCTCCCCGCGGCGCACGGCCCGGCCCCGCGCGCCCGGCGGTCGGCCGAGATCACCGGGCCCCTACCCGCCCGGTAGGGTTTGGATCCATGGCGCCTCGCACTACTCAGATCCTCGAAGCGGCCGCACGGCTGATCGCCCGACGCGGTGTCCGCGGCCTGCGCGTCGAAGAGCTCGCCGCCGAAGCGGGCGTATCGACCGGGCTGATCTACTACCACTTCAAGGATCGCACCGGGATCCTGCGCCACACCCTTGAGTTCATCAACGACCGCGCCGAGCGCTACACCACCGGCCGCGACCCCGACGCCGAGCCGCTCGCGCCCCGCGAGGAACTGGACGAGATCCTGCTGCTCGAACTGCAGGACACCCCGGAGGTCAGGGAGAACAGCTCCGCCTGGGGCGAGTTGCGGGCGAGCGCCGTCTTCGACGAGGTCCTGCGCGAGGACCTCGCCAGGGCGACCCTGGTCTGGGTGCAGGAGGTGGCGGCCCTGCTCGGCCAGGTGCGCCCGATGACCCCGGCCCCCGCGCTCGCGGCGGCCGGTGAGCGGCTCACCGCCCTCCTGGAGGGGCTCAGCATGCGCTGGCTCAGCGGCGGACTCCAGATCGATCACGCCCGTGACCTGATGCGCGGCGCCATCGACGCCGAGCTCGCGCTGCTGCGGGAGAAGTAGCCCCCTCTCGTCCCACGCCGACTCCACTCCAGTAGCGGCTCCTGCTACCGGTCCGGTGGATTTCGTCGCCTCCAAGCCATTGACTGAAAATTCAGTCAGTGCCACAGTGATGCCGCCGGCCCGCCACCGATAGTCCGTCGACGAGTGGCCGAGGCCCTGCCGAACTCTTCCCCGGAGCGAGTGATGCCCCCATGCCGCTGACCCCCACCGAACGTGACCGGCTCCTGCTGTTCACCGCCGCCGAGCTCGCGCGGTCCCGGCACGCCCGCGGCCTGCGGCTCAACGTCCCCGAGGCCACCGCCCTGATCGCCGACACCGTCTGCGAGGCCGCGCGCGACGGGCTCCGCCTTGCCGAGGCCGTCGAGCGCGGCCGTACCGTCCTCGGCCCCGGCGACGTCCTGCCGGGCGTCGTCGACGTGGTGACCGAGATACAGGTCGAGGCCGTCTTCGACGACGGCACGCGGCTTGCCGTGATCGCCGAGCCGTTCGGCACATGGACCCGGGACGACGCCGCCCCCGGTGCCGTGCTCCCGGCGACGGAGACCACCGCGCCCGAGCCGGTCGCGACGGTGGCCGTACGCAACACCGCGCCCGTGCCCGTCTCCGTGACCTCGCACTTCCACTTCTTCGAGGCCAACCCGCGGCTCGACTTCGACCGCGCCGCCGCCTACGGCATGCGCCTCGCCGCGCCCACCGGCTCGTCCACGCGGTTCGACGCGGGCGCGACCGTCGAGGTCGGGCTGCTGCCGATCGGCGGCGCCCGCATCGCGATCGGTTTCGCGGGACTGGTGGACGGGCCCCTCGACGCGCCGGGCGCGAAGCAGGCGGCCCTGCACAGGGCGGCGGCCTGCGGCTACCTGGGCGCGAGCGCGACCGACAGCCCGGACGGGGTGCGCGCATGAGCAGGCCCACCCGGCACAGCGACCACTGCGCGCCGGGCGCCCGGCACATCGATCCGCACGAGTACGCCACCGTGCACGGCCCGCGCGCGGGCGACCGGGTCCGCCTCGGCGACTCCGGACTGACGATCCGCGTCGAGTCGGACGCCCAGAAGTACGGCGACGAGTTCCTCGCCGGGTTCGGCAAGACGGCCCGCGACGGGCTGCATCTGAAGGCGGCCGCGGTCCGCGCCACCTGCGACGTCGTGATCAGCAACGTCGTCGTCATCGACGCCGTGCAGGGCATCCGCAAGGTGTCCATCGGGATCAGGGAAGGCCGTGTCCACGCCATCGGGCGGGCGGGCAATCCCGACACCCTCGACGGCGTCGATGTCGTCGTCGGCACCGGGACCACGATCATCTCCGGCGAAGGCCTGATCGCGACCGCGGGCGCCATCGACACGCATGTGCACCTGCTCTCGCCGCGCATCATGGAGGCATCCCTCGCGTCCGGCGTGACCACGATCATCGGCCAGGAGATAGGGCCGATGTGGGGAGTGGGCGTCAACTCGCCCTGGGCCCTTCGCCACGCGTTCAACTCCTTCGACGCCTGGCCGGTCAACATCGGCTTCCTGGCGCGGGGTTCGTCCTCCGACGCCGCGCCGCTCGTCGAGGCGCTCGCCGAGGGTGGCGCCTGCGGCTTCAAGGTGCACGAGGATCTCGGCGCGCACACCCGGGCGTTGGACACCGCACTGCGGGTCGCCGAGGAGCACGACGTCCAAGTCGCCCTGCACAGCGACGGGTTGAACGAGTGCCTGTCCGTCGAGGACACCCTGAGCGTGCTCGAAGGACGCACCATCCACGCCTTCCACATCGAGGGGTGCGGGGGCGGTCACGTACCGAACGTCCTGAAGATGGCGGGCGTCCCGAACGTCATCGGCTCCTCGACCAACCCGACACTGCCGTTCGGCCGGGACGCGGTCGCCGAGCACTACGGAATGATCGTCTCGGTCCACGACCTGAAGACCGACCTGCCGGGCGACGCGGCGATGGCCCGGGACCGGATCCGCGCCGGGACGATGGGCGCGGAGGACGTGCTGCACGACCTGGGCGCCATCGGGATCACCTCATCGGACGCGCAGGGCATGGGACGAGCGGGCGAGACCGTGCGTCGTACGTTCGCGATGGCCGGAAAGATGAAGGCCGAGCTCGGCCCGATGGAGGGCGACGGCGAGCACGACGACAACGCGCGCGTGCTGCGCTACATCGCCAAGCTGACCATCAACCCCGCCCTCGCCCACGGCCTCGCCCATGAGGTCGGGTCCATCGAGGTCGGCAAGATGGCGGACATCGTGCTCTGGCGGCCGCCGTTCTTCGGGGCGAAGCCCCAGATGGTCCTCAAGGCCGGTTTCCCCGCCTACGGCGTGACCGGGGATCCCAACGCCGCCACCGACCACTGCGAACCCCTCGTCCTCGGGCCGCTGTTCGGCGCGCACGGAGCCGTGCCCGCCGATCTCTCCGTGGCGTTCGTCAGCCGGGCCGCCGCCGAGTCGGGCTCCTTCGGCAGACCGCACGACGCGATGGCCACGCGGCGGCGCCGCGTCGCCGTGCGCGGGACCCGGGGGATCGGGCCCGCGGACATGGTCGGCAACAACCGGCTCGGACGGGTCGACGTCGACGCGCGCACGGGGCTGGTCACGCTCGACGACGCGCCCCTGCGTTCCGCGCCCGCGCAGGAGGTCTCGCTGAGCCGTCTCTACTTCCTGTGACACACGTGGCGCACCCCTGGTTCTCCCCGCCCCCTTCGCCCCTCCTCCTCCCTCTCCCCCTCTCCCTCGAAAGAAAAGAGACACCCCATGACCGCGTACCGCATGCCCGCCGAATGGTCCGAGCACGAGGGCTGTCTGATGGCCTGGCCCACCCGCGTCGATCTCTGGGACGACGTCCTCGACCAGGTGCAGGACGAGTACGCGCACGTCGCCCGCGCCATAGCCGAGTTCGAGCCGGTCACCATGGTCGCCCCGCCCGGCCACGGGGAGGGTGCCCGCGCGCGGTGCGGTGACGCCGTCGACGTGATCGAACTGCCCCTGGACGACTCGTGGTTCCGCGACTCGGCCCCGCTGTTCGTCCTCGACGGGAGCGGCCGCCGCGCCGGGGTCGACTTCCGTTTCAACGCGTGGGGCCGCAAGCACCACCCGTACGACTCCGACGACCGGATCAGCGGCCTGCTGCTCGACCGCCTCGACGTCACGCGCGTCCACTCCGACATGATCCTTGAAGGCGGCTCGATCACCGTCGACGGCGAGGGCACGCTGATCACCACCGAGCAGTGCCTGCTCCACCCCAACCGCAACCCCGGCATGAGCCGCGCCCAGATCGAGGCCGAACTGAAGTCCCGGCTGGGCGTCGAGAAGGTCATCTGGCTGCCGTACGGCGGGCTGCTCGACACCGAGACGGACGGGCACGTCGACGGGGTCTGTGCGTTCGCCGCCCCCGGCAGGGTCGTCGTCTCCCTGCCCGCCGATCCGGCGCACCCCGACTACGCCCGGATGCGCGCCAACCGCGCCGTCCTCGAGGTCAGCACCGACGCCCAGGGCAGGCCCCTGGAGATCGTCGACGTCCCGCAGACCGTGTTCACCGAGGTGGCCGGTGGCGAGGTCGAGGTGTCGTACCTCAACTACTACGTCGCCAACGGCGGTGTCGTCGTGCCGGTGGCCGGGCGGCCCGTCGACGAGGAGGCGCTCGCGGTGATCGCCGCCGCGCACCCCGGCCGCAAGGTGGTCGGCGTGCGGGCCGCGGCCGTCGCGTACGGCGGCGGGGGCGTGCACTGCATCACCCAGCAGATCCCCGCCGTCCGCCACAACGCGTGACGTAGGGGTGAGCGCCCCCATGACCACTCCCCCTGCGCCGCGAGACGCGAGACGCGGCCGGCTCCGGCGGCTGACCGCCGCGGCCGCCGCCCTGGCCTCGCTCGCCGCGCTCGCGGCCTGCGCGGGCCCCCCGCGGAACGCCTCCGGGATCGACTTCGCCCTGTCCGCGGCGACCCCGCCCGCCAAGGGCGACATCGACTCCTTCACCTGGGCCCTGTACGCCGAACCGCCCACGCTCGACTACACGGTGGCGTTCGACTATCCGCAGAACATGGTGCTCTCCAATGTGTGCGAGAGCCTCATGCGCTGGACGCCGGAGCTCACCACCGAGCCGGGCCTGGCCCGCAAGGCGTCGCACCCCGACCGCACCACCTGGGTCTACGACCTGCGCAAGAACGTGCGCTTCCACGACGGCCGGACGATGACCGCCGACGACGTGGTGTTCAGCCTCGACCGGCAGCGCGACCCGGACAACGCGGCCGCGTGGGCGCAGGTCTTCCAGAACGTCGCCTCGGTGAAGAAGACCGCGCCCCTCCAGGTCACCGTCGAGCTCAAGAAGCCCGACTCGCAGTTCCCCCAGTACATGGCGAGCGCCGCCGGGGTCGTGGCCTCCGAGGCCGGGGTCGAGGCGGCGGGCAGGGACTACGGCACTTCGGGCGGCCTCGCTTGTACGGGCCCGTTCGAACTCGGCACCTGGAACAAGGGCCAGTCCATCGAGCTCGACCGCTTCGACGGCTACTGGGGCAGGCGCGCCAAGTCAGGAAAGGTGGTCTTCCGCTTCCTGCCCGACGCCTCCGCGAGGACCAACGCCCTGCTGAGCGGCGACGCCGACGGCGGCTATCTGATCCCCACCGAGAGCTATGCCCGGCTGCGCGGCAGCGGCGTCGGCAAGCTGTACTTCGGCGAGGGCCTGAGCACCGTGAACCTCGCCGTCACCGACATGAAGGGCCCGCTCGGCGACCTCCGCGTGCGGCGCGCCCTGTCCCTCGCCCTCGACCGCGCCGGGTTCGTCCAGGTCGGCCTCGGCGGCGCGGGCGCCCCCACCGGAGCGCTCACCACGCGCGCCGCCTGGGCCGGTGCGTCCGACGGGGTCAGGAAGCGGGCCTTCGCGGGCGCCCGCGCGGGTGACCCGGACATCGCACGCGCCAAGGCGCTGATCAAGAAGGCGGGCGCCACCGGCAAGTCCCTGACCGTCGCGACCAGTTCGGTGGGGCAGGACGTCTCGCTCCTCGCCACGGCCGTGCAGGACGCGGGCACCCGCATCGGCCTGGACATCCGGCTCAAGTCCATCGCGCCCAACGCGTTCACCTCGCTGTTCACCGATCCCGGCGCGCGCAAGGGCATCGACATGTTCCCGCTCACGTACTACGACTCGATCACCGATCCGCTCGACTTCCTGACGAACTTCAAGACCAAGGCCTATCTGAACTTCGCGGGCCACAGTGACAAGGCATACGACGAACTGGTCGAGCGCGCCACCGCCGTCGACGACCCGAGGCGGCGTCTCGCGATCGAGGCGGACCTCCACCGGCGCGCCAACCGGCAGCTGCCGTGGATCCCCGTCGCGGAGTGGCCCACCGCCGTCTTCCTCAACAAGAGGATCACGGGCGCGCCGACCAGCATCGCGTACATGTACTACCCGTGGGCCGCCGATGTGGGGGCCGCGCGATGACCTTCCTCAGATTCGCGGCCAGACGTGTCGCCGAGATGGCCGCCACGCTGCTCGCCGCGTCGTTCGTGGTCTTCGGCGCGCTGTATCTGGCGCCGGGCAGTCCGGCGAGCTTCCTGCTCTCGGGCCGGTCGGCGTCGCCGGAGGCCGTGGCGGCGATCAACTCCCAGTACCACCTGGACGATCCGTTCGCCGTACGGTACTTCGACTGGCTCGGTGGCGTCCTGCACGGCGACTTCGGGCGGTCCATCACCTACCGCACCGACGTCTCCCGCCTCCTTGCCGACCGTCTGCCCACCACCCTGCTGCTGATCGTCATGGCGCTCGCCGTGGTCGTGGCCGGTGGTCTGCTCCTCGGCCGGATCGCCGCCGTGCGCGGCGGACGCATCGACTCCGCGATCCTGGTCGTCACGACGTTCGCCGTCGGCACGCCGTCCTTCGTGGCGGCCGTGCTGCTCCAGGGCCTGTTCGCCGTACGTCTCGGCTGGTTTCCCAGCGGCGGCGCGGGCGACGGCCTCGGCGACATGATCTGGCACCTGACGCTGCCCTCGATCGCGCTCGCCCTCTATCTCATCGGCATGCTCGCCCGCGTCACCCGCTCGGCGATGGCCGAGGCACTGGAAAGTGAGCACGTCACCGTGGCCCGCAGCAGGGGCGTGCCCGAACGCCTGGTCATCCGCCGCCATGTGTTCCGCAACGCGCTCGGCACCGTCCTGACCACCGGAGGACTCGTCGTCTCCACGCTCCTGGTCTGCACGATCCTCGTCGAGACCGCCTTCAGCGTCGGCGGCATCGGGCAGCTCCTCGAACTGTCCACCACCACCAAGGACTTCCCGACCGTCCAGGCCATCGCACTGATCGTCGTCGCCCTGTTCATGGCGGTGAACCTCGTCGTCGACCTGCTGCTTCCGCTGGTCGACCCGCGGATCACGCTCGGCACGAGGGGGTCCGCCGCATGACCGCCGTCCTCACCCGCCGCCCCGGCCTGGCCCGGATCCGCGCCGGGGGCTCACCCCTCCACCTGGTCTGCCTCGCGCTCGTCGCCCTCGTCGTCCTCGCCGCGCTGCTCGCCCCCTGGGTGGTGCCGCACGACCCCAACGCCGTCGACCTGGGCGGCGCCCTCGCCGGGCCCTCCGCCGAGCATCCGCTCGGCGTGGACGCCGCGGGCCGCGACACCCTCTCGCGGCTGCTCCTCGGCGCCCGCACCTCGCTGCTCGGCCCCCTCGGAGTGGTGGTCTTCTCCACCCTCACCGGGGTCGCCGTCGGCACGGTGGCTGCCTGGCGGGGCGGCTGGCTCGACTCCGTGCTGTCCCGCAGCACCGAGCTGGTCTTCGCCTTCCCCGGGCTGCTCCTCGCGATCCTCATCATCTCCGTCTACGGCGAGGGCCTGCTCGCCCCGGTGATCGCCCTCGCCGTCGCCTACCTCCCCTACGTCAGCCGTCTCACCCGCTCCCTGGTCCTCGCCGAGCGGGCCCGCCCCTACGTCAGCGCCCACCAGGTGCAGGGCCACTCGGCGCTCCAGATCTGTCTGCGCCACGTCCTGCCCAACATCGCGCCCGTCGTCCTCGCCCAGGCCACCATCAACTTCGGCTACGCCCTCATGGACCTCGCGGGCCTGTCCTTCCTAGGACTCGGCGTGCCCCCGCTCACCCCCGACTGGGGCCGCATGGTCTTCGACGGCCAGACCGCGATCCAGCACGGCTACCCGCTCTCCGCGGTGCTGCCCTGCGTCTTCATCGTGCTGACCGTCGTCGCGTTCAACGTCGTCGGCGAACGCTGGGCCGACCGGGTCGCCAGGAGGGACCGATGAGCACAGCCTCCATACCGAGCCACGTCCTGGCCATCCAAGGGCTCCGCATCACCCTGCCCGGCACCGCCCGCCCCGTCCTGGACGGCGTCGACCTCACCGTCGCCGCCGGGGAGACCGTCGCCCTCGTCGGCGAGTCGGGGTCGGGCAAGACCCTCACCTCGCGCAGCGCGCTGCGGCTCCTGCCGCCCGGCGCCGTCACCGAGGGCGCCGTCCGGGTCCACGGCGACGACGTCCTCACCATGGACGCGGCCCGGCTGCGGGCCCTGCGCACCGGCACCGCCGCCATGGTCTTCCAGGACCCGCGCGCCGCCCTCAACCCGCTGCGCCGCATCGGTGACTTCCTCACCGAAGGCGTCCGTACAACGCACCGCGCGGACGCGACCGCCCGTGCCACCGAGCTCCTCGACGCGGTCGGCCTGGACGCCGCCGTCCTGCGCAAGTACCCCGGCCAGGTGTCCGGCGGCATGCTGCAGCGCGTCATGATCGCCGCCGCCCTCATGGGCGACCCGGCCCTGCTGCTCGCCGACGAACCGACCACGGCCCTGGACGTCACCACTCAGGCGGAGGTCGTCGCCCTCCTCGTCCGGCTGCGGGAACGCTTCGGCACCGGACTGCTCTTCGTCACCCATGACCTCGACCTGGCCGCGGCCATCAGCGACCGCGTCTACGTCATGTACGCGGGCCGCATCGCCGAACACGGTCCTGCCGAAGCGCTCTTCGCCCGGCCGCGGCATCCCTACACGGCCGCCCTGCTTGCCTCCACGCCACGCCTGGAGACGGCGGGCGGACGACTCCAGGCCATCGACGGCCAGCCGCCCGATCTCCGTACGGCTCTCAACGGCTGTGCTTTCGCGGCCCGTTGTCCGCTCGCCACCGAGGCGTGCGACCGGGAGGAGCCCGCACCGCGGCCCGCGCCGGGCGCGCCGGACCATCTGGCCGCCTGCCACCACAGCGACCTCCTCGAAGGGAGCACCGCCGATGTCTGAGCCCACGGCCGCGAACGTGCTGGAAGTCGGCGGACTGCGGCGGGACTTCGGTGCCGTGCGGGCCGTGGACGACGTCTCCTTCACCGTGCCGGAGGGCGGCTCCCTCGGCATCGTGGGGGAATCGGGGTCCGGCAAGACGACGACGGCCCGGATCCTGGTGGGCCTGGAGCGGGCCGACGCGGGCGACATCCACGTGCGCGGCAGACCCCGCGCCGTCCGCGTACGCGGCCGTGCCCAGCGCCTGGCCAGGGCCCGCGAGATCCAGATGGTCTTCCAGGATCCCTATCTCTCCCTCGATCCGCGCACCAGCGTCGAGGCGGCGCTCGGCGAGACCCTGCGGCTGCACTTCCCACGGGCCGACCACGCCCGGCGGGTGCGCGAGCTCCTCGACCAGGTGGGACTCGGCACCCGCGCCGCCGAGGCGCTCCCCCGGCAGCTCTCCGGCGGACAGCGCCAGCGCGTCGCCATCGCGCGGGCCCTGGCCGTCGAGCCCGCGGTGCTCGTCCTGGACGAGGCGGTCGCGGCCCTCGATGTGTCGGTGCAGGCGCAGATCCTCAACCTGCTCGCCGACATCCGCGAACGGACGTCGATCGGCTACCTCTTCATCACCCACGACCTCGGCGTGGTCCGCCACGTCACGGACGACGTGATCGTGATGCGCCACGGCTGCGTCGTCGAGTCGGGTGCCACCGCCGAGGTCCTGTCCGCGCCCCGGCATCCGTACACCCGGCTGCTCCTCGAATCCGTGCCGCGTCCGGGCTGGGACCCGGAACGGATCGCGGCGGCCCGCCGGGCCCTGACCGCATGACCCGCACACCCCACGTGTTTCACCCATCGTTCGAGGAGGCACCAGTGAACGACCGCCCCACTGCACGCAGCCACAAGAGGCCCTCACCGAGCAGGCGTACGTTCCTCACGGCTGCCGCCGTCGCCACGGCGGGCGCGGCCTTCGCGGGCGCCGAGGCGTGGGCCGGAGGACCGTCCGCGCCGCGCAGGGCGGCCCGCGCCGGTTCGTTCGCCGTCCCCGCCGAGGACGTCCGGCACACCAGGACCTGGATGGCGTGGCCGGACAGCAGTGCCATCTGGGGCCGTCAACTCGGCGGCGTCCAGGCCGACATCGCCCTCATCGCGAAGACCGTCGCCCAGCACGAGCCCGTCACCGTGTGCGCCAACCCGACGAGCGCCGCCAAGGCCCGCTCGATGTGCGGGAGTTCGGTCGAGGTCAGCACGTCCGTCCCCGTCGACGACTGCTGGATGCGGGACTCAGGACCGGTGTTCCGCACCGACGGCGCGGGTGGCCTCGACGCGGTCGGCCTGCACTTCAACGGCTGGGGCGGCAAGCAGCAGCACGCCAAGGACGCGCGCGTCGCCGAGCGGATCGCCGCCCTGGCCGGTGTGCGGTTCACCGGCGCCGACCTGGTCGGCGAGGGCGGCGCCGTCGAGCAGGACGGCGCGGGCACCCTGATGGCCA
Source organism: Streptomyces sp. NPDC004732 (assembly GCF_040609235.1). Classification (NCBI taxonomy): domain Bacteria; kingdom Bacillati; phylum Actinomycetota; class Actinomycetes; order Kitasatosporales; family Streptomycetaceae; genus Streptomyces; species Streptomyces sp. NPDC004732. The sequence continues at coordinate 228,986 of NZ_JBEXJR010000003.1, forward strand.
CCCGCAGCAGCCTCCTCAACGGCAACCGCAACCCCGGGATGTCCGAGACGGCGCTGACGGACGCGCTGTGCGAGGCGTACGGCGCCGACAAGGTCATCTGGTTCGACGGCGTGTACGGCCAGGACATCACCGACGACCACGTCGACGCCACGTCCCGCTTCCTCGCCCCCGGCCGGGCGCTCGTGCAGTGGCCCCTGGACTCGGACGACGACGCGTACGCCAAGGACGCCCGCGCGCAGTACCAGGTCCTGTCCGCCGCCACGAACGCCGACGGAAAGCCGATCGATGCGACCAAGCTGCAGGGCCCCGACTACAACAGGATCCGCTCGCGGAACCCGGACTTCCTCGCTTCCTACGCCAACTACTACGTCTGCAACGGCGCAGTGATCAGCGCGCACTTCGGCGACGCCACGGCCGACGCGGCCGCCAAGGCGGAGCTCGCCAGGCTGCATCCGGACCGGACGGTCGTGCAGATCGACATCGACCGGCTCGGCGCGGGCGGCGGCGGCATCCACTGCGTCACGCAGCAGCAGCCCGCTCCCTGACCAAGGGGGTGAGCGGGCCGCTTCGGAGGGGGCTCCGAAGCGGCCCGGCCCCGGCCGATGTGCGCGGTGGTTACTTCAGGCCGCGGTCCAGGGCGTTGAACAGGACGTTGTTCGAGGTGTCTCCGGACATCTCCCAGATCATCCCGCCGAGCAGACCCTTGGACTTGATGTACTGGGTCTTCTTCTCGATGGACCAGGCGTCGTCGAACGACCACCACTGGCCGTTGGCCCCGGTGTAGCCGTACGTGGAGATGGACTGCTCGTCGTGGTAGACGGTCAGGTTCGGGAAGGCGGCGACGAGGTTGTCGTAGCCGCGGGTGCCCGCCTCCTCCTGGAACTGGCCCGGCGCGGCGCCGTTGGCGCTCTGCCACTCGCCGTGCGCGCCGCCTTCGGCGACCTGCTGCCAGCCGCGCCCGTAGAACGGGAAGCCGATGGTCAGCTTGCGCGGCTTGATGCCCTGATCGGTGTACACCTTCACCGCGTCGTCGATGCTGAAGTCGGTGGGGTACGGGCTCTGTGCGTCCTTGTACAGGTTGGCCTGGTGGCCGGTGCGGTTGGGTTCCCAGGAGTTGTCGCTGCCCGCGCCGTGGAAGTCGTAGCCCTGGACGTTGCCGAAGTCCAGGTGCTTGAAGACCTCCTTGAGGTCCCAGCCGTCGTTGATCTTCTTGGCGTCGGCCGGGGTGAAGGCGGTGAGCAGCCGGTGGCTGCCGCCGAGCGCGTCGAGCTGCTTGCGGAACTCGGCGATCAGCGCGGTGTTGTTGGCCTTGTCGTCCGTGCTCCAGTGGTTGCCGGGGTGGCCGTCGGGCGATCCCGGCCACTCCCAGTCCAGGTCGAAGCCGTCGAAGATGCCCGCGGCGACGCCGTCACCGCCCGCGCCGTTGTACGCGGGCAGGTTGCCCTTGATGTACATGTCGATGCAGGACTTGACGAACTTCTTCCGCGAGTCGTCCGTCTTGGCGACGTCGGAGAAGTACTTGGAGTAGGTCCAGCCACCGAGCGAGACGACCACCTTGAGGTTGGGGTGCTTGGCCTTGAGCTTCTTCAGCTGGTTGAAGTTGCCGCGCAGCTTGCCCCAGCCGTCGTCGGCGACGCCGTCCACGGACTGTCCTGCGGGGAAGGCCCTGCCGTAGTCGGCCTCGGCGTCTCCGGCCCCGTCGCCCTGGTTGGGGTCCTGGGGGTTCTGCGTGGTGCCCTTGGTGACGCCATTGAGGCAGGTGAGGCTCTTGGGGTCGATGTTGGCGAAGGCGTAGTTGATGACGTCGAGCTTGCCCGCGGCGCCGGACGTCTCCAGGTCGCGCACGAAGTACTGGCGGCCGTAGATGCCCCACTGCACGAAGTAGCCGACCTTGGCGTAGCCGCCCTGGCCGACGGGCTCCTTGGTGGTGACGGAGAGAGTGTTGCTCGCGGGCGACGCGTTGTCGGCGGGGTCCCGTGCCTTGACGGTGAAGGTGTACTCCGTGTCGGGCTGGAGTCCGGTGACCGTGCTGGTGAGGGTGTCGGCGGGCAGGCTCTCCACGAGGGTCGTGCCGCGGTAGACGTCGTACGCGGCGACGCGCTGGTTGTCGGTGGCCGCGTCCCAGGCGAGCTTCACGGTGCTCGACGTGACGTCGGTGGAGCGGAGGTTGCGGGGCGCGGTGGGCGGGACGGTGTCGGTCGCCGGATCCACGGTGGTGGCGGTGACGGGGGCGCTGGCCTCGCCGGTGTTGCCGCGCGAGTCCTTGGCCCGGACGCTGAACTGGTAGGCGGTCGCCGGTTCCAGGCCGCGCACCGTGGCCTGGGTGGTGGCGCTGGCCGCCACGACGGTGGTGCCGCGCAGCACCTCGTAAGAGGCGACGGGGAAGTCGCCCTGTGCGGCCGCCGTCCACTTCAGGCTGACCGTGCGGGCGGTGGCGTCGGCGACGCCCACCCCGGTGGGGGCCTTCGGGGGCACGGCCGCGGTGCCGTCGCACTTGTCGCCGTTGATGAGGCAGCCGGTGGGGGGCTTGAGCTGGCCGCTGCCGCGGAAGGTGTAGCTGTACGGCTCGGTGTCACGGCCCGCGGGGACGCGGGCGTTGTAGTACGCGGGCGTCACGGTGACGTGCTTGCCCTTGATCTCGGCGGTGCCGTGCGTGTGGTCGCTGATGGTGACGCCGTCGGGCAGGTCGAACTCCAGGGACCAGGTGTCCACGGCGGTGTCGCCGCTGTTCTTCACGACGAACTTGCCGGTCCAGGACGATCCGCTGCCCTCGCTGACGAAGGTGGCGGTGAGCTTGGCGGCCGCGACGGCGGGGGCCGCGAGTGCGGTGAGTCCGGCCAGCGCCAGTGCGAGCACGGCGAGGACGGCGATGAGGCGTCGGGGGTGGGCCAGGACCTCGTGGGGTCTGGCTGGGGGTCTGAGTGGGGACACGGCTCTCCTTGGGGGAGGTGGCGTCCGTCCGTGCCGGGCCTGCCGAGGCCGGGGTGCAGGGGCTTGTCGGGAGGCTCTCCTTCGGTTCGCGTCCGTGTGTCCGCCGCTGCCGGGGCGTACGAGGGCAGCGGCGGATGCGGGAACGGTCCGATGGGACAGGGGTCGGACGCGCTTCCTGCGGTACAGACCTCTCAGGGAACCACCCCTCGTGAGCATGTCAACGCGGGTGGGAGGGCTCCCGGGCGTACCAATTCACGGCGCCGAGCCCCTCTGCCTCGCTCCCGAGTCCCACAAAGGACTGGACCAACTCGGAGAGATTTTGCCTCGCCTTGACGCGGTCGGCCGCTGGTCGGCGGATCGCGCGACCCCGCCGACGATGGACCGGTTTGCGCCACACCGGAGATCGTTTTGCTACGGCAGCATTGCGGTCTTTACGGCAACGTTGCGACCCCTGCGGCAACATTGCGACCTCGTGGCCAGACCAGCCAAAACCTGGCGCGACCGCCTAGTACGGACCAAGCTGACATTCGCCCCTCCGCGGCACCGTTCCGTACTCGTACGCCCTCAGAAAGCTCCACCACACATGTACTCGACCTGTCTGTCCGGCGCCCTTCCGGCGCATTCCACCTGTGTGGTGAGGGGGCGGTCCGCACCGTGCGCTATGTGATGCGCAAGGCGGGCGGCTGGCTCCTGATGATCGTGGTCGCGACCAACGCGACCTATTTCCTGGCCAGTTACTTCCTCGACCCGCGATCGAACTTCAAGGAGCTGCGGCCCGTCCGCACCGAGGCGCAGATCTCCCGCGCCCTCGCCCCGTACAACCTCGACCCCGGCATGCCACTGGTGCAACGGTGGTGGCACTGGCTCACCTCGGTGACCCTCGACTTCGACTGGGGCAAGTCGCCGACCGGCGTCTCCGTCAACGGCGAGGTGGGTTACCGCGCGCTGGTCAGCGCCGAGTTGGTCGTCACCGCGACCGTCCTGTCCGTCGTGATCGGTGTCGCCCTCGCCGTCTACACCGCCGCACGCCAGTACGGCGCTGCCGACCGTGTCTCGCAGGCGATATCCATCGCGATGTTCAACGTCCCGACGCCCGTAGCGGCACTCGCCGTGGTCTTCGTCGCCATCTGGCTCAATCAGCACGCCGGGTTCGACTTCCTCTACGTCGCCGGGGAGAACTCCCCCAACGTCGAGGGACTGCTCCCGACGATCGGTGACCGCCTCCTCCATCTGATCCTGCCGACCCTCACCCTGACGCTGATGGGTTACGTGGGCTACCACCTGACACAGCGTTCGCTGCTGCTCGACACGATCAACGCGGACTTCGTGCGCACGGCCCAGGCCACCGGCCTCACCCGCAGCCAGGCCGTCCGCAGGCACGCCCTGCGCGCCGCGCTGATCCCGACGGCGGCCTCGGTGGCGTTCAGCGTGCCCGCCGTCTTCACCGGAGCCGTGATCACCGAGACGATCTTCGGCTGGAACGGCATGGGCCGCTACTTCATCCAGACCATCAGCAAGAACGACGTGCACGGCACGGTCGCGACGGCCGCGTTCGCCGCGGTGCTCACCGCGATCGGCGCGATCCTCGCGGACATCGCCACGGTCTTCCTCGACCCGAGAGTGCGGGTGAACTGACATGGCGACAGCAACCGCTACCGCCCCGCCGCGCAGGGAACTCGGCCGCGGCCGGCTCTACCTGCGTCGCTTCCTGCGCAACCGCTTCGCCGTCGCCGGTGTCGTGATCTTCGCGCTGCTCGTGCTGTTCAGCGCCTTCGGCGGCCTGTTCACGTCCTACACCCACACCGACGCCGACTTCACGGCCCTCACCCAGCCGCCGAGCGCCACGCACTGGTTCGGCACCAACCAGGGCGGCAACGACATCTACGCCAGTGCGGTGCACGGGCTGCAGCGTTCGCTGGTGATCGCCGTGAGCGTGTCCGTCCTGACGATCGTCGTCGCGGCGGTCATCGGTTCGAGCGCCGCGTACTTCGGCGGGCGGGTGGAGAGGCTGACGCTCGCCGTCATCCACTTCCTGCTGATCGTCCCCTCGTTCCTCATCCTCGCCCTGGTCTCCAACCGGCTGGCAGGCGACTGGCGCGCCCTCATCCTCGTGCTGACCCTGTTCGGCTGGATGTCCACCGCCCGGGTCATCTGGTCCGTCTCCACCTCGCTGCGCGAACGGGACTACGTGACGGCGGCGGAGTTCATGGGCGTCCGGCCGCTGCGCATCATCCTGCGCCACATCATTCCCAACCTCGGCTCCCTGCTCATCGTCAACCTGACGCTCGGCGTCGTCGCGACCGTGCTCAGCGAGACCGCGCTGTCGTTCCTCGGGTTCGGCGTCCAGACCCCGGACGTCTCCCTCGGCACCATGCTCGCCGACGGAACGGCCACCGTGACCAGCGCACCCTGGCTCTTCGCCTTTCCCGCGGGCCTCGTCGTCCTGCTCACCGTGTCGATGACCTTCATCGGCGACGGGCTGCGCGACGCCCTCGACCCCACCTCTGTGACCGGCGCGGCGGGAGGCCGACGATGACACTCACCACCCCCCTGCGCGACGACCCGGTCTCCCCCACCGGCGCCGCCCCCGTGCTCTCCGTACGGGACCTGCGGATCTCCTTCCCCTCCGAGGCCGGACCCGTCGAAGCGGTGCGCGGCGTCAGTTTCGATCTCCTGCCTGGCCGGACCCTCGGCATCGTCGGCGAGTCCGGCTCGGGCAAGTCGGCCACCGCGATGGGCGTCATGGGACTGCTGCCGCCCACCGCAGAGCTGAGCGGCCAGGTCCTGCTCGGCGGTCAGGATCTGATCGGCCTCGACGACCGTGCCCTTTCGCGGGTACGGGGCAAGTCCATCGGCATGGTCTTCCAGGACCCGTTGTCCGCGCTCACCCCCATCTTCTCCGTCGGCAGGCTGCTCTCCGGTGCGCTGCGGGTCCACCAGGACCTGTCCAAGAAGGCGGCCTGGGAGCAGGCCGTCGAACTGCTCGACCTCGTCGGCATCCCCGACCCCCGCAACCGGGCCTCGTCCTTCCCCCACGAGTTCTCGGGCGGCATGCGCCAGCGCGTGGTCATCGCCATGGCGATCGCCAACCGGCCGAAAGTGCTGGTGGCCGACGAACCCACCACCGCGCTCGACGTCACCGTGCAGGCACAGATCCTCGACGTACTGCGCCTCGCCCAGCGGGAGACCGGCGCGGGACTCGTCCTGATCACCCACGACCTCGGCGTCGTGGCAGGCCACGCGGACGACGTCGCCGTCATGTACGCGGGCCGCTTCGTGGAGAAGACGGACGTGCACGCGCTGTTCCGGCGGCCGACGATGCCGTACACCGCGCGGCTCCTGGCCGCGGTGCCGACCGTGGACGGCGGGGTCCGCCGCCCCCTCGTCCCGATCGGCGGCGAGCCGCCCGCCCTGTCGGGCCTGCCCGACGGCTGCCCCTTCGCCAACCGGTGCGCCGTCGCACTCAACGCGTGCGGCTCCGAAGAACCGGAGCTGCGCGAGGTCATGGGGCACGGGGACGTGGCCTGCCTGCGCGCGGCCGAGATCGCCGACGGCACGCTGGACCCCACCGGGGGTGTCACGTCCGTCGAACGGGAGGCGGAGGCGGGCCCGGATCGCGCCGCGGGCGGCGACGTGGTGCTGCGCGTCGAGGACCTCGTCAAGACCTTCCCCGTCACCAAGGGCGCGTTCATCAAGCGCAGGGTCGGCACGCTGCACGCGGTCAACGGGGTCGGTTTCGAGCTGCGGGCCGGAGAGACGCTGGGCCTGGTGGGCGAGTCGGGCAGCGGCAAGACGACGACGCTGATGGAGATCCTGCGGCTCCGGGCACCTGAGGGCGGGCGGATCGAGATCGCGGGCAGGGAGGTCGGTGCCGCGGCAGACACCGGCGCCGCCCAGGGCACTTCAGCCGGTTCCGGCGGGCGCGGGCGCACCGTGCGGCACGACGTCCAGATCGTCATGCAGGACCCGCTGGGCGCCCTCGACCCGCGTCTCACCGTCCACCACCTGCTCGCCGAACCGCTGCGGGCCGTCGGCCGTGACCGCGAGGCGATCCGCGCCCGCGTCCACGAACTGCTGACGCTCGTCGGCCTCGACCCCTCGGTGAGCGACCGCTTCCCGGCCGCGCTCTCGGGAGGCCAGCGCCAGCGCATCGGCATCGCCCGCGCCCTGGCCACGGACCCGAAACTGCTCGCCCTCGACGAGCCGCTCTCCGCCCTCGACGTATCGGTGCAGGCCGGGGTGATCAATCTGCTCGGCCGGCTCAAGCGCGAGCTGGGGCTCGCCTATCTCATGGTCGCCCACGATCTCGCCGTGGTCCGCTACATCTGCGACCGCATCGCGGTGATGTACCTGGGGCACATCGTGGAGACCGGTGACACGGAGACGCTGTTCTCCCACCCGAAGCACCCCTACACCCAGGCACTCCTTTCGGCGATCCCCATCCCCGACCCGGAGCGCGAACGCACCCGCGAACGGATCGTCCTCAAGGGCGAGCAGCCGGGCGCCACAAACCTGCCGAGCGGCTGTGTGTTCATCGACCGCTGCCCCCTGTACCGCCTCGCCGACCCCGACGTCCGGGAGCGCTGCCGCACCGAGCGCCCCGCGCCCAGGCCGGTGCCGGGCCAGTCGGGCCACGAGTACGCCTGCCACGCCGCGTAACCCCTACTGCCACCCCTTCTCCCACCCCACTACAACGCAAGGACGCTCTCCCATGCGCGCAAGACTGGCCCTGCCCGTCGCCCTCATAGCAGCCATCTCCGTCACCGCCACCGCGTGCCAGTCCTCGTCCGGTGACTCCTCGGGCTCGGCCGGAAAGAACACCCCGTCCTCCGCTTCGGGCGCCGCCGACTACAACCCGACGGCGTACGACAAGCTCAAGGACGGCGGGACCTACACGTCGGTGGGGACGTTCGACGAGCAGGGCAATCCGTTCAACGTCAACGGCACGCTCACGGCGACCCGGGTGTGGGCCTGGTACAACGCGAACGCAATCACCTTCTCGCCGACCGGTGAAGTGCAGTACAACCCCGACTACTTCAGCGATGTGAAGGTGTCCGTCAAGGGCGGCAACCAGAAGGTCGTCCTGTCGATCAACAAGAAGGCCGCCTTCAACGACGGAACGCCGATCGACTGGACCGCGATCAAGGCGACCTGGAAGGCCAACAACGGTTCCGACAAGGAGTACGCGGCCTCGACCACGGACGGCTACGAGCAGATCACCGACGTCGCGCGGGGCAAGGACGACAAGCAGGCCGTCATCACCTTCAAGGGCGTCTACCCCGCCTGGCCGAGTCTCTTCTTCACGTTCCTGCACCCGAAGGCAGCCAAGGTCGACAACTTCAACAAGGCGTACGTGAAGAAGGCGCACCCCGAGTGGGGCGCGGGCCCGTACACGGTCGGCAAGTGGGACTCCCACTCGGGCAACATCACCTTCGTCCGCAACTCGAAGTGGTGGGGCAAGAAGGGCAAGCTCGACAAGCGCGTCTACGTGAACCTGGAGTCGACCGCGGGGATCAACGCCTTCAAGAACGGTCAGCTCGACTACGTCTCCGCGGTCGACGCCGAGAGCCTGAAGCAGGTGAAGGGGCTCAAGGGCACCGAGATCCGCAGCGGCGGCAGCCCCTTCGTGTACTCGCTCTACTTCAACACGAAGTCGTCGGTCCTCGGGGACAAGGCGGTGCGCAAGGCCATCCAGGAGAGCATCGACCGCAGCCAGATCGCGAAGATCCAGTTCCAGGGCCTGGACTACCAGGAGCCGCTGCCCGGCTCGGGCCTGTTCTACAGCTTCCAGAAGGAGTACGAGGACAACGTCTCGTCCGTCCTCAAGTACGGGCCCGACCAGGCGAAGAAGGAACTCGACGCGGCGGGCTGGAAGGCCGGGAGCGACGGGATCCGGGAGAAGGGCGGCAAGAAGCTCGAGATCGGCTACACGCTGATGGGCGACGACCCGCTGGGCAAGGCCACCGCGGGCGCCCTAGCCGCGATGCTGAAGCCGGTCGGCATCCGCCTCACGGTCAAGAAGGCCGACGACGCGGACTTCTCCACCATCCTCAGCGAGCGGAAGTTCGACCTGTTCCTCTCGGGCAACCGCTCAGGGGATCCCTTCGGGGCCCGCTACCTGTGCGAGATGTACTGCTCGGACCGGGACTCCAACCTGACGGGAGCCGGATCCCCGGAGCTGGACAAGGAGATCCGCGCCACGTCGGACATCGCCGACCAGGACAAGCAGGCAGCGGCGGCGAACAAGATCGAGCAGAAGGCCCTCCAGAACTACGCCCGGCTTCCGATGTTCAGCGGCCCGTCGACGTACAGCGTCAAGAAGGGCCTGGCCAACGTGGGCGCGACCATCTTCTACAGCCCGTTGCCGGAGACAGTGGGCTGGGCGAAGTAGCGATCAGCGCAGCACGTCGCACAGCGCCCCGGCGAACGTCTCCACGTCCGCCGGGGAGTTGTAGTAGTGCGGCGATACGCGCACGGCCTGCTCGACGCCGACGGTGCGCATGTACAGGGGCGTGTGACTGCCCTGTGCGATCCATACGTTGACTCCTCGCCCGTGCAGTCCGGCCCGGATGTCCTGGGACGGAACGCGGTCGTGGGTGAACGTGACGAGGGCGGCGTGCCGGGAGCCGGGGTCGATCAGCCGCGTCCCCGGCAGCCCCTCGACGACCTCGCGCACGGCGTCGCGCAGCGGCCCGGGGCCGCTGTCGGTGCGGGCGAGGTGGTGCCGGGCCGCCGCGTCGAGGCCCATCACTCCCGGGTTGCCGCGCTCGGCGTACTCGAACCGGCGGGCGCTTTCGGTGCGCACCTCGTAGGCGTCGTCCGCGACCATGTCGGCGGTGTGCAGGTCGTGGAAGGGCAGAGAGACCCGGGCGCGCAGCCGGGAGCCGATCGCGGCGAATCCGGTGCCGCGCGGCCCGCGCAGGTACTTGCGGCCCGCGGCGGTGAGCAGATCACAGCCGATGACGGCCAGGGAGACCGGCAGCTGCCCCACCGACTGGCAGGCGTCGACTCCGTAGAAGCACCGCCGGGGCGCGAGGATCCTGCCGATCTCCTCGACCGGCAGGACGATGCCGCATCCGGACGGCACATGGGGCACGGAAACGAAGGCGACGTCGTCGTCGATGTTCGCTTCCATCCAGTCCAGGTCCAGGTCTCCGTCGGGCAGCACCGGCACGACCTCGACGCGCAGGTCCAGACGGCGGCGCAGCTCCGTCCAGAGGATGAGGTTGCCCGCGTACTCGTAGGGCGTGATCCAGATCCGGTCCCCCGCTGCGAACGGGAGGTGGGACACCACCGAGGTCCACGCGCGCGTGGCGCTGTCGAAGAGGGCGATGTCGTCCACGGGGGCGTCGAGAACGCGCGCGAGCCGGTCGTAGATGCCTCGTTCGAGCGTGGCCGCGTGGCGCTGCTCGGTCTCGTAGGCGCCACCCTTTGCTTCTTCGGTGAGGTAGCCGGTCATGGCCTGCGTCACGGCCGTGGGCATGAGGCCCGCGCCCGCGTTGTTGAAGTGGACGGTCATGCGTCGATCCCTTCGGGTCAAGTGGCGGGGGCGGGTTCCGTCCCGGGCTCGGTCAGCCAGAGCCAGGTGCTGCGGCGGACGGCGACGATCAGGGCGAGCGCGATGCCGACGGCGGCACCCGCCAGGTACCACGGAGTCGATGCGTGGCCGCCTGCCGTGAGCGGCAGGCTGAGCTGGGGCGCCACGATCAGGCCCACGTTGACGCCCGCCGAGTAGAGCCCCATGTTGCGGCCCGTGACGGACGGGTCGGAGACCTCGCTGACGTAGTGGAGGAGCGCCGGGAAGACGATCATCTCCGCCGCGGTCCACAGCAGCGTCGCGCCCACGAGCGCGGGCCCCGTACCGGCGAGCCCCATCAGCGCGAAGCCCGATCCGGCCAGGAGATAGCCGGTGAGCAGCGCGGCGAAGTGGCCCACGTTCCGCATCGCCGTGTTCAGCGGTACCTCGAACAGCACGATGGCCGCGGCGTTGACGAGGAAGACGGCACCGGCCCAGAGGCTGTCGAGGCCTCGTTCGTGGATCACATAGGCGCTGAGGAAGGTCGGTGGGAGCGCGTAGGCCAGATGGATCGGGAGGGCCAGGACGAAGATCGACCAGAACCGGGTCTCGCCCTTGGGCGTCGGCGCCACGAGTCGGCCTCTGACCGCTTTCTCTTCCGCCGCGGCTCCCCCGGAGGTCCTGCGGGCGAGGAAGACCGCGGTCGCGAGGACGACACAGGCATTGATCAGGAAGAGACCGACCGGGCGCCAGGCGAACACGAGCCCTCCGAGCGCGGGGCCGATGCCCATGCCGACGTTGATGGCGAGCCGGTTGCAGGAGAAGGCGATCTTGCGGTCGCTCTCCTGGGAGTACCGCACGGTCTCCGCGTACGAGGCGGGCGTGAACGCCTCGTAGAAGAAGCCCCATACGAAGGTGCCCGCGATGAGCAGCGTGGCGCTTGCCGCGAGCGGAAGGACCGCCATCAGTGCCGCGTTGCCCACCAGACCGCTGATCAGCACGGTGCGCGCGGACACGTACCGCAGGAGCGCCCCGGCGGCGACGTCGGCGGCGAGCGCGCCGACGCCGTAGGCACCGACGATGGCGCCCACCTGTGCCGCCGAATAGTGGTTCTCGGCCGTCAAGTAGGCGGACAGGAAGGGGAACGCCATGGTTCCGGAGCGGAAGAGCAGGGTGGTGACGAACAGGGTGCGCAGTTCGGGCGCGAGGCCTCGGACCGCCTGCAGAGTGCTGCGCAGCATCAGAGGAGGTACACCTTGTCCTTCAGTTCCTGGATGCGCCGGTAGTCGTCGAGGATCGCCTCCTGGGTGACGCCCGTCATGAAGATCCGCAGTGGGCTGGTGAGGAGGTCGACGGTGGGGCGGATCCGGCCGCCCGGCTTCAGCTTCACACTGGGCAGGAACACGGTGGGCAGGGCGGCGATCTCCCCGACGACGTGCGCGTCGATCGCCCGCACCACGCCTTCCTGACGGCTGGGGGCGTTGTGGACCACGGCCGGCTGGCGGCGGGTGTAGACGCGGTCTCCGTAGCGCTCCAGGAATGCGTCGGGCCGCAGGTAGGCAAGGGCGATCAGGTCGGTCTGGTTGTGGCCGAGGCAGATCTGGTGGAAGTCCGGGTGCATGTTGCCGTTGAGGCGGGCGCCGATCTCCACGAGCGCCGGGCCCTTGGAGGTCATCTTCACCTCGGTGTGGGTGGGCCCGAAGCGGATGTTCATGGCCTTCAGGACTTCGTCCACGTACGCGACGAGTTCGGGCACCGGCGGCTCGTCGGCGGGCAGTAGCACGTCCTTGTCGTAGATGTTCTTGCCGTCGACCAGCGTCTTCTCGTACTTCCAGACACCGCAGACGAAGCGGTGGCCGTCGTGAGCGACCGTGTCCACGATGTACTCCTCGCCGTCCAGGTAGGACTGGACGAGCGCCTCGCGGTTGGGCAGGTCGAAGATGTCCCGTGCGGAGAGGACGTGCTCGGCGGCCTTGCGCACCGCCTCCGCGTCGTCGCAGATGAAGACGCCGTCGGTGGAGGCGGAGCTGAGCGGCTTGACGACCACGGGGTAGTCGTCGTGCGACGCGGCCCAGTCGACGAGGGACTGCGGGTCGTCGCTCTTGAACTGGTCGGCGCAGTGCAGCCCCGCGGCCCGCACGACCTCGATCATCTCGAACTTGTCCCGGCGGGCGGTCGACAGGCGCGAGCCGTTGCCCGCGGTGCCCATGAGCTCGCTGAGCCGGTCGGCGAGCGGCACGCCGGGCTCCTGCCCGGCGAACACGGCGCCGACGTGGTGCGAGCGGAGCTCCTCGACGATCTGCACCTCGTCGTGGAAGACGAGGTCGGCGACGTAGTCGTCCATGGTGGGCAGCAGCATCGACGTCATCCACTCCGGGGTGCTGCGGACATGGACGACCTGGGCGCCCAGGCGGGCGCAGGCCGCGGGAAGGAAGTTTCCTGTCGAATAGCCGTCGACGATGGCGGCGACAACGGGAGTGGGTGGCAACGGACTGCCTTCTTTCGCGTCAGTATGCGGCGCCGAAGCGGACCCGCTCCGGCTCGTACAGATCGGCCAGGGCGGTCAGGGCCGTCGGCGGGTACTCGGCGAGGCGGTGCAGGAGGTGCAGCCACCAGTTCTGCCCGTACACGGTCGCGATCCGGCACGGTATGCCGCGGTCCTTGTACGACTTGAGCAGCGGCGGACGGCATCCGTGCAGCATCTCGATCTCCTCGACGCGCTCCAACAGGCCGCGGCCGTCGAGCAGTTCGAGGAGCGAGGCGTCGTGTGAGGCGACGGCGACGGGGTTGCCGTGCTCCAGGATCCGTTCGAGGAACCTTGCGTAGCGGTCGTCGAGCTCGGAGCCGCGGGGCAGCGCGACGTCCGCGGCTTCGTTGTAGACGCCCTTCACCAGCCGGATCTTGCGTCCCCAGGGCAGGACGGTGGCGAGGTCCTGCTCGGTCCTGTGCAGCTGCGCCTGGAGGGTCAGGGCGACGTTCTCGTGCTCCTCGGCGAGGCCCTTGAAGACGGTGAGGATGTCGTCCACGAGCGACGAGCGCTCCATGCTGATGAGGATGCCCGCACCCTGGGGGGCGGCGGCTTCGAGGAGGGCGGCCGTGTTGTCCGCGGCGGTCCGGGCCGAGAGGAGCGATCCGACGTTCGACAGGTCGAAGCCGAGCTGCACGGGGGCGGCCAGTCCGGCGCTCCCGTGGCGCTCGATCAACTCGGCGTACTCGTCGGTCACGGCCCGGACCTCGTCGGCGTCCCGGGCCTCCTCCCCCACGAACTCGACGCCCGTGCGGTACCCCTTGGCCTCGAGCACCGGTAACCGCTCGAAGAGTCCCTCCTGATCGGCCGCGACGACGTAGCGGTCGGCGGCCGGGGCGAGCAGTGCGGCCATCAGTGGGTGGTCGACGAAGGCGGACCGGCAGCGCGGCTCGGCGGCCAGCTTCTTCAGGCCGTTGGTGGCCAGGCGCAGCAGATCGGGGTCCAGGGCGGCCGCCGCCTGGGCGTCCACGACGTGGCTCATGCGGTGTGTCCTTTCATGTGGAGCGTCCGGGCGAGGGCGGCCGCCTCCGCGAAGGTGCCGCCGTCGCCGAGCTGGGCCGGGTCGCCTCCGCCGCGCCGCCAGTCGCGGTACTTCGCGGCATAGCTGAGCAGGGTCTCCTGGTTCTCCCGGCCGCGTGACCGGGTCAGGATTCCGGCCCACAGCCCGTCCCAGCGGGCGTAGGCGGGGTCTTCCATGAGGACTTGGTGGGCTCGCTTCATGTTCCAGAAGGGGACGCCGGTGTTGAGGTGGTGCACCAGGTGGTAGTTGTCGTGGTGGCGGCCGAGGAGGAAGCGTTCGACGGCCCAGCCGTGGCGGTTGCGGGTCATGAGGATCTGCTTGTTCTCGCTCTCCGGCAGCGGGTAGTGCTCGGCCAGTTCGGAGAGCCAGCCGATCGCGATGGCAGTGGTGAAGAGCGGGACGAACCAGAAGAGCACCAGCTCGACCAGTCGGCCGTGCCAGGCGCACAGGGCGACGATGCCGCCCCACTGCGCCGCCAGGATGATGCGCTCCGTGGCGAGGCGGATGGGCATCGAGACCGCGACGTCCTTGGGGTTGAAGAGGATGCGGTCCCGGACGACGTAGTTGACGTACTCGAAGGTCCGCATGCCGAAGACAGCGAGTGCGATGTTCTTGAAGAAGAACTTCTTGTCGGAGATCCGGTGGTCGTAGATTCCGACACCGACGTGGAAGGTGTAGTCGGGGTCCTTCTCGGGGTCGCCCAGATATCGGTGATGGAAACCTATGTGGGAATTCCGGTACGGGCTGTAGAGGTGCAGCACCAGATAGCCGGAGAAGATCGTTCCCAGCGTGACGTTGAGGCGCTGGTTCTTGGCGAGCACCTTGTGCGAGGACTCGTGCAGGAGATTGACGAAGGCCCGCTGAGTCGAGCCGATGAGGACGAGCGCCACCGGATAGAACCAGTACGACGCCCAGATGCACAGTGCTGTCGCGGCGCCCAGCACGACGTAGTCGAGCAGGAGTGCCAGTGGCGCGTGGTAATTGTCCAGCCCGCAGAGCTGTCGCAGGCGTTTCCTCACTCCTCGGTCGAGCCTGCTGAAATCGAGGTCATCCATAGCGCGTTTCACGAGAACAGAAGATGCCTCGCAGGCACGCGCCACGGCCTGCGAAATCGGACGTCGTCGCCTGTCGGCCGGACGCCGCCGGACGTCACCGGAGCATCCGGGTCGGAGCCTTTACGCGCTTTCGGACTGCGCGGGCCGGGTCCAGGACGGTGTCCAGATGCCGTTGCGGGGACGGCCCGGATAGGCGGCCATGAGGTGGGCGCGCAGGGCCGCCAGGGCGGGGTGGGGGTTGGCGGTCTGCCGGATCAAGGAGTGGGGGTAGACCGGGGTCGGGTCCTTGAGGGGGATGCGGCGCAGGTCGTGGCCGGTGGGCCAGACCAGGGGGGTCTGTTCGCTGACGAAGGTGCCCAGCGTCGTGGAGTTGGCGATGGTGTCGAGCAGGGGCTCGATGCCGAAGTCGGGGCCGACCGGGTCGATGGTGAAGCCGAAGGTGGCGGCCAACTCGTCGTAGTAGGCGGCCCACTCGGTCCCCGGCATGTTGCCGGGCATCCAGATCCGGTGGCCCGCGAGCTGGCCGGGACGGATCGCGGGGGCGTCGGCGAACTCGTGGTCCGGGCCGGTGAACAGGTGCAGCGGTTCGTCGAAGACAGGGGTGGCGTCGAGGCCGCGCGGGAGCTGTCGGCCCGGCATCGTCACGGCGCGGAAGGTCGCGTCGATGATTCCGTCCCGTACGGCGGCTAGGGCCGTGTCGGAGTCGAACAGCGTCACGACGTCGAGTTCGGTCTCGGGGTGTGCGCGGTGGAAGCCGCGCAGCAGACCGGCCAGGGAGAGCTGGCGGCCGATGACGTCGACGCGCAGCGCCCGGTGTCCGGGCTGCACGGAGGCGACGGCCCGTTCGGCGGCGCGGAGGAAGGCGCGGGCGTGGGGAAGGAACGCCTGCCCGTCGATGGTCGGCCTCGCTCCGCGCGCGTCACGGGTGAAGAGCTGGACGCCGAGTTCCTTTTCCAGTGCGGCGACGCGCTTGGACACCGCCTGCGGAGTGACCGAAAGGTCGGCGGCGGCGTCCTGGAACTGCTCCGCTTCCACGACGGCGACGAAGGTGCGTACGGCGGTGACGTCCATGCCGCCCATCCTAGACAGACAACCAAACGTTGTTCTTTCGCGCACTGATCGTTGTTTGATCCCTGTGCAGGCCGGTCGGTTTGATGACGCAGGCCAACTCCTGGTTGGTCGACCGTCGTATCCGAAGGGCCTCAGTGCCCCTGTCGTGAGGAACAGCCATGCCTGAACAGAACCGTCTCTATATCGACACTCCCGAGTGGGCGCGCACGGCCGAGCGGATCGAGCACGTCACCGCCCTCACCGCACGGCTCAATGTCCTGCCGTTCGACGACAAGGCGGCGCGTGCGGCCCTGTTGGCCGAGATTTTCGGCAAGCCCGTTCCCGACTCCGTGACCCTGTATCCGCCCTTCTATACGGACCACGGATTCGGCATCGAATTCGGTGAGCGCGTCTTCGTCAATCACAGCTGCACCTTCTACGACCAGGGCGGCATTCGACTGGGCGACGGCGTGCTCATCGGTCCGAGGGTCAACCTCATCTCCTCCGACCATCCGGTCCGGGCGTCGGAGCGGAGCGCGTTCATCACGCGGGCGCCCATCACCGTCGAGGCGCATGCATGGCTCGGTGCGGGGGTGACGGTGCTGCCCGGTGTCACCATCGGCCGGGGTGCCGTCGTCGGCTCCGGCGCCGTGGTCACCAGGGACGTTCCCCCGGACACCCTGGTGACCGGGCCCGCGGCCTTCGAGCGCAAGAGCTGGGAGGACTGAGATGGGCTGAGGCGGACTGATCCGGGAGAGGCTCACGCCGGCTCGGGCAGGTCCATCCGCCCGAGTGCGGCGGGGTCGGTCACGATCCTGATGTCGGTGATCCGGCCGTCGACGACGGTGAACGCCAGGAGCGACAGCGGGGTGCCGTCCTCGCTCCACGCGACGAACCCCGGAAGGCCGTTGACGCGTACGGCCCGCCCCTGCGCGGCCGCGGAGGCGGAGGCGGAGAGTCGCGCACCGGCCGCGACCCTGGTGGCGCCGAGGGCGACGACCGTGCCGGTCGGAGTGTCGGCGGTCAGCTTCACCTCGGGGTCGAGCACCCGCAGCAGCTCCTCGAAGTCGCCGTGCCGAGCCGCCGCGAGGAACGCCCGCACCACTTCCCGCTGTTCCCGTCCGACGCCGGTCGGCCGTTCGATCTGCTGCACCTTCCTGCGGGCGCGGCTGGCCAGCATCTTGGCGGCGGCGGTGGACTTGCCGAGGATCCGGCCGATCTCGCCGAACGGCACCGCGAACAGGTCGTGCAGCACGAACGCCAGCCGCTCGCTCGGCCCCAGCGAATCCAGGACGACGAGCAGCGCGACCCCGACCGAGTCGGCGAGCACCGCGTCCTCCTCGGGCACCGGACCGTCGTCGAGCGTCACGACGAACTCGGGCAGACCGTCGCCGTAGGACGCCTCCGGGCGGGCCTGGCGTGAGCGCAGGACGTCGAGGCTGATCCGTCCGACCACCGTGGTCAGCCAGCCGGAGAGGTTGTGGATGCTCGTAGCGTCCTGGCGGGAGAGCCGCAACCAGGCCTCCTGCACCACGTCTTCGGCGTCGGCGTGCGATCCGAGCATGCGGTGGGCGACCGCGCGCAGCCGGTCCCGCTGGGCCTCGAACGCCTCGGTGACCTGGTCTGCCGGGCGGGTGTCGGACATCTGGTTACCTTCCTCGGGACTGCTCCGTCATGGGGATGACGGGCCCGGAGGGGCACAGGTAACCGATGAAGGAGCACCACCGATGGAAGCACGCTTGAACGGCGCGCCGAACCCCGATGTGACCGCGGCGATCCAGCACCTCTACAAGGCGATTCACGCCGGGGGCGTCGACCCGCGCCTGCTGTCGCTCGTCCATCTGCGCATCAGCCAGATCAACGGGTGCAGCCCGTGCGTCCACGCCTCGGTCGAGGGGGCGCGGAAGGCCGGTGAGAGCGACGAGCGGCTGCACAACGTGGTCGCGTGGCGCGAGACGCCGTTCTACACCGAAGCGGAGCGGGCGGGCCTCGCCCTGGCCGAGGCCTCCACCCGGGTCCAGGACGGCGCGCCGGGCGTGACCGACGAGATCTGGGAGGCCGCCGCCGAGCACTTCAACGAGGCGCAGTTGGGCGCGATCGTCCTGGAGGGCGCGCTGACCAACTTCTTCAACCGGATCAACCGCGCGGTGCGGGAGCAGGCCGGGAAGACCTGGTGAGTCGCGTGTGAGGCGAGGTGGATCCGGCTGACGGCGCGGAGAACACCGGCGGCGGTGAGGGGACCTCCTCACCGCCGCCGGTGTTTTCCGTGTGCGTGTGCGTCATGCGGTTCGGTACGCCCGGAGGAAGGTCCGCACGCCCTCGACGACGAGCGGCCTGACCCGGGTGTCCTCCACCGCGTTCGCGGAACCGAGCCTGTCCAGCGCGACGCCGAAGGTCAGCGCGATGAACTGGTCGGCCGCGAGCCGGGAGTCGGGGACGTGCAGCAGACCGGCATCGCCGAGGGCGGCGAACCGCTCGGCAAGTGCCTCGTCGGGGGTGTCGGCCATGGTGTTGTAACCCCGGTGCGGCAAGTTGCCGGATTCCGCGCGGACCAGGCGCTGCAGCGTCGCGTACTCCGCCGAGCCGAGCATGTCGGTCGAGATGCGCATCGAGAACGTGACCAGGGCGTCCTCGAGGTCGGCGGCCTCGGTGTGGCCGCCGAGGTCGGTGAGGGTGTCGTCCAGGGTGCGCCGGATCGTCGTGAGCATCGACTGGCCGATGTCGTCGACGACGGCCTGCAGCAGCGTCTGCTTGTCGCCGAAGTAGTCGTAGACCGTCCGCTTGGAGACCTGCGCCCGGGCGGCGACCGCGTCGACGCTGGATCGGTCGAAGCCGTCGGCGAGGAACAGTTCCCGGGCCGCCGAGAGGATCGCGGTCCGCTTCTGCGTGGACCCCTCGCGGAGTGTCTTAGTGGTCGGCGTCTTCGTGGTCGGCATGGCCACATCCTAGCCGCCTCTTCTCCTACACTGCACGGTGTAGTGTAATACTGGCGCAGTGATGGAACGGACCCGGCAAAGAACGGAAAGGACATCCATGACCGCAACGACCCTGGCTCCCCCGGTCCGCATCGGGAAGGCCGCTGTCGGAGCCCTCGGCCTGCTGGCCGTCGCCACCGGCGCCCTGGAATCGGTGGTGACACCGACGCTCCCGCTGCTCCAGCGCGAACTGGACATGAGCCCGGCCGAAGGGGCGTTACTCAGCATCGTGCTCCTGATCACCGGCGCGCTCATCACGCCGGTGGCAGGCAAGTTCGGCGACCGCTACGGCGGAAAACAGGTGCTGATCCGGCTGATGGCGGTGGTCTGCGTCGGCGGCCTGGTGTCCTCGCTGGCGCCGAACCTGCCGGTGCTGCTGCTCGGCCAGTTGCTGCAGGGAGCGATGGTGGGCGCGCTGCCGCTGTCGTTCATCCTGGTCCGCGAACACCTCCCCGCCGGAGAGTCGAAGGTGGCCATCGGGTGGGTCAGCGGCTTGTTCGTGGCGGGCGGGATGACGGGCACGCTGTCGGCCGGACCCGTGGCCGAAGGGCTCTCCCGGCACTGGATGTTCGCGCTGCCGACCATCGCGGTCATCTGCGCCACCGTGCTGGTGAGCAGGCTGCTGCCGCAGGATCCGCCGCGCAGGTCGGACGACGTGGGGGTCGACTGGCCCGGCCTGCTCCTCCTGAGCGGAACGCTCGTCACCCTCATGCTCGTCCTTGCGCTGGCGCCCGACATCGCCTCGCAGCCCTTCGTGCTCGGCGCCCTCATCGTGGTGCTTGCCGCCTTCGCGACGGGCTGGACGGCCGTGGAGCGCCGTGCGGCATCGCCGATGGTCGATCTGCGCATGCTGGCACGGCCAGCGGTGTGGAAGTCGTGCGTGCTGACGTTCGTGATCTGCGCCGGGACCTCGGTGCCGGTCTATCTCCTGCCGCAGTTGTTCGCGGTCCCCGCCGACGAGTACGGCTTCGGGGCGAGCGCCACCGAGATCGGCTTCTTCCTGCTGCCGGGCACCCTGGCCGCGTCGCTGGCCGGGCCGCTCAGCGGGATCGGGGCGCGGCGTTACGGCTCGCGTGCCGTCGCGACCGCCGGGATCCTCATCATGGTCGCCGCCCTGGTCGCCCTCGCCGCCGCGCACAGCGAGATCTGGCACCTCGTCGTCGGCAAGGTGATGGTCGCGCTGGCCAACGGCCTCTGCGTCACGGCGATGGTGACCAGCACCGCCACATCCGTCGACCAGGGCGACACCGGCATCGCCACGAGCCTGGTCCTGGTGACCCGCGTGCTCGGCTTCGCCGTGGGTGCGCAGGTCAGCGGCGCGATCCTCACCGCGGGCACCCCTTCGGGTTCGGACGTCCCCGCCGAATCGTCCTTCGTCATCGGCTTCGCCATAGCGGGCGCCGTCACGGCGCTCGCCCTGCTGGTCACCCGCACCATGAACAAGGGAGTCAAGGAATGAGCCTCGCCCGCACCGAACCGCTGAGCGCCGCCCGCACCTCGCCGAGGCGCACGGCCCTGATATCCGGGGCCAGCATCGCGGGACCCGCCCTCGCGTTCTGGCTGAACCGCCACGGATACGCGGTCACGGTGGTCGAGAAGGCCGGCGCGCTCCGTGGCGGCGGCTACCCCATCGACGTACGCGGCACCGCACTTGAGGTCGTCCGCAGGATGGGGATCCTGCCGCGGCTGCGGGAGGCGCACATCGAGCTGCGCCGCCTGACCTTCCTCGACGCGGACGGCGGCGAAGTGGCCTCGGTCGCCCCGCACAGCCTCACCGGCGGCGCCGCGGGACGGGACCTGGAGGTGCGGCGCGGGGACCTGACCGATGCCCTGTACACGGCGGTCCGCGACGACGTCGAGTTCCTGTTCGGCGACTCCATCGACACTTTCGAGCAGTCAGGTCACGGGGTCGACGTCACCTTCCGCGGGGGCAGCAGACGTACGTTCGACGTGGTGTTCGGCGCGGACGGTGTGCACTCGCGCACCCGCGAGTTCCTGTTCGGCCCCGAAGAACAGTTCCACCGCTACCTCGGCTACTGCTTCGCCGGATTCACCATGCGCAACACGTTCGGCCTCTCCCATGAGGTCAAGATGTGGAACACCCCGGGCAGGGCCGCGGCTCTCTACGCCACCGGGGACCACGACGAAGTGCACGCCTTCCTGAACTTCGCCCACCCGGAACCGCCGTTCGACGCGTTCCGGAATCCGCAGGCCCAACGCGACCTGGTCGCCGCGGTCTTCGCCGACGCGGGATGGGAGGTGCCCGGCATGCTCGCCGCCCTGCGCGACGCGGACGACCTGTTCTTCGACGCGGTCAGCCAGATCCGCATGCCCCGCTGGTCCAGCGGCCGGGTCGCGCTGGTGGGCGACGCCGCGTACGCACCCTCGTTCCTGACCGGACAGGGCTCGAGCCTCGCGCTCGTCGGCGCGTACATGCTCGCCGGTTCCCTGGCCGACCGGGACCACGCCACGGGCTTCGCCGCCTATGAGCACGACACCCGTGGGTTCGTGACCGTCAACCAGGACCAGGTCGGCAAGGGCGATGCCCCGCTCTTCCCGACGACCGCCCGCGCCCTGGAGCAGCGCAACGCCGTGCTGCGCAGACTCAGCGTCCTGCCCGCCACGGCGGAGCGACCGGCCCATTCAGCGCTGACCCTGCCCGAATTCACCGTCACTCGGCCTTCCGCAGCGGGTAGATGAAGCTCGTCGCCCGGCCTTCCTGCAGTACGAAGGCCTCGTCCTGCTCCTTGGCGCGGCCGCTGACGATGTCGGACAGCATCCGGATGTGGAAGCGGATGTACGAGGTCTCGGTGCAGGCGAGGTGTTGACGGACCTGCGTCGACACCTCGTGCAGGTTCCAGGCCGGGACCCCGGGGTAGAGGTGGTGCTCGGCGTGGTAGTTCGTGTTCCAGTTGAGGAAGCTGAACCACCTGCTCTTGGTGTAGACCGAATTCGTGTTACGCCAAGGGTTGTCGCTCCGCTCCGCATAGTAGTGCTCGGGCATGATGGAGAAGTTGTTCAGCACCCAGGCGATGCAGGCAGGCATGATGTATACGGTGAGCATCACCATGGGCCAGAGAACGGTCAGGGCGATTACGGCGGCGATCCAGCCGAACAGGATCCAGGTGTCGCGGCGGATCGCGGAGCGGGCCCGGTCGGTCTTGACGAAGTAGGGGTAGCGATTTCCCAGCGAGGCGACCGACATTCGCAGGAACCCGATGAAATAGTCCCAGTTGATCATCGCCGTCGCGTATTCACGTAAATTGGTGATGATGCCGTCGGGTTCCGGGTCCTCCGCGGTATGGGTGTTGCGGTGATGGTGCATGTGGAACACCCGGTATAAGGCGCTGTTGACGAGAATGAGCGTACCGGCGACTTGTCCGGCGACCCGGTTCCCGCGGTAGGTGTTCATAAAGGTGCCGTGCGACGCGCAGTGCAGCAGGTTGTGCAGTGAGGCGATCACGACGGCGGCCAGCACCCAGCCGATGCCGATGGCCCACCAGGTGTCGACGACCAATGCCCCGGCCACCGGGATTGCGTAGAGCAGGGCGTGCGTCGCGGCACGGCGCAGGGCCTGCCCGCTGGAACGGCGGGTCAGCTTGCGCAGTTCGGCCGAGGAGAAGAGGTCGTTGCGGTCGAGGTGGACGTTCTCCTGTGACTGTGTCATTCCTGAACTCCAAGAGCGTCGAAACAGCGCAAAGGGAGCCGGCGCGGCCCCACTCGCAAGCTACAGATTTCGATGCTGAAACAACACCCCTCTCCGGGACTCCGACCAAGGGTGCACTTACCGGGGCGGCGCTCACCGGACCGACCTGCCGGGCATAGCCAGTTGGGCATACCCGTACTTCCCGTGGAATACCGATCCACCCTTCCATAGACTCGATACCCGACCCTGATGGAAATACTGACTCCTGGGCAGGTGTACCTTGCTGGTTCGCGCGGTTGAAGAGGTCGTGGGAAGCGAATGCGACGTGGACTGGGGTAACGGGACGAGCCGAAGGCTGCTCGTTCAGGCCGACGAATTAGGTTTCAGCCTGACCGAGACGTATGTGCAGCCCGGCAGCGAGTCGTACCTGCGGTACGACAACCACCAAGAGGTCTGCTACTGCGTGTCCGGTTCCGGTTCGGTGGAGACGGCGGACGGCTTGTTCGACATCAAACCGGGGATGCTGTACGCCCCGGGCATGGGCGAACCGCACGTGCTCCGCTCCACCCACGGCATGACGCTGATGTGCGTCTTCACACCGGCATTGAACGGTCCGGAAAAGCATCTGCTCACACCTGGTGTGCATTCGAGTTACTAGGAGCGACAGCGGGCGGTGACGCGTCGGGCGTCGACGAGGAACTGCACTTCGACTCGGTGAGTACCTCGCGGCGCCCCTCTCCGCCGTCCGTCGGCACCATCCCGAACTCCGGTTGGTCGAGCCTCTGTTTGCGAACAGGGAAGGCAGGAGAGCATGCCCGACACCATTGACCTGGTGATCCCGAACATCGTCGAGTTCAACCTGAAACGCGAACTGCTGGACTTCGACCCGGGCGTGGAGCACGACCTGGTCGAACACGGCACGGGGTTCACCGATCAGTGTGTCTTCTGGAGCGCCGCCCCTCGCGTGCTCGTGCTCCCGGCCGGTTACTCCCAGGAGTGGCTGGCCCACGTCCACGAGGGCCTCGGCGGCCCCGTCCCGCCCGTCGTGTCGCCGGTCCCGCGCACCGGACGCCTGGTCCACGACCTGCTCAACGACGACCGGGCGCTCGCCGCGCTGCTCGCCGCGACCGGCGGGGCGCGGGAGGTGCGGTTCCTGTCCTTCGGGGCCTCGCCCGACCTGTACTCCTTGGCCGCGGTGCTCCGCAGTCAGGGACGGGACGTGCGGTTGGACGTCGCCGACCCGGAGCACTACTGGTCGTGCGAGTACCTCGAATCGAAGCTGAGCTGTGTCGACCTCGCCTCGCACATCCCCGGGTTCCGCGTGCCGCGGGGCATCTCGGTCACCAGCTGGGAGCAGCTGAAGGGCGCGGTCACGGCGATCGTGGACGGCGGCGGCCGGGCCGTGGTCAAGAGCATGTACGGGGTCGGCGGGTACGGCTCCGCCGTCGCGCAGAGCGAGGCCGACGGCACCGTCCGGCGCTTCTGGCAGACCCTGCGGCGTGAGCCCTTCTTCGGTACGTTCCCGCTCACCGTGCAGGACTACATCGAGCACGGGACCGACTGTCCGGCCGTGGACGTCCTCGTGGACGACGGCGCGGAGCCGCGGATGGAATACAGCATGCTCGGCGTCGACGGGCTGCGGTACCGCAGCCTCGCCCTCGGCCCCGGGGTCCTCGAACCCGGCCTGGAGGAACAGCTCTCCGCACTGGGCAGGGCCGTCCACGCGTTCGCCCAGTCCCTCGGCTACCGGGGCTGGATGACGATCGACTGCCTCCGTGCCCTCGACGGGGAGCTCTACGTCACCGAGATCAACGCCCGGCGCTCCGGCGCCATGCACGCGGTCGCGCTCGCGGAGCGGTGGGCCGACGAACTCCCGATCGCCTACACCCATGACGCGCTGCCGATGCGGCTCACGGGCACGGTGTCGTACACGGCGCACATCCGCCCCGTCTTCGACGAGCTGTGGGCCCGCGGCATCCGCGCCTACCCGTCGACCGTCCGTGCGCTGACGGGGCACCGGCCCTCGCTCGGCATCGTCGTGTGCGCCAAGAGCGCGGAGGACGGCGAGCGCATCGCCGAGGAGGCCCACCGAGCGGTCAACGCTGCCGTGGCAGGGTGAACTGACAGGCGGAAAAGGGCGCCTGGCCGGGATGTCCACCCCGGCCAGGCGCCCTTTTCCGCTTACGCGTGAGCGGAGTCGGCCGTGTTCGGGGTGCCGCACCCCTTCTCCGCGAGGAACTCCGCCTGGGTCATGGGCGTGGCGTTCTCAAAGAGGCGGTTGAGGAGCTCTCCCTCCCACTCCACCGCTTCGACCTCGTCGACGCCGTACTCGGTCAGGATCCGGCCGATGGCCTGGAGGGCGAGCAGCGAGTAGCCGCCCATCTCGAAGAAGTCGCTGCGGTGGACGTCGACGGAGTCGGGGCTCACCTCGAGTACTTGCGCCCAGACCCTGCGCACGACTTCCGCCGCCGCTGCCGCGTCGCCCGGCTGGTCCGGAAGTTGGGCGGCCAGGTTGTCCGTCACGGTTCCTCCATGTGTATCGATGTGCGGCTGATCGCCGGGGACAGGAATGTGCAGCTCTGGTGCGGTCCGGAGTGGCGGTGTAGTCGGTGGCGGTGTCAAGGAATCAGCACCACCTTGCTGGCCTCGCCGGAGTCGAAGAGGCGGAACCCTTCCGCGGCCTCGGACAGGGGCATCCGGTGCGAGATGAGGAAGGTGGGGTCCACGCGACCGCCTCGTATCAGGTTCATCAGCGGCTCGAAGTCGCTGATGGGGTCGCCGACCGCGAAGCGCAGCGTGACCTCCTTGGCGAAGGCGAGCCGGGTCGGCATGGGCATGGTCTCGGAGGCATGGGCGCCCACCGCGCACACGACCCCGCGGGGCCGGACGACGTTCAGCGCGGTCAGGAGCGAGGCGTCGGTGCCCACCGCCTCCAGGACGGCGTCCACGCCGCGCCCCTCGGTCAGGTCGGCGACCTGCTGTTCGACGTCGAGTGCGGCGGGCACCGGGCATGCGCCGCGTTCGGCGGCCAGTTTCCTTCGGCTCTCCAGCGGGTCGATGGCGAGCACCCGGGCCGCGCCGAGCAGCCAGGCGGCCTCCAGGGCCAGCAGGCCCACGGGCCCGCACCCCACCACCGCCACCGTGTCCCCGGGACGCACCTGGGCGCCCACGGCGCAGGCGTACCCCGTGGCGAGGACGTCGCCGACGAACAGGGCGCGCTCGTCGCCGACGTCGTCGGGGATCGGGAACAGCACCGTGTCGGCGAACGGCACGCGCACGAACTCGGCGTGTCCCCCGGCGTAGGCCTGCGTGCCCACGACGGTGGCGTAGCCGAACAGGCCCACCCGGTCGCACTGGTAGTGCCAGCCCCTGCGACAGGACCTGCAGTGCCCGCACGCGATGATGTCCGAGGCGACGACCCGGTCCCCGGGGCGCAGACCGCGCACCTCGGAACCGACCTCCTCGATCACACCGGTGAACTCGTGGCCGGTGACCGTCCCCGCCCCGAACCCGTCGATCTCACCGCGGTACGGGTGGAGGTCGGTGCCGCAGATCGCGCTGCGGACGACCCGGACGACGGCGTCCCGCGGTTCCTCGACGCGGGGCATGGCGATGTCGTCCGCGACCGCCGCCCGGCGTGCGCCGTGCCATTGCAGCGCTCTCATGTGTCCTCCAGTGCACGGCAGCCCGCCTCGAGCTCCTGGTGCAGGTCGTCGAGGAGGCGTGCGGCGGCCGTGTCGTCGTACTGGCCGGGGTCGTGGACCAGCAGGACGCGCAGCGCGCCCGCGTCCTCGTAGAAACCGAGGTCCAAGGGGTACTGCGAGAAGGGATCGTGGTTGATCAGGGTCGTGTCGAGGCCTTCGAGGGCGGGCGGCACCTCCGGCGTGGTCTGGAAGGAGACGCATACGCCGATCGCCGGACGGAACCCGCGCCCCCACAGCCCGAGGTCGTGGGCGAGGCGCTCGAACGGCAGGTTCCGGTGGGTGTAGACGTCGATCAGGTTCCGGCGGACCAGGCGCAGCAGGTCGCGGAAGTCCGCGTCCACGGGCACCCGGGTCCGCACGGGCAGCAGGTTCACGAAGAGCCCGACGGCCTGCTCGAAGTCGGCCCGGGTGCGGAATCCGCCGCGTGTGCCGACGAGGATGTCGTCGGTGTCGACGTAGCGGCGCAGCAGGCGCTTGGCGGCGGCGAGCAGCACCATGAAGAGGGAGGCGTGCTCGTTGCGCGCGGCCGCGCGCAACCGGTCGCTCAGGGGTTGGGGCAAGGTCATCCACCGTGTCCGCGGGGGCTGTCCGGGCGGAGCCGGTGCGGAGGAGGCCAGGGTGAGCGGCGGCAGCACGGTCGCGTTCGCCAGGGTCTCCTTCCAGTGGGTGAGCTGTTTCGCGTAGACGGGGCCGCTGAGCCAGTCGCGCTGTCGGCGCACGAAGTCCCGGTACTGGGCGGGCGGGGGCGGCAGGGGTGAGGGCCGACCGTGCAGGTGTGCGGTGTAGAGCTGCTCCAGTTCCCGAAGGATCACCGACCACCACGACCAGGCGTCGGAGACCAGGTGGTGCAGGGTGATGCGCACGATGTGCTCGCGCGGCCCGAGCCTGATCAGTGCCGCGCGCACCACGGGCCCGTGGACCAGGTCGAACGGGCGCTGCAGGTCCTCGGCGAGGAGCCGGTCGGCTGCCTCGTCGCGTTCCGCCGCGGGGAGCGCCGTGAGGTCGGTCAGGGGCAGGGGCACCTCGGCCCGCGGGGAGACGCGCTGGACGGGCAGCCCCGCCACGACGGGGAAGCAGGTGCGCAGCGCCTCGTGGCGGCCGACGATCTCCTCGACGGCCGCCCGCAGGGCCGCCGCGTCCAGGTCGCCGACGAGGCGGAACGTCACGGGGTCGGCGTGCCGTGGGTGACCGGAGCGCCGTTCCAGGAACCACAGGCCCTGCTGGGCGTACGACAGGGGGAAGTCGTCACCGGGACCGGCTGGGAACGCCCCTCCGTCACCCGTCACTTGATGCCCCAGGTGAAGAGCCACCGCCGCGGCACCCCGCTCAGCTCCAGTCGCTCGAAGGTGGTCCGCAGGCCCCGGATCAGCGCGTCGGAGCCCAGGGCGAGGTCGTCGATCCCGGTGGCGCCCTCCACGAACACCGAGTACGTGCACAGGGCCTCCCAGTCCTGGAGGGTCCACGTGTACACGGCCTCCTCGGACTTGGTCTGGGAGAACCCCGCCTCGGCGAACAGCTCTTCGTGCTGGAGCGGTGTGAGCGTCTGGTGGGCGACCGGCTTCTCGCGTACGAGAACGAGGTCCGTGCCCTGTTCCCGCAGGAGGTCGCGGGTGGCGCGCAGCCAGTGGGTGTAGAAGGGCCGGGTCTCGGGGAGGATGGCTCCCTCGTAGAACAGGGTGTTCAGCGCGCAGCGCCCGCCCGGTGCGAGCAGCCGGTGGCAGCCCGCGATCACGGAACCGCGCTCGGCGGCCGGAATCTGGTGCATCACGTTGCTCAGGACGGCGACGTCCACCGGACCGGTCAGGGACTCGACGTCCTGGGCGCGGCCCTGCACGAAGCGCACCTTGGGGTCGGTCAGCCTGCGGCGTGCGATGGCCAGTTCGTGCTCCGAGGGGTCGATGCCGATGATGGCACCCACGTGTGCGGAGCGCTCCAGGAGCAGTTGGGTGGCGAGGCCCGAGCCGCAGCCGACGTCGGCGACGACGCCGTCGTCGGGCGCGTCGCAGATGTCGACCAGGCGCTGGGTCACGTCGCCGTACAGCGGGCGCCGCGACATGGCGTCGAACTCGTATCCGTGGACGAAGGTCATGACACCTCAAGTCATCAGTTCGGGCGGGGAGCCGGCGCGGCGTGGGGTCCGGCGGAGGCGAGCAGCCGCGCCGCTGTGCCTCCCATGAGGGCCTCGTACTCGGGCGGCGACAGCGGGGCGCTGCCGTCCGGCCACGGCCCGGGGTCCCGGGCAAGCTCGGCCATGCGGGTCACGGACCCGGTCATGGAGGCGAAGGGGAAGTCGGTGCCCCACAGGATCCGGTCGAGAACGCCGCTGCGGCGGGCGTGGGCCAGGGCCTTGGCCACGGTCGGGGGCGGCTGGTAGGAGCCGAAGATGGACAGGTCCGCGTACAGGTTGGCGTGCCGGGCGAGCAGTTCGACGCACGGCCCGGTCCAGGGGGTGCCGAGGTGGGCGAGGATCACCCTCAGGTCGGGGAAGTCCTTGGCCACCTGCTCCACGAGAAGCGGGGAGAAGAAGCGGGGATCCGCCTGGCGCGAGGGCGTGTACCCGGTGTGGATGAGTACGGGGATGCCCAGGTCCGACGCGGTCTCGTACACGTCGTACCACCGGCGGTCGGCGGGTGACATGCGCAGATAGCAGGGGGCCGTCTTCAGTCCGCGCAGGCCGAGGTCGGTCACGGCCTCGCGCAGGCGTTCGGCGGCGCCGGGGGTGCCCGCGTCCACGGAGGCGAAGCCGGTCAGGCGGTCGGGGTGGCGGGCGCAGAGGTCGGCGACGAACTCGTTCGGCACCGAGAATCCCTCGACGCGGCGCACGTCGAAGGCGAGCAGGAAGACGCGGTCGACCCCGGCGGCGTCCATCTCGGCGAGCAGTTTCGCCTCGGGCGCGGACAGGTCCTCGGGCGCCAGGTCGGTGGTGGCCGTCATCTGCTGGGCGAAGCGGGCCGAGTAGTGGCGGTAGTACTCCCCCGCGTGCACATGCGTATCGATGATCATGGCCGCCACCCCGCACCACCGGCGTCCCAGAACAGCAGGCGCACTCCCTTGGGCTCAAGGCGCAGCAGCTTCTCGGCCTCCGGGGCACCGTCCCCCGTCGGGCGCCGCAGCACCGTGTCCACCGGTTCGGGAGCGTGGTTGATCACCACACCGCAGCGCTCGTCGCCGCGCCCGATGACCGTGGTCTCCACCGACGGGTCGTCCGCGGTCAGCGGCACGCGTACGCCCGCCTCCGCGGCGACCGCCTCGTACAGCCGGTGCCAGTCGGCCTCCTGCAGGCGGTAGGGGGCGTTGAGCTGAGCCTCCAGGGGCGCGTTGAGGTAGTAGACGCTCCCCTCGCCGAGGCGGTGGCGGGTCAGGGCGGGCGAGCCGTCGGCGAACGCGGCCAGCGTCTCGGCGCCCGCCGTGTCGATCACCGGGATCGGGCCGGACTCCCAGCGCAGCGGGAACCGTACGCCCGCCCAGTTGAACCCGGCGTGCGTGTCGTCGGCCCGGGTGAAGTCCCGCACGCGGATGCCGAACAGCTCCTCGTCCCCGGCGGCGTCCAGCAGGCTGCCGGTGGAGTACAGCAGCACTCCCCCGGACCTGACGTACCGCGCCAGGCGGTGGCGGTCGGGCAGCGACAACTGCCGCGCCGAGGGACAGATCACCAGTGCGTGACGTGCCAGCTCTGCGTCGCCGCCCGTGAACTCGTAGGGCAGGTGCGCCTGTTGCAGCAGCAGATGGGCGTAGAAGGCGGCGGGCGCGTCGCTGCCCGAGGGTGCCAGGTATCCCGCATCGTCCTGCGGCCCGGTCTCGGGGACGAAGACGCCCACCGGGGCGGGCAGCGGCCTGAACCCGGCAAGATCGCCGGTCACGAGCCGGGTGAACGCCCGGTACTCGGTCAGCGCGGCCTTCTCCCTGCCGTCCTCGGCCAACAGGCCGACCCGCCGTTCGTTGGGCCGCAGCGCGTACGGCTTGCGCTCGGTGGTGAAGTCCTGCCAGCACCAGACGGCGGTGCCGACCGCACCGGCCGCGAAGGCGGAGTGGGCGGCGGCCCGCAGATACTGCGCGGCGGTGGCCTCGTCGCAGCCGTAGCTGCCCAACTCGTCGACGAACACGGGACGGTGGACGCTGCCGCGCCGCACGAGGTAGGGCAGGAAGGCGGTGGCCTTGCGGGCCGCGACGGATTCGATGTGGAACGGCGTCCACACCGGGAATCCGTGCAGCCCCACCATGTCGAGGCGTGCGGCGTTCTCCGGCCGGAAGGCATGGCCGCCGAGCACCGCGGAGGGCTCGTTGGCCTGGAGGACCAGCGTGTCCGGGTCGGCGTCGCGCACGGCTGCCGCGAGCATCCCCCACCACGCGCGCACCTCGTCGGCGCCGAGGGACGCGGACGACCTGGAGTCGACGTGGATCACCTCGTCACCCAGGTCGTAGGCGAGGATGTTCGGCTCGTTCCGCAACTCGGCGGCGATGTGGTGGACAAAGGCCCGCTGCCGTTCGCGCAGGTCCGCGTCGCGCCACAGGTCCCTGCCGTCGCGCCACGGCAGGTCGAACCGCTGGCCGTTCATCCAGATCGTCAGCAGCGAGGGGAGGCACAGCAGTCCGTGCCGGTCGGCGGTCCTTGCCAGCTCCCGCAGCCGGTCGGTCATCGCGGGGTCGTAGACGCCTTCCTTGGGCTCGAAGTCGGCCCAGAAGACGAAGAACCGCACGGTGTTCAGGCCCGCCTCGGCCATCCGGCGGAAGTCGTCGTCGATGCGGGCGCCGTCCCACTCCCGCCAGTAGTCGCACCCCGTCGGCGAGGGGTGGTAGTTGACGCCCGCGCTGACGAAGGGGTGCCCGTCGCGGTGCAGGGCGCCGTCGGCGAACGCGACGCGTCCGCGGCTCACGGTGTCGTCGGCCATGCGGCGCTCACCGCCTCCGCGACCTGCTGGACCTCGTCCTTGCCGATGCCCGGGTGCAGCGGCAGGGAGAGCTGACGCGCCATGACGTCCTCGGTGACCGGCAGTCGGCACGGCCCTCCCCTGGCGCGCTCCTGGTAGGCGGTGAACAGGTGGGTGGGCGGGTAGTGCACGCCGCTCTGGATCCGGGCCGCGCGCAGCCGGTCCTGCAGCGCCTCGCGGTCGGTGCCCTCGGGCAGCACCACCGCGAACAGGTGGTGGGCGCTCTCCTCCACCGGCCGGTCGGCGTACGGCACGGTGATCCCGGGCAGCGGCGCCAACTGCTCGCGGTACATCCGGACCGCGTCCTGCCGGCGCAGCTGCCCGGCGGGCAGGGCGTCGAGCTGGACGCGCCCGAGGGCGCAGCCGATCTCGGTGGGCCGGTAGTTGAGGCCCAGCGTGTCGACGTCGTAAAGGGAGGGCCCGCCGCGGTGCCGCTGCTGGGCGTTGACGGTCAGGGCGTGGGAGCGCAGCCGCCGGATGCGGTCGGCCACGGCGGGGTCGCGGGCGACGACCATGCCGCCCTCGCCCATCGCCAGGTTCTTCGTGGCGAAGAAGCTGAAGCAGCCGATGTCGCCGACCGTGCCGAGCATCCCGTGGACCGAGTCGGTGACGGGGGTGTGGGCGCAGTCCTCGATGAGGGCGAGACCGTGTTCGCGGGCCAGCCGGGCGAGGGCGGTGAGGTCGGCCGGGTAGCCGCCGTAGTGCATGGCGACGATCGCCCGGGTGCGCGGGGTGATTCGGCGGGCGGCGTCCTCGGGGTCGATGCACAGGTCGTGCGGGCCCTTGACGTCGGCGAACACCGGGGTGGCGCCGGACAGGGCGACGGTCGCGGCGGCCGAGACGAAGTTCAGCGAGGGCAGCACGACCTCGTCGCCGGGGCCGAGGCCCAGGCTCAGGACGGCCAGGTGCAGGGCCGCGGTGCCGCTGCTGACGGCGACCGCGGAGCCGACGCCGAGCGCGGCCGCGAACTTGCCCTCGAAGTCCTCGGTGACGGGCCCGGACGACAGCCATCCGGAGCGCAGGACGTGGGTGACCGCATCGATCTCCTCCTGCCCGATCTGCGGGCGGTACAGCGCGATGTCGAAGGCCGTCATCCGGAGCCCACCTCCTGGAACGCGCCGGTGCCCGCGCTCAGTTCGGCCGCGGCGAGACTGCCCAGGTAGCGGGCGCGGTCGGCGCGGAAGGCCGTGGTGGCCCTGGTCAGTTGCTCGGGCGTGCCGATGTCGTGCCAGTCGCCCTCGATGACATGGCCCTCGATGCGCTCGCCCTCGTCCCTCGCGCGGTCGAGCAGGGCGGGCATGTCGTCCCGGCCGCGGGGCGGCAGCAGCCGCCGCAGGGAGGGTTCGAGCACATAGATGCCGCCGCTGACGAGGAAGCTGAGCCGGGGCTTCTCGCGGAAGTCGGTCACCTGCTGGTCCTCGTCGAGTTCCACCACTCCGTGCGCGATGTCGATGTGCTGGCGGCTGAGCGCGACCGTGGCGGCGGCCTGTGACTTCTTGTGACGCGTGATCAGGTCGGCGAAGTCGATGTCGGTGAGCAGGTCCGCGTTCATCACGAGGGTGGAGTCCTCGAAGGGCGGCAGCAGCGCGAGCGGCCCCGCCGTGCCCAGCGGCTCCTCCTCCAGGAAGAAGTCGAGTTCCAGGTCGGCCCAGCGGTTGCCGCCGAAGCTCGCCTCGATCATGTGGGCCTGGTGGCCGAGCGAGAGCGACACATGGGTGAAGCCCGCACTCTGCAGCTGCGCCAGGATGATGTGCAGGATCGGTATGCCGTCGATGGGTACGAGGGGTTTGGGGATGGTCAGGGTGTGGGGCCGCAACCGACGGCCCACACCTCCGGCCAGTACCACTGCTCTCATCGGGCCTTCTCCGTTTGCTTCCGGGCGGCGATCAGCGTGCGGTAGACGGTGTGGACCCGGTCGGCGACCGCGTCCCAGCCGAGTTCACTGCGCACCTTGTCGAGGCCGCGCTCTCCCATGGCGCGGCGTTCGGACGGATCGGCGAGGAGCCGGTTGACCGCCTCGGCGACGGTCGGGGCGGTGGGGCGGACGAGCAGGCCGTCACGTCCGTGGGCGACGATCTCCCCGCTGCCGAGGAAGGTGGACGCGACGACGGGTCTGGCACAGGCCCACGCCTCCACGTACACGAGGGGGAAGAGGTCGACGGTGGAGGGCACGCACAGCAGCTCGCAGGCGGCGAGCGCACTGTGCTTGACGTCCTCGTCGACCATGCCGAGCTCGATGACGCGCGGGTCGGCGTGCCGGGCGAACTGTTCCGCGCAGTCGTCGTCCCAGCGCGGTCCCAGGAACACGAAGGACGTGTCCGGGTGCTCCGCCCAGATCTGCTCGGTCGCCTCCAGGAGCGTGACGTAGCCCTTGGACCGCATCTTGCGGCCCAGGAAGAGCACCACCGGCCCTTCGATGCCGTTCTCCCGGCGGAACCGGTCCGGGTCGGGGGTGCCGGG
The DNA here is from genome assembly GCF_040609235.1 of Streptomyces sp. NPDC004732. Classification (NCBI taxonomy): domain Bacteria; kingdom Bacillati; phylum Actinomycetota; class Actinomycetes; order Kitasatosporales; family Streptomycetaceae; genus Streptomyces; species Streptomyces sp. NPDC004732. Next base: position 262,799 of record NZ_JBEXJR010000003.1, read on the forward strand.
CAGGTGCGGTCCCTGGCCGATGATGTGCAGTCGGCGTCCGTCGACACCGGCGTCGCGCAGCATGTCGCGCTCCGCCGCGGACAGGGCGAAGACGGCGTCCGCGTGCAGGCATCCCTCGAGTACGGTCTCGCGGTCCGGCCAGAGGTCGGGGGCGGAGGCGGGGGTGACCGCGAACGGCACGCCCCAGGCGCGGGCGAAGTCCAGTCCGGCCGCAATGTCCTGCGGGTGGAACGCGTCGATGGCGTGGACCAGGTCCGCCCGGTCGGTGTCGTCGGGCGTGGCGGGCAGCGGCTGGATGCTCACGCCCGCGCTCCGCATGAACGCCGCGGTGTCCTCGTCGACCGGGTTCGAGTACACCCCGGCCTCCCAGCCGAGCTTGCTCATCGACGCGGCGAGGTACTGCGTCATCAGTTCGGCCCCGGCACGTGCCGGGAAGTAGCCGCGGTGGACGTACCGTACGCGCACGCCGCTCACGCTCCGCTTCCGCGTGCCGCCGTCTCCCGGGGGTGCCGGGCGTACCACTCGCAGGTGCGGCGCAGCCCCTCGCTCAGCGGTACGGCGGGGCGGTAGTCGGTCAGTTCGCGCAGCAGGGAGATGTCCGGGAGGCGCCGGGCCGGGGACAGCGGGGGCGCGGGGTGGACGTCGACGGCGGGGTGCCGGTCCAAGGCGTCGAAGACCTTCCCGGCCAGGTCCTCGATGAGGGTCTCCTCCTGGTCGTTGCCGACGTTGACCAGCAGGGGTTCCTTGGTGGGCAGGGCGGTCAGCGCGGTGATGGCGTCGACGGCGTCGTCGACGTAGCAGAACGCGCGCGTCTGGTCGGCGCCGTGGATCTCGAAGGGGTCCGCGCCGCTGAGGAGCCGCTCGACGAACTGCGGGATCACGTGGTCGTAACCCATCCGGGGCCCGTAGACGTTGTGGAAGCGCACCATGCGCAGGGCGAAGCCGTGGGTGCGCGCGTAGGTGCGGCACAGCAGCTCGCCGGTGATCTTGCTGAAGCCGTACGAGGAGCGGGGCACCGTGAGGTCGGGGACCATCAGCGGCACGTCCTCCCCCGTGGGGACGGCCGCGACACCGGCCTCGACGCTGCCCGCGTAGGCCTCGCTGGACGAGGCGAAGCAGAGGGTGGCCCCGGTCAGCCCGGAGAACCAGTCGAGGAGGTGGACGGTGGTGAGCAGGTTGGTGCGCAGCACCCGCCGGGGGTTGTCGTTGGACTCCGCGACACCGACGACGGCCGCCAGGTGGTAGACCTCGGCGAAGTCGTCCCCCAGCAGCCCGTCGGGCACGGGGGTGGTCAGGTCGTGCTCGACGAGCTCGACGGAACCGAGCAGTTCGGACAGCTCCCCGTCGGACCGGCCCCTGCTGAAGTCGTCGAGCAGCGTGACGTCGCAGGTGGCGGCCAGGCGGCGGGCCAGGTGCAGGCCGATGAAGCCCGCTCCTCCGGTGATCAGGATCTTCTTACGCACGGCCGAGCCTCATCGCCTTCGTCGAGGACGGGAGGACCCGCCAGGTGTCGTAGACCAGGGCCGGGTCCGCCATGCGCGACACCAGGTCGGCGGCGTCCACGTCGCCGTAGCCCGCATGGTCGTTCAGGAGGATGGCCGCGTGCGCGCCGGTGAAGCCCTCGGTCAGGCGGACCGGCCGGACGCCCAGCGACTCGATGCGGGCCGGGGGCACCACGAAGTCGTGGCCGACGATCTCCTTGACCCGGCCCTTGAGGAACGGCAGCAGCCTTTCGTAAGGTGCTCCGCGCAGGTCGTCGGTCTCGGGGCGGCCCTTGTAGGCGAAGCCGGAGATCAGGACCGTGGCGTCGGCCGGGTCCTTGCCCTGCTCCCACAGCGCGGCCAGGACGCGTTCGCCGACCCGGCGCGGCATCGACTCGTTGAGCGTGCGCGCCGCGGTGATCACCTGGGGGGTGTGGTCGTACGCGGCGACCGAGTAGGCCAGCAGGTACGGGTCCTTGGTGAGGCAACTGCCGCCGACGAAGCCGGGCTTGTGCAGGGTGGGCCTGGGGTAGTCGAGGTTGGCGGAGTCGATGACCTCCCGCGCGTCCAGGCCGAGCTTCTCGGTGATGAGGGCGACCTCGTTGCCGAAGCCGTAGATCAGGTCGGTGTGGCAGTTGCACACCAGCTTGACCAGTTCGGCGCACTCCAGCGAGGAGACGGGCACCACCTGGTCGGAGAGGGTGCCGAAGACCTCCGCCGCCCGCTTGCCCGCGTCGTCGCTCAGGCCGCCGACGATCTGCGGCAGGGACAGCAGCTCCGCCAGCGCCTGGCCCTGGATGGTGCGCTCCGGGGCGTACGCGAGCAGCGGTTCGGGGATCCGGTCGCTCAGGATGGGCAGCACCAGGCTCCGCGAGGTCCCCACCGGCACCGTGCTGCGCACGATGACCAGGGTGTTCTCGTCGACGCCCGGCGCGATCGCCTCGGTGGCGGCCCGCAGATGGCTCAGATCGGGTGTGGTGCCGCCCGCCTCGATCGGCGTGCCGACGCAGATGATCACGACGGGGGGCAGCTTCTGCCCGCCGACGTCGGTGGTGACACCGAAGGCACCGCTCGCGGCCGCGCCCCTGATCTCCTCCTCGACGCCCGGCTCGGCCAGTTCGAGTACGCCCCGGGCGAGTTCGTCCGCCACCTTGGGGTTGGTCTCGTAGCCGAGCACGCTTCTGCCCGTGGTCAGCAGGGCGGCGGTGAGTGTGACGCCGACGTAGCCCTGCCCGACGACACACACGTCGTATTCCTCGTACGGCCTGGTCGATGGCATTGACATAGCTCCCTGGAGGTGGCGGGGGAAGGTGGTGCTCATGGAGAGGCGTCCCGTGGCGGCTTGCCGAGGAGTTCCACGACGCCGTCGACCAGGTGCCAGAACAGGCGCTCCCCCAGCTCCGCGGAGGCTCCGACGGCGGAGGACAGCACCCCCTGGTTCGAGATCTCGTCGACGTCGACGGGGTGCCGGTACACCCCGGCGGCCGGCGGCGATGCGTGGCTGGGGCGGTCCGCTCCTACGACGTCCGGGCGGAGGTACATCATCAGACTGGTCTCGGTCAGGCCCGCGTGCTCCGCGTGCCAGCCCGGGAAGTGCGGGATGTGCTCGCCGAGCCAGTCGTCGGCGACCAGGCTCCACCAGCTGAACGCGAGCACCTCGGTGTCGGGGAACAGGGCGTCCTGGGCGCAGCCGTCGATCGCCTCGAAGAGCAGGCCCTCGTTCTCGTAGTGCCCGTTGATGACGACGAGCCGGGCGGGGCCGAGGCGGGCGAGGGAGGTCAGACACTCCGTGAGGTAGTCGATGAAGGGGGCGCCGCCGATGTGCACGGTGCCCGGGAAGTGCAGTCCGCCGCCGCTCTGCGGCAGCGATCTGGCAGAGAAGGGCTGGCCCGGCAGCAGCAGACCGCCGAGCTCCGCGGTCACCTGCCGGGCCAGGGCGTCCGGGATGTCCATGTCCACGGAGAGCGGGAGATGGGGGCCGTGTTGCTCAAGCCCTCCCACCGGCCACACCAGGGTGGCTCCGGCGTCGTGCACGGCCCGCCGCACCTGCGCGCTGGTCAGGTCGCCGTAGCGGGGTACGTTCGTGGTGCGTTGCCGCGTCGCGTTCACCTCATGCCCCCTTGATGCTGCGTCCCACCAGGTCGGCCACCGTGCCGCCGCGCGAGGCCAGCCAGTCGTCGAAGCCCTGGCGGATGTCGCGGAGCGTGGCGTGCATGTTGCGGTGCAGCACCGTGTAGACCTGGACTGCCTCGGCTCCCACGCTCAGGTACTCCGCCACGTCCGTGGCGTCCTTCACTCCGCCGCTCGCCATGACGGGCACGGTCACCCCGTCGCGGCGCAGGCCGAAGATCTCGGCGAGCACGAGGGGTTTGATGCCGGGCCCCGAGTAGCCGAAGGCTCCGCCGAGCCGCACCTCACCGGTGTCCGCGTCGACGGCCAGCCCGGAGATGGTGTCGCTCAGGGTGAGCGCGTCCGCGCCGGAGGCCGTGGCGGCGTCGATGCGCTCCCGCACCCGCTCCCCGATCGCCAGCTTGACGCTGAACGGCACCGGGGTGCGGCGCCGCACCGCCTCGGTGTACGCGGCGACGCGCTCGGGAGTGTCCGTCAGACCGCCCTCGTCCTCGTTCAGGCACGAGATGCCGAGCTCCAGGGCGCTGCTGCCCGCTTCGGTCACGCGCTCGGCCAGATCGGCGAGTTCGGCCGGGGAGTCCGCGTGCACGGAGGTGATCACCGGCAGGTCGTCGTCGGCGAACCGGCGCAGCATCGTGCACCAGTCGTCCACGGAACGACGTGAGTACGTGGTGCTGTTGAGCATGCCGGTGGGCAGGCGGAGCAGGCGTTCGTTGCCCGGGGGGCCGGGGGTGGGGTGGATGGTCTTGGTGACCACGGCCCCCGCCCCGCCCTCGAGGAGTCGGCGGATGTTGCGTTCCTGGTCGGTGAGCAGACCGGAGCCCACGACGACGGGGGATTTCAGGCGCAGCCCGAGGACCTCCACCGGTGCGGGCGCGGAGGTGCTGCCGCCGCTCCCGCCCTTGGCAGCCGTCACTGCGCCATCACGGCTTCCTGGCCCAGCTTCTCGAGCAGCCGGAGCAGTTCGACGGGGTGGGCCTGCGCCTCCGCCAGGTCGAAGACGGTGACGTCGGCGACGGAGGGCAGGCCGCGCAGCAGGTGGCTCGCGTTGACCGCCATCGGCAGCGGGGTGACGACGACGATGGGCTTGCCCAGCGCGGAGGCCCAGCCGAGCTCGACGTGGGTGCCGTCGGTGCGCATCAGTTCACCGGCCCCGTCGACGGGGAGCACCGGTACGAACACGTCGCAGCGGCGCATCCAGCCGATGTCGCGCACACTGACCTGGTCCGGCGAGAAGTTGGGTGTGTCCACGCCGAACTTCTCGGCGACGTGGGCGGAGAAGACCGTGCCGTGCGCGGCCGATACGGCATCGATGATGTCGCCGATCGCATGCTGCAACGGCTGGTGGAATCCGTCTTCACGGATCGCGTGCTGGATGGGACCGCCGACGAACACCTTGACTCCGGTCAGGTCTATGCCGTCCGTGCCGTCGACGCGGACCACCGTGCTGTCACTCATGACATCTCCCGATCTGCTTGGCGAAGCGCGATGTGATGCACCTTGAGCTGCGTGTACTCGTTCAGACCCCATGCGCCGTACTCGACGCCGATCCCGGAGTGCCGGTGACCGCCGAACGGCACGTCGTGCCGCAGGTCGCCGTGGGTGTTGATCCACACGGTTCCGCACTCCGGCCGCCCGGCCAGGTCCCGTGCCCGGTCCTCGTCGCCCCAGAAGGAGCAGCCGAGGCCGTAGGGCGAGGCGTTGACCCGGGCGATCACCTGCTCCAGGTCGTCGTACGGGATGACGGGGACCACCGGGCCGAACTGCTCTTCCTCTTCGAGGCGGCTGCCGGGCGGCAGTTCGGTGACGACGGTGGGGGGATAGAAGTGTCCGGCCCTGTCGAGGGCCCGGCCCCCGGCCAGGACTTCGGCCCCCGTCCCCACGGCTTCGTCGACGATGCCCGCGACCCGTGCCAGCTGGGCCCGGCTGACGAGCGGGCCGTACTCGGTGGCCGGATCGAGGCCGTCCCCCACGACGGCCGCGTTCGCCGCCTCTGCCATGGCTTCGGCGAGCCTGCGGTACTGGGCGCGGGGCGCGTAGACGCGCTTGACCGCGGCACAGAACTGCCCGCTGTTGGTCATGGACCTGGTGAACAGATCGTGTGCGACGGACCGGACGTCCGTGCCGGGCAGTACGACGGCCGGGTCGTTGCCGCCGAGCTCCAGGACGACCCGTTTGAGGTCGGCCGCGGCCTGGCGGGCGATGGCCCGGCCTGCGCCGACCGAGCCGGTGAAGGAGACCATCCGGACCGCCGGGTGGACGGTCAGCCGCGCACCGAGCTCGACGTCGCCGTCCACGACCGCGAACGTGCCGGTGGGCAGGACCTTGCCCAGGATGCGGCCCATCATCAGGCTGGACATCGGCGTGTCCGGCGACGGCTTCAGGACCACGGTGTTTCCGGCGAGGAGCGCGGGGGCGATCTTGCAGACGGCCAGCAGGATGGGGTAGTTGGACGGCGCGATCGCGGCGACCACGCCGTGCGGCACGCGTTCCAGACCGACGCGGGCGGTGGGCTCGTCGACCAGCCGCTCCGGCGTGAGCTCCAGCCGCGCGGTGCTGGCGAACCAGTCGGCCGCCAGGCGGACTTCGGCCCGGGCGTGCTGCAGGGGCTTGCCCTGCTCCCTGGTGAGCAGTTCGGCCATCGGGCCCACCGCGGCCAGCAGGGCGCGGTGACACGACTGGAGCCGTTCGCGGCGTTCCGCCAAGGGGGTCGCCGCCCAGCCGGGGAAGGCGCGGGCCGCGTCGTCCAGCACGGTGTCGAGCTGTTCGGGTGTGCACCCCGGGGCCTCGGCGAAGATCTCGCCGAGCGCCGGGTTCTCGACCGGCGTCGGTCCGTACCGCACGGTTCCGGGGGCGCGTTGATCAACAGATGAGGACATGTGTTCCCGTCACGAGGGGGTCGCGTAGGGGCGGTTGTCGACTGCTGAAGAGAGAGCGGAGCTGAGGAAGAGGGGGGGAGCTGAAGAGGGGGGTGGGGCTGATGGGGCAGCAGCGTCAAAAGGGGAGCGGCTGAAGGGAGGAGGGCGCTGAGGAGGGGAGGGTGCTGAAGGGAGAGCGGTGCAACAGCCGCGGACGGGCCGTCCCCGGAAGGCGGACCTCGTGGGTCACTGTCCGGCATCCCGCTGCCGGAACCGTGATCGATCCGGGCGGCCCTGAGAACAGTCTTGCCGGGACCCAAGTGATCGAACACCCCCACTTTGGGCTATGGTCATCCGGCTACTCCGAAAGCCCGGTCCGATGCGCATGGCGGGCACGGTGAGGTCCGGGAATCATCGTGCGCACGGGAGTGGCACCCCACTCTGCACGCCTGTATCACCTGCACCTGCTCCCATGCCTGTGCCCGAACGGCACGGCATGCCGCGGCGCCGACCGACGGGCAGAACCCGGACGGTCGGCGCACTTCGATACGGCTGCCTGTGCCCCCTACGCGCTGGCGACCCGCCCGGTCGTCCCGCCCGCCGAAACCCGCGGCTCCGTTTCCCCGGTGGACTCGGTGGACTCGGCGCCCTCTGCGTACTCGACGAGCAACCGCTCGATGTCGTTGAGGAATCCGTGGACTTCTGACGGCGTGAGCGCCCGGTGGTCGGCGTTGAGCACCAGCCGGATCAGGCCCGGCGTCTCGTCGTCGATCACGATGAAGAAGGTCTCGCCCTCCTCGAACTCATCGGGACCGACGACGGTTTCGGCCATCGCGGCCCGCAGGTCGGCGCCGGACACCGTGGCACGGCCCTCGGCCGTGTCGGGCAGGGACTGCTCCTCACGGACGTCGTTGAAGCAGTACGAGAGGTCGACCGGCGTCCCGTTCCGCCGGGCGGAGGCGATCAGACCCTCCGCGTCGTCGGGGTCGTAGAGTCCGTTCGCGTACGCGGCGGTGCAGGCGGCGAGGGCGCGGCGTGCGACGTTCTCGACCCGGTCGCCCTGCAGGTCGATCGTCACCGGCACCTCCGCGTGCAGGTTCGCGATGGTGGCCCGCAGTTCCGGGGCCGAGCGGTTGGCGGTGAGCAGGCGCAGGGTGCACGACGGCTGTCCGGCGCGGCGGCCGAGGAGTTGCGCGACGACGGTCAGGAGTACGACGGAGGTGCTCACCCGCCAGCGCCTGGCCACCATCGGGACCGCGAGCGCCACCGCGCGGGACTCCATGCCCGCGCTGTAACGGACCGGGGCCACCAGGCCGCCCGCGCCGCCGACGGATCCGTTCCGCGGCGGGAACAGGGTCGCGGGCGCGCTCTCCAGCTGACGGCACCAGTAGGCATGCGCCCGTGCCTGCAGAGCCCGGCCGCGCGGGGAGTTCTCCCACTGCGCCTGCTCGACGGGCTGCCGTGAGGGCACGGCGGGCGGCAGGGGGCGGCCCGCCGCACGCGCGTCGAGCAGCCGCGTCATCTCATCGGCCAGCAGCCGCACCGACGTCAGGTCCACGGCGAGGTGGGACACGCAGAACGCGGCGAGCACCGGAGCGCCGTCGACGACGGTGACCATGAACCGGATCAGTGGGGCCTGCCCGGGGTCGAAGGCGGTGTGCCGCATCCTGCGCTCCCAGGCCTGCAGCACGCTGTCCGGGTCCCCGTCAGGGGGCAGGGTCCACACCTCGGCCTCGAACTCCGCCGCGTCCACGACCTGTTGGACCAGAGCGCCGTCCACGTCCCGGTGGAACCCGGTGCGCAGCGACTCGTGGCGTCCGAGCAGCTCGGCGAAGACGTCGAGCAGGTCCTCGGTGGTGCCGTGGCCGCGCAGGGGCACCGGGAAACACACGTCGTAGAAGGCTGCGTCGGGTAATTGACGCTGCATCAAATTCCATATGTGCCGCTGGGCACAGGTGGCGGGCGCGGTGACGGCCCGTCGTCCAGCGAAGGGGATGCGGTGCCGGACGAATTCGGCCACGGCGCGGTCCTTTCCAGCACGTCGAGGCGTGCTGCGGGAGGGGGTGGATGCGGGGGTCCGGCGCGGCATGACGCCCCGCGGAGAACCGGCTCGGGATTCGCGCCCGAACGTTCGGTGAGTCGAGTACCCGCGGGCTGCCCGCCCGGATTCACCGTAGCGCCGGCTCCGCACGAACGGCACCCGCGCTTTCGGGGCTGACCGTTCGGGCACAATTCACCGCGTGGGGCTGCCCGATCTGGCGCACCGAACGGGCGCCCACTGGGGGCTTGCCACATCATTCGGGCACCACGAGTATCGGATGCATGCGGGAAATCCGCATGCCCCGCGCCAGGCGGCATCCGGATTTCCCGATATTTGAAAAGGCAGTAACGCACGACCTACGGACTTCCGGACTACCGGCCGGACTTCCGGAAAAGGAGCGGGTCCTGCCCGCCCGGCGACACGCGCTCCACGGCCGCCGAGCAGGCAGGACCGTCAGGCGATGAGACCGTTCTGTATGGCGGTGACCACCGCGGCCGTCCGGTTGGGTGCTCCCAGCTTGAGCAGGAGGCTGGCGACGATGCGTTTGACGCCATGGCTCGAGATGCCGAGGCGCCGGGCTATCTGTTTGTTGCTCAGCCCTTCGGCGAGCAGCGGCAGCACTTCGTTCTCCCGGCCGGTCAGATTGCCGACGCGGCGCCAACGCTGCTGTTCCGGCTCCCGGACTCGGTTCAGCAGCGCCCGGGTGACGGAGGTGGGCATGGGTACCTCGCCCGCCACTATTCCTTGCAGCGCATCCTCGACCGCGGTGGCGGTCAACTCATTCTCGACCAGGAATCCATCGGGAACCGAGGGAGCCGCGAGTATTTCTTCAGGCACGTCCGTACTCGTGAGGAGAAGCAGCACCTTCGGTCGCCGACGCCTGGCATCCATGAGTACGTCTCGACCGGGGCTGTAGTCCTTCTCGTGCAGGAACAGCACATCGACCTGGCTCTTGCCTAAAGTCTCCTCCACCTCGCCCCAGTCGCCGCAGTGTCTGACGTCCCTGACCAAGGGGGTCGTCGACAGCGCGGCGCGCAGCCCGAGCTGCAGGAATCCGTTGCGCACGAGAGTGGTCACCACGAGCTGCTCTCCTGGATACGGGGGGTGGCACAGCGTCTGGCTCACTCGCATTCCTCCTCACTGTCGCCACTCGCCCGGCCGTATCCGACGTGGGGAGTTGACTCCGCCCCGCGCCGTCCACTGGCAGGCCGTGGCAGGCCTACTACCGCGCACACCTGCAATAGATGCGCAGTAGCAAGCGCTTTTCAGCACTGGACACTCATCACAGTACCCAGACGATTCAAGCGACTTCAACCATTCGACTTGACGCGCCACGATCAGGCCGGGCGGCCCGAAAAGGGCGGCCGAACACCTCCTCACCTGGTGATTTAATTTTCAACTCGTGGCTATTCGCACAGACTCGGAGCGGACTTTCTTTTTCGGGTGAAAACAAGTAGCTTCCATGCCACGGCACGACCCGGCCAGGACCGTTTGCATGCCAGGGCAATCCACGCCGCCGCAGATCCGACCCTCAACCCCAGCAAGACGCCCCTGAGCAGGGACGGCCCTCGACTTCCCCTGATCGCAGACGGCTTCGATCACGCCACCTCGCTGCGCGTGAAGGCGACCGCGGGCGACGACCAACTCCACAGGCACTCCACTTCCGGCCAAATCGAATTCACATTGGCGGCCGGAAAGCCCTGTGCGCCACACACCCAGCTATTCGCTAAATGATGGCCGAAACCCATGCGTCGATTGCCTTTTCCGGACCTCTCCGGGCCCGGGGACGCTACGGCCCCCGACACGGAGAAGGAGCGCCGATGACCGCCGAGACCAAACCGGGCGGGGAGGCAGACACGGACACGCGCACCGACACAGGGGCCGCCGCAGACGCGGTCCCCGACGTGCAGAGCAGCGTCCCCCGCTGGCTGCTGGCGCAGATGCGGCCCTTCAGGCCGTACATCGCCCTGTTCCTGCTGGGCAGTCTGGCCTGGCAGGCCCTGACCGCGGCGATCCCCCTCGTCACCGGCCTCGCCTTCGACGCCATCCTCGACCAGGACGACGGGTCGCCCGACTTCGGCACCTTCCACGCCATCGCCATAGGGCTGCTCGCGCTCGTGGTCGTCCGGGCGCTGGGCGGCATCATGTCCACGTACTGTCTGGAATCCTTCGCCAGCGGGCTCGAACGCAACGCGCGCGCCCAGGTCTTCGCCAGCCTGCTGCGCAAGAGCCAGGGCTACTTCAACCGGCGCCGCGTCGGCGACCTGTCCGCCCGCGCCACCGGCGACGCGGAATCACTGAACCTGATGGTGTCGCCCGGCTTCGACCTGGCCGTCGACCTCGCGCTGAACATCGTGATGCCGATCGTCTTCATCGCCCTGGTGGACCCGAGGCTGCTGCTCTCCCCCGTCGTCTTCGTCGTACTGTTCGCGCTGGCCCTCGCCGAGCACGGGCGGCGTCTTGAGCCCGTGTCCGACGTCGCGCGGGAGCGCTTCGGCGACATGACGGCCCAGGCCTCGGAGAGCATCGCGGGCATCGAGGTCGTGGGGTCGACCGGCGGAGCCGACGAGGAACGCTCCCGGTTCTCCGAGCTGGCGCGGGCCTACCGGGACGCCTCCGTGCACCAGATCCGCACCCAGGCGCTCGCCCTGTCCCCGCTGCTGCTGACCCTCGCCACCGTCGGCGCCCTGGTGCACTCCGTCATCCTGCTGCGCGACGGTTCACTGAGCATCGGCGAACTCGTCGCCGTACTGGGCCTGATGGGCACCCTGCGCGCCCCCACCCAGCTGGCGTCGTTCAGCCTCGGGCTCATCTATCTGGGCATGGCGGGAGCGCAGCGCATCAAGGAGGTCGTCGACGACCCCGAGGGCGAGGACGAGCGCAGCGGCCGCCATGTCGCGCCCATCACCGGCGAAGTCGCCATGGAAGGCGTCACCTTCGGCTACGAACCCGGCAAGCCGGTCCTGCGCGACGTCTCCTTCCGCGTGGCCCCCGGCACCACCGTGGCCGTCGTCGGCGCCACGGGCAGCGGCAAGTCCACCCTGCTGCACCTGCTGAACCGCACCTACTCACCGGACGAGGGACGCGTCCTGATCGACGACGTCCCCACCACCGACTGGGACATCGGGGCGCTGCGCTCGCGCACCTCGGTCATCGAGCAGGACGTGATGCTCTTCTCCCGCAGCATCGCGGAGAACCTCAGCCTCGGCTCGGACAACGGCACCGACCGGTCCCGCATCGAAGCCGCGGCCCGCATCGCGCAGGCACACGACTTCATCATGGCGACCGAGCACGGCTACGACACCGTCGTCGGCGAACGCGGCGCCACCCTCTCCGGCGGACAGCGCCAACGCGTCGCCATCGCGCGCGCGTTGATCGCCGACCCCCGCATCCTCGCCGTGGACGACGCGACCAGCGCCGTCGACAGCGCCACCGAGTACGAGGTGCAGCGCGCCATGCGGCAGGCCTCGGACGGGCGCACCACGTTCCTGGTCACGCCCAGGCTGTCCCGCATCCGGGCGGCCGACCACATCCTCGTCCTGGACGCCGGCCGGATCGTCGACCAGGGCAGCCACGAACAGCTCCTGCGGGACTGTTCTCTGTACCGCAGGATCTTCGCGCCCTACCTGAGCAAGCCGGCACCCGAGGGTCCGGACTCCGCGGGCGCCAAGGAGGAGAACCACTGATGGCGCATCTGCTGGAGGGCCTCGACCCGGAGGGCTACGACCGCCGTTACGGCGACCGCGAGCTGACCCGCCGTATCGCCCCCTACTTCCGCGGCAAGGGCCGGGCGCTGGCCTTCGTGACCATCGCCGTGATCGTCGCCGCCACGGCGGGCAGCGCCGTTCCCCTGCTGCTGGCCCGGACCGTGGACTCGGCCCTGGAGGAGGACGGCGACGGACGTCTGGTGCTGCTGATCGCGGCGATCCTCGTCGCGGGCATCGGCGCCTGGCTGCTGAACGTGCTCCAGGAGCGCGCGGCCGGAGCGATGGCCGGGGACGTGGTGCTCAAGCTGAGGGAGCATGCGTTCGCGGCGGCCATGCGCCAGGACATGGCGTTCCACGACGCCCACCCCACCGGTGTGGTGGTCAGCCGCGTCACGAACGACACACAGGCGTTCGCGACGCTGATCACCTTGATGCTCAGCCTCCTCGGCCAAGTGCTGATGATCGTGATCCTGCTGACCGCGCTCTTCGTGATCAATGTGCCGCTGGCCCTGGTGACGGCTCTCGTGGCCGCGGTCATCGTCGCCGTCAGCCTCGCCTTCCGGCGCGCGGCGCGCAGCGCATCGCTGCGGCAGCAGCAGGCGCTGGCCGAGGTCAACGGATATGTGCAGGAGACGCTGCGGGGCATCGCCGTGGCGCGCAACCACAGCCACCAGCAGTCCGCGCAGGACGGGCTGCACGAGGTCAACCGGCAGTGGTTCCGGGCCAGCGTGCGGCTGAACCGGCTGTTCAGCGGCATCTTCCCGCTGCTGATCTCCCTCACCGGACTGGGCACGGTCGCCGTGGTCCTGGTGGGCGGCCACGGCGTCGACTCGGGCTCCGTCACGGCGGGCGAGTGGGTGCTGTTCCTGGAGGCCCTGGCCCTGTTCTGGTCGCCGCTCACCAGCATCGCCTCCTTCTGGAGCCAGCTCCAGCAGGGCCTGGCCGCGGGAGAGCGGGTCTTCGCCCTGGTCGACCGCGAGTCGACGGTGGGACAGCGCGACCGGATCCCGGTGCCGCGCCTGCGCGGCGAGATCACCCTGCGCGACGTCCACTTCGGCTACGACGCCGAGCATCCCGTACTCGACAACGTGAGCCTCACCATCCCGGCGGGCCGCACCGTGGCCCTGGTCGGCCACACCGGGGCGGGCAAGTCCAGCGTGGTGCGGCTGATCATGCGCGCGTACGAGTTCCAGAAGGGCAGCATCGAGGTCGACGGTCTTGATGTGCGCACCCTGGACCTCGACCAGTACCGGCGCTGCCTCGGCGTGGTGACGCAGACGCCGTTCCTCTTCTCCGGGACGGTGGCGGACAACATCGCCCGTGGGCGACCGGGTGCCGGGCGGGACGAGATCGAGGCCGCCGCGCGTGCGGTGGCGGGCGGCGACTGGCTGGCACAGCTCCCGGACGGCCTGGACACCCCCACCGACGAGGGCGGGCGGAACCTCTCCACCGGCCAGCGGCAGATCGTCTCCCTGGCCCGGGTCTTCCTCCAGGACGCCCCCGTGCTGATTCTCGACGAAGCCACCGCCAGCATCGATCCGCTGACGGAGGCACAGATCCAGGAGGGTCTCGAGGCGCTCGCCGCGGACCGCACGACCATCGTCGTCGCGCACCGCCTGCCGACCGTCCGCAAGGCGGACACCATCGTCGTCGTCGACGACGGCCGGTTCATCGAAGAGGGCGACCACACGACGCTGCTGGCGCGCGGCGGGGCCTACAGCCGCCTCTACGACCGCTACTTCCGACACCAGCAGCCCGACGAGGACCCCGCAGACGCCCCGGGCGTCCGGCCGTCCGCAGCCGCGCCGTACGCGCGGGCGGCGGCGTCGGCGAACGGACACCCGGAGCGGGACGGGCAGGGTGCCCCGCCCGCCGCGAACGGAGAGGAGAGCGTGATCGATGGCCACCGCGTCTGACAGCGAAGCGAACCGGCTCACCCCGCTTGACCGGTCCACCCCGCAGCCCACCACCCTCGGAGACCTGCTCGACAGCGCCTTCCGGGCCCGCCCTGACGCTGTCGCCGTGCGCGGTGAGGACGCCGTCCTGACCTACGGTGAGCTGCACGAGAAGGTGCGGTCCACCGCCCGCCGTTTCCGTTCTCTCGGTGTCGCGGAGCACGGCACTGCGGGGCTGCTCGTCGAGAACACCCCGGAATCCGTCGTCGCGCTCCTCGCGGCCGCCCGTCTCGGGCTGCGCCTGGTCCCCCTCGAACCCGGCACGCCCCGGTCCCAGCTCATGTCCGTGCGGGACACGTTGGGCCCGCTGTCCGTCGTGGGGCACGCGGCGCGGCTCACCGCACTCGACGGTGCCAAGGATCCAGCCCCTCTCGACTGCGCGCTCATCCCCGTGGAGGACCCGGGCGACACCCCCTTGGGGGAGCCCGACGGCGAGGAGCCGCCGACAGCTGCCGCGCCCGACGCCCCCTTCCTCCACCAGTACACCTCCGGCTCGACCGGAGAGCCCAAGGCGGCCGTCCACACCCAGCGCAACCTCGTCAACGGCGGCGACAGCTACGCCCGTTCCTACGGGATCACCGAGGACGACCGGATCCTGGCCGCCGTCCCGCTGCTGCACTCCTTCGGCATGGTGGCCGGACTGGTCACCGCCCTGCGGGCCGGGGCAGAGCTCGTCCTCCTCGGCCGCTTCACCCCCGCACGCCTCCTGCGGGCCCTGGACGAGCACGCCTGCACGGTGCTTGTCGCCGCCCCCATGGTCTACGACCTGACCACCCGGGCGGCCGGTGCGGCATCGGCTGCGCCGCGGCCGCCCGACGCCCTCCGGCTGTGCCTCTCCTCGGGGGCCGCGCTGCCGCCCGCCGTGGCGCGGCGGGCCAGGGAGCGGCTCGGCCTGGACATCCAGCAGGTGTACGGCTGCACGGAGGCCGGGGTCATCGCCGCGCGGCGCCCCGAGGACGGCTCCGGAGCGGATCTCGGCGTGGGCCGTCCCATGCCCGGCGTGCGGCTTCGCATCGTCGACGAGCGGGGGGACGAGGTGCCCCGCGGCGAGGAAGGGGCGCTGCTGGTGAGGACCCCCGCGATGTTCCTGCAGTACCTCGGCCACCCCGACGCCACCCGGCGCGCCTTCCACGACGGCTGGTACCGGACCGGTGACGTGGCCCGCCTCGGCCCCGAGGGCCATCTGCACCTGGTCGGACGCAAGGACTCCTTCATCAACGTGGGCGGCAAGAAGGTGAACCCCGTCGAAGTGGAGCAGGTCCTGCTGGCCCATCCCTCGGTCGCCGAGGCGGTGGTCTGGGGCGAGACGATCGACGGCACCGGCGAGCGCGTACGAGCCACTGTCGTGGCCGGGGCGCCGCTGCGGGCGACGGAGCTGACGTCCCACTGCCGCACCCGGCTCCTGCCCCACCAGGTCCCCGCCGCGGTCGACTTCGTCGCCTCGCTGCCGAAGAGCTCCATGGGCAAGATCAGGCGCGCCGCGGTCGAAGGCGCCGGGGCGTCCCGCGAGGCTCCCTGAGTCACAAGTCCCCGGCCGTCAGGCGGTCCTGGCCTGTTCGAGGGTGGGGTGGCAGGGGATCACGGCGTCCAGGCCGATGAGCTGGATGACGCGCAGCACGGGCCCCTGGGCGGCGGCGATGCGCAGCCACCCCTGGGCGTCCGTGACGGCGTGCTGCGCGTCGATGAAGACGTTGATGCCGCTGGAGTCCATGAAGGTGACGTCGCTGAGATCGACCACGGTTGGCGGCGGCGTCGCGCCGTCCGTGGGGATCAGGGCCCGGCTGAGCTCGTCCTTGACGGCGTAGTCGATTTCGCCGTGCAGCGCGACGATGCGGACACCGTCGACCGCGGAGCGCAGGACGGAAAGCCTGCCGTGTCGGCCGGGTTCCGGAGTATCGGCCACGGTCTCCTCTACGGTGCCTGGGTCGTTCCTCGTGCCGGGGTGGGTCGTGCCCCACCGATTGTGCCCCAAGGCCGTCGGCCGAGGGACCGGTTCCGGGCCATGGGGCGGACAGCCACGCGTGACGGTGCGGTTCCCGGGCATGACGTGAGCGACAGAAGCGACGACGTGAGCGAAAGAGCCGCGGAGCCGTGCCCCGGGAAGGGCGACACGAGGGAAGGCGACGCATGACTGCACAGACCGACGTACCCGCCGGGCGACCGCTGTACGGGTGCATGGGACTCGGCGGCACCTGGGACGGCGACCCGTACACCGCCGCGGACATCGCCCACGCCGAGGCCGCCGTCGAGGCCGCGCTGGCCATCGGCATCACGGCGTTCGACCACGCCGACATCTACCGGCGCGGCAAGGCGGAGGCGGTCTTCGGTGAACTCCTCGCCCGGGCGCCCGACTTGCGGGAGCGGATCGTCCTGCAGACCAAGTGCGGCATCCGGCAGGCCGACGGGCAGCACCCCGGCATGTACGACCTGCGGGCGCCGCACATCGTCCGCAGCGTCGAGGAGAGCCTCACCCGGCTGCGTACCGATGTGATCGACGTACTGCTCCTGCACCGCCCCGATCCGCTGGCGGACCCGCAGGACATCGCGAAGGCCCTCACCTCGCTGCACGGCCAGGGGCTCGTGCGCCGATTCGGCGTGTCCAACATGAGCGCCGCGCAGATCCAGCACCTCCAGGCCCACCTCGATCTCCCGCTGGTGGCCAACCAGCTGGAGATGAGCCTGAGCAGCCGGGACTGGGTCGAGGCGGGCGTCCTCGTGAACACCCCGGCCGCCGCCGCGAACGGCTTCCCGCACGGAACCGTCGAGTACTGCACCGCCCGCGAGATCCAGGTCCAGGCCTGGGGCGCCCTCGCCCAGGGCCGCTACACGGGCGCGCTCGATTCACCGGCCGCGCAGCTCGTCGCCGACCTCGCCGAACGCAAACGGACGACACCGGAGACGATCCTGCTGTGGTGGCTCCAGCGCCACCCGGCCCGCATCGCCCCCGTCATCGGCACCAGCCGTCCCGAACGCATCCTCGCCTGCCACGACGCCGTGAGCCGCGAGCCCGAGCTCACCCACGAGGAGTGGTACGACCTGTGGGTCACCGCCCGCGGCGGCCCCCTGCCGTGACCGGCACCGCGAGCCGTACCCGATGGGGCGCGGGAAACGGGTGGGAACAGGTCTGCCGCGGTAGGGATGCTGCGTGCAGACCTTCCTCCCGTACTCCGACTTCACCCGATCCGCCACGGTCCTGGACCGGGCCCGCCTGGGCAAGCAGCGGGTCGAGGCCCTCCAGGTGCTGCGCGGCCTGACCGTGCCCGGCTACGGATGGCGCCACCACCCCGCGGTCCGCATGTGGACCGGCTACGAGGAGGCCCTGGTCCGCTACGGCCTGGACGTGTGCGCGGTGTGGGTGGCGGACGGGCACCCCGACACGTGCGCCGCCACGATGCTCACCGACTTCGCCCGGCACAGCCCCGGCGCCGACGTACGCGCCCAGGAGCGGCTCGCCGACGAGGACGAGCTGCCTCCCTGGCTCGGGGACCCGGCCTTCCACCGCAGCCACCAGTCGGCGCTGGCACGCAAAGCACCGGAGATCTACGTCCCGCTCTTCCCCGACGTCCCCGACGACCTGCCGTACCTCTGGCCGACGTCCGACCGCGACCCCGCCGTGTAACACCTCCTGCCGCGGCACCTTCCTGCCGCGCCCATTTGCCAGATAGGTGACCGGTTCACGACAATGATCGGATGGCAAACAGGGGGCGCATACTCAAGGTCACAGCCGCACTGACACTGTCGTCGCTCGCGCTGACCGGTTTCACGACGGGACGCGGGCACGGTGGCGGCAGTCGTCACGGCGGCGGGGGTGGCGGCGGAGGCGGCTGCAGCAACTCGAGCCAGGACCACGACAGTTCGTCGTCGTCGAGCAGCTCGGGCTCTTCCGGCTCGGGATCGTCCGGCTCGACGACATCCGGTTCGGGCTACGACGACGATGACGACATGTACGGCAGCAGCGGCGGGAGCACGGACGGGGGCAGCGGCGGCACCCGCAGGCGGCTGCCGAACGACCGTTCCACCGCCTCCAGTTCACCCGAGGGCGACGGACGCACGGAGGACGGGAAGGCCAAGCTGGTGCGCTGCGCGACCGAGGCGGCGCCGTACGCGACCGTGAAGGTCACGAACAACAACGCCAAGGCGGGCCGCTTCTGGGTCTCGGTCACTTTCGTGGACGCCAAGGGCCTCACCATCATCGAGCAGAGCGAGAAGGTCAAGGTCCCCGGGAAGGGCAAGGCGACCGCCCGGGTGGAGATCGGTGGCGGGGGTCTCGTCGACTCGCTGGACCACTGCGAGGTGGATCCGCAGGCCCTGCCCGTCTCCAGCTGAACCCGCCCCTTTGCGCTTTTCGCAAAGAACTTTGCCCCCCTGGCCTACAGGGGGGCATTTTGTCGTCGGAGGCGGTGCAGGCGACGGCGACATGGACCGCTCCCTCACCGAAGAACGACGAGAGGACCGGGTGGCATGGACGCCGAACGCTGGGACGAGATGTACCGCAGCCGCGACCAGATCTTCAGCGGCAACCCCAACGGCGTGCTCGTCGCCGAGGTCGGCGACCTGCCGCCCGGCCGGGCACTCGACGTCGGATGCGGCGAGGGCGCCGACGCGCTCTGGCTGGCCCGGCGCGGCTGGCAGGTCACCGCGGTCGACGTCTCCGAGGTCGCCCTGCAGCGCGCCGCCAAGACCGCCGCCGCCTTCGACGTCCAGGACCGTGTGGTGTGGACCCAGGGCGACCTCAGCACCACGCCACCTCCGGCGGGCCCCTTCGACCTGGTGTCCCTCCAGTACTTCCCGCTCCGCCGCCAGCAGGGCCACGCGGCGCTGCACGGCCTGCTGGACGCCGTCGCGCCCGGCGGCACGCTGCTCTTCGGCAGCCACGCCCTCGCGGACCTCGCCCACCACCGGTCGGCGGAGTTCGACCCCGCCGACTACTACCAGCCGGCCGACATCGTCCCGCTCCTCGGCCCCGCCTGGACCGTCCTGATCGACGAGACCCGCCCCCGCACGACCCCGGGCCCGGCCGACACGCACCACACCCAGGACACCGTCCTGCGAGCGGTACGCCTGCCGTGAAGGACAGGGGTCAGGCGTCCAGCACCCGCTGCACCGCCTGCTGCGCCGCATAGAAGTCGGCGTCGGAGACGCGTGGGTCGTCCTCGACGCCGTCGAGCCACTCCGCGATCTCCTCGGGTGTCCAGAGGTCGAAACCCTTTGGAATGTCGAGCGTCGTGGTGTCGGCACGCAGTTGCTCGGCGGCCACGGCTTCCTTGACGCTGCGCGTGCTCACTTCGATCATCGTGTCTCTCCCCTCGGGTCCGGGAACGGACGGGCGACGTTGCCAGAGGTGGGCCCGGGATGTCCAACCCGCCGCTCTCGGGGTCGTGTCACGCCGCCGGGATCGCCCGGGCCACCACGTCGGTCAGGGCTCGGCCCAGGGGGAGGTCGATGCGGGTGCCCCAGCGGTCGCCGCGGGTGGGGCCCTGGTTCACGATCAGGACCGGGGTCCCGGACTGTGCCGCCTGGCGCACGAAACGCAGGCCTGACATGACCGTGAGGGAGGAGCCAAGGACCAGCACGGTGGCCGCCCCGTCGACGAGGCTCCGGCAGGCCGCCACCCGCTCGGGCGGGACGTTCTCGCCGAAGAACACCACGTCCGGCTTGAGGATCCCGGTGCCGCAGACCGTGCACGCCACCGTCCGGAACCCGTCGACCGCCTCTTCGGGCAGGTCCACGTCACCGTCCGGGTTGACCTGCGCGGCGCGGTGCCGTTCGGCGACCGCCTCGAACCCGGGGTTGGCCTGCCGCAGCCGGGCGTCGAGCGTCGAGCGGTCACTGGCCGCGCCGCAGTCCAGGCAGATCACCCGGCTCAGGCTGCCGTGCAGCTCCACCACGTCTGGTGTTCCTGCGGCCTGCTGCAGCCCGTCGACGTTCTGCGTGATCACACCGGTGACGAGGCCTGCTCCTGCCAGCGCCGCGACGGCCCGGTGGCCGCTGTTCGGGCTGGCCCCCGCCATCGACCGCAGGCCGAGCTGGCTGCGGGCCCAGTACCGTCGGCGCGCGTGGTCGCTGCCGGTGAATTCCTGGAACGTCATGGGCACGTGGTTGCGGCGGAACGCGCCGTGCTCGCCGCGGTAGTCCGGGATGCCGGACTCCGTCGACAGGCCCGCTCCGCTCAGCACCACAACGCCTCCCGCCCGCACCGCGGCGACGACCGCCGACAGGTCGGTCGAGGCGGGCGGCAGGTCGCCCTGCGGCTCCCAGGTCAACGTGGGTCGCGTCCTCATACCGCCCAGCTTATGACCGAGTCCGGACGGTGATCCAGAACCGCGGCGGACGGCCGGGGTCGCGTGCCGCTCAGGCGTCCGCGGTGTCCTGGAGTACGTCGCAGGTGAGGGGACGGAGCGAGCGGACCACCGCCGTCCCTGCGACGGTCCGGTCCTCGTGCATGGTGATCACTTGGCCGGGTCGCAGATGCTGCCACTGCGACGGGGTGAGTGGGGCGAGGCGTACCGATGCTTGTCCGCCGGGGTCAACGAAGGGTACGAACTCCGCCCAGAGGGCGGCGACGCGGAGGTCGGGTTCGCCTGTTGCCGTGCGACACCCGATGTTCCACAGGGGGCGAAGGACGCCCGCCCCCGGGAACGGTGCCCTTCGGCGGCCCTCGTCGGCAGGGGTGAGGGTGAGGTCGGCCCGGATGATCATGCCCTGGCGTGCCTCGCGACAGCGCCAGCGGCACCAGGCCGCGCTCCGCTCCAGCCGCGCCTGCTCGGCGGCGGTGGCGAGGGACTCCCAGAAGCCGAGCGGAAGCGAATCGGTGTCGCCGCCGAGTTCCTCCAGCAGGGCGAGGGCCACTTCCCACTCGTCGTGGGCGAGGTACTCCCAGACGTCGTTGACCGTGATGTCGTCACCCGTGGCGGCGTCTTCCGGAACCACCAACGAAGCCGCTTCCAGCAGGGAGGCCGCGTCCAGCCGTCTGATCGTCATCTGCCCCAGCCTCCCCCGCCGCGCCCTCAGATCGCCGCGGCTCTCGCCCGCCGGGCAATGGTGCGGCGCACCTGCATCCGCATGTTCTCGGTGAGCAGCGGGTTGCTCTTGAGGACTCCGTTGAACTGGGTCAGCAGCCGGAAGACCGCGACCGGACCCGTCGTGCCGCGGCTCGGGTACGCGAGAGGCGGCAGCGGCAGGGCTCGGCCGGTCAGCGACAGGCCGTTCTGCACGGCGGTGTGCCAGAGCGGCTCGAAGTAGGCGGGTTCACCGTCCAGGGCGAAGACGAGCTCTTGGACGGTCTCCCACTCCAGCACCGCGGTGCTCTCCAGCATGGTGGTGATCTGCTGGGCCGTCAGATGGCTGTGCTCAGCTGCCAGTTGGGCCGGATCTGGGCGTCCGGCGCGGCGGTACAGATAGCGCAGCGCCGCATGCAGGGAGGGTGTCGCGTTCCGCTTCGCGCCGCGGCGGGTCAGGGCGCTCTCCCACAACGGCCGCAGCTGGCCCGGGGATGCGCCACAGGCACGCGCCAGGCGGCAGACGACGGACCAGGAGGGCAGGCGTTCACCGGCGATGATGCGCGAGACATAGCCCGGCGAGAGGCGGGCCTGCTCGGCGACCGAACGCAGCGTGCGGCCGCTGGCGCGATGCAGGGAGGCCAGGGCCGGGGCCAGCTCCTCGGCGCAGACGACGACATCTACGCCCTCCTCGTCGGCGTGCTGGCCGAAGGTTCCGGTGATCATGTAGCGGACGGGACCGGGGCCCGGTCCGTCGTCGGGCGCCGCCGGTCTGCGCGGTGTGGGCCCCGCCGGACGCTGCGAACGGGGTGCCCGCTTGCGCTGGTAACGCTCCATCGCGGTGGCGTATTTGTGGCGGACCGTGTCCGGGGTGAGGTTCATGGCCGCGCCGACATGGGTCCAACTGGCGTCGCGGGCCCGGGCGCGGCCGACCAGTCCGATGGTGACGGCGTCCAGTCGCTGCTGGATGCGCACCAGGATGCGCAGGGGGTCTTCGGGCGGCGCACCGGAGTAGTCGAGGGAGCCGAGCAGTTCCTCGACCTCGTCCTGGATGGCGTGGAAGTCCTGGAGGAGCTGCTCGTCGACGAGGCGGGTGTCGGGCGGCTCCGGGCGGCTCTTCCTGCTCTCGCGGTTGGCCGCCTGGCGGCACTTGGTACCGCAGTAGGTGCCGGGGCGTCCGGCTCCCTGCGAAATCCAGGTGTTGCCGCACTGCGGGCACACCCTCTCTCGCATATTCGGCTGATTCATGATGGGTCCCTTCCTGGCAAAAGTGGTGGCCAAAGGCTCGGACCACCGCACTGCTCCGGCCGTGCATTCCGTGACAGGAGCCGGTGATCCAATCCCCTTTTCGTCGGGAACTTGGGCACCGGCGTGACACCGGAGGCCGGCCGGGCAGGCCGACCTCCGGTGGCCCGTCAGTTCTGTCCGGTGCGGCCGAGCAGATACACCCCGCCCATCCACACAGCGGCAATGACGAGGGACGCTGCGGTTTCGGAGAGGCTCGGCCCGCCGTGGAACACGATCAGGGGCGGCGCCTGCAAGGCCGTGACCAGCGGGTTGCCAGTTTTGTTGCCTGCCGCGTGTTCAGTGTTGCCCGTCATATACGGGGCGACCGGTGCGCTGTTATGGTCGGGACCGGTTCGGCGCCGAGCGCGCTCGAACCGGAAGCGGACAGGGAAATGGGGCATGCGTAGCGTCCTCTTTCTTGGTTTGCATTCATCAAGAGCGCGAGCCCGGGACCCCGCTAAGAGAACGGGCTCGCGCTCGGTGAGCGTAGTGACACGGTATGCGCAAAGCTATTCGGACATTTGCCCCCAACTGCAGTGCATTTTCGGGCCGATCGGACACTTTCGTCGACCCCCTGCGGCCTCTTTGCATCCACTACGCCGAACAATCCCGCACCCGCGAATTGCTTCTGCTATAGGCGAGCGCGACGGCGTGTGCCGGACGGCCCGCTCGCGTACGCAGGCCGGTCCGGCGGTGGTTCATCGGCTCACCGCGAGCGCCACGTCGTCCGTCTTCATGAAGGCCCACAGGACCGTGTCGTTGCCTCCGAGCAACTCCCGCGCCCCGGAGTCGTCGTAGGGCACAGCACCCCGCCCCAGGCGGGGCAGGTGACGCTCGGCGAAGCCCAGCAGCCGCGAGAACGCCCGCCACACACGCGCCTCCGGGACCGTCCCCACGGCCGCGTGGTGCGCCGCCAGCAGATAGGCGGCCAGCGGATCGCCCGCACCGGCCGCGAACCGCCACCAGAAGAGCGCACCCTCGCGCCGGTCGAGCACGTACAGCAGACAGGCGAACGTCCGCGCCCCGGCCTCGTCGTAGTCGTCGGCGAAGTCGGCCAGGGAGTCGATGTGCGCGGAGCTCACCACTTGTCTGCACAGCCCCCGCACGTGCTCAAGGACCGCGTCCGGCGCGGCCGCGGGGTCGGGTGGGCAGAGCGGCGTGGGGCTGCGGCGCACACCGCGGCGCGAGCGGGGCCGCGAGGCACCCGTACGCCGTGCGGGCCCCGGGGCCTCCTTGGAGGCGGCGGTCTCCTTGGCCGCGGCGCCGCTCTGTACACGCGGCGCCACGGCGGCGTCCTGGGTGATCCGGACGGCGAGGCGACGCATGAAGGCGTCGCTGTCGTGGGCTTCGAGTTGTAGATCCAGTTCCTGCGCGCTGTTGCGCAGGATGTCTTCCAGCATCAGGAATCTCCTTTTCCCCGAGTGGGGAGATCCATGAGGGACTGAAGGTCTTTGAGGCCTCTGCACACGTGCACCTTCACGCAGTCCGGGCTGATCTCCAGCCGTTCCCCGACTTCGCGATTGGTCAGTCCGCACAGGAAACGCAGGCGTACGCAGGCGGCCCGCACGGGCGCACGTTCGTCCAGGCGCTCCAGGGCCTGGTCCAGTTCCTCGTAGTCCTTGAGGGCGAGCAGGTCGTCGGCGGCCGGGACATCGGCGAAGGGCAGTTCCCCGTAGGGCGTCTCCCTGCCGGATATTCGGGCCTGCTTCCGGAAGAAGGTGGCTATCTCCCAGTTGAGGATCTGCTGGGCATACGCAACCTGATTCTCATGAGCCTGAATCTGCTCCCACTTGAGGTAGATGCGCACGCCCGCACTGAGGACGATCTCCTCGGCATCGTGCACATTGCGCACCCGCGAACCGGCCGACTTCAGGAACTCCTTCTCGTGGTCCCGGAAGAACGTCTCGAAGTCGGCTGTCAGCTCGGCAGGATCGATCAGAGGGTGCTCCTGCCCAGACGGTTCAGTCACCCCCCGCACCCCCTTCGGCAGGATGCCCGGCCCATTGAGGCCTCACGGACTGCTCCTTTTCGGTTCACCTGGCCGGCCGGGGCGCCCCGTTGCGCGCCCGGGAGGACATCGTCCTCGCCCCTACATCGCGCCGTCGTGCGCGGGAGGTTAACCGTGCGGCCGAACTTCTTTGCGGAACAGGGGATTCCGAACGCCACGGACTGTGTCACCTGCGCATACTGAGAGCGTTGTGACGGAAGTCACGAGGGGGGTGTGAGGGGAAACTGCACACGCCGGGACGCGACACGGGCGGCCCTGCCCCGTGTCGCGTCCCGGCGTTCCGGCGCGTTCTGGTGTTCCGGCGTCCCGGCGTCCGAGTCAGACGCCCGCCGAGTCCTTCTCCTGCGGGTTCACCGCCACGGGCCGCCGCGGCGCGGGCGCGGGCCCGTCCTCGCTCAGGCCGA
Organism: Streptomyces sp. NPDC004732; assembly: GCF_040609235.1. Lineage (NCBI taxonomy): Bacteria > Bacillati > Actinomycetota > Actinomycetes > Kitasatosporales > Streptomycetaceae > Streptomyces > Streptomyces sp. NPDC004732. The sequence goes on from NZ_JBEXJR010000003.1 coordinate 287,668, forward strand.
ACCGGTCGTGGAACCTGCGCAGCGGCCCGGGTGCGTACCAGGCGGAGCGGCCGAGCAGGCGCATCGCAGCCGGGACGAGGATGCCGCGCACGGCGATGGCGTCGATGAGGATGGCCAACCCGCTGCCCAGTCCGAAGAGTTGCATGAAGCTGATCTCCGCCGTGCCGAACGCGAAGAAGCTCACCGCGATCAGTGCGGCCGCCGCGCTGACGATGCGTCCGGTGTGCCCGAGGCCGCCCACCACCGCGGACTCGTTGTCCTCGCCCAGCTCGTGCAGCTCCTTGATGCGGCTGGTGACGAACACTTCGTAGTCCATCGAGAGACCGAAGGCGACGCAGAACATCAGCACGGTCATCGACGTCTCCATCGGCTGCGCGGTGAAGCCGAGCACCCCGGAGAGATTGCCGTCCTGGAAGATCCAGGTCATCACGCCGACGGTCGCGCCCAGGCTGACCACGTTGAGGACCAGCGCCCGCAGCGGCTGCACGACGCTGCCGGTGAAGAGGAAGAGCAGCAGGAAGGTGGTGACGACGATGAGGCCCACGGCGAGCGGCAGCCGGTCGGCGATGGACGCGTTGGAGTCGACCAGTTCGGCGTCACCACCGCCCACCAGCGGGTGCGTCCCCGACGGCGGTGCGGCCGCCCGCACCTCGTCCACGAGATCCTTCGCCGCGTCGGACTTCGGCGTCAGGGTGCTCACCACGTTGAGCTGCTGCGCGGCGGGACGGCCGAGCGCCGGGTTGCCGGGGCCGGTCGACTTGGGCTGCCCGTCGGCGTAGGTGCCCGCGCTGGTCTCGACGCGGGCGACGCCATCGAGACCGGACAGCTTCGCCGCGTACGACGCCAACGGGGCCTTGTCCACGGCCTGGTCGATGACGACGTGCAGGGCCGCCGCGTCGTTGCCGTTGAAGTTCTCCCGCAGCGACACCGAGACCTCACGGCTCTTGGCGTCCTCGGGCAGTACGCGTTCGTCCGCCGTGCCGAAGGTGATGCCGAGGAGCGGGCTCGCCGCGAGGAGCAGCACCGCGAGCACGGGCAGCGCGGTGAGCGCCGGGCGCCGCATGGCGGTGCGGGCGAGACGTCCCCATCCCGACTCCCGGCCTCCGGAGCGCGCCCGCCTCGCCCACGGCATCCGCCCGCTGTTCACCCGGTGCCCCAGCACGTTGAGCAGCGCGGGCATCACGAACAGGGAGGCCAGGGCCGCGATGACGACGACACCGACACCGGAGTAGCCGAAGGAGCGGAGGAAGTACTGCGGGAACACCATGAGCGCCGCGAGCGCGGCCGCCACGGTCGCCGCGGAGAACGCGACCGTGCGGCCCGCCGTGCTCATCGTCTTGCGGACGGCGTCCTCCACGCTCGTCCCCGCCGCGAGCTGCTCACGGAACCGGCTGATCATCAACAGGGCGTAGTCGACGCCGAGTCCGAGACCGAGGGCCGTGGTCAGGTTGATGGCGAAGATGGAGACGTCGGTGACGCTGCCGACCACGTAGAGCTCCGCGAACACGCCCACGATGGCGATGAGCGCGATGGCGAGCGGCAGCAGCGCGGAGACCAGGGTGCCGAAGACGACCAAGAGCAGCAGGAGGATCAGCGGCACGGCGATGGTCTCGGCCAGGACGAGGTCCTCCTCGGTCTGCGGCCCCATCTCGTAGCTCACGCCCGCGCTGCCGCCGGCCTTGACCGTGAGCGTGTCCTCGTACGTTCCCGCGTAGTCGTCGATGACGCCCTTGGCGTTCTCCTGCTGCTCCGCGTCGTGGCCCTTCACCCGGGCGAGCACGATGGCCTCGCGGCCGTCCTTGGAGCGGAGATCGGGGCTGTTCGTGTCCCAGTACGAGACGACGTTCTGCAGGTCCGCCTCCTTCTTGAGGTCGGAGACCAGAGCCCGGCCGCTCCGCTCGGCGGCGGGGGCGTCGATGCGGCCGTCGGAGGCCCGGACGAGGAAGACCAGGTTCGTCTCTCCGCCGAGCTTCTCGTCGATGACGTCCCTGGCCCGGGAGGACTGGGAGGCCGGGTCGTCGAAGCCGCCCCCCAGCAACTTCCCGAACGCACCGGCTCCCAAGGCGCCCATGAGGGCCACGACCACTACGGCGACGATGAGTACCAGCCGGGACCGGCGGATCGCCAGCTCGGCTATGCGTTCGAACACGCGCTTTCTCCTTCGGGCTTGCGGTGCATGAGGCATGCGCGGCGCTCCTCGCCGCCGTTGTCGACGCTAGCGGGGCACAACAAAATTGAGCAGTGTTAGATTTTCTTCACGGGTTGCCGGATTCCGGTGCCGTGGCGAGGGCGATCGGCGTACGGTCGCCGTATGTCCACCCGTGAAGCCCCTGCAGCCAGGCCGTCGTTGCGCGAGCGGCGGCGGGCCGTGGCCGTCCACGAGATCGTGAGCGCCGCCGAGTCCCACATCGTCGAAGAAGGCCCGCACGCCCTGTCGTTGCGCGCGGTGGCCCGGAGCCTGGGCATGACCGTGCAGGCGCTGTACCACTACTTCCCGAGCCGGGACGACCTGGTCACGGCGCTCATCACCAAGGCGTACGACGACCTGGCCGACGCCGTGCAGGCCGCGACGGAGAGCACACCGGACGAGCCGGACCTGCCGGGCATGATCGTGGCGGCCGAGGGGTATCGCCGCTGGGCGATCGACAACCCCGAGCGGTTCCAACTCCTCTACGGAGCGCCGCTGCGGCACTATCACGCCCCCGTCGACGGCCCCACCACGGAGGCGAACCGAAGGATGAGCGCGGTCTTCGAGCGGGAGCTGTTCCGCGGGTTCACGCAGGACCAACTGGCCGCCACCGACGTCCGGTTGCTGTCCCCCGAGTTCCTGGGGCAGCTGGCGCGCCTGTCGCCCCTGGCGGGCGAGGCGTCATCGGACGGCGGGGCCCTGCCGCCTGCCGCGACCGCCCTGTTGCTGAGCGTGTGGGGCTACGTACACGGGATGGTCGTCCTGGAGGTGTTCGGGCACACCGGCTTCCTCGGCGTCCACCAGTCCGAGCTCTACCGCATGGCGATGCGGAACCTGTACGACGATGTGCGCCGGCGGATACCGACGCACATCGCTTGACCGTTATCCCTTGCCGCAGAACTCCGCTTCGAAGACGTTCTCGTAGGGTCGGCCGTCCTCCAGCCAGTCACCGTTGAGGTGGAACGTCAGCGTGTGCTTGCCGTCGGCCGTGGTCGCCGTGCTGGTCAGTGAGCCCCAGACGATGCCGTCATGGCCGTAGACCTTCACTCCGCACGACAGGGTGCGGACGATCAGACCGGCGCCGTATTCGAAGAAAGTGCCGGTCTCGACGGTGTTCAGCAGCTCCCGCTGCTGAGCGGGCGGCAGCAGGTCGCCCTTGATCAGGGCGCTGTAGTAGCGGTTGAGGTCGCCCGTGGTGCTGATGACCTCGCCGGTCGCGCCGGACCACGCCGGGTTGTACTCCGTGGCGTCGTGGATCTCGGGGCCGGGGTTCTCCGCGTACAGCTTGGAGTAACCCTTCGCGTAAGGGGCGGGCAGCTTCGGGTCGGTGCCGGGGAACGACGTCTCGCGCAGCTTCAGGCGTTTGATGATGCGCCGTTCGGCCTCTTGCGCGTACGTGTGGCCCGTGACCTTCTCGATGAGCATGCCCGCGAGCACGAAGTTGGTGTTGGAGTAGTTCCAGCTCGTGCCGGGCTCGAAGTCGGGCTTGTACTTGAGCGCCAGGCCGACGATCCGCTCGGGGCTCCACGTCTCGTAGCGGTGGAGCAGGAAGCCCGGGCCGTTGATGTACTCCCGCCACTCCGGCGTGGACACCATGTCGTGCACACCGCTGGTGTGGTTGAGGAGCTGTCGCACCGTGATCTTGGTGCCGTCGTAGCCGTTGCCCTTGAGGACGCCCGGCAGCCAGCGCTCCACGGAGTCGTCCAGGCTCAGCTTCCCCTCGGCCTCCAGCTGCAGCAGCACCACCGCGATGAGGGACTTGGTGTTGCTCCCGGCACGCAGATGATCGGCCGGGGTGCGTTCGCGCTGCGTCGCGGTGTCGGCGTAGCCCGCGGACCCGAACCACTTGCCCTGCGGGTCCTGCACCTCGGCGGCGACTCCCGGCATTCCGGCCTGCTCCAGCGCGTCGATGGCCCGCTGGGTGGCGGCGTGCTTGCCGGTGGAACCGGACGTGTCGGAGCCCTCGGCCGCCGCCCCGGTACCGGTGGCTCCCGCCAGGGCCACCGCGACGCCGAGCGCAACGGCGCCACTCCTGCGGAATATGCGCTTCCGTCGAGCGATACGAATGGACATGCGTTTCCCCTCCCCCACCTGGTGAAGCATGATCATTTGACGGATGCAGTGTACGAGGCGGAGAACAACGAGTTCATGGTCTATACCAAGAACTCCTGCCCCAGTATTCTCACCGTGGCCAGTTGCACACCGCACCATCCCCCCACCCAGGTTGCACACGGCCTCCAGGAGGATCACGGTGAAAGTTCGCACCAGAAGTACGGCGGTCATCGGCTCCATCTGCCTCATCGCATCCCTCGCCCTGACCGCGGCATCCGCCGACGAACGCGCCGCCCCGCGCGAGGCCGCGAAGGTCGCGCTCACCAAGGTGGCGACGGCGAAGAACCCGTCCGCCGGTACGGCCGGGCCCGGCGGCAAGGTCTGGATCGCCGAACGCGCGGGAACCGTAAGGACCCTGACCGGGCAGGGGCTCAGCAAGCCCGTCCTCGACATCTCCGCGGAGACCACCACCGACGGCGAGCGAGGCCTGCTCGGCATCGCGTTCGACAAGGACTTCAAGCACTTCTACATCTCGTTCACGAACCTCGAAGGCACCAGCACCATCGATGAGTTCGCCGTGCGGAAGGGCAAGCTCCAGCCGGACACCCGGCGCACCGTCCTCACCCAGACGCAGCCCTACGAGAACCACAACGGCGGCGACATCAAGTTCGGCCCCGACGGCTACCTCTACATCGCGTTCGGCGACGGCGGCTCGGGCGGCGACCCGCACGGCAACGGGCAGAACCTCGACACGCTCCTCGGCAAGCTGCTGCGGATCGACCCGCTCGGCGGCAAGCCGTACGCGATCCCGTCGGACAACCCGTTCGTCGGCGACCCGAAGGCGAAGGACGAGATCTGGTCGTACGGACTGCGCAATCCGTGGCGGTTCTCGTTCGACGCGGGCAGCGGCGACGTGTTCATCGGCGACGTCGGCCAGAGCGCCTGGGAGGAGATCGACCGGGCCCCGGCGGCCAGCAAGGGCGGCGAGAACTACGGCTGGTCGCAGATGGAGGGCACCCACCCCTTCCGCGAGGGCACCGAGCCCGCGAACCACGTGCCGCCGGTCCACGAGTACGACCGCAACGGCCTCGGCTGCTCGGTGACCGGTGGCTTCGTGTACCGGGGCAAGGCGATCCCCGCCCTCAAGGGCCAATACCTGTTCAGCGACTACTGCGACGGCACCGTCCGCGCCCTGCAGATGAAGGACGGCAAGGTGACCGGGGTGAGCGACCTGGGCGTCAACGGCGGCGAGGTCGTCTCGTTCGTGCAGGGCGGCAACCGCGAGCTCTACGTGCTCGACCTCGGCGGCCCCGTGTCCCGCATCGACCCGGCGGCGTAACACCGAAGGACACGCTGAACCCGGCCCGGACCCAGCCGGATCAGTCCCTTCGGGCCCCCCACGCCCCGGTGGCCCGAAGGGACTGTCAGCGTCCGTCGGCCGAGAAGTGCTGATAGTCCGGAGACCGCCAGCGCCCGCCCCACTGCCAGCCCACCCTGCGCATCGCCGTCGTGATGACGTCACCCGCCTTGATCATGCCCTTCGCGGTGCGGCGCCGGTCCAGGAAGGCGGCTCCCGCGGCGGGGTAGACGCGGCCGTTCCTGTCCACGTACGGGTTCTCCAGCGTGTTGATGTCCACGGCGTCTCCGTACGAATGCTGCGAGAGCCTGGACGCATCGCCGGTGACGGCACGGCAGTTGAACGCCGAGGTGTTGTCGGCCTTCATGGCCGCCGTGTCGCTGCCGCCGTACGCCGCCATCGGCCGCATCCGGCGGATGGGGAACCGGGCGTCGAAGGCCCGGCCGAAGACGTACAGGAGCGGCCGCACGGCCTGCTTGCGCACGACGAGTTCACCGGCGTGGACACGGCCGTCGAAGCCCCAGTGGTTCATCCGGATGAGCCGGAGGCCCGCGGGCGCGACCGGACACCCCGGATGCCAGCTGCGGCCCAGCTCGCGCGCGGAGACGGCGGTGACCCGCGCGTCCAGGGAGGCTGCCCGCTGCGCGCCCGCGGCGGGCGGCGCCGGGCCGAGGGCGGCGAGGAGGACGGCAGCCGGGGTGCTCAGTGCGAGGAACGCACGGGCTCGAAACGTGGTCACCCCACAGACATAACGCGGCCCCGCGGCCCCGCGGGCCCGCCCGGTCCGAACAGCCGACCATCGGCCGCCATTCGCCCGATTGGTCGGCCCCCACCCGTCACCTTTCCCCCTCCAGTTTTTCCTTTCTCTGGACAAAGTGTGGACGTCCATCGGCGCCATCCCTACGCTGAGCGTCGCTCTGCCACAGAGATCTGCGTAACCCATGCCGGAACCACGCAGGAGGAAGAGTGAAGCCACTCCCCAGGCCGATGACCGGCCGACCCCGCCACCCCCGCCGCAGGGCCCGAAGATCCACGGGTCTGCTGCTCGCCGCCCTGCTCGGTGGCGGTCTGCTCACGCCCGCCGCGGCCGCGGACGACGACCCGCGGCCGTTCGCGGACCTGCCGCCCCAGGAACCCGGCGTCACCCTCCGGGTGTTCGACGTGCAGACCCCGCTGGCCAAGCTGTGCGACCTCAAGCCCGCACAGACCCCCAACGTCGACAAGCTGATCCCGACGGCCGACTGGACCTCGACCGAAGGATTCGGCTTCAGCAACAACTTCGTGTCGCAGATCATCGGCAACCTCAACGTGCCGGAAGCGGGCGCGTACGACTTCCGGCTGATCAGCGACGACGGCTCACGGCTCTTCCTCGGCAACCAGCAGGTCATCGACCACGACGGGCTGCACGGCGCCGAGCCCAAGGACGGGAAGATCACGCTCAACGCGGGCTACCAGTCGCTGCGGATCGACCACTTCGACGCGGGCGGCGACCAGCAGGTCACCCTCCAGTGGAAGCCGCCGGGTGCGAGCGAGTTCAAGGTCGTGCCGAACTCCGTGCTCAGCACGGACGCAGGAGTCGTACGGGTCACCGCGCCCGGCCGCAAGGAGTGCGAGGGAACGTACGACACCCCTGGTGACGGCCTTCCGCTCACCGAGGTCAACCCCGGCTACAAGCTCACCGAGCTGCGGCCCAAGGGCTTCGAGCCGCAGGTGTCCGCGATGGACTGGCTGCCCGACGGCAGGCTCGCGATCTCCACCTGGGGCGGCAGCACCGAGACGAAGGGCGAGGTGTATCTACTCGACCACGTCACCGGTGACACCGGCCCGGAGAAGGTCACGTACAAGAAGATCGCCGACGGGCTCAGGGAGCCGATGGGCATCAAGTACGTGGACGGGAAGCTGTATGTGTCGGAGAAGCACCAGCTGACCGAGTTGAACGACACGAACGGCGACGACGTCACCGACGAGAAGCGGAAGATCGCCGAGTGGCCGTACGGCAAGAACTTCCACGAGTTCGCCTTCGGACTGCTCTACGAGAAGGGCGACTTCTATCTGAACCTCTCCGTCGCCATCAACTACGGCGGCGCGACCACCGACCCGCAGCCCGCCCCGAACCGCGGCACGACCATCAAGGTCAACAAGGCGACGGGCAAGGTGAGTTACCTCGCCGGAGGCCTGCGCACCCCGAACGGCATCGGGCGCGGCCCCGGCGGCGACCTGTTCGTCACGGACAACCAGGGCGGCTGGCTGCCCGCCTCCAAGCTGGTGCACATCAAGCAGGACCGGTTCTTCAACCACTACATGAACCCCGACGGGCCCTACGACGACAAGCCCGTCACCAAGCCGGTGCTCTGGCTCCCGCAGAACGAGATCGCCAACTCGCCCAGCACGCCGATGCAGTTGAAGAAGGGCCCGTTCGCCGGACAGATGGTCTTCGGTGACGTCACGTACGGCGGGCTGCAGCGCGCGGACCTGGAGAAGGTCGGCGGCGAGTACCAGGGTGCGGTGTTCCGGCACACGCAGGGGCTCGAAGCCGGTATCTCGCGGATCAGCGAGGGCCCCGACGGCGCCATCTACACCGGCGGCCTGGGCGCGGACGGCAACTGGGGCCAGGAGGGCAAGCTCCGCTTCGGTCTGCAGAAGCTGACGCCGAACGGCAAGACCGCCTTCGACATCAAGACGATGCGCGCCACGCGTGACGGCTTCGACCTCACCTACACCAAGCCCCTGTCCGAGGAGACCGCGGCCAAGCTGACCGAGGGCGCGTACGCGGTCGAGCAGTGGCGCTACGTGCCCACTCCGGACTACGGCGGCCCGAAGGTCGACGAGGAGTCGCTGCCGGTCGCGTCGGCGAAGCTCTCCGACGACCGCCGCACGGTGCGGCTCACCGTCCCCGGTCTGAAGTCGGACCGTGTGGTGCACGTGCGCTCGCCCCGCCCGTTCTCGTCCGCCGAGGGCGAGCAGCTGTGGTCCACCGAGGCCTGGTACACCCTGAACGCCAAGCCGGGGCCGCAGGAGCCGGTCACCACGTACGACGCCGAGTCCGCGAAGCTGTCCGGCAGCGCCGGCATCGACAACGAGCACGCGGGCTTCACCGGCGGCGGCTTCGTCGACGGCTTCGGCGACAAGGGGGCGAAGGCGAGCTTCGACGTCGTGGTCGACAAGGCGGGCGCGTACGACGTGGGCCTGCGTTACGCGAACGGCCCGCATCCGGCCCCCGGCACCAAGACGGTCGGGGTCGGCGTCAACGGCGGCGCGGCGAAACAGACGAGGCTGCCGTCCACGGGCGAGTGGAACCGCTGGTCCACGAAGACCGAACGGCTCACCCTGCGCAAGGGCCACAACACCGTCACGTACGCCGTCGGCGCCGAGGACAGCGGTCATGTGAACCTCGACGCGCTCGACGTACGCCGACCGGGCACCAGGATCGATCTGTTCTCCGGCGGCAGCGTCTCCACCGCCTGGCAGCACACCGACGGGCGCAGCGCCGCCTGGCCGCACAAGGCCGAGAAGTCTATGGAGGTCTGCTGCGGCGACCTGCGCACCAAGCAGGCCTTCGAGGACTTCAAGCTGCATGCCGAGTTCCGGGTGCCGAAGCTGCCGGACGACGTCACGGGGCAGGACCGCGGCAACAGCGGGGTCTACCTCCAGGAGCGGTACGAGGTGCAGATCCTGGACTCGTACGGCGTGGCGAAGCTCGCGGACAACGAGGCGGGGGCGATCTACCAGAAGAAGGCCGCCGACCGCAACGCGTCGAAGGCTCCGGAGACGTGGCAGACGTACGACATCACCTTCCGTGCCGCCCGCTTCGACGCGGACGGCAAGAAGACGTCGGACGCCCGGGTCACCGTGGTGTGGAACGGCGAGAAGGTCCACGACGACGTGGCCGTGGACGGTCCGACCGGTGCGGGTGACGCCGAGTCGGCGGCGGCCGGTGCCATCCGGCTGCAGGATCACGGAAACAAGGTGCGATTCCGCGATGTGTGGGTGGAGCCGCTGTCCTGACCGGTCCCCTGCCGACGGCTTCCGGGCCGTCGGCAGGGGCTCGTCCGGTCATCCCCCGGCGAAGAGGGTGCTCCCGTCGGGTCCTAGCGCCTCGACGCGCGCGCCGTGTTCGACGGTGCGGCTGACCGTGCAGTACTTCTCGTGGGTCAGCCGGATGGCCCGTTCCAGCGCCTCGGCGGTGCGGGTGTCGCCCTCGGGCAGGTCGAGTTCGTAGGAGACCCGGACGACGCCGACGCGGCCGTCGTCCTCGGTCCTGGACACCGAATCCACGACGACGCGCAGCCCGTCGTGGTCGACGGTGCGTGCCGTGCGGTCCACGACGAGCCCACCGCACCCGCCGAGGGCGGCGAGGAGGAGTTCCACGGGGGTGAAGGAGGGCTGGGCTTCGGGGTTGTCGGCGGCGGCGATGCGGACCTCGGCGCCTCGGTCGTTGCGGGCTGTCCAGTCGCGTTCGCCATTGCGTACGGTCTCGATGCGGTAGTCGGCCATGGCGGAACGGTAACCACGGTCGGGCCCGGCGCGGCGCAGGCCGGTCCGGTGCGTGTCAGGGGGCCTGCTGGACGTCGCCCCGGGTGGAGGAGGCGACGGTGTCGCGGTGTGCGAAGTCGCCGGGCGGGATGCCGGGGTGGTGGCCGGGCAGGGGTTCGGCGGCGGTCGCGGCGGGTCCGAGGGTGAGCCGGGAGACGATGCGGTAGCGGTCGCCGCGGTAGAGGGAGTGCACGTACTCGACGGGCTGCCCGGACGTGTCGGAGGTGAGGCGTTCGAAGAGCAGGGCGGGGGAAAGCTCCGGCACGTCGAGGAGCTCGGCCTCGGCGCGGGTGACCACCGTGGGCTCGATGGCCTGCACGGCTTCGCGGACGTGTACGTCGTGGTGTTCGCGCAGGTGCTCGTAGAGGTCGCCGCTCTCCAGTTCCCGGTCGCTCAGGCCGGGCACCAGGTCGGCGCGGATGTGCAGGTGCTCGATGGCCATCGGGGTGCCGTCGACGAGCCGGAGCCTGGCCACGTAGACGATCTCCGCGGCGGGTGAAAGGCGCAGCTTGCGGCCGACCCGGGCCCCGGCCTGGATGGTGGTGAACTCCAGGAGCCTGCTGGACCAGGCTCCGGCGGCCGGGGGCACCGCCAGTGCCTGCTCCCGGGAGACGAGTTCCTGAGTGATCTTCTCGGGGGCGACGAACATGCCCCGCCCGTGTTCGCGGACGAGAAGGCCCGCGGCGACGAGTTCGTCGACGGCGGCGCGCAGGGTGGGCCGGGACACCCCGAGGTCCGCGCAGAGGGCGCGCTCGGAGGGGATGGGGTCGCCGGGCCGCTGCGACTCGATGAGTTCGAGGATGTGGTCGCGCACCCGCTCGCGCTTGAGCACCGCTCCCGGTGCCTTCCTGTTCGCGTCGGTATTCACCGGACGACCCCCCTTGCGCCGTACGACCAGTTGCCTGACCAGTTGACCACAACGTCACGTAGATCGACAACTGACCAGCACTCACAGGGGGGTTGACGCTTCGATTGGTCCATGCCACCTTTCTCCATCACCAGAGGTCACCTGACCAGTTGCCCAACTGGTCAGGTCCGATCCCCAGAGGTGACCCGTGAAGCTCCGCTTGCTCGCCGGCCTGTCCGCGTTCGTCGCGGCCGCCGCGCTCAGTGCCTGCAGTTCGTCCGGATCCGGCGACGGAGTGTCCTCGGACGGCGGGCGCACGACCCTCGACGTGTGGCTGATGCGCGACAGCGTCTCGGCCGCTTTCCAGCAGGATTTCGAGAAGGGCTTCGAGGCCGCCCACCCGGAGATCGACGTACGGGTGCAGATCCAGGAGTGGGACGGCATCGGCGAGAAGGTGACCGCCGCCCTCGCCAGCAACGACGCGCCCGACGTCATCGAGACCGGCAACACGCAGGTCGCCCAGCTCGCGGAGAGCGGCGGCCTGCTGGACCTGAGCGACAAGGTGGCGGAACTCGGCGGCAAGCACTGGCTGAAGGGGCTCGCCGAGCCGGGTGCGTACGAGGGCAAGCAGTACGGCATCCCCTTCTACGCGGCGAACCGCGTCGTCGTCTACCGCACCGACCTGTTCAAGAAGGCGGGCATCGACGCCGACGCGATCAAGACGCGCGCCCAATGGATCGCGGCGACCGAGAAGCTCAACACCGGCGGTCGGCAGGGGATCTATCTCCCCGGCCAGAACTGGTACACCCTCTCCGGCTTCATCTGGGACGAGGGCGGCGATCTCGCCACCGAGTCCGACGGCGGCTGGCAGGGGTCCCTGGACACCCCCGAGGCGCTGCGCGCCATGGCCTTCTACAAGAAGCTGCAGGCGCTCGGCAAGGGGCCCAAGGACTCCGACGAGGCCAAGCCGCCCCAGGCCGAGGTGATGGCCAAGGGAGAGGTGGCGCAGATCGTCCACACGCCCGGCGGCGCCAACGTCGTCGCGCAGAACAACCCCGGGCTCAAGGGCAAGCTGGGGTTCTTCCCCGTTCCCGGGAAGACCGCCGACACCCCGGGCGCGGTCTTCACCGGCGGCTCCGACCTGGTGATCCCCGCCGTGGCTCAGCACCACGACGCCGCGTACACCTTCGTCAAGGAGCTCACGGGCGACGCCTGGCAGAAGAAGCTCGCCGTCGCGATGAGTTACGTGCCCAACAAGACGACCCTCGCCGACGCCGTCGCCGGGGACCCCGGCGCTTCGGCGATGGCGGTGGGCGCGGCGGTCGGGCACGCCACGCCGAACACGCCGGGCTGGGCCGCCGTCGAGGCGAAGAATCCCGTGAAGGACTACATGACGGCCGTCCTGACCGGCGGGCATCCCGCGCGGGAGGCCGAGAAGGCATCCGACGCGATCACTTCGGCGATGAAGTAGGGAGCGTGTGCTGTGTCGGTCGTCCGCGAGCGGACCGAGACCCGTCGTCCCACCCGGCCGCCCCGGCGCCCGCCGCGTCCCCCGCGCCGCGCGACCACGACCGGCCCCTGGCCGTACCTGCTGGTGGCGCCCGCCGTGCTCGGCATGCTGTATCTGCTCCTCTATCCGCTGGCGCGGGCCGTCCTGATCTCGTTCCAGGACTTCGGGCTGCGCCAACTGATCCTGGGCAACGCGCGGTTCACCGGCTTCGACAACTACACGACGCTACTGTCCGACCCCCGCTTCTGGACGGTGGTGCGCCGCACGTTCCTGTTCATGGCGGTCTGCGTCGCGTCGATCATGGTGCTTTCGACGCTGGTGGCGCTGATGGTGGAGCGGCTCGGCAGGTTCGGGCGGGCCGCGGTGCTCAGCGCGCTGGTCCTCGCCTGGGCCATGCCGGTGGTCGCGGCGACGACGGTGTTCCAGTGGCTCTTCCACTCGGAGTTCGGGATCGTCAACCATGCGCTGACCGGTCTTGGGTTCACCTCGTTCGACGGATATCCGTGGCTGGCGCACGGCACGGCCGCCTTCGCGATCCTGGTGGTCCTGGTGGTGTGGCAGTCGGTGCCGTTCGCCGCGATCACGCTGTACTCCGCGCTCACCACCGTGCCGGGTGAGCTGTACGAGGCCGCGCGCATCGACGGCGCGTCCTGGCCGCGGGTCTTCCGGTCGGTCACCCTGCCCATCGTCCGCCCGATCTTCATGCTGGTGCTGTCCCTCGAGGTGATCTGGACGTTCAAGGCGTTCGTGCAGATCTGGGTGATGACGCGCGGCGGGCCGGGGGACGCCACCACGATCCTGCCGGTGTACGCGGTGCAGACGGCCCTGTCCGGCCAGCACTACGACCTCGGTTCGGCGGCCTCGATGCTGACGGTGCTGCTGATGTCCGGCGTGCTGGTCCTCTACTTCCGCCAGATGTTCCGACAGGAGGCCGAGCTGTGACAACCCCGCGCGCACTGCGCCGCCTGCCCCTGCACATCGCCGCGACGCTCACGGTGGTCGTGTGCCTCTTTCCCGTGTACTGGATGGTCACCACGTCGTTCAAGCCGTCCCGTGACATCCAGTCGGACCATCCGCAACTGCTTCCGCAGAGCTGGACGCTCGACCACTTCCGGCGGGCGGTCGACGCGGACGGGTTCGGCCTGTTCTGGCGCAACAGCGTGCTCGTCACGCTCGGCGCGGTGCTGCTCGCGCTGCTCGTGGCGCTTGCCGCGTCGTTCGCGGTGGCCCGGATGCGGTGGCGGGGGCGGCGGCAGTTCATGCTGATGGTGTTCATCGCACAGATGGCGCCGTGGGAGTCGCTGATCATTCCCGTGTACATCATCGCGCGGGACACCGACATGCTGGACCGGCTGCCGACGCTGACCCTCGTGTACTTCATGATGACGCTGCCGTTCACGATCGTCGTGCTGCGCGGCTTCATCGCGACGATTCCGCCGGAGCTTGAGGAGTCGGCGCAGGTCGACGGCTGCACGCGGCTCGGCGCGTTCCGGCACGTGGCGTTCCCGCTGCTCGCGCCCGGCCTGATGGCGACCTCGCTGTTCGGCTACATCACGGCGTGGAACGAGTTCGCGTACGCCAACTTCCTGATCATCAAGCAGCAGGACCACCGGACGCTGCCGGTGTGGCTCTCCTCGTTCCAGAACACGTTCGGCACCGACTGGGGCGCCACGATGGCCGCCTCCACGCTGTTCGCGCTGCCCGCGCTCGTCGTCTTCCTGCTGTTGCAGCGGCAGGTGACGTCAGGGTTCGCGGCCGGTGCCGTGAAGGGCTGAACCAGCCACCGCCCAGGACCGACCCGTCCGCCTCTGGAGGCCCGCAGTGCCCGCACCCCGCCCCTCGCCGGTCCCCCTGCCCACCCAACTCTCCTGGCGCCCCGGCCACTTCACCCTGAGCCATGGCACCGCTGTGCGCGCCTGCCCGGGCGCGGAACCCGCCGCCGCGCTGCTGCGTACGCTGCTCGCCCCGGCCACCGGTCTTCCGCTGCCGTCCTCGCCCGACGGGCCGCTCGTCCTCACGCTCGATCCGCAGCTGCGCGGCCTGGGCGACGAGGGGTACGGCCTGACGGTCGGTCCCGACGCACTGCTCCTACGGGCCGCCCGGCCGACCGGCCTGCTCCGCGGGATCCAGACGCTCCGTCAGCTCCTGCCGCCCGAGGCCCTCTCCGGCCTGCCCCGGCGCGGCACACCGTGGCAGCTGCCCTGCGTGGAGATCACCGACGTCCCGCGGAACGCCTGGCGGGGGTTCATGCTCGACGTCGCCCGGCACTTCCAGCCGGTCTCCGTGCTGCGCAGGTACGTGGACCTGCTCGCCCTGCACAAGCTCAACGTGCTGCATCTGCACCTCACCGACGACCAGGGCTGGCGGATGCCCGTCGCCGCGTATCCCCGCCTCACCGAGGTGGGCGGACGGCGCGCGGAGTCCATGGTGGGGCCTGCGGGCAGCGCTGTTCACGACGGCATTCCTCATCAAGGTGCCTACACCCGCGCCGAGTTGACCGGCCTCGTCGCCCATGCCGCCGCGCGCGGTGTGACGGTCGTGCCGGAGCTGGAGATGCCGGGACACACCCGGGCCGCCCTCGCCGCCCATCCCGAGTTCGGCAACGTGCCGGAGCGCCGACTGGACGTGTGGACCGACTGGGGCGTCTGTGACACCGTCCTCGCGGTCGACGAACCGGTGCTCGCCTTCTGCCGCACTGTCCTCGACGAGGTCCTGGACGTCTTCCCGTCCCGCCACATCCACATCGGCGGCGACGAGTGCCCCACCACGGAGTGGGCGGTGAGCCCGGCGGCGCGTGCCCGGGCCGCCGCCGAGGGGCTGCCGGACACGGACGCGCTGCGCGGCTGGTTCCTCGGCCGGATCGGGGCGCATCTCGTCGAGCGGGGGCGCATCCCGACCGCGTGGGCGGAGAGCGGCGAGGGGATGCCGCCGGAGTTCACCGTCATGACGTGGCGCGACCCCGAGCACACCCGGCTCGCCCTGAAGCAGGGCCACTCGGTCATCAGCTGCCACCACCGAGCCGCCTATCTCGACTACGCCCAGTCGGCCGACCCGGACGAACCGCAGGCGCAGCCCGGGGCGGTGGTCGACCTGCGCGCGGTGCACGGTCACGAGCTCCCGGACGACACCGCGACGGCCGGTGAACTGCTCGGCATGCAGGCGCAGTTGTGGACCGAGTTCGCGCCGACCGCGGGCCATGTCGACCGGCTGGTCTTCCCCCGCCTGTGCGCACTCGCGGACCGCGCCTGGTACGGCCCCGCGCCCTGGCCCGACGTGCACGGCCGACTGCGCGCCCACGCCGACCGGCTCGCCGCGCTCGGAGTGCGGCACGGCCCACTCGATCCGTACGTCCCCCTCCCCCACCGTTCCGAAAAGGGACAGTCCTGAGAAAGGAACAGGCATGAGAAGGAAGACGCTCACCCGTTCGGCGAAGCGGTCCCTCACCTGTGCCGTCGCGGCCGCACTCGGCTGCGCGGGCCTGCTCGCGCTCCCGTCGAACGCGCCAGCGGCCGCGGCCGCGGCCGCTGGCGACCTGACCGTGCAGTACCACGCGGGCGCCACCGGCAGCGACCAGGCCGAGCCGTGGCTGAAGGTGAAGAACACCGGCGGCTCCTCCGTGGCACTCAGCGGCGTGAAGCTCCGCTACTACTTCAAGTCGGACGCGGGCAGCCCGAGTTACCGCTTCGCCTGCTCGTGGGCGGTGAAGGGATGCGGCAACGTCACCGGTACGTTCGGGACGCTCGCGCATCCGACCGCCACCGCCGACCGCTATCTGGAGATCGGCTTCACCTCGGGCGCCGGATCGCTCGCCGCGGGCGCGGACACGGGCGATCTGCAGCTGCGCTTCCACCGCGCCGACTGGCAGCCGCTGACCCAGTCCGACGACTACTCCTTCGGCGCCGACCGGTCCACGTACGCGAACTGGCCGAAGGTCACGGCACAGCTCGAAGGGTCGACGGTCTGGGGCACGGCGCCCGAGGGCAACGATCCGACCGACCCCACGGATCCGACCGACCCGCCCGGGGACGGGGCCACCCTGTTCGACGACTTCACCTACAGCGCGTACAACGACCCGAAGATCTCAGCGAACGGCTGGAACGTGCGCTCCAACTCCGGCGGTCCCGGCGTGCCCGGGGCCACCTGGGACCCGAGCAACGTGACATTCGCTTCGTCGGGCGGCAACACGGTGATGAACCTGGAGACGTCGACGGCGGGCACCGGTGCGAGCACCGAGCAGACCGAAGTCCTCACCAAGGCGATGAAGTTCAAGAACGGGACGTACGCGGCGCGCGTGAAGTTCAGCGACGCTCCCCGCAGCGGACCCGACGGCGACCACCTGGTGCAGACGTTCTTCACCATCAACGACCTCAAGGCGCCGATGGCCGACGACTACGCCGAGTACGACTTCGAGTACCTGCCCAACGGCGGCTGGGGCGAGGCATCGAACATCCTCTACACGACCTCCTGGGAGACCTACAACCCGGACCCGTGGCAGGCCGTCAACCAGCACACGGAGAGCCGCCAGAGCTACGCGGGCTGGCACGACCTGGTGCTCACCATCGACGGCAGCTCCATCCGCTACTACGTCGACGGGCAGCTGTTCGGCACGCACGACGCCGCGTATCTGCCGGAGCGTCCGATGTCGATCAACTTCAACCAGTGGCTGATCGACCTGGCGGGGCAGTCCAGCACCACCCCGCGCTCGTACGACCAGCAGGTGGACTACGTCCTGCACGTCAAGGACCAGGTGCTGACCCCGGCGCAGGTCTCGGCGAAGGTGACCGGGTACCGGGCCGCGGGCACGGCGTTCGAGGACACGGTGCCTTCCGCCTGAGGGCGGCGCGCGGTCAGTCGTCGGGCACGGCGAAGTCGCACCACACGGCCTTGCCCTCGCCCCGCGGCTCGACTCCCCAGTTGGCCGCGACCGCCTCCACCAGGAGCAGCCCGCGGCCGGAGGTGGCGGTCTCCGCGGGGGACCGCCTGCGGGGGCGGGCGCTGGAGCGGTCCTTCACCCACAGGCGGACGCGGCGCGGCGGTCCTGAGAGCACTTCGAGGGTGAGGATGGCTCCTCCGTCGGTGTGGACCAGGGCGTTGACGAGGAGTTCTCCGGCGGCCACCTCCACGTCGTCGACGACCGTGCCGAACCCCCACGACGCGAGGTGTTCGCGCAGTGCGGCCCGTGCGTCGGCGAGCCCTTCGGGGTCGGCCTGATGGACGTACCGGTGGATGCGCGGCTCCTGGAGCGTCCCCGGGTCGGGCAGCCTGCGCAGGACAAGGAGCGCCACGTCGTCGCTCGTGCCCCATCTCTCCCACAGTGCGCGGGAGAGATGGTCCGCGAGGTCCTCGGCCGACTCGGGGCCCTGGCTCATCACCTGGGCGAGGTTGCGCATGCCGGTGTCGAGGTCGAGGGCGGCGTCCTCCACGAGTCCGTCGGTGCAGAGCACCATGGTCTCGCCGGGCACCAGGTCGAGGCGCACCTCGGGGTAGTCCTCCATGCCGAATTCGGTGGCCAGGCCCAGCGGCAGCCCGCCGGGGACCCGTGGCACGCCCACCCGGCCGTCCACATGGCGCACCAGGGGCGGCAGATGTCCGGCGCGGACGGCGCGCACGATGCCGGTGGCGGGGTCGAACTGGGCGTAGGTGCAGGTGGCGAACCGTTCGGTGTCGAGCTCGGCCAGGAAGCGCGAGGCGCGGGAGAGGACCGTCCCCGGCGGGTGGCCCTCACCGGCGAAGGCCCGCAGGGCGATGCGCAGCTGGCCCATGATGGCCGCGGCGTGGGTGTCGTGTCCCTGTACGTCGCCGACGACCAGGCCGATGCGGCCGCGGGGCAGCGAGATGACGTCGTAGAAGTCCCCGCCGACGTCACGGCCGCCCCAGGCCGCGTGGTAGCGCACGGCGACCTCGGAGTCCGCGACGTCGGGCACTCCGCGCGGCAACATCGTGGCCTGCAGGCTCTTGGCGAGGTCCCGCTCCTCGTCGAAGAGCATGGCGCGCTGCAGCGACTGGGCGACGATGCCGGAGAGCCCGACGCAGAGGTTGCGGTCGGCGTCGGTGAAGTCCTTCCGGCCGCGGAAGAAGAGCGCGAGTCCGCCGATGGCACGGTCCTGGGCGACGAGCGGCAGGAACGCCGCCGAGTCCAGTCGCATCTGCTGGATGTAGGGGCCCAGGCGGGTGAAACGGCTGGCGAGATCGGGCAGCGAGCCGACGAAGCGGGGCTGCCGGGTCATGACGGCCTCGGCCAGCGGCAGCGACTGGTCGACCTTGTGCAGCTTGAGTTCGTCGAGGGCCTGCATCGTCTGGCCCACCAGGGCGATCAGCTTCAGGTTCTCCCCCTCGACGAGCCCCAGGACGAGGCCGTCGGCGGCGAACCGGTCGAGGCCGCTTGCGCCGGACAGGACGGCGACCACGTCGTCGACCGTGACGGCCCGCGAGAGGGCCTGGGTGGTGCCCTGCACCATCAGGGCGATGCCCTGGCGGCGCTCCTCCCTGGGATCGATGGCGGCGAGGCCCGCCGCGTCGTCCGCGGCCGTCCGCAGGACCCCGAGCACGCGCACGGCCCGGCCTTCGTCGTCGCGCACGATGTGTCCGCGCGCGTGGCCGAGGTGGATCGAGCCGTCCCGGTGCCTGGCCCGGAAGTAGACGCCGTACATGTCGTCGCCGGAGGCGACGGCCTCGGTCACGGCGTAGTTGATGCGTACGGCCTCCTCAGGGGGGATGCGCCCCTGCAGTGAGGTCACCAGGCCGTTGAATTCGTCGGGGCGCAGGTCGAGGACCGCGAGGGATCCTGCGTCGAGCCCGAGCTCGCCGGTCTTCAGGTCCCAGTCGAAGCCGCCCACGCCGGTCCGGAGCAGGCACTGTTCCACATCGACGGGTCTCTTCTTCGCTGACGTCATGGCTGTCTCCGGTATGCCGCTCGGCCACCATAAGCGCCCCGCGCATCACCCGCCCGCCGGAGTCCGGCGTGCCATTGGTCCCGGCAAACGTGACCTTGGTCCTGTGTGAGTCGTCACCGAGGGGACATTCGCTCTGTGTCGGCCTGGAGATCCAGCGCCGACCCGAGCACAAAGAGAGGAACGTTCTCGTGGGCATCATCGCCTGGATCCTGATCGGTCTCATCGCGGGGGCCATCGCCAAGGCCCTCACCCCCGGCAAGGACCCGGGAGGCTGCCTGGTGACCATGGTGATCGGCATCGTGGGCGGGCTGCTCGGCGGCTGGCTGGGCAAGGTGGTCTTCGGTGTGCACTCGATCAACGGGTTTTTCCACCTCTCGACCTGGATCGCCGCCATCGTGGGCTCCGTGATCGTGCTGTTCGCGTACCGGCTGTTCACGGGGAAGCGGTAGGCCCCACCCGCAGGTCCCCACGGGGCGCGCATCCGGCCGGGTGCGCGCCCCCGCTTGTGTCTGCCGCCCCGAGCCCCACCCCAGAAGCCACAAACGCATCTACGGACTTGATTGGCTGATCAGTCCAACATCTGCCAGGTCACTATGAGCGACGCCATTGCAGATGCAGTATGGGAGGCGTTATCCGGGAGGCGGAGTCCACCGCCCCCAGCCCAGGTCCAGGCCCACAAGGCGAGGTCCCATGAGCACGCGCACCTACGGCAGCAGCGCCGACGGCATCGGCTACGACACCAGCAGCTCACGGCCCGTGGCACGCCGCCGCCCCGACCCGCGGATCGCCGGTCACATCGCACACGCTCTCGGCGACGCGCGCTCGGTCCTCAACGTCGGAGCGGGCACGGGGTCCTACGAGATCGCGGCCTGCACCATCACCGCGGTCGAGCCGTCCCTGGCCATGCGCGCGCAGCGACCGGCCGCGCTCGCCACCGCCATCGACGCCGTCGCCGAGGACCTGCCCTTCGCCGACGGCCGGTTCGACGCGTCGATGACCCTCTTCAGCGTCCACCAGTGGTCCGACGCCGAAGCGGGGCTGCGCGAGATGCGGCGCGTCACCCGCGGGCCCGTCGTCGTCCTGGCCCACGACCCCGCGCGCGTACGCGACTTCTGGCTCTACGAGTACGCCCCCGATGTCCTGGACGCCGAGGTCCGCCGCCATCCGCCGCTGCGCACCCTGACCGCCGCGCTCGGCGGCACCACCACCGTCCAGCCCGTTCCCATCCCGCTGGACTGCACCGACGGCTTCAACGAGGCCTACTACGGCCGCCCCGAACTCCTCCTCGACCCGGCCGCACGCCAGGCCTGCTCCGCGTGGAGCTTCATCGACGACCGCGCCCGCCAGGACTTCGACACCTCGCTCCGCCACGCCCTGGGCTCCGGCGCGTGGGACGCGGCCTTCGGCCACCTCCGCAACCGGCCCGCCTACGACGGATCCCTCGTCCTGCTCCGCTCCACCCCCTGACCCCACCGACAGCATCTGACAGAGGCGTACTCCCCGGAGAAGGGAAAAGAGGGCCGACCCCGTGTCCGACTCCTGTCCCGGCAGCGGCCGGACGGCACCACCCCGAGCGCGCCCGAGGCGCTCGGACGCCGAGTCCAATCGCGCCCGCATCATCGAGATCGCCCGGACGTCCTTCACCAGCGCCCCCGACACGCCCCTGCATGCGATCGCGAAGGCAGCCGGTGTGGGACAGGGGACGCTGTACCGGCACTTCCCCAGCCGCGAGGCGCTGCTCCTCGCCGTCTACCGGACGGACCTCGAAGCGCTCGCCGCCGCCGTGCCCGGCCTGCTCGACGCACACGAGCCCATGGACGCACTACGCCTCTGGTTCGCCCGGCTCGCCGCCCACAGCCGCAGCAGGTGCGGGGCGTCCCAAGCCGTGGAAGCGGCAACCTGCCCCACGCCGGGGAGCCCCGTCCACCCGCCGGTCGCCGCGGCCCTGGAACAGCTCCTCACCGCCTGCAAAGAGGCCCGGCAGCTGAGGCCCGGAGCCGACGCCGGTGAAGTCCTGCTGCTCGTGTCGTTCTTGTGGAAGACCACCAGCGGCCCCGAGTGGCCGAAGCGCACCGAACGCCTCCTCGGCATCGTCATCGACGGGCTGCGCACTCCCGCGGACGAGGACACACGCGCATTAGCTCACTTGTTCGATTCGCGGCTAGGCTGACCTCATGGCAACGCACCAGCTCCAGGGATCACTCTTCGACCAGAGCGACGACGTGCGTCTGGGCGCTCTGGACGGAATCCGCAGGACGGTCCTCGGCGACGGCGCGTGGATCGACCTGCTGCCGGGCTGGCTCGGCGGCGCCGACGCCCTGTTCGAACGGCTGGCCACGGACGTCCCGTGGCAGGCCGAACGCCGCCAGATGTACGAACGGGTCGTGGACGTGCCACGCCTGCTCGCCTTCTACGGCGCCGGTGAACCGCTCCCCCACGCCGTCCTCGACGACGCCCGGCAGACCCTCTCCGAGCACTACGCCGCCGAGCTCGGCGAGGCGTTCACGACGGCGGGCCTGTGCCATTACCGCGACGGGCGCGACAGCGTGGCCTGGCACGGCGACCGGATCGGCCGGGGCGCCCGCGAGAACACGATGGTCGCCATCCTCTCCGTGGGCACCCCCCGCGACCTGCTGCTCCGCCCGCTCCGTGGCGGCGCGACCGTCCGGCAGCGGCTCGGACACGGCGACCTGATCGTGATGGGCGGCACCTGCCAGCGCACCTGGGAGCACGCGATCCCCAAGTCCGCCCGGGCCACCGGGGGACGCATCAGCATCCAGTTCCGGCCGCACGGCGTGCGGTGAGCAGTGACCGGCGAACGGTGAGCGGTCACCGCACCGGGCCCCGCAGCGCGAACAGCCGGGTGAGCGGGTGGAAGCGGTAGCGCCCCGGGGCCCGGGACTCCAGGAGCTGCACGTCGACCAGCTGCTCCAGGATCACCTCCGTCGCCGACAGCGCCCCACCGGTCGTCACCGCCGCCTCCGCCACCGTCAGCTCGCCCTGCTCCGCCGCCAGCAGGGGCAGCGCGAGGGCCGCCGCCCGGCCGGTGGGGCCGCGGGCCTGCAGCTCCCGGTGACCGGCCGCAAGGGCCGCGTGCATGTCCAGATCCGCGAAGGACAGTTCGGCGAGACGGCGTGCGGGGTCCGCGAGCCGGTCGGCGAGTTCCCGTACCGGCCAGCGGGGCCGTGCCGCGAGGCGGGCGCCCGCGATGCGCAGGGCCAGCGGGAGGTGACCGCAGTGCCGCGCGATGACCTCGGCGGCACCGTGTTCGGCGGTCAGCCGCCCCGGCCCCGCCCAGAGCCCGAGGACCGCGATGGACGCGGGAGGCGGCAGGGGCGTCAGGTGGAGGTGCGCGGCGCCGTTCAGGGTGGCGAGGACACCGAGGCTGGTGACGAGGACCGCGCAGCCGTGCGCCGCGGGCAGCAGGGGGCGCACCTGGGCCGCGTCCAGGGCGTTGTCGAGGACGATCAGCACCCGGCGCCCGGTGAGCAGCGTGCGGTAGGCGGCGGCCGCGTCCTCCGTGCTGCCCGCGTACGGCCTCGGCGCACCCAGCGCGCCGAGGAAGCGCCTGAGGACGACGGCGGGCGGGACGGGACGATCGTCGCGATGTGAGCCCCGCAGGTCGGCGTAGAGCTGACCGTCGGGAAACCTCTCCGCCAGCCGGTGGGCGGCGTGCACGGCGAGCGCCGACTTGCCGACACCGCCGGGGCCGTCGAGCGCGACCACGACGGGACCACCGCCCCGCGCCCCGGGCCGCAGCACATCGAGTGCCTCCAACTCCCCTTCCCGCCCCGGGAGTTCATGAATTCCAGGAGGAAGTTGCCGGGGCACGGCAGGCAGCGGCCCGGAGTCGTCGGTGCCGGGCGGTCCCGTGCGGCCGCCGCCCGGCGCCGTACGCGAACGACGCGCCTCCTCCACCCGGTCGCGGGCCGTCGCGAGCATCCGCAGCTCGCGGCCGGTGGCGCCGAGGAGTTGGACGAGCGTGTCGAAGCGGTCCGTCGGCGGCAGCGTCTTGCCCGCGAAGTAGTCGCCGATCACCCCGTGCGCCCAGCCCGTGCGCGCCGAGAGCTGACGGTAGGTGAGCTGTGCGCCCCCGTCCCTGCGCGCGGCGCGTCTGCGCAACTGCCGCAGCAGCGCGGCCAGCGCGTCGGCCGTGTCCACGCATTCGATCGGGCCCACGCCCGCAGGCGCCTCCCGTGGTTCCCCGTCCGGCGCGTGTCCCGCCGCCCCCGTCGCCCCCATTGCCCCTGCCGCCCCCGACACTTCGCGCATCCGGATCTGTCCGGTGGTGCCCGATATCCGGGCCGCCCCCAGGGACGCGTTGCGAGCATCCCTCTACCGCTCGGCTCCCGCTTTCCGGCGAGCGGGCACCACACCGGCTGTCACTACGGCATTCGTGGAATGCCGTCGGCCGGTTTGGTGCGGCACGACCGACATCGGAAAACCGACATCGGACAACCAAGGAGACATGACCTCTATGAGCAGGGTCTGTAACAAAGCTCCCAACCTGCCTGACGGCAGCATCGCCGACCAGTCTCTCTACGAGAGTGTCGACGGCCCCATCGCCACCGGCTCGGCCCACTTCATGCGGGCCGGCAGTGAGCTGCACCTGATGCACTCCGACCTGGAGCTCAACGACCAGCGCCAGGCAGCTCTTCGGGTGCGCTGCGCCGCCGCTGCCGTCCAGGCCGCGCTGGTGGAGTACCGCACCTCGCACCGCGTCGCCCAGGAGCTGGGCTTCTACCCGGTCCACGACGAGCGGCTGCGGGTCGCGGGCGGCGGGACCGCCCCGGTGCGCGAGACGCTCGACGCCGCCCGGGAGGCGGACATGGTCCAGCTGGACGACGTCGCCGTCGAGACCATCGCGCTGCGCTACGAGGCGGGCGGGGACGAGGCGGCCTTCGGCCACTTCGTCACGGAACTGACCGGCTTCTCGGCGGAGCTCGACGGCTTCGCGGCAAGCGCCGAGGACGCGCGTCCCGCCGACTGGCAGCGCCTGGCCTGGCAGTTCCTGACGGCGTTCGACCGGATCCGGATCTACGGTCAGGCGCTGGCTGTCATCAACATCCTCGGAATGACCCCCAGTGCCGTCGCCGGCGCCGGAAACGGAAGGAGCAACCGGATATGAGCGCCGTCTGCAACAAGATTCTCGCCCTCAGCGAGGAGGGCCTGCGCGACAAGAAGCGCCTCGCGCAGACCGCGGGCACCGAACTGACCGCGGCCGCAAGCGAGTTGTGCCGGGCACTCGAGCTCGCCGAGCACGGCGACGGCCTGGGCGGTGCCGCGGTGTACGCCGCGGCGGCGCAGGACCGGCTGGGCAACGCCGCCCGGCTCCTCGCCCAGGTGGGCGACATCCTCGCGACGGGCACCCTCACCGAGGAGTCCGCCACCTGGTACCGCAGGCTCGACTACGACCGGCTCTACCGCTCGGGCCTCGGCCTCGGCCAGGTGCCGCACTCGGTCGAGCTGTGGCAGGCGTTCGCCCGCCAGGCCGCCAAGGGCGGCCCGGTCGGCATCTGCCGCGACATGCGTGGCCGTACCGTCGCCGTGGCCGCTCTCATCGGCAACTGGCTGGAGCGGACCGACGGTCATGAGTCGGACGGCACGCTGCTCCGCATCCAGTCCGCGATGGCCGACCTGGCCGCGTACGCCCAGTTCGTGGCCTTCGCCAACAAGGTGGAGCCGCGTGACCCGGCGTGGCTGACGCCGCTGGGCTCGGTCGCGTAGGCGTCCGTACGCAGCAGCACAACCAACAACGAAGGAGCGCCGACCCGGGTCGGCGCTCCTTCCGTGTTGCCGTCGTTGTTGCCGTCGTTCCCGTGAGCTCGTCCTGCCCACCGGCCCGGCCGCCGCATCGCCGCCGGTAATGTCCCCTCGTATGGACAACGTTGAACTGAGCGCCGCCATAGCGGACTTCGCGGGTTTCGTCGGTCGCGTCGAGGAGACCGGCGAGCGGGTGTGTGTCGTCGACGGCGGCGAGCCGACGAGTGTGCTCCTCCCGGCGGCGGAACTCGCCGAGCTGGAACACTTCGCCCAACGGGACCACAGCGGCGCGCGGCACCGGCCCAGATCCGGATCGGGGCAGGGGCTCCCGTTCGGCCCGGACCCGCAGGGCCCGTACATCCGGTACGTGCACGCCGACGGGGGGCGGATGACCTTCGTGCGGGACCGGGTGGTCGTGGCCGAACTGAGGTCCGTGGCGGAGCTCGACTGGCTGGAGGACAGGGCGCGCACGGCCCGCCAGGGATACATGCCTCCGCACCAGGCGGCCGCGTTCGAGGAGTTCCTCGCCCGCCAGCGCCCGGTGGGCGACGGCGTGGCGTGGGTCGCCGACAGCTGGCAGAACCAAGAGCCCTTCACGGAACTCGTGTTCGTCAAGGGACCGAGCGCCGAGGACGTCGCACTCGCCTACGGGGCCGACGCGCAGGACATCGCCGACGGGCTGCTGCTCCACCAGGTCGAGGAGCGGGACGCGCGGGAGGGCACCGACGACCTCACCCGCGTGCTGGCCTTCGGGGAGGAGAACGGCTGGACGTGGCTGGGCTACCACGACTTCGACCATGCCTTCTCGCGCTCCCTCGACCCGCCTCCCGAGCAGCAGATCACGCTCACCGCGACCATGGCCAAGGCCATCTACGACTTCAGCTACTTCGAGGACGGGGTCTACCAGAACCCCTTCCCGATCGAGGACGGCGCCGAAGACCAGCGGGACATGTACGAGCTCATCTGGTACACCCCGGGGGAGGCGCCGTTCGCCCCGGAAGCTCCGCTGGCCTTCCTCAACCTGCACCTCCGCATCGCGGAGAAGGCAGGCGTCTGGACGGACAACATCGCGCTGTTCTTCGAAGGCCTGGAGCGGGCCTTCGGCCTCTCCTTGCCCCGGGACGCGATCACCTCGGGGAACGTGCGCTGCGCCCGTCCGGCCCGCCGCTGAAGATCCGGCGCATGTCGTCCGGGCAGGACGAGCTCACCGGTAGGCGCGTGCCTGGAGCGCGTACATCTGCGCGTAGAGGCCGCGCCGTGCCAGCAGTTCTTCGTGGCTGCCCGTCTCCGCGACCCGTCCGTGGTCCAGGACGACGATCAGGTCGGCGCCCCGCACGGTGGAGAAGCGGTGCGAGACCAGGAGCGTGATGGTGCCGGGGCGGTCACCGTTCAGCTGCTTCGCTGCCGACGACGAGTGGCGCGCGGCCTCGATGTGCCGCTCGAAGACGAGGTGTTCGGTCTCCGCGTCCAGTGACGCGGTCGGCTCGTCCAGGATGCGCAGCAGAGGTGCCGGGCGCATCAGGGCCCGTGCGATCGCCAGCTTCTGCCACTGGCCCGTCGACAGGTCGACCCCGCCCTCCCAGCGGCTGCCCAGCTGGGTTTCGAGGCCGTCCGACAGCGTGCCCGGCAGGGCGACGGCACCGGCCCGGCTCAGCGCGCCGACGGCTGCCTGCCGGTCGGCGATCCGTGGCAGGTCCCCCACGCCGACCGTCTCGTGGACCGTGAACTCGAAGCGTACGAAGTCCTCGAACGCGGCGCCGAGCCGCTCGCGCCACACGTCCGGCGCGAGGGAGTCCAGTCGGACCCCGTCGACCGTGATCCGGCCGAGCGTCGGCTCGTACATCCGGCACAACAGCTTGACCAGTGTGGACTTGCCCGAGCCGTTCTCGCCGACCAGGGCGACCACTCCCCCGGGCGGCAGCCGCAGGTCGACGTCGTGCAGCGCGGTCCGCTCGGTGCCCGGATAGCGGAAGGACAGCCCCTCCACGGCGATGCCCTGCCGCAGCCTCGACGGCACGCCCGCCGTGGAGGTGAGGCTCGCCCGCTCCGCGTACGCCTGCAGCCAGCGCAGCCGTTCGGCGTTCTGCAGGAGTTCGACGACGGCACCCGTGGTCTGGACCAGTCCGACGACGTGGCCCGTGAACCGTCCGGCCAGGACGACGGCGAGCAGGACGGCGCCGAGTCCAGCGCGGCCCGTCACCGCGAGGTGCGCGACGAAGGCGACCGCGCCGACCAGGCCCAGCGAGTTGAGCAGTCCGGCCACGCCGCCGAGCGCGGTGACCCGCCACTGCGCCCGGGCCTTGACGCGGTCCGCGTGCCGACGCAACGCGCCGACCCTGGAGCGCAGTTCCGGCCCCGCGTCGTAGATCCGCAGCTCCTTGCCCGCCGTCGGTGAGGTGGCGAGGCCCGCCAGGCGGGTGGCGAGCCGGTAGTCGGCCGCCGTGGCTTCCTGGGCCCGGGCGGTGATGCCGCGCGCGGATATCTGCAGGCGCATGGCGAGGGCCCCAATGAGCGGCAGCACCAGCAGGGCGGGGTGGACGGCGGCGAGGAGCACGGCGGTCACCAGGAAGCCGCCGAACTGTTCGAGCAGGTTGAGCACCCAGTTGAGCAGGGCGCCCATGGCGAGGGTGCGGTCGCGCAGCAGGTGGAGCCGGTCCTGGAACGCGGGCGACTCCTGGTGGCGCAGTCCGGGGATGCCCGCGGCGAGCCGGGCCAGCAGCCGGTCGAAGGCGAAGCCCACCCGTTCGCTGAGCCCGATCCTGGCCCCGAGGGCCGCCAGCTCGACGGCCTCCCACGCACCGAGGCTCACCACGAGAAGCAGCGCCGCGGGCAGTGTCATGCCGAGGGACTCCTGCTGTGCGCCCTCCGCCATGGACCGCAGCCACAGGGCCTGCAGGGCCGCGAGTCCGGCCGCGGCGGGCACGAGCAGCATGCCGAGCACGGCAAGCTTCCACGACTCCCGGAAGGAGCCGACGACCAGGGTGCGCAGGGCGCCGAGCACCGCACGTGCACCGCGTTCGGGCTCGGGAACCTCGGCCTCGGCGGGGCGGTCCGGCGCCTCGTGCCGCACCGGCTGTGCGCCCTCGGCACCAGTGGCCTTCAGGAGTTCCGGAACGTCCGGGTCGCTCTCGGCGCCTTCCCCGGCCCCGTCCACGAATCGATCGGCCTGCAACCGGTACATCCGGGCGTACCTGCCGCCCAGCGCCATCAGCGCGTCGTGCGTGCCGCTCTCCACGATGCGGCCGCCGTCCATGACATGGATGAGCCCGGCTTTGCGCACGCCGGAGAAGCGGTGCGAGACCAGGAGCGTGGTGGCACCCCCGCTCACCGTCAGGAACCGGTCGAAGAAGGCAGCCTCCGCCCGCGCGTCGAGGTGCGCGGTGGGCTCGTCGAGGACGAGCACGGCCCCCGACCGCGCGGCGAGGAGTGCCCGGGCCAGGGCGACCCGCTGCCACTGACCGGCGGACAGGTCGGCGCCGCCCGCGAACTGCCGGGAGAGCACGGTGTCCCAGCCCGCGCCGAGCGTCCCGAGGAGCCCGGCGCCGTCGGCGAGTTCCAGGGCGCGCTCCAGTTCGTACCGGTCGTCCGCGAGGTCCGGGGCGCCGATCCCCACGTTGTCGCGCAGCGTCAGCGGATACTTCACGAAGTCCTGGAAGACGACGGAGATGCCCCGGCGCCACCGCCGCACCTCGTGCTCCCGCACGTCCGCGCCGTCCACGGTGACGCACCCGGCGTCCGGTTCGTAGAGCCGGGTGAGGAGTTTGATCAGTGTCGTCTTGCCGGATCCGTTCGCCCCGACGAGCGCCACGGACGTGCCCGCCGGGATCTCCAGGTCGAGTCCGCGCAGCACGGGCTTGTCCGTGCCGGGATAGGTGAAGTCCACGGACTCGAAGGCGATGCCCCGGCGGACCTGCGGAGCGCCGCCGCCCCCGGCTCCGCTCCCGTTCCCGTTCTTCCGGGCCGCCCCCTCCTCGTCACCGGCGGTCCCCCGCGCCTCCAGCGCCGCGAGCGACCGCAGACCCAGCAGCGCGTCCCGGACCACGTTGTCGGCGTCGCCGACCCAGCCGAGTGCGGGTACGGCGAGCGCCGCCTGGGCGCTGATCACGAGCTGGGTGAGTGCCAGGTCGCCGCGCGCGGCGGCGAAGGCCGCGTGCCCGAGGACCGCCGCCTCCGCAAGCACGACGAACCCCACCGCGCCGCAGGCGCGCCGCGCGGCCGTCCCGCGGGTGGCCCAGACCTTGGTCATGCCCGACTGCCAGACGGCCGTCATCCGCTCGGCGAGCCAGTCGCCGAGCCCGAAGAGCCTTGCCTCCTTGGCGGGTTCGGGGTCCACGGCCAGGGAGCGGAGGTATCCCGCCCGCCGGATGACCGCGCTCGCGGCCTGCATGCTGCCGTGCACGTGCCGCGCCAGGCGCTGATAGGAGCGGTACGTCAGCACCGCGGCGAGGGCGAGCAGCACCGGAGCCCACCACCCGAGCGGCACCAACAGGACGAGCAGTCCGATGCCTTCGAGCCGGGGACGCACGATCTCGGGCAGCAGGACGGCGAGTTGGTCGGGCCGGGTGCTCGGCTCGGTGACCAGCCGCAGCGTATCGGCGTAGCCCGGTTCTTCGAGGTGTCCGATGCCGTCCGGACCGGTCCCCGCCGCGATGGCCCGGTCCTCCACCACGCTGGCCGCACGCAGGCGCAGCACCTCCGCGAGCCCGCCCTCCAGGGCGCGCAGCCCCGTGCGGACGAGGACCAGCGCGCCGAACGCGGTGAGTGCGGCCAGGACGCGGCGGGCCTCCGCCGAACCGGGGCCCGCCTCGACGGCTCCGGGCAGGTCGCCCACGAGCCACCCGGTGGCGATCACGACGAACGGGCCGGTGAGCGCCCCGCAGACCACGGTCACGGTGAGTGCGACCGTGTGCCGCGGTCCGGCCCGCCACAACAGCCGCACCGCTGCCGCCCACTCCTGCCACGTACGCATACCGGCCTCCTCGAGCGTGCCCCCTCGTTGGGGGCCGATGCTCACAGAGGAGGCAGGTGGCCGGGTGACGGTCCCGGGCGCGGCCGGACACTGCCGGTCGCGGTCCTGAGCGGTGTCAGCTCCTGCGGCGCGTGAGCGCGTGGCGTACCACCTTGGCGAGCACGGCCGGGCGGAAGAGCAGCGCGGGCGGGGCCGTCATGTTCAGCACGCGCACGAACCGCGCCCAGACGCTCGGGTCGCGCACGGCGAGCGCGAAGACCTGCTGGTTGTACCAGTGGGCGAAGCGCGCGGGCAGCGGGTGCTTGGTCGGTGCCCACATGAGGTCCGAGCTGGTGGCCATGGTCCACGGGACCTGGATGACCCGGGCGGCGGCGCGCTGGTAGGCGCGGCTCAGCCCGTCAAGACCGGCGCGGTCGTCGAGTCCGCTCAACAGGCGGCCGAGCAGGTCCGCTTCGAGCGCGGCGACCGTGAGTCCCTGCCCGTAGACCGGGTTGAAGACGCAGAGCGCGTCGCCGACCGCGACCAGGCGCTCGGGCCAGCGGGCGTTCTTGTGGTGCAGGCGCCATTCGTTGCCGTTGTTGGTGTAGCGGCGGATCTCGCCTTCGCGGGTGCCGCGTTTGATCTGTTCGGCGAGGCGGGGGTTGCCGAGGCTCTGGGCGAAGTCGAGGTAGCCCTCGTCGTCGGTGGGCGGCACGTGCTCGTCGATGCCGAACAGCGAGCACATCCAGCGGTCGCGCTCCACGGCGAGGACCACTCCGCCGCGCGGCACGTCGGGGGCGAAGGCCATCTGGTAGGCGACGTCGAAGTCCTGCCGGTCCTGCGGCGGGCGTACGTAGCACGCGGAGGTGTAGGTGATCTTCGCCTTGATGACGGTCTTGGCGGAGGCGGGCAGGTGCGCCTCGGTGAGCCAGCGGTCGACGGAGGTGGAGCGGCCCGAGGCGTCGACGACCAGGTCGGCAGTGACCTCGGTGGTTCCGTCGTCCCCGGTGGTGCCGTCGCCTTCGATGGTTCCGTCGTCCTCGGTGCGGTACCTGACCCGGTCCAGGCGGCCGGGTGCGCTCGCGGTCACCGTCTCGCACCGGGCCGCGGGAAGCAGTCGCACCGCGGGGATCGCCGACACCCGCTGCCGAAGGCGCCGTTCGAGCTCGTCACGCGTGAAGGTCTGGATGCGGACACCCACCGGGTCGGTCGGCGCGTATCCGGTCGGCAGCAGGAAGCTGATCCGCTCGCCGTAGTCGAAGACGGGCGCGCCCTGGTCCGCGAGCTCCGTCCGCAGCCCGGGGAAGAGGTCTTCGAGCACCTCGCCGCCCCGGGCGAGCAGCGCGTGCGCGTGGTAGCCCTGCGGGACGTGGGGGTGCACGCCGGTGTCCGGCAGCACCGGGTCGCGCTCGATGACCAGGACCTCGGCGAAGTGATCCGCCAGGACCCGCGCGGTCACGAGTCCGGCGTATCCCCCTCCGACGACGACGGCCCGCTCCCAGCGGGCGGCGTGCGACGGGCTGTGCTGATTCTCCGGCATGGCCGGGCCCCTCCCTCTCAGCTCAACGTCCCACCACTCCACCGTGGGGCGCCGGGGTTCTCAAGACCGCCTCGGGAGCGCACTGGAGCACTTTCCCTTCCGTCCCTCGCGTCTCACGCCGGGGATCTTGGGTATGCGGGTCCGGCGGTCACGCCGTCGCCGCCCGTGTGGCGGACCGGCGGACGGTGTGGGCACCGTGGGAGGGGCCCACACCGTCCGGCCGCGGGCCGGTCGAGGGCGCGCACCATGATCGGAGGAGCGAATCGCCGATGACGCGTTACGCGACGGTGGGCGCGCTGCTGGCCTGTGCGGCAGGCGGTGCGGTGCTCGCCCTGTTGGTTTCGCCCTGGTGGTGGTCGGCCGCGGCGCCTCTCGCGGCCGTGGCGCTGACCGGGGTGTACGACCTCGTCCAGCGACGGCACTCCGTCCTGCGGAACTATCCCGTCCTGGGCCATCTGCGCTTCCTCATGGAGGCGCTGCGCCCTGAGCTCCAGCAGTACTTCGTGGAGCGCAACTACGACGGCAGGCCCTTCGACCGCGACACCCGCAGCATCGTCTACGAACGGGCGAAGGGGGTCGCCGCCGAGGAGCCGTTCGGCAGCGAGCTCGACATGGACCAGCGCGGCTACGAGTTCCTGGTGCCGTCCATGGCCCCGGCGCCGGTGCCGCAGGAGCCGCCCCGCGTCCGCATCGGCGGCCCCGACTGCACACAGCCGTACGACATGGCCCTGCTCAACGTCTCGGCGATGAGTTTCGGCTCCCTCTCCGCCAACGCCGTCCTGGCGCTGAACACCGGGGCGGCGCGGGGCGGGTTCGCGCACGACACCGGGGAGGGCGGCCTGTCCGACTACCATCTGCGGCCCGGCGGCGACCTCGTCTGGGAGATCGGGACGGGCTACTTCGGCTGCCGCACCCGGGACGGCGACTTCGACCCCCGGCAGTTCGCCGAGCGGGCGGCCCACCCGGCCGTGCGCTGTGTGTCGCTCAAGCTGTCGCAGGGCGCGAAGCCGGGGATGGGCGGCGTCCTGCCCGGCAGCAAGGTCGACGCGGAGATCGCCTCGGTACGCGGCGTACCGCAGGGTGAGACCGTCGTCTCACCGCCGTACCACCGTGTCTTCTCCACGCCCCGCGAGCTCGTCGGGTTCCTCGCCCGGCTGCGGGAGCTGACGCACGGCAAGCCGGTCGGCTTCAAGCTGTGTCCCGGGTCCCGGGTCCAGTTCCTCGCCGTGTGCAAGGCCATGGCGGCGGAGGGGGTCACCCCGGACTTCATCGTCGTCGACGGCGCGGAGGGCGGCACGGGCGCGGCGCCGCTGGAATTCGCCGACCACCTCGGCATGCCGCTCACCGACGGCCTCATCACCGTGCACAGCGCTCTGACGGGCACGGGGCTGCGGGACCGCATCCGCATCGGTGCCAGCGGCAAGGTGGCGACGGGCTCCGACATCGTCAAGCGCCTCGCCATGGGCGCCGACTACACCAACGCGGCCCGCGCGATGATGTTCGCCGTCGGCTGCATCCAGGCCCAGCGCTGCCACACCAACCGCTGCCCGACCGGCGTCACCACCCAGGACCCGCACCGGGCCCGCGCCCTCGACGTCGTGGACAAGGCCGCACGCGTCACGCGGTACCAGAAGGCCACGGTCGGGAGCGCGCTGCAGATCATGGCCGCGATGGGTGTGCGCGACGCCGCGGACCTGGGCCCGCAGCTCCTGCGGCGCCGCGAGGACCGCGGCAGGTTCCGTTCCTATGCCGAGCTGTACGAGTGGCTCTCCCCCGGCGAACTGCTCGCCGCGCCGCCCGAGGGCTGGGCCGCCGACTGGCGGGCGGCGGATCCGGACAGTTTCGCCCCCTGACGGCCGGATCCGGATCACGTGCGCCCGGAAACAGGAGGGTCGGCACGTATCGCCCGCGCCAAGTCGGGCACCCGGACCGTGCACGGCGACGAACAAATAGCCGCATTCCGCAAAAAGCCTCAAGATGGCCTTAATGCCTCAAACCGGAACGCCACCTACTGAAGGGCACACGCAGCTCATGAACGACGTCACAGGCAAGGCGACCACCACCGACGCCGGCGTTCCGGTCGAGAGCGACGAACACTCGCTCACCGTTGGCGCCGGTGGCCCGATCCTCCTCCAGGACTCCTATCTGATCGAACAGATGGCGCAGTTCAACCGGGAGCGGATTCCCGAGCGGCAGCCGCACGCCAAGGGCAGCGGCGCCTTCGGCCACTTCGAGGTCACCGGGGACGTCAGCGCCTACACGAAGGCGGCCCTCTTCCAGCCCGGCACCCGGACCGATCTGGTCACCCGGTTCTCGACCGTGGCCGGTGAGCGCGGGAGCCCGGACACCTGGCGCGACCCGCGCGGCTTCGCGGTGAAGTTCTACACCAGCGAGGGCAACTACGACATGGTCGGGAACAACACCCCGGTCTTCTTCGTGAAGGACCCGATGAAGTTCCAGCACTTCATCCGGTCGCAGAAGCGCCGCGCGGACAACAACCTGCGCGACCACGACATGCAGTGGGACTTCTGGACCCTCTCGCCCGAGTCCGCCCACCAGGTCACGTGGCTGATGGGCGACCGCGGCATCCCGCGCAGCTGGCGCCACATGAACGGCTACACCTCGCACACCTACATGTGGATCAACGCACAGGGTGAGCGGTTCTGGGTGAAGTACCACTTCAAGACCGACCAGGGCGTCGAGTGCTTCACCCAGGACGAGGGCGACCAGATGGCCGCCGCCGACACGGATTACCACACCCGGGACCTCTTCGAGCACATCCGGGACGGCGAGTACCCCAGCTGGACCCTGCACGTGCAGGTCATGCCGTACGACGACGCGGCGACCTACCGCTTCAACCCCTTCGACCTGACCAAGGTGTGGCCGCACGGCGACTACCCGCTGATCGAGGTCGGCAGGATGACCCTGGACCGCAACCCCACGGACAACCACGCCGAGATCGAGCAGGCCGCGTTCCAGCCCAACAACCTGGTCCCTGGCATCGGCCCGAGCCCCGACCGGATGCTGCTGGGCAGGCTGTTCTCCTACGCCGACGCGCACCGCCACCGGATCGGCGGCAACTACCAGCAGCTGCCGGTCAACGCCCCCGTCGCGCCCCTGCGGACGTACTCCAAGGACGGGGCCATGGCCTTCCGCAAGACGGAGGACCCGGTCTACGCACCGAACTCCAAGGGCGGCCCGGCCGCCGACACGGACCGCTACGGCTCCCCGCCCAGCTGGTACGCCGACGGCGACATCACCCGCACCGCCTATGTCGACCACGCGGAGGACGACGACTGGGGCCAGGCGGGCACCATGGTGCGCGAGGTGCTGAACGACGCCCAGCGTGACCGCCTCGTGGACAACGTCGTCGGGCACCTGCTCAACGGCGTGACGGAACCCGTGCTCGTCCGGGCCTTCGCATACTGGTCGAACGTCGACAAGTCGATCGGCGAGCGCATCGAGCAGGGCGTGCGCGCCAAGGCGGGCGAGAAGGACCCGAAGGCCGCCGAGCAGGCCAACCCGGCGCGCAGCAGCATGCAGGACAAGGCCTGACCGCTGCCCCTGTTCACCGCCTGACCTGGGTCCTCGGCAGCCTCGTCGCCCCCGCGGCCGCGAGCAGACAGAAGCCGAGGACCCACCAGAAGGTGTCGGCGAACGCCGAGGAGATGTCCGCCCCCCGGGCCGAGAGCCGGTTCTCCAGGACGACCGCGAGGGCGGCCGTGCCGACCGAACCGCCCACGGTGTTGAGCAGGTTGAGCGCCCCCGACGCGCGCGGGAGGTGTTCGGGCTCGATGCGGCTGTAGACGATGTTCATCACGGGCGCGCCGATCATCGCCATCCCGATGCCGCGGACCGCGAGCGCCGCGATGATCACCGCGTCCGGGGGTTCGTGGCCCAGCTGGGTGAACGGGACCGTGCCCGCGAGGATCAGCACGATGCCCGCGACCACCAGCGTCCGTGGCGCGACCTTGTCGATGGTCCGGTTGACCAGCACCGACCCGGCCGCCGCGCCGAGGCCCTGGGGAGCGAGCAGCAGCCCGGCTTCCCAGGCCGAGAGGCCGCGGCCGGTCTGGAAGTACAGCGGCAGCAGGAACGTCGTGCCGAAGACCGACGCGCCGAGGACGAGCAGCGCGAGGGCCGCGGCCCCGAAGGGCGGCCGGGTGAACAGCCTCGGGTCGACCAGTGGCGTGCCGCGGGTGCGCAGCCCGTGCACGGTGAAGCCCACGAGCATCGCGAGGCCCGCCGTCACGCCGAGCGCCGCGGGGAGCGTGCGGCCGTGGGCGACCTCGGTCAGCCCGTACACCAGCACGGCGAGTCCTGGCGAGAGCAGCACGGCTCCCCGCAGGTCGAATGCCGTGCGCCGGGCCGCGGGCGGCACCGTGGGCACATAGCGGCGGGCGAGCAGGGCGGCGACCGCGCCGATCGGCAGGTTGACCAGGAACAGCCACGGCCAGGACGCCACGCTGAGGATGGTGCCGCCGAGCAGCGGGCCGAACACCGGCGACAGCAGCGGGACGACGGCGACGACGCTGATCACCCGGCCGGTGCGGTGGCGTCCCGCGATGCGGGCGAGCAGCGCCTGCCCGGTCGCGGGCAGCAGCCCGCCGCCGAGCCCCTGGACCACCCGGAACACGATCAGGCTGGTCGCCGACCAGGCAAGCGCGCACAGGATCGAGCCGAGCAGGAACACGCCGACGGCGGCGAGCCAGGTGCGCCTCCCGCCGAAGCGGTCGGCCAGCCAGCCGGACGCGGGCACGGCCGCGACGACGGCCAGCAGGTAGGCGGTGCTGACCCACTGGATGTCGGCGACGGACGCGTCGAACTCACCGGCGAGGCGGTCGATGCCGACGCTGACGATCGTGGCGTCCAGCGTGGCCATGAAGGTGCCGAGGACCAGGATGAACGCGATGCGCAGCAGGTTTCCGTCCACCCGGTCCGTGGGTGGCGCGGCGGCCTCTGCCGTGGGTCCTTCGGGAGCGCGTGTCATCGGCCCTCCAGGAGGTCGCGGACGTCGTGGTCGAGGTGCTCGTCCAGGGTGCGGAGCAGGTCGAGGAGTTCCTCGGCGAGCCCGTCGGCGCGCACTCCGGCGCGGTGCGCGAGCACGCCGGTCCAGCCGTCGCCGTCCGGCATGACCGTCAGGGTGACCGGGTGGTGCGTGGACTCGCGGAAGCGGGTGCCGACGACCGTGAGCCCGGGGGCCGGTTCGCGCAGGCGGTCCGGGTCGACCGGGTAGTTCTCGAAGACCACCAGGCTGTCGAAGAGCCTGCGCCGCCCGGTCGCCCTTTCCAGGTCGGAGAGGGCGACGTGGTGGTGCTCGACCAGGGCCCGCTGCCCGGCCTGCAGACCGGCGAGCGTGTCGGCGAGCGTGCCCGCGAGCCGTGCGCGTACCGGAACCGTGTTGGCGAGGAGGCCGACGATCTCCTCCACGCCCTCCAACTCCGGTGGACGGCAGGCGACCATGGCGCCGAAACAGACGTCCGCGCGGCCGGAGCGCCGTGCGAGCAGCACCGACCATGCGCCCTGCACCAGCGTGTTGCGGGTCAGGCCGCGGCGCGCGGCGACGCGGGTGAGTCCGGCCACCAACTCGGCGTCGAACGTGATGAGGGTGGGTTCCTGCCAGGCAGGGCCGGGTTCGCCGCCGCTCAGGTAGTCGCCCTCGGGGAGGCCGTCCAGTTCGGTGGCCCAGAGGCCGAGGTCCGGTTCGTGGTCGGCGCGCCAGCGCAGGTAGTCGCCGAACGGGACGGGGGCGGGCAGGTCGGGGGCGGCACCGCGGGTGCGGGCCGTGTAGAGGTCGAACAGTTCGGTGAGGATGCGCGGGGCCGACCAGCCGTCGGAGAGCACGTGGTGGCTGGTCATGACCAGGTGGCACCGCTCGGCGCCGTCGCGGATCACGGTCAGGCGCAGGAGCGGTCCCTCCGCCAGGTCGAACGGCTCGGCCAGGTCGGCCGCGAGGGCCTCGTCGGCCGGTCCTTCGACCACCCGGAACTCCGGCCGGGGCGACTTGGGGAGCACCGCCAGGTCGGCGGGGAACACGGCGCCGAGGTTGGGGTGCCGGGCCATCAGGTCGGCGCCCGCGGCACGCAGGGCGTCGGTGTCGAGCGGTCCTTCGAGGGTGAACGTCGACTGCACCGTGTACGGGTCGGGGCGCTCGGTGCGCGAGTGCCGCAGCATCACTTCCTGCAGCGGGGTCAGCGGCTGGATCTCGGCGATCGGCCTGCCGCTGTCGAGTGCGCTGATCTCCGGTGCGGCGGCGAGCTGCAGCAGTGCGGTGCGCAGGCACTCGGCCAGCTCCGTCGCCTCTGCCGCGGTGAACAGGGCGGCGGGCCAGGTGATCCGGACGCCGAGCGCGTCGTCGCGTACCAGGGCGTTGACCATCAGGCTGTGCGGCAGGGGCAGGGTGTCGGTGCCGCCCGAGCCGAGCGGGTCGGCGTCCGGGGACGGCTGCCACGGCGTCTCGTCGGTGGGGGTGCCGGGGAACTGGCCGAGGTAGTTCCAGGCGATCTCCGGTGTCACGGGGTCGAGGAGACCCGCCGAGGTGAGGATGCCGTGTCCGAGACCGTCGCCCTGGGCGCGCAGCCGCTCCCTGACCGCCCGCACATCGTCGCCCGCGTCGAGTCGCACGGGGTGGACGGCGGTGCACCAGCCGACGGTCTGGGAGAGGTCGACGTGCTGCGGTCGGCCGTGGCTCTCCAGCGCGACCAGCACCTCCTGGGCGCCGCGCCAGGCCTGTACGGCCCGGGCGAGCGCCGTGAGCAGCACGGCGTCCGGGGTGCTGCGGTAGGCGGCGGGCAGGGTGGTGATGAGGGCGCGGGTCGGGTCGGGGTCGAGGTGGATCTCGTGGTGCCGCGCGGTGGCCACGGTGTCCCGGGCCGGGTCGAGCGGTGCGGTGAGTGCCGGGGTGGGGGTGGCCGTCCGCTGCCAGTGCGGGAGTTCGGCCCGCCGGTCGGCCTCGCGCAGCGACTGCGCCCAGCCGAGGAAGGACTGGCCGTGGCGGGCGAGTTCGCCACCGGAGTGGGCGTGTTCCACGTCGTCCAGGAGGACGCGCCAGGAGACGCCGTCGACGACCAGGTGGTGGGCGATCAGGACGAGCCTGCCCGGCCGTTCGGGACCGGCGTCCACCCACACGGCGCGCAGCAGCGGGCCGGTGCGCGGGTCCATGGCGTCGCGGATCCCGGCGACGAGGGAGTCGATCAGGGTCCGCAGGTCGTCGTCCGTCGCACGGACGACGGTCAGGACCTCGGCGCCGGTGACCGCGCCGACCTGCGGGATGCGCAGCACGTCGTCGCCGTCGCTCAGGCGGGCCCGCAGCACGTCGTGCCGGGCCAGGAGCGCGTCGAGCACGGTCTGCCAGGCTGACGCGTCACCGCCCGGCGGGACGCAGATCTCCACCCACTGGCAGAAGCCGTCGGCGGCGGTGCCCGCACGGCGCAGCAGGTCGCGCATGATCGGGGTGAGCGGCGCGTCGCCGGTCGCGGGTGCCTCGTCGCCGCCGAGGGCGCGGGCGCGTGCCGCGATGCCCGCGACCGTCGCTCCCTCGAAGACGTCCCGTGCGGTCAGACCGAGCCCTTGGCGCCGGGCCCGTGAGACGACCTGCAGCGACACGATGCTGTCGCCGCCGATGGCGAAGAAGTCGTCGTCGGGGCCGATGGCGTCGGTGCCGAGGACGTCACGGAAGACGCCGAGGAGCACCGCTTCGGCCTCGGTGGCGGGTTCGCGCCGTGCGGCGGCCACGGTCTCGGGGGCGGGCAGCGCGGTGGGGTCGAGCTTGCCGCTGGGGCTCAGCGGCAGCCGGTCGATGGGGACGAGCGCGGTCGGCACCATGTGGTCGGGCAGCTCCCGGGCCAGGAACTCCCGTACGCGCGCGGTGTCCAGGTCGGCGTCGTCGGTCGGGATGACATAGCCGACGAGCCGTCCTTCGCGCACGATCACGGCGCAGGCGCGGACGTCGGGGTGGCCGGTCAGGGTGGACTCGATCTCGCCGAGCTCGACCCGGAAGCCGCGGACCTTGACCTGGTGGTCGACGCGGCCCAGGAACACCAACTGGCCGTCGGGCCGCCACCGCACCAGGTCACCGGTGCGGTACATGCGCTCGCCCGGCGGGCCGAACGGGTCGGCGACGAACCGCTCGGAGGTGAGGCCGGGGCGGCCCAGGTAGCCGCGGGCCAGGCTCGGTCCGCCGAGGTACAGCTCGCCGGTCACGCCGACGCCCGCGGGCTGGAGTCCGCCGTCGAGGACGTAGGCCCGGACGTTGGGGTCGGGCAGGCCGATCGGCAGGGGCCCTTCGTCATCCGGGTCGTAGTGCCAGGTCACGGAGTTGATGGTGACCTCGGTCGGACCGTAGGCGTTGAAGAGCGCCCGGCGGCCCCGGCCCCAGCGCCGCGCCAGTTCGGGGTCGAGGCGCTCGGCGCCGACGACGAAGAACACGTCGGAGTGGACGGTGCGGTCGTCGGGCATCGCGGCGAGGAACGACGGCAGCAGGTTCACGCCCGTCACCCGGTGTTCGACGATGTAGTCGAGCAGTTCGTCGCCGGGGACGCGCACCTCCTCGGGCGCGATCACGGAGGTGCCGCCGGACAGCAGCGGCACCATGGTCTGCCAGAACGCGACGTCGAAGCCGGTCGACGCGAAGTGCAGGTACCGGTCGTGCTCGGTGACGCCGACGACCTCCTCCTGCAGCGCGATCAGGTCGGGCACGCCGCGGTGGGTCACGCCGACTCCCTTGGGGCGGCCGGTGGTTCCCGAGGTGTAGATGACGTACGCGAGGGCGTCCTCGGTGAGCCGGGCGCGGGCCCCGGCCGGGTCGGTGTCCGGTGCGGCGGCGAGCGTGGCCGGGTCGTCGAGGCGCAGGACGGGGATGTCGCGGTCGACGGGCAGGTCGGCGCCGGTCGACACGACGGCGGCCGGAGCGATGTCGTCGAACATGAACGCGAGCCGCTCGCGCGGGTAGCTCGCGTCCATCGGCACGTACACCGCACCCGCCTTGGCCACGCCGAAGAGCGCCACGGACATCTCGATGTCACGGCCGAGCAGCACCGCGACCGGGTCCTGCGGCCGGACCCCGCGCGCGATCAGCGCGTGGGCGAGGCGGTTGGCCTCGCGGTCAAGCTCGGCATAGGAGAGGCTGCGGTCGCGGCAGACCAGGGCCTCGGCGTCGGGCTTGCGGTCCACCCAGGCGGCGAACTCGCCGAGCCAGTGGCCGCGGGCCTTGGCGGGCACGATCTCGGTGCCGGTGCGCAGGATCCGCTCGCGCTCGTCGGGGTCGAGCGCGGGCAGCCCAAGCGCGGGACGTGCCGGGTCGGCGACGATCTCCCGCAGGAGGTTGTGCAGCCAACGGCCGTAGTCGCGCACGGTGTTCTCGTCGAAGGCGCGCGGCTGGTAGCCGAGGCCGATGGTGATCTCTTCGTCGGGGATGACGATGACGGTCAGCGCGTAGTGCGTGGCGTCGGTGATGTCCACGCCGGTCAGGTCGAGGCCGGGGGCGAGCGGGGTGCGCTTCCTGCTGGACAGCGGGAAGTTCTCCATCACGAGCATGGTGTCGAAGAGTTCGCCGACGCCGACCGCCCGCTGGATCCCGGGCAGGCCGACGTGGTGGTGCTCGGCGAGCGCGACGCTCTCGGCGTGCACGTGGGCCATGAGGTCGCGTGCGGTCTGGTCCTGGGTGTGCCGCACGCGCACCGGGATGGTGGTGCCGAGCTGGCCGATCATCGACTCCACGCCGTCGACCTCGGCGGGCCGCCCGGACACGGGGCAGCCGAACACGACGTCGCGGCGCCCGGTGAGCTTGCCGAGGAGCAGGCCCCACGCGGTCTGGAGGACCGTGGTCAGGGTGACGCCCTGTTCGCGGGCGAATCCGCGGAGCCGGTCGCTGAACTCGCGGCCCAGCGTGACGGTTTCGCGTCCCGGCCGCTCGACGCCGGTCCCGGTGCTCGCGGGAGCGAGGCGCGTGGCGTCGTCGACTCCGGCGAGCGCGTCCCGCCATGCGCCGACCGACACCTCGTGGTCGCGGTCCGCGAGCCACCGGAAGTACTCCGGGAGCGGCGGGGCGACGGGCGCGGCGGGGCCGCCGCCCAGCTCGGCGTAGAGGGCGAGGAGGGTGCGGCCGACGAGCGGCATCGACCAGCCGTCGAGCAGCGCGTGGTGGTTCGTGATCACCAGCTTGTGCTCGTCGGGCCCGACGCGGGACAGCAGGAAGCGGATCAGCGGCGGCCGGGCCGGGTCGAAGGGGCGCTCCAGATCGGCGCGGGCGGCCTCGGGGAACCGGTCGTCCTCCCGCCAGTCCAGGGCCACGTCGGCGGGGATCACCTGCACCACGTCGTCGCCCGCCGTGCCGAGGTACACGCGCAGCGCGGGGTGGCGGCGCAGCAGTTCGCGGGCGGCCTCGGCCATCCGCTCCGGACGCACCTCGCCGACCAGCGTCGTCACGGCCTGCACGACGTAGACGTCGGCGTCCTGATCGTCGCGTACCAGCGTGTGGAAGGAGAGGCCGACCTGCAGCGGCGTGGCGGGCAGCACGTCGGCGATGCGGCCGGTGCGTTCGAGTACGTCGATGGCGCTCTGGTCCAGGTCGACGAGCGGCAGGTCCGAAGGGGTGAGCCCGCCCGGGGTGTGGAGCGCATGCTCGGCCAGGGCGTCGAGCGCCGCCGCCCAGGCCTGCTGCAGCCCCGCGACCGCATCGGCGCCGAGCACCTCGGACGCGGCCGTCCACTCGACGGCGAGCCGGGGCGCGCCCTCCTCGTGGACGAAGCAGTTGAGGGCGAGGACCTGTTCGAGCGCCTTGGCGCCGGGCTCGATCACCGAGAAGGCGTCGCGCTCCGGCAGGCGCCAGCCGGTGCCGGGCAGCGCGGAGAAGCGGCCCAGGTAGTTCAGCAGGACGTCCGGGGGCGGGACGGCGCCGAACTCGGCGCCGGTTTCCGGGTCGAGGTGGCGCAGGACGCCGTATCCGACACCGCCGTCGGGGACACCTCGCCTGGCCTCCTTGGCCGCGCGCAGCACCGCTCCCACGCCGTCGGCCAGGGGGACGCGGACCGGGTACTCGCTGGTGAACCAGCCGACCGTACGGGACAGGTCGAGGTGTTCGCGGCCGTGGCCCTCCATCGTGACGGTCACCGCGTCGTCCACCGGACCCCAGGCGCGCAGGGTGAGCACCAGGGCGGCGAGCAGCACCTCGTCGACGCCCGCGCGGTAGGCCGCGGGCAGCGTGGTCAGCAGCGCCTCGGTGACCTCGGGCGAGGCCACGGTGACGGTCCTGCGGGCGGTGGAGACCGTGTCCCGCTGCTGGTCCAAGGGGCGGGTGCCGAGCCGGGACGCGGGGCCGAGCGCGGTGCGCCAGTGGTCGAGTTCGCCGCGGCGGGCGCCCGATGCGCCCTGTTCGGCGAGGAGCGTCGCGTGGCGGCGCCAGGACGTCCCGGCCGGTTCGAGAGCGGCGCCCGTACAGGCGGCGTGCAGGTCGGGCAGGAGGATGCGCCAGGACACGCCGTCCATGGCGAGGTGGTGTACGACGACGACCAGCCGGTCCGGGGTGTCGTCGCCGGTACGGAGCAGGGCGGCGCGCATCAAGTCGCCCGAGCTCGGGTCGAGTTGTCCGGCGAGGCGCTCGGCGAGTGCGGTCACGTCCTCGCCGTGGGCCTCGTCGACCACGGCCCGTACCGCGCCGCGGGGCAGCACCTCCAGGCCGTCGTCCACGCGCAGCCGCAGCGCGTCGTGGTGGTCGAGCACCGCCTGGACGCCCGCGACCAGGTCGCCGTGGGCGAGCTCGTCGACGTACAGCGCGGTCCACTGGGCGTACCCGGCGACGACGTCCACGTCCGGGTGCGGGTCGAGGAGGCCACGCACGATCGGCGGGGCGGGCACGGGCCCGGTCGGCTCGTCCGCCGGACCTGCGACGTCCGCCACGAGGGTGGCGGAGGCGGCGAGCGCGGCGAAGCTGCGGCGGGCCAGGAGGTCCCGCGGCCGCAGTTCGAGGCCCTTCGCCCGCAGACGGCTGCTGATGGTGATCGCGGTGATGCTGTCGCCGCCGAGGGAGAAGAAGTCGTCGTCGACACCGACCCGTTCGACCTCGAACACGTCGGCGAGGACCGCGCACAGCAGCCGCTCGTGCTCCGTGCGCGGCTCGCGGCCGCCGCCGGAGGAGGCGGGCGCGGGCAGGGCGGCGCGGTCGAGCTTGCCGTTGGTCGTGACGGGCAGCTCGTCGAGGACGACGACGGCCGCGGGCACCATGTGCTCGGGCAGCCGCGCGGCGAGCTGGGCACGCACCTCGTCGCCGGTGACGGAGGTGGTCACGACGTAGCCGATGAGCCGGTTCGAGCGCACGGTGGCGGCGGCCGCGGTGACGCCGGGCACCGCGCCGAGCGCGGCCTCGACCTCGCCCGTCTCCACGCGGTGGCCACGGATCTTGACCTGTCCGTCGCCGCGGCCCAGGTACTCCAGGCCGCGGCCCGGCACCCAGCGGGCCAGGTCGCCGGTGCGGTACATGCGCGCGCCCGCCGGGCCGAAGGGGTCGGCGACGAACCGGTCCGCGGTCGCGCCCGGCCTGCCGAGGTAGCCGCGGGCCAGGTGCGGCCCCGCCAGGTACAGCTCGCCCGTCCTGCCGTGCGACACGGGCTGCAGCGCGCTGTCCAGGACGTAGGTGCGGGTGCCCGCGAGCGGGTGGCCGATCGTCGGATCGCCGCCGTCGATCCGGGCGGTGGTGGCGTCCACGGTGGCCTCGGTCGGGCCGTACATGTTGCGTGCGGTGATGCCGGATGCGGCGACCCGCCGCCACAGCGCGGGCGGGGTGGCTTCGCCGCCGAGGACCAGGAGCGTCGGCCTGCGGTCCAGGAGGCCGCCGTCGACGAGCGGCGCCGCCATCGACGGCGTGGTGTCGACGATGTCGATGGCGTCACGGGCGTACGCGTCGAGCAGGGCGTCGGCGTCGCGGGCCGTCTCACTGTCGTAGACGTGCAGTTGGTGCCCGCAGAGCAGCCAGATCAAGTGGTCGAACGCGGAGTCGAAGGCGAACGAGTAGGTGTGGGAGACGTGCAGCTGCCGTC
This sequence comes from Streptomyces sp. NPDC004732, assembly GCF_040609235.1. NCBI lineage: Bacteria > Bacillati > Actinomycetota > Actinomycetes > Kitasatosporales > Streptomycetaceae > Streptomyces > Streptomyces sp. NPDC004732. Next base: position 332,330 of record NZ_JBEXJR010000003.1, read on the forward strand.
CCGCGGCGCCCTCGGCCTCGGCGACGACCGTCGAGCGCTGGTGGTGCAGGAGCGCGGCCAGGCCGCCGGTCCTGCCGAGCACGCCCTTGGGGCGGCCGGTCGATCCGGAGGTGTGGATCACGTAGGCGAGGTGCTCGGGGTGGCGGGGCGCGGCCAGTTCACCGGCGGTCAGGGGGGCGCCGGACAGCGCGGCGGCCTCGTCGAGCAGCGTGCTCCACGGCACTCCGTCGACCTCGTCGGCGGCGGTGAGCACCAGCGCGGGGCGGGTGTCGTCGATCAGGCCGCGCAGCCGCTCGGGCGGGTAGGCGGTGTCCAGAGGCAGGAAGGCGGCGCCCGCGTCGAGCACGGCGAGGAGGGCGGCCACCGAGTCGGCGGAGCGGGGCAGCGCCAGCGCCACGACGTCGTCGGTGCCGATGCCGCGGGCCCGCAGGGCGCGGGCGATGCGGTGCACCCGGTCGGCCAGGTCCCCCGCGGACAGCCGGTCGTCGCCGCACACCAGGGCCGTGTGCCCGGGGTCGGCTGCGACCATCGCGTCGAACGCGGTCGGTACGTCGACCGGCGCGCCGGGCAGGGCGGGCGGGCACCAGGACGCGAGGAGGCGCTCCGTGTACTCGGTGCTCCCGGCGAGCGGGATCCGTCCGACGGGCACTCCCCCGATCAGCCCGGCGAGCAGGGCGCGCAGGCCGGACAGCAGACCGTCCACGGACGCCTGGTCGTTGGACCTGGCGTCGACCTCGAAGCCGAACAGCAGCCCTCCGTCGCGGGCGGGCAGGACGCTCAGGCCCATGTCCTCCGGCGGGCCGCCCGCGACGTTCCGCATCACGCCGCTGGCGCCCGCGAAGTCGATCGCGAGGTCGAAGGCCTTGAGGTTGATGCCGCGGCCGTGCAGCAGCGCGCCCGCGCCGGGCACGCCGAGGTCGCGCGGCAGGTCCTCGCCGCGGTAGCGCTGGTGGTCGCGCATCTCCTTCATGGCGGTGGCGACCCGGCGGCTCAACTCGCCGAGCCCGTCGCCCGGTTGCACGGTGACCCGCAGCGGCAGCACGTTGACGGCCATGGCGGGGGTGCGCAGCGCGACCGAGCCCGCCCGGCACATGAGCGGCAGCGCGAAGACGACGTCGGTGCGGCCCAGCATGCGGTGCAGGAAGGCGGCGTAGCAGGCGATCAGCGCCTCGCCCCAGGTGACGCCCTCGGCGTCGGCGAACGCGCGGAGTGCGGCCGTCTCCTCGGGGGTGAGGGCGGCGCGGGCGGTCAGCGTGCCGTCGGGTGTGCCTGCGGCGTCCGCCGCGTCGGGGAGCTGGCCGAGTTCGGGGAGCGGGGTGAACCGCTCGACCCAGTACGCCCGGTCGTCGGTGAAGCGGTCGCTCTCCCGGTAGGCCCGGTCGGCCGCGACGAGGGCGGCGAACCCGCCGAACGTCGACTTGCGCGGCTCGGTGCCGTTCACCAGGGCGGTGTAGCGGGCGGCGGTGCGGCGGGCGAGCATCGCCGCGGTGTAGCCGTCGAAGACCAGGTGGTGGCCGAGCTGGGTGTACCAGACCTCGCGGTCGGAGAGCCGGATGACGGTCCGTGCGTACAGCGGCCGGTCCACCATCCCCCGGCAGGCCGCGCCCGTCCGCGCCCGTTCGGCGTCGACGAGCGCGTGGGCCGCGGCCACGGGGTCGGGGTCACCGCTGACGTCGATCACCTCGGGTGCGGGGACCGGCTCCTGACCGACCCTCTGACGCGGTCCTTCCGGGGTGTCGTACACCCGCAGCCGCAGCGTCTCGGCTTCCTCGGTGGTCGCCCGGACGGCCTCGACGAGCGCGTCGACGTCGACCGGTTCGCTGCCGGATATCTCCACCACGTCGCCGACCACGTAGTACGGCGAGTCCGGTTCGAGGCGCTGCGCGTTCCAGATGCCCAACTGGGCGCTGGTCAGGTGGAGCAGGCCGTCCGAGGAGACGCTTGCGGTGCTCAACTTACTCTCCTTGCAGGGTGGGGACGACCATCGGCGTATCGGTGACCGGGTCGGGGACGATGACGCTCGGCAGGTCGAAGACGTCCTTGATCAGCGCGGCGTCGACGATGTCCCCGGGGTCGCCCTCGGCGACGACCCTGCCGTCCTTCATGGCGACGAGGTGGTCGGCGAAGCGGCAGGCCTGGTTGATGTCGTGCAGGACGGCGATGACCGTGCGGCCCTCGTTGCGCAACCTGGCGAGCAGGCCGAGCAGTTGGTACTGGTGGGTGATGTCCAGGAAGGACGTCGGCTCGTCGAGCAGGAGGTAGGGCGTCTCCTGGGCGAGCACCATGGCCATCCACACCCGCTGCCGCTGCCCGCCGGACAGCTCCTGCGCCGGGCGGTCGCCGAGGTCCTCGACACCGGCGGCCACCATCGCCTCCGTGATGGCCGCCTCGTCGTCCGGGGAGCGCAGGGCCAGCAGCGACTGGTGCGGGAAGCGGCCCCTGGCCACGAGGTGGCGGACCTTGATGTCCTCGGGGGCCAGGGGGTCCTGCGGCAGGAAGCCGAGCTGCTTGGCCAGCGCCTTCGCCGGGTATCCCGTGACCTCACGGCCGTCGAACTCCACGTGTCCTTCGTGGGGGCGAAGGAGCCGGACGAGCGCGCGCAACAGGGTGGATTTTCCACAGGCGTTGGGGCCCACGATGGCGGTGAACGCGCCGTCGGGGACGTCCAGGCTCAGCCGTGTGGAGACCACCCGGTCTCCGTAGCGCAGGGTGATGTCCCGCGCGGTCAGGCGTGCGGTCACGCGCGCCCCACCTCCTTGGTAAGCAGCCAGATCAAGTAGCAACCGCCGATCGCGGTGCTCACCACGCCGACCGGCAGGGCGACGGGTGCGAGGAGCATCTGGGCGATCAGGTCGGCGCCCTGGAGCAGCACCGCTCCGGTCAGTGCGGCAGGGAGCAGCGGTACACCGGCCGCGCCCGCGAGCCTGCGGCCGATCTGCGGGGCGGCGAGTGCGATGAACGCGATCGGTCCTGCCACGGCGGTGACCGTGGCGGTGCAGCCGACGCCGACGAGCACCATGAGCAGCCGCAGTCGGCCGAGACCGACGCCGGTGGTCACCGCGATCGCGTCGCCGAGTGACGCCTGGTGCATGGCGTGCGCCCGCGACGCCATCAGGGCGAGGAGCACGGCGATCACCGCGAACGGGATCCCCAGGTCCTCCCAGCCGACACCGGCGAGCGAACCGGCGCTCCAGCCGACCGCGGCGATCGCCACCTCCAGGTCGGCGCGGAGCACGATCCACGAGTTGAACGCGGTGACCATCGCGTTGACGGCGATGCCGATCACCACGAGCCGCAGCCCGGAGAAGCCCCGGTCGAACGAGAGCAGGTAGATCACACCGGCGACGATCAGTCCGCCGAGCACCGATCCTGTGGCCAGTTGGGCGGACGTGCCCGACAGGACGGTGAGGGCGAAGAGGGCGCCGGTGTAGGCGCCCGCGTCGAGGCCGATCACGTCCGGGCTGCCCAGCGGGTTGCGCGTGAGGTTCTGGAAGATCGCCCCGGCCACGCCGAGGGCGGCGCCGAAGACGAGTCCGGCCAGGACGCGCGGCAGCCGCCAGTCGGAGATGACCACGGAGCGGTCGGTGCCGGTCAGCGAGGCGAACACCTCGCCGGGAGTGGACCAGGACGCGCCGTAGCAGAGCCCGAGCAGGCCGAGGGCCAGCATCAGGGAGACCATCACGACGACGAGGAGCACCGTGCGGCGTTCGGTTTTCGGTACGAGCGTTTTCAGTACGAGTGTGTTCACAGCGACCCCGCCCCGTAGCGGCGCACGGCCCAGATCAGCATGGGGCCGCCGAGGAACGCGGTCACGATGGCCACCGGCACCTCGCCGGTGGGCAGCAGCACGCGCGATCCGATGTCGGCGACGAGGAGCAGGATCGGGCCGAGCACCATCGTGTAGAGGACCAGCCAGGGCACCGAGCCGCCGGCGGGCCTGCGGACCAGGTGCGGCACGATCAGACCGACGAACAGGATCGGTCCCGCCACCGCGGTCGCCGCGCCGCTGAGCACGGTGATCAGCGCGAGTGCGGCGAGCCGCACCCGTCCGACGTTCGCGCCCAGTGTGTGCGCCACGGTCTCGCCGAGCGACAGAGCATTGAGCGCCCGGCTCAGCAGCAGCGCGCCGACGAGGGCCACCGCGATCACCGTCAACGGCAGGGCCATCGGCGCCTGTTCGCGGGCCGCGAGGGAGCCGACCGACCAGAACCGGTACGCGTCGAAGGTGTCGGGGAGCATCAGCCGAAGCCCCAGTGCGACGCCGCTCAGCACGGCGGTCAGGGCGACGCCCGCGAGCACCAGGCGCAGCGGCGAGTGCCGTCCGACCGCGACGACGAGGAGCGCGGCGGCGACGGAGCCGATGACCGCGAAGCCCAGTTCACCGGCCTGATTGGCGGTCAGTCCGAGCGCCGAGCCGATGGTGATGGAGAACCCGGCGCCCGCGGTGACCCCGAGGATGCCGGGTTCCGCGAGGGGGTTGCGGGCCAGCGTCTGGATGAGGGCGCCCGCCACCGCGAGGGCGGCGCCCACCGCGACGGCGAGCAGCGCACGCGGTGCGCGGACGTCCCGCACGATCACGTGGTCGTCGTTGGTGCCCTGATAGTCGAACAGGGCCCGCACGACCTCGCCGGGCGCGACCGAGCGGGCGCCGATGCCGATGCTGAGCACGGCGACGACGGCAAGCAGCACGAGGCCGCCGACGAGCAGGCCGATCTGCGGGACGGCCTTTCTGGTTCCGGCCGCCTCGGAGGCACGGCCCGCGACGGTCACCGCTTCAGCAGGGGCGCGAACGACGTGTCGATCGCGTCGAGGGTCTGCATGGCCTGCCCGTAGGTCGCGGCCTCGGTGTAGCGCAGCGGGAAGGTCTTGCCTGCCTTGACGGCGGGCAGGTTCTTCCACAGCTTCGAGTCCATGACGTACTTGACCGGCTTGGGAATGCTGCCGTCGGGGTTGACCGAGTAGGTGATGGCGTCGGCCTTGCCGAGCGCGTCCGGGAGCTCCTCGATGGAGGGGTACTCACTGACGGACTTCGAGCCGGGGCCGGGCTTCTTGACCTTGCCGTAGTACTTGGCGCCGACGTCCTGGGCGATGTTGGTGCCCCACGAATCGCCGAACTCGCGCTGGAAGGTGCCCTTCGCGGTCTCGCCGTACGCGCCGACGTGGCCGAGCTTGAGCTTCGGCAGCACGTCCTCGTACTTCTTGGCCAGCTTGGCGGCCTGGGCCTCGTACTTGTCCTTCGCGACGTCGTACTTCTTCAGCGCGCCTGCCGCGTCGGACTGCTTGTGGGTCAGCTTGCGCCAGGCGGCCGGCACGGTGGGGCCGAGGGCGACGACCGGGGCGATGCCTTCGAGCCGCTTGACGTCGATGTCGCCGAGCACCGGCGCGGGGACGCCGATGACGATCAGGTCGGGCTCGGCCTCGGCGATGGCCTCGTAGTTGGTCTCGGTCGCCAGCTCGCCCGCCACCTTGGGCGTCTTCTTGTACGTGGCGAGGTCCTGCTTGCTCATCATCGGCTCGCCCCGCTTCCACGAGGAGATTCCGACGAGGGGCGCGCCGCCCTCGATCATGGCCGGGACGGCGTAGCCGGTGGCGACCACACGCTTCGGGTCAGCCGGGATCTTGATCTTGCCGTTGTCCGCGGCGAACGTCCGGGTCTTGCCCTTGCCCGAGTCGTCCGACCCGCCGTCCGACGATCCGCACCCGGTCACCAACAGCGCCAGCGCCACGGCACCGACCAGGCCCGACGATCTGCGTATGGACATGTTTCGCTCCTTGTTACTTAGGTAAGGCTCACCTTAGTAGATGACCTTGTCGGCAGGACAATCGGGCGCGCAAAGATTTCGCGCGCCCTTCCGGCCGGTTGCTCAGTGGTCGTCCTCGTCGAAGTCGGCGACGCCGCGCTTCCAGTACCCGGTGATGTCGTGGTCGGCCTTGCCGAGCCCCAACTCGTCACGGACCCAGCGGCGCAGGGGCTTGATCTGCCCGGCCTCACCTGCGACCCAGACGTAGACGCGCTCCCCCTCGGGCACGGTCACCGCGGTCACGGCCCGCTCCAGCGCGCCGCCCGTCCCCGCGGGCAGACCGCCCCGGTGCAGCCAGTGCACCTCCACGCCTTCGGGCGCGGACAGCTCGATCTCCTCGTCCGCGTCGGCCACTTCGACGAAGGCCCAGCCCTTCGCGGTCCGGGGCAGCTCCTCCAGCCAGCGCGCGACGGCGGGCAGCGCCGTGATGTCGCCCGCGAGGAGATAGCGGTCGTAGGTGTGCGGGACGATCAGCCCGCCGGGCGGCCCCGCGAGGTGCACGACGGCACCCGGCTCGACCTCATGGGCCCAGTCCGACGCCAGGCCGCCGTCGTGCGGGACGATGTCGATGTCGATCTCGCCCGTGAAGGGGTCGTAGCGGCGCACGGTGTACTCGCGCGAGGTGGGGGCGGGCCGCGGCCAGCGCAGCATCGCCCCGTTCCGCTCGGGCAGCCGCAGCGAGCCGTCCGGTTCCGGGAAGATGAGCTTCACGTGCTCGTCCGGCGCGTGCGCCTCGAACCCCTCGGTGCCGGGCCCGCCCAGGGTCAGCCGCAGCAGTCCGGCGCCGACCTCGACCGTGCGCACCACCTCGACTTCCCTGATGCCGATCGGGTAGCCCACCTTCTCGGCGTGCAGACCCTGCCGGACCTCGGTGATCCGGTCCAGGTGGCGGTGCCGGTGGTCGACCCGGGTCATGCGGCACGCTCCGTCAGGAGGGCCGTCCAGTGCCCCAGTTCGGGCTGCTCGGCCAGGTCGGGGAACTCCAGCGTGGTCGCCCCCGCGGCGCGCCAGCGCTGGACCAGGGTCATGATCCGCACCGAGTCGAGGCCGAGGTCGAACAGGTCCTCGTCGGGAGCGATCTCACTGGGGTCGCAGTCGAGCAGCTCCGCGATGTCGGCGCGGACGCGCTCGGGCGACAAGGTCTGGTCCATCGGATGGCTCCTTCTGAGATGAGCGCCGACCGCGTGGGTCGACGCGGGGCGGTGGTGGCGACGGGGGCCGTGGCGCCGGTCGGCATGGCTGCGCGCGCCGTCGGGGCGTTCGCCGGAAGCGGGCGAATCCGATGTTCACGGGCAGCAGTTGGAGGCGGGCCAGGGCGGTCGGCCCGTGGGGCACGGCGGCGTCGCCGACCGCCCCGGTAGCCCGGAAGGCCAGGGCGGTGGGGCCCACGGCTTCCCGTTCCCAGGCAGCATGGACTCTCCTCCCCCCAGCGTTACTCAGGAAAGGCTAACCTAACTTAATCATGGTCATCGCGTGAAAACGGGAGGCCTCCTCGAAGGCCTCCCGTAGATTTCCGCGCCGCGCACCGGCGCCGCCGCCGCAGGGTCAGTCGACGTCGGCCCGGGACTCCCCCATGGCCAGGCGGTCGATCCAGTTGATGGATGCCGTGCTCGCGTCGGTGCCCCAATACGTGCCCCACCGCGGCTTGTTGCCGAGGTCGTCCCAGGTGCGGGCGCCCGAGCGGGAGGCGATCTCCTGACCGTCCATGTAGACCGAGAGCTTCCCGGAGCTGCCGGAACTCGTGGTGATGCCGAGCTGGACCGAGTGCCAGGCGCCGGACGACCACGCGGCCGAGCCGATGGGTATCCACTCCTCGCCGGGAGCGACGTACCAGACCTTCAGCTTGCCGTCCTCCACCTTCATGATCACGGGGTAGTTCTGGCTGTGCTGGTCGTTGGTGCCGTTCGACTTCCACTGGAAGACGGTCTGCGCGTCGCCCGTCTTGGTCATCGAGTCCCAGCCGAACCAGTACGTGCTGCCGTTGCGGAAGGCGTACTCACCGCTCCCGGTCCGCACGTTGTGCGCCTCGCAGCGCGGCACGCCGATGGGCTTGTTGAACTTGAAGAAGTCGCCGCGGGCCGTGCCCCAGTTGTCGACGGTGACGCTTCCCGGCGCGTCGCACAGCGTGGTCCCGAAGACGTCGAGGCCGTTCGACGCGTCTCCGTCCCACAGCACGCTCTTGGCGCTGTGGGCACCTTTGCCGCTCTCGGCACTCTTTGCGCTCTCGGCACTCTTTGCGCCCTTGGCGTCCGTCCGACCGGCCGGGGCCACCGAGACGCCGATGGATTCAGGGGCGGCGACGGCCCAGGCCGCAAGGACGGCCACGATGATGCCGCCTGCTGAGGTCAGGGTCTTCCCGGTCCGGTTCACGGCTTACTCCTGCGAGATGGGGGGCGGCTGGGGGGAGCCGCCACGAGGGTGCCACCGGCCCGCGACTACAGCAAGCGCTTGCACAACAGAGGTCTGAACCTTTCACGACCTCAACGCGTTCGCCGCCCCACGGCGTGCTGCGCACTGTCGGACATCGAGCGGACCGCCCCCGCCGCGTCCTGAGCCACTCCGTTCACAGCACGCGTGGCGTCGCGCCGGGTGCGCCGGGCCGCCCGTCGGCCGGACGCGGCCGCGGTACGGGTGCGGTAGGCGACGGACGGCTTGCCGTGCGTGTCGGCCGCCGCGATCAGGAGCCCGCCGAGCAGCGACAGGTTCTTGGTGAACTGCGTGCGCTGCGCCGCCCGCCGCTCCGGGTCCTTCTCCTTCCACCAGGCGTGCCCGGCAAGGGTCGTCGGCACCAGCGTCCCGGCGAGCGCGAGGGCGGCGACGCGCGGCACACGTCCGGTCGCCAGCATCAGACCCGCGCCGAGCTGCACCGCGCCGTTGATGCGCACCAGCCGCTCGGGGTCCTCCGTGAGCCAGGGGATCCGGGAGGCCACGGGAGCGACCAGGGACTCGGCGGCGGGCGCCACGCGCTGCGGGTCCCGAAGGGTCCCGAGCCCGCCGGTGACGAAAACGGAGGCGAGCATGGGGCGAGCACATTTCCTGAGAACAGCCATGCCCTTCGGCTGCCCGTAAAGTACGAGGTCAGTCAAGCCGCATCACGGGGGCCGCGCCGGGTACGGGAACAGCAACGGACAGCTCACCCGCCGCGACGGCGGTGCGACCTCAGGAGGAACCCATGGCCGGACTGCTCTCACGCATCAGGGCCTACAGCCGCACACCACAGGGCCGAAGGACCGTCGAGTCGGTGCGCCGGGCCGCGGCCGACCCGCGCAAGCGCGCGCAGGCCCGCTCGCTCCTCTCCCGGCTGCGCGGCGGCCGCCGCTGAATCCGACAGCCGTACGACCGATGAGTTCTGCCGCATCGTCCGGTCTTCAGTGGTGCGGGCTGCGGTGACGCAGTCTTCAGCGATAGTTGCCGCAGTCACGCACGCCCAGGAAGACCTTCGGGAGAACTCAGATGCGCACCCTGATCAGCACCGCCTTCGTGTCGCTCGACGGAGTCGTGGAAGCCCCGGGCGGTGAACCCGGCTACCGGAACTCCGGGTGGACCTTCAAGGACATCGAGTTCCTTCCGGAGGCGTTCGAGATCAAGGGCCGGGAGCAGCAGGAGGCCGCCGCGCTGATGATGGGCCGCATCAGTTACGAGGCGTTCAGCCCCGTCTGGCCGGACATGGAGGACTTCGCGGAGTACAAGGTGATGCCGAAGTACGTCGTCTCCACCACCCTCGGCGAGGGCGACCTCGTCGACAACTGGGGCGAGACCACGATCCTGCGCTCGCTCGACGACGTCGCCGCGCTGAAGGAGACCGAGGGCGGCCCGATCATCGTCCACGGCAGCGCCTCCCTCAACCGGAGCCTCTCGGACGCCGGGCTGATCGACCGCTACCACCTGCTCGTCTTCCCCCTCCTTCTCGGCGCGGGCAAGCGTCTGTTCAGCGACACCGACAAGGACATGCAGAAGCTGCGGCTCGTCGAACACGAGGCCTACGCCAACGGCCTGCAGAAGAACGTGTTCGACGTCGTCCGCTGAGTCCTGAGCCGCCCCCTAATCTGGGCGGATGTTGCTCTACGCCCCGGCGGCCCTCCTCTTCCTCGTCTTCTGTTGGCGGATGGTGCGCGAGCGCCGCCGGTTCGGCAACGCGGTCATCCTCGGCCTCGCCGCGCTCTGCGGCCTCGCGGCCTGGATGTACCAACTGATCTCGTCCGGCTCCACGACCGGGCTCGTCATCGCCGCCACGCTGCTCGCGCTGGGAGCCGTGGGCATCCTCGTCCTCGTGGGGCTGCTCTTCCTCAACGGACTGCAGATGGTGCGCAAGGAGGGCAGAAGCCCCTCCAACCTGCTGTCCCTGATGGGCGCGTTGTGCATCATCGGCGTCGTGGCCCTGGCCGTCACGGCGGCCGTGCTGCGGACGCCGGTGCTGATCGGAGTGGGCACGGCGGCGCTCGGCCTCGCCTGTTACCTCTCGTTCCTGTTCCTGAGCTTCGTCGTGTACGCGTTCCTCTACGGCCGTATGCGCATTCGCCGCAAGGCCGACTACGTGGTCGTACTGGGCTCCGGTCTCCTCGGCGGTTCCACGGTGCCGCCGCTGCTTGCCAGCCGCCTCGAACGGGCCCGGGAGGTGCACGCGCAGCTCAGCAGGAACGGCGGCTCTCCGCTGCTCATCGCCTCCGGTGGCCAGGGGCCGGACGAGGACGTGCCGGAATCCCACGCGATGGCCGACTACCTGGTGGAGCGGGGCTTCCCCGCGGATCTGATCGAGCGGGAGGACCGGTCGACGACGACCGACGAGAACCTGCGGTTCAGCAAGGCGATCATGGAGAAGACCGGCTCCGGCTACCGGTGCGTCGTCGTCACGAACAACTACCACGCCTTCCGCGCGGCGCTCATGGCCCGCCGGGCCGGGGTCAAGGGGCAGGTGGTCGGCTCGACCACGGCGGCGTACTTCTGGCCCAACGCGACGATCCGCGAGTTCGTGGCCGTCCTCGTCGCCTACAAGCGGACCAACATCGCCATGTGTCTGCTGTTCGTCCTGGGCGGCGTCCTGGCGTGGGCGACTCGTTGAGTCCCGACCGGCCCGCTCACGCGTTCCGCCCGCACCGCGAGCGGAACGCGTGAGCGGCCGCGCATCCCTGTCCCACGAAGGTGCGCGGCCGCTCAGCTCGGAGGTGGAGCCGCCCACTGACCGGTCAGCGACTCCCGCAGGATGTCACCCCTGCACTGATCGCCTGCCCACCTCCAAGAGGGATACACACCCGGGATTCATGTCGAATCCCGCACCACCAGCTCCGGCTCGAAGATCAGCGACGTCGGCTCCGTCCGGACGCCCTGGACGTGTTCCTGGAGCAGCCTCGCCATGGCCGCCGCCATCTCCTCCACCGGCTGGCGGACGGTGGTGAGCGGCGGACGACAGGTGAGCGCCACGCTGGAGTCGTCGAAGCCGACCACCGCCACCTGCTGCGGGACCTGTCCGCCCCGCTCGCGCAGCAGCTCGCACACGCCCTGCGCCATGAGGTCGTTGGCCACGAACACTCCGTCCAGTCCGGGGTGCTCGGCCAGCAGCCCGGCCATCGCAGCGGCGCCGCTCTCCCGGGTGAAGGAACCCTCCGCCATCGGCACGTACGCCGTCCCGGCACGCTCCAGCGCCTCCCGGAAACCGGCGAGCCGCTCCTGTCCGGCGGGCAGGTCCAGTGGTCCCGTGACGGTCGCAAGGCGCCGTCGGCCGCGCGCGAGGAGATGCTCCGCGGCCAGCCGTCCGCCCTCGCGGTGGGCCAGGTCGACGTAACTGACCGGGACGGGCAGCGCGGGCCGTGCGAAGCACACGGCGGGCAGCCCCTCGGCGACGAGCTGCGACGGCAGCGGATCCTCCGCGTGCGTGGAGACCACGAGGGCCCCGTCGGCGCTGCCCTGCCGGAGGAACTCCGTCACCTGTTTCCTGGCCGCGGCGCTCTCGGCGACCATCAGGACCGGGTGCATCGACCGCGGCCGCAGGAATCCGACCACGCCGCTGATCACCCGGCCGAAGAACGGATCGGCGAACACCCGGGCCGCGAAGGCGTTCTGCACGCCGTCGCCGGGACGGCCGTCGTCATCGCGGCCACCGGTTCGGCCGTCGTCGTTCTCCTCGCCCGCGCCCGAGATGACCAAGGCGATGGTTTCCGTGCGCCGGGTGACCAGGGAGCGTGCCGCCCGGTTGGGCGCGTATCCGGTGCGCTCGATCGCCTCACGCACCACGTCCCGGATGGCCGGGTCGACGTTGCGCACTCCGTTGATCACCCGGGACACCGTGGCACGGGAGACTCCCGCCTCCCGTGCCACGTCCTCGAGCGTCAGCGACTGTCTCTCCATGCGTGCACTCTAACTTCCCTGCACAGCAAGGTGATAGAGCGCTCTCCCAGCGTGCGGCCGCCGTCGGCGGTGGACACCGGATTCACCGGTAGACGCCGAACTCGTAGAGCGAGTAGCCCCATCCGGTGCCGCGGGCGGTCCCGTGCACGCGGACGTAGCGGCCGGTGCCGTTGACGTCGAAGTCGTCGATGCCGCCGTTGCCGTCCTTCACCTCGTGGACGGTCCGCCAGTTCTGTCCGTCGTCGGAGGTCTGGATCGTGTAGGCCTTCGCGTACGACGTCTCCCAGTTGAGCTGGACGTGCTTGAACGACTGGCCGGAGCCGAGGTCGACCTGCAGCCACTGGGGGTCGCTCCAGTCACTGGCCCAGCGGGTGGTGGCCTTTCCGTCGACGGCGCCCGCGGCGGTGCAGGGGCAGTCGCCGCCCCCGGCCTGCTGCGAGGAGGCCTTCGCCGTCTTGCCGAGGGCGATGTTCGTGCCGTCGACCGGCGGGGCCACCACACGCACCGAGCGCGTCTCGACGCCCACGTTGCCCTTGCCGTCGGTGACCTTGACGTAGATCTTCCACACGCCCGTCCGGTCCGGCGCGGTGACCTTCAGACGGCCGTTGCCCTCGTCGGTGTGGCGCAGGGGCGTCAGGTTCTTGTCCTTGTCGATGTACGTGCTGTTGGCGAGGACTTCATAGCTCAGGGCGTCCCCGTCGGGGTCGGTCGCCTTCGTGGTCAGGGTGAGCGCGCCGCCCGCCGGAACCTTGGACGCGTCGCCCTCGACGGTCATCCCGGAGATGACGGGCGGGGTGTTGTCCCGGGAGGTGTCCGCACCGTACGCCTTCTTCACCGCGTGGTACGCGAGCCGCTTCTGGCCCGCGGGCAGGAGGTTGAACCAGATGCCGCCGAAGTCGTACTCGGTCCCGTAGTGGAACATCGTGGCGCCCAGCGCGACGCCCTTGTGGCCGGTGACGCAGTTCCAGGCCTTGGTGTAACCCTCGGCCTTGGCCCGGTCGGTGGGCTCTTCCGGTACTCCGTTGGCGTCGTCCGGCACCTCCCACTCGCCCGCGGGGCCGGTCTCGGTGACGATGTACGGCTTGGTGTAACCGCCCTGCTCCCAGGTGGACTTGATGTCGCACACCGCGTTGTAGGAGTTCACGGCGTACAGGTCGAGGTCGGGGGCGTTCTTCTTGTAGTAGGGCCAGGCGCCGGTCCATGCGTCGGTGGAGGTGACGGGGTGGTCGGGGTCGACGGCGTGGATCTTCTTGGTGATGTCGTTGACGAAGGTGGTGTAGGCGTCGCGCTGGCGCTCGAGCTCCGCGCCGGTGTAGCAGTTCTGCAGCCCGAGCACCGACTCGTTGCCGACGTTCCACATCAGGACGCCGGGGTGGTCCTTGTAGGTCTGCACCCACTTGGGGAACTCGTTGAGCATCTGGTTCTTGTACGTGCTGTCGGTCAGGTAGTTCACGCAGCCGCCGCTGCCGGGGCCGCCGCCCGGCTGCAGCCAGAAGCCCGCGACGACCTTGACTCCGTGGGCGGCGGCCGAGTCGAAAAGGGGCTTGCTGGAGGCGTCGGTGCCCCAGGTCCGGATGGTGTTGACGCCCATGGACTTGACGTCGGGCATGTACTTCTCGGCGTCGGCGACGCTCGGCCCCCAGGTCAGGCCCTTGATCTGGTAGGGGGAACCGTTCACCGACAGCTGCCAGTTCCCCTGCGAGCCGGTCACCTTCACCACGTTCCCGGCGGCGCCGGCCTGCTGGGCGGGCAGGGCGAGGGCGCCGGAGGCGAGCAGGGCGACCGTGAGCGGTACGGCCAGGCGCCGTCTTGTCGGCGGACGGGGTGTGCGGACTGTGGGCATGCGGGATCTCCTGGGGGGTCTGGGGGGGGTGGGGTCGTGCTGGAGGGGGATGGCCCGACGCTCACCGCGCCGGGCCGGATGCCTCGGAGGAGCGGGGCGGTCAGGGCAGTTCGTAGTTCTCGTCGAGCGCGGCGCCCGCTTCGGGGTGGGTCTCGTCGTATCCGCGGGCGTTGCACTGCAGCCCGCCGACGACACAGTGGTCGACCAGGGCCTTGAGGGTCGCGGGGTCCCAGGCGTTGAAGAAGTCGTAGTGGAACGAGTGGCCCTCGCCGCTCGCCAGTTTCACCTTCGACAGGTCACCGTTGACGGGGAACGCCATCTTGAACTCGATCATCGGCAGCGCCACCGGGTGGGACGTCGGGCAGACGTTGTCGTTCGTCCCCGCCTTCACCGTCGGGTACGACATGTGGCTCTGGTGGTCCGGCGTGTCGAGGTTCTTGCCGTCCCAGCAACTGGGCGCCTGGAAGCGGATGTTGAGCTGGGTGTCCGCCGAGGTCGGGCAGTTCTTGGGGATGTCGACGTTGAAGTAGCTCTCGCCGCACTCCCAGCCCTCGACGAAGCCCGGGTGGCGCCGGAACTCGTCGGCGCTCTGCATCGGGCTGCCGACGACGTAGCGCAGCCCCTCCGGGAACGGGCGGACGCTGGTGTAGTCGGTGACGCCCGACTTGTAGTAGATGACCTGCGGGCCCACCGGAAGGACCGGCTCACCGTTCTTCAGGAGAGTGGGCATCCAGTACGCCGACTTGTCACCGGGAGCCTTGCACGCGGTGTTCCCCCGCTTCAGGGAGTCCGTGGTGCTGTGCGCGTCCGTCGTCCTGTTGCCCATGAACGTGTGGTCGTGGGACTTGCCCGGCTGGCCCGGATAGACGATCGGGTCGTCCGGCCTGGTGTGCGTCACCGAGCAGTTGGCCTGGAACTCGTGGAAGTAGCGGTGGGGCGGCGCCTTCACCGACGGCCGCGACCCGGTGACCGGCGACGTCGCCGGGATGGTGCCGTCACCGTCGCGGTCCTCCGCCGCGGCGACCGTGGACGGCGCCATCGTGTGCCCCTGGTGGTGCGCGGAGACGGGGGCCGGGGCGGAGACGGAGGCTGAGGCGGAGTCCGCGCCCGCCGCCATGCCGCCAACCCCCAGCGAGGTCACCAGGAGCGCGCCGGATATCAGTAACCCTGAAACGATCTTCGATCTCCGTGCCATGGAGACCTCCTGCCGAGTCGGTCGGGAATGGATCGGGAGAGATTGAGAGAGAGCGGGAGCGAGAGCGGGAGAGCGCTCTCCCGATTCGGAGTGTTGCGGTCCTGGCGCGAGCGTGTCAATAGAAAGTGAACGCTTCCGAGCCACCCCCGCACCACGGCGCCACCCACCCCTCGGGGGCGCCGCACCCCGTGGAACCCCTGCGACAACTGGGTCTGTACAGCAGTTTTTTGATGTGCCATCAGGGACAACACCGGCAACTACAGAGCTACCTCTTGACGCGCCCCTCACTCGGATGAACTATTCCCGGTCAAGAGAGCGCTCCCTCGGCCCCTGATCGTTCACTTCCTGAAACAGGAGAGCCCCATGCCAACCACCCCCACACGCCGCACCGTTCTGGGCGCCATCGCCGCGTCGGCCGCCGGCGCAGGCCTCGCCGCCACCGCCACCCCGGCAACGGCAACGGCACGGACTCCCGCCGCCGCCCTGCCCGGCGGCGGCGACCTCGGGCCCAACGTGATCGTCTTCTCGCCCTCCACATCCGGCATCCAGGCCAGACTCGACGAGATCTTCAAGCAGCAGGAGAGCGCCCAGTTCGGCACCGGGCGCTACGCGCTGCTGTTCAAGCCGGGCACGTACAACGGGCTCAACGCCCAACTCGGCTTCTACACCTCGATCGCGGGCCTCGGCCTCTCCCCAGACGACACGTCGATCAACGGTGACGTGACCGTCGACGCGGGCTGGTTCAACGGCAACGCCACGCAGAACTTCTGGCGTTCGGCGGAGAACCTCGCCCTCACCCCGGTCAACGGCACCAACCGGTGGGCCGTGGCGCAGGCGGCCCCCTTCCGCCGGATGCACATCAGGGGCGGGCTCAACCTGGCGCCCAACGGCTACGGCTGGGCCAGCGGCGGCTACATCGCGGACAGCAGGATCGACGGCAGCGTCGGCCCGTACTCGCAGCAGCAGTGGTACACCCGTGACAGCTCCGTGGGCGGCTGGCTCAACGCCGTCTGGAACATGGTGTTCTCCGGAGTCCAGGGCGCGCCGGGGCAGAGCTTCCCGAACCCCCCGTACACCACACTGGAGACCACACCGATCTCACGCGAGAAGCCCTTCCTGTACCTCGACGGCGCGGACTACCGGGTGTTCCTGCCGGAGAAGCGGACCAACGCGCGCGGCACGACCTGGGGCAACGGCACTCCCCGCGGTACGTCGCTGCCGCTCACCCAGTTCTACGTCGCCAAGCCCGGCACCAGTGCCGCCACGATGAACGAGGCCCTCGCCCAGGGCCTCCACCTCCTGCTGACGCCCGGCATCTACCACGTCGACCGCGCCATCGAGGTGAACCGCGCCAACACCGTCGTGCTCGGGCTCGGCTACGCGACGATCGTGCCCGACGGCGGCGCGTCCGCCATGAAGGTCGCCGACGTGGACGGGGTGCGGCTCGCCGGTTTCCTCATCGACGCCGGGCCGGTCAACTCCCCCGTGCTGCTCCAGGTCGGGCCGCAGGGGTCCAACAGGGACCACTCCGCCAACCCGATCACCGTCCAGGACGTCTTCATCAGGATCGGCGGCGCGGGACCCGGCAAGGCCACGCTCAGCATGGAGGTCAACAGCCGCCACACGATCATCGACCACACCTGGGTGTGGCGCGCCGACCACGGTGCCGGAGTGGGCTGGGAGACCAACCGCGCGGACATCGGCGTGCATGTCCGCGGTGACGACGTCCTGGCGACCGGCCTCTTCGTGGAGCACTTCAACAAGTACGACGTGCGGTGGTCCGGCCAGCGGGGGCGCACGATCTTCTACCAGAACGAGAAGGCGTACGACGCGCCCAACCAGGCGGCGATCCAGGACGGGAACGTCAAGGGCTTCGCCGCCTACAAGGTCGACAGCTCCGTGACGTCCCACGAGGGCTGGGGCATGGGCAGCTACTGCAACTACACCTCGGACCCCTCGATCCGCCAGGACCACGGCTTCGCCGCCCCGAAGACGTCCGGCGTCAAGTTCCACAACCTCCTGGTCGTGTCACTCGGGGGCAAGGGGCAGTACGAGCACGTCATCAACGACACCGGCGCCGCCACGTCGGGCAGCTCGACCGTGCCCTCGACGGTGGTCTCCTACCCCTGATCCGCATCGCAGCAGGGCCGGGCATGGGCCGGGAAGGACGGAACCGCTAGTTCCCGATTTCCCGGGTCACCCGGGCCATCCCGTGTAGGCCTCGGCGAGGTACGTCGATCCGGCGGCGGAGTCCACCACGGCGTTCAGCTCGCCGAGCTGGCGGCGCACGTCGAAGTCGGTGGTGTCGGGCAGCCGGTGCAGCATCGACGTCATCCAGTACGAGAAGTGCTGGGCCCGCCATATGCGGCGCAGCGCCCGGGGACCGTACGTGTCGAGGGCGGTGCGGTCACGCCCGCGGACGGCGCTCTCCACCGCTTCGGCGAGCACCCGCACGTCGGCCAGTGCGAGGTTGAGCCCTTTCGCCCCGGTGGGCGGGACGGTGTGGGCGGCGTCCCCGGCCAGCAGCATGCTGCCGTACCGCATCGGCTCGCACACCAGGCTGCGGAACCGCAGCACCGAGCGGTCCGTGACAGGCCCCTCCTTGAGGGAGAAGCCGTCCGGGCCGTCCACCCTGGCCTGGAGTTCCGCCCAGATCCGGTCGTCGGACCAGTCCGCCGGATCCTCGTCCGGGTCGCACTGGAAGTACATGCGCTGCACGGACTCGGTGCGTTGGCTGATGAGCGCGAAGCCCCGCGGGGAGTGGGTGTAGACGAGTTCGGCGGCGCTGGGCGGCGCCTGGACGAGGACGCCGAACCAGGCGAACGGGTACGCGCGGAAGTAGTGCGTACGGGATGCCTCGGGCACCGCGGACCGGCACACTCCGTGCGCCCCGTCGGCGCCGACCAGGATGTCGCACCGCACCTCGTGGGGCCGCCCGTCGGCGTCGTCGAACAGGATGCCGGGGTGCTCCGTCGTCAGGTCGACGACCCGGGTTCCCGTGATGCCGAAGCGGACGTCCGCACCGTCGCGCTCGCGGGCGTCGGCGAGGTCGGTGAACACGTCGGTCTGCGGATAGAGCCAGACGCTCTCGCCGACCAGCCCCTGGAAGTCGATCCGGTGACTGGCGCCCTCGAAGCGCAGCTCGATCCCCTCGTGCCGTTGCCCGTCGTGCAGCACGCGGTCGGAGACTCCGGTGTCGGTCAGCAGCCGGACGCTGTCGGCCTCCAGGATTCCCGCCCGGCCGGTGCCCTCGATCCGCGCCCGGGTGCGGTGGTCGACCACGACCGATTCGATGCCGCCGCGCGCCAGCAGGTGGGAGAGCATGAGGCCCGCCGGGCCCGCGCCGACGATGCCGACCGTGGTGCGCGTGAGCTCTGGGGCCATGGCTCATCCCTTCGGGGATCGCGTCCGCCGCCGGACGGATGCGTCAGCCGTTCGCCAGGATGGCGTCGACCGTCTCGTCCAGGGACAGCCCGGAGCTGTCGAACCACTCGCCCTCTCCCTTGAGTTCGCCGCGCATCGCCTCGTCGAGGAACGACCAGTCGTCGGCGAGGACCTTGTCCCGTGCGGTGAGCCGCCGCGCGACGACGTCCATCGACGGGGCAAGGACGATCAGGCGCAGCGGCAGGTCCTTCAGCTGCTCCCGGTAGAACTCCAGGTGTGCGCGCCGGACGACCACGTCGTCGATGACCGGGACGACCCCGGCGGCGTGGAAGCTGCGGGCGAGGACGGCTCCGTTGCGCGCGCGCAGGAGGAGTTGGCGGTCCGCCTCGACGTCTTCCTCGGGCTTGGGCAGGTGGTTTCCCGAGACGATCAGGTCCTGGAGGTGGTCGCCTTCGATGTGCGCGCCGAGGGGGAACCTGCGGGCGAGGCCGTCCGACACGGAACTCTTCCCTGAGCCCGGAATGCCGACGACGAGGAACACGTGCGGCGCCGGTTCCGTGTCGACGACCTGACCCTGGAACGAAGTGTCCGGCATGCTTCCCCACTCTCCGACCGCTCACGACTCGTCTGCGTCGCCAGCCTAGGTGGGGCGGTGGACCGCCCGCTGCCGGATAGATGCAATTGCAACGCATCATGATCAAAACTGCTTCACATCACGCACACAATCTGCACCGCGATCTTTACCCAACGGTTGATCGCTGGACCAATTCCCAGCTCAGGGGCTGTAATTACTCATTCTTTGGCAAGATTTTGCTCTGTCATCAATCAGTAATGCGATGGCAAAGTGATGGTCACGACGGCCCTCCAGGCTGTCACCGGGGCGACAGGCGCCCACCGTCACGGCGGGCCAGTGCCGTCCCGCTGTCACCATCGACCCGACCACACCGCGTCCCGGCCCGCCGGAGCGACGCAGGAGGCAGGCCACCTTGAAATCACTGATCGACAACGCCCGTTCGTTCGCCACGACACACGTGGCGGACCCCCGGAACGCAGCGGCCTTCCAGGCCCTTGAAGCCGGGCAGTCACCCGAAGCCCTGTTCGTCACGTGTTCCGACTCGCGCGTCGTCCCGGCCCTGATCACCGGAGCACGCCCCGGCGAGCTCTTCGAACTCCGCACGGCGGGCAATGTCGTCCCGCCCTACCCCGCGGCCGGACTCGGCGGCCGCGTGGACGGCCCCATGAGCGAGGCGGCCACCATCGAGTACGCCGTGTGCGTGCTGGGAGTCCGCGACATCGTCGTCTGCGGACACTCGCACTGCGGCGCGGTGGGCGCGCTGGTCCGGCGCGAAGACCTGTCGGCGGTCCCGGCCGTGCGCGACTGGCTCGAGCACTCCGTCGCCCCGGACGACGCCCTGCGCTCACTGGCTGCGACCTCGCCCGACGTGTCGGAGGCCGTGCAGACACACGTGCTTGCGCAGGTCGAGAGGTTGCGGGCGTACCCCTGTGTGCGCGAGCGGGTCGCCGACGGCTCCCTCACCCTGCACGCCTGGTACTACGAAGTACACACGGGCACCGTCTCCGCCCACCGGCCGCAGGACACCGGCCGCCCCTCGTTCAGTCCCCTGTGAACGCCGCCGCGCTCCTCTGACCGGCCCGTTCCCACGACAGGACCCCCCCTCATGTCCATTCCCTCCCCTCTCTCCCCCCTCCGCGAGCCCTTCCGCGCCCTGCGCGAACCGGGCGTGCTGCGCCGGGACATCCTCGCCTCGCTCGTCGTCTTCCTCGTCGCCCTGCCGCTCTGCGTCGGTGTGGCCGTCGCCTCCGGCGTACCGGCCGAACTGGGCCTGGTCACCGGCATCGTCGGCGGCCTGGTCGTCGGCTGTCTGCCGGGCAGCGCCCTGCAGGTGAGCGGTCCCGCCGCCGGGCTGACCGTGCTCGTCTTCGAGGCCGTGCGCGAGTTCGGGCTCAGCATGCTCGGCGCGATCGTGCTGCTCACCGGCGCGCTCCAGATCGCCCTCGGCCTCCTCCGCTGCGGCCGTTGGTTCCGTGCGATATCGGTCTCCGTCGTCCAGGGCATGCTGGCGGGCATCGGCCTCGTGCTGATCTTCGGCCAGCTCTACACCATGGCAGGGGCGAAGCAGCCGCTCTCCGGCGTCGACAAGATCACCGGCCTGCCAGGGCTGCTCGCCGACACCGTCGGGGACACCACGTCGCTGACCGCCGCGGCCGTCGGACTCGGCACGATCGCCGTCCTCGTGCTGTGGCCGAAGCTGCCGTCCGCGGCTCGTGTCGTGCCCGCCCCGCTGGCCGCCGTGGCCCTCGCGACGGCCGTGACCGCCGGTTTCGGCCTCGACGTGGCGAACGTCTCGGTGCGCGGCATGGTGGACGCCATCCAGCCGCCGGGACTGGGCGATCTCGCGGACCTCGGCAGCGTGGCCGTGCTCGGCACCGTGCTGGCCTTCACGCTGATCGCGTCGGCCGAGTCGCTGTTCAGCGCGGCAGCCGTGGACCGCATGCACGACGGGCCCCGCACGCACTACGACAAGGAGCTCGTCGCCCAGGGCGTCGGCAACACGGTGTGCGGTGTGCTCGGTGCCCTGCCGATGACCGCGGTCATCGTCCGCAGCTCCGCCAACGTCCAGGCCGGTGCGCGCACCCCGCTCTCCCGGATCCTGCACGGCGTGTGGCTGCTGCTGTTCGCGGTGCTCCTGCCCGCCGCGCTCGGCATCATCCCGCTCGCGGCGCTCGCCGGTGTCCTGGTGCACGCGGGCTGCAAACTGATCCCCTTCAAGGAGATCGTCCCGCTGGCCCGCGCCCACCGCGGCGAGGCGATCGTCCTCGCCGTCACGGCGATCGCCATCGTGGTGACCAACATGTTCGAGGGCGTGGTCCTCGGCCTGGTGCTCGCGGTGGCCAAGTCCGCCTGGGACACCTCCCATGTCCAGCTGGACGTACGGGAGTTGACCGACGGCAGGATGGTGGTGACCCTCACCGGGAACGCCACGTTCCTGCGGCTCCCCCGCATCCTGGAGACGCTGGAAGCCATGCCTCAGAACCGGCCCATCGAGCTGGACCTGACGGAGGTCCGCCACCTGGACCACGCCTGCCGCACGACGCTGGAGAACTGGGCGCTGCGGCACAACGACAGCGGCACGGAAGCCGTACGGATGAAAACGCTTCCGGTGGCCAAGGCCTGACGGCCCTCTCACGCCACCAGCCGCTTACCGTTTCCCCCCCTGCTCCGGGGGCCGGGCATCGACGCCCGGCCCCCGGTGTCCCCACCCCCCTCGGCACAGCGTGCCGACCAACCATGGAGGTTTCACCGTGGAGAAGCTCATCAAGCGCATGACGCAGGAGTCCGTGTGGCAGAAGTGGGTCGCCGTCAACTCGGCCCAGGGCGGCGCGGGCGCGAAGGACGGCTGCATCAGCGCCACGCCGAAGAGCGGCTGCATCAGCGCCACCGGCAAGACCGGCTGTATCTCCTGACCCGTTGACCCGGCGGGCGGTGGCGGCGGCAGCAGCCGCGGCCACCGCCCGCCCGGCCCCCGCCCCGTCCCGCCCAGCCCAGCCCCGGAGCCCCCTTGAACCGCCTGCCGAGCGCCGACGTCCTGGACCAGGTCCGGGACATCCCCCTCTACCGCGCCTCCGTCGAACGCGGCGACTTCCCGATCCTGGAGAAGCCCGAGATCGCCGAGGGCTTCCCCGCCAACTGGATGACGCCCGGCCTGGAAAAGGCCCTGGAGACGGGCGATGCCGAGTTCGTCCTGTCCACCGGGACCAACCACGCCCGTATGCAGATCATCCGGCCGCCGTACTTCCTGCTCCGCTCCTACTACCGCCTGTGGAGCGAACACCCCGAGCTCGGCGCGCTCTGGCACGCGGGAGCACGGCGGGTCTCACTGACCACCGTCCTCGCCACCGAGCACGTCGCCCGCGTCAACGCCCGCAAGCCGGACGCCACGCCCGGTGAGCGCTGGCTGGACGACCGGACCCTGTACCTCAACCGTCGGCTGGACCCGGACGACTGGGACCGTGCCGAGGTCGGGCGGATGCTCGCCGAGATCCGTGAGGTGAGCGCCGCGCACCCCACGGGCTCGTACCTCCTGGACTGCTCCGGATACCACCTGGCGCACCTGGCCAGGAAGGTCACCGAGTGGGACCTGTGGGACCGCTTCCCGCGCCCGGCAGGGATCATCCACGCCTACGAGTACACGCCGCTGAACGTCCGCGCGTATCTGCGCACCCACTTCGACTGCCCCATCGTCGACCTCTTCGGCAGCACGGAACTGGGCTATCTCTTCTACAGCGAAGAGGACGGCCGCTACCGCCCCTATCTGCACGACATGAGCGTGGAACTGATTCCGGTGGAACCGGGCAGCGGCATCCACAGCCTCATCGTCACCAGCATCCGCAACCCGTACATGCCGCTGGTCCGCTACCGGTCCGGCGACTGCGTCCGCACCGCCGACGGCAGCCCCGACCCGGAGCGGATCGTCTCCTTCTGCGGTCGTGAGAAGGAGCTGCTCGCCACGCCCGGGGGGCCCGTCGCCCAGGCCGACCTCGACGCCCGGGTCACCGCCGCCGCGCCCCGTGTCTTCCTGCACCAGCTGCGCCTCACCGGCGAGGGCCGGTGCGCGCTGTGGTGCACGACCTTCGACGGGCAGCCGCTCACGACCGCGGAGACGTCCGAACTGGCCGCGGCGGTGGGGACGTTGACCGGGCGCACCTGCCTCGTGGAGCACCGCACCCACGTACCGATCGGGCGCTCCGGCAAGTACGCCTGGCTGACCACGCCCTGACGACAGCAACGACAGCAACGCCAGCGACGACCACCACCCGACAGGAACCGCCATGCAGACCTCCGCAGCGCACCCGCCCGCCACGACAGGACCGGCCCCCACCGCCGAGGAGCTGCTCGGCACCGACCTGCACGCCGAGGTGGTACGGCACTTCGCGGCGAAGCCCGGCGCCCCGGACCTCCCGTACATCACCCACCAGGTCCGCGAGTGTCTCCGCTACCTCTACCTGGTCTCCCGCCACCCGGACCGCCTCGCCGGGCTCTTCCTCCCCGTCGAGCAGGACATCGACGAGGTCTGGCACTACCTCATCCTGCAGACCCGGGAGTACCGGGAACTGTGCGAACAGCGTCTGCCCGGCGGCCACTTCATCCACCACAGGAGTGTTTCGTACGACGCGTACCAGCAGGAGCCGGGGCGCGAGACGGCCGCGGAGGAGGCGCTGCGGTGGATCCCCCTGTACACCGCCGCGTTCGGCCCGTACGACGAGGACGCCCTGCCGCACTGGACGGTCGTGCGGTTCCTCCACGAGGTGCTCGAGCTGTCCCTGACGGAGATCGCTTCGCTGGCCGACGGTTCGGAGGACTGAAGGCTCCGTCCAACTCGCCTCATGTGAGCGGCATTTGCCGCCGGTCGACCGACCCCGAACAGGCTGCGCCATAGTAATGTGACATTTTACTGTCCCGTTCGCGTCGCCTCCAGGGAGTCCTCGTGACCGCATCCGGCATGCACCCCGCCACTCCGCTCCACACCGGCAGCCACGACCTGGCCGCCTCCGCGGAACTGTCCCGCTTCATGGCGGAGTCCTGGGCCCCTTCCGCCCTCCCCGACTCCGTCCGCGTCCCCGCGCACGCCGTCACCCCGGCGCGCCGGGCCCGGCTGTCCGCCCGCTTCCCCGGGGAGCGGCTGATCGTCCCCGCGGGCGAGCTCACCGTCCGCTCGAACGACTGCGACCACCGCTTCCGTCCGCACAGCGCATACGCCTGGCTGACCGGACTGACCGGCGAGGACCAGGCAGGCGGCGCGCTGGTCATGGAGCCCTCGGGAGCGCACGGGCACGAGGCGGTGCTTCATCTGCGGCCGCGTTCCCCGCGGGTCGACGGGGACGAGGAGTTCTACCGGGACCGGCGCTACGGCGAGTTCTGGGTCGGCCGCCGCCCCGACCTCGCCGAGGCGGAACGGCTCACCGGCCTGCGCTGCGCCCACCTGGACTCCCTCGGGTCCCCGCCGGGGCGCAATGCCGCCACCGACCCCGAACTGGCCGCCGCCCTGTCGGAGTTGCGCCTCGTCAAGGACGCCTGGGAGGTCGAGCAGCTGCAGCTCGCCGTCGACCACACCACCGCGGGGTTCGAGGACGTGGTCCGCGCCCTGCCGCGCGCGCTCGCGCACCCGCGCGGCGAGCGCTGGATCGAGGGGGTGTTCGGCCTGCGCGCCCGCGCCGAGGGCAACGGCACCGGCTACGAGACCATCGCGGCCTCCGGAGCCCACGCCTGCGTCCTCCACTGGATCCGCAACGACGGGCGCCTGAACCGCGACGACCTCCTGCTCCTGGACGCGGGCGTGGAGACGGACAGCCTCTACACCGCCGACATCACCCGCACCCTGCCGCTCTCCGGCCGCTTCTCCCCCGTCCAGCGCCAGGTGTACGAGCTGGTGCTCGCCGCCCAGGACGCGGGCATCGCGGCCCTGCGCCCCGGGGCCCGCTTCCGGGACTTCCACCGGGCCGCCATGCGGGTCATCGCGGAGGGTCTTGCCGAATGGGGCGTGCTCAAGGACCCGCAGGGCGACCTGCACCGCCGCTACACCCTCTGCGGCAGCGGCCACATGCTCGGGCTCGACGTGCACGACTGCGCCAAGGCGCGGGCCGGGACGTACCTGGACGGCGTGCTGGAGGAGGGGCAGGTCCTCACCGTGGAGCCCGGTCTCTACCTCCAGCCCGACGACGAGACGCTCCCCGCCGAACTGCGCGGCATCGGCGTCCGGATCGAGGACGACCTGGTCGTCACGGCGGAGGGCGCCCGCCTGATGTCGGGCGCCCTGCCGCGCACGGCCGAGGGCATCGAGGAGTGGATGGGCACGCTGCTGGACGGTCAGGCGGCGTAGCCCTTCGGCGGGATCAGGCTGGCGAGTTGATCGAAGGAGAGCCAGTAGATCTGGTTCCCGCCGAAGGAGGCGGGGTCGGCGATGAGGACCGTGCCGTTCGCGTCGTCGTACCCGATGACCGTGAAGTAGTGGTAGATCGTCTGGTCCGACGGGTAGCCGGGCGGCTGGTTGCCGGGCGGGGCGACGATGTTGGCCACCAGCGGGTAGTTGTTGTCGATGTCCAGCACGATGTCGCGCCACAGCAGGTCCTTCTGGGCCTGGGTGGGCGGGTCGTTCGGCATCTCCTTGGTCTCGTACCAGCCGGTGCCGAGGTTGGCGTTGAGCACGCGCGTCACCTGGCCGATGTGGTCGGTGCCCGCCTCGGTGGTGCCGAGCTGTCCGGCCAGGTCGCCCTGGCTGGGCGGTGCGACGCGGGCGGACAGGGCGATGCGTGTCGCGGCGGGGCCGCACCAGTAGCCGGTCTCCTGGACCTGGTAGTCGACCGGGAGCGTGTGCGCGCTCGCGGTCCGCGCGCCTGCGACGCTCAGTCGCGTGCCCGGCTCGTTCCGGCCGCTGACGACGGCGGTCCCGGCCTCCGAGCCGTGCGCGAGGACGGAGATGCCCGGGGCGGGCGCCGGTTCCGGCGAGGCGGCGGCCGAGGCCGGTGCGACGAGGGCACCGACGGCGGCCACGGCGATCGCTGTGGCGACAAGTCTCTTGCGCATGCGGGCTCCTGGGTGGGTGTGGGGGACGCCGGCCCGGCCAGCTTGCGGGCATGCCCATGACATCCGCAACGAATGAAAGCCCAGACTTACGGCATCCCGCGCTCGGCGCCGCGCAGCAGCGCACGCCCCTCCGCGGTCGCCACGTGGAAGGAGCGTCCTGCCCTGCGGACCGTGGTCACCAGCCCCGCCGCGCGCAGCACCTTCACGTGCTGGCTGACGGCCGGGTGGGTGACCGCGAGGAGACGGGCGAGCTCTACGGTGGACGCTCCGGTGCGGGCCGCCCGCAGGACCGCGGCGCGCGTGTGCCCCAACAGCGGTCCCAGGGCGCCGCCTTCCGTACGGGCGGGCGGCGTGGCGCCGGTCCAGTCGGGCGCGTGGTCGATGGGATACACCAGGACGGGAGGCAGCGTGCTGTCGGCGAGTGTGATGGGCGTGGGCCAGCAGAAGAACGAGGGCTGCAGGATCAGTCCGCGGCCGTCGAGCCGCAGCGTGTGGTCCACCGGATAGTCGGCCTCAAGGACCGGCGCCCGCCAGCGGAACCGGGGCCCGAGCCCGCCGAGCAGCCCCTCGGTGCCGCCCTCGAGGAGGCTGTGCAGCCGCACGATCCGGTCGGCGTCGACGTGCGCGCGGATGCGCTGCCAGAAGGGGGCGAGCACCTCCACGTGGTACGCGTGGAGGGCTCGCCCCAGCTCCCGGAGGGCGGTGCCGTCACCGACCGCCAACGACCGCGTCCAGGACGGAAGTTGCCGTACCGCGGCGACCCTTGTCAGGTCGGTGTGCAGACGCGGCCGGGGCGTGCGGACGAGGGTGTCGACCGCCGCCTGCAGCGTGTCGCAGTCACCGTGGGTGGGCGTGAGGAAGTCCGGGGAGTCCCCCCGGGGCGGCAGCAGAGGCGGCAGGATCCGGCAGCTGTCAGGCAGCCGCGGTCCCGCCCAACGCCGCCAGGCGCCGAACTCCCGCTCACCGTCACGGCGTTGCAGGGTCTGGACACTGTTGCTGATCTCCCACAGATAGTCCGGCCCCGGCGCGACACGCACCCGCGCCAGGTCCTCCGGTGTGAAATGCACCCGCAACATGGCCTGCCCCTCCCCCGCGTCCAGGACCCGCCGGCTGGGGCCCTAGGGCCTGTGTCGGAAGTCCCGCCTGCCCCGCGACGCCCGGCACGCCCTCCCCCACGCCTGAAGGGCGCGGGGGGACCCCCAGCCGCGTTGTCGGGACACCCCGATACAACCAGTATCGGGGCGACCCTCCGCCTTGCGATCGCACGCACCGGACGCCGCGGGGCCCGCCCTCCGGGCGAACGACGGGACTTCCGACACAGGCCCTAGTCCTGGTACACCCGGTCGGTCCCGGGACCACCGGACAAGGTGTCGTTGCCCGCGCCGCCGTGCAGCAAATCGTCGCCGCTGTTGCCGTAGATGGCGTCGTTGCCCGCGTTGCCGTACAGCTTGTCGTTGCCGCGGCCGCCCAGGATCTTGTCCCCGTCCCCGGAGCCGTACACGGTGTCGTTGCCGTCGCCGCCGGTCAAGGTGTAGTCGCCGCTGCCGCGGACCCCGCGCACGGTGTCGTTGCCGGTGCCGCCGTCGCAGTCGGAATTGCAGTCGGTCAGCGTGTCGTTGCCCGCACCACCGAAGAGGCCCTCGCCGTACACGCCGCCGCCGTGCTGCATGCGGTCGTCGCCGTCCTCGCCGTACAGGGCCGTCGAGTCGTCGCCCTTGAGGGTGTCGTTGCCCGCGCCGCCGTGGAACTGCAGGTAGGCGTTGTTCCCGGGGGCCACCGTGATGCTGTCGTCCTTGTCCCCGAGGTACGCGCCAAGGGTGAACAAGTCGGACGCCCTGTCGCCGGGCGTGGAGATCGAGCACAGCACGACCGTGCGGTCGGCGGCGTCCGGGTGGCTGCAGCCCGAGTCGCGGGCGGCGGTGATGGCGACGCGGTCGTCGATGGTCACGTCGTAGATTCCGTCGTTCTCGCCGTCGGGGCGGTAACGGACCGACACGGTCACGTCGTTGGCCTGGCCCGCGGCGGCCTCGTACTGCAGCCGCGACCCGGAGACGGCCTCCACGGTCGCGGCGGGGGCGGCGGCCGAGGACGGCGTGCCGGTGAGGCCGACGACCGCGGCGGAGCAGGCCAGCGCGGCGGCGACGCCGATCGGACGGAGGCGACGGGACCCTAACGGTTGAGCGAACATGCGTGTGTCTCCATGGAGTTCAGTGGTGCGGTCGGCACGTCGTGTGCCGTCGGTGGCGTTCCCACCTCACCCGGGTCAGACGGTCCGTCGGCGCCGCCGTTGTGCGCGGGCACCACTTGTTCACCGGGGGTTCATTGCCGTACGAAAGCGCGCCATACGGCGGCAACCGCGCATTTCACTCCCGGCGGGTCCATGGGGTACTGTCGATCATGTGCTCGACGCCGGAACGACGGTACAGGGCCCGGCGTTGGTGGTCCAAGGAAAGGCGCCCCACTTCCTGTGGGGAGATGCAGGTGCAAGGCCTGCCCAGCGCTCGTGAGTGAAGGCCCCGGTCTCCGTGATGGAGACCGGGGCCTTCTGCTGTGCCCGGAGCCGGTCAGCGCAGCAGGCCACCCCGGCCCGCCCGCGCCGTGGAGACGAGTTCGGCGACGGTGGCGAGTTTGACGCGCGGACGGCCCGCGCTCGCGCCCCGGTTCACCTCGGCCCGCTCGATGGCGGCAAGACCGCGCGCGTCGACCACCTGGCGGTTCCGGCGGCGCACCAGCCGGTGGAAGGCCTTCGTGGCGTGCCGCGGGGCGGGCAGCGCACCCGCGACCGCGTCGGCCAGGAGGGTGGAGACCGTCTCGGCGGCGCAGGTGCGGTTGGCGCCGATGCCACCGCTGGGGCCGCGCTTGATCCAGCCCACGACGTAGGTGCCCGGCCGTCCTTCGACCCGGCCGCCCGCGTGGGGCACGGTGCCGCCGGTCTCGTCGAAGGGCAGTCCGGCGACGGGCACACCGCGGTAGCCGATGGCGCGCAGGAGCAGG
Organism: Streptomyces sp. NPDC004732; assembly: GCF_040609235.1. Classification (NCBI taxonomy): domain Bacteria; kingdom Bacillati; phylum Actinomycetota; class Actinomycetes; order Kitasatosporales; family Streptomycetaceae; genus Streptomyces; species Streptomyces sp. NPDC004732. The sequence goes on from NZ_JBEXJR010000003.1 coordinate 361,492, forward strand.
CCCGCCGGTACCGTCCGCTCCCCCGCGTCCGCCGCCACGCGCACCGCGTCGACCCGCTCCGCGCCGAGGACTTCGACGGGTTCGCAGTGGAAGCGCAGCACGATCCTGCGGCCGGGCTCCGGCGTCCCGTCCCAGTCCTGCCGGGCGCGCGTGACGCCTTGCAGGACCGCGGCCTTGTCCTGCGCACCGGCTGCGTCCACGGCGGCAGCGATCCGCGGGTCGTGGTCGTCGACGACCAGGTCGACCCCTGGCAGGTGCTTGAGAGCCAGGAGTTCGGACTTCGTGTACGCGGCGTGCTCGGGGCCGCGCCGGGCGAGCAGGACCACTTCGCGGACCTTGCTGTCGCGCAGGGCGCGCAGCGCGTGGTCGGCGATGTCGGTGCGGGCGAGGGTGTCGGGGTCGGCGAGCAGGATCCGGGCGACGTCCAGGGCCACGTTGCCGTTGCCGACGACGATCGCGCGCTCCGCCGACAGGTCGACGCCGTCGGGCGCCGCGTCCGGGTGGGCGTTGTACCAGGCGACGAACGCGGTCGCGGAGATACTGCCGGGCAGCTCCTCCCCCGGGATCGACAAGCGCCGGTCGGCCGAGGCGCCCACGGCGTAGATGACCGCGTCGTGATGGGCCGCGATCTCCTCCGGGGTGACGTCGGTGCCCACGTCGAGGCCGAGGTGCATCCGCACCCGCGGGTGCGCGTGGAAGCGGGCGAAGGTCTCGCCGACCTTCTTGGTCGCGGGGTGGTCGGGGGCGACACCGTAGCGCACGAGTCCGCCCGCCACCGGGAGCCGGTCGATCAGTGTGACCTCGGCGCTGGTGTGCAGGAGCAGGTCCTGCACGGCGTACATCCCGGCGGGTCCGGTGCCGACGACGGCGACCTTCAGCGGTGCGAAGTCCGCGGGCAGGACACGGGGGAAGGTCGGCTCGCCCCAGGCGTGGAAATTGGGCCCTTCCGGGTCCGGATCCGCCGCCTCGTCCGCCGCCGCGCCCTCGAAGTATGCGGCGTTGATCGCGGCGTACTCCTGCTGCGCGACGGGGAGGCTGTCCGCCGGGAAGATCGCGTCGACGGGGCATGCGTCGGCGCAGGCGCCGCAGGCGATGCACGTCCTGGGGTCGATGTGCAGCATCTCCGTGCTGCCGAACGCCCGTTCCTCCGGCGTGGGGTGGATGCAGTTGACCGGGCACACGGCGACACAGGTGGCGTCGTTGCAGCAGGTCTGGGTGATGGCGTAGGTCATGTTCGTCGGCTCAGCTCGCGTCGGATCGGCTCGGGTCGGCTCAGGCTCAGATGAGGTGGGCGCGCTTGTAGAAGACCAGGGCGGGCTTGGTGAGCAGGCCGCACGAGGCGAGGAACTCCATGAGGCCCGAACAGCTGGACCGCATCATGGACTTGTGGTGCTCGTTCGCCTTCGCCTCGGCGAGCGCGCGCTCCTCGTCGAGTCCGGCGTTCGCGTACACCTTGCGGTTCACCATGCTGGTGACGATGACGTACGACGCGATGGCGATGACCAGGGAGTTGAGCTCGCGGCGCATCCGGCCCGCGCCCGCGAGCTGCTTGCGCGTCTGGTCGCGGGCGAACTTCATGTGCCGCGACTCCTCGACGACATGAATGTTGTTGATGGTGCGGACGAAGGGCACGACGCGCTCGTCGCGCATCCAGTCGCGCTGCATCACGTCGAGGACTTCCTCGGCCACCAGGATCGCGGCGTACGCGGCCTCGCCGAAGGCGACGGACTTGAAGACCCTGCCCAGTTCGGTCGCCCAGCGGCGCGGCCGGTAGGCGGGAGCGCCGAGCTTCTCGGCGCCGCGGGCGAACATGATGGAGTGGCGGCACTCCTCGGCGATCTCGGTGAGCGCCCACTGGACCTCGGTGCTCGTCGGGTCCTTGGCGTAGACGTCGCGCAGCACCATCTGCTGCAGGATCATCTCGAACCAGATGCCCGTACTGGCCACCGAGGCGGCCTCCTGCCGGGTCAGCGCCTTGCGCTGCGCCTCGGTCATCTCGCGCCAGTAGGCGGTGCCATAGAGCGTGCTCCACTCCGGGCTTGCGCCGTGACAGTCCAGGTCGAGCGGCGTCTCCCAGTCGACCTCGGTCGCCGGGTCGTACGCCAGGACGGCGGCGGAGTCCAGCAGCCGCCGCGCGACATCGCCCTCCGGGGAACTGCCCTGTGTGCTCGGCCGAACAGTGCTGCTTGCCATGGTGCGGCTCCTTGGCTCAATGACTCGTCGACTCGGACGATGTCCAGGCAGCGGGCGCGGCGTCTCGTCACACGGCAGGCCGCGACCTCCTTGTTAGACAGAACGTATAACAAGGAGGTCGGGTGCGCCTACCCTCGAGTAAGTAAGAGATGGGGCGGAGCCGGTACGGCGGGAAACCCGCGCGACCCCGGGCTGGCTCAGAGCCCACCCCCTCCTGGGTCGTTCGAGGGGCGCCACGGTGGAGGCCATGGGACGTCGTGGGTGATCCGCGTCCCCCGGACGCCGAGATCACGGCGCACGGCAATCAGAAAGTCCTCGCGCGCCTTCCGGAACTCGAGGTACGCCTCAGGCCATGTGGTGATGCCGGTGGTCGGTATGCCGCGGGCCAGCCATTCGATATGCCAGAGCGCGTGGTTCAGTTTGACGGCGGCAGTATTGCTGTCCACATCGCCGAGGATCCAGAGGGCCTCTGCCAGCGCCGATCGGCGGGCCTCGGCTGCCGCGAGTTCCTTGAGCACCTCATCGGTCGGCTCCAGCGGTGTCGACCCGGTAATGAGGCCTCGAGCGATGGCCAGTCCTGTGTACCGGCTGCTGAGTTCCTTGACGGAGTGGGCGTAGTCCGCATAGGCGTTGAGACGCCGCTCGTCCCATCGGACGGATTGCTGACGCCGCCACCGAGCGCGCTCGTTCACGGCGGAGACAGCCAGGGACACCACCGCGCCGATGGCGACACCGACAAGAGGCAGTGCCTGACTAGCGAAACTCATCCTTCTCCCCCGTGGGCGGAAACGACCTGCTTCCCGAGTTCATGTCCCCCGGTCAGGGCAGCCACACGTGGGGCAGAGGTCATAGATGCTCCCGCCCCTGCCGTACTGCGCTCAAGATGAAACGGAGGGGATCAGCGTGGCCAACCGACGCACTCAAGGTCTGAGCCCTCTCCCACATCCGACGAAGACCGGTCTGAATCTCCGCTTGTGGAAGACACGGGCAGAGGAAAATAATTCGGCTTCACCACACGAGGGGGGCCAGTGGATCTCACTGACATCGCACAGCGTTCCGTAGCGATCACCGGAGAGGTGATCCTGGCGTCCGCCACGGGGGCGGGCGCACACGCGGGAGCGGCCGTGAGCAGCATGGTGCTCGACCGGCTCCGCCGGAACGGGGAGGGCGCTCCCGCCCTGGCGGCGCTGCAGGAGGACCCCCAAGACCCGGCCAGGCAGGCGGACACGGCCGCCGCACTGCGCCAAGTACTGCAGCACGAACGGGAGTTCGCGGCGAGGTTAGAGGCAGCCCTGCAGGAAGCGCAGAGGCAGGCGCAGCCGATCCATCAAGGGGCCGGAAGCACAGCGATGGCGGGCAATCAGGTCAGCATGACGGGGAAGGGACATACTCTCGCGGGCCGAGACATTACGACAAACCGCAACAAAACCATCAAGAGGGGTGGAGCCTTCTGGGGGGTGGTGGCAGCAGTGATCGTGGCACTCGGCGGCGGATCCACGATTCTCCTGACTCAGGACGACTCAGACCCCAGCCTGCAAGAACAGGCAGAGAAAACGGCAGTGGATTTCACCAATGCGTCATGGCGCGGCGACATCGACACGATGTGCGGACTTGTCAGCAAGGACACCCGCAGGGCCCAATTCAGCATGTGTGAGAGCGAAGCGACAAAGAAGGAAGCCCAGGAAGCGGCCGACAAGGACAGGCCGGAGATCGAGAAAGGGGGACGCGGCAAGGACTGGCGAGTCCGCTCCTCGAAACTGCCCAGCGATAACAATGCACTCGTCACTATGGTCCACGCCACCATGCCCGCCCCCGTGACCCTGCACATGACCCACGAGACCGGCGCCTGGCGCGTCTACAAGACGACCGACGCGGGTCAGCGATAGCGCCCAATCGGAGTGCCTGACAGCCGGACCGGCTGGGTCCATTTTCACACGCCTCGGTTGGATGAAGGCCCGCACGAGCGCGGCGGCCTCGGACCTCCGCACTGCATGTCTAAGACGGCAGGCCGGACACCACGGTGCCCGGCCTGCCGCTTCCGGGCGCCGACTATCAGGTCAGGTGTCCCCGCCAGGGCGGGATCCGGGTCTCGACGGGGTCAGCCGGTCGTTGCGGGCCAGCTGATGCGCGTACTGCACGCGGAGACGACCAGCGCCGAGGCGGCGACGGCGGCCAGGCCCCACACCAGACTGCTGGCGTTCGCGATGAAGCCGATGAGCGGCGGCCCGGCGAGCAGACCCGTCGTCCCCATGGCCGCCACCAGGGTCAGCGAGTCCGAGCCCTGCCCGGCCGCGGCCACATAGACGCAGGGGGTGACGGCCGCGATGCCGAGGCCGACACAGGCGAAGCCGAGCAGCGCGGGCACCAGACCCCCGCTGAGCAGGGCGAGCGCCAGACCGGCACCGGCCAGCACACTGCCGGTCAGCACGATGCGGCCGTCGCCCCAGCGGCTGCGCCAGCCGTCGGCGAAGAGGCGGGCGACGAGCATCATGCCGGAGACGACGGCGATGCCGAGCGGCGCGAGTTCGGCGGAGGCGTCGGCCACGTCCTCCAGATAGAGCGCCGACCAGTCGTTCATGGCACCTTCGGTGACGGTGCCGAACGCCATGGCGACGCACATCCACAGCGTGACGCGGGACGGCCGGGTCCACTTGGCGCTCTTCTTCTCAGCCTTCTCCGCCGCCTCCTCGTCAGCCGCTTCCGGCTTCTCCGCTGTCGCCGACTGCTCCGTCAGCAGACCCGTGCGCGCGAGCGCCACCAGCAGGAGCAGGAACAGCGCGGCCGCCGCGAAGTGCGCGGCGACCGTCGAGGTCACCGTGTGCATCCCGGAGGCGAGCAGCGCGGCGAGCAGCGAACCGCCGCTGAACGTCGCGTGCAGCCTGGCCATGGCATTGCGCTCGTACCGGCTCTCCAACTCGGCACCCTGCGCGTTCATGGCGACGTTCAGACAGCCCACGAGGACGCCGTCGACGCACATGACGAGCAGGGCCACGGGATAGTTGGGCGCCGCGGCCAGGGCCAGGAGCAGCAGGGCGAGACAGAGCGCCGACAGGAGCGCGAGGCGCTGCGAGCCCAGGCGCCGCATCAGCACGGCCACGAGCGGGAACGACACGGCCGCGCCGATGCCCGCGGCCATCAGGAGCACACCGACCTCGGCCGCGGTCAGGTCGAGGTCCGACTTGATGGCCGGGATGCGCGATGCCCAGGTCGCGTACTGGAAGCCGAGCGAGCAGAAGAGCGCCGCGATCGCCAACTGGCTCCGATGGAAAGGATCACGTACGCGGAGCACCCGCATCAGCCCACTTCTCTGTAGCGCTCGATAGTTCTGTTCCGCTGTGCGACGACACGAGTTCCGTCTCGATGTGCGGCAGCGGGCCGCCGGGCACCGCCCGGGACATGTAGACCGCGGTCGGGCCGTAGCCGACCGGCGGCGGGCCTCCTCGGCGGGCGGCGAATCCGCGGCCCGCCCAGAACGTGTCGCTCCCGCCGACGGCGACCAGGGAGATCTGCTCGTACCCGTGCGCGCGGGCCGTCGTCATGAGGTGGCGCAGCAGGTGCCGGCCAAGACCCCGGTGCCGCAGTTGCTCCGCGACGACGATGTCGTGCAGGTGGAGATTGCGCGAAGGGAGCGCCGCGCCCGGCTCGGTCCCGCTCAGCTCGGGGTACTGGGACTCCGGGTACGGCAGGGCCAGCAGGTAGCCCGCGAGCTGCTCTCCCAGGTCCAGCGCGAAGCAGGTCTCCGGCGCCGCACGCATCCGGGACTCCAGCGCGGCCCGCCCCTCGGAGAGGCCGAGGGGCGTGTAGGCGCGGGCCTCCAGCTCCACGATGCCGTCCCAGTCGCCGTCGGCGATGCGGCGTATGCGTATGGCCTCGGTCATGCCGCCTCGCCGTCGATCCAGGTGTACGGAAGCGGGCTGAAGCCGTTGAAGCCCTGCGTCATGTAGCTGGTCGCGTACGCGCCGCTGGACATCACCCAGACCGGGTCGCCCGAGGCGAGCCCCTTGGGCACCGGCACGAGACCGTCCTCGTGCGAGAAGGCGTCGTCGCTGTCGCAGGTGGGGCCCGCGACCACGGCGGGGACGGACTCGGCGCCGCGGTGCGAGGGGAAGACGAGCCGGTACTGCAGCTGGTCCATCTCGTACAGGCCGTTGAACTTGCCGCAGCTCAGGTACAGCCAGTACTGGCGCTCGCCGTCCGGCCGACGGCGCGCCGAAAGGCGCGAGACGTGTGCGCGGATCGCGCCGTGGTCCGCGATGAGGTAGCGCCCCGGCTCCACGATGAAGCCCAGGTCGTGCCCGGGCAGCGCGCTCAGGCGGGCCATGCCCTCCCGGATGACGGTGAAGATCTTCTCCATCGGCGGGTCGAGGGTCCTGCCGTGCTTGTCGCGGTAGCCGAGCGCGGGCAGGCCCCCGCCGAGGTTGACGTGGTCGAGGAAGATGCCCCGGCCACCGAGCGCGGTCAGCACGTCGGCGATCCGGTCGAAGGCGCCGTTCCAGGCGTCGGACGTCATCTGCTGCGAGCCGACGTGCACGGAGAGGCCCGCGGGCGTGAGCCCCAGGTCGCGTGCCGTCTCCATGATCAGGAGGGCGTCGTCGGGCGAACAGCCGTACTTGTTGCTCAGTCCCCAGAGCGCGCCCTCGCCGGTGGTGGCGAGCCTGCAGAACACGCGGCTGCCCGGGGCGTTCGCCGCGACCGCCCGCACGTCCTCCAGGCTGTCGGTGGCGAAGTCCCTGATGCCGAGCCGGAACGCGTCGGCGATGTTCCGGTCGGACTTGACGGTGTTGCCGTAGTGCACCCGGCCGAGCGGCACGCCCGCCCGCAGCGCCTGCTCCACCTCTATGGGGCTCGCCGCGTCCACGCCGGAGCCGCGCCGCGCGAGGAGGGCGAGGACCTCGTCGACCGGGCAGGCCTTCATGGCGAAGCGGACGGCCACACCGGGGAGCTCGCGCATGAGCGTGTCGTAGCCCTCCTCGATGCCGGGGAGGTCGAAGACGATCTGGTCCTCGGCCGCGGCCTCCAGCGCGTCCAGGAGCGAGGCGCTGTCGGGGCCGTGTGTCGTCGTGGTGCTCACGCGGGAGTCTCCGTTGCCAGGAGCGGTCCGATGGCCTTGCCCGCGCGCATCAGCGGCTGCCATGCCTCGGTCAGCAGGGCGAACTCCTCGATGTCGCTGCGCGCCTCGTCGAGCAGGCGTTCGCGGTGCGTGGCCAGGTGGTCGGCGCAGTCCGCGTACCGGCCGCCGAGCGTGCGGTAGGCGGCGTCCAGGCGGTCGAGCCGCCGGACGTTCTCCGCCTGGTCGAGCCCGGTGCTCTGGCGGGCGAACTCGGCGACGACGGACGCGCGCACGTGCCCCTGCTCGTCGAGGAGCTCTTCGCCCGCCTCTGCCATGCGGTCGTAGATGTGGTTGAAGTAGAGCATCGACAGGAAGAACTTGGCGAAGCGCGTCTGGTACGCCAGGAAACCGGCGTCGGTCCTGCGCTCCCCGGTGTAGTAGTTGACGATGTTGCGGTTGTGCAGGACGCCGGGCAGGGCGGCGTCGTGGACCAGGTGGATGAGGAAGTAGTCGCTGCCGATGGTGTCGGTCGCGGGCGGCAGCGGCACGCGCTCGTGCACGTCGTGGAAGCTGATGTTGCACATGTCGACGCGCATCGGGTCGACCAGGGCGAGCAGCGCGTGGTCGCGCTCGAAGGTGTCGGAGCCCGCTCCCCGGAAGGAGTCGTCGACGAGCGCCCGCTTCTCGGCGTCGGACCAGTGGTCGGGCGCCCAGAGGCTGACCACGTCGTAGTACACGTCCGGGTCGATGTGCTGGATCTCGCCGATGTCCACGGAGAGCTCCCCGACGAAGGAACTGCCCACCATCGCCACGCGCTTGTCGTCGTGGCGCGGGTCGAGAGCGCTCTCGGTGACGCCGTGCGCCGCCTCCCGCGCGGTCCTGCCGAGCGACATGAGCTCGTGGTGGACCGGGAAGACGGGCTCGCCCTCGGCGCTCTGGTAGCGGCTGTCGGAGTCCCTGCGGTGCACGGACTCGCAGCCCAGGGCCCCGGCGATGAGGAAGGCGCGGTTGGTGCAGGCGCCGTAGGAGAGGCGGTCGGGGAGCATCAGGTCGAGCATCAGCTCGGGCTTGGCGACCTCGGCCTCGGCGATCACCCGGCGCAGGAATTCGCGCTGGGCCTGCTCGTCGAGGTGGTGCACGACGACACGCGGCACGTCGGGCAGCGCGGCCACGGCCCGGGTGTGCTCGGCGAACGTGGCGGCGTCGGAGGAGTCGAGGATCAGCAGGTGCGCCTCGACGTCGAAGTGCGCGGTGGCGTACGCCGCCTCCTGCCCGATCGCGGCGATGGTCTCCGGGCAGGACCGGTTGGTGGGAAGCGTCAGGCAGATGCGTCGCATGCGGCTTCCCCGTTCCAGGACTTGAGGCCGAGGAGCTTGGCTCCCAGGTCGTTGAGCGCGGCGGTGCCGTAGCGCAGGGACTCGTGCTTGTCGGCGTCCCCGAGCAGCGTGGCGTTCCAGTCCGGCGTGCTGAGGTTGCTCCAGGAGTCGACGCGGGAGCGGCGGAGCTCGTCGTGGGACTCGAGGGCGGGCATCATCGAGAGGTACTGGACCGCCCGGACGCCGTCCTTCGAGGTGTTGGGAGCGACGCCGTGCGCCAGCAGGCCGTTCCAGATCAGCAGGTCACCGGCTTCCAGCTCGGGCCGGACGACGGGCATCTCGTCGCGGTCGATCGCCGGGCGTATGGGGTCGCGGCCGTCCGGCTGGAGGGCCTTCCACCGGTCGAACTGGCGGAACAGCTCGGGGCAGCACTGGAAGCCGCCGTGGTCCTCGCGGGTGTCGTCCAGGGCGATGATGCCCTGCACGCGCTGGGGCAGCACGCCGAGGGTGGTGTCGACGTCCCAGTGGAGGTTGATGTCGAAGCCGCGGTCCGTGGGCGCGATCAGGGAGCGGGAGCGGTTCTTGACGTTGGGCGGGTTGAGGTTGAGGCGGTCCAGGGTCACCCAGAGCTCTTCGCAGTCCCATACGTCGACGAACGCGTCGTAGACCCGCTGCGTCTGACGGCTGTCCCAGATCAGCTGGTGGTGGTAGGCCTCGACGAAGCCGTAGACGTGCAGCTCACGGTCCAGGTCGGAGCGGAACTCGCGGTCCTCGTACCAGGTCTCGGGGCGGCCGCGGTCCAGGCCCTGGAACTCCCAGGCGAAGTCGAGGAGGTCCTTGGCGGACTCCCTGGGGATCGCCTGCTTCACGACGATGTAGCCGTACGTCTGCCAGTGGGCGAAGTCCTCCTCGGAGAGGACGCGCAGGGGCCGGGTCTTCTCGAGGTCGCGCAGCTGGGTCTGGACCAGGTACGTGTCGGCGTCCGAGCTGAAGTACGGGACGTCGGAGGGGGCTCGATGGAGGTAGCGGTCATTCGCTGACATGTGGTGCTCCAAGGATCGGTATTTCGTCCGGCGGCAGGTCTCCACGCCGGATGGGCCGGGTCGTCCCGGCCCGCCGGGGCAGCACGTTCACACCCGCCCCCTGTCGAACTTGCGTCCCACCTAAAATGGACTAGACCAACTCCATGTGTCAACAATTGAATTGGGTGCCTTGAGACCCAAAAAGGCGACATTTACCCCCAGTTCACCTGCCCGCCATATGTGGATTCGGCAAAGATCCCGCAGCTCAACTCGGGTCTACTCGGGGGTAGTTGGTCCATACCAAAAACAAGAGGCGCCACCGCGTACGGTGGCGCCTCTTGGTACCCCCGCCGAGGGCGGGTTCAGAGCGTCGGAGCGCTGCGGCGGCCACTCCGGGGCCGGACCCCGGTGCCGCTGCCGCCGCAGGTGGTCATGCTACTCGTCGATCGCCGCGCCGAACGCCGCTCCCGTGGCGGGCGCCCCCAGCGAGCCCGCGCCGTACGTCCAGGACCCGGTGCCGGTGACACCGCCCGAGCCCGCGGACAGCACCCACACGACGCCGTCCCCGGCGTTCTCACCGGGCGCGGCCGCAAGGAGCCCGAAGCGGCCGTCCCGATTCGGGTCCGTGAGCCGGACCTGCGCGCCCCACTTGTCGCCCTTCTCCGCCTCGCCCGGAATGTTCGCGGAGTTCTGGTCGAAGGACTTCGCGCCGCTCGCCGTCATCCCGTTCTCGGAGCCGCGCAGCACCCAGACGGCGCCCGCGTCGGCGACCGTCCCGATGTCCTCGCCCGGAGCGCCGATCGCGACGTCGGCATAGCCGTCGCCGTTGGTGTCCGCGACCGACAGGTCGGCGCCCCAGCCGTCACCGCGCTCGGCGACGCCGGGCACGCCCTCGGCATCCTGCGTCCACCACTTCGCCTCGCTCACGAGGCCGTCCTCGGTTCCGTAGCGCACGCCGACCAGACCGCCGGTCATGGTCTCGCCGCCGTCGTCCGGAGAGGCGGGCTCGCCGGTCACCAGGTCGTCGTAGCCGTCGTTGTTGATGTCGCCGGAGGCCGCCGCCGGGCCGCCCCGCAGGTCGTTCTTGTACGTGAGGCCGTCGGCGCCGCCCGCGAACTGCACGGACCAGCCGTGACCGGGTTCGTCGCCCTCGGTCGTGCCGGAGGCGACGAGGTCGGCGTAACCGTTCTTGTCGTAGTCACCGGTGGTCAGCGACTTGGACACGATCGTGCTCGCGGCGGCCGACCTGCCGAGCCGCTCGGTGGCCTGGCGGCGCAGCGGCGCCTCGCCCCGGGCCTGCGGCGCGGGGTCGTACACGAACAGGTCCACGTTGTCCCGGTCGAGCACGGCGAGGAGGTCGCCGGGGGTGTCCGCGGTGAAGTGCGCCGCGGCGAGACCGAGGCCGAACTGCTGACCCGCGGCGGCCTGCTGGCTCTGCAGCCAGCTGCTCGCGGATCCGGTGAGTCCCGACTTCGAGCCCCAGAGGACGGCGACGCCACCGGCGTCCGCCCCTGCGTCGAGGTCCTCGCCGGGGATGCCGATGACCGCGTCGTCGTAGCCGTCGCCGTCCAGGTCGCCGGTGGCGACGGCCTTGCCGAAGCCGTCGCCCGCCTCCGCGGCGCCGGACACACCGGCCGTCGACTGGCTGAATCTGGCGACGTCGGACGTGCCGATGCCTCTGGTGGAGCCGTACTGGACTGTGACGAGGCCTGCTCCCTTGGCCCCGCTCACCGTGGCGCCGGGGGCGCCGACCAGGACGTCCTCGTATCCGTCGCCGTTGAAGTCACTGTTGCGGTCGTCGGCGCGGGTACCCCCAGGGGTGCCGGCGAAGGCGGAAGGGGCAGCGGCGATACCGGCCCCGGTGAGCAGAAGGAACGATGCCGCGGCGAGGGCGGCCGAACGGTTCTTGCGCACGAGCGGCTCCTGTGAAGGAAGGTGGCCGGGCAGGCGCGGGGGGTGTCCGGAAAGGGCCCGTTCCTTGTCCGGCGCCCTGTTCGACACGGGATGGGGCGCAAGGGTTGTACGAGGTTCTCACTCCGCTTCCCCGGCCCGAAGTCGCAGGTCCCGAGGGCCACTTCGGCCCGACCCCGGAAATCGCCCCCGACACGTGCCCGCGCGTGCCGCCCGAAGCCGCTACGCGCAGGCCCCGTGGCGTCACTTACCGCAGACCCCGTGCGTCACTTCCAGCCGTACGCGTACGCGGCCACCCAGGTGATCTCCAGCTGGGCGCTGCTGCCGGGCTCGGCACCCGGTCCTTCCAGGGCGCTCTCGTTCTGCAGGACCCAGGACAGCGGCCGGTCGGGCACTCCCCGCGTGTCGTGTCCCGTCTCGCGTCCGTCGACGAAGAACCGCACATGGCCGGGGGTCCACTCGGTGGAGACGGTGTGCCACTCGGTCCAGTCGTCCGCGCCGGGGTAGGAGCCCTGCTCGCCTCCGCCGCAGGGGTGGTGGAAGGCGGTCAGGGAGCCGGTCCACTCGCCTTCGGGGTGGTCCATCTCGCAGCCGCCGCCGTAGTGCAGCCACGCCGACTTGTAGCCGGGGGCCTGCTTAGTCACCTTGATGCGGGCGCTGTACTTGCCGTACTTCATCTGCATGACGGCGCGTGGTACGACCGCCGACGCGTGGACGGGCCCTCCGTCGGCGGGCCGCCACATGCGGATGCGCATGCGGCCGTCGCCGTCGGCCGCAGGTCCCACGCTCACGGTGTCCTCCGGGTGGTAGACGCCGACGACGTCGCGGTCCCTGTCGTTGGCCGTGTCGCGCCAACCGGTGGGGTACGCCCACCAGTTGTCGCGATAGGCGCCGTCGAGTCCCGCGCAGTACGCGGCGGACGTGTCGGCGTGGTGGTCGCAGTCGGCGAACGCGCCCAGCGGCACCCGGTCGCCGTTGAAGTCCTCGGCCAGGACCTGCCAGAACGGCCCGCAGTCCCCGAGCGGCAGCGTGCTGCCCGCGGTCCGGCAGGCGTCCGCCGAAAGCGGCGCTCCCCCGGCGCTGGGGATGCACAGCAGGGCCGCCGCCAGCGTCACCCCGAGCGCACCGGCCACGACCGGCCGCCCGCGCCGCCGTCCCGCCGCCGCATGTGATCCCATCGTGCCGCCTCCGCTCCACGGACGCCCCACAGGAAGGGCCATCCTCGTGGAACGCGCACCGCCCCGCTACAGCCGCGCCGCCAGCAGTTCCTTGGTGTACGGCTCCTGCGGCCCGTCGAAGATGTCCTCCCGCGTGCCGGTCTCGACGATCGCGCCGTGGTGCATCACCGCGATGCGGTCGCACAGGTGGCGGACGACGGCGAGATCGTGCGAGACGAACAGGAGGGAGAGGCCGAGCTCTGCCCTCAGGTCCATCAGCAGGTTCAGGACCTGGGCCTGCACCGAGACGTCCAGCGCGGAGACCGGTTCGTCGGCGATGATCAGGCGCGGCCGCGGTGCGAGGGCCCTGGCGATGCCGATGCGCTGGCGCTGGCCGCCCGAGAACTCGTGCGGGTACCGCGGGAGGTGGGCGGCATCGAGGCCGACCTGCGCCAGGAGTTCGGCGGCGCGGTCGCGGCGCTCCTGGCGGGTCATGCGGGTGTGGACCCGCAGCGGCGTGGTGACGATCTCCTCGACGGTGCGGCGCGGGTTGAGGGAGGCGTACGGGTCCTGGAAGACCAGTTGCACCTCGCTGCTGAGCGAGCGGCGCAGGGCGGTGTCCTCGGCGGCGCGCGCGATGTCGCGGCCGTCGAAGCGGACCGTGCCGCCGGACGGTCTCTGCAGCCCGGCCAGGACGCGGGCGGTCGTGGACTTGCCGGATCCGGACTCGCCGACCAGTCCGAGCGTCTCACCCTCGGCGAGGCTCAGGCTGATACCCCGCACGGCGTGCGTGGGCTCGCGACGCCTGCCGAGGAGCGTGCGCCCGCCGCCGAACTCCACCCGCAGATCGGTGACTTCAGCAAGGGTGGCGCCGCCTTGCGGCCGCGCCCGCGGGCCCGTTCGGACGGGTGGCTCCGGGACGTCCACGGTCGGCAGCCTGCTCCCCGGAACGGTGTCCAGGGAGGGCGCCGCGCCCACGAGCGCGCGGGTGTAGGGGTGGGACGGCGCACTGAGCACGCGGCGCGTCGGGCCCGTCTCCACCGTACGCCCGCCCCGCATGACGAGCATGCGGTCGGTCACCGCGGCGACCATGTCGACGTCGTGCGTCACCAGCAGGACGGCCGTGCCGAATTCATGCTGCAACTCGCCGAGCAGATCGAGTACTTGGCGCTGGACGCGCGCGTCGAGCGCAGTGGTCGGCTCGTCGGCGATCAGCACGTCGGGGCGGTTGATCAGCGCCATGGCGATCATCACGCGCTGGCGCATCCCGCCGGAGAACTGGTGCGGGTAGTCGCGGGCCCGGGAGGCCGCGATGCCGACCCGCTCCAGCATCTCCACGGCCCTGGACCGCGCCTGCTCCCGGCCCGCGTCCTTGTGGTGCAGCCGGTAGGCCTCGGCGAGCTGGGCGCCCACGCCGTGGAAGGGCGAGAGCGAGGCGAGTGCGTCCTGGAACACCATGGCGATGTGTCCGCCGCGCAGCGCCTTCAGCCGGTCCTCGCCCGCGGTCACCACGTCGGTGCCGCCGACCTCGACGGTGCCCCGCACGGTCGTCCGCGCGGGATCGTGCAGCCCCATCGCGGCGAGCCCGACCGTGGACTTCCCCGACCCCGACTCCCCCACCAGACCGAGGACTTCACCGCGTGCCAAGTCGAAGGAGACGTCCTCGGCCGCGGTGACGGTGCCGCGCGGTCCGGTGAACTCCACCGTCAGATCGCGTACGCGCAACACCGCTTCGCGTTCCGTCATGCCACCCTCACCCTCGGATCGAGCCAGGCCACGACCAGGTCGGCGACGGCCACGAACACCACCACGAAGAACGCGGCGATCAGTACGGTGCCGACGACGGTCGGCAGGTCGTTCTGGGTGACGGCGTCGACGGCGAGCTTGCCGACGCCGCTGAGCCCGAAGACCGTCTCGGTGATGAACGCGCCGCCGAGCAGCGCCCCCACCTCCAGGCCGAGGAGCTGCACGATCGGTGCGGCGGCCCCTCGCGCGGTGTACTTGAGATGGGTGCGCAGGGTGCCGAGCCCCTTGCCGCGCGCCGTGCGCACGTACCCCTCGTGCATCACCTCCAGGAGCTGGGCGCGGGACAGCCGGGCGAAGACCGCGGCGTTGACGAAGCCGAGTACCAGGCAGGGCAGCAGCAGCCCGGACACCCAGGCTGCGGGGTCCTCGCCCGGCGGCGTGTAGCCGGGCAGCGGCAGCCAGCCGGTGGAGTACACGAGCAGGTACTGCAGCGCGTAGCCGAGGAAATAGATCTGCACGCTGGCGCCGAGCAGGGTGAAGCCGGACAGCAGCCGGTCGCCGACGGAGCCGCGGCGCAGCGCGGAGACGAAGCCCGCGCCGATGCCCAGCACCACGATCACGGCGAGCGCCCCGCCCGCCAGCGAGAGGGTGACGGGGAAGCGGCCGGTGATCGCGGAGAGCACCGGTTCGTGCAGGGTGTACGAGTAGCCGAGGCAGGGCGCGGGGCAGGCGATGGCGGTGCCGTCGACGTCGCTGATGGTGCGGCCCGCGACCAGCCCGCGCAGGTAGTCGGCGTACTGGGTGAGGATCGGCTGGTCCAGGCCCATGCTGTGGCGGACGGCCGTGACCTGCGCGGCGTCGCACTTGGGGCCACAGGCGATGGTCGCGGGGTCGGAGGGTGCGGCGTAGAAGAGAGCGAAGGCGGTGGCGGAGATGGCGAGGAGCACCACCACCGCCTGCAGCCCCCGTCTGGTCAGATAGGTGAGCATGGGTCAGGACTTCTTCAGGTACAGCCAGGCGGGGCTGATGGTGCCGTAGATGGGGTGGATGAAGGCGCCGCCGACGTTCGCGCCGCGGGGCTGCTGGACGCGCTGGTGCAGGAACGGCACGAGCGGCACGTCCTTCATGATCGTGTTCTTCTCCAGGGCGACGAGCGCCTTCGCCTTCTCGGTCGCGTCGCCGAGCTTCGCGATGCGGTCGAGCTCCTTGTCGACGGCCGGGTTCTTGTAGCGCGGGTCGTTGTCGAGGCTGTCGCGGCGGCTGTCGAAGCGGTAGGGCACTCCGGTGGCGGGCGTCGGCCAGTCCACGGAGCTGCCGGACATCCACAGGTCGTACTTCGGATCGGCGCTGCGCAGGACTTCGTTGGTGTACGCGGGCAGCGGCATCGGCTTGGTGACCAAGGTGATGCCCGCCTTGCCGAAGGCCTCGACGAGGACCTGCGCGACCCGGTCGTTGGCGGCGTTGGACTCGTAGGCGTAGGTCAGGCTCTTGACCGGCTTCCCGGCCTTGGCGAGGTGCTCCTTGGCCTTCTTGATGTCGCCGGTCGGGGCGACCGGGTACGTGTCGTACTTCTGGTAGCCGACGATCGCGGGCGAGGAGTACGTGGTGGCGATGTCGCCGACGCGCGGGCCGCCGAGCGCCTGCCGTGCCTGCTGGCGCGGGAAGAGGTAGTGGACGGCCTTGCGGACCTCGGGGTCGGGGACCCGGTCGTTCCTGACCACCAGGTGGTACGTGAACGCGCCGCGCCGCCCGTCGACGACGAGCTGCTTCTTCGCCGGGTCGCGGGTGGCCTCGCCGTACAGCTCGGGCGGCAGTTCGTTCTTGGTGGTGACGGTGTCCGCGCCGTCGCCCCGCCCGTTGAGGATCTCCTGGGCGGTGTTGAGCTCCTTCTTCTCGAAGGTGAACTCGAACGTGTCGGCGTACTGGTGGCGTATCGGGTCGGTCGCCGCCTTCCAGTGCGGGTTCCGCTCCAGGGTCATGCTGCGGTTCTGCTGGTGCTCGACGATGCGGTACGGGCCGGTGGCGAAGGGCTTGACGTCGTACTTGGTGCCGGTGTCCTTGTCCGGGCGCACGGGCGAGGAGGACGACTGTGCTGCCATGAACGGCACGTCGGACTGCGGCTTGGCGAAGTGGAAGACGATGGTCTTGTCGTCCGGCGTCTCGATGCCCTTGAAGTCGCCGTCCTTCTTCGGGCCGCCGTAGATCTTCCGGGCCTCTGCGAGGTCCTGCTTGCCGGTGAGCCACTGCGGCCAGTAGGGCGGGCCGAGTTCGAAGCCGGGCGCGAAGGTGCGCTCGATGCCGTACTTGACGTGCTGCGCGGTGATCGGCTTCCCGTCCTCCCAGGCGATGCCGTCCTTCAGCCGGTACGTCCAGGTGCGGCTGCCGTCGGAGGGCTTGCCGGTGTCGGTGGCGAGGTCCCCGACGAGCTTCGCCTTGCCGTCGACGACCTGGTACTGCGTGAGCTGGCGGCCCCAGAGCAGCGAGGTGTTGTAGGCCTCGCCCGCGTAGATCTTCTGCGGGTCGAGGTGCGAGGCGTCACGGAGGTTGGCGACGCGGAGGGTGCCGCCGCGCCGCGCGCCCTCGACGGCGGGCGCCGGTCCCGCGCTGTCCTCGGCGGTCCCGATGCCCGCGACGAGCCGCGGCTCGTTCCCCACCGACGGCGCGCCGTCGCCCTTCGCCCCCGCGCCCGAGGAGCACGAGCAGAGCACGAGCATGGCGGAGACGGCGGCGACGGCAGGCACGGCGGTGCCGCGCGGGCTGATTCTGGGCATGACGAACTCCCTTGAGAGCGTGGAGGGTTGAGGCGAGATGGAAGAGCGGGTCGCTCAGCGGCGCGTACGGGGATCGAGCGCGTCCCGCACCGAGTCGCCGAGCAGGTTGAAGGCGACGACGAAGACGAGGATCGTGACGCCGGGGAAGAACATGTACGTCGGGTCGTCGTAGAAGACCTCGGCGCCGCGGGCGATCATCCGGCCCCAGTCGGGGATGGGTTCGCTGATGCCCACGCCGAGGAAGGAGAGCGCGGCCTCGGCGGTGACGATGCCCGGCAGCGCGATGGTGATGTGCACCAGGACGGGCGCCCACACGTTCGGCAGCAGCTCGCGGAACACGATGTGCCGTCGGCTCGCCCCCACTGCCCGTGCCGCGTCGATGAACTCCCTCTCGCGCAGGGACCGCACGGTGGTCCGCAGCATCATGGCGAGCGGCACCCAGCCGAAGGCGGCGAAGACGAGGACGAGGACGGTGAACTGCATCCACGCGGGCTCGTTCTCGCCGGGCGGGACGAAGCGCGTCTGGATGATCGGGCTGAGGGCGAGGAGGAGGAGCAGGGTCGGGAAGGCGAGGAGCACGTTGCAGACGAAGGTGAAGACGCGGTCGGCGAGTCCGCTCAGATAGCCGACGGTCACCCCGAGGACCACGCCGACGACGGCGATGAGGGCGATCGACGGGACGGCGACGAGCAGCGAGGTGCGGATCCCGTACAGCAGCTGGGTGAGGACGTCGCGGCCGAGTCCGGGCTCGACGCCGAACCAGAAGTCGCCTGACATCCCGCCGTTGGGCAGGACCGGCAGCCCTTCCTCGCTGAGCAGTCCCGGCTCGTTCTGGCCGTAGTGCTCGGTCGGGTTCTTGCCGTAGAGGACGGCGAGCAGCGGGGCGGCGAGCGCGAGCGCGGCGAACAGGAGGACGACGCCCAACGAGGCGAGGCCGAGCCGGTCCCTGCGGAAGGCCCCGACGGCCACGGCGAACGGTCCGTGCGGGGGTGAATACGTCTGTGCGTCGGCCATGCGGAGAATTACAACACCGCGGGAACTGGCCCCGTCACACACACGGATGGCCCTCACGGTGTTCGTGATCGGCACGTTTCAGGAGCTTTTCGGGACGTCGTGAATTGTTCATGCCGCCGCAACAGGAGCGGGAATTGTTCGTGACAGATCGGGACATTCTCATTCGAGCGATCGAACCACACGTTACCTTGTGAGCTCCCCCACAAACCTTCATTAGAAAGGTTAGTTAGAAAAACAATCATGGTTACGAAGGTCATGAGGCTCTGCAACACGGATGGCCCAACACTCATCCTTTGCAGTGCTCTTCTTATGAAGCGCGGATAGGTTCAATGGTCCGGGACGTCAATCGTGCGAGCCTCCTCCACGTCTCTTGACCCTGTGAGGAGCTGATGTGCGCGTGACCTTTCCTTCCCTCATCCAGACCGGAATGAGGTACCTCTGTCTCCTCGGCATCGTGGCGGGCACCAGCCTGTCGGCCCTGCCCGCCGAAGCCGCCGTCGCGAAGCCCCTGCCGGGCGGCCTCGGCCCGTGCGTGCCGGGCAACTGCCCGAGCGGTGGCTACCCGCCCATCAACAACGACGGGATCAAGTACCGCGACAACGGCATCAACGTCTACGTGGGCGGGGACTTCCTCGTCCGCGAGAAGGCCGCGGAGGCCGAAGGGCGGGTCGTCGTCCTCGGCGACTTCGACCAGGACAAGGCGGATGGCGTCAGCGGCATCTACAACGTCGGCGAGGCGGGCGTCGGCTCCCGGGTGGCTCCTCCCGTCGGTTCGGACTGGCTCACCACCGGCGGCGACGTCACGGTCGCCACCGGAGAGCGGCTCCTCGCCGAGGAGGGCGTGGTGCGGCACGCCGGGGACGCCACCGGCACGATCATCGGCACCAAGCGCAAGGACCCCGACGCCGCCAAGCCCTACATCCCGCTGCGCGACGAGCTGACCACCGCCAGCCAGTGCTACGCGCACCCCGAGGGCGGCACGAGCACGCGCCCGCCCACGGGAACGGCCACGCACGCGGGCGGCGAGACGCTGTTCCGCGGCGACAACACCTCCAAGCTGCAGGTCTTCAACGTCGACTTCGACCTGATGGGCGGCAGCGGCGGCCAGGAGGGTATCCGCTTCGAGGGCATCCCGGACGACGCCACGGTCCTGGTCAACATCCTCGGCACCAACCGCACCATCAACACGTACAGCGGCACCATCGACGACAGCAGCCAGCTCAACAAGATGCGCAGCCGCCTGCTGTGGAACTTCCCCGACGCCACCTCGGTGGAGGTCAAGGGCACCGGGCAGTTCCAGGGCAGCGTCCTGGTCGGCGACCAGGGCTCGATGACCACGGTCAGCGTGCCGGGCATGAACGGCCGCTTCTTCACCACGGGCTCGCTCACCCACACCAGCGCGGCCACGGGCGGCGGCGGCCAGGAGTTCCACAACTACCCCTTCGACGGCGATCTGCCGGACTGCGCCACCGCGCCCACCTCCGGCGAGGTCAAGGTCGTCAAGACCGACGAGGACGGCGGCAAGCCGCTCGCGGGCGCCGAGTTCGAGCTGTGGCAGGAGTCCAACGGCGTCGACGGACTGCAGACCTCGGGCGCGGACCCGGACACGAAGATCGGCAGCCCCTGCGTCACCGAGGCGCCGGGCGAGTGCGCGCAGACCGTGCCGCTCGGCACGTACTACTGGCGCGAGACCAAGGCGCCGAACGGCTACGACCTCCCGTCGCCGAACGTCTTCGGACCGCTGGAGCTGACCGCGGCCAACGCCGACGCGGGCGTGTCGGTCCCGGCGACCAACAAGAAGAAGGATGAGCCGACCGTCAAGGAGGGCCCTGTCACCGTCGTCAAGAAGGACGAGGACACGGGGAAGCCGCTGCCGGGCGCCGTCTTCCAGCTCTGGCACGAGACCAACGGCAGGCCCGGTCTGCAGCAGGACGGGGCGGACCCGGACACCGCCACGGGAACTCCCTGCACGACGAACAACTCCGGCGCCTGCCGCAGGACGGTGGCCTTCGGCACGTACTACTGGGTCGAGACGCAGGCTCCGCTCGGATACCAGCTCCCGGACCCGGCGGTCTTCGGGCCCCTGGTCCTCACCGAGTCCGACGTTCCGCAGGGTGTCTCCGTCGAGGCGCTCAACCGCGTGCACCGGCATCCCGGTGTCCTCGGCTCCCTCACGCTCGTCAAGAAGGACAAGAAGACGGGCAGGCCACTGGCCGGTGCCGTCTTCCAGCTGTGGCGCGAGAGCAACGGCAGGCCCGGCCTCCAGGCGGCGGGCACGGACCGGGACACCCTCGCCGACGGGGGCTGCGCGACGGACGTCCGCGGCCGGTGCGAGTTCCAGGACCTCCCGCTCGGGTCGTACTACCTCAGGGAGACCGCCGTGCCCGACGGTTACGTCCTGCCCGCGAAGAAGGTCAGCGGCCCGCACAAGGTGACCGGTCACAACCCCGGCAAGGACATCACGGTGACGCTCACCAACCAGCGCGGCGGAGGCAAGAAGGGGAAGTGACCCCGGTTGCTCCCGCTCCGGGCACGGGTGGCGTCAGCCGCCCGTGCCCGGCTTCGTGCCCCAGAGGTAGAGCCGGTCGCCCTTCTGCAGCAGGTCGTAGAGCCGTCTGGCGTCGTCCACGGCCAGGTTGACGCAGCCGCCCGAGCCGGACGAGAAGAGATCCGTGCGGGTGCCGTGCAGGGCCTGCCCGCCGTTGAAGAACTGCGCGTACGGCATGGGGACGTGGTAGATCGTCGAGTAGTGGTCGCGGTTCCTCAAGTAGATCCGCTGCCAGCCGCGGCGGGTCTCCAGACCGTCCCTGCCACTGCGGACCGGCACCGGGTCGAAGACCAGCCTGCCTCCGCTCTGCGCCCACAGGATCTGCCGGGTCAGGTCCACGCAGGTGACCCGGTACGGCTTCACAGGGCAGGCCCGTCGTTCCGCGGGGTTGCGCCGGATCTTGTCCGCGACGAGGAAGCGGTACGTCCGCAGGGTGGCGCTGCCGTCCGCGGGGCGGATGCCGAGCCGCTCCTGGAGCCGCCGGACGGCCGCGCAGTCGGCGGCGGACTGACGCCCGTCGACGGGCAGCCGCAGCTCACGCTCCAGTTCACGCTGGTAGGGAGCGGTACCCGCACGGCACGCCGGATCGGCGGCAGCGGGTCCGGGGGCCGCCGACGCGTGCGACACGGGAACGGCCAACGACAGTGCGGCGATCGCCGAGGGGAGCCAACGCATCGCACCAGCTTCACCCGCGCGCCGCCGCTCCCGGGGCGACACGACCCGACAATCCCACAATTGGTCCGAACGGGGGCCGTGCGGATTGAGGGCCTCCCTCGCAACCCTGTTGCAACGTGCCGAGGGGCAGAGTCCTGCCATGGACCGTCATGAGACGAAGGACGCCGATCCCGAGGTCACCGTCACCGGGAGCGAGGCCCCCCGGGTGGAGCTCACCCCCGCCGCGGCCCGGCTCCTGCGCCAGCTCAGCGAGACGCACGGGCCGCTGATGTTCCACCAGTCGGGCGGCTGCTGCGACGGCAGTGCCCCCATGTGCTACCCGGACGGCGAGTTCCGTACCGGCCAATCCGACGTCCACCTCGCGTCGCTGACGGTCGATGGGGTGGCCGAGCCCGTAGCGTTCTGGATGTCGAAGAGCCAGTACGAGCTGTGGAGCCACACCCGGCTGATCGTGGACGTCGTGCCGGGACGGGGCAGCGGCTTCTCGCTGGAGGCCCCGGAGGGCGTACGTTTCCTCATCCGTTCCCGCCTGGTCGGAACGTAGCCACCGGGATCTGGTGAACTCCTCTGGCTGCTGCGACAGTTTCTTCGCCGACCGGTCGACTCCTGGGGGATCTGTGACTCGCCAGAAACAACGCGGTGGACGGTTCAGAACGGCCCTGACCCTCGTCACGACGCTCGGCATGCTGGCCGGGGCGGCTCTCACCGGAGCGGCCCCGGCCAGTGCCGCTGCCGGGGGTGGTGCACGGGCCTCCGGCCCGGTGGCGCCGGGCGTGGAGTATCGGTACTTCGATGTGCAGGGCTCGCACGGCGCGGCCCGTGTGCACGTGCTCGACGTGGATCTGCGCGACCCGCGCACCAGCGTCGGCCTGCTGTATCCGGGCAAGGTCGCCGCGCGCTCGCCCGTCTCCGCGCTCGCGGACGGGGCCGGTGCCGTCGGCGGCATCAACGGCGACTTCTTCAACATCACCGAGACGCAGCACCCCGGCGTCGAGGCGACGGGCGCGCCCGTCGGACCGGCGATCGCGAGCGGCCGCGTGCTCAAGGGCGCCGTGCCGGACGGGCAGCGCTTCGGGCCCGCGATGCCGCCGGGCGTGACCACCGAGGCCGTCCTCGGCGTGGGGTACGACCGCAGGGCCCGCCTGGACAGCCTCGCCCTGGACGGAGAGATCCGCACGCAGGGCACCCGCCTCCCGCTGGGCGGCCTGAACCAGTACGCGCTGCCGGTGGGTTCCGTCGGCGCGTTCACCAGCGACTGGGGCTCCGTGTCGCGGCTGCGGTCGACCTGCGGCACCGACACGAGCCGCGGCGCGCCCTGCAGCACGGACACCCACGAGGTGACGGTCCGCGGCGGTCGCGTCGTGGCCTCGTCCGACACGCCGGGCGCGGGCCCGATCGCCCCGGGCAGCACGGTCCTGGTCGGACGTGAGGCGGGCGCGCAGGAGCTGCGGAAGCTGTCGGCGGGTGACTGGGTGTACGTCAAGCACCGCCTGGTGGCCGCCGAGTCGCGCATGCCGCTCCGCTTCGCCCTCGGCGGCTATCCGGTGCTCCGCCGCGGTGTGCCGCTGCCCGGCCTGGACGGCGTCACGTCGGCGGTGCGGACCGCCGCGGGGATCTCCGACGACGGGCGACGCCTGCTCCTGCTGTCGCTGGACGGGTCGCCGGAGTTCCGTGCGGGCCTGACGATCGCCGAAGTGGCGCGGACGCTGCAGGAGCTGGGCGCGCGGGACGGCTTCAGCCTGGACGGCGGCGGCTCCTCCACGCTGGTCTCGGCCACGTCCACGCTGGTCGCGCGGCCTCCGGGCGCCGATGCCGTGACCGTCCGCAACAACCCCAGCGGGGGGATCGAGCGGCCGGTGCCGAACGGCATCGGCGTGTTCTCCCGGTCCTGAGCCGGACCCCTCACTCCGTGTCGCGCACCGCCACGAGCCCGTTGAAGGCGCCCACGTAGGCCGTCCCGTCGGGTCCCAGCGTCACGGGCGCCCAGTTGTTGTCGTAGGCGATGCCCGTACCGGCGAGCCGCTTCCAGCGGGTGTCGCCGGTACGGAAGTCGACGGCGGTCAGGTACCACGCATCGATGCCGAGGCGGTTGGGCTCCTTCGTGTAGAAGTACAGCAGGCCGTTGGCGGTGGACAGTTTGGGCACGGTCGACGGGGAGCGCACCCCGCTCTCCCAGGCCGTGTCGCAGCCGGTGCCGTCCTTGCGCACGTCGATCCGGCTGACGCCGCCGACGACGCTGCGGCCGAGGGTCAGCGAGGTGATGTTCTCGTAGCCGTAGTTGTTCTCGACGACGAGGCTGTTGCCCCAGGTGATCAGGGAGTTGTCGGTGGTGGAGGCGCCGGAGCCGAAGACGGGGACCTTGCAGACGAGCCGCTCGTCGTCGGGCACGTCGGCGCCGCGCCGGTAGACGAGGACGTTCATGCGGTCGTCGGCGTTGTCGGTGATCGCCACATAGTCGTCGTGCTCGCCGAAGAGGTCCGGGGTGGTACCGGAACCCTGGTTCACCGAGCCGGGCTTGGTGCCGGTGCCGCGGTCGTACGTCTGGCGCCAGAGGGCCTTCGGGGTGCCGTCGGCGGTGGCCCGGAAGGTGTAGAGGGCGTGGTCGGAGACGATCGAGACGCCGTCGTCGGCGACGGAGAACGAGTTCTGGATCTCTTTGCCGTCGAGGCGGACGGAGCGGATGTCGCCGGACTTGGGGTCGACGGTGCCGATGCGGCCCTGCCGGGTCACCCACCAGATGCGCCCGTCCCAGTCCGGCATCACCGACGTGACCGGGTCGCACTCGCCGCTCGGGTAGAGGTTGGTCCAGCTCACGCAGTCGTGCGGGACGTGGTCCGTCAGGTCCCACTCCTTGTCGACGACGAAGCGCCAGCCGCCGTCCGCCGTCCGCTCGTGCGCGAGCCGCACGATGTGCTGGCGCGAGTCGGCGAGGACGAGCCGGTCCTCGTTGTCGAGGTACGAATAGGCCCCGCCCGACGTGTCCTTGAAGATCTTCGAGAAGTCGAGGCGCGTGATGGCCTCGACGGTCGAGGGCCGCTGCGGCAGCTTGTACTCGGCGAGCGTGTCCAGCGTCCCGGGATCCAGCAGCTTGACCAGGAACCCGGTGAACGTGCCGCACACGGTGACGATGCGCCCGTCGCGGTCGAAGGTGACGGTCGCGCACTCGCCGCCCAGCGCCGCCATCTTCTCGCTGTCGGCGGCGGGCCGTTTCCCGAGCGGTCCGCTCCAGGGGTAGGTCCCGCTGCCCGCCGCGTCGGCGTGCATGCCGCTGCGGCCGTTGGCGGCGAGGTAGGGGTGCTGGGGCGGTGGGGTGCCGGGCAGGGGGCGGGCCTCGGCGGGCGCGCCCTCGTACTGCTCGACGAGCCGGTGCCCGGGGGCGTTGGGTATCTCGTCGGCGTACGCGGGCACCGCCAGGGAGACGGTCAGGGCCACGACACCGGCGGGAACGATGCGGCGCAGTCTGCAAAACATGCGCCGAAGCTAGAGCGCACCTGTCCAACTGTCCATGACACAGCGTCAGTTGTTCATGAACTCGAAAGGATCAACCGGCGGGAAACAGTCACGGCCGGATGGAACTGACGATCTCCGCGGTGGCCGTGAGTCCGTCATGGATGGTCGGCGCCATGCTCGTGCTCGCCAGATAGAACCCGAGGAGCCCGCAGACGACGGCGTGCGACACCTTCAGCGCTCCGTTGCGCAGAAAGACCACCGCAAGGACCACGAGCAGCAGCACGACAGAGATCGAAACGGCCATGGGAAGTACCTCCTCCGCCACGTGGAACCGCGGCTTCCGGCCGTCAGTCTGGCGTAACGGAGGGGGCATCCGGGCGTCTGACCTGTGCTCCGAACGGGTGCTACTTCCGAGCGGGTTGATCGTCGAAGATCATCCGCGGTGCGCGTCGAGGAAGGCCTCGAGACCCGCGAGGTCATCGGTGTTGAGATGGTCGACACCGGCGGCGAGCAGCTCGCCCCAGACCGCGTCGCGCTGCGGTCCCGGCAGGTCGGGCGTGGCCCAGAACCGCACGCGCTGCCCCCGTGCATGGGCCGCGGACACGATGCCGCGCAGCTTCTCGCGCTCCGCCGCGGGGATCGGCCCCGTGCCCTGCCAGCTGAAGTTGAGGGACCAGTTGTCGCTGATCAGCGGGATCAGCGAGGCGGGCGCGGCGGTCCCCAGATCGGCCAGGCGCCCGTCATAGAAGGCGTACCGCACCCGCTGCGCCTCCATCGGCGCACGCGCCGCACGGTCACCGGAGACGACGGCCGTGACCGCGCCACGGCGCACCTTCCCGTAGGTGTACGACGTGAAGAGGCGCCGATAGGGCCGCAGATGCCGGTGCAGCTCGGCGTACGTGGACGCACCCTCGGTCTTGATGTCGATGAGCAGCTGGAAGGGGATGCGGTGGTAACCCCGGTACACGGAACCGTGGTTGGCGCGCACACGGTCGGCCAGGGGCTCCAGGTAGAGCGACTCCAGGGTGCGGGTGGGGTCGAGGTCCACCGGGTCGTGGGCGACGAGGAGCTGCCCGTCGACGAGATAGATGTCGGCCTCGACGCTGCCGAAGCGGTGGTCGAGCGCGTCGAAGAGGGGCCGGGGGTGTTCGTAGTCGTTGTGGGCGTGGGCGCGGACCAGGGGCCGGGGGTGGTGGCCGCCGCCGCTCGCATGCGCGTAGGCAGGTATCGCGACGCTGCCCGCGACGGCGGCTCCGAAGGTGGTGAGGGCTCTGCGACGGGTGGTGAGGGCCATGTCTGCCTCCCGGGGACGAGTGGAATCAGGGGGTGGGGTACTGCGACGGGCTGAGCCGAAATGAGTATGAGGCTCCGCCCGCGCCAGGAAACCTGCCCTGTCCGGGAGTTGGCGCTATCGCCGCCGCGCGTTCACGCCCGGTCCGCGAACACCTCCGGGTTGGCGCAGTGGGCGAGCGGCTCGCCGTGGAGGAAGCGGGCCACCTCCTTCGCCACGATGCGGGCCGCCTTGTGGGCGACCTGTTGGCTGCCGCCCGCGATGTGCGGGGTCATGACGATGCCGGGGGTCCTCAGGAGGCGTGAGTCGGCCGGGACGGGCTCCTTCGGGTAGACGTCGAAGGCGGCGCCGGAGAGTTGGCCCGCGTCCAGGGCGTCGCAGACCGCTTCGTAGTCGAGGAGCGCGCCGCGGGCGCAGTTGACGAGGACGGAGCCCCGGGGCATCCGCGCGATCTGCTCGGCGCCGATCATGCCCTTGGTCTCGTCGGTCACGCGTGCGTGCAGGGAAACGATGCGGGAGCGGGTGAGCAGGTCGTCGAGGGACACCTGCTCGGCGACTCCGACGAGCAGTTCCGGCTGTACGTAGGGGTCGTGGACCAGGACGTGTGCGCCCATCGCCACCAGGACCTTGGCGACGCGGCTGCCGATGGCGCCGTAGCCGATCAGGCCGACGGTTGCGCCGTCGATCTCGATGCCGCAGTTGTCGTAGTCGTAGTAGTCGCCGCGCCAGACGCCGCCGCGCAGGTCGGTGTGGGTGTCGCCGACGCCGCGGGCGGCGGCGAGGAGCAGGGTGAGGGTGTGTTCGGCGGTGGCGACGGCGTTGCGTCCGGGGGCGTAGCAGACGGCGACGCCGTGGCGGGTGGCCGCTTCCAGGTTGGCGTTGACCGGTCCGCCGCGGCTGATGCACATCAG
This sequence comes from Streptomyces sp. NPDC004732, assembly GCF_040609235.1. NCBI lineage: Bacteria > Bacillati > Actinomycetota > Actinomycetes > Kitasatosporales > Streptomycetaceae > Streptomyces > Streptomyces sp. NPDC004732. Next base: position 388,547 of record NZ_JBEXJR010000003.1, read on the forward strand.
CTTCAGGTCGGGGCAGTTGGCCAGGATGCGCTCGGTGAGGGGCGCCATCTGCGTGACGCAGACCTCGACTCCCTGGAGCGCCTCGATGAGCTCGTCCTCGGTGCCGGACGCCTCGACGACCTCGGCGACGGGGCCGAAGGGAGTGTGCGGCCAGGGCAGCGTGAGCTCCCGAACGGCGACGGCGTCCGCGTCGGAGGAGGTGGCCGCGCGGACCTCTTCGGTCAGCAGGCGCGGCAGGACGAAGTGGTCGCCTGCGGCGAGGACGGTGGTGCTCATGAGGGGGTTCCTTCGTATGTGGGGGCGACCGCGGTCGGTGCGTTGAGGCGCAGCAGTGACATCCGGCCGTCGCGCAGCCGCAGTTCGGTGAGGGCGCCGTTGTGGAGGGCGGGGAAGACGCGGCGGTAGTCGGCGAGTGGTATGCCCAGCTGGTGGCAGAGGAGGAGGCGTACGAGGGTGGAGTGGGCGACCACGAGGACGCGGCCTTCGGGGTGGGTGTCGGCTAGGTCGAAGAGGGCCGCGCTCGCCCGTTCGGCCGCCGCGCGCGGGTCCTCGCCGCCGGGCAGGTGGTGGGCGACCGGGTCGCGGAGGAACGCGGCGAGCTCCTCGGGGAACCGCTCGCGCATCTCGTCCCGGGTCAGCCCCTCGCCGCGCCCGAAGTCCACTTCCAGGAGCCGCTCTTCGACGTGCGGCGTCAGGCCGAGCGCCTCGGCCGCGGGCCGCGCGGTCAGCCGGGCGCGGCTCAGCGGGGAGCTGACCACGGCGTCGATCCGCTCCCCCGCGGCCCACGCGCCGAGTTCCGCGGCCTGGCGCAGGCCGCGCGCGGTGAGCTCGACGTCGGTGCGGCCCGCGTAGCGGTTGCCGTCGTGCCAGACGGTCTCCCCATGGCGTACGAGGATGAAGTCGGTCACTGGTCTTCCCTTTCACGTTCCTGGGTGCCGGGGGTCCGGCGGGCGCGTTCCCGCGCGTGTGCGGCGACGGCTCCGTCCAGCCAGCCCCGTGCGGCCAGCTCGTCGACGAAGGCGAGGTAGACGGGCGTCCAGCGGGCGGTGCGCGCCGGGTCGGGGAAGATCTCCTCGCCGGTGCCGACCATCGCCGCCGCGGCGTCCCGCACGCCGACGCCGCCCGAGGTCGCGGCGAGGACCGCCATGCCGACGGCGCCCTCCGCCTGTTCGGGGACCCACACCGGCCTGCCGAGGACGTCGGCGCGCAGCCCGCTCCAGTACCGGTTGCGGGCGCCGCCGCCGGTGAGGGTGAGCGGGCCGTCGACGGGGGCGCCGATCAGGTCGAGGTAGTCGAAGCAGAGCCGTTCGACGCAGGCCACGCCGAGGAGGTACGCGTGGAAGCGCTCGGCGTCGTCGGCGTCGTCGGCGAGATCACCGAGGACGAACGGCCGGGCGTCCGGGGCGCGGAAGGGGAAGCGTTCGCCGCCGGCGGAGACCAGGGGGTAGGCCACCGCGTCGGTGGCCGCCTCGCGTGCCAGGTCGGTCAGCCGGTCCAGGTCTGCTCCCGGGAACTCGCGGGCGAGGGCGCCCGCGCCGCTGCTCGACGCACCGCCGGGCAGCCAGGTGTCGCCGGGGCCCCGGTGGCAGTAGACGACGCCGCCCGGGTCGCGTACCAGGTGGGGGCTGGTGCCCTTGAAGACGAGGGTGGTGCCGAGCACGGAGTTCCAGGCGCCCGGGGTGAGGGCGCCCGCGCCGATCTGGGCGGCGCAGCCGTCGGTCATGCCCGCGACGATCGCGGTGCCCTCGGGGATGCCGGTCACGGCGGCGGCCGCCGCGCAGACCGTGCCGAGGAGGCTCCCGGGACGTACGACATCGGGCAACAGGGTCTGTGGGACGGCCAGTTCGGCGAGCTCCGGCTCCGGCCAGCGTTCTTCGGTGAGGTGGTAGCCGGTCTTCAGGGCATGGCTGGCGTCGCTCGCCACCTGGTGGCCCGCGAGCCGCCAGGTGATCAGGTCGGGCTGGTGCAGCAGCCGGACCCCCGTACCGGCCGCCGCGGGTTCGTGCTCCAGGAGCCAGAGCAGTTTGGGCAGCGCCCAGGACGGCTGCATGGAGCGGTAGCCGAGCTCGTGCCAGACGGCGGCGCCCGCCTCGTTGGCGCGCGCGGCCTGTCCTGCGGCGCGCCCGTCGTCGTACATGAGGCCCGGCGTGAGCGGTGCGCCCGCAGCGTCGGCCAGCAGGATCGTCCCTGAGGTGCCGTCGATGGCGAGGCCGCGGACCCGGTCGGCGTCGATGCCGGACAGGGCCTCACGGCAGGCGTCGGCGAGCGCGTCCCACCACTGTTCGGGGTCCTGTTCGTGACGGGCTCCCTCGCGGTGGCTGGTGAGCGGCCGGGACGCGGCGGCGAGCATCTGTCCGGTGGAGTCGACGGCGACGCAGCGGGCGCTCTGGGTGCCGAGGTCCAGGCCGAGCCAGACGGCGTCCGGGGGCAGCGCGGCGCCCTGGGGTGGTTGGTCAGGCACGGGGTGCTCCTTGCTGAGGTGCCGTTCGGGGGGCCGGTCGTGGTGGGGGGACGGGGGTGGCGGCCGGGGTCCAGCCCGCGTCGCGGGCCAGGGTGCGCCAGTTCAGGAACGACTCGTACAGGCCCGCGTAGTACGCGGACCGCTCCGGGTCGGGCTCCCAACTGGTGCGCATCCGTACGTACTTGGCGGCCGCGCTGTGCATGCTGGACTCGGCGCCGCTGAGCACGAGGCCGGTGAGGAAGGCGCCCTTGGCGCCGAGTTCGGTGTCCCCGGAGCGGGCCGTCGGCACGCCGGTGGCGTCCGCGATGAGCGCACACCACTCGGCACTGTTGGCGCCGCCGCCGCACAGCCGCAGCTCCGTGACCGAGGTGCGCGAGGCGACGAGGGAGTCGCGCAGGACGAGGGAGAGCCCGTCGAAGACGGCGCGGGCCAGGTCGGCGCGGGTGTGCTCGAGGGAGAGACCCCAGAACGAGCCGCGGGCGCGGGGGTCGAGGAAAGGCGCCCGCTCCCCCGCCGGGGAGAGGTAGGGCAGGAACATCAGCCCGCGGGCGCCGGGTTCCGACTCGGTGAAGGCCAGCGTGGCCAGCTCGGGCGGGCCTTCGAGGTGGAGGGTGCGGGCGGCCCAATTGAGGACCTCGGCGCCGTTGAGGGTGGGGAAGGCCCGCAGGATCCGCTCGCGGCCGCGGTAGGCGATGTTGATGCCGGACGGTTCGCCGCTCGTGTCGACGTCCTTGCGGACGATCTCGGTGCACAGCGTGGTGCCGAGGATGCTGCACGCCTGGCCCGGGTTGACGACGCCCGCGCCGCGGGCGGTGGAGGCGATGTCGTACGGCGCCATGACGACGGGCAGCCCGGCGGGCAGTCCGAGCTGGGCGGCCGCCTCGGAGGTGATCTCGCTGATGCGCTCCTGCTCGCCGAGGACCTTGGGCAGCAGGCGGGCGTAGGAGGTCAGGCCGAACAGGGCGACGATCTCGGGGTCGTAGTCGCCGGTGGCGTGGTCGAGGAAGGGCGCGGAGGCATCGGACTCGTCCGTGGCGGCGACCCCGGTCAGGCGCAGGAACAGCCAGCCCGCGGCGGTCAGTGAGGCGGCCGAGCGGGCCAGGCGCTGCGGGTCGCGGGAGCCCAGCCAGCTGAAGATGGCGTTGGGCATGCCGCTGCAGGTGAGGGAGCCGTTGCGGCGGAAGGCCTCGTCGAGGACGCCTTCGTGCTCCCAGCGGGTGAGGATGTCACCGGCGCGGCCGTCGGACCAGAGGATGGCGGGTCCGGTGGGGCGGCCCGCGGCATCCACGAGCCAGGCGCCGTCGCCCTGCGCGGTGAACGTCACGAGCCAGACGGGGTCGGTGATCTCCGACAGGGCGTTGCGGACGGTGTAGACGACGGCGTTCCACACCGTGTCCATGTCCTGCTCGGCCCAGCCGGGGTGGCGGCGCTGCACCTCGGTGGCGAGCCGGGAGACGGCGAGTTCGTTGCCCTGGTCGTCGAAGACCACGGACTTGATCATCGTGGTGCCGACGTCGATGGCGAGTACCGACATGCGTCACAGTCCCTTCGTGGCGGGTGCGCCGACGGGCCCAAGGGCGTCGGCGGGAAGCTGCTGTGGCAGGCGTACCGCGGAGTCGGTCGTGGGGGTAGGTGCCGCGTCCGGGGCCGTCGTCCGCAGCATGAGCGTCAGCAGCGCGCTGACCGCGTGGAACCCGGCGAAGATCCACACGACGCCGCCGACCCCGAGCGGTCCGAGGAAGAGGCCGACGACGAGGGGGCCGACAAAGGTGGAGGCACCCGCTCCGAGGTTCAGCGCCGCCATGGCCTGGCCCTTGTGGGTGGGGGCGATGGCGGTCATGAGCGCGGAGAGCGGGACGTACCCGGAGAGCGTGGCGCCGTACAGGACGGCGACCAGGACGCAGAGGGCGTACTGCGAGCCGACCGCGGACGGGACGTAGTACAGGACGAGCGTGGACAGGGTGCAGCCCACGCCGCCGAACCAGGCGACGGTGGTGCGCCAGCCGACCTTGTCGCCGACCATCCCGAAGACGAGGTTGGTGACGATGTTGGTGGCGAACATGAGGGCGAGCAGCCGCAGCCACTGGGCGTCGGAGAGCCCGATCTCCTTGACGAACCAGGTGGGGAGCATCACCAGGAAGCCGAACTGCGAGGCGGTGTTGAGCATGCGCACCGCCGCGCCCGCGCCCACCCGTGGGTTGCGGTAGAGGATCGTGAGGCTGCCGACGAGTCCGGCCACGGGGCTCTCACCGGCCGGTGAGAGGCGTGCGGAGCCGGTGGGTTCGCGGATCAGGAGGAGCGGGACGAGGCCGCCGACGACGACCACGCCGAGTGCGGCCCACAGGGTGCCGAGCTCCCCGATGTGCGGGATGAGCAGGCTGGCGGTGAGCGAGCCGAGTGTGGGGAGCCCGGCGGAGAACGCCGACCAGAACCACCCCATGGCGCTGCCCATCTGCCGCTGCGGGGCGACGGCCGCGATCCACACGAGGAAGGCGTAGGCGAAGAGCGGGAAGGCGAGGCCGCGCAGCCCGTAGCCGAGGAGCAGCAGCGGGTACGCCTTGCTGGGGATCGCGACCGTCAGGAAGAAGACGTGGGTGACGGCGAAGGCGGTCAGTCCGAGCCACATGACGCGGCGCGGGCCCCACAGGTCGGAGAGCGCTCCGGCGAACCAGGCGGCGACGGCGCCCGTGACGCCGTACACGGTGAAGACCATCGCGACCGAGGAGGCCGGGATGCCGAGGTCCTCCAGATACGGCGAGAGGTAACCGGCCTCGACGCCGACACCGGTCATGAAGATGAGGAGCCCCAGATACCCCCAGGAGAGGGCGGGCGGGATGCCGAGTCGTGTGAAGACGGAACTCGGGGTGTTCGTCATTGAAGCTCCCCTGCGGCAAGGACGGCGGCGAGTGCTGGCAGGTCCGAGCTAACAGTTGGCCGAAATCCGCCGTCAATCGCTCGTCGGCATCTCCCGCGACGAGGGTCTTTCGCCGTGTGAGGAGGACTTGAGTCCCCCGCCCCGGAGCTGCGCGGGGCCCGGTCGACCACCCTCACGGCCTGTGAAATCCATGAGATCATCACACTGGCATTTCACATGGCGGGAGAGCGGCATGGCGAAGGCGGACCGGGCGGACGAGCGCGAGGCGCGGCGCGGCCGCATCCGCGAGGCGGTGGTCGCGAACGGCTTCGTGCGCGCGGCCGACCTCGCCGACGAGTTCGGCGTCAGCCTGATGACGATCCACCGCGACCTGGATTTCCTGCAGTCGCAGGGGTGGCTGCGCAAGGTGCGCGGCGGGGCGACGGGGCTGCCGTCCGCGCAGTTCCACGGCAGTGTCGCCGAGCGCATGTCGACCATGGCGCAGACGAAGCAGCAGCTGGCGCGCGCGGCCGCGCGGGAGCTGGTGCCGGGGCAGACGGTGCTGCTCGACGACAGCACGACCTGTCTGCACCTGACGCGGCTGCTCACCGAGCGCACGCCGCTGACGGTCATCACCAACTCGCTGCCCGCGATCACTGCGCTCGCCAAGGAGCCCGGTGTCTCGCTGATCGCGCTCGGCGGCAGCTATTTCCCGGCGTACGACGCCTTCATGGGCCTGCACACCGCGGACAGCGTGGAGGCGTTCCGCGCGGACGTCCTCTTCATGTCGACGACGGCCGTGACGCGCGGCCGCTGCTATCACACATCACCAGAGACGGTGCAGGTCAAGCGGGCGATGATGGCGGCGGCCACGCGCCGGGTGCTGCTCGCCGACCACACCAAGTTCACCCGCGACGGCCTCTACGCGCTGGCGCCGCTCGCGGACTTCGACCTGCTGGTGGTGGACGACGGTCTCGCGCAGGACGAGGTGCGCGAGATCCGTCGGGGCGGCACTGACGTGCGGGTGGTGCCGCGGGGCTGAGGCCTCAGCGGGGAACCTCAGGAGCCAGGCCCGCCAGTTCGTCCCAGTGCACCGTCCGGTCGCACCACCGCTCCAGGAGTACGCGGTCGTGGCCGACGGCGAGGAGTCCTGCGCCGCGCTCGGCCCGGTACTCCTCTACGACCTGCACGAGCGCCGCCGTCGTCGAGGCGTCGAGCATCGCCGTCATCTCGTCGCAGATCAGCCAGCGGGGGCGGAGCACCAGGGCGCGGGCCAGGCAGGCCCGTTGCAGCTGGCCGTCGCTGACCTCGTGCGGGCGGCGGCCCAGGAGGTCCGCGCCGAGGCCGACCCGGGCGGCCAGCTCAGGGACCGTGGCGGCCGCTTCGGCGCCGCGCCCGACGGCCCGCAGCGGTTCCGCGATCAGCGCGGTGAGGGTCAGGCGGGGGTCCGCGGAGAGCCGTGGCTGCTGGAAGACGACGCCGAAGGCGGTGCGCAGTTCGCGGGGCGCCCGGTGCCGCCAGCCGCGTGCGGTCTCGCCGTCGATGACGACGTGCCCCGCGTCGGGCCGGTGCAGGAGCGCGGCGACCCGCGCCAGGGTGGACTTGCCGCAGCCGCTGGGGCCGAGCAGCCCCACGGACTCGCCGGGCGCGAGGGTGAGGCCGACGTCCTTGACGACGGGGGCGCGGCGGTCGTACCCGGCGGTGATGGAGCGCAGTTCAAGCACGGGGCGCCTCCAGCACGTCCGCGTGGGGGTGGTGGCAGGCCGTGCCGTCGGTGAGCGCGGGCAGCGCGCCGCACGCCTCGTCCGCACGGTCGCAGCGTGCTGCGAACGCACACCCCGCGGGAAGCGCGGACAGTTCGGGCGGCATGCCGGGGACCGGTGTGAAGGCGCGCTCCGGAAGGGCGTTCAGGAGCCCGCGGGCATAGGGGTGCCGGGGTCCCGGCGTGCCGAAGAAGGCGTCCGCGTCGGTGAGTTCGACGATGCGGCTCGCGTACATCACGGCGACCCGGTCGGCGATGCGTTCGGCGGCGGCGAGGTCGTGGGTGATCAGGAGCAGCGCGCGGTCCTCGCCGACGTGCCTGCGCAGCTCGTCGACGGTGCGGTCCACCAGGTCCCGGTCGAGGCCGGTGGTGGGCTCGTCGGCGAGGAGCAGCGGCGCGTCGCCGATCAGGGCGAGCGCGGTGGCGGCGCGCTGGGCGAGGCCGCCGGACAGCTCGTGGGGGTAGCGGTCGAGGTGTCCCATGGGGAACGCGGCACGCTCGGCGGCCGCTTCGGCCGCGGCCCTGAGCTGCGGCTTCCGTACGCCCGCCAGCTCGCGCAGGGTCTCCTCCAGCTGGGAGCGGACGGTGCGGACCGGCGTCAGATGGGCGGCGGGGCTCTGCGGTACGAGGCCGACGCGGCGCCCTCGTACGGTGCGGGCCAGCGTGCGCTCGTCGGCGGTGAGCAGGTCGACGCGGCCCGTGCCTCCGGCGTCGCCGATCAGCGCGGATCCGGCGGTCTCCGCGTTCTGCGGGAGCAGCCCGAGCAGCGCGGAGGCGAGCACGGACTTGCCGCAGCCGCTCTCGCCGACCAGGGCGAGGCACTCCCCCGCCGCGAGGTCGAAGGTGGCGTCGGTGACGGCGGACACGTGGGTGCCGCCGCGCATGCGGAACCGTACGGAGAGTCCGTTGACGGAGAGGACGGGGACCGTCACAGCATGAGCTCCGATCGGCGCCGGGGATTGATCCGTTCCCGCCAGGCGCCCGCGAGGCCCGCGATCGCCAGAGTGGGCACGATGATGAACAGGCCGGGGAACAGCGTGGGCCACCAGTCGCCCGCGAGGAGGGAGCCGCGCGCGCTCTGCACGAGCGTGCCGAGGCTGGCCTGGTGGGAGGGGAGTCCGAGGCCGAGGAAGGACAGCGCGGACTCGTGCCAGATGGCGTGCGGCACCATCAGGACGGCGGCGAGTCCGGCCTGCGGCAGGACGCCGGGCAGCAGGTGCCGCACCGCGACGCGCGTCCGCGAGGCACCGCAGGAGATCGCCGCGTCGACGTAGGGCCGTGAGCGCAGCGAGAGGACCTCGGCGCGCACGATGCGGGCGGTGGACAGCCAGTGCGTGAGCGCCACGGAGACGACGACCGGCCAGACACCGGGCCGGAACATCGCGACGATGAAGATGCCGAGCAGCAGGTGCGGCACGGAGGCGAAGACGTCCACGAGGCGCATCACGAGCCGGTCCACCCAGCCGCCCGACGCGGCGGCGAGAGCGCCCACCGCCGTGCCGATGACGGTGGCGACGACGGCCGCGACGACACCCACCAACAACGAGACCCGCAGCCCGTACACACAGCGCAGCAGCAGGTCGCGGCCGACGTCGTCGGTGCCGAAGGGGTGGGCGAGCGACGGCGGCTGGAGCTTCGCCGCCAGGTCGACGGCCTGCTCGTCGAGGTGGACGAGGGGCGGTACGAGGAGGACGGCGAGGACGACCGCGGCGACGAGCACCGCGGAGGTGCGCACCCGCCACGCGCGCGTGGAGCGGCGCAGGCCGCCCCGCCCGCGCCACACGATGTCAGCCATCTCAGCCATCTCGGCCTTCTCAGCCATCGAATCCCACCCTCGGGTCGGCGAGGCCGTACAGGAGGTCGGCCACGAGGTTGCCGAGCAGCACCGCGACCGTGGCGAGCGCGGTCAGCGCGGCGAGCAGCGGGAAGTCCACGGAGGTGGCGGCCTGCACGGTGGCCGCGGCGATGCCCGGCCAGCTGAAGACGGTCTCCACCAGGAGCGCTCCGGTGATCAGTTCGGGCACGCGCGAGCCGATGAGCGTCAGGACGGGCAGCATGCCGGAGCGCAGCGCGTGGCCGAGGAGCACGGTCCGCTCGGCGAGGCCACGCGCGCGTGCCCCGCGCACGGGGTCGTCGCCCAGGGCGTCGCCGACCCCCTGACGCACGTACAGCACGAACCAGGGCAGCTGGGAGACGGCGAGCACACCGGCGGGCAGCACCAGGTGGCTCGCGACCTGTCCGGCCGTCACGGTCGAGCTGGCCGTGTCGGTGAGTCCGCCGGAGGGCAGCACGCCGAGCTTCAGCGCGAAGAACCAGACGGCGAGGAGGCCGAGCCAGAACGGCGGCGCGGCTTCGAGGGTGTACGCGAGGGACGTGACGGCACGGTCGAGCCAGCCGCCGGGCCTGCGGGCGGCGAGCACGCCGAGCGCGGTGCCGAGGAGGATGGCGACGACGAACGCGGTCGCGGCGAGCAGCACGGACCAGCCGATGCGTTCGCCGATGGCGTCCGCGACAGGCTGCCTGAGCGTGCTGGAGTCCCCGAAGTCGCCGGAGAGCGCCGAGGTCAGCCAGTCCCACCAGCGGGCGGTCAGCGGCCGGTCGACGCCGAGGTTGGCGCGCAGCTGGTCGAGGTTCTCCTGCGAGGCGGTGAGTCCGGCCGTGCCCGCGTACGCCTTGACGGGGTCGAAGGGCGACGCGGCGGCGATGGCGAAGACCCCGAAGGTGACGAGCAGCAGCACGGGTACGGCGAACAGCGCCCGCCGGGCCACGAGCCGGGCCATCGGCCCCCAGGGGAGGCGACGGCGCGTCGCCTCCCCCGGGGCCTTGGATATCGCAGACGTCACTTCTTCGGCTGCCAGTCCTCGACGTTCCACCAGGGACCGGAGGCCAGGCCGTGGTCGTGCGGCTCGACCTGGGTGCTCAGGTCGCCGAACTTCTTGTCGACCACGTAGAGGTGGTCGATGTGCGTGAGGAACGTGTAGCCCGGGTTCTTCACGAGCTCGCGCTGGATCGTGTCGTAGGCGGCCTGGCGCTCGGCGTGGTCGCCGCTCTTGCGTGCGTCCTCCAGGGCCTTGTCGACCTTGGAGTTGTCGTAGTGCGCCATGTTGTTGAAGCCGTCACCGGCGAGGGAGGACTTCAGGAGCGTGTACTGGTCGAAGTCCGGGTCGGCCGGGGAGCCGCCGCCCGCGAGGACCGCGTCCTTGGGCATGCGGGGCTCGATGACCTCCCACGTGCCGGACTGCACCTCCACCTTGACGCCGATCTTCTTGGCGTCGGAGGCGTAGGCGAGGGCGTGGTCCTGGCGGAGCTTGTCGCCGGAGAGGTACCAGAGCGGGAACTTCGCCTGGACGCCGTCCTTCTCGCGGATGCCGTCCTTGCCCTGCTTCCACCCGGCGTCGTCGAGGATCTTCTTCGCCTTGGCGGCGTCGAACTTGCGCTCGGTGCCCTTGGTGAACCACGGGCTGTCGGTCGGGACGGGCCCGTAGGCCTCCTTGCCCTCGCCGTACAGGATCGAGTCGACCATGGCCTTGCGGTTCACGCCGACGTCGAGGGCGCGCCGGATGTCGGTGTCACCGGCGACCTTGTTGCCGGTGGGCAGGGTCACGACGCGGTAGTCGAAGGTCTTGGCGGCATAGGTGTTCTTGCCGCTGTCGCTCTTGTACTTCTTGGCGAGGTTGGGCGGCAGGATCGCGCCGTCGAGCTCACCGGCGTCGAGCCGGGTGGCGCGGATGTCGTCGTCCTTGATGATCGCCATGGTGAAGTTCTTGACCTTCGGCGCGCCGCCCCAGTAGCCGGGGTTGGCCTTGAAGGTCAGCTTCTCGCCCTTGGACCACTTGACCAGCTCGTACGGTCCCGTGCCGACCGGCTTGGTGGTGAAGGTGCCGGTGTTCACGTCCTGCTTGCCCGCGACGTGCTCGGGCGCGATGGGCAGGACGGTGCGCTCGGCGAACGGCGCGTAGGGGTACTTGAGGTGGAAGACGACGGTGTCCTCACCCTTCGCCTCGACGCTCTTGACGGCGTCCAGCTCGGTCTTGGACGCGTTGTTGGTCTTCTTGTCGAGGATCGTCTCGTACGTGAAGACGACGTCCTTGGCCGAGAAGGGCTTGCCGTCGCTGAACTTGACGCCCTTGCGGAGCTTGTACGTGTAGGTCTTGCCGTCGTCGGCGACCTTGGGCAGCTCGGCCGCGAGCGCGGGCTTGAGCTTCATGTCGGCGTCGTGCGTGAGCAGCCCGTCGAATATCTTCGAGTTGCCGTCCTTGCCGTAGCCGAGGAGCGGGCTGAGGGTCTCGGGCTCGTACGCGATGCCGACGACCGCGGAGTCCTTCGCGCCGCTGTCGCCGTCGCCCGGCGCCGAGCAGGCGGAGGCGGCGACAGCTGTCGCGGCCGCCATCGCCACCGCGCCTGCGCCCCGTATCGATCGGGCCCTCATACTCCACACCCCTATTGAAGATCAGTTGTTATTGCGAACAGGTCGCAATTATGCCGTACGTAATGGTGGCGTAAAACGCGCAGCCCACACCTGGTAGGTGTGGGCTGCAGGAAAATACCGGGGTGGGGTGTCGGGCCGGGGTCAGGGGGCCTGGAGGTCGACCAGCCCTGCCAGCGCCTCGCGGTGCCGGCCCGCCGTGCCGTAGGCGATCGAGTCCGCCTTGGCGCGCTTCAGATAGAGGTGGACGGGGTGCTCCCAGGTCATGCCGATGCCGCCGTGCAGCTGCAGTGCCTCCTCGGCGGCGTGCACCGTCACGGAGGCGGCGTAGGCCTGGGCGAGGGCTGCTGCCACGTCCACGTCGGCGCTGTCCGTCGCGAGGGCGTCGGCCGCGTTGCGCGCCGCGGCGCGGGTGTTCACGACCTCCAGCCACAGCTGCGCGAGCCGGTGCTTGAGCGCCTGGAAGGACCCCACGGGCCGGTTGAACTGGTGCCGCTCCTTGGTGTACCGGACGGTCTCCGTCAGGCACCACTCGGCGACACCGAGCTGCTCCGACGCCAGCAGTGCGGCACCGGCCCGCAGGCCCCGCCGTACCGCCGCGTCGGCGTCCCGCGTGAGCTCGCGCGCGGCGGCCGCGTCGAAGGTCACCGTGGCGAGCGGCCGGGTGAGGTCGAGAGAGGTCTGCGGGGTGACGGTGACGCCGTCCTGCGCCGTGTGGACCGCGAACAGCCCGCCGTCGGCGGGGACGAGCAGCACATCGGCGCCTGCCGCGTCCGCGATGCCGGTCAACTCGCCGTGCAGCGCGCCCGCTTCATGGCGTACGCCCTGGAAGGGAGCTCCGGGGGCAACGGCGAGACCCACCGCGAGCGCCCCCACCGTGCGCCCGGCGGCGAGCGCGCTCAGCAACTCGGACGCCTCGCCTCCCCCACAGCCCAGCAGCGTCTCCGTGGCGACGACGGCGCTGGTGAGATAGGGCACGGGCGCGACCGAGCGGCCCAACTCCTCCAGGACGACGGCCGCTTCACGGTGCGTGGCACCCTGCCCGCCCAGGTCCTCGGGCACGAGGAGCCCGGCGAGACCCATGCCTTCGGTGAGCGCCTTCCACAGTTCGCGGTCGTGCGGCCCGTCGGTCCCGGGGGATTCGGCGCGGGCGAGGACGGTGGCGGCATCGCACCGGTCGGCGAGCAGGCCCCGCACGGCCGAGCGCAGCGCCTCTTCCTCTTCGAAGTAGAGCAGGTCACTCATCGCGCGAGGTCCTTCCAGGCGACGTCCTTGTCGGTGCGCGGCTCGGCGGGCAGGCCGAGGACGCGCTCGGCGACGATGTTCAGCAGGACCTCACTGGTCCCGCCCTCGATGCTGTTGCCCTTGGACCGCAGATAGCGGTAGCCCGCGTCACGGCCCACGAAGTCGACAAGCTCGGGCCTGCGCATCGTCCAGTCGTCGTACAACAGGCCCTCCTCGCCGAGGAGTTCCACCTCCAGGCCACTGATCTCCTGGTTGAGGCGGGCGAAGCCGAGCTTCATGCCGGAGCCCTCGGGGCCCGGTTGTCCCGCGACGAGCTGCTGGCGCAGCCGCTCCCCGGTGAGCCGGGCCACCTCCGCCTCGACCCAGAGCTTCAGCAGGCGCTGGTGGAGGTCGTGGGTGCGCAGGCCGGGGCGGTCGCGCCAGGCCGCGGCGACCGGGCCGATCATGCCGCCCTCGCGCGGGATGCGCATGCCGCCGATGGAGACGCGCTCGTTCATGAGCGTGGTCTGGGCGACCTTCCAGCCGTCGCCGACCTCGCCGAGACGGTGCGCGTCGGGGATGCGCACATCGGTCAGGAACACCTCGTTGAACTCGGCCTCGCCGGTGATCTGGCGCAGCGGCCGCACCTCGACGCCGGGGTCGGTCATGTCGCACACGAAGTACGTGATGCCCCGGTGCTTGGGCGCGTCCGGGTCGGTGCGGGCGATGAGGATGGCCCAGCGCGCGTTGTGGGCGCTGGACGTCCACACCTTCTGGCCGTTCACCACCCAGTCGCCGCTCTCGCCGTCGCGGACGGCGCGCGTGCCGAGCGCCGCGAGGTCGGAGCCCGCGCCCGGCTCGCTGAAGAGCTGGCACCACACCTCGTCGCCGGTCCACAGCGGGCGCAGGAAGCGGCGCTTCTGCTCCTCGGTGCCGAAGCCGAGGACGGTGGGCGCCGCCATGCCGAGGCCGATGCCGATGCGGCGCGGGTCGTTGTCCGGCGCGCCCGCGGCCTCGAGCTCGGCGTCCACGACGGCCTGCAGGGAGCGCGGCGCGCCCAGGCCGCCGAGGCCCTCGGGGTAGTGCACCCAGGCGAGACCGGCGTCGAAGCGGGCCTGGAGGAAGGCTCCGCGGTCCGCCGTGGCGGGCGGGTGCTCGGCGAGCAACGCGCGGGTGCGGGTGCGCAGTTCGTCGGCGTCGGTCATGCGGCACCTCCGTGCGGCAGGACGACCACGCGGCCGGTCGTGACACCGTCGGCGACGCGCTGCACGGCGGAAGCGGCACCGGCCAGCGGCACGCGCTCGCTCACCAGCGGCTTGATGGCGCCCTTGGCGGCGAGCTCGGTCAGCTCCTCGTGGCAGCGCAGGATGGAGCGCGGGTCCTTGGTCTTGTAGAGACCCCAGTGCAGACCCATGATCGTGTAGTTCTTCACGAGCGCGTGGTTGAGCGCGGGGGTGGGGATGACGCCACTGGCGAAGCCGATGACGATGATCCGGCCCTCGAAGGCCACGCACTTCGCGGACTTGGCGTACGCGTCACCGCCCACGGAGTCGTAGATCACGTCGGCACCGCGTCCGCCGGTCGCCTCCTTGACGGCGCCGATCACGTCGTCCGAGCGCCGGTCGAGGACCAGGTCGCAGCCGAGCTCGCGCGCGACCCGCACCTTGTCCTCGCCACCGACGACGCCGATGACCTTGGCGCCCGCCGCCTTGCCGAGCTGCACCGCGGCGCTGCCCACCCCACCGGCGGCCGCGTGCACCAGGAGCGTCTCGCCCGCCTGGAGGTGCGCGCGGCGGTGCAGGGCGAACCAGCCGGTCTGATAGCCGATGTGGAGCGCGGCGGCCTCCGCGTCGTCGAGCGCTTCGGGCGCGGGCAGCAGCCCGGCGGTGTCCGCGACGGCGTACTCGGCGAGACCTCCGTGCGGCAGCACGGAGTTGGCGATCACGCGCCGCCCGTCCGCCGTCTCGCCGCAGATCTCCACGCCAGGCGTGAACGGCAGCGGGGGCCTCACCTGGTACTGCCCGCGGCAGAGCAGCGCGTCCGGGAAGTTGATGTTCGCGGCACGGACCTTCAGCAGCACCTGCCCCTCGTCGAGCTCGGGGCGCGCCACCTCCGCGAGGCGCATCACCTCGCCCGGCTCGCCGTTCTCGTGCACTTGCCATGCCTGCATGCGGGGCCTCCACGGGGCTGTCGTAGACCGTGCTCACCCGCATACTAAGCGGTCGCTTGCCCCTAAGGGAACAGTCCCGGGAGCTTCCCGGGAGCCGTCAGCCCCCATCACCCCTGCGGGTGGGCCGCGCCCGCACATGCATGCGCTCCCCCTGCGGCCCGAAGAGGCTGATGAACTCCGCGCCGCCCTCACTCGTGGTCCCGAACCAGTGCGGAACCCGGGTGTCGAACTCCGCGGCCTCCCCCGGGCCGAGCACCACGTCGTGGTCGCCGAGGATCAGGCGCAGCCTGCCGGAGAGCACGTACAGCCACTCGTACCCCTCGTGCGTCTGCGGGTCGGGGGCGGGCGACGTGCGGGCGGGCTCGACGACCTTGTACGCCTGGAGGCCGCCGGGCTGGCGGGTGAGCGGCAGCATGGTGCGCCCGTGCCGGACGATGGGCTTGGCCCGGACCCGCGGATCGCCCACCGGTGGAGCGCCGACCAGCTCGTCCAGGGGGACCTGGTGGGCGCGGGCGATCGGCAGGAGCAGCTCCAGGCTGGGCTTGCGGTGCCCGGACTCCAGGCGGGACAGGGTGCTGACCGAGATGCCGGTCGCCGCGGAGAGGCCCGCCAGGGTGGCGCCGCGCTCCTTGCGGATGCGGCGCAGCCGGGGCCCGACCTCGGTGAGGACCTGATCCATCTCCTCCGGCTCCGCGCCGCCGCCTTCTCTTCCGGCCGTCTCTTCGCTCATTCCTCCATCATGCCAGTTGTTGCGGTATCGGCAAAGGAGCTTGTCGATACCGCATCGTCGGGGGCATGGTGCGAGTGGAGGTGATCCCCCATGAGCGGGAGCGCGAACGAGAGGCGGAACGTGATGAGCAACGGGACGGGCAACGAGATGGCGTACGACGTGGTGGTCGTCGGCGGAGGCACGGCGGGGCTGAGCGCGGCGCTCGTGCTCGGCCGCTCACGCCGACGGGTCCTCGTCGTCGACGCGGGCGAGCCGCGCAACGCGCCCGCCGCACACATGCAGGGCTATCTGTCGCGGGACGGCATGCCGCCCGCCGAGTTCCTCGCCGAGGGACGGCGGGAGCTGGAGCGGTACGGGGTGGAGGTCGTACGCGACCGCGTGTCGGCCGTGACGCCGGACGGTGCCGGGGAGTTCGGGGTCACGCTGGCGGACGGCGGGGAGGTGCACGCGCGCCGGATCGTCATGGCGACGGGCCTCGTGGACGAGCTCCCCGCCGTGCCGGGCCTCGCCGAGCGCTGGGGCCATGACGTGCTGCACTGCCCGTACTGCCACGGCTGGGAGGTGCGGGACGAGCCCTTCGGTGTGCTCGCGAGTGAGCCCTTCAACAGTCACCAGGCGCTGCTCGTCACCCAGTGGTCGAAGGACGTGACCCTGTTCCTGCACACCGTGCGGGACCTGCCGGACGCGGAGTGGGAGCGCCTGGCGGCCGCCGGGGTCCAGGTCGTGGAGGGCGAGGTCGCGGGTCTGTCGGTCGAGGACGACCGGCTGGCGGGCGTACGGCTCGCCGACGGCCGGATCTTCCCCCGCTCGGTGCTGTTCGTCGCCGCGAAGATGGTGCCCCGCGACGGTCTCCTGACCGGGCTCGGCGCCGAGTTCAGGGACACCCCGGTCGGGGCGTACCCGAAGGTGGACGAGACGGGCCGCACCAGCGTCCCGGGCGTCTGGGCCGTGGGCAACGCGGCGAGCCCCATGGAGCAGGTGATCAACGCGGCGAGCATGGGCTACCGGGCCGGTTCGATGATCAACGCCGAGCTCGTCATGGCGGACATCGAGGCGGAGGTGGCCCGGCGCCGGGCCGGGGTGTTCACGCCCTTGGCAGAGGCCGAGGTGGCACGCGTGGCGGCGGGCCCCCGCACCCACGAACTCGTTGCGGACTAGGGCCTGTCCGTATTCAGCAGGATCCACTGGTCGTCCGGCGCGTCCACGGGGGCCTGAGCGGGGACCGGGCGCGACTCCTCGCGCCAGTCGGAGCCCACGGCCGCCGTGGCGACCCCGCGCCAGAACCGGGCGGCCCCCGCGTTGGCGGGCTGGAACGCGATCCCCCAGGCGCCGGGCCGGGAGCGCAGCAACTGCAGGGCGGCCTGGTGGCCGACGCCGCGTCTGCGCAGCGCCCGTACGACGAAGAAGGCGGAGATCGAGGTCGCACCCTCGGGCATCGGGCGGGTCAGCACGAAGCCGACGGGCGCCGAACCGTGCTGGATCAGCAGGGCCGTCCGCCCCGGCTCGTCGAAGAACAGCGGCAGCTTGCTGAACGCGTACGTCCCGTCGGCCGCCGGAAGGTGACCGAGGAACTCCGACATGTCGTGGCGGTACAGCTGCGCCAACCGCTCCACCACGGGACGCTGTTCGGGGCCGACGGGGAGCAGGGCGGTCCGTGCGGGTTCTGCTGTGCGTACCATCCGGGGATTCTCGCACCGCCCGTCAACCATCCGCCGGTCAGGGCGCGTTCGTGAAGGAGCGGCGGTACGAGCGCGGCGGCACCCCACGGCGGCGCACGAACTGTTCGCGCAGGACGGCCGCGCTCCCGTAGCCGACGCGGCGGGCGATCTCCTCGACCGGCAGGTCCGTGGTCTCCAGGAGTTCCTCCGCGCCGCTCAGCCGCAGGCTCCGCAGCCAGGCGTGCGGCGTGGTGCCGGTCGCGGCGGCGAAGCGGCGGGCGAAGGAGCGTTTGCTCATCATGGCGCGCCGGGCCAGTTCCGCGACGGGCAGCCGCTCGTGGAGGTTCTCGCGGGCCCAGGCGAGCACGTCGGAAAGACGGTCGTCGTGGCAGTCCTCGGGCACGGGGGCGGCCAGGTACTGCGCCTGCCCGCCGTCGCGGTGCGAGGGCAGCACGACGTCCCGGGCGACGGCGTTGGCCAGCGCGGCACCGTGTTCTCGCCGCAGCAGATGCAGACAGAGGTCGAAGCCCGCCGCGGCGCCCGCGCCCGTGATGACGCGCCCTTCGTCGATGTAGAGGGCGTCGGGTTCGACGGTGACGTCCGGGTGGCGGTCGGCGAGCAGTTCGGCGAACCGCCAGTGGGTGGTGGCCCGCCTGCCGTCGAGCAGTCCGGCGGCGGCGAGCGCGAAGGCGCCCACGCAGTGGGCCGCGACGAGGGCGCCGCGCTCGTGCGCCGCCGACAGCGCGTCGAGCACGGCGGGGGCGGGCGGCGTGCGGAAGTCGGCCCAGGGCAGGGCGATCACCAGATCGGCGCGGGCCAGCCGGTCCAGGCCGTGGGTGATGGTGATCGGCACTCCGACGTCGGTGGGGACCGGCCCCGGCCGGTCGGTGCACAGGGCGAAGTCGAAGCCGGGCACCGCGTCGCCGTGCGGCCCGAAGACCTCGGTGACGATGCCGACGGCGAGCATGCCGACCCCCGGCGGGGTGTAGGCGGCGACTGTCGAGAAGGGAGGCACGCGTGTCATGGAGGGAGGCACGCGCGCAGTGTGGCACGGGTGGCAGCAATCCTGCGATCAGCGGCAGTCGTGCCACTCGTGGGCGGTCCGCCCGCCCGGAAGGATTACGGCCATGACGAACGCACCGCTCGGCCGCAGCGCCGCATACACGATTCTGACCACCGGTTACGTCGGCTCCACCGGCCCCGGAGTCGCCGCCACCGTCTCCTACGTCGCCGACGGCGACCGGCACGTGATCTTCGACCCGGGCATGGTGGCGAGCCGCGACCGCATCCTCGCGCCGCTCGCGGAGTTGGGGCTCGGCCCCGACGACATCACCGATGTGGTGCTCAGCCACCACCACCCGGACAACACCATGAACGTGGGCCTGTTCGGGCAGGCCACGGTGCACGACCACAAGGTGGAGTACCGCGGCAACCAGTGGCGGAACCGGGATGCGGAAGGGCACGAACTGACCCCGTCGCTGCGGCTGATCCGGACCCCGGGCCACAGCACGGAGGACATCACCCTGCTCGCGGGCACGGACTCGGGCGTCGTCGCCTTCGCCGGTGACCTGTGGTGGCACGCGAACGGCCCCGCGGACGACCCGGTGGCCCCCGACCGCGCGGTGCTGCGCGACTCCCGGCTCCGGGTGATAGCAGCAGCAGACCTGATCGTCCCTGGCCACGGCGCCCCCTTCAGGCCGGACGCGACCACTCCGCGCTGAAGCCCCGGCGGCCCGGCCCGGCACCCCTGCCGCTCCCTAGCCCAACCAGGTCACATCTGCGCCCAACCCTCCCCCCGTCGGTGCGTCCCCATGACCGGCGCGCGCCGCTCGGACGATGTTGGTGCCGGTGTGCGTGCCGGTGGCGGTTCCGGCACCTGACAGGGAGTCGGAGCGAGGGAGCCCACGATGCCGGAACTGTTCGTCGACGGGCAGTGGACAGGGGCCGTCGAAGGCGCGCGGCGGGATGTGGTCAATCCGTTCGACGCGTCCGTCGTGCAACAGGTCGACGATGCCTCAGCGGCGGACGTCGACCTCGCCGTGCGGGCCGCCCGGCGCGCCTTCGACCGCGGCGACTGGTCGGCGGCGCCCACCCGGGAGCGGGCCGACGTGCTGCTGAGGGTGGCACGGTTCCTGCTGCGGGACCAGGAGGACATCGCCCACGTCGAATCGCTCGACACGGGCAAGACGCTCGCCGAGGCGCGGATCGACGTCGAGGACGTCTCGAACGCGTTCCGCTACTTCGCCGAGATCGCCGACAAGGACGGCGGCCGGGTCGTGGACGTCGGCCCCGACGTGCTCAGCCGGGTCACCTACCACCCCATCGGGGTCTGCGCGCTCATCGCCCCCTGGAACTACCCGCTCCTGCAAGCTTCCTGGAAGGTCGCCCCCGCCCTGGCCGCGGGCAACACCTTCGTGCTCAAGCCCAGTGAGGTCACTCCGCTCTCCACCCTCCACATGATCCGGCTGATCGCCGAGGCGGGCGCTCCTGCCGGGGTCGCGAACCTGGTGCTCGGCCCCGGCAGCACCGTGGGCGCGGCGATGTCCTCGCACCCCGACGTGGACCTGGTCTCCTTCACCGGCGGTCTGGCCACCGGGCGGCGGATCATGGAGGCGTGCGCGCCGGGCGTGAAGAACCTCGCCCTGGAGCTCGGCGGCAAGAACCCCAACGTGGTGTTCGCCGACTGCGACTTCGACGCGGCCGTCGACCATGCCCTGGAAGCATCGTTCCTGCACTCGGGGCAGGTCTGCTCGGCGGGTTCCCGGCTCCTCGTGGAGGACTCCCTGCACGACCGGTTTGTGGAGCGGCTCGCCGCCCGCGCCGGAGCCATCCGCCTCGGCAACGGTCTCGACCCGGAGACCGAGAGCGGACCGCTGAGCTCGGCGGAGCACCGGGAGAAGGTCGAGGGCTATCTGGAGGTCGCCCGGCAGGAGGGCGCCCGCCTGGTGTGCGGCGGCCGCCGGCCGGACGATCCCGAGCTGTCGCGCGGCTTCTTCCTGCTGCCGACGGTCTACGCGGACTGCGACCGCTCCATGCGAATCGTGCAGGAGGAGGTCTTCGGCCCGGTCGTCACGGTGGAGCGCTTCCGCTCCGAGGACGAGGCCGTGGAGCTGGCCAACGACACGCACTACGGCCTGGCGGGCGGCATCTGGACGAACGACGCGAGCCGCGCCCAGCGGGTCGCCGCACGGCTGCGGCACGGCACGGTCTGGATCAACGACTTCCACCCCTATGTGCCGCAGGCGGAGTGGGGCGGCTTCGGCCTCTCCGGTTTCGGCAGGGAACTCGGGCCGACCGGGCTGCGCGAGTACCAGGAGGCCAAGCACATCTACCAGAACCTCAGGCCGGGACCCTCCGGCTGGTTCAAGGGCTGAACGGACAGAACTCGGCAGGCGAGGCAGGGCGCGACGGAAGGCGGCGGCATGGCCGACGAGACGACGACTTACGACTACCTGATCATCGGCGGCGGTACGGCGGGGTCCGTACTGGCCGCCCGGCTGAGCGAGGACCCGGCGTGCCGGGTCTGTGTGGTGGAGGGCGGGCCCAGCGACGTCGGCGACGACCGGATCCTGAAGCTCCGCAACTGGATCAATCTGCTCGGCTCCGAGTTCGACTACGGCTACACCACCGAGGAACAGCCGCGCGGCAACTCCCACATCCTGCACTCCCGGGCCCGCGTGCTCGGCGGCTGCTCCTCGCACAACACGCTGATCAGCTTCCTGCCGTTCCCGCAGGACCTCGACGAGTGGGTGGCGAGCGGCTGCGAGGGCTGGGGTCCCGAGACGATCCTGCCGTACCGGTCACGGCTGCAGAACACGATCGTTCCCGTCGGCGCCGCCGACCGAAACGCCATCGCCGAGGACTTCGTCACGGCGGCGACCACCCGGCTCGGCGTCCCGGTCGTCGAGGACTTCAACGCCCGCCCCTTCACCGACGGCGCCGGATTCTTCTCCCTCGCCTACGACCCGGCGACCAACAACCGCTCCTCCGCGTCGGTCGCGTATCTGCACCCCGTCATGGACCGCCCCAACCTGACGCTCCGTCTGGAGACCTGGGCGTACCGGCTGCTGCCCGACGACGAGGGCCGCTTCACCCGCGTACAGGTCCGCAACCCCGACGGCTCGGTGTCGACGCTGGAGGCCGAGGCGGAGGTCCTGCTGTGCGCCGGGGCCATCGACACGCCCCGGCTCCTCATGCTCTCCGGGATCGGGCCCGCCGACCAGCTGCGCGACCTGGGCATCGAGGTCCGGGCGGATCTGCCGGGGATCGGGGAGAACCTCCTCGACCACCCGGAGTCGGTGATGGTGTGGGAGACGAGCGGGCCGCTGCCGCCCAACTCTGCGATGGACTCCGACGCCGGTCTCTTCCTGCGCCGCGACGCGGCGGGCGGCCCGCGCCCCGACCTGATGTTCCACTTCTACCAAGTGCCGTTCACCGTCAACACGGAACGCCTCGGCTATCCCGTCCCCGAGCACGGGGTCTGCATGACCCCGAACGTGCCGCGGGCGCGGTCCGTCGGCCGCATGTGGCTGCGCAGCGCCGACCCGTCCGTCAAACCGGCCCTGGACTTCCGCTACTTCACCGATCCGGAAGGCCACGACGAGCGCACCATCGTCGACGGCCTGCGCATCGCCCGTGAGGTCGCCGCCACCGCCCCGCTCAGCGACTGGCTGCTGCGCGAGGTCGCCCCGGGTCCTGACGTGCAGTCGGACGCGGATCTCTCGGAGTACGGGCGCCGCGCCGCCCACACCGTCTACCACCCGGCGGGAACCTGCCGGATGGGCGCCGAGGACGATCCGATGGCCGTGGTCGATCCGCAGCTGCGGCTGCGCGGGCACGACGGTCTGCGCATCGTGGACGCGTCCATCTTCCCGACCATGCCGACCATCAACCCGATGGTCACGGTGCTGCTCGCCGCCGAACGCGCGGCCGACCTCATCATGGCCAGGCCCGCCCCCGGGGCCGCGGATGCGCAAGGGGTAGACCAGTGACCACTCCCGGCACACCGGACAGCACCGCCGACGCGGTCCCCGGGGAAGAGAAGTCGGAGTTCCGCAAGGAGATGGGACCGTGGGCGAACTTCGCCCTCGGGTTCACCTATCTCTCCCCCGTGGTGAGCACGTACACCCTCTTCGGCACCGCCCTCGCCGACGGCGGGCCCCCGATGATCTGGGCGTTCGTCATGGCGGGGTGCGGGCAGTTCCTCGTCGCGCTGGTCTTCGGCGAGGTCGTCGCGCAGTACCCGGTCGCGGGCGGCGTCTATCCGTGGGCGCGGCGCCTGTGGGGCAAGCGCTGGGCGTGGATGACCGGCTGGATCTACATGTGGGCGCTGCTCGTCACCATCACCAGCGTCGCGTACGGCGCGGGGCCCTACATCGCGATCCTGCTCGGTTTCCGCCCCACCGTGCACACCACCGTGCTGTGCACGATCGCGCTGATCATCATCTCCGTGCTCATCAACTACGCGGGCACGAAGGCACTTTCGATGGCGGCGCTGATCGGCTTCAGCGCGGAGCTGCTCGGCGCGCTGGTCGTCGGCATCATCCTGCTGACCACGCACCGCTTCCACGGCCTCGGCGTCCTCTTCGACGACTTCGGCGCGTCCGGTGACGGCTCCTATCTGCCCGTCTTCCTCGGCGCCGCGATCATCGGCTTCTACCAGTACTACGGGTTCGAGGCCTGTGGGGACGTCGCCGAAGAGGTCAAGCACCCCGGCAAGGTCATCCCCAAGGCGATGCGCCGCACCATCTACGTCGGCGGGGCGGCGGCGACGTTCACCTGTCTGACGCTGCTCCTCGCGGTCGTCGACTACCGGGACGTGATTTCAGGGAAGGACAGCGACCCGGTGGTCAGGGTCCTCTTCGACGCCCTCGGCGAGGCGGGCGCACGGACGGTGATGGCCGTCGTGCTCATCTCCTTCCTGTCCTGCACGATCAGTCTGCAGGCCGCAGCCGGGCGGCTGATCTACTCCTACGCCCGCGACGAGATGATCATCGGGCACCGGCTGCTGCGGCAGTTCTCGTCGGCGCGCGCCGTCCCGCCGTACGCGCTGCTCGTCTCGGCGGTCCTGCCCGCGCTGATCGCCGTCGGTTCGCTCATCTCCGAGGACGCCCTGACGAAGATCGTGTCCTTCGCGATCCTCGGCATCTACGCCTCGTTCCAGATGGTCGTCCTGGCCGCGCTGCGGGCCCGCCTCAAGGGGTGGAAGCCGAGCGGCGAGTACAAGCTCGGCCGTTGGGGGCTGCTGGTCAACCTCGGGGCGCTCGCGTACGGGATCTTCGCCATCGTCAACATCGCCTGGCCCCGCACTCCCGAAGTCCCCTGGTACGACAACTGGATCGTGCTGCTGAGCGGCGGCGTCGTGGTGGGCGTGGGCCTGGTGTACATGTTCACGACGCACCACTACGGACGCGGCGACGCACCCTCGGGGAACGCGGTGCCCGAGGAGGCGGACACCGCGTGACTCCGTGGGCGGGCGGGCGCGCGGCTAGGTGAGGTCGGCGAGGAGCGCGTCGAGCGCCTTGGTGAGGGATGCGGCGTTGGGCGCGTCGAACCACGTGGTGCGGATGCGTTCGTTGCTCCCGCCGGGTGTCTCGTGGTCGCCCGCGAGCTGTGCGGGCGACCGTGTCCCGTCGCCGAGCGCCCGCCCGACGGCCTGGAAGAGGCTGCGTACATAACGGTCCGCTTCCTCGGCGGGGATGCCCTGCCGGGCGGCCCAGTCGGTGAGCGTCGCCAGGTACGCGTAGTGGGCGCTCAGCGTCCCCGTCAGGGTGGAGAAGACGCCGAAGGACGCCTCGTCCGCGACGGGGAGCGAGCCGCCGAGTCCGTCGAAGAAGGCGTCGACCACCGGGTGGGCCGGGTACGTCACGGTGACGCACCGGCGCTCCCGCACGGCGGGCAGCGGGATGGCACGCACCACAGGGGCAGTGGTGCCGAGCATGTCGCGCAGCTCGCCGATGCCGACCCCGGCCATGACGCTGAGCACGACCTTGTCGCCGCCGACCCGCAGCCCGTCGAGGGCCTCGGCGCGGTCCTGCGGGCGGACGGCGAGGATCACCAGCTCGGAGCGGTCCGCGACCTCCTGGTTGTCCGCGCACACCCGCACGTTCGGATGGTGCTCGGACAGCTCGGCGGCCGTGCGGGCTCCTCGTGGCGAGAGGTGGATCTCCGGTGGCTCCTGCGTTCCGTCGCACAAGCCGTCCACCATGGCCCGGCCGATCTCGCCCACGCCTATGATCCCGATGCGGTTCACCACTGTTCGCCCCTGTCGTGTCGGCAGCTGTGCCCGAAGCATCTCGTGTCGTCCCGTGCCGACGCGCACGGGGCATGGAGGTTTCGTCCCGCACGGGGTATCGATGCGCGCATGACGAACCACGACACGGAGAACGGGGCACTCCCCGGGCTGCCCGCGCCGCCCCCGCTGGGCGCCACCGCACTGCCACCGGGCACGTACGACGGCACGGTCGTCCTCGTCACGGGTGGCGGCACGGGTCTCGGCAAGGCCGTCGCCGCCGAGTTCGCGCGGCTCGGCGCCGACCTGGTGATCGCGAGCCGCAAGGAGGACCGTCTCGGGGCGGCGCGGGACGAACTGGCAGCGTTGGGCGGGCGTGTGACCGCGGCGGTCTGCGACATCCGGGACGCCGAGCGCGTCGCCGAGGTCTTCGACGCGGCGCAGGAGGCGTACGGACTGCCCGGGGTCCTGGTGAACAACGCGGCTGCCAACTTCCCCGTGCCCGCCGAGGACATGTCCCCCAACGCCTGGCGCTCGGTCGTGGACATCACGCTGACCGGCACGTTCCTGATGACGCGCGAGTTCGGCCGCCGCCACCTGGCCGCGGGCACCCCCGGCTCGGTCATCGACATCGGCGCCTCGTACGCCTGGACGGGCGGCCCCGGCTTCGCGCACAGCGCGGCGGCGAAGGCGGGGGTGAAAAGCCTGGTGGAGACCCTCGCGGTGGAGTGGGGGCCGTACGGCATCCAGGTCAACGGTCTGGTGCCGGGGCTGATGCCGCACGACGACATGACCGCCGACATCCGCGGCAACCTGGACCCGGCCCGGGACAAGGACTCCCGCCAGCCTGCCCTCCGCGTCGGCCTGCCCCGCGAACTGGGCTGGGCCGCCACGTTCCTGGCCTCCCCGTACGCCCGCTTCATCACGGGGCACACGCTGGTCGTCGACGGCGCGAACTGGCAGCGCAGGGGGCTGGTGAGCCCGCCGGTGGTGACGGTGCGGGAGCAGATGGGGAGAGCGGCGTTCGACGGCCGCTCCACCGCGGACCAGCACCCCGCCTCCGACCGGCGTCCCGGCTCCGAGGAGCGCCCTACTTCCCCTCGAACACCGCCGCCCGGCCCGCCGCCTTCGCCCCGTACCCCTCCCGGGAGTCCTCCGAGGTGAGCGTGATCGCCGCGTTCATGGCGACGCGGTCGAGCGCCTCCGCCATCCCCGAGTCCGCGTACGCGTCGATGCCGCGCTTGATGCCCTGCACCGCGAGCGGCCCGTTCGCCGCGATCTCGGCCGCCAGGGCCCGGGAAACCTTGCCCAGCTCCGCCACCGGCACCACCTGTTGGAGGAGGCGGAGGCGCTCCGCCGTGGGCGCGTCGATCCGGCGGCCGGTGAGCGCGAGCAGCTTGGCCCAGCCCGCACCGGCCTCGCGCGCGATGCGCAGATCACCGCCCGCGTCCACGGCGACGCCGAGCTGCGCCTCGGGCAGCGCGAAGACCGCGTCGTCCGCCGCGATCCGTACGTCCGCCATGAGCGCCAGTTCGAAGCCGAAGCCCAGGCAGTACCCCTGCACGGCCGCGACGACCGGCTGCGGGAGCCGCGCGAAGGCGCCGAAGCGCTCATGGGCCCAGCGCAACCCCTCGTAGTAGCCCCTGGTGCGCTCGGCGCCGGAGCGGCCCGTGATCGCGCCACCCGGCGCCGTGATGTCGATGCCCGCGCAGAAGGCCCGGCCCTCGGCGCGCAGCAGCACCGCCCTGATGGAGTCGTCGAAGCGGATCCGGTCGGCGAACAGGCCCAGCTGCCGGGTGGCTTCCCAGCTCCATGCGTTGAGCTTGCGCGGGCGGCAGAGGGTGAGGATGCCGAGGCCGTCCTCGACATCGAGGCGCAGCCGCTCCTCACCCTCCGGGATGTCCGTGCCGATGGTGTCGATCATCCTCGGGCCAGCCTTCCTGATGGACCGTCAGGTCCAGCAGGTTACGGGCATTGGCTCACCGGCTGAAGACCTCGAACGCCACCGCCGGCTTGCCGCCGAAGCGCGACGCCAGCGATTGCGCGTTGCCCGTCAGGAACGTACGGCAGTACTTCTCGGGGTCCTCGTCCGTCAACGCCTCGATGTACGTGCGGTGTTCGAGGAGCGAGGCCACCGAGCGCTCCAGGCCCGCCGAGGCGTCCGCGGCATGGGTGGGCGTCGACGAACCGGCGACGGCGACCCACCGCACGCCGTTCCAGGGCTCCAGGCCCTGCTCCTCGATCAGCTCCGGGAAGATCCAGCGATTGCCCGCGTCCGCCGCGGCGTCCAGCGTGGCACGGCCGACGGCCACGTGGTCGGGCGTGTTCCAGGCGACGCCGCCCCATGTGTCGCGGTGGTTGAGCGTGATGACCAGCTCGGGGCGGTGTCTGCGGATCGCGGCGGCGATGTCGCGGCGCAGCGCCGTGCCGTACTCGACGACGCCGTCCTTGTGGTCGAGGAACTCCACGGCCTCGACGCCGACGACGGCCGCGCTCGCGCGCTGCTCCTGCTCGCGCAGCGGCCCGCAGGTGGCGGGGTCGATCGTGTCTATGCCTGCCTCGCCCCGGGTGGCCAGGAGGTACGTGACCTCACGGCCGCCGTCCGTCCAGCCCGCGATGGCCGCCGCGCATCCGTACTCCAGGTCGTCCGGGTGGGCGACGACGGCGAGTGCGCGCCGCCAGTCCTCGGGCATGGGTGTGAGCTGGTCGGCGGGGGCGGCTGAACTCTGCTGCTCGGTCATGATTCTCAGCCTATCGCCGGGGTCCGACAATGAGTTGGCCCCGGCGGCGGGCTGCCGAAGTGGGGCGCGGAGCCCTCAGGCCTCGCCGCGTGTCAGCGCGAGCAGCCGGTCGAGCACCCGCGGTCCGCCCACGCGCAGCCCGTCGTGCTCGAACTCGTCGGTGACCCAGGTGCGCAGGCCCCGGATGGCGCGGGCGGTGCGCAGGGAGTGCTCCGTGTCGACGTACATGTCGTCGTGGTAGACCGCCGCGGCCACCGGCACCTCGTTCGCGGCGAGGCGCTCGGTGTCGTACAGGCGCGGCCAGTCGGTGCGCTCGGCGAGGAGGTCGGCAGTGTCGCGCAGGGGGCGCAGCGCGGGATCGCTGTCGAACATCCAGCGCTGCACGGCCTCCCCAG
This sequence comes from Streptomyces sp. NPDC004732, assembly GCF_040609235.1. NCBI lineage: Bacteria > Bacillati > Actinomycetota > Actinomycetes > Kitasatosporales > Streptomycetaceae > Streptomyces > Streptomyces sp. NPDC004732. Next base: position 416,199 of record NZ_JBEXJR010000003.1, read on the forward strand.
TGAACAGCAGCGGCGCGTCGCCCGCCAGGGTCTTCTCCGCGTCGAACTGCGGGAACTCGGTGCGCATCCGCTCTGCCGACCAGGCGATGGGCCGCTCGCCCTGGCCGTAGATCGCCTCGTGCAGGACGGCGAAGAGCGGGTTGCCCGCGTAGGAGAGGGCGGCCTGCACGTTCTCCTGGAAGGCGTCGGAGAGCGCGGGCCCTGCCGGGGTCCGCACGAAGGCGTCCTCAAGGAGGTAGTGCAGGCGGTGACTGCCGTCGCCCGTGCCGAGGAGCATCCCGAGGGACTGGAAGGCCTGGGCGGTCAGCTTGTAGCCGCCGTTCAGGACGGGCTCGTGCTCGGCGAGGTGGGCGGCGATGCGGCGGGCCCGCTCGACGTCCTGCGGGTAGCGGGCGTAGTGCGCGGCGGTCTTGCGCTCCATGCGCGGGTAGGCCGCGCGGTACACGTCGTCGGCGTGGCCGTCGAGCGTGGGCAGGCCGCCGGTGATCAGCGCGGTGGCGAGCCCCTCGGGCGCCGCGGACAGGTAGTGCGTGGCGCAGAAGCCGCCGAAGCTCTGGCCGAGGACGGTCCAGGGGGCGCCGCCGGTCACCTCGGGGCGGATCGCCTCGCAGTCGCGGATGATGGAGTCGGCGCGGAAGTGGGCGAGGTAGTCGGCCTGTTCGCGGGGGCCGCCGCGCAGCGGGAGCGTCTGGCGGTTGGCGGGCGTGGAGCTTCCGGTGCCGCGCTGGTCGACGAGGAGGACCCGGAAGTCCTGGAGGGCGCGGTCGAGCCAGGACTCGGAGCCGTTGAAGCGGGTCGCCCCGAAGCCCGGGCCGCCCTGCAGATAGACCAGCCAGGGCCGGTCCGCGCCCCCTCGGGAGGCCGAGACCGCTTCCCGCGCGAAGACCTCGATCCGTTCCCCCGCCGGGTCGTCGTGGTCGAGCGGCACGCTGAAGCGGCGGTCGGCGAGGACGACTCCGGGCTGGCGGTACGAGAGGGTCACAGCGGCTCCTGGCGAGGTGGCGGGCGGGTGTCTTCGTGGGCCCAGTCCAGCACACGCGCCGCGTCGGGGGTCTGTGGGGGCTGTCGCCGCTCAGCGCGGGGGCAGGCTGGAGCGGCGCACCACGAGTTCGGGCACGAGCACCACGCGCCGGTGCTCGTGCGCCCCTGCGGGCCGCTCGTCCGTCTCCTCCAGGAGGAGCTCCGCCGCCATCGCGCCCATGGTGACAGCGGGCTGGCGCACGGAGGTGAGCGGTACGACGGCGGCGGCCGCGAACTCGATGTCGTCGTAGCCGACGATCGCGATGTCCTCGGGGACGCGCACCCCCGCCGCGTACATCGCCTGCAGCACGCCGAGTGCGAGCAGGTCGTTGGCGCAGAAGACGGCGGTGGGCCGCTCGGCGAGGCCCAGGATGCGGGCTCCCGCGTCGCGTCCCGCGGCCACGTCGAGGCGTTCGGTGGGCAGCTCCCGCAGCGCCGACGTGCCGAGGCCCGCCTCGGCCAGCGCCTGGCGGGCGCCCTCGCGGCGGTCCCTGACCTGGTTGAGCTCGGGCGGGCCGCTGACGTACGCGATGCTGCGGTGCCCCGCGTCCGCCAGATGGCGGGCGGCGAGGGCCCCGCCCATCACGTCGTCCACCGAGACGGAGCACTCGGTGGCGCCCTCGGCGACCCGGTCGACGAGGACGAAGGGGATGCCGTGCCTGCGGAACGTCTCGATGTTCCGGCCGGTCGCGTCCGCGGGGGTCAGCAGGACGCCCTGCACCCGCTGCTCGGCGAAGAGAGCGAGGTATTCGGCCTCTTCGGAGGGGCTCTGTCCGCTGTTGCACACCATGACGCGGAGCCCGGCCTCGCGCGCGGCCCTCTCCGCGCCGCGCGCGACGTCCACGAAGAAGGGGTTTCCCATGTCGAGGACGAGCAGCGCCATGATGCGGCTGCGCCCCGCCCGCAGCTGCCGGGCCGATTCGCTGCGTACGTAGCCGAGCCGGTCGATGACCGAGAGCACCCGGTGGCGGGTCTCTTCGGAGACCATGTCCGGGCGGTTGATCACGTTCGACACGGTGCCCACCGAAACCCCGGCGTGCTTCGCCACGTCCTTGATGCCGACCATGCGTTCCAGGTGCTCCATCCTGCTGTTCGGCCGCTCCCGGCCGTACGGACCAGCGTACTGAGACTTCAGAACCGGTACTGGCCGATGTTCTTCTTGTCGAAGACGGTGGGCTTCCCGAGGTCGACGACGCCGTCGGCGCCGATCGTGAAGGTGCCGAGATCGCCCGCCTCGAACTTCTCGCCCTCCCTGCCGGTGATCTGTCCGGAGGACAGGGCGACGGCGGTGTGCGCCGCGAGCGCGCCGAGCTTGGCGGGGTCCCAGAGTTCGAACCCCTCGACCGTGCCGTTCTTCACGTACTGGCGCATGTCGTTGGGTGTGCCCAGACCGGTGAGCGTGACCTTGCCCTTGTACTTGGAGCCCGACAGGTACTGGGCGGCCGCCTTGATGCCGACGGTGGTCGGCGAGATGATCCCGGCGAGCTCGGGGTGCTCCTGGAGGAGGCCTTGCGTCTGCTGGAAGGACTGCTGCGCGTCGTCGTTCCCGTAGGCGGTCTTCACCAGCTTCATGTTCTTGTACTTGGGCTTCTTGAGCTCGTCCTTCATGTACCCGATCCAGGTGTTCTGGTTCGCCGCCGTCTGCGCGGCGGACAGGATCGCGATGTCGCCCTTGTAGCCGATCTGTTCGCCGAGCAGCTGCACCTGGCTGCGGCCGAGGGCCTCCGCGCTCGCCTGGGAGACGAAGACGTGGCGGCAGGCGGGCTTGGTGTCGGAGTCGTACGTCACGACCTTGGCGCCGTTCTTCATGGCCTGCTTGAGGGCGGTGCACAGGGCGCCCGGGTCCTGCGCGGAGACGGCCATGGCGTCGACCTGCTGCTGGGTGAGCGTGTTGACGTAGCCGACCTGCCCGCTGGTGTCCGTGGCGCTGTTGGGGCCGGTCTCCTTGTAGGTCGACCCGAGCTCCTTGAGCGCCTTCTCGCCGCCCTTGTCGGCGACGGTGAAGTACGGGTTGTTGACCTGCTTGGGCAGGAAGGCGACGGTGAGGCCCTTCTTGGTCGCGGCGTTCGGGTCGGCCTTCGCGCCCGAGGTCCTGGCGCTGTCGTCCTCCTTGGCCTCCTTGGCCGAGTTCTTGGTGGTGCCCCCGCACGCCCCGGCGGTGAGGGCGAGCGCGGCGGCGGCGAGGGCGGCGCAGACGCGGCGGGCGGCAGGGGTGCGGAGCGCGGGGGACGACGACATGGTGGATCCCTTTCGGAAGGGGGCGTTCGAGGGCTTGGGGCGGGGCGGGCGGGGGCGCGACGCGCGTCAGCCGGCGGGCGCCGCGGACCGGCGGCCCGCGCGGGCGGTGGCCACCTGGCGTGCCACGCGCGGCCCGAGCACGGACACCACAAGGAGCACGCCCGTGACGACGATCTGGGACTGCGCGGAGACGTTGAGCAGGCTCATCGCGTTCTGCAGCGCACCGAGCAGGAAGACTCCGGCGATCGCGCCGCCGAGGGTGCCCCTGCCGCCGTCGAAGTCGATGCCGCCGAGCAGCACGGCCGCGACGACGGAGAGTTCGAGTCCGGTGGCGTTGTCGTAGCGGGCGCTCGCGTAGTGCAGGGCCCAGAAGACTCCGGTGAGGGAGGCCAGCAGGCCGGTGGCGACGAACAGCCACAGCTTGTGCCGCTTCACGCGCACCCCGGCGAACCGCGCGGCTTCCTCGTTGGCGCCGATCGCGAAGAGCGAGCGCCCGAAGGGTGTGGCGTGCAGGGCGACGACGGCGAGGGCGAGCAGCACGAGGAAGGGCAGGAACGCGTACGGGACGAACGTGCCGTCGATGCGCCCCGCGGCGAAGTCGAGGTACTGGGTGGGGAAGTCGGTGACGGCGTCCGACCCGAGGATGATCTGGGCGATGCCCCGGTAGGCGGCCATGGTGCCGATGGTGACGGCGAGAGAGGGCAGCCCGAGGCGGGTCACCAGGAGACCGTTGACCAGCCCGCAGACGACGCCGAGGAGCAGACAGAGCGGGATGATCGTCTCGATGGCCATGCCCGCGTTCCAGAGGGCGCCCATCACGGCTCCGGAGAGCCCGGCCGTGGAGGCCACGGACAGATCGATCTCTCCGGAGACCACGAGCAGTGTCATGGGGAGGGCGATCAGCGCGATCGGCAGGGTGTTGCCGATGAGGAACGACAGGTTGAGGGCGTTGCCGAAGCCGTCGACGAAGCCGAAGGAGAGCAGCAGCAGGACCACGAGGAGGGCGCCGACGACGGTGTCCCAGCGGACGGCACGCGTGAGCGGGGAGTCAGTCAAGGCGGCCACTCCTTCTGTTCGATGCGGCCCTCTTCTGCAGGGCCCTGGCGACCCGTAGGGCGACGACCCGGTCGACGGCGATGGCGAGGACGAGCAGCACTCCGTTGATGGCGAGCACCCATACGGAGCTCACGCCGAGGGCGGGCAGCACGCTGTTGATGGAGGTCAGCAGGAGCGCTCCGAGTGCCGCTCCGTAGACGCTGCCCGAGCCGCCGGTGAAGGCCACGCCGCCGACCACGACGGCGCTGACGACGGTGAGTTCGTAGCCGTTGCCGGTCGCCGAGTCGACGTTGCCGAAGCGGGCGAGGTACAGGGCACCGGCGAGTCCGGCGAGGGCGCCGCACACGGTGTAGGCGATCAGGATCCGCCTGCGGACCGGGATGCCTGCCAGCCGCGCGGCCTCCGGGTTGGAGCCGAGCGCGTACAGCTCGCGGCCGCCTCCGTAGTGCCGCAGGTAGTACGCGACGGCGACGAGGACGAAGAAGGCGATCACCGCGAGCCAGGGCACCGCGGAGATCCCTCCGGAGCCGAAGTCGACGTAGCCGCCGGGCAGGTCGGACGCGGTGATCTGCCGTGCGCCGACCCAGATCGAGTCGATGCCGCGGATGACGTACAGCGTGCCGAGGGTCACGACGAGCGCGGGCACCTGGCCGAGGCTGACCAGGGCGCCGTTCAGGAGCCCGCAGCCGATGCCGAGGGCGACGGCGAGGACGATCGCGGTGCCGGTCGTGCCGCCGCCCTGGAGGTGGTTTCCCGCGGCGAACGCGCTGATGCCGAGGGTGGATCCGACGGACAGGTCGACGTTGCGGGTGATGACGACCAGGGCCTGGCCGGTGGCGACGAGGACGAGGATGGTCGCGTTCAGGAGCAGGTCCCTGATGCCCTGCTCGGACAGGAACTCGCTGTTGCCCGCCTGGGTGAGCGCGATCATCACCAGGAAGACCAGGAGGATGGCGAGTTCGCGCATCTTGAAGACGCGGTCGACGAGGCGGGTGGCCCCGGCCTTCTGCGGGTCGACGGCGGGTGCGGTGCTCTGTGCGGTCACGGTGGTGCCGGTCTGCGGGGGTGTCCCGGTCATTCCGGCCTCCCGGTGGCGGCCGCCATCACGGACTCCTCCGTCGCGGTGGCGCGCGGGATCTCGGCGGTGAGCCGTCCTTCGTGCATGACGAGGACCCGGTCGGCCATGCCGAGGATCTCGGGCAGGTCGGAGGAGATCATCAGCACCGCGACGCCGTCCGCGGCGAGTTCGGAGAGCAGCCGGTGCACCTCGGCCTTGGTGCCGACGTCGATGCCTCGGGTCGGCTCGTCGACGATCAGGACGCGGGGGCCGGTGGCCAGCCACTTGGCGAGGACGACCTTCTGCTGGTTGCCGCCGGAGAGCGTGCCGACGGCGTCGGCGATCCGCGCGTACTTCACCTGGAGCCGCAGCGCCCAGTCCAGGGCGCGGCTGCGTTCGGCCCCGCGGTCCATCAGTCCGACGCGGACCGTGGTGCGCAGCCCGGTCAGTCCGATGTTGCGCTCGATGGACATGTCCATCACCAGGCCCTGGGCGCGCCGGTCCTCGGGGACGAGGGCGAGCCCGGCCGCCATGGCGGCGCTCGGCGCGCCGTTGGTCAGGGCCTTGCCCTGGACCTCGACGGTGCCCGCGTCCCATCGGTCGACGCCGAACACGGCTCTGGCCACCTCGCTGCGGCCCGCCCCGACGAGGCCCGCGAGCCCGACGATCTCGCCGCGCCGGACGTCGAACGACACGTCGGTGAAGACGCCTTCGCGTGTCAGCCGCCGCACGCTCAGCGCGATGTCGCCGGTCTGCGTGTCCTGTTTCGGGTAGAGCTCGTCGAGGTCGCGGCCCACCATGCGGCGCACCAGGTCGTCCTCGGTGAGGCCGTCGAGGGGCTCGCTCGCGATCAGTGCGCCGTCGCGCAGGGTCGTGACGCGCTGGCAGAGGGCGAAGATCTCCTCCAGGCGGTGGGAGATGAAGAGCACCGCTGCGCCCTGCTCGCGCAGGGTGCGTACGACTCCGAAGAGGCGGGCCACCTCGCTGCCGGTGAGCGCGGCGGTCGGCTCGTCCATGATGAGCACGCGGGCATCAAAGGACAGTGCCTTGGCGATCTCGACGATCTGCTGGTCGGCGATGGACAGACCGCGTGCGGGCTGCTCGGGGTCCAGGTCGACGGCGAGGCGCGCGAAGAGCGAACGGGCCGCCGCGTGCACGGCCTTGTGGTCGACGCGGCCCAGGGAGCGGCGCGGCCTGCGTCCCATGAAGATGTTCTCGGCGACGGACAGGTCGGGGAAGAGCGTCGGTTCCTGGTAGATGACGGCGACCCCGGCGTCGCGCGCGGCGGCGGGGCCCTGGAAGACGACGGGTTCGCCGTCGAGCGAGAGGCTCCCTGCGTCGGGCCGGTGCACACCGGCGAGGGTCTTGATGAGGGTGGACTTCCCGGCGCCGTTCTCGCCTGCCAGGGCGTGCGCCTCTCCGGCGTGGAGCTCTAGGGAGACGTCCCGGAGGGCGCGTACGGCGCCGAAGGACTTGCTCAGGCCGTGCGCGGCCAGGACGGGGGGCTCTCTCATGGGGCAGCACCGATCGGTGATGAGGGATCGCGGGCGTGAAAGGTTTCAACCAAGTGGCAGGGAAGCTAGACCCGCACCAACTGCAGCGTCAATGGGGAGGACTTGAGAAACCTGCGGAGTCGTTGATTTTGCTAGGTACAGCGGAGAGATCCCGACGCACACCCTTGACAGGCGGAATCCGCATCCCTAACTTCGCCGTCCGTGAAACGATTCATCCCCGAGTCGTGACGGAGCTCCGTTGTGATCAGCAGAAGACGACTGCTCGGCACCACCGGCACCATCGCCCTGGGCACGGCCGTCGCGGGCACCTCCCCCGCCGCCGCGGCCCCGCCCGGCGGCGAGAGCGCCGCGAAGTCCCTCCGCGTCACCCGGCCCACCGTCGAGTACGCGCGACAGCCACTGGGCATCGACACGCCCCGCCCCAGGCTGAGTTGGCCGCTGGCGTCCGACGCGCCCGGCAGCGCACAGAGCGCCTACCGGATCCGGGTCGCCACCGCCCCTGACCGCCTCGACGATCCCGATGTGTGGGACAGCGGCAAGGTCGACTCCCCCGCCTCGGTCCTCGTCCCGTACGGCGGGCCCGAACTGAAGGCGCGTACCCGCTACTTCTGGTCGGTCCGTGTCTGGGACTCCCATGGGCGGCAGTCCTCCTGGAGCGAGCCTTCCTGGTGGGAGACCGGCCTCACCTCGGCGTCCGACTGGACGGCGCGCTGGATCGGCGCGCCCGCCTCCCTCGTCGACGCCCCCGCGCTGGACGACGCCTCCTGGATCTGGTTCCCCGAAGGGGAACCTGCCAGCAGCGCCCCGGCCGCCACCCGGTGGTTCCGCGGACGCTTCGACGTCCCCGAAGGGGTCAGCCTGGCCCGCCTCGTCCTCACCGCCGACGACGGGTTCACCGCCTACGTGAACGGCACGAGCGTGGCGCACACCGAAGCCGACAGCGCCGCCGACAACTGGCGCCGCCCCGTGGTCGTGGACGTCACCGAGCACCTGCGCACCGGCTCCGCGGTCGTCGCCGTCTCCGCGACCAACGCCGTGGCCGGGCCCGCCGGACTGCTCGGCCTCCTGGAGCTGACCACCGCCGACGGTGTGCGCACCGTCGTCACCGACGCCGCGTGGAAGACCGCCGACAAGGAGCCCTCGGGCGACTGGCAGTCCCCTGGGTACGACGACGGCTCCTGGGCCGCCGCCAAGGTCCTCGCCGCGTGGGGCGGGGGCCCGTGGGGCAAGGTCGTCCCCGCCCACTCCCCCGCCGCACAGCTGCGCCACGAGTTCCGCCTGCCCGGCCGCAAGGTCGCGCGGGCCCGCCTGTACGCGACCGCGCTCGGCCTCTACGAAGCGCATCTCAACGGCAGACGCGTCGGCGAGGACCGCCTCGCGCCCGGCTGGACGGACTACCGCAAACGCGTTCAGTACCAGACGTACGACGTGACGGAACTGGTCGCCTCCGGAGCCAACGCGCTCGGCGTGACGCTCGCGGCCGGCTGGTACGCGGGGAACATCGGCTGGTTCGGCCCGCACCAGTACGGCGAACGCCCCGCCTTCCTAGCCCAGTTGGAGGTCACGTACACCGACGGGTCGACCGAGCGTGTGCTCTCCGGGCCTGAGTGGCGTGCCGCCCTCGGGCCGGTGACCGGCGCGGATCTGATGTCCGGCGAGGAGTACGACGCACGCAGGGAGACCGCGGGCTGGACGCGCGCCGGATTCGACGACTCCGACTGGGTCGCCGCCGACGCCGTGGACAAGGTGTCCGCCGCACTCGTCGCCGCCGTCGACGCCCCCACGCGCGTGGAGAGGGAGATTTCCGCGCGCAAGGTGACCGAACCGAAGCCGGGGGTCTTCGTCTACGACCTCGGCCAGAACATGGTCGGCGTCGCCCGGCTCACCGTCTCCGGGGGCAAGGCGGGCACCAGGATCCGGCTGCGGCACGCAGAGGTCCTCAACCCCGACGGCACGCTCTACACCGCCAACCTCCGCACGGCGCGCGCCACCGACACGTACACCCTCAAGGGCGGCGGCAAGGAGACGTACGAACCGCGTTTCACCTTCCACGGGTTCCGCTACGTACAGGTCACCGGCCATCCCGGCAAGCCGCCCCTGGATGCGGTCGTCGGGCGGGTGCTCCACACGTCGGCCCCGTTCACCATGGACTTCAAGACGAACGTCCCGATGCTCGACCAGCTGCACAGCAACATCACCTGGGGCCAGCGCGGCAACTTCGTGTCCGTGCCCACCGACACGCCCGCGCGCGACGAACGGCTCGGCTGGACGGGCGACATCAACGTCTTCGCGCCGACCGCCGCCTACACCATGGAGTCCGCGCGGTTCCTCACCAAATGGCTCGACGACCTGCGCGACGGGCAGGCGGACGACGGCGCCTTCACGGATGTCGCGCCGTTCATCGGCCCGGTCGGCAAGGGCGTCGCGGGCTGGGGCGACGCGGGGGTGACCGTCCCCTGGGCGCTGTACGAGGCCTACGGAGACACCCGCGTACTGGAGCAGGCCTGGGACTCGATACTGAAGTGGCTCGAGTACCTGGAGAAGCACAGCAACGGCTATCTGCGCCCCGCCGAGGGCTACGGAGACTGGCTGAACGTCCAGGACGAGACCCCCAAGGACGTCATCGGCACGGCGTACTTCGCACACAGCGCGGACCTCGTCGCGCGGACCGCGGAGGCGCTCGGCAAGGACCCCGCTCCGTACACCGCGCTGTTCCGGAGCGTGCGGGACGCCTTCCGCGCGGCGTACGTTTCGGGCGGCGGCCGGGTGAAGGGCGACACCCAGACCGCCTACGTCCTGGCCCTGTCCATGGACCTGCTGGCCGCCGACGACCGGGGACCTGCCGGGGACCGCCTGGTCGAGCTGGTCAAGTCCAAGCAGTGGCACCTGTCCACGGGCTTCCTCGGCACGCCGCGCCTGCTGCACGTGCTCACCGAGACCGGTCACACCGACGTCGCCTACCGGCTGCTCGTCCAGCGGTCCTTCCCCAGCTGGGGCTATCAGATCGACCGCGGCGCCACCACGATGTGGGAGCGCTGGGACTCCATCAGGCCGGACGGCAGCTTCCAGGACGCGGGCATGAACTCCTTCAACCACTATGCGTACGGCTCCGTCGGCGCGTGGATGTACGCGAACATCGCGGGCATCGCCCCGGCCGAGCCGGGCTTCCGCAAGGTCCTCGTCCGGCCCCGCCCGGGCGGCGGAGTCACGGAGGCCGAAGGCCGCTTCGACTCGGTCCGCGGGCCCGTCACCACGCGCTGGAAGACGGGCTCCGACGGCTTCCGCCTCACGCTCACGCTGCCCGCCCACACCACGGCCGAGGTGTGGATCCCCGCCGACGAGGCCGCGCAAGTGGCCCACGGAGCGGCGAAGTTCCTGCGGATGGACGACGGCTGCGCCGTCTACTCCACGGCCTCCGGCACGCACCACTTCTCCACCGACCACTGACCCACTCGAACCACCTTTCGGAAGGGCTGCGCGATGACCGCCGGATCCAGCAAGGACGCCGTGAAAGCGGCACTCACCACCCAGGCCCTGGAGACACCGTCCTGGGCGTACGGCAACTCCGGCACGCGCTTCAAGGTCTTCGCGCAGCCAGGTGTCCCCCGCACCCCGCACGAGAAACTGGACGACGCGGCCCGCGTGCACGCCCACACGGGCGTCGCGCCGACCGTCGCCCTGCACATCCCGTGGGACCGCGTCGACGACTACGGCGCACTCGCGGACCACGCCAAGGAGTGCGGGCTGCGCCTCGGCGCGATCAACGCCAACGTCTTCCAGGACGACGACTACCGGCTCGGCTCGGTCACCAACCCCGACCCCGCCGTCAGGCGCAAGGCGGTCGCGCACCTCCTGGAGTGCGTCGACATTATGGACGCCACCGGCTCCAAGGACCTCAAGCTCTGGTTCTCGGACGGCACCAACTACCCCGGCCAGGACGATCTGCGCGACCGGCAGGACCGCCTCTCCGAGGCGCTGCGCACGGTCTACGACCGGCTCGGCGACGACCAGCGGATGCTCCTCGAATACAAGCTGTTCGAGCCCGCCTTCTACGCCACCGACGTGCCGGACTGGGGCACCGCGTACGCGCACTGCCTCAAGCTGGGCCCCAAGGCGCAGGTCGTCGTGGACACCGGCCACCACGCACCGGGCACGAACATCGAGTTCATCGTGGCGACGCTGCTGCGCGAGGGCAGGCTCGGCGGCTTCGACTTCAACTCGCGGTTCTACGCGGACGACGACCTGATGGTCGGCGCGGCGGACCCCTTCCAGCTGTTCCGGATCATGTACGAGGTGGTGCGCGGCGGCGGCCTCGCCGCACTCGCCGCGGACACCCCCGGCGCATCCGGAGTCGCCTTCATGCTCGACCAGTGCCACAACATCGAGGCGAAGATCCCCGCGATCATCCGCTCCGTCATGAACGTGCAGGAGGCGACCGCGAAGGCGCTGCTCGTGGACGCCGAGGTGCTGGCCGACGCCCAGCGCCGGGGCGATGTGCTGGCGGCGAACGGGGCGCTGATGGACGCGTACAACACCGACGTGCGGCCCCTACTGGCAGAAGTCAGGGAGGAGTCGGGGCTGGCCCCTGATCCGCTGGGGGCCTATGAGCGGTCAGGCTGGCAGGAGCAGATCGTCAGGGACCGGGTCGGCGGCGTGCAGGCCGGATGGGGGGCATGAGCGGGATGGAGCGGCACAAGAGCGTCAGGGAACTGCTGGACCGCGCCCACGCGTTGGGCGCCGACCCGCGCAACACGAACTATGCGGGTGGGAACGCCTCGGCGAAGGGCACCGCACCGGACCCGGTGACGGGCGATGCCGTAGACCTCATGTGGGTCAAGGGGTCCGGCGGCGACCTCGGCACGCTGCGGGAGCCGGGCCTCGCGGTGCTGCGCCTGGACCGGCTGCGTGCGCTGACGGGGGTGTACGCAGGAGTGGAGCACGAGGACGAGATGGTCGCGGCGTTCGACTACTGCCTGCACGGCAAGGGCGGCGCGGCGCCGTCCATCGACACGGCGATGCACGGCCTGGTCGAGGCCGCGCACGTCGACCACCTGCACCCGGACAGCGGCATCGCGCTCGCCTGCGCGGCCGACGGCGAGAAGCTGACCGCCGAGTGCTTCGGCGACACCGTGGCCTGGGTGCCGTGGCGCCGACCGGGGTTCCAACTGGGCCTGGACATCGCGGCGGTGCGGCGGGCGCGTCCGGAGGCGATCGGCTGCGTCCTGGGCGGGCACGGCATCACGGCGTGGGGAGAGACGTCGGAGGAGTGCGCGCGCAACTCCCTGCACATGATCCGGAGGGCGGAGCGGTTCCTCGCCGAGCGCGGCAAGGAAGATCCCCTCGGCCCGGAGCTTGCCGGGTTCGGGCCGCTGCCCTCCACCGAGCGCCTGGCTCGGGCGGCCGCGCTGGCCCCCGTGATCCGGGGCCTCGCCTCCCAGGACCACCCACAGGTCGGCCACTTCACCGACTCGGCGCCGGTCCTGGACTTCCTCTCCCGCACCGAGCACCCGAGGCTCGCCGCCCTCGGCACGTCCTGCCCCGACCATTTCCTGCGGACGAAGGTCAGGCCGCTGGTCCTGGACCTGCCGCCGACGGCGTCCCTGGAGGAGACGATCGGCCGCCTCCGGGACCTGCACGCCGAGTACCGCACGGAGTACGAGGCGTATTACGCACGGCACGCCGAGCCCGGCTCGCCCGCGATGCGCGGCGCCGACCCCGCGATCGTCCTGGTGCCCGGCGTCGGCATGTTCAGCTTCGGCAGGGACAAGCAGACCGCGCGCGTGGCCGGCGAGTTCTACGTCAACGCGATCAATGTCATGCACGGCGCGGAGGCCGTCTCCTCGTACGCCCCGATCGAGGAGTCCGAGAAGTTCCGCATCGAGTACTGGGAGCTGGAGGAGGCGAAGCTGCGCCGGATGCCCGCGCCGAAGCCGCTGGCGACCCGGGTGGCCCTCGTGACGGGCGCGGGCAGCGGCATCGGCAGGGCCATCGCGCGCCGTCTCGCCGCCGAGGGCGCCTGCGTGGTCGTCGCGGACCTGAACGCGCAGGGTGCGGCCGCCGTCGCCGAGGAGCTGGGCGGGCCCGACCGGGCGGTCGCCGTCACCGTGGACGTGACCAGCGAGGCACAGATCGCCGCGGCGTTCGAAGCGGCGGCGCTCGCCTTCGGCGGAGTGGACCTGATCGTCAACAACGCGGGAATCTCCCTGTCCAAGCCGCTCCTTGAGACCACGGCCCGCGACTGGGACGTCCAGCACGCCGTGATGGCGCGCGGCTCCTTCCTCGTCTCCCGCGAGGCTGCCCGCGTGATGCGGGAGCAGGGCATGGGCGGCGACGTCGTGTACATCGCCTCCAAGAACGCAGTGTTCGCGGGCCCGAACAACATCGCCTACTCCGCGACCAAGGCCGACCAGGCCCATCAAGTGCGGCTCCTGGCGGCCGAGTTGGGTGAGGACGGCATTCGTGTCAACGGAGTGAACCCGGATGGTGTGGTGCGTGGTTCGGGCATCTTCGCCGGGGGCTGGGGGGCGCGGCGCGCGGCGGTGTACGGGGTGCCGGAGGAGAAGCTCGGCGAGTTCTACGCCCAGCGGACCCTCCTCAAGCGCGAGGTCCTCCCGGAGCACGTGGCGGACGCGGTGTTCGCCCTGACGGGCGGGGACCTCTCGCAGACGACGGGCCTGCACATACCGGTGGACGCGGGGGTGGCGGCGGCGTTCCTGCGCTGACCGGCCGCATCCCCTCCCCCTCTTGCCCGTGTCGCACCCGCCCCTCGGGCCCCACCCGCCGACCTTGAGAGCCCTCATGCACCACACGTCATCCCCCCGCTTCGCCGCGGTAGATCTGGGCGCGTCCAGCGGGCGCGTCATGGTCGGCCGGGTCGGTCCCGGCAGCCTCGCCCTGGAGGAGGTCCACCGCTTCCCCAACACCCCCGTGCGCACCGGCCCCACGCTGCACTGGGACGTCCTCGCGCTGTACGCGGGCGTGCTCGACGGATTGCGCGCCGCCGGAGAGGTGGCGTCCGTCGGCATCGACAGCTGGGCGGTCGACTACGGCCTCCTGGACGCCGACGGCGCCCTCCTCGGCAACCCCGTGCACTACCGCGACCGCCGCACGGAGGGCATCGCCGAGCAGGTGTGGTCGCGCATCCCGGCGCCCGAGCTCTACGACGCGACGGGGCTGCAGCACGCTCCGTTCAACACCCTGTTCCAGTTGGTCGCCGCCCGGGAGACCGCTCAGCTCGCCGCGGCGCGGCATGCCGTCCTCATCCCGGATCTGATCGCCTACTGGCTCACCGGTGACCTCGGGACCGAGCTGACCAACGCCTCCACGACACAACTCCTCGACCTCCGTACCGGGGAGTGGGCGCGCGAGGTCGCGGGGCGCGTCGGGATCGACCTCGGCCTGTTCCCGGCCCTGCGGCGGCCGGGCGATCCGGCGGGCCTGCTGCTGCCTCACGTCCTGGCGGAGACGGGGCTGCGGGGGCCGGTGCCGGTGACGGCCGTCGCCTCGCACGACACCGCGTCCGCCGTCGCGGCCGTTCCCGCGGCGGACGGCGCCGACTTCGCGTACCTCTGCACCGGCACCTGGTCCCTCGCCGGACTCGAACTGGACGCCCCCGTCCTGACGGAGGAGAGCAGGCAGGCCAACTTCACCAATGAGCTGGGCATCGACGGCACCGTCCGGTACCTGCGCAACATCATGGGCCTGTGGCTGCTGCAGGAGTGCCTGCGCGCCTGGCGCCACCCCGACCCGGCCGACCTGCTCGCCGCGGCCGCCGACGCCGAACCGCTGCGCTCCGTCGTGGACGCGGGCGCGCCCGAGTTCCTGGCGCCCGGCCGGATGCCGGACCGGATAGCCGAGGCCTGCCGCGCCTCGGGCCAGCCCGTGCCGAGCACGCCCGCCGAGACGACGCGCTGCGTCCTGGACTCCCTGGCGCTCGCGCACCGCCGCGCCGTCGAGGACGCCCAACGCCTTGCCGGACGCACGGTCGACGCGGTGCACCTGGTCGGCGGCGGTGCCCGCAACGCACTGCTGTGCCAACTGACCGCGGACGCCTGCGGGCTGCCGCTCCTGGCGGGCCCGGCGGAGGCCTCCGCCCTCGGCAACGTCCTGGTGCAGGCCCGCGCCCACGGCCTCCTCGCCGACCGCGCGGAGGCACGTGCGCTGGTGGCCCGCACCCAGCCGCCCAGGCGGTACGAGCCGCGTGGTGGCGCCGCCCGGTGGCAGGCCGCCGAGGAGCGCCTCATACGACGTGACCGCTGATGATTCCCCCGCGGTCCGTGCCCGCGTACGCTGCATCCATCCGATGACCGAGTAGGAGGAACCCGCGATGCGTGTCGCCCTGTTCCTGACGTGTGTCAACGACACGCTGTATCCGGAGACGGGTCGGGCAGTGGTGAAACTGCTGACCAGGCTGGGAGTTGACGTCGACTTCCCGATGGCGCAGACCTGTTGCGGGCAGGCGCACTACAACACCGGTTACCGCCATCAGGCCGAGCCACTGGCACGGCATTTCTCCGATGTCTTCGGGTCGGACGCGTACGACGCGGTCGTGACGCCGTCGGGGTCGTGCGGGGCGATGGTGCGGGAGCTGTACCCGCGCATGGGCGACCGGGCCCGTGCCGAGGGCCGCGGCGACGGCCTCGCGCGCACGCTCGCCCCGGTGGTCCCGAAGACGTACGAACTCACGGAGTTCCTGGTGGACGTCCTCGGTGTCACCGATGTGGGCGCGTACTACCCGCACAAGGTGACGTACCACCCGACCTGCCACGGTCTGCGTGCCCTGGGGCTCGCCGACCGGCCCGCCCGGCTCCTCCGGGCGGTCAAGGGGCTGGAGCTGGTCGAGCTGCCGGGCGCCGAGGAGTGCTGCGGTTTCGGCGGCACCTTCGCCGTGAAGAACTCCGATGTCTCGGCGGCGATGGGCGCCGACAAGGTGCGCCACGCCGAGTCGACGGGGGCCGACGTGCTGTGCGCGGCGGACAACTCCTGCCTGATGCACATCGGCGGCACGATGACGCGGTTGCGCACGGCGGTGCGTCCCGTCCACATCGCGGAGATCCTGGCCAGTACGGAAGAGGAGCCCCTTTCATGAGCGGCGGGACCTTCGTCGGCATGCCCGCGTTCCCCACGGCGGCTCGGGAAGCGGTCGGCGACACGACCCTGCGGGCCAACCTGCGGCATGCCACCCACACCATCCGCGACAAGCGTGCGCGGGCCGTCGCCGAGCTGTCCGACTGGGACGGGCTGCGCGAGGCGGGCAAGCGCATCAAGGACCACACCCTGCGCCACCTCGACCGCTACCTCGTGCAGTTGGAGGAGTCCGTCGAGCGGGCGGGCGGCACCGTGCACTGGGCGGCCGACGCCGACGAGGCGAACCGCATCGTCGCGGAGCTGGTCAAGGCCACCGGCGAGTCGGAGGTCGTCAAGGTCAAGTCGATGGCCACACAGGAGATCGGCCTCAACGAAGCCCTTGAGGCGGAAGGCATCCGTGCCTACGAGACCGACCTCGCCGAGCTCATCGTGCAGCTCGGCCGGGACCGTCCCTCGCACATCCTGGTGCCCGCCATCCATCGCAACCGCGGCGAGATCCGTGACATCTTCCGCAAGGAGATGGCCGGTTGGGGCCGCCCGGCGCCGGAGGGGCTGACCGACACTCCGGCCGAGCTCGCCGAGGCGGCGCGGCTGCACCTGCGGGAGAAGTTCCTGCGCGCCAAGGTCGGCATCTCCGGGGCGAACTTCATGGTGGCCGACACCGGCACGCTGGTCGTCGTGGAGTCGGAGGGCAACGGCCGGATGTGCCTCACCCTTCCGGAGACGCTGATCTCCGTCGTCGGCATCGAGAAGATCGTCCCGAGCTGGCGCGACCTGGAGGTCTTCCTGCAGACGCTCCCCCGCTCCTCGACGGCCGAGCGCATGAACCCGTACACGTCGATGTGGACCGGCACGACCGACCAGGACGGCCCGAGCGACTTCCACCTCGTCCTGCTCGACAACGGCCGCACCGACACCCTCGCCGACGAGGTGGGCCGCCAGGCCCTGCGCTGCATCCGCTGCTCCGCGTGTCTCAATGTCTGCCCGGTGTACGAGCGGGCGGGCGGGCATGCGTACGGCTCGGTGTATCCGGGGCCGATCGGCGCGATCCTCAGCCCCCAGCTCCGCGGCACCGGCAGCGAGATCGACGCCTCCCTGCCGTACGCGTCCTCGCTCTGCGGGGCCTGCTACGAGGTGTGCCCGGTCGCCATCGACATCCCCGAGGTCCTGGTGCACCTGCGGGAGCGGGTCGTGCAGGGCGGCGAGGCGGTGCGGGACGGCAACAGGGTGACGCTCAAGCCCGCGAAGGGGCATGCGGCGGAGCGGGCGGCGATGCGCGCGGCGGGCCTGGCGTTCGCCCGTCCGGGCGCGCTCCGCGCGGGCCAGCGCCTGGCGTCGCGGACCCGGCGGCTCCATCCGCGCACGCTCCCCGGGCCCGGCAGGGCGTGGAGTGCGACCCGGGATCTGCCGAAGGTGCCCGCGGAGTCGTTCCGCGACTGGTGGCAGCGCACGCGGGGCGACGGCAGCGGCGGTACGACGGAGGGGAGCGGCCAGTGAGCGGCAGGGACCGGATCCTGGGCCGGGTGCGGCGGGCGCTCGCCGACGTGCCCGCCGACGACCCCGCGTACGAGGCGGCGGTGGAGCGCGGATACGCACGCGAGCACGGCGGGCGCACCGTGGAGGAGACCGTCGACCTGCTCGCGGAGAACCTCGCGGACTACCGCGCGATCGTGCACCGCTGCACGGAGGACGAGGTGTCGG
This sequence comes from Streptomyces sp. NPDC004732, assembly GCF_040609235.1. Lineage (NCBI taxonomy): Bacteria > Bacillati > Actinomycetota > Actinomycetes > Kitasatosporales > Streptomycetaceae > Streptomyces > Streptomyces sp. NPDC004732. The sequence continues at coordinate 433,872 of NZ_JBEXJR010000003.1, forward strand.
ACCTGCTGATGCGCCTGCACGCGGAGCGCGGTGCCGAGACCGTGCTCGTGCCGCCGGGGCTCCCGCCGCACTGGCTGGCGGCCGCCGACCCCGTGCGGATCCACGACCGGGCGGTGAGCACCGCGCACGAGCTCGACCGGGTCGACAGCGTCATCACGGGCTGCGCCCTCGCCGTCGCCGAGACCGGCACGATCGTGCTCGACGGCTCCCCGGACCAGGGCCGCCGTCGCATCACCCTGGTGCCGGACCACCACATCTGTGTCGTACGGGTGCCCGACCAAGTGGTCGCTTCGGTGCCGTTGGCCCTCGAACGGCTCGACCCGGTGCGGCCGCTGACCTGGATCTCGGGACCGTCCGCGACCAGCGACATCGAGCTGGACCGGGTCGAGGGAGTGCATGGCCCGCGCACCCTGGAGGTGGTGCTGATGAGCGGTGAGTGACGGGCGCGGCTAGCGTGAGGGCATGATCCGGTTCGAGCAGGTGACCAAGCGCTATCCGGACGGCACGACGGCCGTGGACGACCTCTCCTTCGAGGTCGGCGAGGGCGAACTGGTCACGCTCGTCGGCCCCTCCGGCTGCGGCAAGACCACCACGATGATGATGGTGAACCGGCTCATCGAGCCGACGTCGGGGCGCATCTTCGTGAACGGGGAGAACATCGCCGACGTCGACCCGGTGCGCCTGCGCCGCCGGATCGGCTACGTCATCCAGCAGGTCGGCCTCTTCCCGCACCGCACGATCCTCGACAACACGGCGACCGTCCCTGCCCTGATCGGCTGGAAGAAGGCCAAGGCGCGGGCGCGGGCGGCGGAGCTGCTTGAGCTGGTGGGCCTGGACCCGAAGACGTACGGCTCGCGCTACCCCGAGCAGCTCTCGGGCGGTCAGCGCCAGCGCGTGGGCGTGGCCAGGGCGCTGGCCGCCGACCCGCCGGTGCTCCTGATGGACGAGCCGTTCGGCGCCGTGGACCCGGTGGTGCGCGAGCAGTTGCAGGACGAGTTCCTGCGGATGCAGGCCGCCGTCCGCAAGACGGTGCTCCTGGTCACGCACGACATCGAGGAGGCGGTCCGGCTCGGTGACCGCATCGCGGTGTACGGGCAGGGGCGCATCGAGCAGTTCGACACTCCGGGGGCGGTGCTCGGGGCGCCCGAGACGCCGTACGTCGCCGAGTTCGTGGGCGCCGACCGCGGGCTGAAGCGGCTCTCCGTCACCGAGATCCAGACCGACGACCTGGAGGAGCCGCCGATCGCCCGGCTCGACGAGCCCGCCGCGCAGGCCGCGGCCCGGCTGCGCGAGGAGGAGGCGCGGTGGGCCGTCGTGCTGGACACGGACGGCGATCTGCACGGCTGGGTGGGCCTCGACGAGCTGTCGCTGGCGGGTTCCGGCGGCGCGGTCGGCGACCTGGCGCACCGGATGAAGTCCTGGGTGCCGATCGGCGCCCCGCTCAAGCAGGCCTTCGGCGTGATGCTGCAGCACGACGCGGGATGGGTCGCGGTGCTCGACGGGGCGCGTTTCCTCGGCGTCCTGACCCCGGCGAAGCTGCACGAGGCGCTGCGCCGCTCGGTGGACGCGGACGCGCAGGGCGTGGCGCGGGATCAGGTGGAGTTCGACTCGGTGGCTGACGCGTAAGCGCTCCGCTGGTCGGGCGGTTTTCGGCTGCGGGCTCGTCGTGGCTTGTCGCGCAGTTCCCCGCGCCCCTGACGGGGCTCTACAGCAGGTTCTTCTTCTCCAGGTACGCCCGTGCCACGTCCTGCGGGAGGCGGCGCCAGCTGTCCACCTGTTCGTTCAGGGACGCCAGGTCCGCCGTCGTCAGGACGGGGTTGAGGCGGCCCAGTGCGGCGGCGACGCCCTTGCTGCCCGCGCGGGAGCGGTTGACCACGGGCACGAGGTAGTCGGCGTTCTGCAGCTTCTTGTCGTCCTTGAGGAGCACCAGGCCGAAGTCGTCGAGGGTCGCGTCCGTCGACGTGGTGAGCACCATCTGGTCCTGGCCGCCCTGGACGGCCTTCTTGGCCTGGGTCGTGCCGACGCCCTTGGGGTCGACTCCGGTGATGTCGATGCCGTACACCTTCTTCAGCCCCGGGGCGCAGTAGGGGCGTTGCACGCATTCGTCGCCCGCGGCGAGCCGCACCTTCAGGCCCGATCTGCCGAGGTCGCTGAGGGTCTTGAGCTTGTGCTGCTCGGCGTACGAGGCGGCGACGGCGAAGGCGTTCTGGTCGACGGCCTTGCCCGGGTCGAGGACGGTGAGGCCGTGCGGGGTGGCGAGGCGGCGCAGGGCCTTCATGGTCGCGTCGAGGTCGGGCGAGCCGACGGGCCGCGCGTCGGCGCCGTTCTTCTTGGCGTTGAGCCAGTCCGCGAAGGTCGCCGCGTATTCGGGGACGACGTCGATCTGGCCGGACTCCAGGGCGGGCTCGTACAGCTCGCGGTTGGCGACGGACAGGATGCGCGTGCGGTAGCCCGCCTTGTGCAGGAGCAGCGTGTACATCTGGGCGAGCAGGTCAGACTCGGTGAAGCCCGCGGAGCCGACGACGAGGCTCTTGCTGTCGCCCGGGGGCGCGGTGACCTCGTCCTGGGTCTCCAGTGAGGGGCCGGTCGCGCAGCCGCTGACCAGGACGAGGGCGGCGGCCGCGAGCCCTGTGCGCCGCTTCATCCGGCACTCCCCCGCCCCCGCGCCCAGCCGGGCGCGCACCGTTCGGCCACCTCGAAGACGCCCTCGACGAGCAGCGCGAACAGGGCGACCAGGACGGCACCGGCCACGACCTGCGGGGTGCTCGCCAGGTTGAAGCCCGCGGTGATGATCCGGCCGAGTCCGCCGCCGCCCGCGAGCGCGGCGATGGTGGCGGTGGCGACGAGCTGCACGGCGGCGATGCGGATGCCGCTGAGCACCAACGGCAGCGCGAGCGGCAGTTCGACCCGCCACAGCATCTGCCGACCGGTCATCCCCATGCCGCGCGCCGCCTGGACGATGCTGCGGTCGACGCCGCGCATGCCCACGTACGCGTTGGTGAGCAGCGGCGGTACGGCGAACAGCACGAGCGCGACGACGGTCGGGCCCTCGCCCCAGGTGCCGAGGGGGGTGAGGAGCAGCAGGACGAGGACCGCGAAGGTCGGCACGGCGCGTCCGACGTTGGAGATGTTCACGGCGAGCGCGCCGCCCTTGCCGAGGTGGCCGAGGACGAGGGCGATCGGCAGGGCGATGAGGCAGCTGAGCAGCAGACAGACGACGGTGAGGACGAGGTGCTGGGTGAGCCGGTGCCAGATGCCGTCGTCACCGGCCCAGTGCGCCGAGTCGGTGAGCCACGCCCAGGCGTCGCCGAGTGTGTTCATGGGCGTACCGCCCTCGCCGCTCGTTCCCAGGGGGTGAGGATGCGTTGTACGCCGAGCAGCAGCAGGTCCGCCGCGATGGCGATGACGACGCACAGCACGGACGCGGTGAGCACCTGCGCCTTGAAGTAGGTGTTCATGCCCGTGTAGATGAGGTTGCCGAGCCCGCCGAAGCCGACGATCGCGCCGATGGTGACGAGGGAGACGGCGGAGACCGTGGCGATGCGCAGCCCGGCCATGGCCGCGGGCAGCGCGAGCGGCAGCTCTACCGTGAGCAGGAGGCGGATGGGGCCGTAGCCCATGCCGCGGGCGGCCTGCCGGGTGTCCTCGGGGACGGCGCGCAGCCCGGCGAGGATGTTCCGCACGAGCAGGGTGAGGGAGTAGAGGACGAGGCCCGCGACGACGAGCGAGGCGGAGAGTCCGTACACCGGGAGCAGCAGCGAGAACATCGCGAGCGAGGGGATGGTGTACAGGACGGTGGTGAGCGCGAGGACCGGCCCCGCGGCCCATCCCCAGCGGCGGGCGAGCACGGCGAGCGGCACCGCGACGACGAGCGCGATCACGACGGAGAGCGACGTCAGCTGCAGGTGCTGGACGACCGCGTCGAGCAGGATCTGGCGGCGGGTGCTCAGATACTCACCGCAGATCCACTCGTTGCGCGCGAGGCAGTCGTCGGGGGGCGCGGTCACCCGTTCATTCAAGGCGGGAAGGCGGGGGGACGGCGCGTTCTGGTGACCCGTACGGGTCCGCCCCTGAGATGTCCCCCATCTGTCCCTGATATGTGTCAGGAATCTTTGACACGTACTCGACGCACGTGTCAGCGTTTCTTGACAGGCACCAAGGAGAGACCCCGATGACCGAGGAACCGGTTCCGGAGCCGACGGGCGACGAGCTCCTGAAGGCGCTCACCGCCCTGGGCAATCCGCACCGCATGCGGATCGTCGCGGCGCTCACCGAGCGCCGCAACTACGTCAGCGCGCTGGCCCGCGAGATCGGCATGGGCCGACCGCTGCTGCACATGCATCTGAAACTGCTCGAGGGGGCCGGGCTGGTCGTCGGCTCGCTCGAAGTGAGCGAGGACGGAAAGCACATGAAGTACTTCGAAGTGGCGCCGTTCTTCTACGAGTTGACGCCACAGCTCGTCCATCGGGCGGTCCGGAGCCTCACGGACACCCGGGAGAAGTCCGGGGCGGGCACGACACCGGAGACCGCGAAAGAGGAAGTGAAGTGAACGGACAACTGGTGACGCTCGCCGACGGCGGGGACGTGGGCGAATGGGTCGGAGCGGTCGGCGCAGCCGGGTTCTTCATGCTGATGACCGTCCTCGTCTGGCAGGTCGCCGCCACCTGGCGGGCCAGGATGCTGGCCGCGCGCGAGGAGCAGTACAAGGCGCTCGCCGCGCGGTACGCCCAGCTGCTCGAGGACAACGTCGAGCTGCACCGGCGCTCCCTGGACGAGCTGCGGCAGACCCGCGAGGAGCTGGCGCAGACCCGGCACTCGGTCGGCTCGATGGAGAAGATGATGCGCGAGATCGAATAGTCCGGGCCCGCCCGACACGGTGCGGCCGGGAGTGTCGGCACTCCACTAACTCGACGCCCGCGCCCGCAGCGCGTCGACGGCGATGCGGGCGGCCGTGCCGATCACGGCGTCGGCCGCGGGCAGGATCGCCGCGGTGCCTGCGGCGCGGGTGAAGACGGCCACGGCGTAGCGGCCGCCGTCGGGGTATTCGACGACGCCCACCTCGTTGCGCAGCGTCGGCAGGCTGCCGGTCTTGCCCGCGACGTGGACGTCGTCGAAGGGGAAGCCCGACGCCATCCGGTGCGGCCAGACCTGCAGGCCGAGGAGGCGGCGGAGCGCGGCACCGTGCTCGGGGGGGCAGGCCTCGTCACGCCAGACGGCGGCGAGCAGCCGGGTCATGTCGCGCGGGGTGCTGCGGTTGCTGCGGGCGGGGTCGAGCGCCCGCAGCCGTGCGATGACGTGGGGATCGGTCAGCGCCTGCGCGCCGCCGGGGCCCGCGTCCTCCTTCATCGTGGCGAGGAGTTCGCTGAAGGTGTGCCTGGCGTGCGTGCGGTCCAGGCCGAGCGCGGCGGTGGTGGCGTTGACGGCGTCCAGGCCGACGCGTGCCAGGAGGAGGTCGGCGGCGGTGTTGTCGCTGACGGCCATCATCAGGAAGGCGATGTCGCGCAGGGACATCCGGACGGGGTCGAGCATCGCGGAGAGCCCGGTGGGACCCGGCGTGCGCAGGTCGGCCGGGCACTCGACCTGTTCGGTGAGGTCCAACTCCCCGGCCGCGGCCCGCTGGTGGAGGGTGACGAGCAGGCACAGCTTGTGCACGCTGGCGGTGACGACCGGCTGGTCGGCACCGGCATCGACCTCCGCCCCCGAGTCGATGTCGACGGCGTGCAGACGGCCCGTGACACCGGCTTCGGCGAAGGCTCCGCGCAGGAGGCCGAGAGGGTTGCTCACAGGTAGTACTCCGCTGCCGGGCGCAGATGGACGGGGCGCGAGGGCAGGTCGGTGGTCACCGCGGCAGTTTTCCACATGGCATGGGTGGTGGCGTCGGCGAAGGCGGTGACGGCGGCGTCGCTGTGCCCCTGCGGCCAGGCCACCGAGTGGCGCAGGGCCAGGGGCGCTCCCGCCAGCGGGCGCCAGACGATCTCCGGGTCGTCGGCGGCCGCGTCGGCGGAGCGTGCCTCGCGCGGCCGGAAGGCCACGGAGTTGGCGGAGCGGATGAGGCCGCGGATGAAGCTGGGGCCCTGGCCGTGCCGGATGGCGGCGGGCGTGTAGCCGTTGCGGGCGCAGGTGGTGAGCAGGTCGTCGTGCAGGGCAGGGGCGTTGGCGCGCGGGAAGAGGATCAGGTCGTGGTCGCCGAGGGAGCCGAGCGGCACCTCGTCGAAGGCGGCGGCGGGCGCGTCGCGCGGCAGCAGCACGCCCAGCTCGCGCCGGAGGACCGGACCGAGGCCCAGGCCCGTGACGTCGCAGGGGTGGTGGATGAGCCCGACGTCGAGGTCGTGCGAGGCGAACCGGGCGAGCTGCTCCGAGGTGGACAGTTCGTGCAGCTCCAGCTCCACGTCCGCGTGGCGCCGCTGGAAGTCGGCCAGGATCTCGGCGACGGTCTCGCCCGCGATGTCGGGCGGCAGCGCGGCGCGCAGCAGTCCGGCGTCGCCGTCCCGGATGCGGCGGCTGGTGGCCATCAGGGCCTCGGAGCGGGCCAGGAGCTCACGGGCCTCGTCGAGGAGGAGCAGCCCGCCCTTGGTGATCGTCACCTGGCGGCTGTTGCGCTCGAAGAGCCGGACCCCGAGCTCGCGCTCAAGCCGCTGGATGCGCTGCGACAGCGGTGGCTGGGCCGTGCCGAGACGGGCGGCGGCACGGCCGAAATGTGACTCTTCTGCAACAGCCACAAAGCACCGGAGATGCAGTATCAGGTCCACGAGCAGCAACGATATCCCAGATGCATCATTACGCACTCCATATCCATCTTGGACATATGCAGCACGGAGCTGCTCTCCTCTGGCAATGAACAGGACATTGCGGCACATAGCCGTCTTCTGCGGGGTCCTCGTGCTGTCCTTGCTGGTACGGGCCACGTGGGTGCAGTTCGCCCGGGGTGACAGCCTCGCCGACCACGCGAAGAACCGGCGGGTGCAGATCGACACGTTCAGCAGTCCGCGCGGCGACATCGTCGTCGGCGGGAAGGCGATCACCGGGTCCGTGGCGACGCCGGGTTCGGACCTCAAGTACAAACGCACGTTCAAGGAAGGACCGATGTACGCGCCGGTCACCGGGTACTTCTCCCAGGCCCAGGGCGCGACGTTCCTCGAAGGCGTCGAGAACGACGTGCTGAGCGGCAAGGACAGCAGACTGCTCGGCAATCCCCTGTCCGTGCTGACCAGGGAGAAGCCGCGCCCCGGCGACGTCGTCACCACCATCGACCCCAAGGCGCAGAAGGCCGCCTACAAGGGGCTGACGGATCTCGACGCCAAGGGCGCGGTGGTCGCCCTCGATCCGCGCACCGGCAAGATCCTCGCGATGGCGAGCACCCCCTCGTACGACCCCTCCGTCTTCGCCGGTATCTCCGGGAAGGAGAGCAAGGCGTTCAAGGAGCTCGACGAGCGCAAGGACAAGCCGCTGAACAACCGGGCGACGCGCGAGACCTATCCGCCCGGCTCGACGTTCAAGGTCCTCACCGCGGCCGCCGCCCTGGAGCACGGCACCGTGACCGACATCGACGCCCCGTCCGGCGCCCCGGCCCCCTACCGGCTGCCGCTCAGCAGCACGGAGATCGGCAACGTCGTGCCCGACGCGCAGTGCGACAAGGTGTCGATGAAGACCGGCATGCAGTGGTCGTGCAACAACGTCTTCCTCGACGCGGCGCTGAAGACGGGCAAGGACAAGATGCGGGAGACGGCGGAGAAGTTCGGGTTCAACAAGGAGCAGTTCACACCCGTGCGTTCGGCGGCGAGCGCCTATCCCGAGCGGCTGGACAAGCCGCAGACCGCGCTGACCGGCATGGGCCAGGGCAGCGTGACCAGCACACCCCTGCAGATGGCCATGACCGTCGCCGGGCTCGCCAACGACGGCAAGGTGATGAAGCCGTACATGGTGGACGAGCTCCGCGGCCCCGACCTGGCGCTGATCGAGAAGGCCGAGCCCGAGGTGCTCGACCGGGCCGTCTCCGTGGACACCGCCAAGAAGGTGCAGGCCATGATGGAGCACACGGTGACCGAAGGCACGGCGGACAAGGTGCGGATGGAGGGCGTCACCGTGGGCGGCAAGCCGGGCACCGCGCAGCACGGCGCGAACGTCCGGGACGAGCGCCCGTACGCCTGGTTCGTCTCGTACGCCAAGCAGCAGGACGGCACTTCACCGGTGGCGGTCGCGGTGCTCGTCGACCCCGAGGACATGGACATCTCGCGCTCCGAGATCGCGGGCGGCCGCCTGGGGGCGCCGATCGCGAAGGCGGTCATGGAGGCGGTGCTCAAGCGCTGACAGCGGGCCGACAGCTCCGGTCCGGTCCGCGCCGGTCCGCGCCGGTCCGGTCCGCGCCGGTCCCGTCAGGACCTCAACTCCCCCTCGGGCGAGCCCTGTTCTCGACCACGGACGGGCCGTGGCCGGGACGCCGCGGGTGACAGTCGCGGTCTGACGCACCATGATGGGTGCGTCATGAAGACTTCGGGACCGGTGCTTCGCTCCCGGCCGCGCGGCCCGCACATGGCCGCCGCGCGGCCGGGAGCGTCGGCATGGCCGACGACGGCGATGCGGCCGGGCGCGACGGCGCGTCAGGCGGCACGGCCCGTCGTCCTCTCCCTGGCGAGCACCCTCTTCGCCGTCGCCACGTACCACTTCGTGTTCGGCCCCATGCTCGGCCCGACACCTTCGTGGGACGCCAGGACGGCCGCTGCCGCGGTCCTGTTCCACGCCTCGCTGTCGCTCCGCCTCGCCCTGCCGCAGGACGGCGGCCGCACCCGGTGGACCGCAACGCAGTGGGCCGCCACCCGGTGGGACTCCCTCCGCGGCGGCCGGAGCCCCGTCCCGGCTCCCGCCTCACGTCCGCCGAACCCGCTCGGCGGCTCCCTGGCACGGCTGCTGCGCCTCCTCCAGGCGTTCCTCACCCGGCTGCTGCGCCCGTTCCGCGCGCCGCTGCCCCTCGCACCGCCCGGCCCGGCTTCAGCACGCCGCCCCGGACGTCCGGCCCACGCGCCTTCGCTCCCCCTCCTCCTCGCGGACGCGGTGGTACGGCGGGGTCCCCCGGCCCACCCGCAGCTCACCGTCTGACCCGGACCGCGGCGTGTCCACCGCGCGGGCCGAGACGGACGGGAGCAGCTCCGGCCTGCCGACTCCGCACGTTCCGCTGCTGATTTTCGGTGCCGCCCCGAGCCGTGTCCGCACCACTGACACCGCGCGCGTACGGCGCCAGGAGGGACCTCCATGTCCAAGACCGTCGTCGTCATCGGCGCGGGCCCGTACGGCCTGTCCGCCGCCGCACACCTGCGGGCGCGCGGCATCCCCGTGCGCGTCTTCGGTGCCCCCGTGGCGAGCTGGGCCCGGCGCATGCCCGCCGGGATGCTCCTGCGGACGCCGCCCGCCGCCACCGAGCTTGCGACCCCGCGCGAGGGCTTCACGCTGCACGACTACTGCCGCGACGCCGGGGAGCGCAGGCTCGACACCCACGACCAGGTGCCCGTCGGGCTGTTCCTCCGGTACGGAAGGTGGTTCCGGGACCGGCTGGTGCCCCGCGTCGAGGACGAGCGGGTGGCCGCGGTCGACCGGGGCCCGGACGGCTTCCGCGTCAAGCTGTCGTCGGGCGAGGTGCTCAGGGCCGGGGCCGTCGTCGTGGCCACCGGGCTCACCGGCTTCGCGCATCTGCCCGCGCCCCTCGCGGCGGCGGCGTCCGGCGGACCGTCGGCGCTCGGCCTGATCTCGCACAGCTCGCAGCAGACCGATCCGAGCAGCTTCGCCGGGCGCACCGTGACCGTCGTCGGAGCCGGTCAGTCCGCGCTGGAGAGCGCCGCTCTGCTGCATGAGGCGGGCGCCGACGTGCAGGTGGTGACGCGCGGTTCACGGGTCCGGTTCGACGCGCCGCCGTCGTCGGGGCCGCACTGGCGGCCCGAGACCCCGGCGGGCCGCTCCTGGGCCATGTACGGCCTCACCCGCCAGCCCGCCGCGTTCCGGAAGCTGCCCTCGGCGGCCAGGCTCCGTCTTGCCGAGCGGGCGTTGCGCCCCGCCGGGGCGTGGTGGCTGAAGGAACGGTTCGAGGGCAGAGTGCCCGTCCTCGCACAGCAGCAGATCACGGCGGCGGAGACGTACGGCGGCGGGATCACCCTGCGGACGACGACGCCGGACGGACGTACCCACACCGTCGAGTCCGAGCACGTCCTGGCCGCCACGGGCTACCGCATCCAGCTCGAGGCCCTGGACTTCCTCTCCCCCGAGCTCCGCGCGGACCTGATACGCATCGGCGGATTCCCCGTCCTGGACAAGGGGTTCTCCTCCAGCGTGCCGGGGCTGTACTTCACCGGCCCTTCGGCGGTCGCGACCTACGGCCCCGCCATGCGCCTGGTCAGCGGCACCCGGTTCGCGGGGCCCCGGCTGACGAAGTCCGTGGCCGCGTGGTGCGACGAGTGAACGCGCCGCGGCACCGCGCGGTCCGCTCTCACCTCGGTACGAGCAGGGCGACGAGCCGCTCGGTCTGTGCACGGGGGTCGGGCGCACCGGCCCAGCCCCCGGTCATCAGGAGGTGGTGGACGGTGCCGACCAGGGCGAGCGCCGTCGTGGCGGTGTCGGTGCCGGCCGGCACCCGGCCGAGCCGCAGTTCGGCGTCGAGGTAGTCGGTGAGCGCGTCCTGGATCGCGCCGAAGCCGGGGGATCCCTCCGCCATCGCGTCGCGGATCTGCTGGGAGGTGGCGTTGCTGGTCATGGCGAGGCCGACGACCCTGGGGTCGAGGGAGTCCAGGAGCCCGAGCGCGACGCCGGTCAGGTTCGCCGCCACGGTGTCCTGACCCGCCCGCCCGGGGAGCCCCTGGGCGTGGGCCGCGGTGCGCGCGAGCCTGTCGAGCACGAGCTCGGCGACGAATGCGTCCACGCCCCCGAAATGCGTGTGCAGCACCCCCTTGGCGCAGCCCGCCTCACTGGTGACGGCCCGGCTGGTGAGGGCCGCGGCGCCCGCACGGGCGACGATCCGCTCTGCAGCGTCGAACAGCCGCTCGCGAAGATCGGGGATCGCTACTCCGCGCGGTGACATGACGTTCTCCTCGACATCGACAACAAGGCATCCGGGGTTGACCCGTTGCAAGTATGGGCGCTCGCCCATACTGTTTGGGCGAGCGCCCATACTAACTGCGACGGGCGCTCCATTCGCCATGCATCAGGGGGCACGAAGTGCAGAACGTCATCAACACCGAACAGGCGCAGGCATGGAACGGTTACGAGGGAGAGCACTGGGCCCGCAACCAGGACCGCTGGGACGCGGTGAACGCCGGATTCAACTCCCCGCTCCTGGACGCCGCTTCGGTCGGGCAGAACGACCGCGTCCTGGACATCGGCTGCGGCGCGGGGCAGACGACCAGGCTGGCCGCGCGCCGGGCGAGCAACGGCCATGCGCTGGGCCTCGACCTGTCGGCGCCCATGCTGGCCGAGGCGCGCCACGCCGCCCGCAGGGAAGGCCCGGACAACGTCGACTTCACGCAGGGCGACGCCCAGGTCCACCCCTTCGACCCGGGCGCGTACGACGTCGCGATCAGCCGCTACGGCGTGCTGTTCTTCGCGGATCCGGTGGCCGGGTTCGGCAACATCGCGCGTGCGCTGCGCCCCGGCGGGCGCGCGGCGTTCGTCTGCGGCGCGTACCCCGAGGGCAATGAGTGGCTGCAGGCCTTCGCCGCGCTGCGCGACCTGCTCCCCATCGGCGGCTTCGGCGCGCCCGGCGGATCGGGCATGTTCTCCCTCGCGGACGTCGACAGGACCTGCGAGGTGCTGTCCGCCGCCGGGTTCGAGGACATCGGGGCCACGCGCGTGGAGACGTACGGGACATGGGGCCGGGACGCGGCCGACGCCGCCGGGTTCCTCCTCGACTCCGGTCCCGGGCGCCATCTGACGAGCCAGGTCACCCCCGAGGTACGGGGCCGGGCACGCGAACGGCTGACGGAGATCCTGCGCCCCCACGAGGCCGACGGCGCCCTGCGGCTGCGCAGCACGGCGCTGTTGGTGACGGCGAGCGGCGCGCCGACGGGGTGAGCGCGGCAGGCGGCCGACCGGGGTACCCGAACACCCCGCCGCCGACGATCGCTACGATGCGCTGCGATGAGACAGTCGCAGTGGACCCGCGCCTCCCGGCACGCCTTGTGCCGCGCCGCGTCGGCCGCTGCGCTCGTCGCCCTCGTCACCACGTTGTTCATGTGTCTCGGTCCCGTCGCTCCCGACGGCGGCCACGAAGGCACCGGGCACGCGGCGGCGGTCGCCCTGACACTGTCATCGGACGACCACGCGTCTCCCGTGGAAGGCTCCGACTGCCCGCCCGACGAGGAGTGTTGCGCACCCTCCGCCCACGGCGTACGAGCGGTGCCCGGCCCGGCCGGACCGTCCCTGTCGGCCTTCCACCACCAAGCGCCCTACCCCCAGGCGCTGTCGGCGCCCGGCCCCGCGGTCGAGCAGCCCTCGACCCGCGGCTCTCCCGACCTCCACATGCTCCAGGTGCAGCGGACCTAGGCGGACCCCGGCAGGGCGGGCCCGCGGATGCGGCCTGCCCCGCGCACACGGCGTCCACCGACACAGACACCGCCACCACCGCCGCGCCCCCGTGCGGCGGGGACAGGAACACCCATGGCCAAGGCCAAGTCCGGCAATCCGAACAAGCCGAGCAAGAAGGCGGTCGCCGCCGCGCGCAAAGCCCGAGTCGAGGCGATGCAGCGCGCGGAGCAGGCCCGCGAGCGGCGCAACCGCATCATCACCGTCTCGGTGAGCACGGTGATCGTGGCCTCGCTCATCGGCTTCGGCGCGTACGCCATCAACCGGGCCAACGACAAGGAGGAGCAGAACACCGCGGCCGCGAAGAAGCCCGTGCGGGGCGAGAAGACGTGGGACGCCAAGAAGCTGGGCCGCAATCACGTCGAGAAGGCCGTCGACTACCCGATGACGCCGCCGGTCGGCGGCGACCACAGCCAGGCCTGGATGACGTGCGAGGCCAAGGTCTACAAGAAGGCCATACCGAACGAGAACGCCGTGCACTCCCTCGAACACGGCGCGGTCTGGGTCACGTACAACAAGAAGGCCCCCGCCGCCGACGTCAAGAAGCTGAGTGACAAGGTCTCGAAGACCTCGTACAGCCTGATGAGCCCGGTCGAACAGCAGCGGAGCCCGATCATGCTGTCGGCCTGGGGACACCAGCTGACCGTCGACAGCGCCGCCGACCCGCGGGTCGCGGAGTTCTTCAGCAAGTACGTGCAGGGCCCGCAGACTCCGGAGCCGGGCGCCGCGTGCGCCGGAGGGATCGAGTCCGCGTGATCCGGGCCCGGTCGGCGCGCGGGCCGAATGCCGCGCGCCGGCCGGACCCGGGACGCCGTCAGGTCAGGCCGCTGCCGGTTGGACCTCCGGCGACGCGGGAGTCAGCCGTCCCGCGCGGTGCAGCCCGTACAGGGCCCCCGAGCAGCCGAGGCCGAGGAGGAGCAGCGCCAGCCATGGCAGCGCCGACATCCCGGCCTCGCGCGCCGCGTCCAGGGCGACTCCCGTCAGCAGGTTGCCGAGGGTGATGCCGACACCGCAGATGGTGTTGTAGAGGCCGTAATGGGTGGCGACCAGCCGGTCCTCCGCCAGCCGGACGATGGTGTCCATCTCGAAGGGGTACGCGATCATCGTGCCCAGCGCGAGCAGCAGCGCGGCCAGCATCGGCGGGACGGCGGCGAGCAGCCACCGCCCGGCTCCCCCGCCCGGCACCGGCAGGGCCGTCGCCGCGATGAGCGGCACGAAGGCCAGCCCCATGCTCAACAGGCCCCAGGCCAGGGCCCGTCCCGGCGCCAGCCGCTCCTTGCACCAGGCCGTCACGCGGGTCTGCCCGAGGATGGTCGTGAGGCCGGACACCGCGAAGAGCAGCGCGACGGCGAAGGTGCCGAAGTCGCCGTCGCCGCCCAGGCGTCGCACCTCCAGGGGCAGTGCCAGATAGACCTGGAAGGTCAGGACGTACGAGCCGATCATGGCGGTCGAGAAGAGCAGGAAGGCACGGTTGCGGATGATGCTCCGCCACTGGGCGAGCACGCCTTCACCGGAACCGTCGTGCTTGCCGCCCTCCGCGTCCGCTCCCCTTCGCGCGGGCAGCGAGCGGATCTGTACGACGCTCAGGAGCGCGAAGATCACCGCCGAGACGAGACAGGTGATCCGGAAGTCGACGCCGGTCAGCAGCATGCCCACGAGCGGGCCCAGCAGGATGCCTGCCTGGTAGAAGACGTTGAACAACGCGAAGGCCTCGACCCGGCGCTCCCCGGCGTCGGCGGCGAGGTAGGCCCGCACCGCGGGGTTGAACAGCGCGCCCGCGAATCCGGTGGCCGCGGAGGCGACGAGCAGCGCCGGTACCGAGTCGACGAGGCCGAGGGTGGCGAATCCGATGGTGCGCAGGACGCACCCCGCGACGATCAGCGGCTTGTAGCCGAACCGGTCGGCGAGAGTGCCGCCGACGAGGAACATGCCCTGCTGGCTGAAGTTGCGTACGCCGAGGACGAGTCCGACGAGCCAGCCCGCGAGGCCGAGCGTGCCGGACAGATGCTGGGCGAGGTACGGCATCAGCATGTAGAAGCCGAGGTTGATGGTGAACTGGTTGGCCAAGAGCAGCTGGACGCTGCGGTCGTAGGAACGGAACTGCGTCAGGGTCGTCTTCACCGCGCCTCACCTTCGGGCCGGGCTGAACGGTTTTCGTCGGGGGCGGAGTTGCCCAGGGGATCGTGGACGGTGGTGCAGCGGGTCCAGCGGGTGACCTCCTTCTCGTCGGGGCGGTCGACCACGTCGGGTTCGGAGGCCGGGGACCCGCCGAGGAGTCCGTGCCGGGCGCAGTACGCGTCGTCGTAGACGGTCTCCAGATAGCGCTGCGGGCCGTCGGGGAAGACGGCGACGATGCGGGTGTCGCGCGGGAGCGTCCGGGCGAGCCAGCCCGCCACCAGTGCGACCGAGCCGACGCTCCAGCCGCCGGTCGCGTAGTGCGAGGTCGCCAACTGCCTGCAGGCCCAGACCGATTCGGCCGGTGACACCCAGTGGACCTCGCTGAAGTTCTCGTACGCGACGTTGCGCGGGTAGATGCTCGATCCCAGGCCGCGCATGAGCCTGGGCCGGGCGGGCTGGCCGAAGATGGTCGAGCCGACGGTGTCCACGCCGACGAGGCGCAGCCCGGGGTAGAGCTGACGCAGGACGCGGGAGATGCCCGCCGAGTGACCGCCGGTGCCGACGCTGCACACCAGGACGTCGATGTGGCCCAGCTGCCTGGCGAGTTCGAGGGCCAGCGGGGTGTAGGCGGCGACGTTGTCGGGGTTGCCGTACTGGTCGGGGCACCACGAGCCGGGGTGCGCCGCGAGGAGTTCGGCGACGCGGTCGCGGCGGGCCTGCTGCCAGCCTCCGGCCGGGTCGGGTTCGGGCACCATGTCGACGGTCGCCCCGTGGGCGGCGAGCAGCCGGGTCATGGACGGCTCCAGGCCAGGGTCGGTGACCAGGGTGACCGGGTGCCCGTGGACCGTACCGGCCAGCGCGAGGCCGAGGCCGAGCGTGCCGCTGGTCGACTCGACGATGCGGCACCTCGGCCGCAACTCGCCGCGCGCACGGGCGCGTTCGACCATGTGCAGCCCCGGGCGGTCCTTGATGCCACCGGGATTGAAGCCCTCCAGCTTGGCCCAGAAGCCCCGGCCGGGCGGGGCGAGGGGGTGGGAGACATGGAGGACGGGGGTGTTGCCGACGAGGCCGGAAAGGGTGGATCCGCCGGGGAGGGTGGATCCGGCAGGGGCGGTATGCGTGAAGTGGGCGGAGTCGTGCGCGATCGGAGAATGCATCTCTTCGCTTCTTCGCTCTCGTTCGGGGGGTGGACGCGTACGGGGATCGCGACGGGCCCCTATATGCGCCATGTGCAGAGCGAGTTGAGGGCGGCCCTGCCACCGCACGGGTCTCTTCCTCGCGCGACGCCCAGGGGTCGCGCCGCCGAGGCACGCACCGCATGCACGGCCGGTGCGGTGGTGGGCACGGGCGCGAGGAGACGTACGGACGACTGCGCGACGGAGCCGGACCCGGAACCGGGTCCTGAACCGAGCTCGTGGCAGTGCTCGGGAGAAGCGGGCGCGTCGGCCATCTGAAGTGCCGACGGCGCGTGCGGCCCTTCCTGGCCGTGGTGATGGCCGCCGAAGCACATGAGCACCGCGGCGAGCAGCAGGACGTACAACAGATTGCGGACAAAGAGCCGAGGCAGCACAGATCCTCCGCGCGACAACTGCCCGGCGGTGGCATGCGGACGGCACGCGTACGGGACGCGCGGCGCTGACACCTATGGCCGGGACGAGGACAGACCGGTCAGGGAACCGGTCGGTCTACACGCGCAGGATCGTGGTGTCGGCCGCGTGCGCTATCGGCACGACGAAGTCGCGGCCCGCGACGCGCTGGGCGCCCGCAGGCACGGGCACACCGTCCAGCCACGCCGAACCCAGCGGCGAGAGGCAGGGCAGGTCGACGTCGGGCCCCTGCGGGGGCTGCCCCAGGGCGCACTCCTCGACGGTGTGCGACTGGGGGTGATCGTGCGAATGGCCACCCGGCGCTTCAGCCGCATGGGCCACGCCGACCGCTGGATCCGCCGCCACGACACCGCTCACGGCCCCGATGTGCCGACTCGTCGCCTCGGGGCTGGCCGCATGCGCGAACACCAGCCCGAAAAGGAAGAGACCCAGCCCCAGAACCCGCAACAGAGCCGCTGTCGAGCGGCTCCCGCGCGTACCGAAAGGAGACCAGGCCGTCATCACCCCGTGATCGTAGCCCGGCGACAAGGCGCTCGCGGCTTCCGACGTCCAACACGGCTGAAGATCGAGGGTCTTGGGTCCTGAAGTCTCCAAGGGCACCCCGTCGAGGCGGGCTCGATCGCTACGCGCGAGACGGGCCCTACGTGAGGCCCTTGATCCCGGCGATCACGGTGTCGAGCATCCGGTCGAACTCCGCCAGGGAGCCGAAGTCGGCCATGAGAGGGGCGAGCGCGGCCATGGCCGGAAACTCGGCGGTGTCGAACGCGGGCACGGCACCGACGCCTTCGCTGGTGCGCGCCAGCAGGTGACCGTTGAGGAAGCTGAACAGCACCATGGGCGCATCCGCGACCGCCCGGTCGGGCAGACCGGCCTCGCGCATCGCGGTGACCAGTTCCTCCAGGGCGGAGACGGCCACCGGCGAGGTCTGGGCGCGCGTCACCAGCAGCGGGAACACCCGGGGATGCCGATAGGCCAACACGCGGTAGGCGTGCGCCGTCCGGCGGGCGACGTCCTCCCAGCCGCGGGGCGCCTCGCCGTCCGCGACAACCACCACCTCGGCGAGCACCGCCTCGGACATCGCGTCCAGCAGCGCCGCCTTGCCCTTGATGTGGTGGTAGATCGACATCGGGTCGACCCCGAGCTCCACAGCGAGCCGTCGCACCCCGAAGCGCTCCAGGCCGTCGCGGTCGACCAGCGCGACGGCAGCGGCGGCGATGCGCTCGTGATCGAGCCCCGCCGAGGTGCCCTGAGTACGTCTGGCCACAGCCACTCCTGCCTTTCCCGGTTCGCCTGCCCTTCCTTGCCAAACCTACACCGTAGAAATTATGGTGCGGAGCCAAAACCTACGGCGTAGGTTTCAAGTCGGCTTCAAGTCGGCTTTCAAGTCACCTGCAAATCAAGGAGGAGACATGCGTGAGGTCACTGCCGTCGAGCGGCCGGCGGAGCCGGACTGGGCGACGCTGACGGCCGAGGAACTGGTCGCCTACCGCGACGCGGAGAACCGCTTCCGGGCGTCCGGCGCGGCACGGGCGCTCCTGGGGCAACCGGATCCCGGCGCCACGATCACCTGGCAGGAGGTGCCGCTGCCCGGCCGCAAGCTGCCGGTCCGGGTGTACCGGCCGGACCCGGCGCGCGACGGCGAGGACAAGGGCGACGACGAGGGCGGCGATCAGACCGAGCTGCTACCCCTCGTACTCCACGTACACGGAGGCAGTTTCGTCGGCACGGCGGTGCAGTGCGACTGGGCGAACAGTCATCTCGCCGCCCACCTGCCCGCGCTCGTCGTCTCGGTCGAGCACCGCCTCGTCGCCCCGGAGAATCCGCTGTCGGATGCCGTCGACGACGGCTGGGACGTGCTCCGGCACGTGGTCCGGCATGCCGCGGAGTGGGGCGTCGACCCGACGCGCACGGCCGTCTTCGGCGAGAGCTGCGGCGCGCTGATCAGTGCCCTGGCAGCGATCCGGGCCAGTGAGGCAGGCCTGCGGCTCAGGGCGCAGGTGCTGGTCAACCCCGCCGTCGACGTCTCCGGGACGATGTTCGACTACGCCTCGATCGACGAGTACGGGTACAGCCCGACCCCCGCCGTTCCTCAACTGCGCCTCTTCCAGCGGCTGTCCGTCCCGCCGGGAACGGACGCCCGTGCGCTCTCGCCGCTGTACGCCGACAGCCTGGGCGGACTGGCCCCCGCGCTCGTGGTGGTACCGACCAAGGACGCGGTTGCCGATCACGGCCGCAGCTACGCCGAACGGCTGCGGTCGGCCGGGACGCCGGTACGGCTCACCGAGTACCCCGGAGCCCGGCACGCGTTCCTCACCCTGCCGGGCGTGGAGCCCCAGGCCGAGGCAGCACGGGCGGAGATCCTGGCCTTCCTCCGAACCGCCCTCACCGCGTGATCGCCCTCACCACGTGGCTGCCCTCACCACGTGACTGCCCTCACTCACCGCATGACGGAAAGGAGAAAGCACTCCGATGACGAAGACACGCCATCAGCGCTGGACAATCGGCGCGATGTACACGGGCCTTGGGCTCACGGCCGCCGCGACGGCCCTCCCCTACGCCGACCGTGCCACCAGCCATCTGCTCGCCGACCACATCCGGGCGGGCTATCCCACGTACACCCCGGCGGAGGTCGACTCGGCCGTCACCACCTATCTGGTCCTGCTGTCCGCCATCGGAGTGCTCGGCGTCATCGGCTGGCTCTGGACGACCTGGGCCGTCAAGGCGGGCAAGTCGTGGGCCCGTCCTGCCACGACCGCGATGTCCTTGCTCAGCGCGAGCGTCGGACTGACCGGGCTGCTCACGATGGACACCTCCGGCGAGACCGGTCTGCCACCGGCGCTGGGGTGGGCCGGGATGGCTCCCACCCTGGCGGCCCTCCTGGCGGTCACGCTCCTGTGGCGGCGCCCGCGAGATTCGGGGCGGGCGTCCGAACCCACGCTCCCGTCAATCCGCGCCCGGTAGGGCCCGTTCGAGGAGGACCTCCGCCGCCGCCCGCGCGTACCGGCCGTAGTCCGCGTCGTCCAGCACCATGGCGCGACTGGCCGCCCCGTCCGCGAGGGTGACCAGCTGTTCGGCGAGCGCGGCGGGCTCCTGGCAGCCCAGCTCCGTCACCAGCGCAGTGACCAGTTCAACCATCCGCAGCTTCTGTTCGCGGGCGTAGGAGTGGACCGCGCTCTTCGGGTCGGGGAACTCGGCGGCGGCATCGATGAAGGGGCACCCCCGCACCGGGACCGCGTCCGCCGCGGGCTGGTCGAACAGTCGCAGGATCCGCTCCCGCGGGGGGATGTCCTCGCGCGTCAGCACGCCTTCCAGGGTCGCGCCGGACGACGCGAGGTTCGCCAGGTGGGCGAGGACCAGATCGTTCTTGGTCCGGAAGTGCGCGTAGAGCGTCCGCTTGGACACCGGCGCCTGGTCCGCGACCTGTTCCATGCCGGTCGCGTTGATCCCCTGGGCCGCGAACAGCTGGGCGGCGGCGGCCAGGATGCGCTCCCGGCCCCCACGTCCTCGCTGCTGAGGTGCGGTCGTCGTCGTGGCCATGGCGCAAGTATACGTCTGCGTTTACTTCAGAGGGTTCGGCTCGCTACGATCACCCCCAGGTAAACGCTCCCGTTTACTTCCGCCATCGCCGAGGAGTGCACCATGAGAAGCCGAATCCCCACCGAACTGAGCGGCTGCGCCGAGAAACTCATACGCGGCCGTCACGCGACCCGCGCGTTCCGCCCGGAGGCTGTGCCCGCGGAGACGATGCGCGCGATCTTCTCGCTGGCGGGCGCCGCGCCGTCCAACTCCAATACGCAGCCGTGGCAGGTGGAGGTGGTGAGCGGCGCGGCGCGCGAGCGACTGGCGACGGCCCTGCTGGCGGCTCACGCCGAGCGGCACACCTCGGTGGACCTCCCGTACTCCGAGGACATGTACGCGCAGGTGCACCGGGCGCGCCGGGCCGCGTTCGGCGCCGAGCTGTACGGAGCGCTGGGCATCGCGCCCGACGACCACGCGGCACGTGCGGCCTACGACGCGGAGAGCCTGCGCTTCTACGGCGCACCGCACGCCGCGTTCCTCTTCGTCGACGGTGACGGCGCGGCACGGCCCGCCGCCGACGTCGGCGCGTACATGCAGACACTGCTCCTGGCGATGACCGCGTACGGCGTGGACAGTTGCCCGCAGGGACTGCTGAGCTTCTACGCCGACACCGTCCGGGACGAGCTCGGCGTCACCGGAGGAAAGCTGCTCGTGGGCATCTCGTTCGGTTACGCCGACGAGAGCGCGCCAGTGAACCGGGTGACGACCGGGCGCGCCGCGCTGGGCGCGACCACGGCCTTCCACGACTAGGCGGCAACCAGGCGGTTTCATCATGGTGGCCGGCCGCCCTGCGCACCGTTGGACTTCGGCCCCGCGGGACGGATGAGGTAAGAAGACACCCGTGACCGAACCACCCCAGACCGCCACCCAGCACGCGTTCATCGCCCTCGCACCGCCCGACGACGCGAAGAACGAGCTGGCGCACGCCCTGGGTCCCGCCTACGCCGCCCACCCCGACCTGCGCTGGAACCGCATAGAGGACTGGCACGTCACCCTGGCCTTCCTGGGCGAACTGCCGGTGCCGATCGTCAAGCGGCTTCGTGCACCCCTCGCCGACCTGGCAGCTGCCCGACCTCCTCTCCGACTGGCGCTGCTCGGTGGCGGGCACTTCGACGAGCGCGTGCTGTGGAGCGGCATCGAGGGCGATCTCGAAGGACTGCACGAGCTGGCCGAAGCGGTACGTGCGCGGGTCAGGGACTGCGGCATCGTTTTCGCCGAGCGTCCGTTGCGCCCCCACCTCACGCTGGCCCGCGCGCGCCGCTACGACACCGCGTCCGTAGCGGCGGCGGCCGCCTGCCTGGACGGCTTCACCGGACGCTCCTGGCAGACCGAGCGCCTCCACCTGGTCGGCAGCACGGTAAGCGGCCACCTGGGCCCGCGGCGCTATCAGGACATCGACGCATGGTCCCTTGCCGCCGGTCACCAGCAAAGGCGGCCAAACCGGCCAAAGGGGACCCGATCCGAAGCCGCCACCGACTGCTCTGCATGATCATGATCACCAGGACGACTCGGTCGAGCAGAAGAACCCCTTGACGGGACGTTACCAAGGGTCCTGCCTGCAACGCCGGGTGCCTGGGACCGGGCAGGTGGCACTCTGGAGACACACCGTGAGGGCGCGGGCGGGGGAGGCCAAGTGGTCAGTACCGCAAGGGCATGGAAAGCCGACGGAGCTGTCGGCAGGTGGAATCAGCCGGCTCCCAGACTCCTTGGGTACCTCGTGTGAGCCCCCGAGACCGTAAGCCGGGTCCGTTTACACAGATGAACGCCCGGGCGTCGGGGCGCGCACAGATCATCCAGGTCGCCGGGGACTACCATCCCGCAATCGGCGACGGCGGCGCGGCCGGCGGGCCCGCCGGCGTGTCACTGCCGCCCGTACCGGGTGGGCTCGTGGGCCGGGACGTTCAGGTGGCAAGCCTCCTGCGCCTGCTGGACCCCCGCGAGCACGCCCGCGCCCAACACGGTGGCCACAACGGCATGAGCGGGAACATGGGCACGGCTGCGGTCGTGGCCGTGTCGGGGTTGCCCGGAGCCGGCAAGACGGCACCTGCCCTGCACGTGGCCCAAGAGGCCTTGAACCGAGGCTGGTTCACCGGCGGCGCGCTGTTCGTGGCTCTCCGCGGCTACGACCCGGCCGGGCAGGTCGGCGCCGCGCAGGCCTTGAGCCTGCTGCTGCGTGGCCTGGGCGTGCCGACGGTCGACCTCCAGCCGACGCTCGACGAGCGCAGCGTGCTGTTCCGAACGGAACTCCACAACCGTGCCGCCCAAAGCCGACCGGTCCTCATCGTGGCGGACGACGCGGCGTCCATCGACCAGGTCCTGCCCCTCGTGCCGCCCGGAGGCGGACACCGCCTCCTGCTCACCTCCCGTCTCAGCCTCTCCTCACCGGCGCTGGCCGCGGCGCTCTTCACCCTGGACCAATTGCCTCCCGGGCCCGCGGCCTCCGTGATCACGAACGCCCTTGCCCGGGCCCGCCCCGACGACAGGCGTCCGGACAGCTCTCCCGGCGATCTGCGCCGGGTCGTCGAGTACTGCGCGGGCGGCGTTCAACCTCTCCTACCGGCGGCTCACCGGGGAACAGGCCCGTGCCTTCACGCTGTGCGGGCTCAATCCCGGCCCGGAGATCTCCACGGAAGCCGCTGCGGCACTCCTCGACGGTCCGGCGCGTCAGGTTCTGGCCGCCTTGGGCCGTGCTCATCTGGTGACCGAGACGGCAGATGGCTCCGACCGCTGGCGAATGCACGACCTGATCAAACTCTTTGCCCGGGAACTGGGCCAGCCGGTCACGACAACGGCAGGGGCGCCGAGGGAAGGCGGCGGGGCCTAGGAGGGCGGAGAGGCGGGAGAGCAGCAGAAAGCCATCGTTTATCAAAGCGGTCGCATAGTTTTCGCGGTACCAAATGAAACGTCGCCGATAACCTGTCGCCGTGTCAACGGTACGGGCATACGCACGGAAACCTTGCCCCATGACGCAAAGCCCGTGACCAAAAGGGCAACTCCTCTTGCCCGCCCGGTTATCCCGGTCCGCCCGAGCAGGCGAACGGCCCGGTTCCGGCCGTGCGATGCACGGCCGGAACCGGGCCGTCACATGGCCTGCGTCAGCAGAGCGAGCAGGTCGTGCACGTGCGGAAACAGGACTCCTCGCCGGAGATCGCGCCTGCGGCGCCGTCCTGGGCGGTGTCCTGGATCGCGGTCTCGGTGAGGTCGATGTCAAAGAGGTCCTGAGTCATGCTTTCGGGCATGGGAATTCCTTCCAGTGGAACCTGTGAAACCGAACGAATCGCCACCCTCGGGTGACGAGATCGGAATCTAGGTACGGATAGCGGACGGAGTCAAGGGGTTACGGGTGAGGGGGCAACTGGGTAGTGTGACGCCATTCCCTGAGAGGGGAATTGGGGTTTCTTAACTCAGTTTTATGGGCCATCCAGTAAGGGGGCAGTTGCACAGATGCGGCGTAACCAAAGCGCGGAACCAGTGTTCCGCTGCGCGGACGGAGTGCTTCTGAGAGCGCCGCTCCTGGCACGGCCGAGAGCCCGTACGACCTGGCACGATGCGGCCCAACAAGACGTGTCCTCGCGGGACGGCGCGAGGAAGGCCCGGGACGAGACCGGCGATGAGGCCCGCGTTGAGCGGAGCGAGGCCGACGCCCTCGACACACCCGATGCACTCCGCGCCCGCCTCACGGAACTGGTCACCGACGCACTGTTCCGCGAGGCCCTGGAGGTCTCCAGCCCCTCGCTCGCCCGCACCCTCGACGCCGTACTTGCCGACGCGCCCGTCGCCGCGTCCGACCTGCGCAAGGCTCATCGCGCAGTGACTCGCTATCTGCTCCGCGCCGCGTCCCGACCCACCCCCTTCGGACTCCTCGCGGGCGTCCTGTGGGGCTCCTTCGGCGCGGCCACCAAGGGTGAGCTCACCGGCGAAGGACACAAGGCCGCGCGGCTGGACGCCGGCCTGCTGGCCCGGCTGATCGCCGAGTGGGAGCGTGACCCGGCCGTGCACCGAGGGCTGAGCGTGGTGGCCAACGGGCTGTGTTTCGTACGCGGCGGGCGCCTGGTCCTGCCGTTCGCCCCGGCCGGACCCGGACAGGGCGCCGCCACCCCGGCGGGCGAGAACCGCCCCACGTCGCGGACGCTGCGCCACACTCCGGTCGTGCGCGCCGTCCTGGAGGCCGCGGCCTGCCCCATACGCTGCGAGACCTTGGTCCAGGAAGTCGAAGCACGGTTCACCGGGGCTCCCGAAGGCGCCGTGGCCCGACTCGTCGCCCAACTCATCGGCGCAGAGGTACTTCTGACGGAGCTGCGCCCGCCTCTGGACGCCCCCGACCCGCTGGCACACGTCGAGGCCCTGCTCCCGGCCGGCGCCCCCGCCGCGAGGCGCGTCGCCGAACTGCGCGGAGCCCTCGACGACTACCTCCGCACCCCGCTCGGGGCGGGAAGAGCCGCCTGGCGCAGGGCACTTGAGGGCGCCGCGGCAGCACTCGACGACACCTCCGCCGATCCCAAGGACACCGCCGCCATCGGCGGGCACGCGATCCAAGTGGACCTGCGCTTGGACGGCACCGTCGAGCTCTCGCACGAGGTCGCCCGTGAACTGGAGCGCGCCGCCGCCGCGCTGTGGCGCCTCGCGCCCTCGGGGCGCGGGCGCCTGACCTCGTACCACCAGGACTTCGTCGAGCGGTACGGCCTGGGGCGCCACGTGCCCGTGAAGGAGCTCCTCGACCCCGACATCGGTCTCGGCGCCCCGGCCGGATACCGGCTGCCCCCGAGCCACCGTCCGGACCCGGGGCCCGCTCCGCTGGGTGCCGCGCGACAGCGGCTGTTGCTGGGGCTTGCGGCCGAGGCGCAGGCACGCGGGGCGCGGGAGGTCGTCCTGGACGAGCAGTGGCTGCGCAGGTTGGAGACCGCGGACGACGGCGGGTCCGCCGAGCGGGGCGGGTCCGCGGACCGGGACGGGGCCGACGGCGGCGTGCGGCCGCCCGCCCTCGAACTCGTCGTGCAGATCGCGGCAGCGTCGGCGGCCGCGGTCGACCGGGGCGACTTCACGCTCGTCCTCAACGGCGCGGCCACCGCGTCCGGCGGTCTCATGGGCCGGTTCGCGCACCTCTTCGAGCCCGCACAGGCCGAGGCGATCCGGCAGACGGTGCGTTCCGCACGCGAGGCTCCCACCGGGCGCCTCGCCGTCCAGGTCCACCACCAGGCCTCCCACCACCGGCACGCCAACGTCGCCCAGGTGCCCACCTGGCTGGACGGACGCCTGGTCATCGGCGCTCACCCGGGTCCTGCCGCGCCGGGCGTCACCGACCTCACCCTCGACGACATCGCCGTCTGCGCCGACTCCGAGGGCTTCCGGATCGTCTCCGTCGCGCTCGGCCGCGAGCTGACCCCAACGGCTCTGCACGTGCTCAACCGCGAACTGACCGCGCCCAACACGGTGCGCTTCCTCATCGAAGCCGCCGCGTTCGGCCGCAGGCAGTGGCGGCTGTGGGAGTGGGGCGCGGCGGAGGATCTGCCGTTCCTCCCTGCCGTACGCACCGGTCGCACCCTGCTCACCCCGGCCCGCTGGCGCCTGGCAGCGACCGGCCCGTCCTTGGCGGAGTGGCGAGAGGTCTGGCACGTGCCCGACCACGTCCAGCTCGCCCTCGGCGACCACCGCATCCCGCTGAACCTCACCGTCCCCGCGCACCAAGAGATCCTGCGCCGCGAGTGCGAACGGACGGGCGAGGCCTTGGTCCACGAACTGCCCCTGGGTCAGGACTCCGACGGCGGCTGGTTGCACGGCCCCGGCGGCCCCCACGAGGTGGAAGCGGTAGCGACCCTGACGCCACGTCAGCCACACCCGGACGCCGCTCAACCTCGATCGCCACGGCCCGCAAGGCTCACACAGCCTCGAACACTACGGCCGACGGGCACCGCACTCCCCGTGAGCCGACCGGGAACCGGCGAAACCCCGCCCGGCGGGCCCTGGCTGTACGCGTCGCTCTACTCCTCCGCCGAGCGCCAGGACGAACTCCTCACCGGGCCGCTGCACCGCTTCCTGTCCGCGCTGCCCACCCCGTCCGACGAGACGGGCGGCGTCGACCGGTGGTTCTTCATCCGGTACGCCGATCCGGACCCACACCTGCGGCTGCGCCTGCACGGCGACCCATCCCTGCTCAACGGTGTACTGCTTCCCCGACTCCACGACCTGGCACAGCAACTGGCCGCGGACGGACTCGCCCGGGGGCTGCGCCTGAACAGCTACTCGCCCGAGACCGAGCGCTACGGAGGACCGACGCTGCTCGGCGCGGCCGAAGAGGTGTTCCATGCGGACAGCCAACTGGTGCTCGAGCGCCTCGCGGCTCCGACGAGCGACCGGATCCTGGCCACCGCGCACGACGTGACCGGGCTGATATCGGCCTTCCACCGGGGCTACGGCGAGGACTGGCGGCACTGGCTCACTCGCACGTACCCCAAGCGGGAACAGCACCACAAGGCCTTCGCGGCACGCAGGAGACAAGCACTCGCCCACCTCGCGCCGGAGGGCCCGGAAGCCCATGCGCACCACGCGGCGGTCGAACGTTTCGGAGGGCTGGTGCGCGAGGAGCAGGCCCGGGGCGTACTGAGCGTCTCCCCCGACGCGGTGCTCGCCTCCCTCGTCCACATGCACTGCAACCGGCGCCTCGGCACGGACCGTACGGCCGAGGCACAGAGCCTGGCCGTGGCCCGCGGCGCGGTCCAGGCCCACCTCGACCGGGAAAGGGCCCGCTCATGACCGAGAACCCCGTCGCGCTCCTCGCCGAGCGCCTCACCGATCCGGTCGCGCTGGCCGCACAAGTGGCCGCGGGGCAGACCCCGGAGCTGGCCGAGACCCGCTCCCTGTGGCATCCCCAGTCCCTTGCGGACGGCCACGCGGGCGTCGCGCTGCTTTTCGCGGCACTCGCCCACACCGCCCCCGACGCCGCGCGCGCCACGCACGCGCACCTGACGGCGGCGGTCACCGGCGTGACCAGACCCGCACGCGAAGGGCTGTACGCGGGACTGCCCGCGGTCGCCTTCGCCGCGCGCACGGCCGTCACCAAGCCCGGCGAGTACGCGGCGCTCCTCACCAAGCTGGACGTTCAAGTGGCGCTGCTGGCCCGGCGACTCATCGAGGAAGACACACCCCGTCTAGCGACCGGAACCACTGGCACGAGGACGGCCGGGGCGAGGATGGCCGGGTACGACGTGGTGGCGGGCCTCTCCGGTCTGGGCCGCCTGCTCCTCGCGGCCGGACCCGAACACCGCGAGACCACCGAGCTCGTCCTCACCCACCTCGTCGCCCTCACCCACCCGGTCACCGAACCGGGCGGCAGGACCGTGCCCGGCTGGTGGACCACCGACCCGATCCTGTTCAGCGAACCCCAGGGAATCCCCGGCGGACACTTCAACGTCGGTCTCGCCCACGGCATCCCCGGCCCGCTCGCGCTGCTCTCCCTCGCCCACCGCGCGGGCGTCCGCGTGCCCGGCCAGGAGCGGGCGATCCGCACCATCACCGAATGGCTGCTGGCCCGTCGCAGCCCGGACGGCGTGGGCTGGCCCAACATCGTGCCGCTGGACGCCGAACTGACCGCGGCCTCCGGAGCCCGCCCCGAGCTGGCCGAGGCGCGCACCGGCTGGTGCTACGGAACACCGGGCGTCGCCCGCGCCCTCCAACTGGCCGCGCTGGCCCTGAAGGAACCGGAGTGGAACCGGCAGGCGGTGACCGCGGTCGCCCGCGCCTGTCACCGCGGCGACTTCGCCGACCCCACGCTCTGCCACGGCCTCGCGGGGCTGACCACGATCGTGACCCTCATGGCCCGGGAGCCCGGCGGAGACGAACTGGTCGCCCTGCTCCCAGGGTTGACCACTTCCCTGGCGGCCGCAGCGGACCCGTCCCACCCCTTCCTGTGGCCCGCCGCCGCCCCCGGAGTCGGGTCGGTGGTCCACCGCCCGGGCTTCCTGGACGGGGCAGCGGGCGCAGCGCTCGCGCTGCACCATGCGACGAATCCTGAGGCACCACTCGGCGAACTGCCGTGGCAGGCGGCTCTACTGCTGTGCTGAAGGAGTCCTGCGAAGCCACGGGACCCTGACGGCCGCGAGTGCGCCGCCCGAGCCCGGACATCGCATGGTGGCGCGGCGTCCACGATGCCCTGCTCGATGAGCCGCACCCGGCCGCCGCTATGCCGGACAGCCGCCCGCAGGTCGCCCGCATGGCCGCCCCCACATGCGGCGTGCCTCCGCGGCCCCGACGCTCGAACCATGCGTACTCCTGCGCGACTGGCCGTCGCCCTCGGCGTCATCCTGTTGCTGACCACCGCGTGCGGCAACGACAGCAAACCGGGCCCGCACAAGGGCGCGGTCGTGGTCGCTGCGGGCAACGAAGGCACCGCGCCGCAGGACGTTTCGGCGCCCGGCATCGGCATCCTCCACCAGCAGGACCGCACCCCGGACCAGATCATGGCCCAGGACCGACCAGCCGTGCCCGACGGGACCCCAGGAAACGGCACGCGCGTGCGGAGGCCCGTATGACGCACCCGGGAACCCTCATCCTGATCACAGGCGTCGCCGTCCTCGCTCCCCTCCTCGCGCACGGCACCCGCCGCTGGGTCCGCATCCCCCTGGTCATCTTCGAGATCGCGCTCGGGATCCTCATCGGCCCCGACGTCCTCGGCCTGGCCCGGCACGACGCGGTCATCGACACGCTCTCGGAGCTCGGCCTGGCCATGCTCATCTTCCTGGCCGGGTACGAGATCGAGTTCGCGGCCATCCGCGGGGACACCCTGCGTCGCTCCGTGTGGGCCTGGCTGGTCTCCCTGGTCCTGGGCCTCGGCGTCGCACTGGCACTGACCGGCATGGACCTGTCCCGGAGCGTGGTCATCGGCACCGCGCTGACCAGCACGGCCCTCGGCACCGTCCTGCCGCTGCTGCGCGACAGCGGCGACCTGCGAGGCCGTTTCGGCACGGTGACGATGGCCTTTGGCGCCGTCGGCGAATTCGGTCCCATCATCGCCATGGCGGTGCTGCTCAGCGGCCGCGAACCAGGCGTGTCCACGGCGGTGCTCGCCGCCTTCGCGATCATCACGGCCGGGGCGATCTACTGGGCGCTGCGCCCCCACCCACCGTGGTTCGCCCAGGTCATCCGCACGACGCTGCACACCAGCGGCCAGTTCGCCGTCCGCTTCGTGATGCTGCTGCTGGTCGCCATGCTCGCGCTGTCCGCGGCGTTCGGCCTCGACGTACTCCTCGGTGCCTTCGCGGCGGGCCTGCTCACCCGACTGGTGTTCCAAGGGGCCGCCCCCGAGGCCGGCGAAGAGGTCCTGGGCAAGGTGGAGGCGATGGGCTTCGGATTCCTCGTCCCTCTGTTCTTCATCGTCACCGGCATCAACTTCGACCTCGCCTCACTGATCGACGGCGGCCGGGCCCTCCTGCTGCTGCCGGTCTTCCTGCTCCTGTTCCTGCTCGTACGAGGGCTCCCGGCCCATGCGCTGGCCCCTCGCGACCTGAGCTCCTCCGACCGCAGGTCCCTGACCCTGTACTCCTCGACCTGCCTGCCGCTCGTCGTCGCCATCACCACCATCGGCCTGGACGACGGGACCTTGGGGAAGGGCGAGGCCGCGGCCCTGGTGGGCGCCGCCATGGTTTCCGTTCTCGCCTTCCCACTCCTCGCCCTGAGGGTTCGGGCAAAGGCACGCAAGACCACGACTCCGAACGGACCCGCCACGGAATCGGAGGCGTGGTGAGGAAGCACTCCACCACTCACGCCCCAGCGTGCGGCTACGGCGCGCACCGCGGGGCCTTGTGGTGTCGCCGTGCCGCGCTGGTTCAGCAACACCGGAGCCGTCCCGAGTCGGGGTAGCCCCGCACAGGCGAGGGAACCGGCCGCGCCGAGCAACGGGGCGGGAAAGATAGGCCCCCTCGCAGGCCACCGAGGCTCACGGCCCAGTCAAGTCCCTTGCACACGAGCTGGTTGCCGATTCGGGTGCGGGCACGCCTCTGAAGTCCTCGCGCGTGACCTTCGCTGCCGCAAGGTCGATACTGCCGACAGCGACACTCCAGCCGTGAGTCGGTCGAGCAGAAGACCCGCCTGACGGGACGTCACCAAAGATCCTGCCTGCCCACCTTCCTAGGAGACACGCATGAGGATGCTGATCAACGTCGCGGAGACCGTGGTCGCCGACGCGCTGCGCGGGATGGCCGCCGCTCATCCCGAGCTGACCGTCGACGTCGAGAACCGGGTGATCGTGCGCAGGGACGCTCCCGTCGAGGGGAAGGTCGCCCTCGTCTCGGGCGGCGGGTCCGGGCACGAGCCGTTGCACGGTGGGTTCGTGGGGCCGGGGATGCTGTCGGCGGCCTGTCCGGGAGAGGTGTTCACCTCGCCCGTGCCGGACCAGATGGTGCGGGCCGCGGCCGCCGTGGACAGCGGCGCGGGTGTGCTCTTCATCGTGAAGAACTACACGGGCGACGTCCTCAACTTCGACATGGCCGCCGAACTCGCCGAGGACGAGGGCATCCAGGTGGCGAAGGTGCTCGTCAACGACGATGTCGCGGTCACCGACAGCCTCTACACCGCGGGGCGGCGCGGCACCGGCGCCACGCTCTTCGTGGAGAAGCTGGCGGGGGCCGCCGCCGACGCGGGCATGCCGTTGGAGCGGGTCGAGGCGATGGCCCGGCAGGTCAACGCGAACACGCGCAGCTTCGGTGTCGCGCTCAGTGCGTGCAGTACGCCCGCCAAGGGCAGCCCCACCTTCGATCTGCCGCCCGGCGAGCTGGAGTTGGGGGTGGGGATCCACGGCGAGCCGGGGCGCGAGCGGCGGGCGATGATGACGTCCCGCGAGATCGCCGACTTCGCCGTCAACGCCGTACTCGAAGACCTCGAACCGCACGATCCTGTACTCCTGCTCGTCAACGGCATGGGAGCCACTCCCCTGTTGGAGCTCTACGGCTTCAACGCCGAGGTCCAGCGCGTGCTCGTCGAGCGCGGCGTCCCCGTGGCGCGCACGCTCGTCGGCAACTACGTCACCTCCCTGGACATGGCGGGAGCCTCGGTGACGCTGTGTCAGATCGATGAGGAGATGCTGCGGTTGTGGGACGCGCCGGTGCGGACTCCCGCGCTGCGCTGGGGGTGCTGACGCCGTGCTCGACGCCCTCTTCTTCCGCCGCTGGCTGACGGTCACCGCCTCAGCCGTCGACCGTGAGGCGGAACGGCTCACGGAACTGGACTCGCCCATCGGCGACGCCGACCACGGCAGCAACCTGAAGCGCGGCTTCACGGCCGTCGCCGCCGTCCTGGAGAAGGAGGCACCGGACACCCCGGGCGCCGTCCTCACGCTGGCGGGACGGCAGTTGATCTCGACGGTCGGCGGCGCGTCGGGGCCGCTCTACGGCACGCTGCTGCGCCGCACCGGCAAGGCGCTCGGCGACGCCCCCGAGGTCGACGAGGCGCGGTTCGCCGAGGCGCTGCGCACCGGCGTCGACGCGGTGGCCGCGCTCGGCGGTGCCGCGCCCGGCGACAAGACGATGCTGGACGCGCTCGTGCCCGGCATCGACGCGCTGGAGGACTCCTTCGGCGCGGCACGCGAGGCCGCGCTCCAGGGCGCCCTGTCGACGACGCCACTACAGGCGCGCAAGGGCCGCGCGAGCTACCTCGGCGAGCGCAGCATCGGGCACCAGGACCCGGGCGCCACGTCCTCGGCACTGCTCTTCGCGGCCCTCGCGGAGGCCGCCGAGGGCACCGGCGACGTGCGGGAGGGCGGCTGTGGCTGACGAGCGGCTGGTCGGCGTCGTCCTCGTGTCGCACAGCGGGCCCGTCGCCGAGGCAGTCGCCGCGCTGGCCACCGGGCTCGCGGGCGGCGGCGCAACCGCGCCCGTGGCCGCCGCCGGGGGCACGGCCGACGGCGGGCTCGGCACCAGCGCGGAGCTGATCTCGGCGGCGGCCTCGCGCGTCGACCGCGGCGCGGGGATCGCCGTCCTCACTGATCTCGGCAGCGCGGTCCTCACCGTGAAGGCCCTGATCGCCGAGGGCGACGAACTCCCGGACGGCACACGCCTGGTGGACGCCCCGTTCGTGGAGGGCGCGGTGGCGGCGGTGGTGACCGCGTCGGCCGGTGGCGACCTCGCCACGGTCGAGGCGGCGGCAGCGGAGGCGTACACGTATCGGAAGGTGTGAGCCGGGAACCGGTGGGCGAGGCCCGCGGTGCCCGGTCCGGCCCCGTCAGTTCCGCCGCACGAACTCCCGCTCAGTTCCGCCGCACGAACTCCCGCGCCAGCGCGTCGCCCCGGGCGACCGCGGCCCCGTGGCTCTCGATCGGCTGCGCCTTGGAGCCCTTGAAGAGGACGTACGTGACGTCTTCGCCCGTGCCGCCCGTGCGCGGGTCGGGGCGGATGCCGAGGGCCCGGGCCGTCGCGTACGACGCCTCGCCGATGAGGTCGGTGGGGCCGGTGTCGCCGACGACGGCGTACTGGACCCGGCCACGGTGGACGACGGCGGCGACGGTGCCGCCCGTGATGCCGTGCTTGGCGTGCTTCCAGCGGTGGCTCGCGCCGGGCACGACGACGTAGGGCAGGCGTGCCGCGTTCAGCTGGCGGCCGTCGGACTGCTGGAAGGCCGTGGTGGGCTGGAACAGCGGGTCGGTGCGACGGTTGCACGCCTTGCTGCGTCGGCCGTCGCAGTCGATGTCCATGTCGGCCTTCCAGAAGACCGCGCCTCGGGTGGCGCACACGGGGACGTCCGCGCGGGCGCCGTCGTCGGTGCGGTACTTGCCGTGCGAGATCTGCTTGCACTTCCGGGTCGCGGCCAGCAGGTCGGCGGCGCCCACCGTTCCCTCACGGGCCGTTCCCTCACGGGCAGGGGCAGCCGCTGAACCCGCCGAACCCGGCGCTCCGCGCGGCGACTTGGCGTCCGGTTCGGACAGCGACTGCTGTGCCGCGGCGGAGTACCAGGCGGGGGCGAGCAGGGCGACTCCGGCAGCGACGACCAGGGCCGTCGTTCTGTTGCGCACGAGAAGAAACCTTTCGTTGGGGACAACTGACGGCTCGAAGGCCAGATATCCCAATTTGTGCGCCGTCGTATGCCCCTTCCGCCGATCACGGTCCGTACGGCGGACGCCCCACCCCTTGATGTGCTCTCGTCACCTGTGTCAAATAGGTCCGTACCAATGCCGTCGAGTGGAAGGCAGCACCGTGCGACGGATCCCCCGCCCGTCCGCCCATCCGGCCCCGCTGGCCCTGCTGACCGTCATGGCCGCGACCGCGGCCGCACTGGGCGGCTGCGCCTGGGGCGGCGACGACGCCGGGGACACCAACCCCCCGGCGGCGCCCCGCGGCCTCACCGTGCAGGCAGGCAGCTCCACCACCGCCCACGTCATGTGGAACCAGGCCACCGACGACACGGCGGTCACCGCGTACGAGGTGTACCGCGGCACCAAGAAGGTGAAGGAGGTGTCGGGGCAGGAGACCATGGTGGACGTCGTCGGCCTGAAGCCGACCGCCACCTACAGCTTCACCGTCCGCGCCCGCGACGCCGAGGGCAACGTCAGCGAGGACAGCAGGAAGCTGTCGGTCACGATGCCCGCCGCGGCCGCCGCCGACCGCAAGCCCCCCTCCCGGCCCGCGGACCTCAAGGGCGAGGCCGAGGGGAGCAGGGCGGCGATGCTCGCGTGGGGCAAGTCGTCGGACAACAAGAAGGTGGCCTCGTACGAGGTCTTCCAGGGCGGCTCGAAGATCCACAGCGTGGGCGGCAACCAGACCGCGACGCTCGTCACCGGGCTGCGGCCCGGCACCCACTACACCTTCACGGTCAAGGCGCGGGACGCCGCCGACAACTTCTCGCCCGCAAGCCGCGAGGTCAGCGTCACCACCGCGGCGGGCAAGGACTCGGGGCGCGGCACCGCGCCGACCGGGTTCCGGGCAGGCACCCACCGGGCCGACGGGGCGTACTACATCGACCTGTCGTGGACGCCGCCGCGCACCGGCGGCGCCGTGGCCGAGTACCAGATCCAACTGGACGGCCGCACCGCCACCTCACTCGTCTTCGGCGGGACGGCCCCGCGGGACAAGGCCGAGCACAGCTTCTACATCGGCAAGAAGGACGGGGAGCGGCACCGGGTGCGCATCCGTCCCAAGCTGCCCGACGGGACCTGGGGCGGCTACTCCCCCGAACGGACCGTCACCACCGGCTGACCCCGCCCCCCCCAGCCCCCGGCCGACGCATGATGCGTCATGACCGCCCGCGCGCGGCGGCGGCCCGCTCGCCCAGGAGCGCCGCCGCGCGTCGGCACCAGTCGCGGGACTCCCGCTCGAAGGCGAGGCCGCGCAGGCAGGTCAGATAGGGGCCGATGCGCTCGCCGGTGCGCAGGAAGTCCTCCTCGTCGGCGCCGCCCCGCAGCCGTACGAGGAGCTTCTCCAGGACCTCGATCTTCGCGTCGGCGACCGCCGCCCGCTCGGTGAGCTGCTCGATGACGGGCGCGGCGGCCACGCCGTCGACGGCCTGCACCTTGACCAGCAGGTCGTCGCGGATGAAGGACGGCTTCGCGGCCCGGGCGGCGAACCGCTCCATCTCGGCGAGGCCCTCGTCGGTGACGTGGAAGAGCCGCTTGTTGGGCCGCCCCTCCTGGACGACCTCCCGCCCGGCGACCAGGCCCTCCGTCTCCAGCTTGGCCAGCTCGGCGTAGAGCTGCTGGGGCAGCGCGTGCCAGAAGTTGGCCACGCCGATGTCGAAGCCCTTGGCCAGTTGGTAGCCGCTGTACTCGCCGTCCAGCAGTGCCGCGAGCACCGCGTGCCGCAGAGCCATCTCCCGGGACCCCTTCCCTTTCGTCGTCCAGCACCCTCATCATAGTCATCAATGTGACTACTCAGATTCATGACTATGGAGCTATGGAGCAGACATGACCCACCCCACCGCCGCGCGCTTCCGCACCATCGTGGAGCAGCGCGATCTCGACGCCCTCGAAGAGCTCTTCACTCCGGACGTCCGCTTCTACAGCCCGGTGAAGTTCACGCCCTTCGAAGGCCGCCCCATGGTGCTCGGACTCTTCGGCGTGCTGCTGCGCACGTTCGAGGACTTCCGGTACGTGGGTGCGTACGCGGGCGAGGCGCAGACCAGCGCCGACGGCACCGAGGCCGAGTCGGACGTGCTGCTCTTCCGCACGACCGTGAACGGCAAGGAGATCCACGGCATCGACCTGCTGCACTTCGACGAGGAGGGGCGGATCAAGGAGTTCACCGTGATGGTGCGCCCGCAGTCCGCGGTCCAGACGCTCGGTCAGGCGGTGTACGAGGGACTCGTCGCGGACGGCCTGGTGCCCGCCCCGCAGTGACACGTCCGCCACGACGCGTCTGCGCCGGACGATGGATTCCGTCACCTGCCCGGCGGCCGTCCGCATGCGGTCCCCGCTCGCGGCACGTTGGCTCTTCGTCAGGTAGCACGGGCCCTTCCCCGACTGCGGCGGCGCATGGGTTGTACCGCCTCCCGTGTCACCGGAGGGCAGACTCATGCGTACCCGTCAGATATGCGTCCGTACCGGCCTGATCGCCGCCGGCGCGCTGCCGCTGCTCCTGACCGCTCCTTCGGCGTTCGCGGGCGGCGGCGACCTCACCGTCACCGCCACCGGTTCCACGGTGCGGGCCACCACGGCCGCATGCACCGACGGCGGCACGGCGTCGCTGATGGGCGCCGCCAACGCCAGCTTCGCCGGAGGCCAACAGGCGGAGCTGGTCAACGGCAGCGCTTCTTGGCAGAACGTCAGCTCCGGCTCCTACACCGTGCTCGTCTCCTGCAAGGACGGCACGTCGGTCGGGCCGCAGACCGTCACCGTCGGCAGTACGCCGACGACCTCCTCGACGACCGCGCCCGCGCGCGGCGTCCGCGGCGGGCTCGGCGGCGGTTCCGAGGACCGGGGCACGCTGACGCTCGTCGGCGGCGGGACGCTGGTGGCCGCGGCGGCGGTCGGCGGCGTCTGGTACCTGCGCCGTCGCGGAGCTGCCGGACGTACCTGATCGGGGCCACGACCGGCACGGCACCACCGGCTGCCGCCCCTCCGTCACCACCGAGGAGGGGCGGCAGTCGCATGCCGAGGCACCCTTGCCCGCCCCACCGAACCGACTTACCGTCCTCCCAGCCGACAGGGAGGGCGCGTTCATGCCACGACCGCTCAGCGTTCAGCTCTACTCCGTGCGCGATCAGCTCGTCGCCGACCGGGAGGGGACGCTGCGCCGCCTCGCCGGTCTGGGGTACGGCGCGGTGGAGGCGTACGACGTGCTCGGCGACCCGAAGGGGCTGCGGCGGATCGTCGACGACCTCGGGCTCACCGTGTCCGGCACGCACGCCGTGCAACTGCTCGGTCCCGACCCGGACCCCGTCCTCGACGCGGTGGCGGTGCTCGGCACCGACCTGGCGATCGTCCCCGCGGGCATCCCGCCCGAGGAGTTCGCCTCGCGCGACGGCCTCGCACGGACCGCCGACCGTCTCAACTCCCTTGCCGAGGTGGCCCGTCGGCACGGCATACGCATCGGCTACCACAACCACTGGTGGGAGATCGAGCCCCGCTTCGACGACGCAGGCGACGCAGGTAACGGAGGCGACGGACAAGCGCTGCTCCCGCACGCCGTCGACGTGCTCGCCGAACTGCTCGACCCCGCCGTGTTCCTGGAGATCGACACCTACTGGGCCGCGGTCGGCGGCGCCGAGGTCCCCGAGCTCCTGCGCCGCCTCGGCGACCGCGTGCGGGCCCTGCACCTCAAGGACGGGCCCGGCACGAAAGAGGACCCGAACGTCGCGGTCGGCGGCGGCACCATGCCCGTGCCGGAGATCCTCGCCGCCGCTCCGGACGCCTGGCGGATCGTCGAGTTCGACTCCTGCGCGGGCGACGCCGACACCCTCTTCGACGAGCTCGCGGCCAGCCGCAGGTACCTCAGCTCGCTGGAGGCGGCATGACCTCGGCACCCGTCGGCTCGGGCCCGGTCGGCGTCGCCGTCGTCGGCGCGGGCGTCATCAGCGCCCAGTACCTGCGTACGCTGAGCCGCTTCCCCGACGTCCGGGTCGTGGCCGTCGCCGACCTCGACGAGGAGCGGGCCGCGGCCGTGGCCCGCACCCACGGCATACCCGTGTCGGGCGGTCCGGCCGAGGTCCTCGCCCTGCCCGAGGTCGAGCTCGTCGTCAATCTCACCGTGCCCGCCGCCCACGCGCAGGTGGCGACAGCCGCCCTGCGCGCCGGGAAGCACGTCTACGGCGAGAAGCCCATCACCCTCGCGCCCGCGGAGGCGGAGAAGCTGCTCGCCGAGGCGTCGGAGCGCGGGCTCCTCGTCGGCAACGCGCCGGACACGTTCCTCGGCGCGGGCCTGCAGTCGGCGCTGCGGGCCGTCGCGGCCGGGCACATCGGCGCTCCGGTGGCGGCGACGACGGTGACGCAGGGCCTCGGACCGGAAGCCTGGCATCCCGATCCCGCGTTCTTCTACCAGCCGGGCGCGGGGCCGCTCTTCGACCTCGGGCCGTACTACCTGACCTCGCTCGTCGCCCTGTTCGGCAGCGTGGAGCGGGTGGCCGCGACGGCGGCGCGCGCCCGCGAGGAGCGGGTGGTCGGGTCGGGGCCCAAGGCGGGCCAGGCCTTCCCCGTCGACGTACCGACGCACGTGTCGTCGCTCATCCTGTTCGCCTCGGGGGTGCGGGCCGATTCGACGTTCAGCTTCGACTCGGCGCTGCCCCGCATCCGCTTCGAGATCACCGGCACCGAGGGCACCCTCTCCGTGCCCGACCCGAACACGTTCGGCGGGCCGCTGAAGCTGCTCCCGAACGGCTCCGACGTCTGGCGCGAACTGCCCGTGCCGGGGCGGACCGACGGCCGCGGACTCGGCGTGGTCGACATGGCCCGTGCCGTGCGCGGCGGCGGGGCCCACCGGGCGTCCGGCGCGCTCGCGCTGCACGTCCTGCAGACGATGAGCGCGATCACGCACTCCGCGAAGCGTGCCGAGTTCCTCCCCATCGGCACCCGGATCGTGCCGCCGGAGCCGCTGCCTGAAGGCTGGGACCCCGAGGAGCCGACCCTGGGGAGCGGAAGACGCGCCACCTGATGACGGCCTCCCCGCCCGGTGAGACGTTGCGCATCCGGGCCGCGCGCCCGGACCCACACAGCGCCGCACCCGCGGCACCGGGGAGGGAGAGTCGCCATGACGAAGGAGTACAAGGGCGTCGTCTACGCGGAGAGCGAGAAGGAGGCGGAGGAGCTGCTGCTCGCCTTCTGCGACCGCATCGACTTCTCTCGGGAGTGGATCTCCGCCGCCACCTGGAAGAACACCCTCGAGATCGCCTGTACCAAGGAGAACGGCATCGACACGGCCGAACGGGCCGTGCTCAAGGACATGCAGGACCGCCAGAGCGCGACGCAGAAGCAGGCCCGCCGGGAGAAGATCTCCGACGACAGGGACGAGATCCTGGGCCAGATCGAGGACGTCGACACCTTCGACGACCACGCCGTCAGCATCTTCAAGCAGGTGTGCGCCCAGTACATCGACGGCGGCGGCCTCAACATGACCTTCGGCCCGAAGCTCTCCCAGGACCGTTACGACGACCTGTGCGGCCACTGGCGGCGGGTGGGCGGCATCGCGGTCAAGGCTGAGAACAAGGTGTTCCGCGGATTCGACTACCTGCCGGTCGAGAACAAGGAGCAGAAGGGCAAGGGCACCACCGGGGACACGCTGGAACGCCGTACCAAGCAGGGCAACTTCTTCTGCACCGTGGTGAACATCCGCTTCAACATCCACATCAACATCAGCTAGCGGCGCGTCGTCGGCCGCTGGTGGACTCGGGGCG
The DNA here is from genome assembly GCF_040609235.1 of Streptomyces sp. NPDC004732. NCBI lineage: Bacteria > Bacillati > Actinomycetota > Actinomycetes > Kitasatosporales > Streptomycetaceae > Streptomyces > Streptomyces sp. NPDC004732. The sequence goes on from NZ_JBEXJR010000003.1 coordinate 472,532, forward strand.
CCGTGTCCGTCACGGCGCCTCCAGTTCCTCGATCGTCCGCGTGAGCCACTGCGTCCAGAACGTCTCCAGGTCGATGCCCGCGCGCAGCACCACATGGCGGAGCCGGTCCTCGACCGCGTCCTTGCCGGGCGGGAAGTCCCGCTTCTCGATCTCCTCGTACTCGGCCAACTGCCGCCGGTGGAGGGCGAGATGACGGTGCAGGTCCTCCTGGACGCCCGCCGTGCCGACGACCGCGGCGGCGCGCAGACGCAGCAGGAGGGTGTCGCGCAGGGGCTTGGGGTCCTGGCTGGCGGCGGTCCAGCGGGCCAGCTCGTCGCGGCCCGCCGGAAGCACCTCGTACTCCTTCTTCTGCCCGCGCGTCGCCCCCTGCCGCGGCAGCGCCCGGATGGCGCCGTCCCGCTCCAGCCTGCCCAGCTCGCGGTAGATCTGCTGGTGCGTCGCCGACCAGAAGTAGCCGATCGACTTGTCGAACCTGCGCGTCAGTTCGAGGCCCGACGAGGGCTTCTCCAGGAGCGCGGTGAGGATCGCGTGCGGGAGTGACATGGGGCAATCCTAGGGACGGCGCCGCCGAAGGCGGGGCCGCCTCACAGCGCGGCGGCCAGCTCCGTGCCCTGCTTGATGGCGCGCTTGGCGTCCAGCTCGGCGGCCACGTCCGCGCCGCCGATGAGGTGCACCGCGGACCCGGCCGCGACGAGCTCCTCGTACAGGCCGCGGCGCGGCTCCTGGCCGGAGCAGAGCACGACCGTGTCGACCGGGATCACGGAGGACTCGCCCTCGACGGTGATGTGCAGGCCCGCGTCGTCGATCAGGTCGTAGCTCACGCCCGCCACCATCGCGACGCCGCGGTGGCGCAGTTCGGTGCGGTGGATCCAGCCCGTGGTCTTGCCGAGGCCCTTGCCGACCTTGGACGTCTTGCGCTGCAGCAGGTGGACGGTGCGCGGCGGCGTCGGCCGCTCGGGCTTCGTCAGGCCGCCGCGCTCGCGGTAGTCCATGTCGACGCCCCACTGCCGGAAGTACGTCGCCGGGTCCAGGCTCGCCTTTTCGCCGCCGTCGGTGAGGAACTCGGCGACGTCGAAGCCGATGCCGCCCGCGCCGATGATCGCGACGCGCTCTCCCACGGGCGCCTCGTCGCGCAGCACGTCGAGGTAGCCGACGACGCTGGGGTGGTCGATGCCGGGGATCTCGGGGGTACGGGGGGTGACACCGGCGGCGACGACCACCTCGTCGAAGGCGTCCCCGGTGAGCTCGTCCGCGGTGACGACCGTGTTCAGCCTGACGTCCACGCCGCGCAGGTCGAGCTGGGTGCGGAAGTAGCGCAGGGTCTCGTCGAACTCTTCCTTGCCGGGGATCTTGCGGGCGACGTTGAGCTGGCCGCCGATCTCGTCGGCGGCGTCGAAGAGGGTGACGTCGTGGCCGCGTTCGGCCGCCGAGACGGCGAAGGCGAGACCGGCAGGGCCCGCGCCGACGACGGCGAGGCGCTTCTTGGTGCGGGTGGGCGCGAGCACGAGTTCGGTCTCGTGGCAGGCGCGGGGGTTCACCAGGCAGGAGGTGATCTGCAGGTTGAAGGTGTGGTCCAGGCAGGCCTGGTTGCAGCCGATGCAGGTGTTGATGGCCTCGGGCTGCTCGTCCTTCGCCTTGTTGACGAAGTCGGGGTCGGCGAGCAGCGGGCGGGCCAGCGACACCATGTCGGCGGCGCCGTCCGCCAGCAACTGCTCGGCGATCTCGGGGGTGTTGATGCGGTTGACGGTCACGAGCGGCACGGAGACCTCGCCCATGAGCTTCTTCGTCACGAAGCTGTACGCGCCGCGCGGCACCGACGTCGCGATGGTGGGGATGCGCGCCTCGTGCCAGCCGATGCCGGTGTTGATGATGGTCGCGCCCGCCGCCTCGATCTCCTTGGCGAGCTGGACGACCTCGTCGAGCGTCGAGCCGCCGGGGACGAGGTCCAGCATGGAGAGGCGGTAGATGATGATGAAATCGGCGCCGACGCGCTCGCGGGTGCGGCGGACGATCTCGACGGGGAAGCGGATGCGGTTCTCGTAGGAGCCGCCCCAGCGGTCGGTGCGCTGATTGGTGGGGGCCGCGATGAACTCGTTGATCAAGTAGCCCTCGGAGCCCATGACTTCGACGCCGTCGTAGCCTGCGGACTTGGCGAGCTCGGCGGCGCGCACGAAGTCCTCGACGGTCTGCTCGACCTCGTCGCCGGTGAGCTCGCGGGGCACGAAGGGGCTGATCGGCGCCTGGAGGGCGCTCGGGGCCACCAGCTTGTCGTGGTAGGCGTACCGCCCGAAGTGGAGGATCTGCATCGCGATCTTCCCGCCCTCGGCGTGCACGGCGGCGGTGATCGCCTCGTGCTCCTTCGCCTCGGCCTCGGTGGTCAGCTTGGCGCCGCCGTCCCAGGGGCGGCCCAGCTCGTTCGGGGCGATGCCGCCGGTGACGATGAGGCCGACGCCGCCGCGCGCGCGGGTCGCGTAGAACTCCGCCATCCGCTCGAAGCCGTTCGGTGCCTCTTCGAGGCCCACGTGCATGGAGCCCATGAGGACCCGGTTGGGCAGGGTGGTGAAGCCCAGGTCGAGCGGGTTCAGCAGGTTCGGGTAACGGCTCATGCGGCCCCTCCGTACGCGGTGTCTACAGAACAGTTGTAGACCAGCCACTACCGTTATGCAACTAGTTGCATAAAGCGTGAGCGGAGTCTCGTTCCCGGGACCCCAGGGCGATGTCCGAATCCCGCCAGCCCGGCTCGCGCGCGCGAGCCAGACTTGACCACGTCAAGCTCAGCGAACCAGGCACCACCGAGGAGAGTCCGATGACCGTCTACACGACGACCGACAGCCCGCTGGGCGAGCTGCTGCTGGTGGGCGAGGAGTCGGCCACCGCCAAGGGCGGCACCGCGCTGGTCTCGCTGTCCGTGCCCGGCCAGAAGGGCGGCGCCGCCGTCCTGGCGGACTGGGTGCGCGACGACGCGGCCTTCGACTCGATCACCGCGCAGCTGCGCTCGTACTTCTCCGGCGGTCTGACGCACTTCGACATCGAGTACGCCACCGGGGCGGGCACCGCATTCCAGCGCAAGGTCTGGGCGGCGGTGGACTCGGTCCCCTACGGCACCACGACCACCTACGGGCGGCTCGCCGAACAGCTCGGCCTCTCCCGCGCCGCGGTCCGCGCCCTCGGCACCGCCATCGGACGCAATCCGCTCCTCGTCGTGCGCCCCTGCCACCGAGTGATCGGCGCCGACGGCTCCCTCACCGGATACGCGGGCGGCCTGGAGCGCAAGCAGCTGCTCCTCGATCTGGAGGCGGCGTGACCACCACCGCACGCACGCCCGGCGCGGCGGTCGACTCGGCGGACTGGGCGGCGCTCGCCACCGAGCTCGACGCGCACGGCTGCGCGCTCACGCCCCGGCTGATCGACCCGGCAGGGTGCCGCCGCATCGCCGAGCTCTACGACGACCCCACCCTGTTCCGCTCCACCGTCGACATGGCCAGGCACCGCTTCGGTTCCGGGCAGTACCGCTACTTCACCCACGACCTCCCCGGCCCCGTCGCCGAGCTGCGCGCGGCGCTCTATCCGCACCTGCTCGCCGTCGCCCGCGGCTGGGCGGACCGCCTCGGCCGCCCGGCCCCGTGGCCGGACTCCCTGGAGGAGTGGCTCGACCGGTGTCACGTGGCGGGCCAGACCAAGTCCGCCCAGATCCTGCTGCGCTACGAGGAGGGCGACTGGAACGCCCTGCACCGCGACCTGTTCGGGGACATGGTCTTCCCGCTCCAGGTCGTCATCGGCCTGGACGAGCAGGGCAGCGACTACACGGGCGGCGAGTTCCTGCTCGTCGAGCAGCGGCCGCGGGCCCAGTCCAGGGGAACTTCGACGGTCCTGAAGCAGGGCCACGGCCTCGTCTTCACCACGCGCGACCGCCCGGTCCGCTCCGCGCGCGGCTGGTCCGCGGGGCCGGTGCGGCACGGGGTGAGCACGGTGCGGTCGGGGCTGCGCAGGTCGCTGGGGCTCGTCTTCCACGACGCGGCGTGATCCTCACCGATCCTCGGTGAGACCGCTGACGCGCAGCGTGATGTTCAGCCGCCCGGTCAGCCCAAGGTCCGGCGGCGCCGTGCCGGGGAGCACGCGCGGCACCCCGTGATAGGCGAGCCGTGAGGCACCGCCGAAGACCACCAGGTCACCGCTGCGCAGCTCGATGTCCGTGTAGGGCTTCGTGCGCGTCTGCGTGTTGCCGAAGCGGAAGACGCCCGTGTCCCCGAGGCTCAGCGACACCACCGCGGCGTCCGACTTCTCGTCGCTGTCGCGGTGCATGCCCATCCGCGCGTCGGCGTCGTAGAAGTTGACGAGGGCGATGTCGTACGGGTCCTCGACGTCGTGACCGGCCGCTTCGGCCGCCCGGCGGCCAAGACCGGCGAGCCACGGCGGCATCGGCTTCACCGGGGCGCCGTCCCCGTCGACCACGGTGCGCGCGTACCCGTACGGATACCAGTGCCAGCCCAGGCAGACCTGCCGCGCCGTCATCGAGCCGCCGCCGGGCGTCCTGACCACACGCAGCCCGGCGGGCGGCCCGGCCCACTCCCGGCAGGCCTCCAGAAGCCCCAGCTGAGCCTCCGGTGCCAGCCAGTCCGGCACGTGCACCGCCCCCGGGCCGAGGGCGGTGCGGCTCCTCGGAAACAGCTCGTTCAGTACGGCCACGTCCAGTCGGCGACCTCGGGGAGGTCCGTGCCGTGCTCGCGGATCCAGGCGTGGTGGCGGGTGCGGGCGTCGGCCATCGCCTGGCGCACGCCCGTCGCGCGCACGGCCAGGCCGGGGACGCGGTCGATGACGTCCATGACGAGGCGGTACCGGTCGAGGTCGTTGCGGACGACCATGTCGAAGGGCGTGGTGGTCGTGCCCGCCTCCGTGTAGCCGCGCACGTGCAGGTTGGCGTGGCCGGTGCGGCGGTAGGCGAGGCGGTGGATCAGCCACGGATAGCCGTGGTACGCGAAGATCACCGGCTTGTCGCGGGTGAAAAGCGCGTCGAACTCGGAGTCGGCCATCCCGTGCGGGTGTTCCCCGCTGGGCATCAGGCGGGCGATGTCGACGACGTTGACGACGCGCACGGTGAGCTCGGGCAGGTGGGCGCGGAGCAGCGCCGCCGCGGCGAGCACCTCCTGCGTGGGCACGTCACCGGCGCAGGCGAGGACCACGTCCGGTTCCCGCGCCCCGTCCTCCGTCCCGGCCCACGCCCAGACGCCCGCGCCGCGCGTGCAGTGGGCGCGGGCGTCGTCGAGGGAGAGCCAGTCGAAGCAGGGCTGCTTCCCGGCGACGACGACGTTGACGTAGTCGCGGCTGTGCAGGACGTGCTCGGTCACGCAGAGCAGGGTGTTGGCGTCCGGCGGGAGGTAGACGCGTACGACATGGGGGCTCTTGTTCAGGACGTGGTCCACGAAGCCCGGATCCTGGTGCGAGAAGCCGTTGTGGTCCTGCCGCCACACGTGCGAGGTGAGCAGGTAGTTCAACGACGGCACGGGCGCCCGCCAGGGCAGCGCGCGCGAGGTCTTCAGCCACTTGATGTGCTGGTTGACCATCGAGTCGACGATGTGGACGAACGCTTCGTAGCAGGAGAACAGGCCGTGGCGCCCGGTGAGGGTGTATCCCTCCAGCCAGCCCTGGCAGAGGTGCTCGGAGAGGACCTCCATGACGCGGCCGTCGCTCGCGAGGTGCTCGTCCGTGCCGAGGGTCCGGTCCTGCCAAGCCTTGCCCGTGACGTCGTACAGCGCGCCGAGCCGGTTGGACTCGGTCTCGTCCGGGCCGACGACCCGGAAGTCGCGGCGCTCCGCGGTGTCCGCCATGACCTGCGCGAGCAGACCGCCCGTGATCCGGGTCGGCTCGTGCAGCGTCGTGCCCGGCTTGTCGACGGTGACGGCGAACCGCTCGAGCGGCGGGACGGGCAGCCGTCGGGTGAGCCTGCCGCCGTCGGCGTGCGGGGTGGCACCGAGTCGGCGCTCGCCCTGCGGAACGCAGGACACGACCTGCTCGGTGGGGCGGCCGTCCCCGTCGAAGAGCTCCTCGGGGCGGTACGACCGCAGCCACTCCTCCAACTGCCGCAGATGCTCCGGGTTCTCGCGGACTCCGGACAGCGGCACCTGGTGCGCCCGCCAGGTGTTCTCGACGGGCTCACCGTCCACGGTGGCCGGGCCGGTCCAGCCCTTGGGCGTGCGCAGCACGATCATCGGCCAGGGGGCGCGGCCGTGCGCGCCGCCGCCGCTCCGGGCGGCCTGCTGGATGGCGCCGATGCGGTCGAGTGCCTGGTCCATCGCCGCGGCCAGCGCCTGGTGCACCTCGCGGGGCTCGTCACCGGCGACGTACAGCGGCTCGTGTCCGTACCCCTTGAGGAGCGCGTCGAGTTCGTACTCGGGCAGCCGGGCCAGCACCGTCGGGTTGGCGATCTTGTAGCCGTTGAGGTGGAGGACCGGCAGGACCGCGCCGTCGTGCACGGGGTCCTGGAACTTGTTGCAGTGCCAGGAGGCGGCCAGCGGACCGGTCTCGGCCTCGCCGTCGCCGATCACGCAGGCGACCAGGAGGTCGGGGTTGTCCAGGGCGGCTCCGTAGGCGTGCGCGAGCGAGTAGCCCAGCTCGCCGCCCTCGTGGATCGAACCGGGCGTCTCGGGGGCCACGTGGCTGGGCACGCCGCCGGGGAACGAGAACTGCCGGAACAGCCGTGCCATCCCCTGCGCGTCCCGCGTGACGTCCGGGTACGTCTGTGTGTAGCTGCCCTCCAGCCAGGAGTTGGCGAGGACGGCGGGACCGCCGTGGCCCGGACCCCACACGCACAGTGCGTCCAGGTCCCGCTCCTGGATGACGCGGTTGAGGTGGGTGTGGACCAGGTTGAGGCCGGGCGAGGTGCCCCAGTGTCCGAGCAGCCGCGGCTTGATGTGCTCGGGCCGCAGCGGCTCGGCCAGCAGGGGGTTGCCCATCAGGTAGATCTGGCCGACGGCCAGATAGTTGGCGGCGCGCCAGTGGGCGTCCAGTGCGGCCAGCCGGTCCTTCGCCACGGGTGCCACCAGGTCCTCCTCGCGGGGTTCGGTGCGTACGGGACGGCTCCGCGTCCCAGCACATCAGCCGTACGGGACGACCGCCACCGGGCCGGGCCCGCCCATGACGCTGCCACCGTGCGGCCGTCCGCGGGAGGGCCGAACAGGCCCCGACCGGAACAGCCCCCTGCCGCGAGGAGTCAGCGTTCGCCCTTGACCGCCCGCAGCAGCACGAACTTCGGGTCGCTCGCGACGACTTCCGCGTTGCCGAAGAGCTTGCGGAGCTGCACGTGGTAGCCGAGGTGGCGGTTGCCGATGACCCACAGCTCACCGCCGGGGCGCAGCGCGGCGCGGGCGCCGGTGAACATGCGGCGGGCGGTCGCGTCGGTCGTGGCCTGGTGGCTGTGGAACGGCGGGTTGTTCAGGACGACGTCCACCGTCCCTGGCGGTACGGCGGCGAGGGCGTCACCGGCCACGAAGTGGGCCTTGGCGCCGTCCGCGGCGTTGGCGCGGAAGGTGGCCTCGGCGGAGGCGACGGCCTGGAAAGACTCGTCGATGAAGGTGACCGTGGCGTCGGGGTCGGCGACGGAGGCGGCGGTGCCGAGCACTCCGTTGCCGCAGCCCAGGTCGACGACGTGGGCGCCGCCGCGGGCGCGCGGCAGGTGCTTGAGGAAGAAGCGGGTGCCGATGTCGAGGCGGTCGGCGCAGAAGATGCCCGCGTGGTTGACGACGGTGAGGCCCGCGCCCGCCCCGGAGTCGGCGGGCAGCACGTAACTGCCGGGCCAGGGGTTGGCTCCGGCGGCGCGCGCCGGGTCCGGGGCGGCGAAGATGAGCCGTGCCTTCTGCCGGGCGAGCGAGGTCCGGGTCGGGCCGATGATCCGCTCGAAGAGGTCCAGCGTCGACGTGTGGATCTCGGTGACCATGCCGGTGCCGATGACGACCGTGCCTTCGTGCAGGGCGGGCGCGAGCCGGTGGAGCTGGTCCTCCAGAAGCGCGAGGCTCTTCGGTACGCGGACGAGGAGCACGTCGACGCGGGCGGGCGGGGCGTCCCTGGTCGTCAGGAGACGGGCCGCGTCCGGCGCGTGGCCCGCCCGCGCGAGGTTGGCGCGGGTCGCCTGCTGGGCGAGGAAGGAGTCGGTGATCTGGACCGGCACGCGCGCGTGCCCGGCGAGGGCGGTGGTCAGTGCGCCCCATCGGTCGCCGAGGACGGCCACCGTCCCCGAGAGGTCGACCGTGTCGGAGAAGCCGTCGGGCGCCGCCTCCTCCTCGCCCGTCAACTGCCTCAGCAGATAGGCGTCGGCCGCCGACCAGGCGCGCAGCTGGTCGCGGGGGTCCTCCGGGAAGCGGGTGAGGTCGTACGCGCCCCATGACGTGCTCAAACGGTTCATCGTGCCCTCAGGCTAACGGAGGAGAGCGGTGAGCCCCCGCAGGGTAGGTGCGGGGGCTCCGCGGCTCACTGTGCAGGCTGGGCGGGCTCGAACCAGGTGGGCTCGTCCGCCAGTGCCCGCTTGATCCGGGACAGGGAGAAGTCGTGCAGTTCGGGCAGCGCGTCCACGTCGAACCACGCCACCTCCAGCGACTCGTCGTCGTTGACCCGCGCCTCGCCGCCGACGGCACGGCAGCGCAGGGTGGTGTCCATGTACTGGCAGATGTCGCCGTTGTCGTAGGTCACCTTCTCAAGGGCCTGCACCAGGACCACGCGCTCGGGCACGCAGTGCACGGCCGTCTCCTCGTACACCTCGCGCACCGCGCACTCCGCGGGCTGCTCACCCGGCTCCGGGATGCCGCCGATCGCCGACCACCTGCCGTTGTCGGAGCGCCGCCCCAGCAGCACCCTTCCCTCGTCGTCGAAGACGATGGCGGTGACTCCGGGAAGCCAGAGCAGCTGCTGGCCCGCGTCGGCCCGAATGGTGCGGATGAAATCAGGAGTAGCCATGGTCCGACCCTAACTGCGCCGCACCACCGCCCGGTCCGGGGCCCGGAATCACCGATCGGGGCCCCGCGGGCGGCAGTTGCTTCTCCGCGGTTACTTCTCTGCGGTTACTTCTCCGCGCTCCGCCGGGCCCGCACCGCCGACGTCACGGCCCAGCCGAGACCGCCCGCGGCGATCAGGACCAGGATGCCCTCGGGCAGCACGCCGAGCCGGGTGGCGGGGGTCTGTGACGAGCGCAGCGGGACCTCCTCGACGAGCGAGTCGGCGGTGTACCACTTCGTCTTCGCCCTGACCTTGCCGTCGGGCATGATCACGGCGCTGACGCCGCTGGTCACCGGGACCGCGACGGCGCGGCTGTGCTCGACCGCGCGGATCCGGGACATGGCGAGCTGCTGGTAGGTCATCTCGCTGCGGTCGAAGGTGGCGTTGTTGCTGGGCACCGAGATGATCTGCGCGCCGTGGGTGACGGTGTCGCGCACCGCCCAGTCGAAGGCCGCCTCGTAGCAGGTGGCGATGCCCACCTTCGTTCCGGCCATCGTGAAGACGCCGGGCTCGGTGCCGCGGCTGAAGTCCCGGCGCACCTTGTCGACGTCGCTGCTGAACGCGCTGATCAGCGAGCGCAGCGGGATGTACTCGCCGAACGGCTGGATCTGCCGCTTGTCGTACGTGTGCGTGGGGCCCTTCTCGGGGTCCCAGAGGATCTGCTCGTTGTAGAGCTTGCCGTCCTTGGTCTCGACGACCCCGCCGACGGAGACCGGCACGCCGATGGCCTTGACCGCGCCCTCGATCGCGAGGCGCGCGTCGGGGTTGGTGAACGGGTCGATGTCGGAGGAGTTCTCCGGCCACAGGACGAGGTCCGGGCGCTTGGCCTTGCCCGCCTTCACCTCGGCGGCGAGGCGCTCGGTCTCGAGCACGTGGTGGTCGAGGACCGCGCGGCGCTGGGCGTTGAAGCCGAGTCCCGCGCGCGGGACGTTGCCCTGGATCGCGGCGATGGTCGCCGTGCCGTCCTCCGCCTCGTCGCTGACGAGCGGGCGCGCCGCGAAGGCGCCGACGACGGGGACGAGCACGCTGAGCGCGGCGACGGCCGCCGCGCCCCGGCGCACGACGCGGGTGCCGCGTACGTCGATGACCTGGCGCACGACTTCGTACAGCCCGAAGCCGCACAGGACGACCGCGAAACCGAGCACGGGGGTGCCGCCGAGTGCGGCGAGCGGCAGGAACACGCCGTCCGCCTGGCCGAAGGCGATCTTCCCCCAGGGGAATCCGTTGAACGGCACGCGCGCGCGTGCCGCCTCTCCCGCGATCCACAGGGCCGCCGCCCAGAGCGGATATCCGGGCAGCCGGGAGACGGCCGCGATGCCCGCGCCCACGAGGGCGACGAAGACCGCCTCGACCGCGGCGAGCGCCAGCCACGGGCCCGGGCCCACCTCGACGCCGGTCCACACGAGGAGCGGCAGCAGGAAGCCGAGGCCGAAGAGGTAGCCGAGGCCGAGGCCCGCCTTCCAGGTGCGGCCGTGCAGACACCAGGCGAGGGCGCCGAAGGCCGGGAGCGCAAGCCACCACAGGGTGCGGGGCGGGAAGCTGACGTAGAGCAGCACTCCGGAGAGGGCCGCCACGGCGGCGGGCACCAATCGGCGCAGGAGGCGCGCGGCACGGGAGGCCTGCGGGGGCTGCGGATCGAGCCGGTCCGGCTCGTCCACGGGAGTGGTGGTGGCGGTCACTCGGGGAGTGTACGGCGCCTCACCTGGGCGCCGACAGCTCGGGCGGGGAGGGCTCCGCCGGGCGACGGGGAACCCGGCGCGCGGATGTTCGACGAATCGTTCCTGCACAACTGGTCCCAAAGTGGGGCGTCAGCCATTAGCGTGTGGCCGAGTCCCCGAGGCCGTCCGGTCCACGTCACCGTGGAGCGGTCCGTGCCGGTGGGGACCCGTCACATACCGGGGGGCGACGGGGTGAGGTCAACGGGTACGGCCGTGCCGGCCGGTCCGGCAGCGGCGCACGAGCGGCGGAGCGCGTCCGACGCGACGGGCGGCGCGCTGCTCGGCGCCTGCGCCGCCTGGGCACTGATCACCGCGGGTGTGCACGGCGGCAGCCCCGAGGGGATGCTCCTCGCGGTGCTCGCCGTGGCCGCGGGTTACGCGGGCGGACGGATCTGCGGGGCGCTGCTGCCGGTCGCCGCGCCGTGTGCGGGAGCGCTCGGGGGGCTCGGCCTCGCCGTGGCGGCGCCGCGCCTCACGCTCAGCCCCTCCTCTCCCCTGGGCCACACCGGTGCGACCGCCGCGCTGCTGATCCTCTCGGCCGGTGCGGCCTGCTGCGCGGCCTGGGCGGCCCGGGTCCCTTCGGCACGTCTCGCGCTGCGGCTGCTCGCCGCGGGGATCGCCGGTGCCGCGGCGGCCCTCGGCTCGCCGGTCGGCTGCGCCGGATCCGTCGTGGTGCTGCTCTGCTCGCTCGCGGCGGCCCGGCTGCGGCACCGGGCCCTGGGGATCATCGGACTTGCCGTCGCGTCGGTGCTGGTCACCGGCGCTTCGCTGGCCCTGGCCGACGACTCGCTCCCCGAGGGTCTGACGGCCCCGCTGGAGGGCAGCGTCGGCCACCACCGCGTGCTGCTCTGGCAGGACGCGCTCGGCCTCGCGGAGCGGGAGCCCGCCATGGGGGTCGGCCCCGGCAGGTTCGGCGATGTCAGCCCGGTGGCCACCCGCGACTCCGGCGACTTCCTGGCGGACGACAAGCCGCACTCGGCCGCGCTCCAGCAGGCGTCGGAGCAGGGGCTCGTCGGGGTGGGGCTGCTGGCCGCGGTGTTCTGCTGGCTCCTGTACGCGCTCTGGCTCTCCCCCGGCTCGACCCAGGTCGTCCTGTCGGCGGGCGCGGCCCTCACGGCACTGACGGCCGTGGCGGCGGTGGGCAACGCGCTGAGCGTGACGACGGTGACGACCGGGGCGGGGATCCTCGCGGGGATCGCAACGGCACGGCCCCTGGCCGACGAGCAGCAGGAAGGCGCCGCGGTCAGCTCGGGGTACCGGTGAGGCCCAGACGGGCCCTGATCGCACGCACCGCCGACTCGGCGTTGTCGACCGTCACCGTGAACTTGTGGCCGTCGCCCAGGCTCAGCACCAGAGCCTCACCGCGCCGGACCACCACGGCGGTGCCCTTCTCGGGGCGCCAGCGGTATCCCCAGCCGCCCCACTGCCGGGGCGTCACGGCGGGCGCGAAGTCCGCGCCGACGACGTGCGAGAGCGGAATGTGGCGGCGCGGCAGGCCCAGGTGGCCGCAGCGCACCTCCAGGTAGTCCTTCTCGACCTTCACGGCCACATGGACGAAGGCGAGCGTCCCGAAGAGCATCAGGAGTCCGACGGCGATGCATCCCACGACGGACATGGCCAGCGGTGCGACACCCGAGGTCCACATGGAGTCGACCGCGAGCTCGATGCCGAGCGCCATGCAGGCGGCACCGGCGCACGCGAGCAGCCACTGGACGCGGTTGGTCGCGCGTCCGGTCCAGACTTCGTGCGGGCTGTCGGATGCGGCCCGCTCTTCGGGGGCGTGGTCCTTCATGCAGTCGAGACTACTCAGATTCCGCCGCGAAGCCACCGCGTGACGGAGCGTGACAGCCGCTTCAGAGAGCCGGGCTGGTCTCCGCGAGCATGCGCCCCTCGGCGTACGTGAGTGCCGCCAGGGGCAGCTGCTCCTCGCGGCCGCTGAGCAGGACGATGAGGCCTGGCGAGACGGCCGAGGCGCCCACGGCGGCATCGGCCCTGCGCAGCGCCTGGGCCGCCACCGCACCGGCCGAACCGTGCAGGACCAGCGGCGGCCGACCGGGCTGCTGGACGGCGGCACGAATACGCTCGGCAACCAGCTCGTAATGGGTGCAGCCCAGGACGACGGCCCTTACATCGCGCGGCGTGAGGGCCGCGGCGGCTGCGATCGTCTCGTCGATGGCCGCCTCGTCCGCGTACTGCACGGCGTCGGCGAGGCCGGGGCAGGGCACCTCGGTGACGTCGACCCCGTTCGCGAAGTCGTCGATGAGCCCGCGCTGGTAGGGGCTGCCGGTCGTGGCGGGCGTGGCCCAGATGGCCACGGGTCCGCCGCCCGCGGCCGCGGGCTTGATCGCCGGAACGGTCCCGATGACCGGGATCCCCGGCTCAAGGCGGGCCCGCACGGTGGGCAGCGCGTGCACGGAGGCGGTGTTGCAGGCCACGATCAGCGCGTCGGGACGGTGTGCGGCGGCGGCTTCGGCAACGGCGACGGCGCGCTCGGTGAGGTCCTCCGGAGTGCGCGGTCCCCAGGGCATGCCGTCCGGGTCCGAGGAGAGGACGAGATCGGCGTCGGGCCGAAGGCGACGCACCGCGGCCGCCGCGGCGAGCAGTCCGATACCGGAGTCCATGAGCGCGATCTTCACCCGAGTCCCATCACTTTCTAAGACGTAAGGCCCCAGGTCACAGGGCTTGGGGCCCTACTCCGAGAAAGCGCGAACAAGGACCCTCAAAAGCATGAACGTATCACCCACCCTGACGCGTCCCACGCTGCGCGCAGTTGCAGGCTCACGCGTCTCCGACACCGGAGGCAAGCAGGGCAAGACCTCTCACATCGAGCAGAAGACCACCACAGCCCGGTACATCGACGGCGCGGGCTGGGCGACCGTCGGCTACTTCGAAGACCTCGATGTCTCTGCTCAGGTGTCGCCGTGGGAGCGGCCTGACCTTGGCCCGTGGCTCACGGATCGTTCCGACGAGTGGGACGCCATCGTGTGGGCAAAGGTCGACCGCGCGTTCCGGTCGATCTTCGACTGCGTCGATGTGGCTCGGTGGGCTGAGGACAACAAGAAGATCCTCGTCTTCACCGATGACGGACTGAAGCTCGACTTCAGCGACGGCGCTGACGACATGGCCACGATGATGGCCAAGGTCTTCCTGATGCTCGCCTCGCTCTTTGCCGAGATGGAGCTGAAGCGCATCAAGGGCAGGATGCTGGCCACACATCAGCATCTACGTGGAACTGATCGTTGGGCAGGCGGACAGGCGCCGTACGGCTACAAGATTGCGGACCGTGAAGGCGGCGGGAAGACGCTCGTCTTCGATCTTGAAGCCGTCGCCGTCATCAAGAAGATCATCGCTCTGGTCAAGGAGAAGAAGAGCTTCAACGAGATAGCGGCGATACTCACTGCTCAGGGCATCGACACGCCGTCTGTTCACCGGAGCAAGGCCCTCGCGTCTGGCTACACGTCGCGACGGAAGACCGAGCTTTCTAACCGGTGGCAGGGCAACGGCATCGCTGACCTTCTCCGTCATCCCGCCTTGATGGGCTACAAGACCGTCGGTAAGCGCGGGGACAAGCGCCACAAGCGACGGGTGATCGCCCGTGACAAGGCGGGCATGCCCATCCAGATCACCGAAGGCATTCTCACTGAGCACGAGTTCGAAGAGCTTCAGGTGCTCGTAGATGCGCGCTCAAAGACCGGTGAGCGGACCATGAACACGGCTCCCCACTTGGGCGTGGCCATCTGTGGTGGATGCCAAGAACGCTTGTACCTCCAGAACGGCGTCTACAAGCGTCGGGGCAAGGAGTACAACTACGCGTACTACCGCTGCCAGGCGAGGCCAAAGACGGGCAAGCCCGCCTGCAAGGGCTTCAGCTTCAAGGCAACGATCGTGTCCAAGGCGATCCACCTGTTCGTCACGGAAGAACTCGCTGATCTGCCCTACACGCGTCGAGTGTTCATCCCCGGCGAGGATCACTCCGAAGAGCTGGAGCGCGTCGTCAAGGCGATGACTGCCGTGCGCGAGGAGAAGGACATGGATCTCTACGACTACCCGGGCGGTGAAGAGGAGTACAAGGAGCGCATGACGTCCCTTGCTGCGAAGCGTAAGCATCTGTCAGCACTCCCCTCCCGCACAGCCGAGTGGCGGGATGAACCCACTGATGAAACGTGGGCGGATGCATACGGACGCATGGACGCGGAGGAGCGGCGTCAGCTTCTGCTTGAAGCGGGGGTGACCGTCGTCTTCACCAAGGACGAGGAGCCGTGGCCCACCGCCCCGGCAGACCTCATGGAGAAGATGGCTGCCCTGGCCGCGTAGTGGCCGGATCAGGTTGACCGAAAGCAGATGGATGGTTGACGGCTCGACGCCGCAGAGTGATGTTCGTGCAACAAGTCGCAACTGACTCGACGCGGGAGAGGTAGCCATGTCTCTACTGTTCTTCGGCAAGGACCCCAACACGGAGGAAGATCACTGCCCGTCCGTGTGGGTGGATGCAAAGACCTCTGACCTGATCTTCCAGGGCTGGAAGGCCGACGACGAGATCCGGTCGCAGTGCCTGGAGGACGGGTCCATCCCGCCCTACGAAGACGTGATCCGCATGCCGGTCCGCATGGCGGACCAGATCAGGAAGGCGCTCGATGCAGCAGAACGCGCAGCAGCCGCAGGCGCAGTCTCAGCCGTTCGCGGAACTCCTGCAACGCACTGAGCGTTCAGCCGTCCACTTCGAGGCGCGGGACGCCTACTTCGACAACGCCAAGTTCGCCGCGTGGCGGGACGGTGCGCGAGTCGACTGGGACGACCGCGGATCGTGGTGGACACCGTTCTATGAGCAGATCGCTGATGCCGTAGCCCGTGGGGTCGTGATCCGCAGGCTTCGCGTGGTCAGCGTGCCGTTGTCCGAGTACATCGCCTGGGAGCACTACTACACGCGCGCCAACGTGGAGGCTGGAGAGCAGGTGCGCTGGCTCCCCCGGCGTCATGCATCAACGCTTCTGCTCCCGGGCAACGACTACTGGTTGTTTGATGACCAGCTTGCGCGCATTCACCACTTCGCCGGTGACGGCTCGCTCGTGGAGGACGAGTTCAACACGGACACAGGCGTGCTCAAGTTCCTTGACGACGCCTTCGAGGCACTGTGGGACCACGGCATCCCGCACGAGGAGTTCCGGGTCTGATCAGCCGCGTACCGAGTCAGCAGTCTCATGGCCGTATCGCCGTCATCCAGCGCTCAAGCCGCTCGCGAGTCCATCGCCCAGCGGCTCAAGGAGCTTCGTCTCGACGCTGGTCTGAATACGCAGGGACATGCTGACCGGTGCGGCTGGAGCAAGTCGAAGACCTCCCGCATCGAGAACACCCTGACGACTCCGTCTGACGCGGACATCAGGGTTTGGTGCGCGGCATGCGACGCACCCGGCCAGGCTCAGGATCTGATCACGTCGTCTCGCGACGCCGAGTCCATGTACGTCTCGTGGAAGCGCAAGCAGCACACCGGTCTGCGCCGGGGGCAGCTCGCCAGTGTCCCTCTGTACGAGCAGACATCGATCTTCCGCATGTACTGCGTCAAGGTGATCCCTGGGCTTCTCCAGACGGAGGGCTACGCCCGATCGCTCCTCTCGAAGATCGCTGACTTCAGAGGGCTCCCCGACGACACGGCAGAAGCGGCCAAGGCCCGCGTCGATCGCTCGCGAGTGATCCGTGACGGCCTTCACCGTGCCGTGCTCTACCTCGAAGAGGACGCCCTCTATCACCGCGTAGGCGACTCACAGGTCATGGCCAACCAGCTCCACCATTTGCTGACGGCGATGTCCTACCCGGCCGTCTCCTTGGGGATCATCCCGCAGGGCTGCGAGCGCGTGATGTGGGGCGTCGAGACGTTCTCGGTGTTCGACGACAAGCGCGTGCACGTCGAGCTGCTGTCGGGCAAGGTCACGCTGACCAGCCCAAGCGACGTGGATGTGTACCTGCGAGCCTTCCTGCGGATGCGGGAGATGGCCGTCGTTGGCTCAGACGCCAGGTCACTAATCCAGAGGGCCATTAGCTCTCTCGGGTAGTTCGTCTGCAACAGACTGCAACAACGTAGCCCCGCGGACTCCGCACTTCCTACCTTCAAGTCACGACCCACGCAGGCACGTTGAAGGTGGAGAGGCTATGGCTACCGCTGTCCCCGAGAACCCGGCCCAGCCTCGGCGGCTGGGCAGAAACCCGCGAGAGACCGCCAAGATCATCGCGGACAACGCAGTCCCCCAGGTCGAGCACGCCCTTCAGCTCATGAAGATCCCTGGCGCCGTCTACGCCGCTGGGATCAATGAGTCCTCGGAGGGCAAGCCCGAGGGACTCGTTCACATCTCGCTCAACTCCTCCGAGGCGTACGCCTTCGCGTCCTGGGTCCTGGGTCGCATCACGACCGAGGAAGCTGCGGAACACGCGGAGCGTCAGGAGATGAGCTGATGTATCAGCAGGAAGACATCGTGGTCGACTTCGCTCGCGGCCTGTCCGGCGAGGTCATCGCCATAGAAGGCGCTCAACTGACCTTGTCCCGCCCGAGCGGTCACCAGTGGACGCAGGAGCGCAACGAGTGCCGCCCCGCCACGCCTGCCGAGAAGGTCGACTTCGACAACGCCAGGCATCACGGCACTGACGTGCTCAGGGGCCTGGGAGTGCAAGAGCAGTGGATTACCTGACTGCCACCTAGATTCCCCGGCCCTGCTACGCCTGAGATGGCTGTCTCCGTAGCAGGGCTGGGGCTCCATCCCCTCTACGAGAGAAGGGCACCATGGGCACGCTGACCAATGGCAGTTCCACCATCGCATACGAGCAGTCGAATGCACCGGGTCTGGACTGGCGGAAGTCGGGCCGGACAGATCTCGACCCGATCCTCAAGGAGTGCGTGATCGTCGCCGCCGCTCCTGACGCGAAGGACCACCCGCACGAGCACGTGCCGGACGGCACCCGCATGGTCGCGGTCTCGGACGACAAGGACACCGAGGCGCATGTCCTCCTGTTCACCCGAGCGGAGTTCACGAACTTCGTCGTGAGCGCGAAGGCCGGGGAGTTCGACGAGTTCTTGGCCACGGAGGAGGAGATGGAGGCCGCTCAACGGATCGGTGAGGCGGCTGACATGGCGGAGATCCTTTCCGCCTGATCCACCCAACACGCAGCGGCCTGCTCTCCCCCGAGGCGGGCCGCTGTGCTGTCTGCAAGGAGACAAGCGTGGAGAACTTGGAGCCGTACGACGTGAACGAGGTCTTCCGCAGTGGGGAGAACGTGAACCGCGCGTTCGCCTACGTCGAGAGGAAGTACAACGGTCGCGTCGCCTGCCACTCGTGCAGGGGGCTACAGACGTACGCCACTATCGGTGGTGCAGGTGCCGTGACGGCGATCTGTTTCGCGCCGGACTGCTCGACCATCACGCCGACGCAGATCGGTCATCTGACGGCCATCTGGCATCCGAACTTCGGTCAGCAGCAGCTCGGGCGGAACAACGGCAAGGCCCGGCCGAAGCTGAGAGCAGCCACGTAGGTCGTTGGTCCCCGAGCCGGCCAGGTCGGAAGTCCCACCGCGGAAACGCCCCCTCTCACATCGGGAGGGGGCTTCGTCGTTCATACAGGGATGACTGCCTGTCACCAATTGGCTTGCCACCATCTATTTCTGATGAACCGTCAGATACTGTCAGGCGTCCGGATGTGGTATGTACCCGTGATCAATCGCCCAGAGCACAGCCCAGCTCTCGAACGTGCCGAAGATCGTGTACACGAACATGAGGGCACCGAGCGCGGCAGGGACCCCGAAGGTCGTGATGACGGCGCCCTTGGCCCACTCGGGCCAGGACCAGAAACGAGACAGTACGGACTTCACAGCAGCACCTTAGAAACGACGAAAGAACCCCCTACCATCATCAAGCCGGTAAGGGGGTCTTAGGTCCAGAGTTAGTCCCGAGCGCCCAGGACGTTCGTCACGAGTCGGCAAGGCCGCGGTGCGACGAACCCCCGCGAGGGGACGACTCACGGGGGTTCGGCTATTCAGTTATGCCACCCTCACTCGGAGGTCTTGCGGCGGCCCGCCATCACGAGTCCAGCACCAGCGACGAGGACGCTGGCTGCGGCGAGGCCGGGCACGAGCATGCCGTCGGAGCCGGTGGCAGCCAGCTCAGCACCAGCAGCCACACCACCCTTCGGGGTCACAACGTCCGTAGTGGCGTCGGCCTGGTCTGAGGTAGAGCTGACGGGCTTCACGGCGGCGCCCTTGTCGACAGCGCCGGGCTTCTGCTTGTCCGGCTTGACCGAGGCGCAGTCCTCGTAGTGCTTGTCCTTGTCGGCAGGCTTGAGGCACGTGCAGTCCTCCTTGCCCTCTTCAGGCTTCGGCTTGTCCTTGCCGTCCTCGATCTTGTCGGCCGGAGTGAGCGGGGTGAGCGGCTTCGTGTCCGGGTCCGGCTTGGGCTTCTCCAGCTCCGGGCCGGGCGGGGTGATGACCGGCTTATCCTTGTCGCCTTCCGGCTCAGGCGGCGGAGGCGGGAGGGCCGGGCCCGGGGGAACGATCTGCGGCTTGTCGGGGCCGGGCTCGATGATCTCGGGCTTCTCGGGCTGGACCTCAGGCTCCGGAGGCGGCGGCAGCACCTCGGGGCCAGGCGGGGAAACCTTGTCCTTCTGGGCTTCCTTGTCGTACTGCTCCCGCTGCTTGTCGAACTCCTTGAGGTTCGACGCGTCCGTGTCCGGCTCGTCGATGCCGTCCAGGATCGACGACTCAGCGTCGGGCTGCGCAGTGGCAGCCATGGCCGGGGTGGCAAGGAGCATTGACGCTCCAGCACCTACAAGGGCGATCTTGGCAAGCGTGCGCTTGCGGGGCGCAGAGTGCTTGGACATGCTTGTTCTTACCTCTCATAGGGGTGGCCGGTCGGGCTTCCGTCGAAAGTTGACCCGACCGGTCTTTACCTTTGCATTACCTGTGAGGTTCGCGCCTGCATCCAAGGGCCCTAGCTGGTGGGCCTTTGGTCCTGGCCTAGCTCCACACGCCATCGGCGGCAGCTTCCTTGACCCACGCCTGGAAGGTTCGGGGGGTGCGCCCCAGAACCTCTCGCACACCGTCACGCACATGTGCGTACTCTCCTCGGCGCTGACCAGCGGTCCCCCAGGTGAACCACTTGATCATGGGTTCGGCAATGCCCTGCGAGCGCCACATGTCGGCCCACTCCTCGGTGGGCATGTTGCGGTACTCCAGAAGCTGACCGATCTCGTTGCCGATGAGCCTGAGCGCCTGGCCGTAGGTGATGACCTCCGGCCCATCGAGGTAGTACGTCTTCCCGGCGTGGGCCGTGCTGGTGTCCGTCAGGATCTCGACAGCTACGTCAGCGATGTCACGAACGTCGATGAACGAGATACCTGCACCGTCACCCTCCCCGAGCGGGCGGCGAATACCTCCGTCGGCAATGAGAGTGGGCTCCATCGGTCCGAAGTTCTGCGCGAACACGGTGGGGCGCAGGATCGTCCAGTTCAGCTCGCCCTCGTTGATGCACCGGACGGGCATCTCACGGGACAGCATCCACGAGCTACCGAACTCGGCACTGCACCCCGAGAGGAACACCATGCGGGAGATCCCAGCGGCCTGGACTCGTTCAAGGAACTTGCCTACCGCATCGGCGTCGAAGCTGGGGTCGGTGGGCGTCATCAGGTAGACGGCCGTGACCCCTTCGAGAAGGGCGCCCCATCCCGTCGGGTCCGACCAGTCGAAGCTGATCTCGGTGTTGGGAGCCACCTCGCGTGTGGCGATGCCTCGTTCACGAAGTCCGGCCGCTACGAGGCTTCCGGTCTGGCCGGTTGCGCCGGTCACGAGAACGAGAGGTGCTGCGGAACCCATTAGGGCCTCCTTGGGGTTTCTTTGCTTCCCTTATGCCTTACCTTGACTCACCCTTCGCGATCAAGTTCGGCAAGCTTCTACTCCTGGACGATTGACGGCGCAGGCACAGCACCTCCCAGCACGAGAGCGCCGGACATGCCGATGACAGTAATCTTCCTCAAGCGCATCAACTCCTCATGGGTGCGGCATCGGTCTGATGCCCAACTCCCTCATGACGGCTGCATATTGACCGTCATTGGTAATCCATTCCCAGTCGACGTTGAGGTCTCCTGGGTACGCCGTCCAGCACAGCATGTGCCGCGCTCCGGACGTGCGCTTGTCTGAGCACAGACGCATCGCGTCGGCTCTCGACATGTGCCACAGCACTCGAAGGCGCGGCGGAGCTGTGTTCTTGCTCGCTATGAAGACGTAGACGGTAGGGGCCGCCGCAGCGGCCCCGCCCTGCCTACTTCTTCTTGGCAGCTGAGGGCTTCTCCTCTGCCTCTTTCATGGCGAGCTCGTAGGCCGCCGTGATGTTGGACGGGATGCGGCCTCGATCGTTGACCTCGATGTCGTTGTCCTTCGCCCATGCACGGATCTTCGTGTCCATCGTGGCGTTGCGGCGCCCCTTCTTCTTGGGCTCCAGGCCAACTTCTTCTACCTTGGCGCGGAACTTGTCTGCGGCAGCCAGGTAGGCGTTCTGAGCCTTCTCGAAGGCGGTGGAAGCTGTCTCCAGCTCCTTCATCTTGGCGTCACTGATCTCGACCTCACCCTCGTAGACCTCGTCACCGATTTCGACGGTGAGCTTGGTTACTGTGGCGGCTTTGATGGCCATCCTGAACTCCTTGAGTAAGGTGCGACTGTGCGTTGATCAAACTACTTGGGCATCTATCTAGAAGCAAGTCGTGTTTCAAGACTGTTTCATCCACTCGTTCCAGCTTGAGTTCCAAGAGTTCAGACCGTTGTCGGGCTTCACGGTTTCATCGGCAGAGTTCTTGACTTCTACAACGTCGCCGATCATCGAGTTCTCGAAGAACCACTTGCCGTGAGTCTCTTGATCACGCTCTCGTGCATCAAACATGCCGATGCACCCATGGGTCGTGTTGAACTTTCCGTACTGCTGACGGTTCGCCCAGTAGTTGCCGTGGATGAACGTCCCCGAGTTGGTCAGTCGCATCGCGTGAGGTACGTCAGGGATGTCGTACTCGGGCTTCCCGTCCTCGTCGACCAGGCCGACGGAGTCGCCGCTCATGCGGGTCTCCTCCAGGCGCTCGGAGACAACCATGGCGCCGTTGTACGTCGGATGCTCGTCGGAGCCCGCCGAGATCGGCACACGCTTCAGCACCTTGCCGTCTCGCTCGACGGTCATGGTCTTGGCCTCGACGTCGACAGTCGAGACCTGTCGCCGTGACACGGTGAACGTCACCGGCTCGTCAGTGGCTCCCTTGACGGTGACGCGCTCCCCTGCCTTCCAGTACGTCTGGGGTCGGAAGTCGAGACGCTGCGTCGAGAACCACCTACCGCGGATTTCGCGACCTGAGTCGGAGGTGACCTTGATGGACTCTCGTACTCGCTGCTGATCCTTCACTGGCTGGTTGAACTTGATCGACACCGGCATGCCTGCGCCGTATGAACTCCCGTCCCTCACGGACAAGTTGGCGGTGAACGCCTCGACTGGCTTCGGAGCCGGCAAAGTGGGCTTCGTCACCTTCGGCTGAGCCGCGGGCTTCGGTTTGGCTTCCGCTCCCAGGGCCTCGATTCCGTACGTCGCTCCTGCGGCTAGGGCGGCGACTGCCACTGCGGCAGCCACCCATGTGGCTCGCTCACTGCTCACCAGTACACGACCTCCCCTTCCGGCCAGACGACGCGGCGAACGCCTGCCGCCCGGATCAGCTTCGTGCAGTCCTTGCATGCGGCACGCGTGATGTGGATGGTCGAACCCTGGCAGTCCTCCCACGATGCGTAGAGCAGCGCGTTGGCCTCCGCGTGCGTCTCGATGCAATCTTCGTAGCCCGAGCCTGACGGCTGATCTGAATTGCAGCGCGGACAGCCGCCTGCGAGGCATGAGGGTTGCCCCGGAGGAGACCCGTTGTATCCAGTCGAGCGAATACGGCGGTCAGCGCCGACGAGAACCGCGCCGACCTTCGAACGGTGACAGTCTCCGCGCGCAGCGACCGCCTTCGCGATGCCGCCAAAGTAGTCGTCCCACGATGGACGCTCATGCATAGAACCTCCGTCGCTTCACTTCGCCCTGGGCCTTCGAGTTGAGGGAAGACAGGGCCTCGATGTCACCCTCGGTGTAGTCGCGATCTCGCACGAGTTCGTCATGCCGGTCCTTGTCCATCCACTCATCGAGCATGTCGACCAGGACCCATATCTCGGCGTCGGTCCACTTCCTCACGACAGCTCCATCTCCTCGATCTCGTAGACCCACCAGTCGTCCTCGTCGCGCAGCTCCTCGATGTGATCCTCTGCGTCGCCGTAGTCGTTGAACGCCTTGACGGGGTCGGAGTACGGGGAGCACGGCTCTCCCTTGGTCACCACGTAGACGCTCACAGCGCGAACTCCTTACGGATGTCCGTGACCCCAACGAACGGCCCCGAGGTGACCGGGCCATCCTTCACGAACACCGTCGGCACGGAGTGCACCTCGGGCGGGCACGGATCGTCTTCCACGTCGATGTACTCGAACGTCCAGTCCTCGTCGATGGCCTTCTTGATGAGCTTGGGCTTGACCTGCTTACAGGGCTGACACCAAGAGCCGCCGTACATCGTCACCGTCTTGCTCACTGGTACTCCTTACAGTCAAAACAGAGGTAGGTTTCTTCGTCTTCATCCCACGCGAGGTCTTCAAGACTTCCGCAGATGACACATCCGTCATTCATGTCATTCATCGTACAGCATTCAGGTGGGTGTCAAGCATCGGCACCATAGAGAGACCCCCAGGAACGGAGGCCAACCTCCGGGTCGGTCGGGACGATGAGCCCCTTGAAAACTTCTTGCATCAGCTCAGCGGTCATCTTGGCCGCCTTCTCCGCATGCTGCTTCGGCACCGAGAACACCACCTCGTCATGGATCGGGAGGCGCATGAACCGAGTGAGCTGAGCCTTGTGCATCCGCAGGAGTGCGCGGCACGTGATGTCTCGTGCAGAGCTTTGGATGTAGTAGTTCAGGGCAGCGTACGGACGGTCCTTGTCGACCATGAGGCGTCGACCGGACGCCGTGGTGATGTAGCCGTTGCGCCGCGCTTCCTTCTGGAGCTTGTCAGCGAACGCCTTCACGCCGGGATAGGTCTCCCAGAACGCGTCCACGGCCTTCCTCGCCATCTCCTCAGAGACGCCGTACTGCTCGACGACGGCCTTCCATCCGCCTCCGAAGCAGACGGTGAAGTTGGTGCCCTTACCCGCCTTGCGGTCGACACCGGCAGCGTCAGCGGTGATCTGGTGCAGATCCTCGCCATCACGGAACGCCTTGAGCATGCGCTTGTCGCCAGAGGCGGCAGCGAGCACCCGAAGCTCCATGTTGCTGAAGTCGGTCGACAGGATCACGTGATCTTCCTCGGCCACGAAACATCGCCGGATCATCCAATCCCCCGACGGGAGAGTCTGAGCCGGGATGCCCGTGATGGACATCCTTCCCGTCCTGGCTTGGAGTGTGTTGATTCCGGCGTGGCACCGCCCGTTGGCGTCCATGCCGTCAAGGAACGAGTCGATCCACGTCTTCCGCCATTTACCAGCTCGCTTGCCCTCGACGATCGCAGAGGCCAACTCGTCGCCTGCGTCGACCCGTTCCTTCAGGAAGTTCTTGTCGACCTTGCGCTTCCCGGACGGCGTACGCCCCTTGATGAACACCCCTCGACGCTCGAAGGCGTCGGCACATTGGTCAGTCGAGTTGATGTTCTCGACACCCATGACGCGGGCCTTCTCGACCCAGTCAGCTTCCTTGCGCATGAGGTCTTCACGGAGGCCGCGGGTGTACGGCTCGTCCAGGAGGAACCCGGCTCGCTCCATGTAGCCGCAGACCTCGACGACTTCATGCTCGAACCTGATGAGAGGCCGCGCGGACGCGGGCACCTTGCGCGTGAGGATGCGTGCCAGTCGGAAGGCGAGGCAGGGGTCAAAGGCGGCGTAGGTGAGATATGTGGGGTCCCAGAGGTCGACCTTGCTCCAGATCTTCTCCTTGGTGGTCTTGTACGCCTTGGCGAGCACCTTCATGGAGCCCTTGATCTTCTCGCCAACCTCGCGGTCGATGAACTTGATCGTCAGCTCTTCAAGGCTGTGTCCGAACCCGCCCTTCTCGGCGGGTCTGGAGTCGATGAGCTTGGCGAGTACCTGCGAGTCGAGCAGCTTGGGGAACAGTTCCTCGGCGGTGATGTCCAAGTGCTCGTCGGACACGAGGACGTCGAACTTGCCGTTCTGCGTGACCAGCTTCTCGACGTATCGCAGCGCGCCAACGACGTCGGCCGCGAACTGCTTGTCGTAGCCGTCCCACTCTCTGTCGAGCGGGATGATCCAGGACTCGACCGCGTTGCCGAACTGGGCCAGGCGCACGCGGAAGCCTTCGGCCGCGTAGATGTCCAGACCGGTGGTCTCGGTGTCGAAGCCGATGACTCGGCGGTTGGCCTTGATGAAGGCCCTGAAGCCTTCAAGGTCGTCCACGGTCTCGACGACGTGCGTAAGAATCACGTCTCCCTTGAGACGCGTACAGAACTCGATCACTGCTTCAGGGCCCTCCTAACTACCAAACTAACTAACCGATGGCTGGTGGATGTCAAGTCGCCTTGCTGACGAATCGACCGTTGGTGCCACGGGTCGGCACCTCGTCTTCCAGGTCGGTGATGCGCTGAAGCGTGGTCTCGTAGGCGGCTTCCAGCTCGCCGTATTCCAGTGCCGAGATGTCCAACTCGTCGTGCAGGTTCTCGATGCGCCGGAGCTGCTCGTGGCTCTCCCGCTTCCAGTTGGTTCGGGTGTGCTCGCACTCCTCGCGCAGGATCTCGTTCATCGACTCGATGGCCGTGATGGTGCGGTCCTTGCTGGAGATGATCCGGCGCAGGTGGGCGATCGTCTTCTTCTTGCTGGTGAACATGGTCAGACTCCGGAGGTGATCGGGTGGACGTGGACGGATCGGACGGCGGTGCGGTTGAAGTGGTGGTAACCGTCGGCCTCGGCAACGTGGACGTACTCCTTGCCCAGCTCCAGGAGTTCGCCCTCGAACTCCTCTACTTCGCCGTTCAGGAACTCGATGAAGATGAGCCGGTCGTCAGTCATCAGCACGTCCAACGTTTCGGGCGGCGTCAGTGAAGAGGCTGAAGAAGGAGAAGGCCATCTCCTCGGAGGTGTCCTCGGTGAAGCCCGCGTCCTGGGCGTGCTTCTTGAGGGTCTTCGACTTGGTGATGATGGTGGCGAACATCTGGACGGCCTCGTTCATCTGGGCGTCGATCGGGTCGAACCCGAGCCCCTTGAGGTAGTCGGCGAACTCGTCGGGGTCAGGAAGTCCGTTGGTCTCAGACATGGTTGGGTCCCTACTTCGAGAGGCGGTCGGCGAGGAGAGCGGCAAGGTAGATGCCTGCCGCGATGGCGACGATGGCGTACAGCCACATCACTTGATGGCCTCGTTCAGGGCATCAATCTGCGCCTGGAGGATCATGCGGGACAGGTAGTCGTCCGTCTTCTTCAGACCGTCGAGCTTCTTCTGAAGCGCGTACAGCTTGTTCTTCACCGCGAGGCGCGTCTTGTCGCTGTCCTCGGTGACGATCTTGACCTCCTTGACGTGCACGTTGGTGAAGTCGAAGCTGCGGTGCTCCCCGTAGCTGTCTCGCCAGAACGAGTCGCTGAAGGGGGGTTCCATGATGGGCATTAGCGATCAAATCCGATCTTGACGACGTTGCTGACGTTGGGGGTGATGCGGAGTGTTGAAGTGCCGTAGACGTACAACTCGCCATCTCGGACTGATACTTCAATCTCTTTCCGGGAGAACCGCTTCGGGTTCTTCGGTTCGAGCATGAAGAGCACACGCGAGTGCTTGGGAAGGTCCCAGTCCCCGTTCACGTAGTCGCGTACGAAGATGTCGGTGCTGGGGTTCTGTCCGTGCATCTCCGCAATGACCTTGTCGGCCTCTCGGAGGCGCATGCGGAGCAATCGAAGTTCCTCCTGGGCCCACTTGGGCAGCTTGGGCTCCCTCGGGTCAGCCGGGTACTTGTCCGTGCCCTTGCACTTGAGTCCGTAGACCGGCGTCTCGCCGGTGAAGCACCGGTCGTACTCGTGGGCGTCGTGCGGGTCTCTGCGACCGCAGTCGGCAGTCACTCGGAGTCCTTGAAGACCAGGTTGCCGGTGGCGTCTACGGAGACGTAGAAGAACTCCCGGTCCTTGGGGATCATCAGAGCCAGCCGGTTGGTGAAGTCGATCAGCGCCTTGACCGACACCTCATGGGACGTGCTCGCCTCCAGGACGATTTCGGTTCGCATCACTTCGCCTCACCGGATCCACGCTCGTAGCTCAGCGGCTTCTCGACGTCGTAGTCCTGGAAGCACGCCGGGGAGATGCCCTTCAGCTCGACGAGGAGCTGCCGTGCAAGCTCTTGGATCTCCTTGTCTGCCGCGACATGCCAGCGCTTCGAGATGACCTCGCGCCAGGCCCTCATGTTGCCCGTGACGACCATGCCGACCGGGGCGCACTCGGGGAGGTAGTGGCGAGCAGCCTCGCGGGCCTGCTTGTTGTTCAGGCCCTCGTCCTTCAGCGCGGCAACCTGGACCTCATAGCGGGCGATGCACTGCTTGTAGTGCTCCTTGAGATCTGCGACGGCGACCTCGTCGTCCGCGATAGCCGGGGGGATGACCGGTTCGGTCTTGGCGTAGTTGATGTACCGCTGGCTGTTGATGGAGAACGACAGGTGGCGGTGTCGGGTCAGCTCGGCCATGAGCGCTCGGGAGACGCCCTCGACGACGAAGGTGACCGATCCGTGCTCCATGACGCTGAAGTGGGCGTGGTCGATGATCTGGGCAACGTAGGCGTCGTTCTTGGCGGTCTTGGGGTTCTTGCGCCCCCACGCCTTGTAGCAGTTGCGACCGGCGAACTCGACCAGCTCGTCTATGTACTCGACGAATCCCGTCTCGGCGTCGAACTCCTGCGGTACGTAGCCGGTCTGGTGACCGGCCTCGTAGGGGTTGAAGTGGGTCCATGCAACAGGGACGGCGATCACTTGCTTGGTTCTTTCTGGTTGGGAGATATGCGGGGCCTGCCCGTGTGGCAGGCCCCGCGGTGGGACCTAAGTCCCCGAGCCGGCAAGGGCGAAGGTCATCGAATCCACTTGATGAAGTCGCACGCCGCCGGGTCGCGGTAGTCGGCGACCTTGGTGGCGCACTTGAACGCCTTGTTCGGCTGGCCAGGGTTGTACTTGTTCTCGCCCCACTCGGTGTAGGCCGACGCGTCGCCGCACTCGCACGGCGGGCCCTGCTTGGCAGTCGCCTGGCCGCCACTCTGGTTCCCCGGGCGCTGGACTCGACCGTTGTTGAAAGTCGGCTTACCGGCCTGCGCAGCGGGGGCGGACTTGCCCAGGTGCTTCGAGCGGGTGTACTCGGCGGCCTTGGCCGTCAGCTCGATGAGGCCGACTTCCTGCATCGCGACGAGGAGGTCACGGCCGCGCTCGGCGGTCTGTGTGGCGTCGGCGCCATAGACGGTCGGCGTCAGCCACTCGGCCTCGAAGCCGGACGCGGCCTTCAGCGTGAAGCCGATCTTGAAGGGGTTGGGAGCAGTGGCGACATTGGTGACGGCCGGGGGCGTGGTCTGCGGGGCCTCGGCGGTGGCGTCGTTGGAACCGGAAGCGAAGGGGTCGTACGTCAAAGTGATCTCCTAAGTGGTGGATGTAAAGTGCGAGGTTTAAGAGATGGGGCCGCAGGGCCCCTTCAACCTCAAGGTCTCATTTTCAGTTGGTGGATGTCAAGTCGTCTCGCCATGGATAGTCCGTGATGCACTGACGGCCTCCGCATTGAATGCAGTCGTCTTCATCTTCGAACCACCAGTCCTGTTCGCAGCTCACTTGATCGGACATGCTCCCGTCGAGCACTCCATGTCGATGGCGTCTCCGGTCTCAGTCAGTTCAGCCGCTTCGAACTCTTCCTTCGTGATGCGCTCGTACGGAGCCTGAGCGTACGAGCCCTCCGGCAGCACAGTCGTGCCCTTGATGTACGGCAACTGGTCGAGTAGAGCTTCAGCGAGTTCTTCACGACTCACCTTCTTGGGGTCAAAGTTGACGGTGAACGAGATGGCAGAGTCCACGAAGTTCTGCTGATAGAACGCCTGGACATCGAGCATCTGCTTCACGGTGAGGTCATCAGCCGACTCAACGATGTCGTCAGCGCTGAAGCCAGCGGCATCCACAGCTTCCATGAGTCCGTCCTTGGTCGGGATGGTCACGACCTTCGTGAACGGCGCGTACACGCAGTCCTCGACGTGGTAGCCGTCCGCCTCGTACTGCTCCAGCTTCGCCTTCTGCTTCGGGTCGGTCGACGAGAACCTGATCCGACGGTTGAAGTACCGCGAGTAGATCGTGTGCAGGCCCTCAGAAACGCCGGGCATCTTGGAGATGGAACCCGTCGGTGCGATGGTCGTCAGCTTCACCGGCACCGGGATGCGCAGCTCTCGCGCGTAGTCCTGGGCGTGGGCCTTCACGAACTCGTACAGCTCACCAAGGATGTCTGCGAATTCGTAGTCCGTGGGGATGGTCGAGAACCGGATTCCGCGGAGGTTGGCGAACCACTGAACTCCGAGGTGACCAAGACCGATTCGTCGATCCCGCTCCATGATCTTCTTCTGCTTGGGGTAGGTGATGTCACCGTACGTCGCCCGGATCAAGAAGCGCGTCATGAGGCGATGCGCCTCGAAGAGCTGGTCCTCGTCATGCCAGTCAGGGAAGGCCGCGAGGTTCACGTGCCCGAGCACGCATGCACCCATTTCCGGGAGCGGCTGCTCGCCACACGGATTTGTAGCAACCACTGTATTGGGCTCGTCCTGGTTGCTCAGCTCCTCGTTCCACAGGCCGGGTTCACCGTTGAGGTACATGCCGGTGACCGCTGCATCGAAGACTCGACGAGCATCCGAGTCCGGCTCGTAGATCGCCTGAAGTGTCTGGATGAACTCGTTGTCGATGATGACGGAGATGTTCGTCGTCCAGTGGCCTCCGTGCTTCTTCGAGTTGATGAAGGACAGGATCTCCGGATCGGTCCAGTGCATCATCGCCATGCGGGCGCTGCGGCGGTTGCCACCAGACACGACGCACTCCGCCACGAAGTGGTCGATCTCCATGGCCTCAACGCCCGAGATCGGGCGACGGAACATACCGG
Organism: Streptomyces sp. NPDC004732; assembly: GCF_040609235.1. Lineage (NCBI taxonomy): Bacteria > Bacillati > Actinomycetota > Actinomycetes > Kitasatosporales > Streptomycetaceae > Streptomyces > Streptomyces sp. NPDC004732. Next base: position 502,393 of record NZ_JBEXJR010000003.1, read on the forward strand.
CCGCGTTCATGATGCGGGCGACCTCTCGCAGCATCTTGGCCAGCGGGAGCGGACCAGAAGCCGTACCACCGAAGGTGCGGAGCGGTGCGCCAGACGGGCGAACGCCGGACAGGTCATAGACGCGGTTCGCGTTCTTCACCTCGGGACGCAGGTAGGTGTCCACGAGATCGACGAGGGCAGCCGCCCAGCCCTCTCGGGAGTCCTCGACCTTGAAGGCCCCGGGCCACTCGTAGCCGTACTCCATGCTGACGTGACCGGCCTCGACCATACTCAGGTAGTCGGCGTGGTCGGGGGCGCAGACGAGGTGGAGGTTCAGCTCTCGCGCGACCGGCTCTGTCGGCTGGCAGTCGACGCCGTACCGGGAACCGACTCCCCCGCCCTCCATGAGACGCATGAAGACGAACTCGACGTGATCGGCCAGGCCGTCACTCCACGGGGCAACGTGGCAGTTGTAGAGGAACTGACGGCCGGGGACGCCAGAGGCCCAGAGATGGCGGCCAGCGGGAAGGATCTCGAAGTTGGTCATCATGTTGATGAGCGCCTGGCGCTCTCCCGCCCCGACGAACTTGGGGTCGACGAGCCCCAGGTTGCCGTCTACGACGCGCTCAACAGTCTCGGCCCACTCCTCGTAGGAGCCGTCAGGCTTCGGGCGGCTGTACGTGCGCTGGTAGACATCGTGGCCGGTGGTGGTGAACTTCATGCAGTCTTCTCCTCGTCGTCAATGAAGGCGTAGGGGCCCTGAAGGAACTCGTAGTCGTTGGCGTCTTTCAGGTCTCCAGTCCCGCTGAGGAACTGGGACAGCCACTCGTCGTAGGTCACTTGGACCCACCAGGCGAGTACTGGTTGGAGGTGAGCCAGTAGGCGGCGCCGTTGCTCAGGGCCTTGCGACTGCCAGGACCGTCGTGGTCGGTGTTGTGCTTGGCGGAGTGGCTGTTCATGTGGAGCGCCAGGCTGCTGACGGCTCGGGAGAGCTGCTTCCGCTCGTCGTCGCCAAGCCGCTCCTCCAGGACGTAGCGCTTGATGATGACGTTCTGGTTGGTTCCGGTCAGCTTCGCGAACCCGAGGTTCAGGTCGATCCGGTCGTCCACGTTCACTCGCTCGGAGAAGTCCTTCTTCGACTTCTTGCCGGTCATCAGCGAGTTGAGCTGAGCCTCGAAGATGTTCTCGCCCTTGTCGTTCTTCCCGCAGGCACGGTCGGAGAGCATTCCTCGGGACAGGAGCTTGCGCACATAGTCAGAGGTGTACGTGAACTCTCCGCTGTGCAGGCGCCGGTCGTTGAGCTCCTTGGAACCGACCTGGTTGGCCATGATGAGAATGGCCTTGAAGGCCGTGTTGTCGTTGCTCTCGTTCCAAGAGTTCAGCAGCTTGCGCGCTGCCGACTCGCACTCGACGAAGCGCTCCATCACGTCCTGCGTGATGTCGTCGGCCTCGACGCCGGGGAACTTGTGGGAGACCATCCGGCCCGCCTTCTCGGCGACGGCGAACAGCTTGTCCCACTCGTCAGCCTGGATTTCGGTGAAGCTCATGTACCCGTCTCTCTTGTGGTGGATGTCAAGTCTGGGAGCTAGTTAGGGAGGTCCCGTAGGACCGCAAGGTTCTTCTTCGAGTAGTAGAGGTACGAACCGAACGCATCCATCTCGGTCGGGTACTCACCGAGGTAGCGCTTCCCGCAGTCGACGCAGTCCCTCTTGAACGACTCGTCGTATCCGTCGAGACAGGTGTGGCACTTCATCACTTGCCTGCCTTCGCGAAGTGGCCGCTTGCGGTTCGCCGGATGACGCCGTACCGCTCCCCCTCGACGACGAACGAGCCGTCGCGGCGGACGTCGACCGCTACGGGGCTGACGTCATACTTGCCGCAGTACAGCAGCCCAAAGCCCATCTGCCAGTTGCACACGCCTCCAACCCCGAGGTACTGCGCCTTCTTCGGGTCCATCAGGGCACCAACTTCGAAGCCCCATCGCATGGTTGAGCCGGTGTGGACGTTACCCGCGGTTTCCCGCCTGATCCCCAGTCGATGCGTGTGCCCCATGACCACGTTGGCCCCTGCCTTGCGGGCGTGGTTGTAGGCCGTCGTCCCCGCGATGTTGGACATGCCCTTGATCTCGTGCCCGTGGATCAGAACGGTGTCCGGTCCGACCTTGTGAAACGAGGGCGTGAGGTCGACGCCGAAGCCGTCGAAGTCGAGAAGGCTCTTGAAGTGGAAGGCGTCGGAGAACTCGGCCAGGGCCGGGGCGTTCTCGGCGAGGTACTGGCGGGGCCGAAGGTCGTGGTTGCCCTCCAGGACACCGAGGGGACCGTCGTAAACCTTCCGGAGAGGTGCCAGGAAGTTCCGCTTGGTGTACTCCGAGTCCTCGACGACTCGCTGCTCGAACTCGCCTCGGGTGTTCTTGTTCCAGCGGCTCGGCGTCGGGTAGTCCACGAGATCACCGATCTGGTAGACCGCGTCCGGCTGATAGTCCCCCACGAAGCTGATGACGTTCTTCAGCGCTCGTGGATCGTGGTACGGGAGTTGGGTGTCGCTGATGACGACTACGCGCTTCGTCACTTGTCCCCCTCCGCCTGCTTGATGACCTTCTTCAGTTCCTTACGAATGGCCTTGGCCTCACGCACGCTGATGTTGGCGAGTACGACGGCCGTGCCAGCCCCGTGTGCTCCCTGCACGTCCAAGCCGATCATCTGGCCGTACAGTCCCGCACTCAGGTAGTGGGAGTATCCGTATGGGGTGTGGTGGTTGAACTCGATCACTTGCTGCTCTCCCGCTTCTCGATCTCGAACTCGATGTTCTTGATGGCCTTCTTGAGGTCCTGAACCGCGTCGCCCTTCAGACCAGCGCGCCAGAGGTACTTGATCGCTGAGCCGATGGGGAAGCTGAAGTGCTTCACGATCTCGATGCACTCCACCCCGCTCGGGTGGCTGGTGTAGTGGTTCGGGTGCTCCACCACGTCCTCATTGGTGGATGTCAAGTCCTTGTCCTGCTTGATGGGCTTGGCGCTGAGGATCTTCCCGCCCCAGGTTTCGACGGCCTCCATGTTGTAGTCCGTCAGCTCCAGCTCATCAGTGTCGAAGGAGTATTCACCCCTGATGTCGTTGCCACCGGCCTCGGTGATGTCGACGACCCAGCCATAGCCGCCGCCTCCATGACGGACGATGCAGCCGACTGCGTCCTTGAACGTGGTGAGGGTGTCGCCCGTGACGCGGACCCAATCCCCGACTACGAATCCCATTACCGGCCTACCTTCTCTAGAACGGCCTCGCGGCCCTTGGTCGTGTGCAGCTTGTTCACGTCGAGCCCCTGCCCCATGGGGACGACCAGGGCGTTCGGCAGCTTCTTGGCTACCTCGGTGGCGAACTCCTCACCGGCCTTGTCTCCGTCGGCCAGAACGTAGACCGTCCGGTACCCGAGGAACAGCTCAGTGAAGTAGTCCTTCCAGCCGTTGACTCCCTGGATGCCGACGGCGGGTATCCCGCACATCTCTGCCGTCCAGGTGTCCGGCTCGCCCTCGCAGATGGCTATCTCGTCGTGGGCCCTGAGGATCGCCTCGGCGTTGTAGACGCGGTGCGTGTCGCCGGGCATCGACTCCATCTTGCCGTGGCCCACGTGGGCTTCCTCGTCCCGCCAAGACCCATCGGGGTTCTTGATGCACTCCGCCCGCACGCACCGGAAGCGGATCGCCGCGACGGTCGTCTTCCCGAAGGGATTCCGGCGCAGGTACGGCACGGCCAGGCGGCCCATGTATCGCTCGAACCCGCTAGGAGCCGAATCGTCGACGAACCCCAGCCTGAACCTGTCGGCCAGCAGCTCGGTGTCCAAATGTCGGGCGGACGCTAGGTACTCCTCGGCCGGGCTTCCCTGGAACTTCAGACTCATGTCGTACGCCGTCTGAGTCAGCAAGCTCTTCCGAGATGCGGAGAGCCGTTGCGTAGTCAACTCCCTCTTCCTTCCTGATGATTGAGATGGCATCCCCCTTGAATCCGCACGCCTGGCACTTCACTGCCCCAAGCTCGTAGTTCACGGACGCCGATGGTGTGGCCTCGTCGTGTGCGGGGCAGAGCGTCTTGAGCCAGCCTCGACCCGGCTCCGGGGGTAGCCAGTCCGGGTAATACCTCTCCAGCACTCCCCTGATCGGTCCAGCCTGGTGGATATCAAGTCGTCGAGCGCCGAAACGGGACATGGCGAACCTCTACAGGGAAGACGCGGTGAGCCTCAGACATGAGGGACCAGGTGGGGTCGAGAGTGTCAGCCGGAAGCCGGTCGAGCTTCTGAGAGTTGCCGGACCGCTTCGGGCCGTACTGCTCGTTCATTCTCAAGGTGCCTTTGCTCGTTGGTGGATGTCAAGTTGACTGGCGATAAAAACGCTCTCCTATGAGCCGGGGAGCGGGTGGGTCGTCGAGATAGTCAGCAGCGGATCTAGCCACTTGCGCGGAGTCCCTGAGACCTCTTGCAAGCAACTGGCGATTGCAGCGAGCGCACAGCAATCCTCGGACGACGTTCGTCTTGTGGCAGTGGTCCACATCGAGGCGCCTAGTGCGTGACTGGCGGCATATGGCGCACAAGCCGCCCTGTAGGGCTAGGAGCTGGTCGTACTCTCCCGGTCCAAGTCCGTACGTAGCCTGGACGCGTGCCGCGTGGGATGCCTTGGACCGCTTGCGCTTCTGACATGGCTGGCACACGCGCCCACGGGTCCCAACGAAGAACCTCAAAGCCCGACACCGTTCGCACCGTTCGCATCGCTTGTACCCCTTCTTGCAGCTTGGGACTTTCGCCTCGCCGGCCTCGGGACCTACGCCCCTCCGCGGGGCGCTCACAGCTCGATGACCCTGACCCGCTCGTCGATGACGAGGCAGACGTACTGAGCCCTGTCCCTGGCGGCTTCCTCGGTCGGGAACTCCTCGGTCACGTCGTGGCCTCCCGAGTGGTGGTACTTGATCTCGTAATTCATGGGTCAGCTCCTTTCGCACGCGGCCTGGAGGCCGGTTGCGCACAGCTCGGCGGGGGTGGCGTTCTTGAACCACTCCGCGAACTCGGGGGTTCCTACAGGGGCAGGGAAGACCGTCGGTAGCGGTGCGGGCTCCGGCTTGGGGGCTGGGGCCTCGACTGCGGGCTTCACGGGCTTGGGCTGAGGCTTGGGAGCCTCCCGCTTCTTGCGGGCTTCCTCGGCGTCGTTCTGGCGCTTCTCCTCGGCCGCAGCCTCGGCGGCCTGGTCGGCCTGGCGGTGAACGTCACCGGCCGGTGCGTGCGGGATGGTCAGGTTGGGCAGTGCCATGACCCGTCTGTCTCGGTCCCGCTGCTCGATGTCCTTCTCCACGGTGACGTATATCCCCGCGACCAGTACGGCGAGGCCGACACAGAGGGCCGCGAACGCCCTTCCAAAGGTCATGACGCGAACTCCGCGGTGCTGAACGCGTCGTCCCGGAACTGCATCGTGCTGCCCTCGAACTCCAGCTCCACGAAGGTGCCTCCGCTGGGGTCGCTGCGTCCGGCCCTGTTCTTCACGGTCGACACTGCGAGGGTGTTCTCGTCCGGCTTGTGGAGCGTCAGCACCAGGGCCGGAACTCGGGTGATCTGGCCCTTCACTCCCGACATCGGGATGGGGCTGTTGCCGTCGTTGTGAGGGCCTGTCGTGTGGTGCAGTCCGGCCACGTGCGCGCCCGTCGTGCGGGCCATGTCGTTCGCCCAGTCCATGAGGGCTTCGAGCCCTCCAAACGGGTCCTCGTCGTTGGCGGCCGTCCCGCCCCTGATGTTGGTGATGTTGTCCAGTACGATCATGTGGGCGTCCTCGCCGTACAGCTCGTACCAGGCGGCCACCACGCGCTCAACGTCGTCGATGCTCGGGGCTGCGTCGTAGTTGAAGCGGACCGGGTGCCGGTTCAGGACCTCCGCGTACGGGCCCACGTTGTTCTTCCGTACGGCCTTCATCGACTCCGCCATCTCTATGCCGGTCAGCATCGAGATTGCCCGTGAGAGCTGGATGTCTGCGCTTGAGTCTGCGCTGAAGTAGATGCAGGGAATCGGTGTCTCTGCGTTCAGGATGCGTGCCAGTGTGTACGCGCTCTTTCCTGTGCCTCCACCGGCCACCGTCAGGGAGAGTTGTCCCCGCAGGTACTTTGTTCCTAGTCGAGACATACTCTTGAATGCTTCTGGAAGAGGGTCACCCGCATCACCCTTAGCGCGGATTGACTGACTCAAGGTGAACACTGCTCGACCTCCTTTCTGTCCCGTAGATACCTACGATGCAACTTGCTTGCCTTGGTGCGTTCCGTCTAGGTGGATGTCAGTTACAGAGCGTCCGATATTGGCCTGGGAACGAGTTGCTGTACCAGGGAACGCAGCTCCCGCATCTCCTGACGAAACTCCATGATCACTTTGGACTGGTCGGCGATCTTCCCGCGAAGAATCTTCCGCTCCTTCTGCGCCATCTCGTCGTGCGCCCTCAACTCGTCCCGCTCTTTCATCGAGATGTCAATGGCTACCTGCACCCCCGCGAGGGCCCTGGGGTCTACGACGCCGTTCTCCGTCAGGAAGTCCCTCGTCTCCTGGAGCTGCTCCTCCACGTAGTCCTTGATCGTCTCCTCGTTGGCGCTGATCATCCGTCCAGCAGCTTCCGCAACGTCTCCCCGTGTGGCGTACGCGTCAGCGTCCGAGACGTTCTCTCGCGCGATGTCACCGGCCTCGTCCGCGTCGCCGTTGTCGGGAATGAGGTGGGCGAACTCGTGGATCATGTGTGGTAACTCTTCCTCTTTGCCGGAGCTTTTATTGCGCTTTGCCGTGCTGAGTGTAGGACTTCTTGGAGTCCGGTTTCATACGCCGTAGGTACAACTTCTCTGCACTGGACACCTGCCACAAGCCTCTCCCGGCTTGGGTCGAAAGTCCTGGGCCTTTACTCCCTCGTCCATGGTCTTAAAGACCTCCACGATTTGATCCCGTGAGGCGGAAAGTTTGCGGGCTCGGGACGGTCTGCCCGTCTTTCCTGACCAGAAGTCCCCTGTCTCGCAGGAAATACCGTACTGGTCCTTCATGGCTAGGGCGTACGTATCAAGCTGGAACGTGTCGTCAGCCTTAGGTATGACGCCAGTCTTGATATCCCTGGCCCGGGGACCGTTCTTCTTGGTCTCGATTACCTGGTCAATGAAGCCGATGACCTGCACCCCGTCTAGGTCTAGGTCGAACTTCAACTCGATGGCCGCTTTACCTTCAGCGTCCTTCCAGATGACCTGATCCGGGTTGGCCTCGTACCAGTCCAGGTACTTGCGAACCTGGTCGAGCCCCAGGCCCCAGCGCCGTTCCAGGTCCACGAATCCCGTATACGGGCCGCTGGCCTGCCATCCGGTCTCGTTCGGCTCCGCCTCAAGGCCGCGGTTCGCCATCTTGGCGTACTCACCCTTGAAGACTTCCTGTGCGCCTTCCAGTCCCAGCGACCGGCCCGACTTCTCCCAGGCTTCGGCCGCAGCGTGGACGGCGACACCGTGACCCAGCCATGCGGCTTGCAGCTCAGGTTCCCGCTTGATCCGGGCCAGGTAGTACCCGTAGGGGCACTGGTCATACTGCTTGGCCTGGCTCACGGACCGGGGCCGGGTTGCGTAGTCCGCTAGCCGCTTCTCAGTCTTGTCATCCATCACTAGAACCTAACATACTCTTGGTGGGTGTAAAGCGCGAGTCCTAAGCTAACCCCCGGATACCGGGGGCTGCTTGCTACAGGCTGTCGAAGTCCACAGAGAGCGCCTTACGCTGCTCGTCCGTCACCTCGCCGTGCGGACGGACCACCATGTCCCCGTCGGTCGGCATGCGCTTCTCATACCGCCAACCACCGCACCTCGCGAGGTCGTTGGGCTCCTGATCCGGGTCGTGGACGATGATCAGATTCCGCGTCACGGCCAGATTCTTCCACCAGCTCTTCAAACGACCGGTCTGGTACGCGCTGAGCCCCTTGGGGTCCAGCCGGTATTCAAGCTGAGCGGAGAGCATGTTGTACACGCCGCACTTCTGCTGAGGGGCCGGGACTGAGAAGGGGCGGAGCTTCTTTACCGCTTCCTTGTTGGGCTGGGAAAGCTGCTGCTTGTCGCCCTTGATGTGGTGGTACACGCCCTGGCGGGTGATCCCGTACAGTCTGGCGATCTCGGCGACCGGCATCGGCGGGTCCAGCGTCCGAAGCGTCTTGATGTTCGCCGGACTGACCCCTTCCCTCTGCAATCGATCGATCGTCTGTTGCCGTGTCTCACTCATGATCTCTAACCTACCACCTTCATGTGGCTGTCAACTTGCTCTCGTCCCCAACTCCTCGAACCCCCGAGGTGCTTACAGATTTGCATTTTTGGCTGGTGGTTGTCAAATTACATCCGGTCACTCTGGCTAGCTCCCGAATAAGGTGGCTGTAAAGCTGCACCCGTTAACGGTCGACCCCTTCATACGTCTTCCGTACACTGCGTAGGGTCTGCCGCCCTCATGCTCCGGGCCCCCTAGTGGCCCGCTTTGCGCATGGCCGCCTTCTTCCGAAGGTCCCCAGCTACCACTGCCAAGCCGAGTAGCACTATCGCGGCCATGGCGTATCGCACGGTCTCGAACATGATCAGCAGACCTGCCCATGCGGCCAGCGCGAACGCCCCGGAAACGATGCTCTTCACGTCCTCTGCGCCTCTCGTCAGACTGCCGGGGTGTCTATCCAGATGCCACCCCGGTTCATGCAGTGGTGATTGATGCCCGCGATCATGTGGCGCCGCTTGCCGTCGACCAGGAGCTGTACCGGGTCGGGAGCCTCCCCGGCTTCCTCAAGGGCGTTCAGAACGGCCGTGAGCTGTCCCCACAGCGCCGCCTTACGGTCGTAGTCCGTAGCGTGCCCGTACCCGTCCACGCCGCGCGCTACGAGCGTCGCGGAGTACACCCACGCGTTCTGTACGTCCGCCCGAGCTCGACCGGTCTCCGGGTCGTAGACCCGCATCATGGACCCGCGATGGGTCACGTCCCCCGCGATCTCCTCGCCGTCCGGGGACGTCGCCAGGATCACGAGCGTAAGCCCGGAGTCTTTGGCCTTCCACCACATGTCAGACAGCTGCATTGCGGTCGGGTTGATGATCACTGCTCTACTCCGGTTACCAGGGGTGGTCATCCAGGCCGGCTCGGTAACTCCGGTTCCTGGTCTTACTTTTGAGGGGCCTTCACCCATACGTCACGCTGCGAGGCACCAGCGGCCATACCGGCCGCCCCGGTTACCCCCATGGCCGCGCCGCCCGCTGTGGCGGCTGCACCGCCGCCCATGGCCGCTATGCCAGCCATGACCAGGGGGATTCCAAAGGGAAGGAGGATCAGGGTCAGGCACATGATCCCGCCGATCACGACCATGAAGAGCCCGCCCACGACTCCGGCAATCCCTACGGTTCCAACTGCCGCGCCGGTGGCCGCTGCTGCGGCTCCCGCGCCCATCGCTCCCGTACTGGCAGCGTTGTGCGTCTTCATGATGTCCGCCCGGGGGCCCCACTGAGGGGCGCTGTACTTGTTCGTCATGGGGCCTAATTTGTCGGCAACCAAGGTGCTCACGGTAGGGCCTTTCGTCGTTACTTCTAGGTGGTTGTCAGTTAGAAAGAGCGAAGAATGTGCCAGGTCCCCCCACCCTCGTACAGTCCGAACATTTCGCCGCCGCACCGTGCGTCACGCGCCATGCCTTCCGCGATGCGATCGCGGTACATCTCAGCCCACTCGGGGAGGTCAGAGAAACAGCCGTCATCCATCAGGCTGAGGATGTGTTCCGCAATGGCGTCCTCTTCGTCGCCCCAGCAGTCTTCGACCGTCTCCGCCAGGCGCTCGCTGATCATGTCCTCGATCTCGTCTACGTCGTCCGCCTCGTTGCGGAAGTGCTCCACCAGGAAGGCCCCGTGACTGTCCACCAGTTCGGCGAACTTGGCGACGTCCTCGAAGGTCTCCCACTCGCTGAGTCGAAGCTCCCCAAACCCGTCGTAGTCGTGAATGGCCCACTCCTCAGCCGTGCACCCCTCAGCCTTGGCGGTCGGCGACAGGGTGAGCATGCTTTCGACCTCTGCCATGATCGCGCCCGGGTCCTGGTTCGCATCGATCCACTCGCCGTGCAGCTCTCCCGCGTTGTAGTCCGTGAGGCTCGCAACGTAGATGGTGGCGGTCATGATGGTGTCTCCCAGTTTCTAGGTGGCTGACAAGTGGGGAGTAAGAAGATGACCCCGAGGGTTGTAGCAACGAACCGGTTTCGAGTAGTGGTTTGTTCCCTCGGGGCCCTGTACCCGTGCCAGGCTTTGCACTCTGGCTAGTGGCTAGCGGCTGACTGCCGCCCCTTCCGGGCCCCTGTCGCGTTTCCCGCTGATATGTAGAAAGTTACGTGGTTTTCTAGGTGGGTGTCAAGTTAGTTCACGGTGAACCAGGCCACACCCTTTATGTGCCACGCTGCGGCGATACAGAGAACGCCCATACGGTCCACTCGCGGACTTTCATCGCGCCGGGGTCCTCCGGGTCCCCGACGATGCGCCGGACGTTCCCGAACACCGCCCACGGGTTCCGTGCCATGCGTCGCGCTACCGCGTCCGATGCTTCCTGCGGAGTCCCGAACTGAGTGCCGTACTCCCCAACGTCAATGCGTCCGTCGGCGTCGACGCTCGTAACTGTGTAGTCGTACATCCCGGTTACCACCCTCTCTTCGTTCGGGACTTTGGCCCCGCGGCCGGCATGGCCTTTAGTCCTGGTCCAGGCCCATGGTCTTGACTGCCCTCCGTCGGGCCGCTTCCCACTCGGGGTAGTGCGTCCCCATCTGGACGTGGCCTAGCGCGTACCGGGCTTTCCGGAGCGCCGCTAGCGCTTCGTTCACCCTGTAGTCCGCTACGTGCGGGTTCGCTTCCTGCCACTCATCTACCGCCTCAATACCCGCGTCTATCTCCCCCAGGGTTCTGCCGATTTGGTCGGCGTAGGCAAGACCCAGAATCCCGCCGTCGTACATCCTCACGCGCTCGCTCCGTCCGTCTCGTCAAGGGGTCGCAACAGGGGGTTGTTTGCCATCTTGCGGCGCCCGACTACCTCATACCGGCGCCCGTCCACCCTGATCACGTCGCCGCACCGGATCGGCCCGTAAACCGGGGGGTGGTCTAGCGGGTGACGACTGATCACCCCAGCAACCGGAAAGAGCGTTGCCGTTCCGTCGTCCCAAATGGCCACGTGGTGACGGAAGTTGGGGTTATGGAATCCGGGCCCATCCGTTGTGAAGACTCCCCGACTCTTGCGCCCGTAGGTGTCCGACACGGTGGTCACGTCGTACATGTCGCTTGCTCCTTTCCTCGTTCGGGAGATTGGGAGCCCTAACCCCTGTCCATTAGCGCGCTTACCGATGACCGGCCTACGCACCCCCTGGGTTAAGGCACCGAATCCCCCGACGCATTCAGGTGGATGTTAAGTGCGGGACCTAGATAAGGGTCATCTGTCCTGCGGCCTCCAGTTCCTTGCGGAACGCTTCCGCGTAGGCCCGTCGTACGGCCATATCCAGCGGCTCACCATCAATGAGCGCGTCAAGGTCCGCCCGGTACGCGGCACCCTGGTTCGTGGCGTAGTCCCGTACGTATCGGTCGTACACGTCCGGTTCTACGTCCTCCCCGCGCACGTAGAACTCTGCGCACTCGGCACACAGAGGCTCGCCCGTACGGCAATCCCCCGGGGTGACGTAGTCGTTGCAGTCCGAGCAAGGCTCGTAACCCTGGCTACCAAGGATTTCGTCCGCATCCCACGAAGAACACCCCGTGCAAGAGCTAAGGCCCATGTCGTGGCCCCACTCGATAACGTCGCCCACGTCGACACCATCGGGAAGGTTGCGGCACTCCCAGCTACTCAGGTTTTCGTGAAGGTATTCGTCTTCGAGTTCCGAGCAACGCATATCGTCAAGCATCGGGTAGTCAGACAGGGCCCTGCTGATCTCTTCCGCGCACTCCCGAAGCGAGTCAACATCGCTGCGGTACACGATGTACTCGCCCCACTGCACAACCTTGTCCGTGTCGTGTCCGTGACCGTCGCCAGACGACTCCCGCATGAGGTAGAACGCCTGATTAAAGTTGCTGTGGTGTATCGCTGCCTGGCACGTGTGGCCGTTCAGTTCGTTGTCGGTGCAGTCCTCCAAAGGCTCATCCGTGCCGTCCAGAACCAACGCCCATTCCCCGCCCGTCTCCTCTCCGAGCCAGTCGATAAGGTCCCATGCCCGCATTCCGTAGGGGTACCGGTCCAGAATGCTTTCCGTCTGAGTGGTTACGGCCGTGGCGTTCATGGGTTTTGCTCCGTTCCGTTCTTCCTGCTTACGTCTACGACTCTATGCGTGTTCTAGGTGGATGTAAAGCTAGAAGCCAGTGAGCTGGGTCACAGTGCGTTCTAGTCAGCTTCTATCCAGAGAGTGTCATCCCCGTACTGTTCCCCGATGCTGGTCATGATGCGCTCCGCGAGCGCATGACCGGGTACAGAGGCCACGACGATGCACTCCCCGTGACTCGCTCCGGTCCAGTCACGACGGATCCAGATGGTGTAGCTACGCATGCCGCTTTCTCCCTCAGCCGTTCGATGACGTCCCGCAGATACTCGGCGTCTTCCCATGTCGCATCCGTCTGCAACTCGTCTAGATCATCTGTGTCCGCCCCGCCCGCAGCATCGTTGTACGCAGGGTCATAGCTAGGAACGTTCTCCGCGTAGCACTGGACATGATCACGCTGCCTCTGGTCATGCTCCGCGATGATCTGCCGCACTAGGTCCAACATCATCGGTCCTCTTGTTCCTCAATCGCCCATGATCCGTCTTCCATGAACTCAACCGGGAAGTCGTCCCCGCCCCACGTCATGCGGTAAGTCCCGTTGACGTCGTCAAGCACTCGGTTACACGCTTCGGGCCCGTTCCCGCACTCTGCCCGCACGTGCTTACCGATCGCGTCCGCAGCACCCGTAAGCGCTTCGTTCATGACGTCCGCTGTATCCGGCCGTGCCTCACTCGCGGCCCCTGGAGAGACGCACACAAGCCCGATGCACGCTGCCGCTGTAGCGATGACGGTAAGGAGTTTCTTACGCATGGTGGATGTCCAGCCTATCAGGGTGGTTGTGAAGTCCTATGCCGCAGAGTAGGCGAACGTATCGGCCAGAGTGTCAAGGTCGTTGTTTCGCAGCCTGCCACTCAGGTACCGCATGCGACGCTGCCATTTCGCCTCTGCCGCCGTCTGCGCCCGCTTGTGCAGGGTTACCGCTCCCGTGGACTTGCGAAGCTGCCGCATCTCCCTGTGTCGGTCACAGAGGCTGTATCGCACGTGCCCAACGCACGTCCATCCGTCCCCGTATGAGTCATCTGCGCATGCCGCCTGGTCTGCCGCTACAGCCTCTACAGCTTCGGCCCACATCAGATCCTCGTACTCAGCCATGGTCATGATCTCCCCGATCCAACGACGCTTGCAGGTCTCGCAGATCGGTACGTTCCGCTGGTAGCCCCACTCTGCGGCTACGTACTGGGCTTTGACCGTCATGTGCCACGTGAGACAGATCGTGCAGTTCATCGCGTGTTCTCCGTTTGCTGCGCTTCCTTCGTTCTGTCTCAACAGTCGCATGCGTCTAGGTGGATGTCAAGCACGCATCTCGCGCGTGCATATAGGGGACAAGGTGAGACAAGGACTGTGCACAGCCGTAGATGTGAGCGTGAACACATGCGTGATTAAAGGTGTGCGATACAAAGACATATGCATTGAAGGCTTGATGCATTGAACTATTGACAGTGCAACGTGTGCGTATGCATGCATAGCTAAGTGCATGGGTGCATAGGTAGAGGGGTGAGAGGGGGAGGGTGCATAGGTGATTGATTGAATCAAAAGCAAATTGTTTTGTTGTTTGTTTTTCTTTCTGTTTCTTTTTAATCAAAACATTTTGTTCAACGAAATTGTTTCAACGTTTGGTTTAAGTGCGACGAAAACAATTCAATCAAAACGAAACGAAGGGGATAGATGGGGGGTCAGGGAAAACACCAATTCTTCTCGGCCGGGGCGTCATAGCGGCTCAGATCGCGTACGGGTCTGGAGACGTGGAGTGGGCATAGGTTCACCGACTGTCAGCAGCCCTAATCCACTGACGTTGGCTTCGACGGATTAGCCGTCAGCGACTGACATCACCGCAGGTCAACCGATGGATCGCATCATCGCAGGTCAGGACGTTGGGGTCCATGCCGGCCAGTGACCCGCATCACTCTTTCTGGTACCGCGGCCTCGCCCCCTATGGCTGAGGCCCCTCTATGTAAGAGGAAGCGAGTTTCACGAGCGCCAGGAGGCGCTAGCCGACGCAGCGCGAGTCCGAGCGGCTTCGCCGCACGAGCGCCGTAGGCGCACGACAACAAGCGGCCCTTAAAGGCCGCTCGATTCGATATCGATATTGACAGCGCCTAAAGCGCTGATCGAACGATTACTCCTTCCTTCGGTCGTCGTAATCGTGTGAATCGACTTTGATACCGATGGCCACTTTGGAGTGGCCGATCAAACTACCAAACTAACTAACCGGAGGATCAGTGACCGATGCTCGACCCACCTTCGAGGGTGGGAAAGTCTCAGCACCGTCGCACCGCTGGGGTTCTCGCTCCGGTGAGCGTCAGGGCCTCGGTCGCCAGTGGCACATCAACCGCCCTATCGCCTGGAAGCGGGCCGCGGGCCTCTGCCAGCACCACCGGTACGACATCGACGCACCGTGCCTTGCTCCTGGAGCTGCGGTCGACCACATCAGGCCGCACCACCTTGGCGGCACGAGCGATCTTCAGAACCTTCAGATCCTCTGCAAGTTCCACCATGACCAGAAATCGGCTCAGGAAGCTGCCGACGCGAAGCGTGAGAAGCGGCGTAAGGCGTCTCTATCGACGAATCGGAAGCGCACTTTGGGCGCTATCTGAATATGTGGGCCGGCTCACACTCTTATGGGGTCACAGGAAGGGCCGTGAGGCCACTCTATATAAGAGAGGGAGAAACAATCTCTCACCTAAGCCGACCGCGCTGGGACTCCGGATTGAGTTCGTCAGACGATCCCTGCGGGTCTTTTGGTTGCGGTTGAGGCCGCCTGTTGTAGCGAGAATGCGCTCCAGGCGGCTTCCCGCCGAATCTAAGGATTTGAAAGTGATGAGCGATGCCTCGTAAGGCATGGAATAAGCGACCGTCTTCGTTCGAGGAACGAGCTGGTCGTCGTCAGCGTGCCGATCTTCAGAAGACGCGCGAGTTCGACGAGCTGCTTGCCGACTGGGAAGACGTACTGGACGACGAGGAAGCGCTTGACGGCTCTTCGTACTGGAAGGTGGCCTGATGGCCCGCAACGGGTTCAGCGGACCTGCTCCGAAGGCCCCTGAGGCTCGACGGCGACGCAACGCCGATCCGGTCGAGACGGTGAAGGTCAGCAAGCAGACGTACGCGAACGTCGCGGCCCGCGAGGACAACTACAACCCGTCCTGGCACCCGGCCGCGCAGCTCCTGTACCGCTCGTTCTCGGAGTCCGCTCAGAGCTACCTCTACGAGCCGTCGGACTGGGCGACGCTCCGCATCGTCATCGAGTCGGCGTCGGCCTCGCTCCTCCGCTACGAGGACCGCGTGTCCATGGACATGGCTGCGTCGGTCATCAAGGGCCTGGAGGAGTTCCTCACGACGGAGGCCACCAGGCGCCGCGTGCGCGTCGAGCTGGAGAAGCCTGAGGGCCTCTCCTGGCCCGAGCCTGAGGAGTACTGGGCCGACCTCGCCGCGGATTGGTACGAGAGCCTTCAGCGCTCCGGCCAGGCCGCCTTCTACCAGTCGACTGACGTCGCCTTCGCCTACTACATGGCGGAGGTCATCACTCGCTACCTGGGCGCCGGGCTGAAGATGTCCGGTCGTCTCCTCGATGTGGTCATGAAGGGCTGCACGCTGCTGCTCGCCACCGAGGCGTCTCGCCGGATCGCTCAGATGGAGCTGACCAAGGTCGAGTCCAACGAGATGGACGAGCACATCACCAATCTCATGGAGGCGTACGCCTCCGTTGTCTAACGAGCGGAAGGAGGCGGAACGTGAGACAGGTCCGCACGGTCCCAGACCGCGTTCCGCAGTGTCCTTCATGCGAGACCTTCGGCATCTCCCAGTGCGAGCATCGGACGCTCGGCTGGGAGATTCTTCGTTGGTCGGCAGAGCACTTCAGGTCCTCGTGGAAGTTCACGCCGTCGCAGATCAAGCGCGTCTTGCGCCTGTACGAGATAGACGAGCACGGGAAGTTCATCTGGAACCAGATGGTGCTTCAGCTCGCCAAGGGCACCGGTAAGGGTCCGTTCTTCGCGACGCTCGCCGCCATCGAGTTCCTGGGGCCGGTCCGGTTCGACCGCTTCGACGAGGACGGCAAGGTCGTCGGCAAGCCCGCTGACGAGTCCTGGGTCCAGCTCTTCGCCACGAACATCGACCAGGTCAAGAACGTCACGCTGACGCTCCACAGCCTCTTCAACGATCACGCCAAGGAGAAGTACCAGATCGACCCGGGCCAGGAGCGCTACCACGCATACCAGCCCGACGGACGCTTCTGCCTCCTGGAGGCGAAGACGGCGAGCTTCCGTTCTGCGGAGGGCGCCCGCCCATCGGCTCTTTTTGCGGACGAGACGTGGCACTGGAACGAGTCCAACGGCATGGTGAACGTGTTCAACACGATCACTGCCAACGCCGCCAAGGTCGGCGGCCGCCTGTTCTGCGCGACCAACGCCTACGTCGTGGGCGAGGAGTCGGTAGCGGAGCGGATGCACGTCGCCTGGCAGCGGCAGCAGGACGGTCGCCAGAAGCGCACGGGCCTGTACTACGACGCCATCTCGGCCGACCCGGACTTCGACATCGAGGACGAGGCGGCCCTGCGGGCGGCTGTGACGGCCGCGTACGACGACTGCTTCTGGGCGGACATCGACACGATCATTGACCAGTGCTACTCGGGCGTGATCACGCACGACGAAGTGCTGCGGAAGTACTGCAACTTGGTCACCGCGGCCGGTGACGCTCTGATCGATCCGGTGTCGTACGAGGCGTGCTTCGTCGAGGGCCTGGAGCTCAAGCGCGGAGACCGCATCACGCTCGGCCTGGACGGCGGCGTATCGGACGATGCGACTTGCCTGGTGGCTCTCAGGCTCCGTGACTCGTTCATCCACCCCATCGCCTTGTGGGAGGCCCCTGACGGGCCGGAGGCGAAGAACTGGAAGGTCGATCATGACGCAGTCTCGGACATGGTCGACTGGGCTTTCGCCAACTACAAGGTCGAGGCGTTCTTCAGCGACGTCGCCTTCCTGGAGTCGTACGTCGACAAGTGGTCCGAGGAGTACGGTCCCCGCCTCGCCGTGAAGGCTTCCGGCAAGTCGACCTGTGGCTACGACATGCGTGGCAACCAGGCCACCATCACGACCTCGAACATGGCGCTTGTCGGTGCCATCGAGAACCAGCGCATCAAGCACAACGGGCACTTCGGCCTGTCGCGTCATTTCAAGAACGCGAAGAAGCGAAACAACAAGTACGGGACGAGCTTCGGTAAAGCCTCCCGTGATTCTCAGTACAAGGTCGACGCCTATGCGGCGTCCCTTCTCGCGTACATCGCCCGCAACAAGCTCATTGAAGCGGGCAAGTTGAACCAGGCACCGAAGCGCATTGCACAGATGACGACGGTTGGAGGGTTCTAGAACAAGGGAGAGTGCATGGAGACGGCAGACACGCGCATCAAAGCGCTTCGAGCCCGCGTGAAGCATGGTCTTCAACGCCTCGATACCGATAACGAACGGCTTGAGATCGTCGATCGCTACGTTCGCGGCTTCCAGAAGTCTCCCTACCTTCCTCGCAAGGCCAACCCTGAGTTTCGGGAGTTGGTCAGGCGGTCGACTCACAACATTCTTCCGCTCCTGATCGATGCGCCCGTGAACGCGCTCGCGGTCGAGGGCTACCACCGTCCGGGGAAGAAGGGGGCTCCCGCCGAGTGGAAGATGTGGCAGGAGAACCGGCTCGACATGCGGCAGACGTACGTTCACCGCACGGCTATCGAGTCGGGCCAGGCGTACGTGTCGGTCCTGCCCAGCGCGAAGGACCCGAGCAAGCCTGAGGTGCGAGCCCATCACCCGATGCAGATGTGGGCGGCCTACGAGGATCCGCTGTTCGACCAGTTCCCGATGTACGCGGTCTGGGTTGAGCGTGAGGGCGGGGCATCTGAGACCAACCCCCTGCGGGTCCGGTACTACGACGACAAGGCCGTGTACGAGCTGCTGATCGGCAGCGAGGTCAAGGTCGTCAAGAAGACGGTTCACAACCTTGGTGTGTGTCCGATCGTTCGCTTCGCTCCGAAGCTCGACCTGCGCGGTCGGGCAGTCGGCATGGTCGAGACGCTGATCCCGCTCCAGGACAAGCTGAACCAGATGTGGCTCAGTCTGTTGATCGCGCAGCACTACACCGGTCACGCGATACGGACAGCCACCGGCCTCGCGCCGATGGAGAAGGTCGACGAGTACGGCATGCCGGTTCTCGACGAGGACGGCCAGCCGGTCTACATCTCTCCGGTTCTCGACCCGTCGACGATGCTCATCTCCCCCAACCCTGAGACCCAGTTCGGACAGCTACCTTCCGCCCCGACCGGAGACTTCCAGCACGCAATCGAGCTCGTGACGAGGCACATGTGTGCCCTCACTGAGACCCCGCCGCATTACCTGATGTCGGGCGCCATGGTGCAGTTGAGTGCAGACGCGCTCGCCGCAGCCGAGTCGGCGTTCACGCGGAAGTGCGACGAGTACCGCCAGGCGTTCGGAGAGGGCTGGGAGTCGGTGTTCCGGCTCTGTGCGCTGATCGCTGGTGACCGTAAGGGCTTCGAGGCCCCGGACGTTCAGGTCCAGTGGGCCGACAAGGGCAACCGCTCGATGGCACAGACGGTCGACGCTGCTCTGAAGCTGACGCAGATGGGTGTTCCGACCGATGTGGTCCTGAAGTTCATCCCTGGCTTCACGCAGACAGACATCGCTGACGTGAAGGACCGCCTTGAGGACCAGGACGGCATCAACGGCATGGCCGACAAGTTCGCCGCCCGCCTGGCGGGCGACGTGAAGTCGCCGAAGGACGCCTCGGTCGAGCGGAGCAAGGAGAAGGAACTTGAGCAGGCAGCGTGAGTCTCATCGGCTCCTGAAGTTCTACCAGCGGGCGCAGGCCGCCTTGGGCAAGGAAGCCTACGAGCGGACTCTGCGTCGCTGGGACGACATGCGGCCGGACACGCTACTGACGAGCCCTGACCGATGGGTGGTCGACTGGCACCGAGAGACGGACGAGCTGAGAAGGAAGTCTCGCCGCCTGGGCCAGTCCTACTACCGCCTTGAACGTGCGATCTGGCTGGACGCAACTGTCGACGACGGCACGGCATTTGGGCAGGACACGACGCTCGCGAAGTTGTGGGAGGAGTTCAACACCTCCGCAGGCCGGCGAGTGAGCAAGACGACACAGAGCGTGAAGCCGGTGAAGGTCGATCCGTCTCCTTGGAAGGAGTACGACGCGGCCCACTCCTGGCGCACGACGGCGTCCTCGTTCTACGTGAAGGGCGCCCAGCGGATGAAGCGCGAGGAGCGCAAGCAGCGTGCTGGCGGTCGGTCCGTCCTGGACTCGATTGACGACCTAGAAGCGACGTTGGAGTCCATCGGCAAGCAGATCGCTGGGGAGGCTCAGCGCATCACGGAGGACGGGGGCCGGGAAGCGATCAGCGAGGCCGTTGACCACGACCGCAAAGCTCTCGCGTACATGCGAGTTCCGAACCCTGGCGCTTGCTACTTCTGCTTGATGCTCGCCTCGCGAGGGGCTGTCTACAAGAGCAAGCACTCGGCGGGTGACCACGAGGTTCGCAAGTTCCACCCCAACTGCCAGTGCGCTGCGGTGCCGATCTTCACGAGGTCTTACGAGTATCCGGCTGCGGTGAAGCACGCCGTTGAGTTCTGGAAGAACAACTGGAACGGCGACATGCGGGACTTCCGCAAGGCCGTGGAGCAAAGCAAGAAACGTCGTTAGCTGAAAGGGAGAGAACATGGCTGACAACACCGAGACTTCCGAGACCGTCGAGGAAACTCCGATCGAGGAGACCGAAGCTGCGGCTGAGGTCGAGGAGACGGAAGAGACCGTCTCCGAAGAGACTCCCGAGGAGGAGTCGACTGAGAACCGTGAAGACGAGGAGTCCGCGGAGCCTGCCGACGAGCCGGTTTCCAAGGATGACGACCTGGACTTCAAGGGCATGTACGCCGCTGCGAAGAATCAGCTCTCTGACCTTGAGTCGAAGTTGGCTGAGCTTGAGCAGAAGGCTTCTGAAGGTGAGTCCATCAAGGCCGAGCTGGAAGAGATTTCCAAGCAGGCTGCGGCTGACAAGCTGGAACTCACGAAGAAGGTCGTCGGCACCAAGTACGAACTGCCGGACGAGCTGATCGGTCGCCTCAGTGGCGACTCGGAAGAGGCTCTTGTCGAGGATGCGAAGAAGCTCGCCGCCCTGGTGGGCGGCACAGGTTCTTCTCTCGGTAAGGGTGGGCTCGAACCGGAGGTCGAGGAGTTTGACCCGACCGATCTGGTTTCCGCGTACCGGAAGCAGATGAACGGCGGTCTCTGACTTCACATCCACCTGAATCCCCAGCCCCCGACATAGGGGGCTTTCTTATGTCCTCTTTCAAAGGAGAGAAGAATGGCTATCACCCCCACCACTCGCCAGTTCCAGAACGCTGACAAGCTCGTCGCTGCGTCCATCAAGAACCTTGAGGCGCAGGCGGTTCTCGCCGCGACCGTCCAGAAGCAGGCTGCGGGCCAGTTCGACGGCACCGTGGGTCAGGCCGTCGCGATTCGTCGGCCGTCGATGCTCGTCGCCAACCAGGGCCGAGTCGACGCCCTCAAGGGCGACACCTCGAAGATCACCGTGACCAGCCTCGCTGAGACGGTGCTGAACATCGAGCTGGATCAGCACATCTACAGCGCCGTTGCGCTGTCCGACGCTGAGCTGTCCCTCGAAATCCCCGACTTCGCCGCGCAGGTTGCCTTCCCGCAGGCTGACGCCGTGGTCGACAAGCTGGAGCGTCTGATCGTCGGCCAGATGGAGACCTTCAAGGGCTTCAAGGACGCCAAGACTGGTGTCCCTGCCGCAAAGTCTGAGCTGGACCTTTCCACCGGCGACGAGATCTCCAAGGCTCAGAAGATTCGCTTCGCGCTCGCCCAGGCCGCCGCTCAGCTCACCGGCTTCAACGTTCCGACCTCTGGCCGCTTCGCGGTCCTGGGTGCCGAGGCCGCGGGCATCCTGATGAATGACCCGAACCTCACCCGCGTCAACGAGGCCGGTACAGGTTCCGCGCTGCGCGAGGCCGTCATCGGCAAGCTCTACGGCTTCACGCTCGTGCAGTCGAACCACATCGACCCGCTCGCGGTGTACTGCTACCACCCGTCGGCCGTGCAGCTCGTCAACCGCGCCCCGATCGTTCCCCCGTCGGTCAAGGTCGGCTCCTCGCAGGCCCGTGACGGCTACGCGATCCGCTGGGTGCGCGACTACGACGCCTCGATCGCTGCGGAGCGTTCGTTCTTCTCCACCTTCGCTGGCGCCAAGGCTGTCGACGACAAGGTTCGCGACGCCAAGACCGGTGACGTGAAGGCCGGTGGCGTCGTCCGTGGTCTGAAGTTCTCCCTCAAGACCGCCAACGCAGGCGGCTGAGTCCATCTCCACAGCTAGCCAAAGGAGTTCATCATGTGCAGCCCCTTGGCAACCCTGACGGAGCTGGAGGCCCGCATGGGCGAGCCGTTCGCGGATGAGTCGGCACGTCGACAGGGCACTGCTGCTCTCGCTGACGCTTCCGACTTCGTTCGCGGGTACGGCAATCCCCGCTGGGGATGTGACTGCAACGGCCCGCGCATCAAGCCGGTTGGAGCCGTCAAGGCTGTCGCTCTGGCCATGGCCGAACGACGGATGCGCAACCCGGAGAACTTCGTCTCCGAGGGGGCGGGCGAATACAACTACCGCCACGCAGAACAGGGTTCAAACGGTGCGGCCCCCTCGAAGCAGGAAGTCGACCTCCTTGAGCGCCTGTCCAACAAGAAGGGTCGACTGCTCACGCCAACCGTGACTCGCGCGATCCGCGTGAACCGCCATCAGCTGTACCCGTACGGCGCTGACACCAACAGCGTCATCTCTGACTACTGAAGGGGGCCCGATGGGAATCTTCGATCGGGCTCCCCTGGAGATCACCGTTCATGAGTACGCCGAGGTCGATGACGGCTACGGCGGTACGAGGCCAGGCAGAGGTCCGGCCCACACGTTCAGGGCCTTCGTTCAGCCGATGGACGCTGACGACAACAGCTCGCAGGGCTGGACAGAGCCGGGCCGGTACAAGGTGTTCGCGAAGTCGTTCCCGACGCACCGATGGGGTGAGGTCGAGTTCGACGGACGGTCCTGGACGGTGAGTGAGCTTCCACGCCATCACCGCGGATCGAAGCGAACTGAGTTCATGTCCGCAGTGATTGAGAGGAGGGGCTGATGGGCTGGGTCAACCCACGATCCGAAGTGATCGTCGCGGGGATGGAAGGCGTCATGGCTCACCTCGGGGAAGTCACCGAGCGGCAGTACAACAAGGTCATCGCTGCGGCAGGCGAGCACGTCGAGACGGGCCACCTGATCAGCCACATCCACATGAAGCGGCACAACAAGGGCTACGCCATCGTCTTCGACGATCCCAACATCCTGTCGATCAACTGGGGCCACTTCCAGACGTACACGAACGACAAGGGCCTGAAGCAGAAGCGTTGGGTCGAGGGCATTCACATCGCAGAGAAGGGGCTGACATGACGGCACGCCTCCTCCCTGACAGCGAGGCCCTGGCACTGGAAGCCGCCCGCTGCTACATGGCGAAGCTCTACGGGGCTGAGTGGAAAGCGAAGGGGCATGAGGTCACCTTCGTCGTAGAGATGCCTACTGACTGGCACTCGCGGGGCCCCTTCGTGATGATCCGGAGGTCCAGCGGCACGGCGCGGGATTCGCGCGTGCTCGACTCCGGAGTCTTCACGGTCCACACCTTCGCCGGTTCGCGGCGCGACGCCTCTCGGCTTGCTCGACAGGTACGGCAGTGCCTCTACATGGCGGCCCTGGAGAGGTTCCACAACGAGGAAGGAGCCCTGACGTACTTCAAGGAAGTGACGGGCCCCCTCTACTCGTCGGGAGACACGCAGCTCGACCACCCGGACGTGAACCGGTTCGTGGCGAGCTACATCCTCTACAGCCACCCGCTCTGACTACCAAACCAACTAACCAAGTTCGCCCCCTCTCCAAGGGGGCTTTTTTCATGCCCTCTCAAAGGAGACTTCTATGGCAGAGATTGAGATCACTCAGAGCGATGCTCTGGTGCCCGCGACTGGTTTCGTCTTCATCGCGGAGGCGAACACGCCTGCCCC
This sequence comes from Streptomyces sp. NPDC004732, assembly GCF_040609235.1. NCBI lineage: Bacteria > Bacillati > Actinomycetota > Actinomycetes > Kitasatosporales > Streptomycetaceae > Streptomyces > Streptomyces sp. NPDC004732. Next base: position 525,794 of record NZ_JBEXJR010000003.1, read on the forward strand.
TGACTTCCCGCTTCACAAGCTGACCTCCAGCGACACGGACATCAAGCTCGACGGGTATAACGAGTCCGACCCTGACAAGAAGAAGCTCATCTGGAAGTCCGTCGGCAACACCTCGCTGGACAACGGCATCGAGATGGCGATCGACGGTGACGACCCTGAGACGCTGGGCTCCTGGCAGGTTGCGGCTCTCGCCGCGACTTCCCCGAAGAAGTCCTTCTCGCTGACCATCAACCTCCACGACATCACCGTGGAGACGATGGGCCTGTACTACGGCACGAGTGCCGCCGAGGCTGTGCAGAGGGCTGGCCAGTTCGTCATCCCCTCGTCCGCGACGGCCCAGAAGCGCGGCCTGCTCATCGTCGGCCAGGACGCGACGGACATGATCGCCTGGTACTACCCGAACACCGACATCATCGGCGCCGACTCGATCACGCTCGACCCGTCCGCACTGACCGAGGTCCCCGTCAAGGCGACCATCGTCGAGGGCGTCGTCGACAAGGACGGCGAGAAGCCGATCCGTGCGATCGGCAAGGTGTTCCAGAAGCGGCCGTTCAAGCCGTCCTCTGCGTACTTCACCGATGGTTCTGCCGTACTCACGGACTGACATCCACCTAGAACCACCCCCGGGACATGTTTCCTCCCCTTTCCGTGTCCCGGGGGTTTCGCATTGAAGAAAGCGGGAGGCGAAACCATGACTGCAAAGGGAGAACCACATGAAGACTCTTGACTTCAACGCCATCGCCGAGGCTGCCGACAAGGACCCCGGGCTTCAGATAACCTCGCTGGACGGCGAGAAGATTCAGCTCCGCAAGTTCGAGAACCTGCCGGGCGATGACTTCAAGACGGTCATGAAGCTGATCAACATCATCCAGGACGAGAAGGTCGGCCAGGACGCGAAGCTCGACGCGATGGACCAGTGCCTCGTAGCCGCGTCCGACAAGAAGGAGTCGATGAAGTACTCCCTCGCGCGCCTTCCCCTCTCCGCTCGCAACGAAGCGTTCGACGCCTGGATGGACAGCGATGAAGTGGGAAACTCCTAAGCCTCTGCAAGTACCTTGACGAGTACGGCGGGGAGATCGCGTCTGATCTGCTCAGGTTCTACGGCATCGATATCCGGGACCTGTTCGGCGGTGGCCTGTCTCCCCGCTTCTGCATGGCTCTCTTGGAGAACCTTCCTACTGAGTCGTGCCTGAAGAGTGCTCTGCTTGCCGACGGAGGCCAACAGGACCCCGGTTGGAGCCGCACGGCTTTCATCACGGCCGATCTGATCGATGCGATCCAGGCCGTTCACACATCCGTGGTCCGCTCGAAGGTGAAGAACCCGAAGAGCATCCCTGACCCGAAACCGTATCCACGGCCGGGCAAGGTGCGGCCTGAAGAAGACCGCAAGAAGAACAACCCCTTCTCTTCCGCGTTCAGCGATGACACCACTGACACTTCCGCCATGACTGGCGGCAAGGCCGTAGCAATCCCCAAGGAGATTCTTGCTCGTTCAGGCATGAAGCCAGTCGAGGACGAACCTGCTCCTTTCAAGGTTTCATGAAGGAGGTAGCACATGCCTGGACCGGGAGGAGAATCGCTTGGTCGCGCTCATATCCGAATCCTGCCTGACACGTCCGGATTCACTCAGAAACTCCGCGCCATTGTCGAGTGGGCCGAGAGGCAGACTCTTGAGCTCACGCTCGACCTAGACGCGAAGCAGGCCGAGGCCAAGATTGAGCGTCTGACCCGCGACCGCCGCCTTGACGTAGATGTCGATGCGGACACCACTCGGGCCAACGCAGCCGTACGCAAGCTGGAACGACAGCGGGCCAACGTAACGGCGATCGTGAACGCCAAGATCAATGATCTGGATGTTCAAGCTCGTCTTCTCGCTCTCTCCAACCGCAAGGTCGACGTAGAAGTTGAACCGAAGTTGGACGAGGGCATGTTGGCCGCGCGGCTGGAGGCCCTGTCCCGCAACCGAGATTTCGAGCTGAAGCCCGACCTGAACCTGGCTTCGGTTGAGGCTCAGCTCAAGACCCTCGAAGAAGACGCCGTCCACCTGAAGGCCGAGGTGGATACGGCTGCCGCTCGTGCTGAGTTGCAGTCGATGACAGCACGGCAGCGCGTCGTGCGAATGACGGCGAATCTCGACACGGCCGATGCGAATGCCCGCATCAACGCCCTTGTCCGTCGCCATCGCGTGATGGACGTCCAGGTCGACCTGGACACGGCTATCGCCAACCTCAAGATGCGCCTGCTGTCTCGCGACCGCATGGCCAGCATTCGGGCGAACATCGACGGTGCCGCGAAGGCCGAGGCGATCCTCAAGTTCCTCGCCCGCGACCGTACGGTCAACATCAAGGCCAACCCTCGTAACAACGCCCTGAACGCCTCTCTGCGGGCCTTCGAGGCGGGCACGCGGCTGGTGTCCACGTCGCTTCGCGGCATGGTCTCTGTGGCCGGTGTGGGCTTCAAGGCAGTCGGCTCCTCGATCGGTGGGGCCGCTGGCCTCATGGGCAAGCTCTCCGAGGGCACCGCGGAGGCCGGAAGCACGATCGGCCGGATGGTCTCTCGGGTCTCTGGCCAGATGGCCGAGATGGGCAGCCGGGTCGGTGAGTCGGCTACTCAGTTCGGCAGCATGGCGGCGCAAGCTGGTGGCTCTGCCCCGATGGCTCTCGCCAAGATGGGCGGCTCGCTCGCTTCCGTGTCCGTCGCAGCCGGTGCGATGGCCGCCATGGTCGGCGGCCTGGTGCTCGTCCTCGGGTCCCTCGTCCACGCGCTCGTAGCGGTTGGCGGCGCCCTTATCGGCATCGTCGGACTGCTGGGTGCGGCTGCTACGGCTATGGCTGCGGCGGCCGTAGGTGCCGTTGCTCTGGCTGCTGTGCCGCTGGCACCTATCGCGGCTGGCCTTGGTCTCGCAGTTCTTCAGGGTGACCGATTCAAGAAGAAGCTCGAAGAACTCAAGGGTGCCGTCACCAAGTTCGTAGTACCTGCGGCGAAGAGCATGTTCACCGCTTTCGATGGTGCTTTCAAGGACATTCAGAGCTGGCTCGAACGAAACCAGGACATGTTCCGTCGCTTCTTCGAGGCGGGTTCTAAGTTCGTTCAGCCCATGGTTCAGTCCCTGACGGACTTCGCGGACAACCTGATCCCGCGAGTTACACAGGCCCTCGATTCACCCGGGATGAAGGCCGGAATCGAAGGAATGAAGCAGGGCTTCTCTGGCCTTGGAACTGCCTTCGGAAACACCGCTATTGAGCTGTCGCAGCACGGTCAGCGCTTCGGTGCCGTTTTCAAGCAGATCAGCATGGACCTGAACCAGCTCCTTCCAGCGCTGGCGAGATTCATGGGTCAGGTCTCTGTTGCCCCAGCACAGTTGAGCAAGTTCACCGCTGGCATCACCGGCTTCTTCGAGAAGCTGGGAGCGTCGATGGAGCGTGCTCTCGACTCCCGCGGCTTCGAGGAGTTCATGTCGAGCATCCAACGAGGTCTGACTGATCTCGGTGGGGCCATCGGCAGGTGGGTCGAGGAAGCAGCTCGTCACGGCGCAGACTTCGGCTTGGCCTTCGAGTCGATAATCGGCTTCCTGGACCGCACGGCGGAGCCGATCGCCCGCATCATGGCGGCTGGCGCTCGACAGATGCCTGAGCTGATGGACTCCTTGGCTGGAGCCATCGAGAAACTGGAGGGGCCCCTCACCCGCTTCATGGATGCCTTCACTCCAGTGACGGCCACCGTGATCGACGAACTCGCCCGAGTTCTAGGGGTGTTGTTCGATAAGCTCTCCGAGCCGGCCATTACGTCGGCCCTCCAGGAACTCGCCACGCAGTTCGGCGACTTGCTCGTCTCCATCATCGGATCAGGGCTCCTTGAGTCCCTGCTCGACCTGGCCAACTCCTTTATGGAGCTGGCAAACGCGGTGACTCCGACGCTCGTCTCGACGCTGACGATGGTGGCCGATGGCCTCTCCAAGGTGAACGGTGCCCTGACGCTCGGAAGTCAGCTCCTGACGGGCGACTACACCAGCGCCTTCGGCACGATCGGCGGCCTGTGGGACTCCCTGAAGGACAAGATCACCGGTGGCACGTCAGAGGTCGCTCAGCAGCAGACGACGGTCTTCTCGGACCTGCGGAGCAACGTGTACGACACGCTGTCTGGCATCCAGCAGCAGTCACTCGTCGCCGCCCGCCAGGTCGCGGCCGACCATGGCCAGATGTCGGGCGATGTCCTGTCGAGCTGGTCGAACATCCAGCAGTACACGAACCAAGTGAACTCTGGGATCGGCACTGCGTCTGAGGCATCTGCCGCCCGTGTCGCTGTCGCTGCGGCGGAAGCTGACGCGGCCTGGACGTCGCACATGCAGACCATGCGCGACAACACGAAGACGGTCTTCGACTCGATCAGCTCCTCCGGTGAGGTCACCCGCTCTCAGCTTGAGCTTCAGGCGGAGCAGATGGCCCAGAAGGCAACCGAGTCCGGCAACAAGGCCGGTAAGGGTGTCGGCGACGGACTGAAGAAGGGCGAGACCGCAGCCAAGGGCGCCTACGACGGCATGTCCTCGTCCTCGAAGAAGACGTGGGACAAGATCGTCAACGATGCCAAGACTGGCTCGTCCAACATGAACGTCACCTCGGTTCAGGCGTGGAACGACCTGGCGAAGAAGATCGAGTCGACGCTGACCGCAGCGACGTCCCGTATCAACTCGCACAGCAAGGACGCCACCAAGCAGCTCGGTGCGGTCCCGAAGGACGCGGGTGGCAAGTGGCCGCAGTACGCCACGAAGGTCCAGTCAGCCATGTCCAAAGCCGTCTCTGCCGTACGCAACGCGTGCTCGCAGATGAAGTCAGCTCTCAACCAGGTGACGTCGGGGACGTACACGATCAACGTCAAGGTCAACACCACGAAGACCGTGACCGAGATCAAGAAGGCCGCATCGGCGGCTAAGGCCAGCGCTCAGGCGATGGCTCGGGCTCCGCAGATGCCGCCTCCGGGTCTGTACGCCGCTCCCCCGATGTTCGCTGCGGAGGACGTCTACGAGACTGGCACGTTCCTCTCCAGGGCCGCCGGGAAGCGGGATGACCGCGAGGTTCAGAAGGTCGAGCGACCGGTCAACAACTACAGCGCAATCGTCAATGCCAACACGAATGCTGATCCGAATGAGATCGGCAGGGAGGTCACTTGGCAGTTTAGGAGGATGACACGATGAGGACGACGGCCTACGTCGGCACCTACGAGCCGGAAGACTGGACTCTCTTCTATCGAGGAGTCCTCCTTGGCGGCGACTCTCCGCTTCAGCCCATTGAAGTTTCGGGGATCGCCGACATGCCGGATGTGAAGTCCTACGACCTTGAGATGGTCGCTACTCATGGCCTCTGGCCGGGTACCGACTGGATGCGAGGACGGACGATTCACATGTCCTTCCGTGTTCTCGCGAAGGACAGAGAACAATTGGCGACGCTCATGGGTGAGGTCAACGCCGCGTTCACATACGGCGCGACGGAAGAAGACCTTGAGTTTCAGATCCCTGGTGTCGCTCAGGGTGCCACGGCGAAGGTTAGGGGGCGGGTGAGGAAGCGTGCTTCAACGATCGACGACAAGTACGCGACGTCGCTCGCCCCCGTCGTGGATGTGGAGTTTTCATGCACTGATCCATGGATCGTTGCTACCTCCATCAACGAACGCGAGATGGAGGCATCCATCTTCGATGCAGGCGGTATCGACCTTCTGAACGACAGCGTCTTTGACTTCACGCCGGAAGGTCTCCTCATCCCGAATACGGCGAAGATGACACCTGCCAAGCCTGCGGTCATAACCAACGGTTCAATGGCCGAGACTCCCATCAAGGCAGAGATCTACGGTCCGCTTCAGGGCGGCGTGTTCTTCGAGGCCCGTGTAGGCGCTGCTGCCGCTGACGGTCAGCTTCTCGCAAGCGAGAGGGTGAGCGACGGTGTCGGCATCGACGTTCTAGACGGGTTTCCACTCAACATGGAGATAGGCGACAAGCTCGAACTCGACTCAGGAACCAAGAAAGCGTTCCTGACGAAGCGTGGATACAACGGAGATCTCCGCACTGACATCACGAGCAAGCTCACTAAGAAGCAGTGGTTCAGCGCAAAGCCGGGCACCACGATGCAGTGCTATCTCTCCGTTGGCGACACCGGAGCACCCGTCTACTACAGCGCCGAGTTCGCCGACATCCCGAAGCCGCACGGCAAGGTCTTCTGGCAGCTCAGCAAGTTCATCTGAGCAAGGCGGCCGATCAAACTACCAAACTAACTAACCGGGGAGCTTGAATGGCTAACATCAACTTCACCAACGGGGCCAAGTACCCCGCAAGTAACTTCCGGAGGATGTTCGGGTCGTTGCAGGACTTCGCCAAGGGGTTCGATGACCTGAAGTCCTTCGCCGTACCTGAAGGCTCGGACTCGCAGCGCTTCGTTGTCATTCAGCCTGGCCGCGCCTGGATCAAGGCCGACGAAGGCAAGGGCAGTCAGGGGGTCTTCTGGGTCGAGAGCCAGGAGGAGATGCGTATCCAGCTCGGTGCAGGTGAGGGTCTTCTCTACCTGACCGTGGTTGGTCCCGAGTTCGACTCCAAGTTCACCGCGCCTGAGCTGAGGCTCGCCGCGACGATCGACATAAACCAGTCCGCCCTTCCCGAGCGGGCCATCGCCTTGGCCGAGTACAGGCGGACAAGTGAGACGACCTACGCGCTCCGGGACGTCCGGTTCGACCCGGCGTACTCACAGTTCCTCATCACCCGCACCGGCCCTGGTGGTCTCGGCGCTCCGGTTGAGGCCATGCTCGCCGTCTTCCGGCCTGGCACGCAGTACACGGACATCGCGACGGGTTCCCGATGGGTGAAGCGCGAGAACGGCTCCTGGCTGCGAGACGGCAACAGCATCTTCCAGAGCGGCGACGCACCGGACGAGACCGCGGGGCACGTTGGAGACCTGCACATCCGGACTCACACGGAGGACAACCCGCTTGCTCCTGGGGCTGCCTGGCACGAGCTGTACGTGCGCACTCCGGAGGGCTGGGACAACACGGGGTCTCTGCGGGCGAACAAGTGGCTCGCGGGAGCCGGTGAGCCTCAGGACGAGTACGGCAGTGACGGCGACCTGTATGCCAGCGGTGACGGCAACGGCAACATCTTCCAGAAGGTGTCCGGCGAGTGGGTCTCGCTCGGCTCGATCCGTGGGCCGATGGGCCCCCAGGGCGTACAGGGCCCCCAGGGCAGTCGAGGCGCGACGGGAGCCACCGGAGCCAAGGGCGACAAGGGCGAGCCTGGGAACGACGGCAAGGACGGAACGGGCCTTGAGGGCGGCAACCTGAACGTGAACGGGGACACATCTCTCAACGGCGTCCACATCGCTGGCAACGTCGTCGCACAGGGAACGCTCACGCTCGGCGCCTATGACGTCGGTGCGACGCTGGGCGACCTCAACTCGAAGACGGCGACGCTCAGCACCAAGATCGACAGTGTTCAGCAGAGTGTGGGTACCGACATCCAGAACAAGGTGAAGGACCTTCAGTCCAAGCTCGACGCCCTCACGACTCGCGTGGACAAGGTCGAGAAGATGCCGAAGTACTACCAGCCTCGTGCGGGCGCGGTTCGCTTCGCCAAGAACAGCGAGACGCTGCATGTGATGTGGGCCGCTAAGGAGAGCGGCGGAGCGGTGATTCGCGGCATCGGCGTCAAGGGCACGCAGAACCTTCCGACGAGCGCTGGCACCGAGTCTTGTGGTGACGAGGTCGAGATCAAGGAGACGGGCAAGTACCGCGTTCTCCTGGGCATCGGCATGGACCGCATGTCGGGCACCGCCACGACGAAGACCGAGTGGTCCAACTCCGCGGAGTTGATGGTCAAGCGGGCCGGTTCGACGACCCTGACTCAGCTCAAGCACTCGAATGCCGGATCGTCCACGCGGACGGTCTACAAGGTGTCCCTCCAGGCTATTCGTTGGGAGGGCAACCTCAACAAGGGCGACAAGCTCGTTGCCCGCGCTTGGTCGGGCCTGTTGGGCGTCAATATCGCCGCCGCAGGTGCCTCGCGCGAAGGCACGTACTTCAGCGTGGAGAAGGTCGCGTAACTCAACAGCACAGCCATGGCCCCCGGCTTCGTAGGGGGCCTTTTGCATGACCAAGCACGGAAAGGGAGACCATGGCAGACGAGAGCCGTTATGAGGTGCGCCTCTACAAGTGGCAGCAGCAGGGCAATCCGGCGTACGACGACCCCAAGCACGCCAAGCACCAGGAAAGCCTGAAGATCAAGGGATGGAAGCCACTCATCGCGGCGCGCAACATCCCCATCCACAGCGTGAGTTGGACGTACCGCCTGGACGAGATCTCGCAGGCCAACGTCTCCATCCCGATTGACCTTCGCGACGAGGTTGGTCTCCCTGGCCACGTCTTGAAGGACTTGGAGCCGTACAAGTACTGCGTCGGCATCTTCAAGAAGCTCAAGGGCAAGTGGCACCTGATGTGGGGCGGCATCATCTGGACGATGCGCATCGACCTCACCGATCGCACGCTCGACATCTCGGCACGGGACTTCTTCTCGTTCTTCGAGAACCGGCATTGGGCAGGTACCGGCAAGGACAAGCCCCTCGGTGAACTCATCCACAACGTCTTCCGCAGCACGCAGAAGGACTGGGGTATCAATGTCGCTCTGACGACTGACGAGAACGGGAAGAGCAAGCAGAACATTCCGGCAATGGCAGACCGCAAGGTGTCGTGGCAGTACACGTACGAGGAGTGGAAAGAAGGATGGGAGATCATCCAGGACTTCGTGGACAGCCAGAACGGCTTCTTCATCAACTGCTACCCGTACATCGAGCAGGGCACCTGGGACACGAAGAACGAGAAGCTGAGGTTCGCTCCTCACTGTACTGAGAACCGAGTCCCTAGGCATCCAACGACGAGGTACTGCCTCTGGACCGATGTCGGCATTCGAGACTGCAAGATCGAGCAGTACGCCGACGTCTACGGGAACAAGGCACTCCTCGATCACATCAACTGCGAGGTCGAGGAGATCTACTTCGACGGCACGCAGATCGCCAACGTCGCTTACGCGATCGGCACCAACAACACCACGACCGTGAACCGGCGCCGCAACAACAAGAACGGCATCAAGAAGTGGCCCGTACGAGACGCGGTAGCGCGCTATCACCAGGTGGCCGGTAACGCGGACTTGGACGCCAAGGCTGACACGCTTCTGGCTTTCGGTGACCCCGGCATCCGTGTTCCGCGCATCGTCACTTACCCGAACGCTTTTGAAGACCCGACGAGGTTCAACCCGAACCTTGGCGTGAAAATCGCCGTGAAGGTCAACACCGGCTTCATGAACGTCAGCGAAGACTTCGTTGTGACACAGGCCGACATCCGCGTTGAAGCAGACGGTACGGACCGTGTTGCTCTCTCGCTGACGCAGGCGGCTCTCTTCAGGAAGGAGAAGTTCAGTGGCTAACCCTCGCATCATGGCTCCGGGACTCAGTACGGGCCTGGCCGATATGGACGGTCGACTCAAGCTCCTGGAAGCGCTCACGACTCAACGGCCGGTCATCGACCGTTTCAACGTCACCCATCACGCGGCGTCCCAGTACCTCAGCGCCTGGCAGCCCACGAAGTTCGACGGCGAGACCATTGTCGGCTCGGGCCAGTGGAACGGCTCCAGGACGGTGTCGGGTGACACGACGAACAAGGGAGGCCACTCCCACTCGGTTGGAGCCGTAGGTGGCCACTCGCACGGCATTGGCGGCTCGACTGGCAGCGCTGACGGGCACTCGCACAGCCTTCCCGGCTCCACCAAGAGTGGTGGCGGCCATGGCCACAGTCTCAGTGCGGTCGGTGGGCACACCCACTGGTTCAGCCGGACCATCACGGGCCTGCTCAGCGGCTTCAACTACAAGACGGTTCGGTACCCGAGCTGGAAGGCGCTCACGAGCGCGAACGGGTGGGTGCCCTGGTACTCGATCCAGGCACACGGCTCTCTCACGGACACGCTGAAGTTGAACTTCCTGTACGCCGGTAGTGATCGGCACCAGGTCGAGATCATGGTCACCAAGGAGACGGCTCGACCTCTCCCCTGGAACGGCCAGCGCCCCTCGTACTCGCACCCCTGGCATCTCATCCGTAAGGGCGAGCGGAGCCGAGTGCACTCCTTCGAGCTGGAGTGGCAGCACACCCTTCCTGGTGAGCCACTGTCCCCGTCGAGCGCGATGTGGTTCGTGATCTGGACCAAGACGTCCAACACCGACGACCGCGGTGAGCCCGTGAGCGGTCAGTGGAACCGTGACGGCGCCATGATCGCACCGCCTGAGCTCGCGATGGGCCTTCGTCGAGGCAGGACGAACATGCAGTACCTGAGCGACGACGGTAAGCACTCGGGCAACACGGGCAACGCCGCTAACTGGGCTTTCAGTACCTACTACTTGAACCGCAGTCCGACCTAAGGAGGACACATGGAAGAGGACGAGTTCGAAGGCGCTCCCCGAGCGACAGTTCGCGGGAAGTACCTGACGCCGACCGGACTTCCCTACAAGGGCGTCATCCAATTCAGCATCCCTCAGTGGGCGTTGACTGAGGTGGGCATGGTCGGCGGCGTCAGCGATGTGGTGGAGCTGGACGAGGCCGGCGAATTCGAAGTCCGCCTGATACGCGGGGAGTTCGCCTACGACGTCATCGAGACCTTTGAGGGGATGCACCCCAACCGATACAAGATCACCATCCCTCCACTCGCCGAGGACGAGGGGGACGAGGAGGCCGTGTGGAACATCCGCGACCTCTACACCTCCCCCGACTATGAAGGGCTGATCGTCCGCTACCAGGGGCCGCGCGGAGAACGCGGAGCCGACGGCAAGGACGGCATGCCTGGGATGCCTGGCGTGAAGGGCGAGACCGGCAGTGAAGGGCCCGCTGGCATGGAGGGTCCCGCTGGGCCTGAAGGACCCGAGGGCCCGGAAGGCAGGCCAGGATCACTGGAGGCCAACTCCGGAGCGACCATCAACGGTCCTCTTGTGGTGGAGGGTTCCGACTTCACCGTCAACGGATCAGACGGGGGCACCTTCAAGGTGGCTCAGGACGGATCGACGCACACGAACTGCGATGTGGTGGTCAACGCGGAGGTTGGCACCAAGCAGCTCTCCATTCGGGTGGACCCCGAGGCGGAACAGCCCTGCACTGACGCCGACGGTCCAGTCATCAACCTGGGCAACATCACGACCAGCCCCACGTACTGCCCGAGCAACGGAGTCACCCTCTACTCGCAGGGCGGCACGCTGCACGTCTCCGGTGCCGCTGGCGACGTGAACATGAACAGCGTCGTCGACCTGACCAAGGACAACGCGAAGAAGGTCACCGACCTTGGGACGCGAGTGCAGTCGACCGAGGGTTCCATCCGGCAGCTTGATCAGAAGATCGACAACATGGCCGACTTCACGAAGCCCGTCGAGTTCAAGGACACGCTTGTCGTCTGGTCGAAGAACCAGCCCACTCAGAAGGTAATCGACATCACTACCGGTGGCGACGTCGGCTCTATGTGGCTCAGCCGCAAGACATCTACCAGCAGCTCCAATTCCACCACGTTCAACGTCGCCAAGGAATTGGCTGCGGCCGAACAGCTCCGAAAGGACTTTGACGCCCTCAAGAAGGCGTATGACGCGTTGGTAAAATAATCGGGGCGAAGGCAACACCGAAGAGGGCAACCTTCGCCAACAACTCCATGCAGTCGGTTCACTGGAATCCGTCCGAGCGTAAGGCCGTCGGAATTCCGAGCGCATGGGACTTTGAGTGTCGAGTAACCGGCTATTACTCAGTCGAGTCACAGGTGACCGTCACTACAAGCATCGCCAACAGCTCAATCCTTCGCAGCAAGGTTGTGGCAGGTGGACGCGATCTCACGAAGACATACACGGGCTCGCAGACTCACGCATCCGTGAAGACCACCGAGAAAATGCAGGTAGCCAGGTTCAAGTGGAACAAGGGCGAAAAGCTCGGGGTTCAAACAAGCCTTAGCTTTGGCGGCTCGACTCACACATGGACAGGCGGCAGCATCACCATCAAGTACCTCGGGAAGACGTAAGGGAGGTGACATGAAGACAGCAGAGATCATCACCGCCGTGTTCGGCGCTGGAGGAATTGCTTCCCTCGCAATCCTCTTCAAGGCATGGCAGGTACGCCGAGACGGCTTCAATCAGGCCCGCGCCCAGCACATCGAAGACCTCGCCCGCTGGCGGTCCGAGCTCCAAGACCAGGTCCAGGAGCTACAGGACATCGTGGAGAAGTACCGCCGCAGGGCGGCCTCGTTCGAGTACCAGCTCCGGTCGAACGGTATAGAGCCCCTGTATCCAGACTCGCCCGATGACACGCCGACCAGCGGCATCCGGGCCGTCTCACTGACGCGCCCCCCGACCTAGCTACCAAACTAACTAACTCATGCCGCACACTTGACAGCCATCCTGATCCACTTGACATCCACCTAGGATGGCTGACACTTTGAGACCGAGGGGGGTCGTGGAGCCTCAGGGCTCCCTACAGAGAAAGGAGGTCGACATGGCTTACACAGCAAGCGAGGCGATACGCCTTGCCCGGAAGGAGACGGGCTACCGAGAGAAGGGACAGAACGACACCAAGTTCAACCGGCGCTTTGGCCGCATCGGGGGCTACCCCCATGACGGCTACGGCTACCCGTGGTGTCAGTCCTTCCAGTCGATCATCCACAAGGACGCTGGGGGTCGCCCCAACGTTGAGTACCCGTACACCGCTGCCTGTGCCGCCGCTACGGCCTGGTTCAAGCAGCGCGGCCTCTGGTCGAAGAACAGCCCGAAGCCGGGCGACTTCATCATGTACGGGGCCAACGGCGGCACTCACGTCGACATGGTGACGGAGGTCGAGCTTGGACGCGTCCGCGTCATCGGTGGCAACACCGGGGGCTCGATGAACGGCGCCTACTACAACGGCGACGGCGTGTACGAGAAGTGGGTGGCCAGGTCCAACAGCCGCATCCATGGGTACGGCCGACCGAAGTACGTGGCGGCCGGGGCCGACGACAAGACGTCGGTGCTCCCCAGCATCGGCACGGACAAGCCCAACAAGCCGATCGTGTCCGGGAACAAGTTCACGATCAAGAAGGGCATGACCCTGCTGGGCATCGCCGCGCTCCTGGGCGTCGGCATTGGTGAGCTGTTGGACGCCAACCCGCAGATCAAGGACAAGAACAAGATCACTGAGGGACAGCAGATCAACGTCCCCGAGAAGAAGGAGGCCAACAAGAAGCCCAAGCCCGACGAAGGGAAGAAGCCGAGTGAGAAGCCGCCTGTTTCGAAGCCTGGTACGTCTAAGCCGACGTCTCCGGGAACGCCAGACCGGAAGCCAGGATCGTCCAGCGTGGCGGCCACTACCTACAAGGTGAAGAAGGGCGACTCGCTCACCAAGATCGCCGCTCGCCACGGCGTGAGCTACAAGGCTCTCATCGCGGCGAACAAGCAGATCCGCAACCCGAACATGATCTACGTCAACCAGACGGTGAACATCCCCGCCAAGCACGCGGTGCAGCGCTCTGCGCCTGCCCCGAAGGTGGAGACGATCAAGCCTGCGGCGAAGAAGTACATCGTGAAGCGCGATGACACGCTCTCGGGTATCGCGGTGAAGCACGGCATCTCACTGAAGGCACTGCTCGACATGAACGAGGGACGGTTCCCTGACCCGGACCTCATCTTCAGCGGCCAGCACGTGTACCTCTCCCCTGGCGCCAAGCTGGTGGTACCGGACACGGTCAACAAGGACCGCGGTGGGACTAAGGACCCCCAGGCCGGCGAGTCGAAGGTCCCGAAGCCCTCGAAGCCGGTCACGCCGAAGCCGGTGACGCCTCCAGCGCCGCAGGGCCAGGCCGTGACTCTTGAGTCGCTGCTCCAGTCCAAGCCGGTCGGTATGCAGCGCGGCTGGGATCGTCCGCTCACTGCGGCCGAGATCCAGAATGCTCGGGTCATCTACCAGGAAGCGATCCGCATCTTCGGACCGACCGACGGTCCGCGGGCTGCCGTAATCGGCATCGCGACGGCCTACCAGGAGTCGAGGCTCCAGAACCTTGGCCATGGCGACCGTGACTCCCTTGGGCTGTTCCAGCAGCGTCCTTCGATGGGCTGGGGCTCCGCCGCTCAGGTGCGTGACCCGCACTACGCGTCGGCCAAGTTCTTCGGCGTCCTCAAGGGCGTGAACTGGAAGGGCATGCCGCTGTACCAGGCGGCACAGGCCGTGCAGCGGTCTGGGCACCCGATGGCGTTCGGCCAGTGGGAGCTGTCGGCGGCCAAGCTCGTCGTGCAGCTCTCTGGCGGCTCCGGGAAGCACGCCAAGCAGTACGACCCGTCCAAGGACGCGCCGAAGCCGGAGACAGCCGCTCAGGGCTGGGTGAAGCCGGTCGCTGCCGCCTTCGGGACGCCGTTCGGTAAGCCGGGGCCGATGTGGTCCAGCGGCTACCACACGGGGCTGGACTTCCCTGCGCCGCAGGGGACGAAGGTCGTTGCGGCTAGCTCTGGGACCGTCGTGAAGACGGGCTGGGCGGGCGCCTACGGGATGCTCGTCGAGATCCGGCACCAGGACGGCAAGGTGAGCCGCTACGCCCACCTGTCGGCCATCTCGATCGGCCAGGGCCAGACGGTGACCGCAGGACAGCAGATCGGCAACGTGGGCTCGACTGGGAACAGCACGGGCCCGCATCTGCACTTCGAAGTCCTGGAGGGCGGTAAGCAGGTTGACCCGATGCGTTTTCTGCGCTAACGCTTGACATCCACCATGACGGGGGTGGCTTTGTGCTGCCCCCGTCCGTGGCCAGAAAGGAAGAGTCTGTGAAGACGGGATTTGAAGACACCCCCACTGTGAAGGTGTGGGGCAACACGTTCGATGTCGGTAAGGGAGGTGCTGAAGGACTCATACGCTTCAAGCCCCGTGGCCCAGTCGTTCTTCCTTCGGGAAAGCTGGTTCCGGCTGCGGTTGAAGCCGTCGTCGAGGACGGCCGGTTCGAGATCGGCCTGATCCCTGGCGACCTGGAGGGTTCCAACCCGAAGCAGTGGGTCTACGCGGTCGAGTTCGAACCGAAAGACGGCAGCGGTCAGGGCTGGGACACCGAGTGCTTCGTCTCACACAAGTACGTGGATGACAAGGACGGCGTCGACTTCCTGAAGACCACGAACTTCGGACAGCTCGACTCTCGCGTCTTCCCGATCGAGGGTCGGGATGGTCAGTCGGCGTACGAGGCCGCCGTCGAGCTGGGCCTCTACGTGCCCCATGGGGACTGGACGCTCGAAGAGAACATCCGTGGGTGGATGTCCGGCTTCAAGGGCAAGGGCGATCGAGGCGACACAGGCCCTGGAGGGCCTCGCGGAGAGCGTGGCGAGACAGGAGCCCAAGGCGATCCGGGACGGCCGGGAGAGCCCGGCCAGCCCGGCGAGAAGGGCGACCCTGGCGAGACAGGCCGAGACGGTAAGTCCGCCTTCCAGGTCTGGCAGGACCAGAACCCTGGTGGGACGTACGAGCAGTACCTCACCGCGCTCAAGGGGCCCAAGGGCGCCCAAGGGGACCCTGGCGCGGAGGGCAAGCCAGGGAAGGACGGGTCACTCGACGGCATCAAGCCGATCGTTGAGCAGGAGATCAAGGACGCCCTTTCGAGCCTGGACGTTGTCTCTCCGGGCGAGCTGACGCAGGAGATCGAGACGCACGACGTCGACCCGGCTGCGCACACGGACATCCGTCAACTGATCACCGACATCGAGCTGAAGCCCGGCCCGCAGGGCGAGCCCGGCGAGAAGGGCGACCCTGGCGACCCCGCGACGGTCGACTTCAGCAACGTGAAGGGCCCGCTCATCGTTCGCCCCGTTGCGGACTCGTCGAGCCCGTACTTCGCCGTCCACGACGAGAACGGCACTCAGCGACTCTGGTTCGCCAAGGGCAACCAGGTGGTGCACAACGGCACGATGATCTCCCGGTCATACACGGTCGGTAACCCCAGTTCACAAGACGATTACCGCTCTGACTGGGGGTTGAAGCTAGCCGACGTCCCGAGCGGCGGAACCATCCCGGACACGATGACCGGTGGCGCCGTGTTCAAGAGCAAGGACGGGGTTCTCTGGTTCACGGACAAGGACGGGAAGGTGAACGTCTCCGAGAACCTGCGCAGTACAGGGGGCCGGTTCGACCCGTCCAAGGAGTATGAGATCGGGGCCCCTTGGAAGTTCATGAGCACCGAGTCCACGTCCTTCCTTGCGTCGATTGAAGCCGTTGGGGGTGTGGCTTCGGTGTCGGAGTCGAGCTTCCAGCAGGGCCTTCGAGTCGGGCTCAAGGCACAAGGTGAGGATCCTGCTGCCCGCATCAACGCTGACGGGACCATCGAGTCCCCGACGATCGACGAGCTTCGCAGTAAGCCCGGCACTCCCGGTCCGCAGGGCAAGCAGGGACCGGAGGGGAAGCCGGGCAAGGACGGCAAGTCCCCGAAGGTGATCATCGGTGGCACGCGGCCGCCCACTGCCGACGTAGGAACGATCTGGGTGGAGGTCTGATGGCGCAGATATATACGACCTCCGGCTGGAAGATCCCGAGGAACGTCCAGGTATGGGAGGGGAGTTGGAAGCCCGCCAAGTCCGTTGAGATCTCGACCGAGGTCGGTTGGCGAGTCGTGTTCTCCGGCACCGATCCCGACGTGGTTCAGGGCCTGGCGGACAGCGCCAACGCGACTCAGGAGCAGGCGACTCGAAACGCTGCGCTCATTCAGGCGGCGATCAACAAGGCTTCCGCCAAGGGCGGCGGCAGGGTAGTGATCCCGCAGGGCACGTACTGCGTGTTCGGCGCCCCTGTGCAGACCCCCAAGCCTCCGACCATCTCTGTCCGCTCGAACGTCGAGGTCGCCATCCCCCAGGGGGCGACGCTCAAGAACACCGGGCACAGGGACATGTTCGGCAGCTTCCTGGACGGCGAGACATTCCAGGGGTACACCGGCCCGAGCAACTGGACCATCGGCGGCGAAGGCACGATCGACAACAACGGCCACTGGGCCAAGTCCCAGAACGTGAAGACGGTCGCCTTCCGTCTCACGCACACCAGCGGTGGGACGATCAAGGACCTGACGGTACTCAACACGTTCGCCGACCACTGTGTAGATGCTGGTGGGAACCGGAACCTGACTGTCGACGGCGTGAAGTTCAAGGGCTGGCTGCCGGGCACGTCCTGGGGTGGCGACCATGGCTGGCCGTACATCGAGGTGATCCAGGTCGACGCTGCTCACAGCCGTTCTGGTGGTGGGCCTGCCTTCGACAACGCGACGACCGACGGCCTGTTCGTCCGCAACTGCTGGGCTGGCCCGTCCGAGACGGCCGGGGCGCCCCCGGTCTTCGTGGGCTCCCACGGCGCCAACCTCACGTTGGATGGCAACCCGGCGCACCCGTACCGGAACATCCACATCGAGGACAACGTAGTTGCTGACTACCTTGGTTCGGCGGTTCGCGTCTTCGGCTGGCATGACAGCTCGATCAAGAACAACCAGTTCTCGTCGAGGCATGATCACCCCAAGGTGGGCACTGCCGACGAACAGAGCAAGGCCGCGATCCTCGTCCACTCCCCCGACAAGAACGCCCACCGGAACGTGAACGTCGAGATCGAAGACAACACGTTGACCAACACGGGCCGTCCCGGCTGCCGCTACGCCGCCATCTCTGTGAACCAGGCTTGGCGCAAGTACAACGCTGACGGGACGATCAAGGAGACGCAGGCCCCTACGGCTGGATCTACGGGCATCACCATCCGACGCAACCACAGCGTCAACCACGCTGGCACCGACGTGATCTCGTCGCAGCTCGTTCCCGGGATCGTCATCGAGGACAACACCTGGGACGCGCCGAAGACCAACAACGGCGTCTGGTGCGACGACATGTCGAACGTGTCCAACAACGGGAAGGTGGTGAACGCGAAGGACTTCGGCATCAAGGAAGGGAACGTCAACAACACGGATGCCGAGAGGAACGCTGATGCGTTCCAGCGGGCGATCGACGAGGTTGCACGTGCGCCGCACGGCGGCACGGTGCTGGTGCCGGATGGGCAGTACGCGGTCCGTCATTCCCCGAGTCAGCCGGGCGGTCCGATCATGCGCATCAAGACGGACGTCCACTTCAAAATGTCGGACGGCACCGTCATCCTTCGCCAGGGCGGCGGACAGACCTTCGGCTCGTTCAGCGTCGAGGACCAGTTCAAGAACTACAACGGGCCTGCGGACTGGACGATCTCTGGTGGCACGATCGACGGCAACGCGACGAACTCTGCCGAGTGGGGTCACATCTCCGTGATCATGGGTCTCTGCCAGACCACCCGAGGGACCGTCCGCGACATGCGGATCACGAACGTCTACGCGAACCACGCGATCGACTGCATCGGCAACAAGGATCTGACCATCGACAACGTCACCTTCGAAGGGTTCCTCCCTTCGAAGGCGAATCGGTTCGATGCGCAGTACCCCGACTACAAGGGCACGGTGTGGCGGTCCCACGGATACCCGTACATCGAAGCCATTCAGGTTGACCGAGCCTTCGAGGCGGGGGGAGCACCTCCAGGCGCTTCGGACGGGTCACCGACCGACGGCCTCACGGTGCGGGACTGCACCGTCAAGGCGTCGTCCACACACGGCACGTGGCCCGTATTCGTCGGCTCTCACGCTGCAAGCAAGAAGGACGGTGCGACCACCACCAAGCCGTACACCCGGATCACGATCGAGGAGAACGATGTTCAGGACTACCTCGGTGCTGCGGTGCGTGTGTTCGGGTGGACGGACTCGATCGTCCGCAACAACACCTTCAAGTCGCGCCATGACCACAAGAAGTACGGGCGCATCGACGAGGGTTCGAAGGCCGCAGTGGTCATCCACTCGCTTGAGGCGGCGAACCACGCCAACGCGAACATCACCGTCTCTGGCAACAAGTTCGACACCACGGGCAACCCGGCCTGTAAGTACGCGGCAGTCAGCGTCGAGGAAGCCTGGCGCTGGTACAGGGGCAACGGGGAAGCAGTGACGTACACCGGAGCCCCAGCATCGTCCGGCATCGTGATCAAGGACAACGAGCTGAAGGGTCACCGCGGATCGCACGTCATCAATGCGAGCAACAGTCCGGGCGTCACGATCACGGGCAACAAGTGGTCTGGCCAGTCGACCACCGGACGCTCCCTGTACGCGCCCGATGCGGTGAACGTCTCTGGCAACGGTTCGATGTTCGCCCCGATGTCGAAGCCGTCCTTCGCTCAGGCTTCCGGCAAGTGGCCACTCGGGTCTTGGTCGGCCTATTCGGGCGCCGAGAAGTACTACGTGCAGTGGCGACGCAACGGGGGCACCTGGTACCCGTCGACCGCTCCCGAACCGCTGGGTCGCGATGTTGGCAACACCCTGTCGTTCCAGATGGTTGCAGGTCACTTCAACACGGCCAAGACCGGCGACACGATCGACTTCCGGGTTCGAGCGTGGAACACGCACTCCTCGTTCAGCCCCTGGTCCGATGCGGGATCGCTGAAGCTCACCAAGCAGCAGGCGGCACCGGCCAACCTCCAACCCTGGAACAAGAGTTGGAACACCGCGGGCCTCAAGTGGGATGCCGTGGAAGGCGCTGCGGGCTACGACGTGCGAGTCAGGGACGACGCATCCGTCAAGGACGAGAGGGAGGCAGTAGTCGAGACCGAGGTCGAGTTGAAGCCTGGTGGAGACTCGGGCCCCGAATGGGGCAAGGCATACGCCTACGAGGTCTGCATTGCTGGCACTGGCGGGTGGGTCACCGTCGAGCATCCATGGGGCAACGTCGAGCCTGTCCCACCGAAGGTCGCTCGGGTCGAGCACAAGGCCGGTGACGACTTCGAGGTGGCTTGGGACGCCCGCGCTCACGCCGACCAGTACACCGTGACTGGCTGGGCAGGGCATGACGTCGACTCCCCCAAGGTGTCGCAGGTGTTCATGGCGCCTCCGGTTCCGCAGGGGATCATCGCCGAGACGGTCACGATGCCCGACACACAACCGGGCACGTACGGCTTCGCCGTGACGGCCGAGAACCCTTACGGCGTATCCGCTTCTGAGCACATGTACGTCATCGTCTCGGACGTCGAGGAGCCGGGCGAGAAGCCCGTTATCGAGAAGGTGGAACGGGACTACGCGCAGTACGAGGCCATGGGTCTGGTCGTGGTCATCAAGAAGCCCCTCAGCGAGGGCTACGCAGAGCAGTACAAGGTCACGGCCACCGACAAGGACGGCGTCGTGTCGACGGTCACCGACTCCACCAAGACGGACTGGCGGGGCACCTTCGTGCCCATCTACGCCAAGCCGAAGACGGCTGGCCAGTGGGCCGTCACCGTTCGAGCGGTACGCGGCGGCAAGGAAGGACCGGAGTCCGAGCCGTTCGTAGGCAACTTCAGCAACTAGAAGGAGGTCCCATGGATCTGATCAAGAAGAACCCTGCGCTCATATCGAGCGTCGTGAGCGCCGTCCTGGCGCTACTGGCCACGTACATCCCGAACCTGCCCAACGAGGCGATCCTCGGCGTCGTCGCGGCCCTCCTCGCTGGTGGTGTGGGAGCACAGCGGGTTGAGGACCAGAAGACCGACGAGGCCCTGCACGAAGCCCCTCCGGGGTCACTGGAAGCGGAGGGTGGTCAGCTCGCCATCCTGGCTGCTGAGAACCTGGCGCTCCAAGAGAAGCTGGAGGCCCTGAGCGGCCCTCAGGAAGACACTCAGATGTTCGGCGGTCCGCCTGCGGAGCAGACCTCCGAGCTGCCTCCGGTCATCGACGAGTTCAGCCTTGAGGACGGACGAGCCCTGTTCAGGTCTTAAGTCCCTGAGCCGGCCAGGTCGTTGGACCCTGCGCACGACGAAGCCCCCGGCTTCCCTTCATGGGAGGTCGGGGGCCTTTTCGTGTTCCCTCAGGACAGTGGCTTGTCCAGGTTCGAGGGCTCCTCCGCCTGGAAGTGATCAGGGTGGTAGACGATCCTGAAGGGCGGTCCCCCGCTCGGGTTGTGCCGCTTCTTCTCGATGGCGCCTACGGCTTCGATGAGCCCTGCGACCTCTGCCGACGAGCGTCGGAACTTCAAGACCTTCGTCAGGATGTGGGTTCTCGTCAGGCCCTCGTCACCGGCCTGCTTCAGTGCATGACTCAACATCTCGCGGTCCTCGGAGAGCGGGACCGTCTTGCTGCGGTCACGGCCCTTCCCGCTGTTGAACTCCTTGGCGACATAGCGCGCCGACTCGATGGCGTAGTCGATGACGGCCTTGGCCGCTTCGAGGTCAGCCTTGCTGATCTTGTCCCGGTGGTTCATCAAGGCGTAGACGGCAGCCACGCGAAGCAGGTAGGGCAGACGCCTTGTCGTGAACTGCTTCATGACCTCGGTGTCGCCTGAGGTGTCGTTGTATTCGGCGTAGATGCTCTCGGTGTAGAACTTCTTGGCCGCAGGCTGGAACGTGACGGGCTCGGCACCCTCGCGGGCGTACCGGATGGCCTTGCCGATGTCATCGCCGAACACCCGGAGCTGCTCGTCGTAGTCGTCCGGAGGCTCGGGCCAGGCGAGTTCCTGCGTCATGTGGACGTAGAGAGGCAGGTACCTGTTCCAGGTGCCGCCCGCCATCTCAGACGGCTTCAGCCTGTCCGCGAACTCGTTGGGCGTGACGTGTCCGAGGATCGTGATGTGAGGGTGGGTGGCAACCTCTGAGTCCTTGGTGTGGATGTTGAGGTTCTTGCCGTCCCAGGCATCGCGCATGACCGGTCCGAGGGTGCCGCCATGGCTCTTGCTCATGATGGTGGCGAACTCGGTAGAGACCACGAACAGGCGCTTGTCCCAGACTCCGCGGTCGATCTTCAGGTTCGCTTCAAGGCGCTCCGCGACCTCGTCTTCATCCATGCCGTCTCGTACGGAGTAGATGAGACCTTCACCGGAGGACAGTGAAGTCGTGGTGTTGTCATCCCAGAACAGCGGCGAAGCCGGGCGGAGGATCTCCTCACCGAGATCAGTGGCAGTGCCCTTGCGGCCGTTGCCGGTCTCACCCATGAGGATGGTCCACACGTTGATGTGCTGCTTGATCGGCCCATGAACCATGCGCTCGTTGCCGATCATGCACGAGTACCCGGAGATCAGCGTTCCAAGAACACCCGCAGGGTCAGCCTCGGTGTGAGGCTCTACGTACTTGAGGATCTTCCCGGCGATACCGTGGTACGCCTTCTTCCCCAGCCTGGGGCGACCCTTCGGTTCTTCAAACGCCACTTACATTCCCCTCCTAGAACTAGGCTTGCCGATCTTCTTCGGCGTCGGTGCGATCTTCATCGGGAACGGACCCTCGGGGAGAGAGTCGAAGTACGCCTTCTGGAGGCGACGTATGCTCAGTTTCTGCACCTCTACGATGAAACCTGCTTGACCCTTCAATGAGCTGTGCTTAGAACTAACAGCCCGCCTCACGGTGGCTGACAAGTCCTTCTCTCGCACTGGCTTCAAGCAGCCACCACAGCAGTGCCAGGGTGACGAGTAGTCCTTCGTCGCCCCGGTTTCAGGATCGTGCATCCTGATCTGCTTCCGGGGGATGAAGACGTACCGCACGTGAGGTGACGCGCAGAAGTCACAGATGACGTTGGCTTCGAGGGGCGTAGTCGGTACTGGCACCGCTTCATGGTCGTACGCGCACTCGTCGGTCAGCGGTTCGACTTCGCCGGTCTGCGGGATGAAGCGTTCCCGAGGGTGGACGTAGATGACGGGGGTCTCATCCCACTCGTCATCCGGGTCCACCATGGAGAACAGGGTCAGGGGCTCGCCGCACTCGCGGCACTTCATCATCTGACCCATCTGACCCAGGCGCAGGCCGGGCTTCTTCTGGTCCGGTCCACTCATGATCGTTCACCAGGTCCGCTTCGTTGCTACACGATCGACGGTACCAGGGTGAAGCTCGACCAAGTCACCAAACTAACTAACCGGGGCCCGAGCCAGCAGGGGTAGGGTGTTTATGAGAGTGACGGGATCTTCACCCGGTCACCATAGTCGATGGGCCCCACAGGCACCGTCCCGTGGGGCAGACTTCGGCGGATGAGCGCCGTTGCGTGGATCGCCACCGGATCGCTTGCCGCATGGCTGTGGCTGCTGTTGGGGCAGGGCTTCTTCTGGCGTACGGACATGCGTCTGCCACCACGCCGGGACCCCGCCGACTGGCCTTCGGTCGGTGTCGTCGTCCCCGCTCGCGACGAGGCGGCGGTGCTGCCGCTGAGCCTGCCCTCGCTGCTCGCGCAGGACTATCCGGGGCGGGCCGAGGTCTTCCTTGTCGACGACGGGAGTTCGGACGGCACGGGCGAGCTGGCGCGGGCGCTGGCCGAGCGCCACGGCGGGCTGCCGCTGACCGTCGGCTCCCCCGGCGAGCCGCCCGCGGGCTGGACGGGCAAGCTCTGGGCGGTACGTCATGGCATCGGCCTGGCCCGCGCGCGGGACCCCGAATACCTCCTGCTCACCGACGCGGACATCGCCCATGAACCGGACAGCCTGCGCCAGTTGGTGGCCGCTGCGGGCAGCGGGGGCTACGACCTCGTGTCGCAGATGGCCCGGCTGCGGGTGGAGAGCCTGTGGGAGCGCCTGGTGGTCCCGGCCTTCGTGTACTTCTTCGCGCAGCTCTATCCCTTCCGGTGGATCGCCGGGAAGGGGTCGCGGACGGCCGCCGCGGCGGGTGGCTGTGTGCTGCTGCGCACGGACGCCGCCGAGCGCGCCCGGGTTCCCGATGCCATCCGGCAGGCGGTGATCGACGACGTGGCACTCGCGCGGGCGGTGAAGCGCTCGGGCGGCCACATCTGGCTCGGGCTCGCCGAGGGCGTGGACAGCGTGCGCCCGTATCCACGCCTCGGTGACCTGTGGCGGATGGTCTCGCGCAGCGCGTACGCCCAGCTGCGGCACAACGTCCTGCTGCTCATCGGCACGGTCGCCGGTCTCGCCGTGCTGTATCTCGCCCCTCCGGCCGCGCTGTTCGCGGGACTCGCCACGGGCAGCCGGGCGGCGGCGGTCGCCGGTGGCCTCGCCTGGCTGGTGATGACGGCGACGTATCTGCCGATGCTCCGCTACTACCGCCAGCCGCTCCCGCTCGCACTGCTGCTGCCCGGCACCGCGTTCCTCTACCTCCTGATGACGGTGGACTCGGCGGTGCAGCACTACAGGGGGCGTGGTGCCGCGTGGAAGGGGCGTACGTACGCACGCCCCGACACCGCGTCTCCGGAGCCCTCGCCCGAGCAGCCCTGACCTGCTACTTCCTGCCGGGCGTCCAGTTCATGCCCCACCCGTAGGTGTGGTCCATGGTGCGCTGCGGGCTCACGCCGCGGTCCGGCACCAGATAGCGGGCCTCCCGCTGGACGACGAGGTCGCCGCCGTTGTTGGTGATCAGGGCCAGCGCGCAGACGGTCGAGGGGACCGTGCACTCGTCGAGGGAGAAGTCGACGGGGGCGCCGTGCTGCGGCTGGAGGGTGACCGTGGCATTCAGATCGGCGAAGCTGCGCGCGCCTTCGTAGATGGTCACGAAGATGACGATGCGCCGGAAGTCCTTGATGTGGTCGAGGTTGATCGTGAGGTTCTCACCGGTGGCGACGGCGCCGGTGCGGTCGTCGCCGTCGAGCAGGATGTACGGCGGCTGGTTCAGCGAACCGAAGGCGTTGCCGAGCGCCTGGACGACTCCCTTGCGGCCGTCGGTGAGTTCGTAGAGGGCGCAGAGGTCGAGGTCGAGGTCGGCGTGCATGGCGACGGCCCTGCCGAGTTTGGCGCCCCAGCCCTTGAACTGCTTGCGCACCTCCCAGTTGAGGTTCACGCGCATGCCGCCCGAGGTGCCGCCCTGCTTCGTCAGGGAGACGGACGGCGCGTCCTTCGTCAGCGTGACCTTGGTCAGGCGCACGGGCGCGGGGGCCGCGGCGGGCGGCGGCGCGGGGGCGGCCGGGGGCTGGGTGACCGGGGGCTGGGTGACCGGGGGCTGGGTGACCGGGGCGGGAGGGGCCGGAGGCGCCGCGGGAGCGGGAGGTGCGGCGACGGGTGCGGGCGGGGCCGCCGGAGCGGGGGCGGCCTGCTGCGGCTCGTCCACCGAAATGCCGTAGTCCGTGGCGAGCCCTTCGAGGCCGCTGCCGTACCCCTGGCCGACGGCGCGGAACTTCCAGGCGCCCTGCCGACGGTAGAGCTCGCCGAGGACGAAGGCGGTCTCCACGGTCGCGTCCGCGCTGTCGTAGCGCGCGATCTCGGCGCCGCTCGCCGCGTCGAGAACGCGGATGTACAGGCCGGGGACCTGGCCGAAAGTGCCGCCGTCGGCCGACGCGGCGAGCACCACGGACTCGATCCCGGGCTCCACGCGCGCGAGGTCGACGCTCAGCACGTCGCTCACACCGCTGCCGGAGCGCTGCTTGCCCTCATGGCGCACCGCGCCGGAGGAGTGCCCCGGCTGGTTGTAAAAGACGAAGTCGGCGTCCGAGCGCACCTTTCCGGAAGGTGACAGCAACAGCGCGGACGCATCGGCGTCCGGCACTCCGGCTCCGGAACCCCAGCCCAATTCGATCCGTACCGCGGGTGCCGGTACGGGAACATTCGATCCTTTAGACATTGTCATGTCCGCCCCCATCGTAAGTCGCCATCCGGCTGGGCCCGCCGTTTCCGTTCATGACCAACCTATTACCCGGACCGAGCGAAGGCCCACGACGGTGCCGCGCGGGCCCCACGGCCAACCCCAGGTAACCCCTCAGGAGCTCGGCCTTTACACGATCCGAACATCGTTCGGCGACCGATTTTGCCAAGTTCGCTCGCATTGGGGATCCACAGTCACAGCCGACACGTAAAACAACCCTCTTATCGGTCTCCCCAACCAGCACATCAAGGGCTTAACTTATGGAGCATGACCTCCCCCCGCTCCACCTATGGCGGCGGTTACTACTCCGCGCCGTCCTTCCCGGACACTCCGATCTACGACTCCCTCGTTGCAGAGCGGGGCACTCCTCAGATCGCCCCGATCCGGGTCCCCTCCGCGTACGACACGGGCAGTCACCTGCCCGCGCTGCCGCCCGCACTGCCCGCGCTGCCCGCCGCCCCTTCCCATCCCAACCAGGCGTACGGCTACCAGCAGGCGCAGCAGCACGCACCGCTGCAGCAGGCACCTGCGCCGTACATCCCGCAGCAGACCGCGGGCCCGCGCGGCTATCCGGGAGCCCAGCCCCAGCGGCCCGCCCCCGGCACGGGGTACGAGGCGATGCGCCCCGCGGCGCCCCGCCCGGCCCCCGCGTCGTACGAGGATCCGTACAACCGCCCCTACCGCGGGTACTGATCACCGGCGGCCGTCCACTGTCAGCGGCTGCTGGCAGGATGGCCGCATGCCGTACCCAGCACTGAGGTCCATCCACGTTCACCCGCTCAAGGCGGCCAGGGGGCACGCTCCGCGTGAGGCCGTCGTCGAGCCCTGGGGGCTCGCGGGTGACCGTCGATGGATGCTGGTCGACGGCGACGGACGGTTCGTGTCGCAACGACCGCATCCGCGCATGGCGTTGGTCGCCGCCGAGCCACAGCCCGGCGGCGGCATCCGTGTGTCCGCGCCCGGCCGCGAGCCCCTCACCGTCGGCGTGCCCGAGCCCGGCAGGACCGTGCCGGTGGAGATCTGGCGGGACAAGATCGAGGCGGTGCCCGCCGAGGACGCGGCGCACGCCTGGTTCAGCGCCCACCTGGACATGGACGTCCGGCTCGTCCACCTCGACGACCCCGCGACCCGCCGCCCCGTGGACCCGGCGTACGGCAGGGCCGGTGAGACGGTCGGCTTCGCGGACGGCTTTCCGCTGCTGCTCACCGCCCTCTCCTCACTCGACGCGCTCAACTCCCTCATCGCCCAGGGCGACCACTCCGACGAGGGCCCGCTGCCCATGAACCGCTTCCGGCCCAATGTCGTCGTGGCGGGCACCCCGCCCTGGGCCGAGGACGACTGGCGGCGCGTCGCCATCGGCGACGCCACCTTCCGCGTCGTCAAGAAATGCGGGCGCTGCGTCGTGACGACCACCGACCAGCACACCGCGGAGCGCGGCAAGGAGCCCCTGCGGACGCTCGCCCGGCACCGCCGCTTCGGCGACCAACTCGTCTTCGGGCAGAATCTGGTGCCTGAATCCACCGGAAGGATCCGCGTCGGTGACGCGTTCACGATCCTCGAATGACCGCTGCCCGAACGGGAACTCGACGCCGGGGCACGGACGTTGGGATCGTGGGCATGAAGCGCAGCGGAGGAAGGCGGCTGCAGAGAGTGATTTCGCTCTCTCTTCTCGCCTCTCGCACGTAGGCCGTGCCGTTTCCGGTTAGGACGGACGCGGAAGGGGGTGCAGGGCAGTGCGAGCAATCGTCGGCCTGTGGCGGTGGCGGCGCAATCCGCTGCGCCGCGGCACCGACCTGGTCGAGGCCTGGCTGGCCCTGGCCGCCCTGATGCTGATCATCGTCGGCGTCCCGGTCGTCGGCGTGTTCACCGCGAGCCTGTCGCGGGACGCCCTCCTCGCCTCGGTGCACCAGCAGCACGAGGACCGCCACGCGATCACCGGCACCGTCCTGCGCAAGGTCGGCTCGTCCCCGATCGACCCCGACCCCGAGACCTCATCGGCACGCGACGCGCACAGCCGCGTCCTGGCCCGCTGGAAGGCCCCGGACCACACCGAGCACTACGGCGTGGTGCTGTCCGACCTCAAATCCCCCGACCCCGGCGACCACTTCAGGCTCTGGACGGACGAGCACGGCCGCGTCGTCGGCCGCCCGCTGGACGGCGCGACGGCGACGACCCACGCGGTCCTGGCCGGATTCGGCGCCGCCACGGCGAGCGCGGGGCTCATCGAGGGCACCCGCAGGCTGATCCTCTGGCGCATGGTGCGCGCGCGTCACGCACGGCTCGACCGGGCGTGGGAGAAGGCCGGACCCGACTGGGGGCGGACCGGCACCGGCTCCTGACGGACCCGCCCCGGCCATCGGGTCAACTCCGCCTGCTCGCGCGCGCTACGGTGGACCGGCCGAACTCCTCGGCTCCTTGCGCAGTGCCACGACATGCAGTGACACACCACAACGCCGCAAGGTCCCGCGTACGACAAGGTGGGGGCAGAGCAACTCCATGGCACAGGGCACGGTCCAGGTGACGCACACCGGCACGTCGCGGTGGCGGCGCCGCACCGGCGAGTACGCATCGCTCGCCGCTGCCTTGGAGGCCGCGAGCGACGGGGACGTACTGACCGTTGCCGCCGGCACGTACCGCGAGAACCTCGTCGTCCAGCGCGCGGTGACGCTGCGCGGCCCCGAGAGCTCCCCCGGCTCGGTGCGCATCGCGCCGTCCGACGGGGTGCCGCTGACCGTCCGCGCCTCCGCGGTCATACAGGACCTGCACGTCGAGGGCCAGGACTCGTCCGCGCCCGCGCTGCTCGTCGAGGAGGGGGCACCGGAGCTCATCGGCATCCGCGTGGTCACGCGGTCCGCGGCCGGGCTCGAAGTGCGCGGCGGGGCGCGTCCGACGGTGCGCCGCTGCACCGTCGACAACCCGGGCGGCATCGGCATCGCGGTGCTCGACGGCGGCGGCGGTGTCTTCGAGGAGTGCGAGATCGTCGCGGCGGGCCAGTCCGGCGTCGCGGTGCGCGGGGGCGCCCACCCCCGTCTGGAGCGGTGCCGGGTGCACCACGCCTCGGGCGCGGGCCTCTCGGTGACCGGGGAGCACACGGGTCTTGAGGCGATCGGCTGCGAGGTGTACGAGGTCAAGGGCTCGGGCGTGCAGGTCACCGGGCGGGCCGCGGCGCACCTGACCGACTGCGACGTGCACCGCACCACCTCCGACGGCATCACGCTCGACACGGACGCCGTGCTCACCCTGGCCGACTGCCGCATCCACGACATCCCGGAGAACGCGATCGATCTGCGCTCGCGCTCCGTGCTCACCCTCACCCGGTCCACGGTGAGCCGGTTCGGGCGCAACGGCCTGTCGGTCTGGGACCCGGGCACGCGCGTGGACGCCAACCAGTGCGAGATCCACGACAGCACGGGCGACTATCCGGCGGTCTGGGTCAGCGACGGCGCGACGGCCGTCCTGGAGTCGTGCCGGGTGCACGACGTGCCGGACGCGCTGTTCGTCCTGGACCGCGGCTCGCGCACCGACGTCGTCGACAGCGACCTCTCCCAGGTGCGCAACACCGCGGTGTCGGTGAGCGACGGGGCGACCGCGCAGCTCGACGACTGCCGCATCCGCGAGGCCGCGACGGGCGCCTGGTTCCGCGATCACGGCAGCGGCGGCACCCTCGCCAACTGCACGGTCGACACCGTCCAGACGGGTGTGATCGTCACCAAGGGCGCGGACCCGACCATCGAGCGGTGCACGGTCACGGCACCCGCCGAGGCAGGTTTCTATGTGTCGGCGGGCGGCCGCGGCAGCTTCCACGGCTGCCGGGTCAGCGACAGCGGCGGCTATGGCTTCCACGTCATAGACGGATGTCGTACGACGCTGAAGAAGTGCCGCACCGAGCGGTGCGCGCGCGGCGGCTTCGAGTTCTCGGAGGAGGGCCCGCTCGTCGAGGACTGTGCCAGTGACGAGAGCGGCGGCCTGCGCTCCCCCGGGGCACCGGCACAGCCGGCACCCAGCGTGCAGACGGCCACCCAGACCGTGGGGCTGCTCGGCGCCCTGCCCGCCCAGCAGGCCCCGCAGCCGACGGCGCCCCCGGCCGAGGAGAAGAGCTCCCGGGCCTCCACGGAGGTCCTCGGTGAACTCGACGCCCTGGTCGGCCTGGACAGCGTCAAGCGCGAGGTGCGTGCCCTCACCGACATGATCGAGGTGGGCCGCCGCAGGCAGCAGGCCGGGCTCAAGGCCGCCTCCGTCCGCCGTCACCTGGTCTTCACCGGCTCCCCCGGCACCGGCAAGACGACGGTCGCCCGCCTCTACGGAGAGATCCTCGCCTCGCTGGGTGTCCTGCAGAGCGGCCACCTCGTCGAGGTGTCCCGCGTCGACCTGGTCGGCGAGCACATCGGCTCGACGGCGATCCGCACCCAGGAGGCCTTCGACCGGGCGCGCGGCGGCGTGCTGTTCATCGACGAGGCGTACGCCCTCTCGCCCGAGGACTCCGGGCGCGACTTCGGCCGCGAGGCAATCGACACGCTGGTGAAGCTGATGGAGGACCACCGCGAGGCCGTCGTGGTGATCGTCGCGGGATACACCGCGGAGATGAAGCGGTTCCTCTCCGTCAACCCCGGAGTGGCGTCCCGCTTCTCACGGACCATCACCTTCAGCGACTACGCCCCCGAGGAACTGCTGCGGATCGTGGAGCAGCAGGCGGACGAGCACGAGTACCGCCTGGGCACGGGCACGTCCGAGGCGCTGCTCAAGTACTTCACGGTGCTCCCCAAGGGGCCCGCGTTCGGCAACGGCCGTACGGCGCGTCAGACCTTCGAGGCGATGGTGGAGCGGCACGCGGGCCGGGTCGCCCAGTTCGGCGAGCCGAGCACGGACGACCTCACGCTGCTGTATCCGGAGGATCTGCCGGAGCCGGTGTGACGTCTTCCGCCGCCGCGGACGCCGGGGCCTCCGCCGGGAACGCCGAGGGCCTCGGCGCCGGTACGTCCGGCTTGAGGCGGGCCAGGAGCCGTGCCCGTTCCTCCGCGAACGCGGGGTCCGCCTGGTAGTCGCCGTGGCCGAGGATCGGTGCGGGCAGCGGGTGTTCCTCGGTGCGGCCGTAGGCGAGGGGGTCCTTGAGGGCGGCGCGGTCGACCTGCGGGCCGCAGTCGCCGTGCAGCTGGATGGGGCCGCCGATCGGGTCGGTGGTGCGGTACAGGTTGCGCCAGCAGTCGACCTCGCGGTGCAGGGAGGTCAGGGCCGCCGGGCCGAAGTGGGCCGGGAACCACCTGCCGTACAGCCGCTCAAGGGGCGAGCCGTAGGTGAGCAGGGCGACGCGCCTGCGGACCGAAGGACGCAGCTGCCAGGCGGCGGCCGCCGCGAGGACACTGCCCTGGGAGTGTCCGGAGAGGACGAGCCGACCGCCGGTGGCGCTGGTGGCGCGCGTCCAACTGGCCATCCGCCAGGTGAGGTCGGGCACCGCACGCTCGGCGTAGCAGGGCGGGGCGAAGGGGTGGGCGGCACGCGGCCAGAAGGTGCCGACGTCCCAGAGGATGCCGATGGTTCGGCGGGCCGAGGGGTCCTTGTAGGCGCGGCGGCCCCAGGTGACGAACAGTATGAAGCCGAAGCCGATCAGCCAGGAGCCGAGTGCCTGGGAGGTCTGCGCCGCTCCCTCCAGGACGTCGGGCATGCCGTCCGCGGCCTGCCCTGGCACCTCGTCCGACATCCATGCGCCCGTGAGCGCGGCGGCGCCCAGGAGCAGGGTCACGGCCGAGATGATGCCGACGAGCAGGGGCGCGCGGTCGGTGAGGGCGGCACGCGCGCGGGTGCCCGCGATGCGGCGGGTGCGGGTGGAGTCCTTGCGCTCGTCGGGGTAGTCCACCGCCATCCGCGCCATCTCCCTGCGCTTGCGCTGGACCGTGCGGAAGCCGAACCAGCCGCACAGCACCGCGACGACCACGAGGAGCGGCGGGATCACGGAGGCCTGCCAGGTGAGCACCAGGGCGGGCCCGTCGATCGAGCCCTGGGTGCCGTCCAGCCAGTCGGATACGCGCTGCGCCCCGCCGCCGGTCATGACGCCGCCGAGCGCGCAGGACAGCATGGCGACCGCGGGACCGCCGAAGCCGCGGATGGCGGTGCGCGCGTCGGGCGAGGTCCGGTAGAGCAGGTGGGCGATCACCGCGAGGCACAGGATCAGGAGGCCCTGGACGAGCGCGATGCCGCCGAACGTCGCGTCGCCCGGCAGCCTGCCCTCGGAGCGCCAGCCGGGGCGCGACCAGCCCGCGTACAGCAGGACGAGGGCGAGCAGGACGAGCGCGCCCAGCGGCAGCCAGCGGACCAGCGTCTTGTCCAGCGCCTTGTCCAGCCTGTTCTCCGAACGCCCCCTGCGGCAGACCACCCACACCACGACTCCCCCGCCCAGTACGAGCGTCGCGTCGAGGGCCCAGCCGATGGAGTCGAGCGGTCCCGGACCGCCGGGACGCCGGTCGTACCGCGCCGCCGAGGTGCCGACGGCCGCGGCGACGGTGAGCAGGCCTGCGGCCGTGTGGGCGGCGCGCAGCCGGGCCACCAGCCTGCGTCCGTACCAGAACCCGGGCCTGCCGAGTGCGGTGCGGCTGGTCTCCTCCTCCGGGTCGGGCTGCTGGGGCAGCGGCTGCTGGGATTCGTACGCGCTCCACGTGCGGTGGGACAGGTACCAGAGGAGGCCGGTGAGGGCGGCGGGCAGGAGGGCGGCGAGGGCGAGGCGGCGGCCGGGCTGGGACCACCAGCCGCCGTTGCCGGAACCGTCGGTGGCGAGGAAGCCGAGCCAGGCGCGGTCGCCTGCGCAATCGGGGGTGCCCGCGCACTGCCAGGCGGTGAGGTCGAGCGCGATCTCGCAGGCGGCGGCGACGAGCAGCACGGTGAGGGTGAGACCGACGAGCCGCACCAGAAGGCCGTAGGTGCGCACGAGCCGTTTGCGGTGGCGGGAGGTGGGCCGCATCCAGTGGGCGAGGTTGACCACCATGAAGGGCAGCAGCAGGAGCCACAGGGCCCGGGAGCCGTTGCCGGAGGTCAGATTGCACCAGACGTACGCCTCGGGCACCGGTTTGCCGCGGTAGTCGTCGGGGCGCCGCTCCGCGTCGGCGTCCTCGGTGCGGCGGAACACCGCCGCCGTGTCGTCGCCGGAGACCCGCACGGTGCGCGGGTCGCCCAGCATCTCTTCCGGTGTGGTTCCCCCGACTCCGTGGACCAGGAGTTCGAGGGCCGTCTCGTCCTGCTTGGCACGCTCCACTGTTCCGCTTCCCCCGAGATGCGTCTGGTGAGGGGAGAAGGATCTCGACTCGGGGCCCCCTGCGCACCCCTCGTCACGCAATCTCCCCCTCCTGATTGTTCCCAGCCGCGGGCGGCTCACCCGGTCGGTGGCACGGCTGTCGGTGGCCCGTGCGAGGATGAGGCAGCGCGCCGGGCGGGCGCGCCGGGCATGACGGGGCAGAAGGGCCGGACCGGGCGTGAGCGACAATCAGAACCTCCTGGCCGAGCAGCGCCGCGCCCTGATCCTGGACGAGGTGCGCCGCCGCGGCGGCGTCCGGGTCAACGAACTCACCCGCAAGCTCGGGGTGTCCGACATGACGGTCCGCCGCGATCTCGACGCGCTGGCCCGCCAAGGCGTGCTGGAGAAGGTGCACGGCGGCGCGGTCCCGGTGATGGAGGCGAGCACGCACGAGCCGGGGTTCGAGGCCAAGTCGGGCCTGGAGCTGACGGCCAAGGAGGACATCGCGCGGACCGCGGCGTCCCTGGTGGCCCCCGGCACGGCGATCGCCCTGTCAGGTGGTACGACGACGTATGCGCTGGCACACCACCTGCTGGACGTGCCGGACCTGACGGTGGTGACGAACTCGGTGCGGGTTGCGGACGTCTTCCACTCCGCGCAGCGCACCTCCGGTCAGCGGCAGGGCGCGGCGACGGTCGTGCTGACCGGCGGCGTGCGGACTCCGTCGGACTCGCTGGTCGGTCCCGTCGCGGACCAGGCGATCAGGGCGCTCCACTTCGACGTGCTCTTCCTCGGTGTGCACGGCATATCGCTGGAAGCAGGCCTTTCGACGCCGAACCTGGCCGAGGCGGAGACCAATCGGCGCCTGGTGCAGTCGGCGCGGCGCGTGGTGGTCGTCGCGGACCACACCAAGTGGGGGACGGTGGGGCTGAGTTCGTTCGCCTCGCTCTCGCAGGTCGACACGCTGGTGACGGACGGGGGGCTTGCGGCGGAGGCGCGTGTGGAGATCTCCGAGCATGTGAACCGGATCGTGGTGACGGGCGAGCTCGCGACGCCCCATGAGGGCGACGGTGTGGCGGCTGCCGACGACGACGCCGTGGACGTCGACGACTCCGGGGCCCGCGCAGACATCTGACGGGCCGCCAGCTATGGTGACGGTGCCCGGTCAACCGTCCCGTTCCGCTGGGGGGCAGCGTTCAATGGCACGCCGACTGAGCCCTGTTGGGCTCGACTTCGTTCAGACCGCTCCGGTGCGTCTGGTCTTCGCCCGTGAGATCGGCTCACCTCCCGATGCGGTGTACCGCGCCCTGGCCGACGACGTGACCGGCTGGCCCCAGTGGTTCACCGCGGTGACCCTGTGTCGGCCGACCGGGGGCGGCGCGGGCCGCGAGGTCCGCCTCAAGGGCGGCACGCGCTTCCAGGAGTCGATCCTGGCGGCCGAGGGCCCCGAGCGGTACGCCTACCGCATCGACGAGACGAACGCGCCCGGCCTGCGCGCCCTCGTCGAGGAGTGGCGGCTCTCCCCGAGCGGCGGCGGCACCGGTACCGGCACCCGTGTCCAGTGGACGTTCGCCGTGGACGGCGCCGCCCCGCTGCGCGTCGCCCTGAAGCTCGGCCGCGCGGGCCTCGGCCGGGCGTTCCGGGACGCCGTCACGACCTTGGACGAGCGGCTCGCCTCTGCCAAGGCGTAGCCACTTCCACCAGCCGGGGAGGCACAGCCGTGCCCGAGCCGGTTACTCGGCCCACGCCCCCGTGGCCAGCAGCGTGTCGATCGCCTGCGCGTAGGGCGCGATGTCCAGGCCCTGTTCGGCCAGCCACGCGTCCGAGTAGTACTTGTCCAGATAACGGTCACCGGGGTCGCAGAGCAGTGTGACGACGCTGCCCGTACGTCCCGCGGCCACCATCTCGGCGACGATCCTCAGCGCGCTCCACAGGCCCGTGCCGGTCGAGCCGCCCGCCTTGCGGCCGATGGCCTGCTCCAGGGCGCGTACGGCGGCGACGGACGCCGCGTCCGGCACCTTCATCATGCGGTCGATGGCACCGGGCACGAAGCTCGGCTCCATGCGGGGCCTGCCGATGCCCTCGATGCGGGAGCCGCAGTCGCTCGACGCGTCCGGGTCGTTCTTCGTCCATCCGTCGAAGAAACAGGAGTTCTCCGGGTCGGCGACGCAGAGGCGGGTGTCGTGCTGCATGTAGTGGACGTAGCGCGCGATGGTCGCCGAGGTGCCGCCGGTGCCCGCCGTCGCGACGATCCAGGCGGGCTCGGGGTAGCGCTCCAGCCGCAGCTGCTGGTAGATCGACTCGGCGATGTTGTTGTTGCCCCGCCAGTCAGTGGCGCGCTCCGCGTAGGTGAACTGGTCCATGTAGTGCCCGCCCGTCTGGACGGCGAGGGCAGCGGACTCCGCGTACATCGTGCGCGAGTCGTCCACGAAGTGGCATCGGCCCCCGTGGAACTCGATGAGGCGGATCTTCTCCGCGCTGGTCGTGCGGGGCATCACCGCGATGAAGGGCACCCCGATCAGCTTCGCGAAGTACGCCTCGGAGACGGCCGTGGACCCGCTGGACGCCTCGATGACCGGACGGTCTGGCCTGATCCAGCCGTTGCACAGGCCGTAGAGGAACAGCGAGCGGGCGAGGCGGTGCTTGAGGCTGCCGGTCGGGTGGGTCGACTCGTCCTTGAGGTACAGGTCGATGCCCCAGTGCTCGGG
This sequence comes from Streptomyces sp. NPDC004732, assembly GCF_040609235.1. Classification (NCBI taxonomy): domain Bacteria; kingdom Bacillati; phylum Actinomycetota; class Actinomycetes; order Kitasatosporales; family Streptomycetaceae; genus Streptomyces; species Streptomyces sp. NPDC004732. Next base: position 561,323 of record NZ_JBEXJR010000003.1, read on the forward strand.
CAGCGGGAAGCGCAGGAGGTGTGTGTCGGCCGAACGGTTGGCATCGGCCTGGACCTTTCGGACAGCCTCTTTGAGCCAGGCCCGGTACGTTTCGTCGCTGTGGTCGACGTCGAGCGTCGGCATGGGCTCGTCGGCTCGAAACTGCTGTGCGGTGCTCACGGCGGGGCTCCTTCGCGTCGTGCCGGACGCGATTCGGACGCGGCCGTACACCTCGATCTTAAACACCCCCAACACCGGTCTCACCTGCATAAACACACCTTTGAGAGCCTCAAAGCAGCGACTGTCACAGCCTTGGGGAGAGCTTGACGGCGCGCCGTCGCGGGCGTCACAAAAGCCCCTGGCCGACGTCTCCATGCGTACTGGTGCTCGACGCCTGGGCCGTGCAGACTTCACCGCACAGGACAGCTGTCTCGTATCGGAGCGGTTGACCCACGACGCACTAGGGGGCGGAGTGTCATGGCGGAGCCGGAGTTCACGGCTACGGGTGTACGGATCGGGAGGCGCTTGCGCTCCCTCACCCGGGCCGGCGAGGTCCGCATCACCGACGGCAGGCTGGAGTTGCTGACCAGCTACGGCACGGAGATCGACAGCGCTCCGGTGCAGGCGGTACGCACGGGCAAGCCGTGGTTCGCCCCGGACGGCCGGGCTCTCGCCGAGGTGAACGGCACCCGCTATCGGCTCACGCTCGGCGAGCACGAACCACGCCCCGGCGAAGCCGGTCCGCCGACAGTGCGCAGGTTCATCGAGGCGGTGCGCAGCGCCACGGAGCACCGCCTCCCCCAGTAGCTGACGGGGCCGCTCGGCGCGTCGCGCGACTTGCATGCCCACACCCCCTGAGTCACTCTGGTTTCACATCACTCTGGGTTTACCGGTGATGACGCTGCGAACCAGCGCCGCCGGCCATACAGCAGGCAGCAGACCCCGCGGCCCCTGCTGGATCCGATCGTCGTCTTCTTCCGGACCTTCATTTTCGGGGAGTCGCACCGTGATCAGCCAGCCAAGCAGGCATTGCACGGTAGAGCTCCAAGCCCTGCCGTCGCGGATCGGCCAGGTCCGCAGAATCGTATCTGCGCAGTTGCGCTACTGGCATCTCGATCCATTGATAGACCAGGCAGCCCTAGGTGTGACGGAGCTTTTGACCAACGTCCACCGGCATGCCGAGCCCGACAAGATGTGCACCGTGGAGATAGAGCTGCTGCTCGACCAGCTCACGGTCTCCGTCCACGACCACGATCCACGCCTCCCCCAGATCCGTGACGCGGACGCCTTCGCCACGTGCGGCAGGGGACTCGCGATGGTCGCGGCGGTGAGCGAGAGCTGGGGCGTGCGCCCGCAGGGCGACGCGGGAAAAGTCGTGTGGTTCACGCTCCCCGCACCCTCCCCCGCGGTGGCCATGTCCCCGTATCCCGTGTACGGGGCGGCAGAGAAGACTCCCGCCCGGTCGGCCGTTGTCGGCTGACCGGGCGGTGATCATCCGTTCCGGGTGCGCTCCCCCGCCTGCAAGTCCCTGCGTGTACGCGGGCGGGGAGGGCGTCACCCGGCGGCCGGGCGTCACTCGGTGGCGATGGCCCGCAGCACATCGAGGCGCGCCGCCCGCCGAGCAGGACGCAGGCCCGCCAAGGCGCCCGCCGCCAGCCCGACCAGGGCGACCACCATCAGCTGCACCGGTGGCACGGCGAACGCGAAGGCACTCTCGGTCGTACTGTCCGACGCCTTGACGAGCACCCAGCCGAGGAAGCCGCCCAGCACGAGCCCGCCCGCCGTGCCGAAGGCGGCGACGAGCACCGACTCCCAGCGGACCATGGCGCGCAGTTGGGCCCTGGTCTGGCCGACCGCGCGCAACAGGCCCAGCTCACGGGTGCGTTCGTGGATCGCGAGGGTCAGCGTGTTGGCGATGCCGAGCAGGGCGATGAGCACCGCGAGGGCGAGCAGCGCGTAGACGAGGGTGAGCATCATGTCGATGCCGCTCGCGGAGGCCTCCGCGTACTCGGAGCGGGTCTGCACCTCCGGATTGCCGTAGTCCTTCGCCGTCGCGGCGACCGCGGCCTTGCCTTCGGCCGGGCTCACGCCGTCCTTGAACGTGACGGAGACGAGGGTGTCGGAGTCCTGCATGCGGTGCGGCGCCCAGGCCTCGCGGCTGATGACGTAGTCACCGGCGAGCTCCGACCTGCCGAAGACGGCGCGGACCGTGAAGGTCTCCTTCTTGCCGTCGGCGAAGGCAAGACCGGTCCGGGAGCCGACCTTCAGGTCCTGCTTCGCCGCCTCCGACCTGGTGATCGCGATGCCGCGGTCGCCGAGCGTGCCCAGCGAACCGTCGACCTCACCGAGGTCGAAGGACTTTGCGAAAGGCCCCGGGTCGGTGACGGTCAGGGCGCGGCCCTCACCGTTGACCTCCGCGGCGCCCTTGCCGAGGCCGACGGCGGTCTCGACCTCGGGCTGCTTCGCGAGCGCGGGGGCCAGCTTCGGGCTCAGCCCGCTGCCGCCCGCGCCGAAACCGGGAGTGCTGACCGCGATGTCTCCGGCGAAGGAACGGTTCACGGTCTGGTCCATCGTGGCCTTCAGCGAGGCGCCGAAGACCGTGAAGAGGGAGACGACGGCGACGCCGATCATCAGCGCGCTCGCGGTGGCCGCGGTCCGCTTGGGGCTGCGCAGGGCGTTGCGCCGGGCGAGGCCGCCGGTGACGCCGCGCAGCCGGTCGAGGGGCCCGCCGAGGACGCGTACCGCTCGCGAGGAGGCGACGGGCCCGAGCACCACGAAGGAGACGAGGGCCAGCACTGCCCCCGCGCCCGCCAGCCAGATCGAGGGATCGACCAGGACGCCGGTGAGGGCGAGGCCCACGGCGGCCAGGGCGAGGCCGGTACCGACGACGGCACGGCGCCGCGAGGCACCGGAGTGGTCGACGGCCGTCTCGCGCAGCGCCGCGAGCGGGGCGGTGCGCCCGGCCCGCACCGCGGGCAGCAGCGCGGAGCCCAGGCAGACCACGACGCCGACGGCGAGCGGCAGCAGCATGGAGAGCGCGCTGATCACCAAGTCGCCCTCGGGGAAGGGAAATCCGATGGCCGGGAAGAGCGCCTGCAGACCTGCCGCGACGCCGATGCCGCCCGCCAGCCCCGCGGCCGACGCGATGACGGCGACGGCGCTCGCCTCGACGAGGGTCGAGACGGTGACCTGTCGGCGCGAGGCGCCGAGCGCGCGAAGGAGCGCGTTCTCGCGGGTGCGCTGGGCGACGACGATGGCGAAGGTGTTGTGGATGCTGAAGGTGGCGACCAGCAGGGCCACTCCGGAGAAGACCAGCAGGAAGCTGGTGAAGACGGTGAGGAACTGGCCGGAGATGTTGTCGGTGTTCTCCGCGGCCGACGCCTCCCCCGTGATGGCCTCAACACCCTTGGGCAGTACGGGAGTCAGCGCGTCGACGAGCCCCTGCTCGCTCACGCCGGGCCCGGCCCGCACCCGGATGGCCGAGGCCTGGCCGGGCTTCGGGGTGAGGTACTTCTCGGCGTCGGCCAGTGTCATGCCGGTGAAGGTGGTCTGCGCCATGCCGTCCTCGCCGCCGAAGGTCGCGAGGCCCACGATCTTCACCTGCACGGGGTCGGGGGCGCGCAGCGTCGTCGTGTCACCGATCTTCAGGTCGCCGGTCTCGGCGGCGCCGCGGTTGACCACGACCTCGCCGGGCGCGGACGGGGCACGCCCTTCGGCGAGTTGGTACGCGTTCAGCTCGGTGTCGTCGATCCAGTTGCCCGCGAGGGTGGGCGGGCCCTTGCCGCCGATGGGTTCACCGTTCTTGCCGAGCAGCTGACCCGCGCCCTCGATGTCGGGCGCGGCGGCGGCCACTTGCCCGTTCTTCTCGATCGTCTTCACGAGGTCGGTGCCGACCGGCTTGCGGGTGCCCCGGGTGTCGTCGGGGGTGGTGATGGTGTCGGCGCTGCGGACGACGGCGTCGGTGCCGCTCGTGGCGTTGCCGAACATCGTGTCGAAGCTGGCGCGCAGGGTGTCGCCCATGACGAGGGTGCCCGCCAGGAAGGCGACGCCGAGCATGACGGCGAGGAACGTACCGGCGAAACGGCGTCTGTGGCCGCGCAGTGACGACATGCTGAGGCGGACGGAGGCGTTCAGGGAGCTCATGATGACGTCTCCTTGCTGCCAGGACGGGCGCCGGGCGTCTGGGGCATGGCGGCGGCGTGCGCCGCGGATCCCGTCGTGGGCGGTCGCGTGTCGAAGGCCTTCATCCGGTCGAGGACCCGGTCGGCCGTCGGGGACTCCATGCGGTCCACGAGGCGCCCGTCGGCGAGGAAGACGACCTCGTCGGCGTGGGCGGCGGCCACCGGGTCGTGGGTGACCATGACGACGGTGCGGCCCATCTGGTGCACCGCCCTGCCGAGCAGGTTCAGCACCTCTTCGCCGGAGCGCGAGTCGAGGTTGCCGGTCGGTTCGTCGGCGAAGACGACGTCGGGGCGGCCCGCGAACGCCCGTGCCACGGCGACGCGTTGCTGCTGGCCGCCGGAGAGTTCGACGGGCCGGTGGTGCAGCCGGTCGCGCAGCCCGACGACGTCGATCAGGGCGTCCGCCCATTCCCGGTCGCCGCGGACTCCGGCGAGGTCCATGGGCAGGGTGATGTTCTCGGCGACGGTCAGCGTCGGAACCAGGTTGAAGGCCTGGAAGACGAAGCCGATGCGGTCGCGCCGCAGCAGGGTCAGGCGCCGGTCGTCCAGCTTCCCCAGCTCGGTGTCGCCGATGAAGGCGGCGCCCGAGGTGAGGGTGTCCAGGCCCGCCGCGCAGTGCATCAGGGTGGACTTGCCGGACCCGGACGGGCCCATGATCGCGGTGAAGCGTCCGGCGGGAAACTCGACGCTCACCCCGTCCAGGGCCCGTACGGCGGTGTCCCCGCTGCCGTAGACCTTCACGGCGTCGGCGACGCGAGCGGCGCCGACGCCCACGGGCCTGGTGACCCGTCCGGTGGCGGTGCTCATGCCGCACCGCCCTTGGAGGTACGGCCGAACTCCTCGTTGAGGACCGTCAGCCGACGCCAGTACTCGTCCTCGTCGATCTCACCGGAGGCGAACCGACGGCCGAGCACCGCGATGGGCGAGTTCTCTGCGACGCCGGTGTGCCCGGTGGGTCCGGCGGCTCCGAGCGCGCCCCGGAACGGGCCGCGGCGGCCGCGCCACACGGTGCGGCGGAGCAGGGTGAAGGCGCCGACGACGACGGCCGCCCAGATCAGCGGGAAGAACAGGATCCACGGGCCGGGCCCGCCGTCCCAGTGCGCCAGGGTCTGCATCTGAACTCATCTCCTCCGAAGCGGTTTCTGTACTGCCTCCAAACTCGCCCCGGGGGCACCCCCACGTCGTCGTACGGCCAGCGGCACCGTACGTACCACCGAGGGAGTACGCACGGCGGCCGCCGCTACGCCCGCCTGCTGCCCCAGCTGCTGGTCCGGCTACTGGATCTCTGTACCTACTAGTATGTACAGTGCCTTCATGAGCACTCCGGAGCGCCTGATCGAGTCCACTCGCGAGCTGCTGTGGGAGCGGGGGTACGTCGGCACGAGCCCCAAGGCCATCCAGCAGCACGCGGGCGCGGGTCAGGGCAGCATGTACCACCACTTCGCAGGGAAGCCCGACCTCGCGCTCGCCGCGATCCGGCGCACCGCCGAGGAGATGCGCGCCACCGCCGAGGCGGTCCTGAGCGGCGAAGGATCGGCATACACGCGCATCGAGTCCTATCTGCTGCGCGAACGCGACGTACTGAAGGGCTGTCCGGTCGGGCGGCTCACGATGGACCCGGACGTCATCGCCAGCGACGAGCTGCGCGCACCCGTCACCGAGACCCTCGACTGGCTGCGCGACCGGATCGCCGGGATCGTCGAAGAGGGCTGTGCCCAGGGCGAGTTCGCGGCCGCGCTCGATCCCAGGGACATCGCGTCAGCGGTCGTCGCGACGGTGCAGGGCGGCTATGTCCTGGCCCGGTCGTCCGGGTCACCTGCCGCGTTCGACACGGCGGTACGCGGCCTGCTCGCACTGCTCACCGCCGCCCGCACCCCGGGCGACACCACCACTCAGTGAGGATGCGTACGTTGCACATCACCCGGAACCGGCCCGAAAGCCGCCAGGGACCCGCCGAGCACTTCACCGGCACCGTCTGGCTCGACGAGATCGCCGCGCCCGACGCCCCGTCCCGCCTGCGCATGTTCAGCGTCCACTTCGCACCCGGCGGCCACACGGCGTGGCACCGCCATCCGCACGGCCAGGTCCTGCACGTGACCGAGGGCGAGGGGTTCGTGCAGCGCGAAGGGGGTCCGGTCGAGCCGATCAGGGCCGGAGACACGGTCTGGATCGAGCCCGGCGAGTCGCACTGGCACGGCGCGGGGCCGCGCACGTTCATGACGCACCTGGCCGCGGTCGAGGCGGCGGCGGACGGCACCACGGTCGACTGGGGCAACCTGGTCGACGCCTGCACCTATCCCAACTGAGCCTGCTTCCCCAGGAGTACGCGATGCACGCGATGCAGTACGAGATCACCCTGCCCGCCGACTACGACATGGGCATCATCCGCCACCGGGTGGAGTCGAAGGGCCACCTGATGGACGAATTTCCCGGCCTCGGCTTCAAGGCGTACCTGATGCGCGAGCGCGGCAAGGACGACTCGCCCGTGAACCAGTACGCACCGTTCTACCTCTGGAACACGGCCGAGGGCATGAACTCCTTCCTCTGGGGACCCGGCTTCCAAGGCCTCGCCGAGGACTTCGGGCGGCCGGTGGTGGAGCACTGGACGGCCCTTGCGTACGAGGAGGGTCCCGCGTCCGGAGCCGTACCGAGGACGGCGATCCGCCGCCGCCAGCGCATTCCGGCGTCGATGCACCTTCCTGGGACGGCGGTCGAACTCGCCGCGGAGGCGGGGCGTATGGCCCGGCGGGACGGCGCGGTGAGCGCGCTGACCGCGGTCGATCCGCGCACCTGGGAGGCCGTGCACTTCTCGCTCTGGGAGGGCGGGGCGCCGCAGGGCGTCGGCGATGTCTTCCAGGTGCTGCACGTGTCGGCACCGGAGCGGGAGAAGCTGGGGCGGGGGCGGCAGTGGTGACCGGGGGCGGTACCCGCACGGTCCGGACCGTCCTCGGGGACATCGCCCCGGCGGACCTCGGCGTCTGTGACGCCCACGACCACCTCTTCCTCCGCAGTCCTCGGCTCCCGGGCCAGGAGCTGGATTCGCCCGCTGCCGCGGCGGGGGAACTGGAGGCGTTCCGCAAGGCGGGCGGAGAGAGCGTCGTGCAGTGGACGCCGCACGGGATGGGGCGGCATGCCGGACTGCTGCCGGATCTTTCGAGGGCGACGGGTGTGCGTCTCGTCGCCGCGACGGGGTTGCACCAAGCGGTCCACTACCAGCAGGAGTTGCTCGACCGGCTCCGCACGGACGGCCTCGCGGCCCTCTTCGTCCGTGAACTCACCGAGGGCATCGGCGAGTCCGGCGTACGGGCCGGACTCATCAAGGTCGCGGGCGGCTTCCACGGCCTCGACGCGCACGCACGCTGGACGATGACAGCGGCGGCCGAGGCGCATCACGCGACGGGCGCGCCCATCGCCGTCCACCTGGAGCTGGGCACTGGCGCGCTCGACGTACTCGACCTGCTCTGCGGCGAGTGCGGCGTGCCGCCGCACCGCGTCATCCTCGGCCATCTGAACCGCTCCCCCGACCTCACCGGCCACCTCCAGGCCGCCGGGTCGGGCGCCTATCTGGCCCTCGACGGCCCCTCCCGCACTCATCACGCCACGGACTGGCGCATGCCGGACGCGATGCGCTCCCTGGCGGACGCGGGCTTCGGCGACCGCCTCCTCCTGGGCGGCGACACGACGACGGCGGGCGCGCAGTCGGTACACGGCGGCCCGGGCATGCCCCACCTGCTGCGGCGGGTGCGCCCCCGACTCGAGCTCGCCGTGGGTGCGGAACTGATGGAGCAGATCCTGACGGTGAATCCGGGGCGGGCGTTCGGCGTGGACTGGGGACCTGCCGCGCACCGCCACGTATTGCACTGACCGTTCCAGAACCTGTACGGTTCCGACATGGCCCGACCGAGAAGCTTCGACGAGGAGCGGGCCCTGGACGCGGCGATGCATGCCTTCTGGGCGAACGGCTACGAAGCCACCTCGACCCAGGACCTGTGCGATGCCACCGGCCTGGGCCGCAGCAGCATCTACAACACGTTCACCAGCAAGCACGACCTGTTCCGGCGAGCCCTGACCCGGTACATGGACGGCATGAACGCCGTTCAGCTCACGATCCTCGAAGACGTGGAGCGGTCGGCCACTGAGCGCCTGCGTGCACTGTTCGACCGGGTCATGGACGGGGAGTTCGAGCAGCGCAAGGACGGCCACAGCATCGGCTGCCTCACCGTCAACACCACGGTCGAGCTCGCCGGGCGCGACCCCGAGGCCGCCAGGATGCTGGAGCGGGACCTCGACACGCGGCTCACCGCGCTGCGCGTCACGATCCGCGCCGGACAGCAGGACGGCGACATCACATCCCGGCGCGACGCGGACACCCTGGCCCGTTACGTCAACGCGGTGATCGGCGGCATGCGGGTCTCCGCGCAGGGCGGCGCCGACCGCGCCACCTTGCAGGCCATCACCGAGACCGCGATGGACGCGCTCGCGGTGGACCGGTAGCGACGCGCGACGCAACACGACCACCTCCCGGCCGTCGACCTTCTTCTTCGAACTTCCTCTTCGGTCTTCCGCACCCTCGCACGCCCTTTTTTTGTACTGATCTATCCAAAACTTGCCCGACAGGAGCACCCCACCATGCCCCGCGCCGTATACGTACTGGCCCTCGGCATCTTCGCCATGGTGACCAGCGAGTTCGTGGTCGCAGGACTGATGCCGCAGATGGCGGACGGGCTGGACGCCACGATCCCCGAGATCGGCTACCTCATCACCGCCTTCGCCGCCGCGATGGCGCTCGGCGGACCCTTCCTCACCGTCGCCGTCCTGAAACTCCGTCAGAAGTCCGCCCTCATGCTGCTGTTCGGCATCTTCCTCGCGGGCAACGTGCTCGCGGCCCTCGCGCCCGACTACCGCACCATGCTGGTCGCCCGCGTCCTCACCGGCATCGCCTCGCAGGCGTTCTTCGGCGTCTCCATATCCCTGGCCTCCCGCATCACCCGGCCCGAAGTCCGCGGCCGTGCGGTGGCGGTGGCCCTCAACGGTCTGATGCTGGGCACGCTCCTCGGACTTCCGTTCGCCACGGTCGTCGGTGAACACCTGGGCTGGCGCGCCGCGTTCTGGGCGATCACCGTGCTGACCGTGCTCGCCGCGGCGGCCACGTTCGTCGGCGTGCCGAGCGCCGAAGGCGAGGGCGAGGAGACCGGCAGCCTCCGGCAGGAGCTGGGCGCCTTCCGCAACCCCCGGCTGTGGCTCACCCTCACCACGAGCACCTTCGTGATCGGCGCGACCTTCTCCGCCTTCAGCTACCTCAACCCGATCCTCACCGAGCTCACGGGCTTCTCCACCGGGACCGTCCCGCTGCTCCTCATCGCGTACGGCGCCGCCACCGTCATCGGGAACACCGTCGTCGGCAGGCTGGCGGACCGCCGCACCATCCCCGTACTCGTCGTCGGTCTGGCCCTGAACCTGACGTTCCTCATCGGGTTCGCGCTCTTCGCCGAACTGACCGTCCCCGCCGTGGTGTTCATGCTGGGCATCGGCCTGGTCGGCGTCACCATGAACCCCGCGCTGGTGACCCGCGTCCAGCGGGTCGGCAACGCCCGCTCCCTGGTGAACACCGTGCACACGTCCTTCATCACGCTCGGCATCATCATCGCCACGTCCGTCGGCGGCCCCGCCATCGACACGTACGGGCTGCGGGCCCCCCTGTGGATCGGCGCCGGTCTGGCCGTGCTGGGCCTCGCCTCCCTAGTACCTGATGTGCGGCGCCGCCTCCTGAACCCGGCCCCGGCCCCGACTGCCACGTCGGTGGAGGAGGCCGCAGACAAGGTCCCGCAGGTGGTGTGAGACCCAAGTCGGCACGAGGGTCCCGGGTTCCGCACGGTAGTTGGGGCGGGCCCGGGACGGTCACCCGAGTCAGGGAGTGCTCTGCTCCACCGTTCGCTCCTCCTGCACGGACAAGCCCGTCACGCCGAGCGCCGTCGTGCCCGCGCCGACGCCGACGAGGACCGCGGTGGCCGCCGCGATGCCGACGACCGCGAGCCGCAGGCGCGGCAGGCGCCGTCCTCGGCGGTCCCTTCGTTGCCCGGGCTGCTCCCTGGTGGATACGGCGGACGGCCGTGCGCCCACCGCGATGTCCCGGCGGGCCGCCACCCACTGCCGGATGTCGTCGGCGTCCAGCCCGCACGCGACGACGAAGGCGACGAGGACGGCCTCGCGGGGCAGGCGGTCCCGGCGGAGCATGGTCGCCGCCGTCGAATACGGCAGCACCTCGCCTGCCGTGGCCGCCGCGCGCTCCAGCTCCCGGTAGCTGAGGCCCGACCAGGCCTTGAGGCGGCGCAGTTCGGCCATGAACGCGGCCTCTCCGGCGGCGGGTGTCGGCACGGGCGGTGACATCATCGGGGTTCCTCCGGTTCCGGCGTGCGTCGCTGACCTGCGCGTACAGGAACTCGCACAAGCTCGAACAGCTCATCCGTTGAACAAGCCCACGAGCGGCGGCCAGCCTCGGCCTCGTATCTGTCGTCGTTGTCATGGAGGCATGCGTGGCTCGCCTTGGTTCCCTCGTGCTGTTGCTCGTGCTCGCGCTCGTCGTCGGGTGCTCGAACCTCCATACCGTGGCCGGGGCGGGGACCGGTGGGGGTCGGGCAGGCGAGGGGGCGCCGGTACCGTCGGACCGGATCGACCCGGCGGTCGACCGCTATCTCGACGAGGCGCTCCCCGAGGGGCCAGGCATCACCGTGGCCGCCGCCCGGGGAGACCGGCTCAAGCACTGCGCGGGCCGCGGTCTCGCCGACCGCGCGGCGAAGACCCCCGCCACGTGCGACACCGTGTACGACGTCATGTCGATCACCAAACAGTTCACCGCGGCCGCCGTCCTGAAGCTGGAGATGGCGGGCAAGCTGCGGGTGTCCGACCGGATCGGCACGTATCTCGGCCCGGTCCCGGCGGACAAGCGGGACATCACCCTGCACCAGCTCCTCACGCACACGGCGGGCCTGCCCGAGTCGCTCGGCGACGACTACGACCGCGTGTCGCGTGCGGAGTTGCTGGCCGGAGCATTGAAGGCACGGCTGCGGTCGGCACCGGGCAAGGAGTTCCACTACTCGAACACTGGCTACGGCGTGCTGGCCGCGATCATCGAGAAGGTCTCCGGGCAGAGTTACGAACGTTTCCTGGCGGAGCAGTTGTTCCGGCCCGCCGGGATGACCCGCACCGGTTACGTGCTGCCCGCCTGGCAGCGCGCACAGGTCGCCGTCGAGTACGACCGGCACGGGCGCGCGCAGGGACGGCCGATGGATCATCCGTGGGCGCCCGACGGACCGTACTGGAATCTGCGCGGCAACGGCGGGATGCTCTCCACCGCCCGGGACATGTTCCGCTGGCACCGCGCCCTCGTGGGCGACACCGTCCTGTCCACGACCGCGAAGCGGAAGCTGTTCGCCCCGCAGGTGCGGGTGCCCGAGCTGGACGGGTCCTACGGCTACGGCTGGGTCGTCGTCGACTCCGGAGACGGCCGGGTCGCCTGGCACGACGGGGGCAACGACTGGTCACTGGCGACGGTCGCGGAGTTCCGCCGCCAGCGGGTCATGGTGTTCTGGGTGAGCAACCACGCGTACCAGAAGGGAAGGTGGAACCTGGAGGACGACCAGCTGAAGCTGACTCATGGCGTGGCGGAACGGGTGCGGCGCGCCCCGTGACCAGTAGGTCTTCCTCTGCCCGGTGGAGAGGGTGCCGGATCCGTACGGCGACAACAGCCCGATCGGTTACGTCACGAACTTCTACGTCACGCCACCACAACGCGGCAGGAGCTGCCGCTCGACACCCGGGCTCATGGTTGAAGTCCCTCCTCGCAACGGCAGTTGAGGTGACGGTCGGACCGAGCATGCCGTCGGGCTGCAGGTCGGGCCGACCGTCATGGACGTCAGAGTCGCCCAGATCGGGACGGTCCGCCCGGTCGGCCGGACCGGACCGGGCGAGACCGGACCGGAGTGGACCGGAGCGGACCGGCCCCGGCAGGCTCCCCCTACCCCAGCGCCCCCAACGGATCGTCGAGCACCGGCTGCCAGGCCAACTCCGCCGCCCCCACCAGGCTGTTGTGGTCCAGCGTGCACGCCAGGATCGGTACCCCACCGCTGCGCCCCCACAGGCTCCGGTCCGCGACGACCGCGCGCAGCCGTTCCGGGTCCGCCTCCAGGAGGGCGCGGTGCAGTCCGCCCAGGATGATGCGGTCGGGGTTGAGGATGTTGACCAGGCCCGCGAGTCCGAGGCCCAGGCGGTCGATCAGGGCCTCGGCCGCGGAGCGTACGGACGGGTCGTCGTAGGAGCCGCCGAGCAGTTCGCGGGCCTGCACGAGCAGGCCCTCGGGTCCCGGCTCGCGGCCCGCCTCCGTCAGGAAGGCCAGGGGGTCCGTCTCGACGTCCAGGCAGCCCCGGCTGCCGCAGTAGCAGGGGCGCCCCTCGGAGTTCACGGTGAGGTGCCCCACCTCCAGGGCGAGGCCCGAACTCCCGGTGTGCAGGCGGCCGTCGAGGACGAGAGCGCCGCCGACACCCCGGTGGCCGGTCGCCACGCACAACAGGTCCCGGGCGCCGCGCCCCGCACCGTGGCGGTGCTCGGCGAGTGCCGCGAGGTTGACGTCGTTGCCCGCGAAGGCCGGTCCCGCGATGCCCGCGTCCCGTACGCAGTCGGCGAAGATCTCGGTGACCCGCGCCCCCGCGGGCCACGCCACGTGCAGCGGATTGAGAGCGGTGCCCTCCGGCTGGGCGACCGCGGAAGGCACGGCGAGACCAGCGCCCACGCAGCGCCTGCCGGTCTCCCGCAGCAGGCCCGCACCCGCTTCGACGACCGATCCGAGGACCCGCGCGGGATCGGCGTCGACGGTCTCACAGCCCGGCGCGGTCGCCACGATGCTCCCGCCGAGCCCGACCAGCGCGGCCCTGAACCCGTCGGCGTGCACCTGCGCGGCGAGCGCGACGGGCCCTGCCTCGGCGACGGCGAGCCGGTGCGACGGCCTGCCCTGCGATCCCGCGGCCGCGCTGGGCTTCGCGTCGATCCGGATCAGCCCGAGCGCCTCCAGCTCGGCGGCGACGGCGCCCGCCGTGGCGCGGGTGACGCCCAGCTCCGCGGTGAGCACGGCACGGGTGGGGGCACGCCCGGTGTGGACCAGTTCGAGCGCGGGGCCCAGCGCGCCCCGCCCTCGCTCCAGGCGGGTACGCGTGGTCACTTCCCCCTCGGCACGGGGGTCAGCCTTGCCGTTCATGAGGGCGAGTCTCCCATGATCCGTACACGCTCCCGCTGTCCAGTCGTCATCCGCCCGTTCCTCCCCGGAACCGTCCCGTACTCCGGCACTCACCGCCGTGTACGTCGGCATCTCATCGCCGCGCACGTCGGCATCCCGTCATCGCGTACGTCGGCATCTCGTCGCGCACGTCGCCACCGAACCGTCTTGTCCGCGCCCCATGCGCACCTCTACTCTGACTTTGTGCCGCCACTGAACAAAATCGGGACCGCAGCGTCGCGGCCCTCCGTCGCCGTCCCCGACCTCCGCCGCCTCCGCGTCGTCCTGACGGTCTTCTTCGCCCTGGACGGCTTCATCTTCGCCGGGTGGGTCGTCCGCATCCCCGCGATCAAGGAACAGACCGGCGCGTCGGCCAGCGATCTCGGGCTCGCGCTGCTCGGCGTCTCCGTCGGCGCCGTCATCACGATGACGCTGACGGGAAGGCTCTGCCGCCGCTTCGGCACCCATCCGGTGACCGTCGTCTGCGGCGTGCTGCTCTCGCTGAGCGTCGCGCTGCCTCCCCTGACGCACTCGGCAGCGGCCCTCGGCGCGGTGCTGCTGATCTTCGGAGCGGCGTACGGGGGCATCAACGTCGCCTTCAACAGCGCCGCCGTCGACCTCGTGGCCGCCCTGCGCCGCCCGATCATGCCCAGCTTCCACGCGGCCTTCAGCCTCGGCGGCATGGCCGGTGCGGGGCTCGGCGGGCTGATCGCCGGTTCCCTGTCCCCCACCCGCCATCTGGTCGGCCTCACCGTGATCGGCCTGCTCGTCACCGCCGTCGCAGGACGCGCCCTCCTGCGCCTCGACCCCCCGGCGCCCGCCGACCGCCCGGCCCCGGACAGCGACAGCGGCCCCCGGCGCCTCGACGGCCGCACCCGCCGCATGGTCGTCGTCTTCGGGCTCATCGCGCTCTGCACCGCCTTCGGCGAGGGAGCACTCGCCGACTGGGGCGCCCTCCACCTCGAACAGGACCTTGCCGCCCACCCGGGCGTCGCAGCCGCGGGCTACTCGTGCTTCGCCCTCGCCATGACCCTCGGCCGGCTCAGCGGAACCACCCTGCTCGAACGGCTCGGCCAGACCCCGATACTCGTCGCCGGCGGCGCCACGGCCGCCGCGGGCATGCTGCTCGGCGCGCTCGCGCCCACCGTCTGGCTCGCGCTCCTCGGCTTCGCCGTCACCGGCCTCGGACTGGCCAACATCTTCCCCGTCGCCGTCGAACGCGCGGGCGCGCTGGCCGGGCCCGGCGGCGTCGCCACCGCCTCCACGCTCGGCTACGGCGGCATGCTGCTCGGCCCGCCCGCCATCGGCTTCATGGCCGACTGGTTCACCCTGCCCACCGCCCTCACCAGCGTGGCCGTGCTTGCGGGCCTCGCCGCCGTCATCGGCTACACGACCCGCGACTGAGGGAACAGCGAGGGGACGCAGGGAGAAACGGGCGGCGCGGCTGCGTGTCCTGAGTGAAGAGTGACCGGAGCGAACCCCGCCGCCTGTCACGTCAACCCCATTTTCCAGCCAATTGGCCGGAGCTTGCCGGAACCTGGACTCTGTAAAGCGGACGTCCGTTTCGCCAGCACGCGCGCGCCCGCATGGCGCCCCACGACGCAACCGGATGCCGATCGAGTGTTCATAACTCATGCAGTCAGGCCAACTCCTGAGTTATGCAACAAAAATAATGTTTTACAAGCGGCGTTCCCAGGAATTAAGGTGAGCGCTCAACTAGAGATGACCCGCCGGGATCGGGAATTCAAGGTCGGACTCTTTGATCCGTACCGTTCCTTTGATCCGTACCGTTCTTCTGATCCATATGCTTGATCGCAACCCGGCCGGTCAAAACGGGGAGAGTGTAAAGGCATGTACGTGAAATTCCTTGAGGTGACTCGGCGCATCGGTTCCCGCTGCTGAGGCCTTCTGAGCGCTGACAGGGCTTCGCGCTAGGTCGCGAAACACCCCTTCATGGCAGGCGCCTGCGCGTCCGCATGTCATACCCCACCATGCCTGACATGCATGACACGCACCCCATACGCGCCTGAGCGCTTTCCGGTTGAGACGAAATCCAAGTACCGCAAGGGACTGGTTCCGTCGCGCCATTTCCATTCACATTTCCATTCACGTTTCCATTTCCAGCCCACCTCGGCTGTCTTCGTGTGATGGTCGACCACCGACGGTCGATTCCGGCTGCCACTTCGGCACGACCGCTTCACCGCATTTCCGCATGCTTCGGCAAAGTTTTGCCATGACGCAACCAAAAAGTCTACGGATTCCAGGTCAGACAATGATGACGAACCCCACGGGGCCCAAGGAATTGTCCCTGCCAGACATGCTGCGCGCGGTCGTACTCGCCCAGCCCGACCGGACCGCCGTCTCCTGCGGCGCGGAAAGACTGACTTTTCAGCAGCTCGGCGAACGGAGCGGGGAACTGGCGGACCGTCTGCGACATCTCGGCGCCACCGCGGATGCACGGGTCGGCATTTTCCTGCAGCCCTCCATCGACCTCATGGTGAGCGTCTGGGGTGTCCTGCGCGCGGGAGCGGCCTATCTGCCGCTGTCGCCCGAGTATCCGGACGAACGGGTGCGCTACATGGTGGCGGACTCACGCACCGAGGTCATCCTGACGGAGGAGTCCCTGGTCTCCAGGCTGGCCGCGATGACTCCCCCGGAAACGAAGATCGTCACCGTGGCCCGGGGCGCGGCCGCCGATCCACCGGCCGCCGCGCGCGTGCAGGGTGATGAGCACGTGCGGGGTGATGAGCGTGTGCAGAGCGGCGACCTCGCGTACGTCATTTACACCTCCGGGAGCACGGGCAACCCCAAGGGCATCGGCATCGAGCACCAGAGCATCGTCCACCAGATGCGCTGGCTGGCCGACGAACAGGGCCTGGACCGGACGAAGACGGTGCTGCAGAAGACGCCGCTGAGCTTCGACGCGGCGCAGTGGGAGATCCTCGCACCGGCCTGCGGCGCGAGCGTGGTGATGAGCGAACCGGGGGTCTACGCCGACCCCGGCGGACTCGTCGACCTGGTCCAGGCGAACGGGGTGACCACCTTGCAGGGCGTGCCGACCCTGCTGCAGGCGCTCGCCGACACCGGTCGGCTGTCCGGCTGCACCTCGCTCACCCAAGTCTTCAGCGGCGGCGAGGCGCTCACCAAGAGTCTGGCGACCGAGCTCCTCGACGCACTGCCGGAGTGCGAACTGACCAACCTGTACGGCCCCAGCGAGTGCACCATCAACGCGTCGTCCCACCGCGTGGACCGGCAGGCCGTCCAGCACGGCCCCGATCACTTACCCATCGGACGGCCGGTGCGCGGCACGGGCCTCCACATCCTCGACACCACCCGGCAGCCGGTCACGCCCGGCGACTCCGGTGAACTGTACATATCCGGGCCGCAGTTGGCCCGCGGCTATCTGAACAACCCCGAGCTGACCGCCGACCGTTTCGTCACCGGCGCGTTCACCGGCACCGGGGAGTCCCGCCCCACCCGCCTCTACCGCACCGGGGACCTGGCCCGGCTGAACGACGACGGGACCGTGCAGTTCCTCGGCCGCACCGACAGCCAGGTCAAACTGCGCGGCTTCCGGGTCGAGCTGGACGAGATCAAGGTGTCCGTCGAGAAGCACGACTGGGTCAAGTCCGCCGCCGTGCTGGTCCGGGACGACCCGCGGACCGGCGCCAACCTCGTCGCCTTCGTCGAACTCGACCCCGACCGGGCCGCGCTGATGGACCAGGGCAACCACGGCGCCCACCACCAGTCCAAGCAGAGCAAGCTGCAACTCAAGGCCCAGTTGGGCAATCTGGGCACCCGTCAGGACGACGGACTGCCCGTCGTCGAGCTGCCCGGACGGACGGCGACGGCCAGGCAGCGCCGCACGGTGTTCGCCCGCAAGACCTACCGGTTCTACGAAGGCGGCCAGGTCACCCGGGACGACATCCTTGCCCTGCTC
The DNA here is from genome assembly GCF_040609235.1 of Streptomyces sp. NPDC004732. NCBI lineage: Bacteria > Bacillati > Actinomycetota > Actinomycetes > Kitasatosporales > Streptomycetaceae > Streptomyces > Streptomyces sp. NPDC004732. The sequence goes on from NZ_JBEXJR010000003.1 coordinate 578,688, forward strand.
GCCCGCCCTGCGGTGCGGACCGCCGCGCCCCGCGCCCCGGACACCCTCACCCTGGCCGAACTGGGCTCCCTGCTGCGCTACTTCGGCCAGTTCCCCAGCGGCGAACGGCTGCTTCCCAAGTACGGGTACGCCTCACCCGGCTCCCTGTACGCCACCCAGTTGTACGTGGAGCTCTCCGGCATCGCCGGTCTGGAGGCGGGCCACTACTACTACCACCCGGTCGACCACCGCCTCACCCTGATCGGCCCCGCGCCCGCAGGCAGGCCCAGGCTGCGGGTCCATTTCATCGGGCACCGAGCCGCCATCGAGCCGGTCTACCAGAACAACATCGAGGAAGTCCTCCGGTTCGAGGCGGGCCACATGGTCGGCCTGTTCGACCACGTGCTCCCCGAGTACGGGCTGCGCGTCGGCTCCCGCGCGGACGAGCCGGGCGTCAAGGACGTGCTCCGCTGCCCGGACGAGGACTTCTACCTGGCCACGTACGAGGTGGAGACGGCCGCCGCGGCGGTCGCGCCCGGCCCGGTCGACCTGTACGTACAGGCCCACCCCGGCCGCGTCGCCGATCTGGCCGAGGGCCAGTACCGGTACCAGGACGGGGGTCTGGTGCGGGTGTCCGACGGTCTGATCCGCAAGCAGGACGTCATCGCCATCAACCAGGAGGTCTACGCACGGTCGAGCTTCGGGATCAGCATGCTCGGCGGCGCGGCCGCGCCGTGGCAGCGCTACGTCGATCTCGGCCGGGAGCTGCAGCGCCTCCAGCTGAACGACGTCGGCCTGGGGCTGATGTCCTCCGGCTACAGCTCGGAGACCGGCAACCCCCTGGGGTCGGCCCGGCGCATCACGGATCTCCTCGGGGCCGGACCGGAGACCGCCGCCCGACCGGAGACCGCCGCCGGTCCGGACACCGCCTCCTACTTCGCCGTCGGCGGCCGCGTCAGCGCGGAGCAACGGCTCAGTGAGGGCATGAAGGAGGACTCCGTCCACATGCGAGGTCCTGCCGAGATCGTCAAGGACAACCTCGCCGAGACCCTGCCGCCCTACATGGTGCCCAACCGGGTCACCGTCCTCGACTCCTTCCCGCTCACCCCGAACGGCAAGATCGACCACCAGGCCCTGCGCGAGCTGGACAAGGCCGCCGTCGACGACGCCGACGCGCCGGTCGTCCCGCCGCGCACGCCCACCGAGGAGGCCGTCGCCGCACTGTGGCGCAAGGTGCTGCGCCAGGACCGGGTCTCGATCCGGGACAACTTCTTCGCCGTCGGCGGCCATTCGCTGACCGCGGTCAATCTGGTCGGCCGGATCAACCGGGAGCTGGGCAGTTCCCTGCCGCTCCAGGTGCTGTTCGACGCGCCGACCGTCGCCGGTCTGGCCCGGCTCGTCGACCGCACTCCCGCGACCGCGCTGTCCCGGACGGTGCGCCTCGGCGGCACGGACGGCGGGCGGCCGGTGTTCTGCTGGCCCGGCCTCGGCGGCTACCCGATGAGCCTGCGGCTGCTGGCCGGACGGCTCAATCTCCCCCGGCCGTTCCTCGGCGTCCAGGCGTACGGGATCAACCCGGGCGAGACCGCGTACCCGACGTTCGACGAGATGGTCGCCAAGGACATCGAGCTCATCCGGCAGGTGCAGCCGACCGGCCCGTACACGCTGTGGGGTTACTCCTTCGGGGCCCGCGTCGCCTTCGCGGTCGCCCGCGAGCTGGAGCGGGCCGGGGAGCGCGTCGACGAGGTGCTGCTCATCGCGCCCGGCAAGCCGCCCGTGGAGGTCAGGGACGGCGCGCCCAACGGAGCGACGGTCGACTTCACCGACCCCGCCTTCGTCTCGATCCTCTACTCCGTGTTCGCCGGGAACATCCAGCGGGCGGCGATCGCCGAATGCCTGGCATCGACCCACGACGAGGAATCGTTCATCGCGTGCCTCTGCTCCCGGTTCGAGCATCTGGACCGCGAGCTGGTGCGCAGGATCGTCGGCGTGGTCCGGCTGACCTTCCTGTTCGAGTACGCCCCCGAGGACATGGCCGGGCACCGGGTCACGGCACCGGTCACGGTGTTCCGGGCCGCGGGCGACCAGGACTCCTTCATCGACCTGGGCCACGCACTGTCGAGCACGCCTCCCAGGATCAACCGGCTGCAGGCCGACCACTACGCGCTGCTGCGTGCGCGCGGAGTGGACGAACTCGTCACCGCCGTGCGGACCGCTCGGCTTCCCAGAAAGGTCATCCCCATGCCCCACGTCACCATCAAGCACTTCCCGAACAACCTCGAGGACACGCAGATCTCGGCCCTGGTGGACGCGATCACCAGCGCGGTCAGGACCGCCTTCTCGGTCGACGAGGGCGTGGTGTCGATCGCCCTGGAACCCGTCGCCCAGGACGCGTGGAACGAGCGGGTCTACATACCGGAGATCGTCGAAGATCCCGGCCATCTGGTCAAGAGTCCGGACTACTGAGGCGGCTGAGCACATGCGCAGGACCATCACCAGGATGCGGCAGGACCTCGCCATGATCGTGGCCCGGGACCCGTCGATCCACACCCGCGCGGAGGCGCTGCTGCACCCCGCGCTCCCGGCCCTGTGGGCCCACCGGACCGCACACGTCCTCTACACCCGCGGACACCGTCAACTCGCCCGACTGATCGCCTACTTGGCGCGCTCGGTGACCGGCGGCATAGAGATCCATCCCGGCGCGCGGCTCGGCCGACGCGTGTTCATCGACCACGGGGCCGCCGTCGTCATCGGGGAGACCGTCGAGATCGGTGACGACGTCACGATCTTCCACCAGGTCACGCTGGGCGCGGTCGGCTGGTGGCGGGACGAGCGGCGCGAGCCGGGGGCCCGGCGGCACCCGGTCGTCGGCGACCGGGTGGTGCTCGGCACCAACGCGATCGTGCTCGGCCCCGTCACCGTCGGCGACGACGCGCTGATCGGCGCGGGATCGCTGGTTCTCGGCGATGTGCCGCCCCGGGCCCGGGTGACGGCTCCCTTGGCCGGGGTCGTCGTACCGCTGTCGCCCGCGGAGCGCGCCGAGTCCGACCACCTGCTGCGCACCCTGGCCACCGCCGGGTGCTGGTAACGGCCCGCTGCTCCCTGCTGCACGGACATTCACCCCGGCACGGCACGTGCCGAGGCACGGACATTCACCGAAGCACGACCCGGCCACGGGCCGGTCTGTCAACGGAGGCACAGATGATTCACGTCGGAGTCCTGGAGAGCAACCTCTCCGGTTCCGGCTTCGAGGGCCTGCAGATCATCAAGGAACTCGACTGCCGCGTCACCTTCTTCACCCGCGACCTGGAACGCTACCTCGCCGTCCCGGGCGGGCCCGCCTACTTCGACCGCTACGTCGACGACATCGTCCGCTGCGAGACGAACGTCTACGAGGAGCTCCTGCCGCACGTGCACGCGGCCGGGGCCGAGCACCCCTTCGACGCGTTCCTCACCCTCGCCGAGTACGACGTGGTCGTGGCCGCGGAGGTGGCGGTCCACCTCGGGCTGCCCACCGTCAGCGTCGACGGCGTCGCCACCGCGCGCAACAAGGCGCTGATGCGCCGCCGCTGCGCCGAACTCGGCGTGCCCATACCGGCGTTCCGCACGGTGGGCACGCCCGACGAGGCGGCGACGGCCGCGGCGGAGATCGGTCTGCCCTGTGTGGTGAAGCCCGCCGACGAGACCAGCAGCGCCGACGTGCGCCTGGTGGACACCGCGGAGCAGGCCGCCGAGCACGTCGCCCTGATCCGCTCCCGCGCGGAGAACACCCGCGGTCAGGCCCGCCACCACGAGCTGATGGTCGAGGAGTATCTGACCGGACCCGAGGTCAGCGTGGAGGTGCTCGCCGACGGCGACCGGTACGAGGTGTTCGGGGTGACCGACAAGTCGGTCGTCGGTCTCGGCTACTTCGTCGAGCTGGCGCACACCTTCCCCTCCGCCCTGCCCGAGCCGCTCGTGCGCGCCTGCGGCGATCTGGCCGTGGAGGCGCTGCGCGCGGTCGGATTCGACCTGGGCATGGCCCACGTCGAGGTCAAGCTGACCGCGTCAGGACCCAAGCTCATCGAGATCAACCCGCGGCCCGCCGGTGGAAAGATCACCTACCTCGTCGACCGGGCCCTTGGCATCAAGTCCCTGGAGTTGGTGGCCCGCCAGTACCTCGGTCAGCCGCTGCCGGACCCGGTGCTGCCCCGGCATCCGGTCGGCGGCGCCGCCATCCGCTATCTGACGGCGCAGCCCGGGCGGGTGGTGTCGGTCACCGGCCGGGAGCGGGCCGCCGCACTGCCCGGCGTCGAGGAAGTCGTCGTCAAGCCCAAGCCGGGTTCCGTCGTACGGGAGTTGCGTCGCAACGGGGACCGTGCCGGACATGTGCTGGTGGTGGCCGGGACGGCCGAGTTGGCCGCGCGCACCGCGGAGGCCGCCGTCCAGGAGATCGGCATCCGCACCGAGCCGGTCTCCCGGCGCCCGGTCGCGGACTCCCTGACCGACCTCGTCGGCGGAACACCCCTGCTGAAGCTTCCCGTTGACCGGATCGTGGACGGAGCGCCGGCCGATGCCGAGGTGCTGGCGAAGCTGGAACTGTTCAACCCCTGGTCGAGCAGTAAGGACCGGGCCGCCCTGACGATGCTGCGCGGCGCCGAGAAGCAGGGGCTGCTCGTCCCGGGCTCCGGCACCGTGATCGAGGCGACCTCGGGCAACACCGGTATCTCGCTGGCCGCATTGGCGGCGACCCGCGGCTACCGCTGCGTCATCGTGCTGCCGGACAACGCGACCCAGGAGCGGGTGGCGATGCTGCGGTCGCTCGGCGCCGAAGTGGTGCGGACCCCGCACAGCGGCGGCTATCAGGCGGCGGTCGACAAGGCCGAGGAACTCCACCTGCAGACACCCGGGTCGTGGTTCTGCCGCCAGCACGACAACCCGGACAACACGCGGGCGCACTACGAGACGACCGGTCCCGAGATCTGGAGCGACGTCGGCGGGCGCATCGACGTGTTCGTCTGCGGGGTGGGCACCGGCGGTACGCTCAGTGGCGCGGGGCGCTATCTGCGCGAGAGCCACCCCGCGGTGCGGATCGTGGCGGTGGAGCCGGCGGGCTCGCCGTTGCTGTCCGGCGGCAGGCCCGGCACGCACGGCATCCCGGGCTTCAACGGCGGCTTCATCGCGCCGACCACGCAACAGAGCCTCATCGACGAGGTGATCACGGTGTCCGACGCGGACGCCATGGACACCACCCGGCGGCTCGCACTGCACGCCGGTCTGCTGGCCGGTGTCTCGGGCGGCGCGGTCGTCCACGCGTCAGGTGTCCTGGCGGCCCGTCCCGAGTACCGGGGCCGACGCATCGTGACGCTGCTGCCCGACACCGGCGAGCGGTATCTCAGCCTGCTCGCCCACGAGAAGGCCCCGGCGCCCGTGTCATCCACGGCGGCGGCCGGACGGGGCGGTGCACGATGACGACACCCCTGCCCGCGCATGCCCTGGCGCACGACTACCGGCCTCGGCTGCTGATGGTGATGCCCTACCGCCAGTTCGTGCGCAAGGCACAGGCCGAGGGGTTCTGGGTCGGCGCGATCTGGGACACCCGGCTTGAGACGCCCGCCTACCTCGACGACGTGCGCGCCCTTGCGGACCTGTTCGTGACGGTGGACTTCCGGGACGAGGAGCTGCTGCGCCGCACCATCCGCGAAGTGGCCACGGAACACCACGTCTCGGTGATCCACCACCTCGGCAGGGAGGAGACGATGGTCGCCGCCCACGAGGTGGCCGAGGAGCTGCGCGCCGAGGTCAATCCGGCCACGGCGATCCGCTTCCTCGCCGACAAGCACGCGATGCGGGACCTGCTCGCGAGGCACCAACTCTCCCCTGTCGCCTACGAGTCGGCGCCGACCCGGCACGATGTCCCGGCCGCGGTCGAGCGGATCGGCCTGCCCGCGGTCGTCAAGCCGGTCGCGCTCGCGGGCAGCCGCGGCGTGTTCCTGTGGCGCGAGCCGCGGGACCGGGCGGACTGGACGACGCTCGTGGACACGTACGGCTATGACGGCCCGTTCCTGGTCGAGGAGTACCTGAGCGGGCCCGAGTACAGCGTGGAGACGCTCAGCCACGACGGCAGCCACCAAGTCGTGGGCACCACAGAGAAGTTACTGGGAGCTCCGCCGCTGTTCGTGGAGGTGGGGCACGTCCATCCGGCGCCGCTGCCCCCGGACCGCAGGCAGGCCATCGAGGAACTCGCCGTCCGCTTCCTCACCGTGTGCGGGTACCGGTTCGGTCCCGCGCACACCGAGGTGATCTGGACGGCGCGCGGCCCGCGCATCGTCGAGTCGCAGGCCAGGCTCGGCGGCGACCGGATACCGCGGCTCGTCGAGCTGGCCGGTGGCCTCGACATCGAGCAGGCGATCTTCACCGGTCTGGCGGGCACACCGGCCGAGGTGCCGGAGCCGACGGCGACAGCGGCCGTGCGGTTCTTCACCTTCCCGCCCGGCCGTGTCGAGGCGGTTCGCGGCCTGCAGAGGGTTCAAGCGCTGCCGTATGTAGACGAGTTGACCTTGCGGCTGCGCACCGGGGACACCGCGGCGGAGGTCCGTGACTCCAAGGGCCGCCACGGGCACGTCATCGTCTCCGGTGCCACGCCCGAGGAGGCCCGGAGCCGGTGTGCGGAGGTGCTCGCCGCCATCGAGCTCGTCATCGACGGGACGCCGGTTCGGGCGGACGGCCGGGCCGGGGAGCCGCGGGCCGTCCCCGACGACGAAGGACAGGTGGTGTTCGTCGGCTACAACGCGGCGTACTTGCGCGCCATCGACGGGAGTGTTCCCGACGGGTCCGTCGTCGTGCTCGAAGAGCCCGACATCATCCGCAAACGGGAACTCGGGGACGCGGCGACGCGCTTCGGCTGCCTGGACCGGATCGTTCCCGCGCACTACCAGCAGTCGGCGGGGGCCCTCGACCTGGTGGCCGACCTGGAGGCCGAGCGCCCGGTGGCCGCGGTCGTCCCCGGCCTGGAGTACGCGGTGCCCGCGGCGGCCGCGCTGGCCGAGAAGCTGGGGCTGCCGGGCGCGACCGAGCCCGCCGCGCAGGCGCTGCGGGACAAGGTCCGGCTGCGCGAGGTGTGCGACGCCGGGGGTGTCCGCGGTCCGCGCTGGCGCGAGGTGCACGGGCCCGACGACATCCTCGACTTCGCCGCCGACGGCCCCGTGGTGGTCAAACCGGCCAACCGGCAGGCCAGCGTCGGCGTACAGCTGCTCGACTCGGTCGACGCGGCCACCGCCGCGCGGGCGTGGGAGCGCACCTCCTCCGCCGCCGAGTACGAGCAGGTGCCCGACCGGCACCTGAAGTGGCGCTTCCTGGCCGAGGAACGGCTGCGCGGGCCCGAGTACAGCGTCGAGGCGCTGGTGCGGCAGGGCGAGATCATCTTCCACAACATCACGGCCAAGACGGTGATCCCGGGGCCGTACCCCGTGGAGCTCGGTCATCTGCTGCCCGCCCCGCTCGACCCGGACACTCAGGGCGCGTTCGAGGCGGCCATGCGGGCGCTCGTCGTGGCGACCGGCTATCGGACCGGGATCCTGCACGCCGAGTGGATCCTCACCGCGTCCGGTCCCGCGCTGGTGGAGTGCGCGGGACGCTGCCCCGGCGACTACTTGATCGACCTGAACGACCTGGCCTACGGCACGCGGATCAGGGTGGCCCTCATCGACCTGCTGGCCGGGCGTCCGGTCACCCTCCCCCGTACCGCGCAACTGACCTCGGCGATCCGGTTCCTGGCCGCCGAGCCGGGCACCGTCACGGAGGTCGCGGGGACGGCCGCGGCACAGGCCCTGCCCGGGGTCAGGACCGTGGAGGTCGACGTCGAGCCCGGCCAGGAGGTCCGGCCGTGGGCGTCCTCCTGGGACCGCGCCGGACACGTCATCGCGACCGGCCCCGACGCGAACAGCACGCGCCGACGCGTCCTCGACGCGGACGCGGCCATCCGCATCACCACGGAGCCCCGCCGCACCACGCCCCGTACGACCACGGATTGAGGAAGCAGATGTCTGTTCTTTGGCAGCGCGTCCGGGGATGGCCCCGGAGCATCCCCGGCGGGCGGGTCGGCCGCAGGCTGTCCGTGATGGCGATGATCGACGCCGTCGGGACCGGCGCCTTCCTGGCCGTCTCCGTGCCGTTCATCACCCGGTCCGTCGGTCTCTCCGTGGGCCAGCTCAGCCTCGGTCTGACCCTGTCCGCCGCGATCGCGCTGGCCACGGCCGTCCCCATCGGCATCCTCGCCGACCGGATCGGCCCGAAGAAGGTACTGGTCGGGGTGAGCCTGTGGCGCTGCGCCTGCTTCGTCCTGTACCCGTTCGTACAGAACCTGTGGCAGTTCCTGACGGTGGTGTGCCTGCTCGGTCTGGTCGACAAGGCAGCCGCGCCGATGGAACAGGCCCTGGTCGGGCAGGTGACGGCGACCGAGGACCGGGTCAGGGTGGTCGCGGTGCTGCGGTCGCTGCGCAATGTCGGCTTCACCGTCGGCGCCCTGCTCGGCGGTGTCGGGCTGCTGATCGACACCCGGGCCGGTTACGGCGCGATCCTGCTGCTCAACGCCGTCTCGTTCGCCGTGCTCGCGACCCTGGCCCACCGGCTGCCGGTGCTCAGCAAACCGGCGAAGAGCCTGCGGCGCCGCTTCTCGGTCGACGCGCTGCGGGACAGGCCGTTCCTGTCGTTCACCGGAATCAATGCCGTGCTCACCATGCACATGACCCTGCTGAGCATCGGCATCCCGCTCTGGATCGTCGAACACACCGACGCCCCGGCCGCGGTGATCTCGCCCCTGGTGGCGGTCAACACCGTGCTCGCGGTCGCCCTGCAGGTACGCGCCAGCCGGGGCACCGAGACCATCGCGGGCTCCGCACGCGGACTGGTGCGGGCCGGTGTCGCCCTCGCGGTCTGCTGCCTGCTGCTCGTCGCGGCGCCGAAGCCGCCCGTCGTCGTCGGGGTCGGCGTGCTGCTCCTCGCCATGATCGCGCTGACCGCCGGGGAGCTGTTCCAGTCCGCGGGCGGCTGGGGCGGGTCGTATCTGCTCGCGGCGCCCGGCCAGGAGGGCGTCTATCTCTCGGTCTTCTGGCTCGGCGTGGCCGTCCAGCAGATCGCGGCACCGATCGTGGTCGGCGTGGTCATCACGGCCGGGACCACCGGGTGGGTCGCCCTGGCCGCGCTGTTCGCCGTCTGTGGTCTCGCCGCGCCGGTCATCGGCCGCTGGGCCCAGGCCCAGGCGGACCGCCGACCGCAGCAGCCCCAGACCCTGGCCGAGGCCACGTGACCGCCCCCGCCCGCCGGACCGGCGGGCGGGTCTCAACTCGCACATCACTCAGGAGGAAATGATGTCCGTTCCACTGTACGTTCCCGCCGGTGAAGGCGAATACGTCGACATCCGCGACACGAAGAGGACGTATCTGAAGCTGACCACGCCCGACTCCAACGGGGAGTTCGGCTTCTTCGAGCACCACATGGCTCCGGAGGCGAAGGGCGCGGCCCCGCACATCCACAAGCAGTCCACCGAGATGTTCTACGTGGTCAAGGGCGAGATCGAGTTCACCATCGGGGACCGCAAGGTGGTCGGTGAGCCGGGCGCGTTCGCGTACGTACCCAAGGGGGAGCCACACGGCTTCACGAACCGGGGCACCGAGGACGCCACCCTGCTGATCATGTTCTACCCGATCTACGACCGCGAGGACTACTTCCGCGGCCTGGGCCGTCTGACGGCCAACGGGCGCAATCCCAGCATGGAGGAGCTGCGGGAGCACATGGCGAAGTACGACCAGTTCATGGTCTGACGTCGCCGCCGCTCTTCCCCGTACGGAAGCGCCACTGCAGCTCACGTACCTGATCCGCCAGTTCGGGCACCGGACCGGCGACCTCGAGACCGGGCACGACGTCCTGGACGGTCAGCGGACTCAAGGGCGAGGTGAGGGGCACGCCCCACTCGGCCTTCCACTCCCTGGCCTGCCGGGACGAGCTCGCGTACACGATGCGGCCAAGGCCGACCCAGCCGTGCGCGGCCGCGCACATCGGGCAGTGCTCCCCCGAGGTGTACACGGTCGCCGCGGCCCGTTCCCCGGCGGTCAGGTGGAGTGCGGCCCACCGGGCGAGCGCGAATTCCGGGTGGGCCGTCGGATCTCCGGTGGTGGACTCGCGGTTGCGGTCCTCGGCCCTGATCTCGCCGTCCGCGTCGACGAGCACGGACCCGAACGGCAGGTCGCCCGCGTCGAGCGCCTCGGCCGCGAGTGCCACGCAGCGGCGCAGGTAGGGCAGATCGGTTCCGGTGACGGCGGTTGCGTGGGTTGCGTCGGTTGCGCCGATTCCGGAGAGGTCGTGGTCGGGAAGGTCGCGGTCGTGGGATGTCACTGTGACTCCGTCCCTGTAGAGGCACCTGCGTCCGATGTGGGGCTGCGTCCGATGTACGACTACGTCCGGTGTGCGGCCACGACGGCCAGCGCCTGCCAGGCCTCCTCGGGCCGCAGGGTCTCGTCGGGGTCACCGTGGTAGGAGTCGAGCAGCACGGTGTCGGCACCGGCCAGGCGCAGTTCCTCGACGTCCTCGAAGAACTGCTCGACGGTGCCTTCTCCGGCTCGGCGCGCCGGGTGGTCGACCGGCTTCTCCGTGAGCCGGAGACGGATCCGCGGCGCAAGACCCGGCACGGGCCTGCCGAGCCGGGCAGCCGTTCCCTTCAGTCGCGTCAGCGCATCCCTGAACCAGGGCATCGTGAACCGCAGCGGGTGCCACGGAGCACCGAACCGCACGGCCCGGCGCATGGCCGCGTCGCTGTTCCCGCCGATCCAGATCGGAATCTGTCCCGAGCGGTAGTCGGCGTCGTTCTGCCACGCGGCCCGCATCGTCCGCAGATGCTCGTCGGTCAGTGCGCCGCGTCGCTCGAAGGGGACGCCGAGCGCCTCGAACTCCTCTCGGGCCCAGCCGACGCCGACACCGAGAACCAGTCGGCCGCCGCTGAGTTGATGCAGGTTGGCTGCCATGCGGGCGACCAGCAGGGGGTGCCGGTAGGGGGTGATGAGAACGGTCGTCCCCAGCTGTATCCCGGTCGTGATGCCCGCCATCCAGGAGAGCGTGGTGAAGGGCTCGTAGAACGGCGCGGGGTACCGCTCGGCCACGTCCGGCGTGATCGCCACGTGATCGGACATCATCAGCAGATCAAAGCCGAGACCCTCCACGGTTTCGGCCCAACGGGCGAGGTGATCCGGATGCGCCCCTGGCCCGAAGTTGGGGACGTTCACACCTATCCGCATGGGCGTCACCCTAGCGACGACCACGGGACGTACGCCATTGGTCCGACATCACCCGGAGGTTCCGGTTCCAGCGCACCGCGTCCGACACAATCTGCCGCATGGATATTTCCGAGCACATTCAAGTGGTCGACAAGGAGGGCCAGTTACTGGCCCGTGCCGCGACCGAGGCGGGCACCGAAGCCAAGGTGCCCACCTGCCCCGACTGGCAGGTGCGGGACCTGCTGCGGCACACGGGGATGGTCCACCGCTGGGCGGCCGCGTTCCTCACCGAGCCGCGCACCTCGTACCGGCTCGGCGGTGAACTCCCCGACCTGGACGGCGAAGCCCTCGTCGAGTGGTTCCGAGAGGGGCACGCCGCGCTCGTCGCCACGCTCACGGAGACGCCGCCCGACATCGACTGCTGGACCTTCCTGCCCGCCCCCTCCCCCCTGGCCTTCTGGACCCGACGGCAGGCGAACGAGACGACCGTCCACCGGGTGGACGCCGAGTCCGCGCGCGGCGGCTCCCCGTCCCCGATGGACGTCGCCTTCGCCGTGGACGGGATCGAGGAGCTGCTGTTCGGCTTCCACGCCCGCGAGCGGAGCCAGGTGCGCAGCGCCGTCCCGTCCGTGCTGCGGGTGCGGACCACGGATCCGGGGGACGAGCGGACGTGGACCGTACGCCTCTCGGACGGGCCCCCGGTCACGGAGCACGGCACAACGGCGCCCGCCGACTGTGAGGTGTCGGGTTCCGCGGCACGGCTCTATCTGGCGCTGTGGAACCGGCTGCCGTTCCCGCAGGTGACCGGGGAGCGCGCGCTGGCGGCACTGTGGCGGGAGAAGTCCGCCATCGTCATGTGACCGTCAGCCGGTGGAGGCGTCGAGCATCCGCCCGAGGACGGCCCGCTGCAGCGGCCGCACCTCCTGGTGGAGTGCTCGACCCTTGTCGGTGAGGGAGACGCGCACGCCGCGACGGTCCTCGCTGCACATGCCGCGCTCCACGAGGCCGTCCTTCTCCAGCCTCCCGATGAGGCGGGAGAGGGCGCTCTGACTCAGATGCACCTGCGCGGAGATCTCCTGCACGCGGAACGTACAGCCACCGTCGTCCGACGATCCCTCGGCCAGTACGTCGAGCACTTCGAAGTCACTCGCGCCCAGGCCGTGCGGGTGCAGCTCCCGGTCCAGCTCGCACAGCGTGCGCGCATGCACCGCGAGGATGCCGCGCCATTGGTCCACGAGCCCCTGCTCGGCCGATTTCACCGCCATGGGACCGCACGCTAGCAGAGATTCGCCACTTCATTGCATCGTCATTAAATGCATGTGCATTTAATGCGCCTGCGTCCCGGTCGGGGACGGTCAGGGGCGGATCAGGGGCGGTCCTTGTTGGCCGAGGCCCTCAGGGCGGCGATCGTGAGCGCCACGACCAGCAGCGAGGCGAGCGTGGCGATCGCCGCGGACAGGGTCGGGAGCGGTGCCGTCACCCGGTCGGGCCGCAGGACGTAGGCGAGCGCCGTCGAGTCGATCCGGTCGTCCACGAGGTGGCTGACGGTCAGCGCACCGGCCACCAAGGTGCTCGCCACGGCCACGAACGGCGACCCGCTCAGACACAGGGCCGCGCCCGCCACGGCGCAGACGACGGAGACGCCGAGCGCGGCGGGGAGACCGAAGGCGGGCGCGTCCGACCAGTTCAGCGGGAAGTGAGCCGCCGCGCAGAGCAGCAGGAGTACGCCTGCCACGCGCCGCAGCCACACCAGGGAGGTCGTGCTCCGCACCTGTGTGGCGGCGTCCGGAGTGGCAGTGGGGCGGGCGGCGGCGACGGATGCCGCGAGCGGGGCGGCCGTGGTCGCTGCCTGAGCGCCGTCGCTGCTTTTGGTGCTTCTGTCGCTGTCGGCGTCTCCGGTGCTGTCCGCGCCGCCGGTGTCCTGCTGTTCCCGCAGGCTGTCGATCAGCTGCATCAGGTCCTCGACCGACCTGGTCGTGCCCGCGGCGTGCACCACCTCGGCGCCGCTGTGCGGATCGTGCGGGGGACGGGACAGGAGGCGTACGAGGCGGCTCACGTCCGGGATGGGGCGTTCCTCGGCGGCGTGCCGGATGGCCTCGTCCATGTGGTCGGCGGGGTGTTCCGGCGGGCCGAGGAGTTCCACCAGCCGGGTGACGTCGTCGACGGAGCGGGCCACGGCGGCCAGTCGGAGTATCGAGGCGGCGGTCGGCAAGCCGTCGGGCGACTGCTCCAGGAGGGTGACCAGGTCGACCACGTCGTCCAGGGGCCTCGACACCACGGCGACGCGTATGAGCTCCTGCACCGCGTCGTCGTCGGTGCCGGGTGCCGCCTGTTCCGGGGGACGGTCGCCCGCGTCGGCCACGGCCGGTTCCGGGGGTCCGCCGTCGGCGACGGCCACGGCCCCTGCCGGGGATATCTCGTCGGTGACGTGGCCTGCTGCCTGCGGCCGCGGGGCGGTGTCCTCGCGGAGCGGGCCGCCGAGCTGTGCGGTGCCCCAGTGGACCGATGTGGACACCAGCGGATCGCCGGTCCCGGATGTTTCCCCTGCGGCGGAGAATGACTCAGCGGCCATCTCGTGTCTCCATTTCAGCGGGGCATCCTCGCCCCGCACATGTACGTGTCTCCCGTTCTATGCACGCTTCATTCGGCCCGCCACTGGAGCAGGCCCCTCGACGGCGCTCCCCACGGTTCGTGTGCGCCCGGGTCATTGCCCGCCGGGAGCGCACACCGCACACTCGGAGAATGGGGCGACGGACGCAGGCCGAGCGCGACGCGGACACGGTCGAGATCGCCTACGCCCTGTTCGTCGCGGCGTGCCTCGCCGGTGGCACGCTGCTCGCCGTGGCGTCACCGGCGTTCTTCTTCGGCGTGAAGTCACCCGACGAGGGCACCCTGGTCCGGGCCGGCCTGATCGCCGGGGCCGTGGTCTTCTTCACGGTGCTGGCGACGATCCTTCTACGGCACCGGCACCGGCGCGTGCCGCCTCGGCCCGGCCGCCAGCCGCCTCAGCCCAGCCAGCCGGGGCGGACCAGGCCCGACTCGTAGGCCAGGACGACGAGTTGGGCGCGGTCCCGGGCGTTCAGCTTCACCATGGTCCTGCTGACGTGCGTCTTGGCCGTGAGCGGACTGACCACCAGACGGCGGGCGATCTCCTCGTTCGAGAGGCCGATGCCGACCAGGGCCATCACCTCCCGCTCCCGTTCGGTCAGTCCGTCGAGGGCACCGGCGGCCGCGGGCTCCTTGGAACGCGCCGCGAACTCGGCGATGAGGCGGCGCGTCACGCCCGGCGACAGCAGCGCGTCGCCCTCGACCACCGCCCGTACCGCGCGCAACAGTTCCTCCGGTTCGGTGTCCTTCACCAGAAAGCCCGACGCTCCGGAGCGGATCGCCTCGAAGACGTACTCGTCGAGCTCGAAGGTGGTGAGCATGACCACCTTCACGTCGCCCAGCGAGGGTTCGTCGGTGATCCGGCGGGTAGCGGCGAGCCCGTCGAGCAGCGGCATGCGGATGTCCATCAGGACGACGTCGGGGCGCAGTTCCCGCACCATCCGCACCGCCTCGTCGCCGTCGGCGGCCTCCCCGACGACGCCGATGTCCGGCTGTGCGTCGAGGAGCGCCTTGAAACCTGCTCTGACCAGGGACTGGTCGTCGGCGAGCAGTACGCGGATCACTGGTCCTCCCGAGGTGCGGTGCGGGCCTTGGCATCCCCGTCCGCCGCCAGGGGCAGTACGGCGGTCACGCGGAAGCCGCCGTCCGGGCGCGGGCCCGCCTCGATCGTGCCATCGAGCGCGGCGGCGCGCTCCCGCATTCCGGCAAGTCCGTTGCCGCTGCCGCCCGCATCGGCGCCGGTGGCGGGCCCGTCGTCGTCGATCCGCAGGGTGAGCGCCGCCGCTTCGTGGTGCACCAGCACGCGTGCGCGGCGCGAACCCGAGTGACGTACGACGTTCGTCAACGCCTCCTGGACGATGCGGAACGCGGCGAGGTCCGCGCCCGGTGGCAGCTGCACCAGGGCGCCTTCCGTGGTGACTTCGACGGTCAGTCCCGCGCTGCCTGCCTGCTCGACGAGTTCGGGGAGGCGGTCGAGGCCGGGCGCCGGGGCGCGCGGCGCGGCGCCGGGGGCGCGCAGGGTGTCCAGGACCTGACGCACCTCCCCCAGCGCCTCCTTGCTGGCGGCCTTGATGGTGGTCAGCGCGGTGCGGGCCTGTTCGGGGTCGGAGTCGAGCAGCGCGAGGCCCACGCCCGCCTGCACGTTGATGACGGAGATGCTGTGGGCGAGGACGTCGTGCAGCTCCCGCGCCATCCGCAGCCGCTCCTCGTCCGCCCGCCGCTTCGTGGCCTGCGCGCGCTCGGCACGCTCCTTGGCCCACTGTTCACGGCGTACGCGGGCGAGTTCGGAGACCGCGATGATCGCGACGACCCAGACGGCTGCCGCCACCTCCTCGCTCCAGGGGCGGGCGCCGTCGTCGCCGGGCGGCAGCCACCGGTAGAGCCAGTGCGCGATCAGCAGATGCCCCAGCCAGAGACCGCCCACCGCCCCCCAGGCCGCACGCCGGTGCCCCGCGACGAGCGCGGCGAAGCAGCCCACGGCCACGGTCAGAAAGACCGGACCGTAGGGGTAGCCGGCACCGATGTAGACGAGCGTGAGCCCTGCGGTGGCGTACAGGACGGGCACGGGATGCCGGTGGCGCAGCAGGAGAACCGCCGCGGCCAGGAACAGCAGCACCCGGGCGAAGGGGCCGATGTCCACCCGGTCGGCCTGACCGTGCTCGGCGAACCCCGTTCCGACCTGCACGAACAGGGTGAGCGCGGCCGTCGTCAGCCACGGCAGGCGGCGGGCCGTCGGCCCCTCGGACCCGGAGTTCCACCAGGGCGGCCCGTGCCGCCACATCGGTGGTCCGCCCCACCTCGGGGGCGGACCGCCCGGCCTGCCTTCGCGCTGCTCTTCCATGTCGGTCACGCTAGACCGGAGCGGGTTGCGCGGGCGTCCGACGGGCGTGGTGATCACGCGTACTCCCACGGGAGTAGGAGCCGCGGGCCCGGCGGGGCATAGTGGCACCACTGTCTGACGACTCATCGAGCTCGCGCATTGACCACCCTCCTCTCTCTTCCGGGACGTCCTCGGAAAAGGTCGGAGGCTGCTGCTCGATGACTCACGGGCCACTCTATGGGCGACCCCCGCTGCCTTTCAGCAGTGTGCTCCGCATACCAGAAGTTGTGGGTGCGGAAGCCTCAAGTAGGTGAAATGCCCAGCCGTTGGTGCAGGTTCCGGGGCATCAGCTCTGCCGCAGCAGGCCCACCCCGTGCGCGAGCTGCGTCACCGCGTGCGAGAAGAACGCCGGGCGGTCCTCGACGATCCGGTTGAACTGCCCGAACACCTCGAACCCCACGAGCCCGAAGAGCTGCGCCCACGCCGCGACCATCGCCGTGATCGTCGCGGGCGGCAGATCGGGCGCGACGTCCGCCGCGATCCGCTCCCCCTCGGTGCGCAGCTCGCCGGGCAGCGGCCCGTAGGCGACGCCCCGCCCTTGGTGCGCGTCGCGCACGATGCCGATGAGGACCAGGCCGACGCGGGCGGCGGCCCGGACGGTCGTGTCCGGTGCGCTGTACCCGGGGACGGGCGAGCCGTAGATGAGCGCGTACTCGTGCGGATGCTCCAGCGCCCAGGAACGGACAGCCTCACAGACCGCCGTCCACTGCTGGACGGGCTCCTTCCCGGCCGCCACCGCCTCCGCGTGCGCGGCCTCGGCGGCGGCGCCGAGCGAGTCGTAGGCGTCGATGATCAGGGCGGTCAGGAGGTCGTCCCGGCTGGGGAAGTAGCGATAGAGGGCGGAGGAGGCCATGCCGAGCTCGCGGGCGACCGCGCGCAGGGAGAGCTTGGCAGCGCCGTCGTCCGCCAGCTGCTTGCGCGCCTCGTCCTTGATCGCCGCGGTCACTTCTTCGCGGGCACGGGCCCGGGCTCCTTGGGTGGCGCTGGTGGTGCTGCTCATGCAAGCCAGTGTGCCACGCGATCGGAGCAGTGCACACATTCGAGAGCACTGCTCTTGCTTTGGAGCACCGATCTCGTGCACACTGCTCTCAAGCGAGAGCAGTGCTCTCGGAATCTGGTTCCGCGCCAGGTTCACCGCCACCACCGGCGTCACCCCCAGGAGGGCACCATGTCCACGAACAGCTCGTCGTACTACCTCAAGGGCAGCCGCCTCAATGTCCGTCTGAACAGCGTGATCGGATGGCTGGCGCGGCACGGAGTCAGCCTGATGGGCAGCGCGGAGCTCTCCGTCCGGGGCCGCAAGAGCGGCAAGATGCAGCGGGTCCCCGTCAACCCCTATACGTACGACGGGGACCAGTGCCAGTACCTCGTGTCGGCGCGCGGGCACTCCCAGTGGGTGCGCAACATGCGTGTCGCCGGTGGCGGTGAACTGCGGCTGGGGCGCAAGGTGCGGGAGTTCACCGTCGTGGAGGTGCCCGACGCCGAGAAGCTGCCCCTGCTGCGCGGCTATCTGGAGAAGTGGGGCTGGGAGGTCAACCAGTACTTCCAGGGCGTGACCGCAAGCTCCTCCGACGAGGAGATCCTTGCGGCCGCGCCCGACCACCCCGTCTTCCGCATCACCGTGCAGAAGAACCGGTAGGAACGGTAGGAGCTGTAAGAACTACCGGTCGTCCCGCCCCTGGAGAACACGGCCCACCATCGGGTGCGTACGCACCAGCTCGCCCAGCGTAGTCGAACCGCGCGTGATCCTCGCGAAGGCGTTCCACGCGGGCCGGAAGCCCGTGATCGCCGTGTGCAGCATGCCGGGGCGGCGCTCGAAGGCCTTGAGCATGCGGCGTCCGACGCTCATCTCCACGCCGAGTCCCGCCTTGATGGCGAAGGCGTAGTTGAGGGCCTGGCGGCGGGCGTCCACCGCGTCGTGCGACTCGGCGACCCGCACCGCCCACTCCCCCGCAAGGCGACCGGAGCGCAGCGCGAAGGAGATGCCCTCACGGGTCCACGGCTCAAGCAGCCCCGCGGCGTCACCGCAGACCAGGACCCGGCCGCGGGAGAGCGGCGAGTCGTCGCTGCGGCACCGCGTGAGGTGCCCCGAGGAGACGCTGGGCTCGAACCCGGCGAGGCCGAGCCGGGCGATGAAGTCCTCCAAATACCGCTTGGTGGCGGCGCCTTCGCCGCGGGCGGAGATCACGCCGACGGTCAGGGTGTCGCCCTTGGGGAACACCCAGCCGTAACTCCCCGGCATGGGGCCCCAGTCGATGAGGACCCGGCCAGCCCAGTCCTCGGCGACGGTCTCGGGCACCGGGATCTCGGCCTCCAGACCGAGGTCGACCTGGTCGAGCTTCACGCCGACGTGCGCCCCTATGCGGCTGGCGCTGCCGTCGGCGCCGACCACGGCACGGGCCAGGACCGTCTCGCCGCCCTGCAGCACCACGGCGACGGTGCGCCGGTCCGGCACCTCGGCGCCGTGCTGCTCGACGCGTGCGACGGTGACGCCGGTGCGCAGCTCGGCGCCCGCCTTCTGTGCGTGCTCGACGAGCTGCTGGTCGAACTCGGCGCGGTTGATCAGGCCGAAGAGCATCTGCCGGGAGCGGCGGGTGCGGGTGAACTTGCCGTCGAGGGTGAACGTCACCGCATGCACCCGGTCGCGGAAGGGCAGCTCGAAGCCGGGCGGCAAGGAGTCGCGCGAGGGGCCGATGATGCCGCCGCCACACGTCTTGTAGCGAGGGATGTCGGCTTTCTCCAAGAGGAGGACGCTGCGTCCCGCGACCGCTGCCGCGTAGGCCGCCGAGGCCCCGGCAGGGCCGGCTCCGACCACGACGACGTCCCACACGTACCGGGTGTCGTCCGCTGAGTTCTCGCTGCTCACGTTGGTCTACCGCTCCTGATCCCGCTGTTGGCCGCGCTTTCCCCAGGCATCCTACGGCGGAGCCTCGCGGGCCCCTCCTGTGGGAGGATCACACGTACCCACATGTACAACGTCGCACCTACGAGGAGCGTGCCCATGTCGCCGAATCCGATCGCCGAAACCGTCGCCTCACTGATGCCGAAGGCGAAGGCGGAGCTCACCGAACTGGTGGCCTTCAAATCGGTGGCGGACTTCGATCAGTTCCCGAAGAGCGAGAGCGAGGCCGCCGCGGGCTGGGTGGCCGACGCGCTGCGCGCCGAGGGCTTCCAGGACGTGGCGCTGCTCGACACCCCGGACGGCACGCAGTCGGTGTACGGCTTCCTGCCGGGCCCCGAGGGCGCGCCGACGGTCCTGCTCTACGCGCACTACGACGTCCAGCCGCCGCTCGACGAGGCCGCATGGGCCACGCCGCCGTTCGAGCTGACCGAGCGCGACGGCCGCTGGTACGGCCGGGGCAGCGCCGACTGCAAGGGCGGTGTCATCATGCACCTGCTCGCGCTGCGCGCCCTCAAGGCCAACGGCGGCGTCCCCGTGAGCGTGAAGGTGATCGCGGAGGGCTCGGAGGAGCAGGGCACCGGCGGTCTGGAGCGGTACGCGGAGAACCACCCCGACCTGCTGACGGCCGACACGATCGTCATCGGTGACGCGGGCAACTTCCGGGTCGGTCTGCCGACGGTGACGTCGACGCTGCGCGGCATGACGCTCGTACGCGTCAGTGTCGACACCCTCGAAGGCAACCTGCACTCCGGCCAGTTCGGCGGCGCGGCCCCGGACGCCCTCGCCGCGCTGGTGCGCGCCCTCGACTCGCTGCGTGCCGCGGACGGTTCGACGACGGTCGACGGTCTGACGAGCGACGCCGCCTGGGACGGGCTGCAGTACGAGGAGAGCGACTTCCGCAGGGACGCCAAGGTCCTCGACGGTGTGGAGCTGATCGGCGAGGGCACGGTCGCCGACCGCATCTGGGCGCGCCCGGCCGTCACGGTCCTCGGCATCGACTGCCCGCCGGTGATCGGCGCGACGCCGTCGGTGCAGGCGGCCGCGCGGGCACTGATCAGCCTGCGGGTGCCGCCGGGCGTGGACGCGGCCGAGGCCACGAAGCTGCTCCGGGCGCACCTGGAGGCGCACACCCCGTGGGGCGCGCAGGTGCGGACGGAGCAGATCGGGCAGGGGCAGCCGTTCCGTGCGGACACCACGAGCCCGGCGTACGCGGCGATGGCCGAGGCGATGGGCGAGGCCTACCCGGGCGAGGAGATGCAGTACGCGGGCCAGGGCGGCTCGATCCCTCTCTGCAACACCCTCTCGTCGCTGTACCCGCGCGCGGAGATCCTGCTGATCGGCCTGAGCGAGCCGGAGGCACAGATCCACGCGGTCAACGAGAGCGTGTCGCCCGAGGAGCTGGAGCGGCTCTCGGTGGCCGAGGCGCTGTTCCTGCAGAAGTACGCGGCGAGCTGAGGACCGCCGGTCCCGCAACGCTCTGCCGAGCGCCAAGGAGCCTCGCCTTCGGGCGGGGCTCCGCGGTGCTGCGCGCCTCGGCGGACGGCTATGCGCCGAGCGGGACTCCGGCCTCCAGGTAGAGCGTGACCCCGCGTTCCCGCGCGCGCAGCGCCCAGCGCAGCCGTTCGTAGCGCACGGCGGGCAGCAGGTCGGCTGCTTCCTGTTCGGTGACGAAGCGCCAGTCGCGCAGCTCGGGCCCCGGCAGCAGCATGCGGACCGCCCCGCTGTCGAGCCGCCCGCCGTCGAAGAGGAACCGCATCCCGCCGTAGCCGGGCGGATTGGGCGGCTCCCAGTCGGCGACCAGCAGGTGCGGCGTCTCGGCGAGCTCGATGCCGGTCTCCTCGGCGACCTCGCGCACGCCCGCGCGTGCGGGCGCCTCGCCGGGCTCGACGACACCGCCGGGGAACTCCCAGCCCGCTTTGTACGTGGGGTCGACGAGCAGCACCCGGTCCTGCTCGTCGAAGAGCAGCACTCCGGCGGCGAGGGTCTCCGCGGTGGGCTCCGGTGTCTGCACGATGTCGCAGCCGGGCGCGGCGCCGCTGCGGACGGCCTCGGCGATGCGTTCGGCGGTCTCGAAGGGCGTGAGGAGGCCGGTGTCGACCCGGTGGGCGTCGCCGTCGATCCAGTCGGCTCGGGCGGCGCGGTAGGGCTCGATGTGGTCGAAGGCCCACTGCCGCACCCGCATGTCGCCGTCGGGCAGGTCCGACGGCACGGGACGGCCGGATATTCGCTCGCGCAGGATCGTTTCATCGGGGGCGAGCAGGACGTGGTGCACGGTGATTCTGCGCGCCGCGAGACCGCCGAAGATCTCGTCGCGGTACTCCTGGCGCAGCAGCGTCATCGGCACCACGAGGACGCCTCCGACCTCGGCGTGCAGGGCGGCCGCCGTGTCGATGACGAGGCGGCGCCAGATCGGCAGATCCTGATAGTCGCTCACCTCGTCGAGGCGCTTGGGCGGCAGGAGGTAGGGCAGCGCGCCGCCGATGACCTCGGGGTCGAAGAGTGTGCTGTTCGGGATCAGCTCGATCAGTTCCCGTGCGGCGCTGGTCTTTCCCGCGCCGAACGCACCGTTGATCCAGACGATCACGGTTCCCCCTCTTCTGTTGGCCCCCTGTGGCTTGCCCGCAACACCCTGCCATGGAAACCCGGCGCTGATGGGAGCGGAACCGCCCGCGGCGCGTCGATGCCACGGCCCCTCCGCGACGCTCCACACCCCCTCCCCGACAACGCAGGGCCCAACGTCAAGGGAATTGACGCATCTTCACTCCAACGTGTGGCACTGCCCTTCCGTGAATCGTTCCCGCACTCCAGGGTGCGTCCGCCCCCGCTAGCGTTTTCCCGGTAGGCACCCCAGTCCCCGGTGGCCTCTCACTACTGGCACTCCCGTTGCGCCACGCTCCTTCGCGAGCCCGTCGGCGCCGGCGCTGGGGGGATGGATGCGGCAAGACGAACTGAAGGCATACGCACGCGAGGAATCCGATCAGCCTCCGCGGGTGTACGGACTCGACCACGCGATAGTGATCGAACTGCACGGAGAGGTCGATGTCGTGGCCTTCCAGCGGTCGGCGCCGCTGGTGGACGCCGTGACCGCGGGGCCGGACCCGGTCGTGATCATCGACCTGAGTCAGATCACGTTCATCGACTGCTCGGGACTCTCCCTGCTGATGCGGGCCCACCGTCGGGTGACGGCGAGGGGCGGGCGTCTGTGCATCGTCTGCACGCACCCGCTGACACTGCGCATGATGCGCGTCACGGCGCTCACCGCAGCCCTGTCACCGGTACCGACGCTCAGCGCGGCGCTGCTCCTCGATCCGCCCGACCGCGAGATGTCCTGAGGGGCTTCGCCGGTTCGTGGTGGAGCTGATAGTGCGCGCGCCAACTCGGTGTCGCCGCGCCGCCCATGACGGTCATCACGACGTCGTGGGCGAGCGAGTCCGTGACGCGCAGGTGGCCGAAGAGAACCCGGTGGTAGGTGGTGGCCCCGAGCATGTCCAGGAGCAGGTCGATGTCGGCGTCGGGACGGATGTCGCCGCGCTCGATGCCGCGCCGTAGGGCCGCCTCCGTGGTGGCCCTACGGGGATGGAAGATCGTCTCGGCGAAGACCCGGTCCAGTGCGGGGTCGTCGGCGAGTTCGGCCATCAGCGCCGGGAGCGTACGCCGCCCGAGGCTGCCGCCGAAGGCGCGGCTGAGGGTGTCGATGCCTTCGATCAGATCGCAGTGCGTGCATCCCGTGTCCGGCGTGGGCGCCGTCCCCATCGTGTCGGCCAGGGCCGCGATGACGAGGTGCTGCCTGGACGGCCACCGGCGCCTGATGGCGGGCTTGGTCGTGCCCGCGCGCCGCGCCACCGCCTCCATGGTCAGGCCGGGATAGCCCCCCTCCTCCAGCAGCTCCTGAGTCGCCGTCAGGATCGCCTCGTCGAGCCGGGTGTCGCGAGGGCGTCCCGCGGGGCGGGCGGCGTGGGACGAGTGGTCCGCGTCGTCTGCGCCGCCTGCGTAGAGCGAGGGGTCGGGGGTTGCCATGGGGTTCAGTATAGGTAGCATGTCATTTCGTTCCGTTCCGGATCGAAATATAAGGAGGGGCTGTCTTGCCCGAGCAGGAGTCGGCCGCCGGCCGTGCGCTTACGGAGCCCACGGCACCCAGCACAACCACGCCGCCGGATATCGCCGATCCCCCGCGTGAGAGCGTGTTCCGCGCCCCCTACGCGGCGCTGACCTGGGGCATCGTGCTCTCGGTCGCCCTGGTCGCCTTCGAGTCGATGGGCGTGGCCACCGTGCTGCCCGAGATCGCCGGGAGACTCGGCGGCCTCGGCGCCTACGGCTGGGGCCTGTCCGCGCTGATGCTCGCCAACCTCATCGGCACCGTTGCCGCGAGCCGCGCCGCCGACCGGCGTGGCCCCGCGCGCCCACTGGCCCTCGGCCTCGCCGTCTTCGCCGTCGGCTGCGCGGTGGCGGGATCGGCGCCCAACTGGCCGCTGTTCCTCACCGGGCGCTTCCTGCAAGGGCTCGGCGTCGGCGCCGTCATGGCCCTCGCGTACACGGCCATCTCGCTGGCCTACCCGCAGCGGCTGCGCGCCCGGATGTTCGCCCTCGTGTCGGGCGGCTGGACCGTTCCCTCACTGGTCGGCCCGACGATCGCCGCGCTGATCTCCGACCACGTGTCCTGGCGGGGCGTGTTCGTGCTCCTGCTGCCGCTGGTGGCGCTGGCCGCCGCGCTCGCGCTGCCACCGCTGCGCCGCCTGGGCGGACCCGAGCAGGCGCCCGCCCCGGACGGCGGTCCGTGGTGGGCCACACCGGTGGCGCGCAGCGTCCTGCTCGCCGCGGGCACCGGAGTCCTCCTCGCCGGACTCGAACTGCGCCAACCCGTCCTGCTGGCCGTGCTGGTGCTGGCGGGCGGCGCCGCGGCCGTCGGCGCGCTGCGCTCGGTCACTCCGGCGGGCACGCTCAGCGCGCGACGCGGCGTGCCGACGGGTGTCGTGCTGCGATTCCTGCTCTGCGGCGCCTACTTCGGGAGCGAGGCGTTCCTGCCGCTCGGCCTGGTCGAGCTGCGCGGGCTGAGCGCGACGGAGGCCGGGCTCGGGCTGTCGGCGGGCGCGATCACGTGGGTGCTCGGCGCGGCCTGGCAGGGCCGGGCCGACAGCCGCTGGAGCGGCCGGTCGCGGGCGGTGCCGATCGCCGCGGGGTTCGCGGTGCTGCTCGTCGGCATCGTGGTGATGGCCCTGGGCGTCCTGGTCGACGCGACGCCCGCATTGACCGCCGTGGCGGGCTGGGCGATCGGCGGTGCGGGCATGGGTGTCGCCTTCAACGCCGCGACCACCGACACCATGGAACAGGCCCCGGCCGACCGGCAGGGCGAGGCGAGCGGTGCGATGCAGCTCGCGCAGACCCTGGCGGTCGCGGTCCTCAGCGGCCTCGGCGGCGCGGCGGTGGCCCTGTCGAGCGCGCACGGTTCGTCGGTGTCGGCCGCGCTGGCGGCAACGTTCGCGCTGACGGCGGTGCTGGCGGCGGCGGGGGGCCTTATGGCGCGACGGATCAGGGTGGGGACGGGGAAGGAGATGGGGAAGGAGGTGGGGTGACTTGGGGCGGCCGCGGCACAAAGCAGTTCGTGCGGCCGTGCGGATGACCCTACCGTGGCGCGATGGTTCCTATGCGGGTGCGGGAGATGGACAAGGCCGACATCGCGGCCGTTGCGGCGATTCGGGTCCGGGGATGGCAGGCCGCGTACGAGGGCATCGTTCCCCGGACGTATTTGGACGCGATGACCGTCGACGGCGCCGCGGCGCAGCTGGGGCAGTTCTTCGCTCAGCCCCGTCGGCAGTCACGGCACCTGGTGGCCCTCGCGGGCGGGGACGACAACGGCGGCCCGATGGGGTGGATCTGCTTCGGGCCGTGTCGCAACGAGATGTCGGCCCCGGGCCCGACCGGTGAGGTCTACGCCCTGTACGTCGCACCTGACCTGATCGGCCGGGGCATCGGCAGCAGCCTCCTGGAAGAGGCTCACGCACAGCTACGGAGCCAGGGCTTCGCAGCGTCCGCGCTGTGGGTCCTCGCCGAAAACCGACAAGCCCGACGCTTCTACGAACGAGCCGACTACCAGGCCGACGGCGCGACCCAGGACGACGTCTACGACGAGGCCACGTTGACGGAAGTCCGCTACTCGCGGGCGCTCTGAGCTCGGCGACGCAGGGGATCTCAACGGGCGGCCGCCACGCTGGTGCACGGCGGCCGGGCGCGCCGAACTCCGCCCGCTACCGCGCTGGTTGTACGCGTCGGCTGTGTCAATTCGACGCGGTACGCGGAATTCAAACCGCTGCGGGATTCGGCGGGGACAGGGTGGTTCTACCTTCGAGGTGTTCTGTAGTCGAACGATTCGGGGGGAATCATGCGTAAGGCGATTACTAGTGCGGTACTGGCCGGTGCCGTGCTCGGCACGCTCGGGGTCACGGCGGGTCCCGCGTCGGCACAACCCGCGACACGGGCTTCTGACGTATCGGTGACAGGGACGGCTCCCGCGTGCATCAAGAGGGCCGTCTATCCCGCCCTGGGGTACGCCAAGCTCACCAACAACTGCGGGCGGTACATGTGGGTCAAGGTCATCATCAAGGGCGGCCCCGACTCTCCCTGTTACCCCATGCGTGCAGGGGCAGTCGTCAAGGACATCTGGACGGTGGGTTGGTACGACCGCACCGTGACCTGCTGACCGGGGCCCACCCCTGTGCACACACGCCGCCCGGGAGTGCGCGGGCTAGGCCGGTCTGGTCCACGGACGGGTCGACAGAGTCGGCAACCTGCCCTGGGTGAGGGCGAATTGAGGTAGGGACACCTCGTACAGGTCCGCTATCGCGTCCAGGGCTCGGCTCTCGTCCGAGCGGTCCGCGGCCGGTCCTGCGGGGTCCGGGAACAGGTGGTCCGGGGCGAGCTCCGCGGGGAGCTCGCCCCACTGGTGCCGGTCAGCCCGGTGAACCGTGAAGCCGTACCGCTCCTCACCGTCCTCGGCGCAGGTGAAGTGGAACAGGCCCTCCTGCCGCCAGACGGTGAGGGCGCGCGTGCCGCGCGACAGTTCGGTGCCCGGGCGGGTGAGGCGGTCGGCGTTGAAGCCGAGCAGGCGGTGCGAGTCGAAGGCGAAGCTCCAGCCGACCCTTGCGCTGGTGCGGGCCTCGGCCGCGCGGGCCCCAGCACCCGTCCAGGCCGTGGAGCCTATGCGGGTCATGGCGCCGCGCCGCTCCCGCTCCCGCTCCCACCCGTACTGAAGACCCATGAGCTCGGCCTCGCTCGCCACCGGCTCCAACGGCACTGTCCCGAACCGCTCCACCAGCTCTTCGGGACGCACCCCCGCCACCAGGACGAACCGGTACGCATCGCGGAGCCCGCCCATGAGGGCCGGGTCCGTGAGCCACCCGAGCCCGTCGCGCACGCCCTCGACCGCGGCGTCGGCCACGGGCGCGGCATCCCCCTGCCCGGCCCGGGGCGTGACCAGCAGTTCCCGCCCCCGCTCCGGTGTGATCACCGGGCCGAGCAGCGGGTCGCCGAGCAGTCCGAACGGGGCCACGTGGTCCACCCCGTACGGCTCCCACTGCGGGACCGCCGCCATGATCACCCGCCAGGCGCCGTCCGTGTCACCCCAGCGCGCCAGCTCCCTGGCCTCCTTGACGGCACGTCCGAAGGCACCCGGTGACGCGTACTCGTACGTACGCCGTCTGATCTGCTCCAGGACGACTTCGGCGCGCTCCCTGTCCGACGCGTAGTCATCGGTCACAGGGCCGAGCACGAAGGTGTCGTACGTCCGCCCCTCGCGCAGGTGGCCCTTGACCTTCAAGGGCAGCACCTCGCCCGCGTACAGCGGGTCGTCCATGCGCGGGTCGACCGGCACCCAGCCGTGCCCGTCGAGGAGCGCCCGGAGTTGGGTGGCCAGCAGCCGCGCCCGCGGTCTGCCGAAGTCGTCCGCCTCGTCGAAGACGGCGAGCGCCTCGTCCACCTCGCCCCTCAGACACGCGAGCCTGGCCTCTTCCACGTTGGCGTCGAGCGTGCGCGTCACCGCGTTCTCGAAGCCGACGTCGGCGCCGCCCGAGCGGTAGAACCCCTTGTACATGCCTTCCATGAACGCGCGGAACGACTCGTGCCGCTCGGGCCCGTCACCGCTCCACCCACGGTGTACGTAGACCGCCCACTCCCCGTCGGCGCCCACGTCTCCCGGATCCAGCAGCACGTCCGTCATGTCCGAGTCGAGCGCGAGCTGCAACGCCCGGCCCCACATACCGGCCTGCAGCACCTCACGCTCCGCCGGGTTGTCGCCCAGATTCCCCTCGAACACGTCCTGCAAGCCGTACGGATCCCCGTACGACGCGATGCCATCCGCCCCCGCCAGCAGTTCAACGGAGCCACCCGCATACCGCCAACCGTCCGTCGTCTCGAGGAAGGAGCGGAGAGACGGTGGCAGCGGCGCCTCGACCCCCAGCCCGCGCAACCGCTCCTCCAGAGCCGCGATCCGTGCCGGTCCGGCCGGACCGAACCCCAGCCAGCGATCCCGCAGGACGTCCTCGTCCAGCTCCTCGAACTCCTCCGGCTCACTCGCGGCCAGCGCGTCCAGCCACTCCTCGCTCCACCGCCTGAGCAGCGGCCCCCACTCGAAGATCTCCATACGGGCCATCGTGGCAGCGACCACTGACAATTGCCGCTGGCGTCGGGGTATCTGGGCGCCCGACGCCAGCGGCGGCACCGTGGTACAGGGTCGTGCCCGGTCGGGGGTACCGGGCACGACCCTGCATCAAGTACTTCGTAGCCAGGGGCGGTTACGGATGCGTCGCCGGTCTGACTTTTTCGGCACGGGGTTCATGCGCTCCCGGCGACCTCAGCTCGTTCCCTCTCCTCCTCGGCGGCTGCACGGAGTTCGGCACGAGCCGCCCTTATGGCGGTGAGGGGCGCCAGGGAGAGCTTCAGCATGGGCACCACGGCGACCGCCAGCACTCCCAGTCCCACAATGAGCGTGGTGAGCTCGGCGCTCGCCCAGGGCATCGGGTCTTCATGGTCCGCGAGCCAGGCGAGGCACCCGATGGTCGCGAGAGCCTGCCCCAGCATGATGAATCCCCAGAGCGTTCCGGCCATCGTCTGCAGTGCCGTCCTCTTCAACCCGGCACTGGCACTGTTCAAGTATTCGAGCCCGACGCGTCTGGACCCACTCTCCAGAGCTCTCTCAGTGGCTGTTCTGACGATGCTCTTGATCTGTGTCTCGACAGCCTTCTGATAGACGGCTACCTCCACCGCTGCGGCGAGAAGGACAACAGGGGCGACTGCGGCGGCAGTTGTGGCGAATGATTCGGTCATCTTCATGAGCCGGATCCTGGCCTTCGCGAGCCGATGCCGTGGGTGAGTTACGCAAGAGTGATCTGACAGCTACTTCTGCCCGGCCGGAGCCCGGCACGTCAGGTCCTTGGCGGGGAGCCTGCCCGTGGTCAGGTAGGCCGTGGCGGCCCGGTCCGCGCAGGGGTTGCTGTCCGGCGCGTAGAGGACGCCGTGTCCCTCACCACCGGCGACGGTGAGCATCCGGGAGCCGCGCAGGGCCCGGTGCATGGCCTGACCGGCGAAGAGGGGTGTCTGAGAGTCCCACTCGTTCTGCGTGATCAGCGCACCGACCTTGTTGTCGATCCTGGTCTGCGGCTCGCTGCCCCGCTCCCAGAAGGCACAGGGTGTGATGGCGGCCGCGAAGTCGCCGTACAGCGGATACCGGGCCTTGTCGCGGATCGCCTCGCGGCGGTACTGCGCAGGGTCGTGCGACCAGGTGCGGGTGTCGGCGCACATGTAGGACCAGGCGATGGAGAGGTAGTTGTCGTCGGGATCCTGGACCTGACCGGGAGTGGCGGGAGTGCCGGGAGTGCCGAACGCGGTGGGCGTGGCGGGCGTGACGGACGTGGCAGGCCGGGCCGAGTGCTTGGCCTTGGCCGCCTTCTTCAGTCCGGCGATCCGTTCGGCGGCCTTCTGGACGTGGAAGAACGTGCCGTTGTCGGCACGGATGCCGTCGCCCGTGAGGAGTTGTCCCTCAAAGAGGATGGGCTTGCGGTTCGCCCGCGCGATCAGGTCCCAGTAGGTCCTGCGGACCTCGGCCGGAGTGTCGCCAAGGCCGTAGGCCGCGTGCCGACGGGCGGTCCATGCGGTCCAGCGCGTGAAAGCGGGCTCGGCCGCCCTCGCCATGTCGCGGAACATCCCCCGGTAGATCCGGGTCGGATCGGTTGCGCTGTCCAGCACGATCCGGTCGGCCCGCTGGGGGAACAGCTGCATGTAGACGGCGCCGAGGTAGGTGCCGTAGGACATCCCCAGGTAGGAGATCGTCCGCTCGCCCAGCGCGGCGCGGATGACGTCCATGTCACGGGCGCTGTTGCGGGTGGTGAGGTGCGGCAGCTTGGCACCGGCCCTGGCCCGGCACTTCCCGGCGAAGGTGCGGACCCGGTCCACGTCCTTCGCGAACGTCTCCGCTTTGTACGGATGGTCGGCCTGTTCCTCGACGGTCAGCCCGCAGCTGACGGGAGAGCTCCGCCCGACGCCCCTCGGGTCGAAGCCGACGAGGTCGTACCGCCGCTTCACTTCCGCGGGGAACTTGAGGAGCGGGTCGGCAGGCAGCCGCAGGCCCGGTGCGCCGGGGCCGCCCGGGTTGAGCAGCAGAACGCCGAGACGTGCCTTCGCGCTGCCCGCCTTCAGCCGGGATATCGCGAGGCCGATCGTCCTGCCGTTGGGGTCGCTGTAGTCCAGCGGCACCTTGAGCGTCGCGCACTGGAAAGTGGCGGGGCTCTTGGCGTCGCAGCGTTTCCAATGGAGCTTCTGTTGGGTGTACTTCCGCAGCGGGTCCTTGGCGGTTGAGGCGCCGGATGCCGTGTACGCCGTGGGTGCGGTGAACGCCGTGGGTGCCGTGAAAGCCGTCGCGGGCGTCAGTGCCGAAAGGGCGGCCGCCGCGAGGCCTGCGGCGAAGAGGCGGGCCTTGCGGGTGTTTCTGCTTCGCACGATGATGCTCGTCCTTGTCGAGGAGAGTGGGCAGCCGATTCACCGGTGAGGGAAGGCGGGGGAGGATAAGAAACAGGGAAGGCCGCCGGTCAGTTTCCGTCCAGGTGCTCGCGGACGCACTGCGTGTACTGATGGAAACTGTCGGGCTGGTAGCACTCCTGCGTCTTGTTCGCGTACCAGACCATGAAGACGGCACCCAGCCCGGACACAACGATCGCGAGGGCCGACGTCACCACGGCGGTAACGGCTTTGCCCCGACCCACACCGGTCCGCTTGGCCGTCATCAGCGCGGCGATGCCCAGGACCAGGCCGAGCACGGCGAGCGGGCCGCCGATGAGGACGACCGAGGTGCACAAGCCGGTGATGCCCAGTGCCATGGCGGCCGTGGCCAGGCTGTTCCTTCCGTTCTGTGCCGTCCGCGTCCCTACCTGAGCGTTCATCGGCCCGTCCTTCCGTCCCGTCGACTGGTGAGACCCCGATTCTGATTTCAGGGGCCCCACGATCACATCGCGGGAAGGCGGGAGAATTCCCTCCCCCGATCGAGGGAGGGAGCCGGTGGTCCGTCCGGTCATACTTACCTGGCCATGTTCAGAGGAATCCGGCCGCTGCTGCGCGGCTCCACGTATTCAGGTGCGCTATTCGCCTATTGCGGCGCGTTGGCGAGCCTTCCCCTGCTGCCTTTCGCCGCACTACCGGCGGTGGCGTGGCCATCCGCCTCCGTAGGAGTGCAGTTCACCCTGACCCTGCTGGTCTGGTCCGTACTGATCGGTGTGATCGGGCTGGCTCGTCCCACGCGGCGGGTGCTGATCGCCTGCGCCCGGCGGATGCTGGGGGTGCCGTTGCCGGATCCCGTGGACGAGCGTCGGCGTGCGGGCTCGCCCGGTGACGGGGCGGGTTCCTCCACGGCATCGGGCACCGACCGCCTGCGGACCCCGCTCTGGCTCCTTTCGCATGTGGCACTGGGGTGGGCGGGGGCGCAGCTGAGCGTCCTGCTGTTCGTCGCGGGCCTGCTCCTTCCCGGCGGCTGGGCCGGTGCCGAGGCCGGGGTGAGTGTGAACGGCTGGACCCTGCAGGCGGAGGGCGGCTGGCAGAGCTGGGCAGCGGCGCTCTGCTGTCTGCTCCTTGCGGCGGCCCTGTGTCCGGCGGTGACGTACGCCCTGCGGTGGCTGGCGCCCAGGCTGCTCGGTCCTTCGTCGGCCGAGCAGCTCGCGCTGGCGGCCGAGCGGGAGCGCGAACTGGCCGAACGCAACCGGCTGGCCCACGAGTTGCACGACTCGATCGGGCACACGCTGACAGCCGCCACGATCCAGGCAGCGGTGGCGGGCGAGGTGCTCTGTGCCGACCCGGTCGCGGCGCGGGCCGCCCTGCGCAGCATCGAGGAGTCGACCCGGGCCGCCTTGGAGGACCTCGACTACGTACTGGGCATGCTGCGCGAGGAGAAGGCGGGGACGGCACCGGCCCGCACCCTGGCCGACCTGCCCGAGCTGCTCGACCGGCTGCGGCACGCGGGCGCGGTGGTGGAGCCGGAGCTGTCGGGCGACCTGGCGCAGGTGCAGGGGACGCTCTCCCGGGCCGCGTACCGGATCCTGCAAGAAGGACTGACGAACGCGCTGCGGCACGGCGCGGGCGGTCCGATCCGGGTCGAGGTGGCGGCCGCGCCGGACTCGCTGGAGCTCGACGTGGTCAACCGGACCGGAGCCGGGAGCGGAACGGGCCCGGGTGCCTTCCCGACGTCCGGGCACGGCCTGCCCGGCCTCATCGAGCGGGTGCGGCTCCTGCACGGCGAGATCGAGGCCGGTCCGGACGGACCGGAGCACTGGCGGCTCACGGTCCGGCTGCCCGTACGCTTGCCCGCATGATCGGCTCACAGGCGAGCGCTGCGGTCGCGACCGGCCCCGACGCGACCGCGGCCGTCACAACCGACCCCGCGGACAGCGCCCCCGGTCGCACCACCGTGCTGATCGCGGACGATGACGAGGTGACCCGCAGCGGTCTGCGCACGCTGCTCGCGATGCAGCCGGGGATCGCCGTCGTCGGGGAGGCCGCCGACGGCATCGAAGCAGTTGAGCGGGCGGCGCAGTTGCGGCCGGACGTGGTCCTGATGGACGTACGGATGCCGCGCCGCAACGGCATAGAGGCCACCCGGCAGCTCCTCGCCGGACCGGTCGACCCGCCGAAAGTCGTGGTGATCACCACCTTCGAGAACGACGACTACGTCACCGCCGCGCTCAGCGCCGGGGCCAGCGGCTTCGTGCTCAAGCGGCTCCCTGTCCCCAAGATCGCGGAGGCTGTGCGAGTGGTCGCGGCGGGCGAGGCGATCCTCTTCCCGGCGGCCCTGCGCCGGATGGTCACCACCCGCCCGCTGGGATCCGCCGAGGCGCTGCCGCAGGCGGCGCTGACGGGCCGGGAGGAGGAGGTGCTGCGCCTGATGGCCACCGGCCGGTCCAACCCGGACATCGCGGAGTCGTGCAGGGTGAGCCTGGAAACGGTGAAGACGCACGTCGGGAACGTGCTGACCAAACTCGGCGCGCAGAACCGGACCCACGCGGTGGTCATCGCGTACGAAACCGGTCTGGTCGTGCCCGGGGTAGCCGGCTGACGTGACATCAGGCGGGCCGACCCGGCCTGCCGGGTTCAACCGAACACAACCAAACGCGCCAGGTGGATCTCACTCCCGAGTGGCACCGCCGCCAAGGGTTCTGGCGCCGGACAATCGAACCGGCACCGCCCCCTCTTCCAACAGAGTCCAACAAGCTCTACCGTAAGCGCGCACGTTCCACGCACATGCAAACCCCCCATCTTTCGCGAGTACGGAGGAACGTAACGATGCGTCATCTTCCAGCCCGCACCACCCGCCTGAGAGCGGTCGGATCGCTGACCGCCGCCCTGCTGTGCGCCGCCGGGCTCGCCACGCCCGCCGCGGCACGTGACACCGCCACCCCAGCCGCTGCCCCCGCCGCACAACTTCCCGGCGGTCTCGCGCTCACCCCGCCCATGGGCTTCAACAACTGGAACTCCACCCATTGCAGGGCCGAGTTCGACGAAGCGATGGTCAAGGGGATCGCGGACATCTTCGTCGAGAAGGGGCTCAAGGACGCCGGGTACGAGTACGTCAATCTCGACGACTGCTGGGCGCTGCCCCAG
The DNA here is from genome assembly GCF_040609235.1 of Streptomyces sp. NPDC004732. Classification (NCBI taxonomy): domain Bacteria; kingdom Bacillati; phylum Actinomycetota; class Actinomycetes; order Kitasatosporales; family Streptomycetaceae; genus Streptomyces; species Streptomyces sp. NPDC004732. Next base: position 611,929 of record NZ_JBEXJR010000003.1, read on the forward strand.
CGTGACGCGAACGGCAAACTGGTGCCGGACCCCGCGCGATTCCCGCAGGGGATCAAGGCGGTTGCCGACTACGTCCACTCCAAAGGCCTCAAGCTCGGCATCTATACGAGCGCGGGCACCAAGACCTGCAATTCCGCGGGCTTCCCCGGCGCGCTCGGCCATGAGCGCAGTGACGCCCAGCAGTTCGCCGACTGGGGCGTCGACTATCTCAAGTACGACAACTGCAACAACCAGGGTGTCGACGCCAAGCAGCGGTACATCGCCATGCGCGACGCGCTGAAGGCCGCCTCCGAGAGCACCGGCAGGCCCATCGTCTACAGCATCTGCGAATGGGGTGAGAACAAGCCATGGGAATGGGCGGCGGACGTCGGCCACCTCTGGCGCACCACCGGTGACATCAGTGACAACTGGGGCTCCATGTTGTCGATCATGAAGAGGAACCTGCCGCTCGCGAAGCACGCGGGTCCTGGCCGGTGGAACGACCCCGACATGCTGGAAGTCGGCAACGGCGGCATGACGGACACCGAGTACCGCACGCACTTCTCGATGTGGTCGATCATGGCCTCGCCCCTCCTCATCGGTTCCGACCTGCGCAAGGCCACCCCCGAGACCTTCGAGATCCTCGGCAACAAGGAAGTCATCGCCGTCGACCAGGACCCCCTGGGCAAGCAGGGCGAGGTCGTCTCGTCACAGGGCGGACGCTGGGTCGTCGCCAAGGAGATGAAGGACGGCAGCCGCGCCGTCGCCCTCTTCAACGAGTCCGGCACCCCGCAGTCCGTGTCCACGACGGCGAAGGCGGTCGGGCTCCCCGACGCCGACGCGTACACGCTGCGCGATCTGTGGCAGCACAAGAGCTACAACACGGCGGGCCGGATCGCGGCCACCGTCCCGGCGCACGGCACCGTACTGCTGCGCGTGTCCGCAGACGGCAAGTGGGCGCACCACCCGCCCGCCGCCGAACTCGGCCTGAAGGGCGGCCTGTTCGTGGAGGCCGACAAGCCCGCCGAGGTCACCTCCGAGATCACCAACCTGGGGCGCACGCCCGCCCAGCGGGTCTCCGTGGCGCTCGGCGCGCCTTCGGGGTGGGCCGTTAAGGCCACCTCGCCGAGCACGGCGCGTTCGCTGGGGACCGGCAAGTCGCTCGCCACGTCGTGGAAGGTCACCGCGCCGACGGGCACGAAGCCGGGATCGTACGACGTGCGGCTCACGGCCACCTACCGCTCACCGCAGGGCGCCCGCGCCGAGAAGGTGCTGCCGCTCACGGCCCAGGTGGTCACGGCGCCCCCGGCGGGCAACTCGCTGCTCGGCGACCTGGCGTGGCTGTCGGCCACCAACGGCTGGGGCCCCGTGGAGCGCAACACCAGCAACGGAGAGAGCGGCCTCGGCGACGGCAGGCCGATCACCATCGGCGGGAAGGTGTACGCGAAGGGCCTCGGCGTACATGCCGAGAGCGCCGTCGAGTACTACGCCGGAGCGGCCTGCGAGAAGGCCACCGCGCAGGTCGGCGTCGACGACGAGACGATAGTGAAGGGCACGGTCGCCTTCGAGATCTGGGCGGACGGCAAGAAGGCCGCATCGACCGGAGTGCTCACCAACGCCATGCCCGCGCAGGAACTGTCCGCGGACGTGAGCGGCGCCCAGGTCGTACGCCTCGTCGTCACGGACGGCGGGGACGGCATCGACTCCGACCACGGCGACTGGGCGGAGGCCACGCTGAGCTGCTGAGGCGGGTGGCGGCTGGCGGCTGGCGGAGGCCTCAGCGCCGGACCCGGGCCCGGCACATCCCCGGGGAACCCGGCATCAACCCCCCACCGCACTCCCCAGCCGCACCACCGCACCCGACCCACCGGCCGCGCTCGACCCCCTGTCGAGCGCGGCCGCCGCCGCGCCCACGAGTCCCGCGTCCGTGCCCATCAACGCGGGCGCCACGGTCAGTTGGCGTACGAAGGAGAGCGTGGCGTAGTCCCGCAGGGCGCGGCGCAGGGGAGTGAAGAGCACGTCGCCCGCCTTCGCCACTCCCCCGCCGATCACCGCGATGTCGATCTCGACGAGCGTGGCCGTGGCGGCGATCCCCGCGGCCAGCGCCTGGGCCGCCCGTTCGAAGGAGGCGAGCGCGACCGCGTCCCCGGCGCGGGCGGCGGTCGCCACCGCGGCCGCCGACGTGTCGCCGTCGGGACCCGGGAGCCAGCCGCCCTCCATGGCGCGGCGCGCGATGTTCGGGCCACTGGCTATCCGCTCGACACAGCCCCGCGCACCGCACGGGCAGGCGTCGCCGTCGAGGTCCACGCTGATGTGACCGATGTGTCCCGCGTTGCCGGTGGGGCCGGGGTGCAGCTTGCCGCCGAGGACGAGGCCGCCGCCGACACCCGTCGACACGACCATGCAGAGCGCGTTGTCGTGGCCGCGCGCCGCGCCCTGCCAGTGTTCGGCCGCGGTCATCGCCACGCCGTCGCCGACCAGGGCGACGGGGAGGCCGCCGGTCGCCGCGCGGACGCGGTCGACCAGCGGATAGCCGCGCCAGCCGGGGACGTTGACCGGGCTGACCGTGCCCGCCGACGCGTCCACGGGGCCCGCGCTGCCGATGCCCACGGCCGTCGCACGGCCCCACAGGTCACTGGAGGTGAGCTCGCCGAGTACCTCCTCGACCGCCCGCATCACCGTGTCGCCGTCCTCGCGCGCGGGCGTGGGACGCTGCGCGCGCAGGAGGATCCGGCCGCGCCCGTCCACCAGGGCTCCGGCGATCTTGGTGCCGCCGATGTCGAGTGCGGCGACGAGGTCCATGTGCATCTGTGTCGGGTCTCCTGGTGTATCGGCAGGCCGGAGAGTGCGAAGGTCAGTCTCCCTTGCATCTGACAACGTTGTCCAGGCCCTATGCTCGACGCCACATGCTCTTGCAGGGCCCTACGACCGCACCACGGCCGGACTGCGACCGAACCACGCACCCCCCGTGGACGAATGGTGGACGAATCGTGGGCGCCCCGCAGGGACCTCGTGGACGACTTCGTGGACGACAGGACAGGACAGCGCACCGTGGCCGAGACCGCCGCCCGACGACCCGAGAACCGTTACGGCAACCGGCCGACCATGAAGGACGTCGCCGCGCGCGCGGGAGTCGGCCTGAAGACCGTCTCGCGCGTCGTGAACGGTGAGCCAGGCGTCACCCCCGACACCGAACGACGCGTGCAGGAGGCCATCGAGGCCCTGGGCTTCCGCCGCAACGACAGCGCGCGCGTGCTGCGCAAGGGGCGCACCGCCAGCATCGGCCTCGTCCTGGAGGACCTGGCCGACCCCTTCTACGGACCGCTGAGCCGCGCCGTGGAGGAGGTCGCGCGGGCGCACGGCGCACTGCTCATCAACGGGTCGAGCGCCGAGGACCCGGACCGCGAGCAGGAGTTGGTGCTTGCGCTCTGCGCGCGTCGCGTCGACGGTCTTGTGGTGATTCCGGCCGGGGACGACCACCGCTATCTGGAGCCGGAGATCGCCGCCGGTGTCGCCACCGTCTTCGTCGACCGGCCCGCCGGGAAGATCGATGCCGACGTGGTGCTCTCCGACAGCTTCGGCGGCGCGCGGGACGGCGTCGCGCATCTCATCGCCCACGGTCACCGCCGTATCGGCTTCATCGGCGACCAGCCGCGCATCCACACCGCCATAGAGCGCCTGCGCGGCTACCGCGCGGCGATGGAGGACGCGGACATCCCCGTCGACGAGGCGTGGGTGTCGCTCGGCGGCACCGATCCGGAGCGGGTCCGCACGGCGGCCGAGACGATGCTGAGCGGCCCGGATCCGGTCACGGCGGTGTTCGCGGGCAACAACCGTGTGACGGTGACGGTCGTCCGGGTCCTGGCCTCGCTCGATCGCCCCGTGGCGCTGGTCGGCTTCGACGACATCGAGCTCGCGGATCTGCTGGAGCCGGGCGTGACCGTCGTCGCGCAGGACGCGGCGCAGCTCGGCAGGACGGCGGCGGAGCGGCTGTTCCGGCAGCTCGACGGCGCGTCGGAGGCCCCGGAGCGGGTCGAGCTGCCGACGCGGCTCATCAAGCGCGGATCGGGTGAACTGCCGCCCGCCGGTTGAGACCTCGGCCTCAGGGCCAGAAGACGACGGCGAGCGCGATCAGCGTACCGAGGGCGATCGCCCCGCCGATGGCCCCGAAGACGAGGGCGGTCTGCTGGCTGGCGGGTCTCAGCTCCCGCCAGCCCAGTTCCTCGGCCGCGCCCCGGATCAGCCGGTGACCGTCGGCGGACGAGAAGGCGAACCGCTCGCCGCTGACCGGCGAGTGGCCCCAGGTCCGGTACCGTGCCCGGCCGGTCTCCGTCGTCGTGCCGGGCGCTCCGGCCAGGCCCTGCTCCCGGGTGCGGACGACGTCGGTCATGGTGAACGTCATGTCGCCGGGGACCAGTGCGACGCGGTAGGTGTGCACCTGTGTGACGCGCCGGGTCGACTGCGGGACGTCGACGGTGAGGTCGAATCCCCGCTCCGTGCGCCGCGGCCGGTACGCCGTGTCCGCCGTCGCGGCGACGATGCGGGCGTACAGCGCGTCGGTGTCGCCGCTGCCGGCGGTGGCTTCCATCGGCCCGATGCCCTTCTCGAATCTCTCTCGACGCGGTGTCAGCAGACGGGCAGGCCGGGGAGCGGCTTGTCGTTGTCGCCACCCCTCAGATGAACGTCAGTGACGAACACGTTGGTGGTGCCGCGGCACCGCAATGCTATGACCTCCATGAACGCCCCGAGAAGCCGCCTCGGTCAGGCCGCACGTATCACCCGTTAGCCCAATCGAGGGAAGGTGGGGCGGTCTTCATCGATGTGGGGCCGCCAGCTGCGGAAGGATCCGTTCCATGCGAACCATGAAACGCGTTCTCCTCGCGGCTGCGGCCGCGTCGCTGCTGGTGGCGAGCCACGGCGCTACTGCCGCGGCCTCCGCGCCCGTACAGTCCGCGCCCGTACAGTCCGCGCAGGCAGCCGGGCCAGGCTGGCACCACGTGGCGGACTTCCCTCCGAACGAGGAGAACCGCTGTCATGAGCGCGGCCGGTGGTACATGGAGAACGGCGTACGCGCCTACGAGTGCCGGGCCGCCGGAGTCTGGGAGTTGTGGGTTCTCACCGAGCCCTCCTGACCGGAGTCAGGGCAGGATCGTCCCTGGATCGTCGCGCCTGGGGATGCGTGGTGCACAGCCGATACTCGATGCCCGCGTCCGCGACAACCATCAGAGCTGGTCAGCAGACGGGCAGTCCGGGCAGCGGCTTGTCGTTCTCGCCGCCCTTCAAGTAGACGTCGCTGACGAACACGTTGGTGTTGCCGCTGTCGTCGTCCGTCTTGGCCCACCAGACGTTCGTCCAGCGGCCGGACGTCTCGCGGCGGCCCAGGTTCTGCTGGCAGTAGAAGTAGTTGGTGCCCGCGTTCAACGTGCCCACCTGGGCGCCGCCCGCCGTGTACGAGCTCGCGCTGCGCCACACCTGGCAGTTGTACTTTCCGCCGCCCGCCGGATGACAGACCGGGTCCGGCGCCGAGCCGCCCTCGGTCGGCTTGGTGGTGGGGTCGGGACGGGTGGGGGTCTTGCCGCCGTCCTTGCTCTTGTCCCCGTCCCGGTCGGACGAGTCCTTGTCCCCCTTGCCTCCGTCGTCCCCCTTGTCGGCGTCCTCGGTGTCGCCGGAAGGCTTCGTGTGCGGCTTGCGGGGCTTCTCGTCGCCCTGCCCGGACGGCTTGGGCCGCTTCGACTCGTCGCCGAGCGGACCGCGGCTGCCGTCGTCGTCGTTCGACCCGGCGCCTCCTGGATCCGTCTCCTCCCGCGCCTGACTGGTCTTGTCCTCCTTGCCGTTGAGGACGGCCACGGTGACTCCGGTCGCCGCGAGGACGACGGCCACGGCGACGGCGGCCAGCAGGGCGCGGCCACGCTTCGGGCGCTGCGCGGCGCGGGTCTGCGCGCGGGTCTCGGCCCGGCTCGGGGAGACGGGTCCCTGGTGGCCCACGAAGGGGGCGGGGGCCGGGGAGTGCTGGGCCGCGTGCTGCGGCACCGGAGCGGGTACCGGCCCCTGCGGCGCCGCGGCGGGCGGCGGTCCGAAGCCCGGGGGCGGCGCGCTCGGGATGCTGCGCTCCGTGGTTCCGTAGGGCGCCTGGGCGGCCGGGCCCGTGCTTCCGGGCGCCGCGGCCGCCACACCGGCGAGCAGCAGCCGTGCCGCGTCCGCGTCGGGGCGCGCCTGCGGGTCCTTGTGCATCAGCTGCCGCAGTACGGGGGTCAGCGGCCCGGAGCGCCCGGGGTCGGGCAGCGGGTCGACCACGATCGCGGTGAGCGTGGACCACGTCGACGTACGGCGGAAGGGCGAGGCGCCCTCCACCGCGGCGTACAGCGTGGCGCCGAGGGCCCAGACGTCGGAGGCGGGGCCGGGGTCGTGGCCCTGGGCGCGCTCGGGCGCCAGGTAGTCCAGCGAGCCGATGAGTTCGCCGCTGCGGGTGAGGTGGGTGGCCGAGCCGTCGCCGGGGTCGTCCATCGTGGCGATGCCGAAGTCGGTGAGGACGACGCGGCCGCCGGTCTCCAGGAGGATGTTGCCGGGCTTCACGTCGCGGTGCAGGACGCCGACGCGGTGGGCCGCGGCCAGGGCCTCCATGACCTTGGCGCCGATGTCGGCGGCCTCGCGCGGATCGAGGGTGCCGCGGTCGCGCAGCACGTCGTCCAGGGAGGGGCCGTCGACGAGCTCCATGACGATGAGGGGCCGCCCGTCGACCTCCGTCACGTCGTGCACGGCGACCACTCCGGGGTGGCGCACGCGGGCGGCCGCCCGGGCCTCGCGCTGCATGCGCAGGCGCAGATCGGCCAGTTCAGGACCGGCCGCGTCCGTGTACGTGCGCAGTTCCTTGACCGCGACCTCGCGGTGCAGCACCTCGTCGACGGCGCGCCACACGACGCCCATGCCGCCCCGGCCGAGCTGTGCCACGACGCGATAGCGCCCGGCGAGAAGTCTGCCGACGTCGGCCCGATCCTGGTCTCCCGGCCGGTCCTGATCGCCGGGCTGTGCCCCGTCCCCCGAAAACACTGCTGCCCCGTTCCTGTGATGCCACTTTCCGTGGCGTACAGACTACGGGGCAGCAGTGACCATCAACGTTTTCTGTTACTTGCTTGACACCGTGAGGTCGCCGCGGCGGGGACCCGAGAAGCCCTGCAGCCGGGCCAGCGTGAGGCCGGTGAGCCGGGTGACCTCGCCCGCGTCGAGGGCACCGCAGTCCAGGCCGCGCAGCAGGTAGCCCGCGAGCGCCTTGGCGGTGGCGGGCTCGTCGGCCACGCCGCCGCCCTCGTGGTGGCCCGCGTAGGCGGCGAGGCGCGCGGCGGCCGCCTCGAAGCCCTCGCGGTAGAACGCGAACACGGCGGCGTAGCGCGTCGGGATGTGGCCGGGGTGCATGTCCCAGCCCTGGTAGTAGGCGCGGGCCAGGGCGCGCCGGGTGAGGCCGTAGTGCAGCCGCCAGGCGTCGTGGACCTGCTCGGTGGTGCCGACGGGCAGGACGTTGGTGGAGCCGTCGGAGACGCGTACTCCGGTGCCCGCGGCGGCGACCTGCATGACGGCCTTGGCGTGGTCGGCGGCCGGGTGGTCACTGGCCTGGTAGGCGGCGCTCACGTGGAGGCAGGCGCTGTAGTCGAAGGTGCCGTAGTGCAGGCCGGTGGCGCGGCCCTCGGCGGCCTGGATCATGCGGGCCACGGCGGCGGTGCCGTCGGTGGCGAGGATGGACTGGCTGGTCTCGATCTGGATCTCGAAGCCGATGCGGCCGCGCTCGATGCCGCGCGCCTTCTCGAACTCCTCCAGGAGGCGCACCATCGCGGTGACCTGCTCGGGGTACGTCACCTTGGGCAGGGTCAGGACGAGTCCGTCGGGGAGGCCGCCCGCCTCCATGAGGCCGGACAGGAAGATGTCGAGGGTGCGGATGCCGCGGTCGCGGACCGCCTCCTCCATGCACTTCATGCGGATGCCCATGTACGGGGCGGCGGTGCCGTTCTTGTAGGCCTCGGCCACCAGGCGGGCCGCGCGGGCGGCGTCCTGGTCCTCGTCGGCGCCCTTGTAGCCGTCCTCGAAGTCGATGCGCAGGTCTTCGACGGGCTCGCGCTCCAGCTTGGTGCGCACGCGTGTGTAGACGGCGTCGGCGAGGTCGTCGCCCAGGCCGAGGACGGCGGCGAAGGACGCGGCGTCCGGGGCGTGCTCGTCGAGCATCTCCAGGGCCTCGTCGCCCCAGGTGCGGATCGAGTCGGCGGTGAACTGCTCCCCGGGGACGTACACGGTGTGGACGGGCTGGCGGGTTCCTGGGTCTCCGGGGTAGCGGCGCTCCAGCTCCGCGTCCACCGGGGCGAGGGAAGCGCTGATGCCGTCGCTGATCGCGCCGGCGAGGCTCGTCGCCACCTTCTCTTGCTGACCCATTCCTGCATCCTCCACACACTCGATGCCGCGCCCGACATTTCCGCTTCACGGAATCAACAATCCGTATAGCGAAGTTATCCGTGACCTTCGTGCTGGTCAACACCCTCTCGCGTCCTGGACCCGTCGCCGACCACGGGAGTTCACGCCGGTCCCGCATTCTTCAGCCGCTGTCTCAGATCCTGCTTCCGCACCCGTACGCGCGCACCCCATCCTGACCGCGCGCCCCGAACCGAAGGAGACCGTGTGCCGACCGACTCCCGCGTCACGCGCCGTTCCGGCCTGCGGACGGTGTTCACCGCAGCCGCCGCGCTCCCCCTGCTCAGCACCGCACTGGCCGCCGCTCCCGCGCATGCCGTGCAGCGCCCCGGCCGCCGCCTGGAGATCATGTCGTTCAACCTCCGCTACGCGAGCACCACGCCGCCGAACACCTGGGCCGACCGCCGCCCGGTCACCCAGGAGCTCCTGCGCCGCGCCAGGCCGCACGTCATCGGCACCCAGGAAGGCCTCTACCAGCAGGTACGGGACATCGCGGCCGATCTCGGCCCGCACTACGACTGGCTCGGCACCGGCCGCGCGGGCGGCAGCCGCGACGAGTTCATGACCGTGTTCTACGACACCCGCAGGCTGGCCCCGGTCGAGTACGACCACTACTGGCTGTCGGACACCCCGGAGGTGATCGGCTCCAACACCTGGGGCGGTGGGTCCATCCGGATGGTCACCTGGGTCCGCTTCCACGACCTGCGCACCGGCGGCGAGCTGTACGTGCTCAACACGCACCTCGACAACGCGTCCCAGTTCGCACGCGCGCGTGCCGCGCAGCTGATCGTCGAGCGCCTCGCCCGCCTCGACCGGTCACTGCCGCTGCTCGTGACGGGCGACTTCAACGTGGCCGCACACAAGAACCCGGTGTACGACACGCTCCTGGACGCCGGGCTCGTCGACAGCTGGGACGCGGCGGACCGGCGGAGCAAGGCGTACGCCACGTTCCACGGCTACAAGCCCCTCACCCCCGACGGCGACCGCATCGACTGGATCCTGGCGACACCGGGGGTACGCGTCCACGAGGCGACGATCAACACGTTCGCGCTGGACGGGCAGTTCCCGAGCGACCATCTGCCGGTGCAGGCGAGCCTGACGCTGTGACGCACTGACGCCGTGACGCACCGAGGCCCTCGCGCCGCATGCCGCGGAGCGAGGGCCTCGTGGGTCGATGAGCTCAGCCCTTGCGGGTGTTGACCTCGTCGGTGAGCGCCGGGACGACGTCGAAGAGGTCGCCGACCACTCCGTAGTCCACCAGGTCGAAGATCGGGGCCTCGGCGTCCTTGTTGATGGCCACGATGGTCTTCGAGGTCTGCATGCCGGCGCGGTGCTGGATCGCGCCGGAGATGCCGGACGCGATGTACAGCTGCGGGGAGACCGACTTGCCGGTCTGGCCCACCTGGTTGGAGTGCGGGTACCAGCCGGCGTCGACCGCGGCACGCGAGGCGCCCACGGCGGCACCGAGCGAGTCGGCAAGGGCCTCGATGATCGCGAAGTTCTCGGCGCCGTTGACGCCGCGGCCGCCGGAGACCACGATCGCGGCCTCGGTCAGGTCGGGGCGGCCCGTCGACTCGCGCGGGGTGCGCGAGACGACCTTGGTGCCGGTGGCCTTCTCGGAGAAGGAGACCGCGAGGGCCTCGACGGCGCCCGCGGCCGGGGCGGCCTCCACGGCGGCCGAGTTCGGCTTGACCGTGATGACCGGCGTGCCGTTGGAGACACGGGACTTGGTGGTGTACGAGGCGGCGAACGCGGACTGCGTGGCCACCGGGCCCTCGTCGCCGGCCTCGAGGTCGACGGCGTCCGTGATGATGCCGGACTTGATGCGGACCGCGAGGCGGGCCGCGATCTCCTTGCCCTCGGCGGACGACGGGACGAGCACGGCGGCCGGGGAGACGGCCTCGTACGCGGCCTGCAGCGCGTCCACCTTCGGTACGACGAGGTAGTCGGCGAACTCGGGGGCGTCGGCGGTGAGGACCTTCACGGCGCCGTGCTCGGCGAGCGTGGCGGCGGTGGCCTCGGCGCCGGAGCCGAGGGCGACGGCGACGGGCTCGCCGACGCGGCGGGCCAGGGTCAGCAGCTCAAGGGTGGGCTTGCGGACGGCGCCGTCCACGTGGTCGACGTAGACGAGAACTTCAGCCATGGGACTTCAATCTCCTGCAGTTACGAAGAAGTTGGGCGGTTGAGGGGTGACTGAAGCTCAGATGAACTTCTGGCCCGCGAGGAACTCAGCCAGCTGCTTGCCGCCCTCGCCCTCGTCCTTGACGATCGTGCCGGCCGTGCGGGCCGGACGCTCGGCGGCGGAGTCGACCTTGGTCCAGGAACCCTCGAGGCCGACCTCTTCGGCGTCGATGTCCAGGTCGTCCAGGTCGAGCGACTCCACCGGCTTCTTCTTGGCGGCCATGATGCCCTTGAAGGACGGGTAACGGGCCTCGCCCGACTGGTCCGTCACGGACACGACGGCCGGCAGGGACGCCTCCAGCTGCTCGCTGGCGGTGTCGCCGTCACGGCGGCCCTTGACGACGCCGCCGTCGACGGAGACCTCGGAGAGCAGCGTGACCTGCGGGACGCCGAGGCGCTCCGCGAGGATCGCCGGCAGCACGCCCATGGTGCCGTCGGTCGAGGCCATACCGGCGATGACCAGGTCGTAACCGGTCTTCTCGATGGCCTTGGCGAGCACCAGCGAGGTGCCCATCACGTCGGAGCCGTGCAGGTCGTCGTCCTCGACGTGGACGGCCTTGTCGGCGCCCATGGAGAGCGCCTTGCGCAGCGCGTCCTTGGCGTCCTCGGGGCCGACGGTCAGCACGGTGATCTCCGCGTCGTCCGCCTCGTCGGCGATCTGCAGTGCCTGCTCGACCGCGTACTCGTCGAGCTCCGACAGCAGGCCGTCGACGTCGTCGCGGTCGACGGTCAGGTCATCGGCGAAGTGCCGGTCGCCGGTGGCGTCGGGCACGTACTTCACACAGACAACGATCCTCAAGCTCACGCCGGCTCTCCTACTGCATCGTCTTTACTGGGCTGCTGCCTTGGCTTATGGCTACTGCCTTCTTGCAGGCAGCATAGGCGCCTGAAGCGGCGGATCCCGGTCGGGGCGGCCCGCGCTCCGACTGGAATATTACTCATGAGTACACCCAGTTCATTCCCCCTGAGCAAGCGCTTTGAACTGTGACGTTCCCAACGCTCCGTAATCGGACCGCACTGCCGCCCGACGGGAACTTTCAGTCGCGCAACGCGTTGAAGCGCCCGTGGTGGTACAGGAGCGGGCGGCCCTCGTCCGCGCGGTCGCCGACGACGGCCTCCGCGAGCACGATGCGGTGGTCGCCGACGGGCACGCGCGCCACGATCCGGCAGACCAGCCAGGCGAGCGCGCCGTCGAGCACGGGAACCCCCTCGGGGCCCTCGCGCCAGTTCGTGGGCGGGCCGAACCGGTCGGCTCCGCTGCGGGCGAACGTCGCGGCGAGTTCCCGCTGGTGCTCGCCGAGTATGTGGACGCCGACGTGCGCGGTCTCGGCGACCACGGGCCAGCAGGAGGAGCCGGTGCCGATGCCGAACGAGAGCATCGGGGGCTCCGCGGAGACCGAGGCGAGCGAGGTGGCGGTGAAGCCGACGGGGCGGGAATCCTGCGCGGCGGTGATCACGGCGACCCCCGCTGCGTGCTGCCGAAAGACCGAGCGCAGCAGGTCGGGGGTGGCGAGCCGGGGCGTGCTGAGGGCAGGTGTTGCCGTCATGGAGTTGTCCTTCTGCCGGAGATTGCCGGAGGTACGAGCGGAGGCGTCGTTGCTCAGCACTGCGGACAGCGGGCGCTGGCGTGGCGGCCGAGGTCCACGTGGACGCGCTCGTACAGAAGGAGGTCCCGGGGCATGCAGGCAGGCTCGCGATAGATGCCGCGTGCAGTCAAGTCCGTTTCGGAATATGAAAGAAGGATCACGGTCGCGGGCCCGCGCGACCCGCCGTGACCTGCGTGGCGCACCGTCACACGGCCTCCCCCAGTGCGGCGATCACATCGGCCTTGCGGGGCTGCCCGACGGCGCGCCGGACCACGTGCCCGGCCGCGTCGAGGACGAGCACGGTGGGGGTCTTGAGGATGCGCAGCTCCCGTACGAGTTCGAGCCGCGCCTCGGCGTCGATCTCCACATGGGTCACGCCCGGGACCATCCCGGCCACGTCCGCGAGCACTCTGCGCGTCGCCCGGCAGGGCTGACAGAAGGCGCTGGAGAACTGCACGAGCGTCGCCCGCTCCCCCAGCCGCTCCCCGATGTCCGACACGCCGAGCCGCCGCCCGGCCTCCCGTCCCCGCACTTCCGCCTCCGCCCGTCAGCCCTGCACCAATGCGCTCCGAAGTACAGCGTTCGTGCGCCCCGAATGATTCCGACGTGACGAGAATCTCCCGTATCCGCGGCACCAAGGCTGGTCAGCCGTCCGTTGATGGGGCACGATCTGCGCAACGCCGAAAAACCTACGGCTGCGTAACTTTCACGCCGGGACCCCCTCCCCAGGCAGAAACGAAGGGCCCTCCCCACCCATGGCAGAGCTTGTCTACCGTCCCGTCATCGGTGCCGCGAAAACCCTGTTCAAGGCATGGGACCTGAAGATCGACTGCAAGGGTTCGGAGAACATCCCACGCTCCGGCGGCGCGGTCCTGGTCAGCAATCACATCAGTTATCTCGACTTCATCTTCGACGGTCTCGCCGCCCTGCCCCAGAAGCGCATGGTGCGGTTCATGGCGAAGGAGTCGGTGTTCCGGCACAAGATCTCCGGGCCGCTGATGCGCGGAATGAAGCACATCCCCGTCGACCGCAAGCAGGGCGAGACGGCGTATGCGCACGCTCTCGACTCGCTGCGCTCCGGGGAAATCGTCGGCGTCTTCCCCGAGGCGACGATCTCGCAGTCGTTCACCCTGAAGCAGTTCAAGTCGGGCGCCGCGCGACTGGCCCAGGAGGCCGGGGTGCCGCTCATCCCGATGGCCCTGTGGGGCACGCAGCGGCTCTGGACCAAGGGACACCCCCGCAACTTCAAGCGCAGCCACATGCCGATCACGATCCGCGTGGGCGAGCCGGTGGAGGCGCCGAAGGACCAGTACGCGGGTGCGATCACCCGGCGTCTGCGCGAGCGCTGCCAGGAGCTCCTCGAGGCCGCCCAGCGTGCCTACCCGGTGCGCCCCAAGGGCCCGGACGACACCTGGTGGATGCCGGCGCACCTGGGCGGCACCGCACCGACCCCCGCCGAGGTCAAGGCCTCCGAGGCGGGCTGACCGCCACGCCCTTCAGCGGACGGCGACGTGCGCGCCGGGGCTGAACTTTTCGAGCAGCTCGGCCAGTTCCGCGCCCGCCGTTCCGAGGCCCGCGTCCGGCCCCATGCCTTCCAGCAGGAAGATCGCGTTCACCGACTCCTCCGTGAGGCGGGTGCGCGGGCCCTGGCGCCAGTTCCAGCGGCGGCAGGTGACCCCCTCGTCGTCGCACCAGACGACCTCGCCCGCGTCCGGGTGCTCCACGGTCCGCTCCCCCGCGGCGGCGGTCACGAACTCCTCGTCGCCGGTCGCCCGCACCAGCCGCATGCCGCCCTTGATCAGGTCGAGGTCCTCGCCGCCGACCGGGATCAGATGGGCCACGCTGATGGCGTTGTAGAGATCGACGAGAGCATTGATCCGCGGCAGGCCGCCGTCCGCGAGGGCGCGCTTGGCGAGTGCCTCTGCGGAGTTGCGAGTACGCGAGGGCTTGGCGCCGAAGGCCGTGTACGCGGCACGCCAGGCGGCCATGTGCGGGTCCTCGTGCGGGGCCCGGCCGTCGAGACGCGCGGCGAGGCGGCGGGCCGCGTCGTCGAGGAGGGCCCCGGTGGCGTCGGTGCTGGGGCCGTTGACGAGCCCGCGGGCCTCGATGACGACATGACTGAAGCCGGGCGCAAGGGCGCGGACCTCGTCGGAGACGGTCAGGTCGATGGTCATGGTCCGTCGTTCCTCACAGTTTCGAGGGGTAGATCTGCCAGAGGTGGAGCCGGTCCCGGGCCTCCTTGAGCACGCGGAGCGCCACGGGGCTCGGTTCAGCATAGAGGACCGGGTAGTCCACTTCGTTGGACTCGGGATCGACCGGCCAGGCCAGCCGCTCCTCGCCGAGGCGGAACTGCGCGTCGACACCGGCCGGGATGTTGCCGCGCGCGTCCTGCCGGTGCCAGGCGCCGTCGAGCCGCACGGCGACCAGGCCGTGCAGGGAGTAGCCGCTGGTGTTGTCGTCCCGCAGGCGCTGGTAGCAGAACGCCGTGGGAATGTCCTCGGCGCGCAGCAGGGCGGCCAGGGCGTGGGACTTGGCGGTACAGATGCCGGTGCGTTCGCGCAGCACGTCGGAGGCGCGCCAGGTGACCTCCATGCGGCCCGTGTCCTGCGAGTGCGGAACGGTGTCGCGCACGAACTCGAAGGCGGCGCGTGCGTATGCGTACGTATCGACGGATGCTTTTGCGAGACCGGCCGCCGTCTCGCGGACCAGCGGATGATGATGGTCGACGACCTCGTCCGCGGCCAAGTACGCAGACAGGTCGGGGTTTTCCTGGGTCAGCTGCATGTCACGGGAGCATAGGAATGCGCCCGACCGTACGTCAATGACTTTACGGTCGAGCGCATAACTATGCGGAGTCGGCTTAGCGCGCCATCTCTTCCTTGAGCGCCACGAGGAACCCGTCGACGTCCTCTTCGCGGGTGTCGAACGCGCACATCCAGCGGACGTCGCCCGCCGCCTCGTCCCAGAAGTAGAAGCGGTAACGCTTCTGCAAGCGCTCGCTCACGTCGTGCGGCAGCCGGGCGAAGACCGCGTTGGCCTGCACGGGGTAGAGGATCTCCACGCCGTGCACCGAGCGGACGCCCTCCGCGAGGCGCTGCGCCATCTCGTTCGCGTGGCGGGCGTTGCGCAGCCACAGGTCCTTGGCGAGCAGGGCCTCCAACTGCACCGATACGAAGCGCATCTTGGAGGCGAGCTGCATCGACATCTTGCGCAGGTGCTTCATGTGCCGGACGGCGTCCTGGTTGATGACCACGACGGCCTCACCGAACAGCGCACCGTTCTTCGTGCCGCCCAGCGACAGGATGTCGACGCCGACGGCGTTCGTGAACGTCCGCATGGGGACGTCGAGCGCGGCCGCGGCGTTGGATATCCGGGAGCCGTCGAGGTGCACCTTCATGCCGAGCTGGTGCGCGTGGTCGCAGATGTCGCGGATCTCGTCGGGCGTGTAGAGCGTGCCCAGTTCGGTGTTCTGCGCGATCGAGACGACCTGCGGCATGGCCCGGTGCTCGTCGTCCCAGCCGAACGCCTGCCTGTCGATCAGCTCGGGGGTGAGCTTGCCGTCCGGCGTGGGCACGGTGAGCAGCTTGAGGCCCGCCATGCGCTCGGGCGCACCGCCCTCGTCCACGTTGATGTGCGCGGACTCGGCGCAGATCACCGCGCCCCAGCGGTCGGCGACCGCCTGGAGCGCGACGACGTTGGCACCCGTGCCGTTGAACACCGGGAACGCCTCGGCGGTCGGGCCGAAGTGTCCGCGGATCACCTGCTGGAGGTTGGCCGTGTAGTCGTCCTCGCCGTACGCGATCTGGTGACCGCCGTTGGCGAGCGCGAGAGCGGCCATGACCTCGGGGTGGGCGCCCGCGTAGTTGTCGCTGGCGAAGCCGCGCACGTCCGGGTCGTGATGGCGGCGCGCGTCGGTCCTCGGCGGGTTCACTGCTTCCCGGTCACGACCGGTCGTGTCGCGTCCGGTCACGGCTTCTCGGTCAGCCACAGGCGGTTTCCGTTCACTTCCCCGGCGGACTTCTCCCAGACGCCGGCCACGGCCTCGGCCAGATCCTTGACGTCCGTGAAGCCCGCGAACTTCGCGTTGGGCCGTTCCGCGCGCATCGCGTCGTGCACCAGCGCCTTGACCACCAGGATCGCAGCCGCCGCACGCGGCCCTTCGTCGCCCCCCGCCTTGCGGAAGGCGTCGGCGAGGGCGAGCGTCCAGGCCTCGGCCGCCGCCTTCGACGCCGAGTACGCGGCGTTGCCCGCGGTCGGCTTGGAGGCACCCGCGGCGCTGATGAGCAGGTAGCGCCCGCGGTCGCTGCGCTGCAGGCCGCCCTCGAAGGCGAGGGAGGTGTGCTGCACGGTGCGGATCAGGAGCTTTTCGAGGAGGTCCCAGTCGGCGAGGTCGGTCTCGGCGAAGTTCTTGCTGCCGCGCCAGCCGCCCACGAGGTGGACCAGGCCGTCGATCCGGCCGAACTCCTTCTCCGTGCGCGTCGCCCACTCCCGGGCGGCGTCCAGGTCGAGGAGATCGACCGTGTCGCCGATGACGGTGGCCCCGCCGTGCGCGTACCGGGCGGCGTCCACCGCTTCGGCCAGGCGCGCGGCATCGGCGTCCGATGCCACGACGGTGGCCCCGGCCTCGGCCAGCCTCAGCAGGGTGGCGCGTCCTGCGGGCCCGGCCGCTCCGGCCACCGCGATGACGGCTCCATCGAGTGCGGACATGGTCCTCGCCTCCTCCTGGCGGCCGCTCACGCGGCGGCCTTCTCGGCGCCCGAGGCAGCGGTGATCCCCTTGGTGGAGGCGATCACGTGCTTCAGCTTCTTGGAGAGCGCCTCATAGAACATGCTGAGCGGAAACTCGTCGGGAAGCACCTCGTCGACGAGTTTGCGCGGCGGCAGCGAGGTGTCCAGGGCGTCGGGGCCCTTGGCCCAGCGCGATCCGGGGTGCGGGGAGAGATAGCGGGACACCAGGTCGTACGCGGCGAACCAGTGGACCAGCTTCGGGCGGTCGATGCCCGCGCGGTAGAGGTCCTCGATCTCGCCGCACAGCTGGTTGGTGATCTCCGGCGCGCGCTCCCAGTCGATCCTGAGCTGGTTGTCGGTCCAGCGGAGCACGTCGTGCTTGTGGAGGTAGGCGAAGAGGAGCTGGCCGCCGAGTCCGTCGTAGTTCTTGACGCGGTCACCGGTGACCGGGAAGCGGAACATCCGGTCGAAGAGGACGGCGTACTGCACGTCGCGCGCCTGCGGGATGCCCTCGGCCTCCAGCTTCACGGCCTCCTTGAAGGCGGTGAGGTCGCAGCGCAGCTCCTCCAGGCCGTACATCCAGAACGGCTGGCGCTGCTTGATCATGAAGGGGTCGAACGGCAGGTCGCCGTGGCTGTGGGTGCGGTCGTGGACCATGTCCCACAGGACGAACGCCTGCTGGCAGCGGTCCTGGTCGCCGACCATCGCGCGGATGTCGTCGGGCAGTTCGAGCCCGAGGAGGTCCACGGAGGCCTCGGTGACACGGCGGAAGCGGGCCGCCTCGCGGTCGCAGAAGATGCCGCCCCAGGAGAAGCGCTCGGGGGCCTCGCGCACGGCGATGGTCTCGGGGAAGAGGACCGCGGAGTTCGTGTCGTACCCGGCGGTGAAGTCCTCGAAGGTGATGCCGCAGAACAGCGGGTTGTCGTAGCGCGTGCGCTCGAGATCGGCCAGCCAGTCGGGCCAGACCATGCGCAGCACGACCGCTTCGAAGTTGCGGTCGGGGTTTCCGTTCTGCGTGTACATCGGGAAGACGACCAGGTGCTGCAGGCCGTCCTCGCGGTGCGCGGCGGGCTGGAAGGCCAGCAGCGAGTCCAGGAAGTCGGGCACCTGGAAGCCCGCCTCGGCCCAGCGGCGCAGGTCCGCGACGAGCGCGCGGTGGTACGCGGTGTCGTGCGGCAGGAGCGGGGAGAGCTCCTCGATCGCGGATATCAGGCGGTCCACGGCGAGTTCGGCGATGCTCTTCGCCGGGGCGCCGTCCGCATCGAAGTCGATGGACCCGTCCGCCGACTGCCAGGGCCGGATGTCCTCCACGGCATCCTTGAGCACCGGCCACGCGGGGTGGTCCACCACCCGCTCGGCAGCGGCAGGAACCGCACCCTCGATACCCGGCTGCACAAGAATTTCCGTCATGTCCCACCCTCCACAGGAGAACCTCGCGTGAGAACACCGTAAGCGTGCGGGGTTCTCCACGACAAGGGGGGACTCGGGAAATTATCCTGCGCTACCCCCACTTCCGCCGCTGTTTTTCCTGCTGCTGCCTGTTGACTCGATTGCTTCTGCCGCATCTGCCATTGCCTGCCCCGCGTCGGGGAGCAGGCCGGGGAAGCCGAGGAAGCCGTGGAACATCCGCGGGAAGTGGGCGGTGGTGACGTCCACACCGGCCGCCCGCAGGCGCTCCGCGTAGGCCAGGCCCTCGTCGCACAGCGGGTCGCAGCCCGCGGTGACCAGGTGGGCGGGCGGCAGACCGCCGAGGTCGGCGGCGCGCAGCGGTGAGGCGAGGGGGTGCGTGCCGTCGCCGTCGGGGCCGAGGTACTGCTGCCAGAACCAGCGCATGTGCGCGGCGGTCAGGAAGTACCCCTGTGCGTTCTCCCGGTAGGAGCGGGTGTCCTGGGCGGCGTCCAGGACGGGGTAGAGCAGCACCTGTAGCGCGACGGCGGGACCGCCCGCGTCCCTGGCCCGGAGCGTCACCGCGGTGGCGAGACCGCCGCCGCTGCTGTCCCCCGCGGTGACGACGGCGCCCGGGTCGCCGCCGAGTGCGGTGCTCTCGGCGGCGGCCCAGCAGAGCGCCGCGTACGCGTCGTCGACGGCCGCGGGGAAGCGGTGCTCGGGCGCGAGCCGGTAGGCGACGGAGACCACGGCGGCCCCGGAGCGGGCGGCCAGGGCGCGCGCCGTGGCGTCGTGCGAGTCGAGGCCGCAGACGGTGTAGCCGCCGCCGTGGAAGAAGACGACGGTCGGGCGGGGGCCGGGGTGCCGCTCCGGGTCCGGCAGGTAGATGCGTACGGGAATCCCTGGCGCGCCCGGCGGCCCCGGAACGCTCCGGTTCACGACGGACCCGACGGCGGGCGGCGCCTTCCCCGAGGCGGGCGCGGCGGCGAGGATGCGGCGGGCCTCTGCGGCGTCGGTGACCGTGCCGCCGAGGTCGGGGAAGGCGTCGGCCAGGGCGTCGACGAGGGGGCGGGCGAGGGGGTCGAGACGGTCGGGGACGGGCCGCGGCATCAGCTCGGGCCCGCCTCCTGGGCGCGGAAGTACGGGATGACTTTCTCGCCCCACTGCCGCAGCGTCTCCAGGCAGGCCTCCTGCGGGACGGTGCCCATCTGGATGAGGCACATGATCTCGTCGGCCCCCGCGTCGCGCAGGCGCTCGACGTAGGCGATGGCGTCGTCCGCGGTGCCGTACGCGTGGTCGGCGTTGAACGTGGCGGTCGAGTTGGGCCGTACCGGAATGTTGTGCTCGTGCAGGCGCGCAACGACCTGCTCGGCGGCCTGCCGCATCGCGGCGGCCTCGTCACTGCCCTCCACGACCGCCTCGTCGGGGATGCCCGCGCCTCCGTACCAGTGCCCGATGGACTGCGCGAAGAACCGCTGGCCACGGGTGCCGACGCGCCGCGCGGTCTCCCGGTCGTCGAGCACGATGGTCGGGCAGAGCACGGAGAAGTGGTCGTTGACGGCGCTCGACACGAAGCGCGCGTCGGTGCGGGCCGCGATGGCCGCGTCGTACGCCTGACGCATCGCGGCGATCGACTCGGGCCCCGCGAAGCCCATCACCAGGGCGCCGATGCCGAGTTCGGCCGCCTGCGTCAGGGTCTCGGTCCTGCTGCAGGCGAGGAAGAGCGGCGGGTGCGGGGTCTGCTTCGGCCGCGGCAGGATCGGGTGCGGGCCGATGTCGAGGAGTTCGCCGTGGTGCTCGAACTCCTCCTTCTCCCAGGCCTTCCCGATGATCCGCAGCGCCTCTTCGACCTCTTGGGTCGTACGTTCCCTGTCGACCCCGCAGAGCGATGTCTCCTGCTCCGTGCCGCCGCGCCCCGCGCCCAGGTCGAGCCGCCCTCCGGAGAGCAGGTCCAGCATGGCCGCGCGCTCGGCGACCCTCGCCGGGTGGTTGAAGTTGAACGGCATGCAGACGACGCCGTGGCCGATCCTGATGGTGCTCGTGCGCGCGGCGACCCACGTCAGGAAGATTTCCGGCGCGCTCATGTGCGCGTACCACTTGAGGGAGTGGTGCTCGACCGCCCAGACGCGGTCGAACCCCTTCTGCTCGGCGAGCACGGCCTGCTCGACGCTGTCGTGGATCACCTGGTGCTCGCGCTCGACGGTCGGATCGGCGAGCTGAGCCTCGAATATGACGGAGAACTTCACGTGCCCTCCCGGGAGTTGTGCCCGTGCGGCATGGCCCTTGCGTATGACGATTAGCCATATGACTAGTCGTCAGGTCGCGAAGTCGCAAGGGGTGCCGCACAGGCATTCCGTCAGGCCGTGCCGTCCGCGAAGGGGCCTCCTGCCGCGAAGGCCTTGGCGGCGAAGCGTTCGCCGATGCGGTGGTGGGTGGCGGCGTCCGGGTGGAGGTCGTCGGGAAGGGGCAGCTCGGCGGCGTCCACGGAGCCGTAGAGGTCGCGGCCGTCGAGGTAGTGGAGGTGCGGGTCGTCGGCCGACCGCTGCTTCACGATGCGTGCCAGTTCGTCGCGGATGACGTTGAGGGTGAGCTTTCCTGCCGCCCGCTCCGCCGGGTCACCCATCGCCTTGAACCGGATGCGTCCCTCGGCGACATCACTGAAGTCCGGCGCGCTGGGGCCGGGGGTGTCCTCGTGGACGGGGCACAGGATGGGCGAGACGACCAGGAGGGGCGTGTCGGGGTGCCCCTCACGGATGGTGTCGAGGAATCCGTGCACGGCCGGGCCGAAGGCGCGCAGCCGCATCAGGTCGGCATTGACCACATTGATGCCGAGCTTGACGCTGATCAGGTCGGCGGGGGTGTCCCGCAAGGTGCGGGCCGTGAACGGGTCGAGCAGGGCGCTGCCCGCAAGACCCAGGTTGATCAGCTCCACACCGCCGAGCGAGGCGGCGAGCGCGGGCCAGATGGTGGTGGGGCTCGCGGCGTCGGAGCCGTGGCTGATCGAACTGCCGTGGTGCAGCCACACCTTGCGGCCCGGATCGCGCGCGGGCTCCACGGGAGCGTCGGTGCGCAGGGCGACCAGCTCGGTGGTCTCGTTGTGCGGCAGCCAGATCTCGACGTCCTTCATGCCGTCGGGCAGACCGTCGAAGCGCGCGGTGCCGGGCTCCCCCGCGGTGTGCTCGACGGTCCCCGCACTCATGTCGATGGTCAGGACGTTGCCGCCCTGGACGGTCGCCGCACCGGCCGGGCGGCCGTCCACGAGCAGGTCGTAGACGCCGTCGGGGCGGGGCGGGGCGCCCGCGTAGGACCGCTTGGTGGGCAGCGTGTCGAGCTCGATCGCGGTGGCGCGGGTGCGGAACGCCAGGCGTACGCCGGACGGCTGGGACTCGGCCATGGCGAGCTGCCCGTCGGTGTTCTGGACGCGGGCCCGGGCGGGGAGCCGGTGCGGCAGTACGCCGCGCTCGGTGTGCTCCACGTCGAGGGCGCCGCGCAGGAGCCCCGCGGTGATGGCCGTGTTGATCCAGGAGTGGTGGGTGTCTTCGGTGTGCATTGCCTCAACCTGTTGATCAAGTAAGTGGATGGGGGCCCTGGGCGGTCGGCTCGGGCCAGTTGCGCAGCAGGGCGTCGAGGGCGTCGATGACGCGCGTCCACGTCTCCTGCGAGTCGGGCGCGCTGTGGCTGAAGCCGCCCGCGAGCTCCAGGCTCACGTAGCCGTGGAAGACGCTGCCGAGGAGGCGGACCGCGTGGGTCTGGTCCGGTTCCGCCAGGTCGTACCCGCGCAGGATCGCCCGCGACATCTCCGCGTGCCTGCCGCCCGCGCTGGCGGCGGCCGCTTCAGGGGCAAGTCGCAGCTGGGCCGCCGCGTACCGGCCGGGGTGCTCCTGCGCGTAGTCGCGGTAGACGTTCGCCAGCGCGGCCAGCGCGTCCTTGCCCGCACGCCCCGCAAGGGCGTCGGCGCCCCGGTCGGCGAGTTCCGCAAGGGCGAGCAGGGCGATCCCTGTCTTGAGGTCCTGGGAGTTCTTCACGTGCGAGTAGAGGCTCGCGACCTTGACGTCGAAGCGGCGGGCGAGCGCCGAGACGGTCACCTGGTCGAAGCCGACCTCGTCCGCGAGCTCCGCTCCCGCCCGGACCAGACGTTCCGTGGTCAGTCCTACGCGCACCATGATGTTCCCCTCTCTCGGCATAACCGATTATGCATTTGCCTAATACCTTTAGGCAAATCGATGTCGAGGTTAGGGACGCTTGGTGTACTCAGGGTCGCTCGATGCGCTTCTCGAACCAGTGGTGCGCGTACGGCTCGTCGTTGAACGCGGGCACCTCGCGGAAGCCGCAGGAGTGGTAGAGGCCGATCGCCGCGTCGAGTGCCTTGTTGGTGTCCAGGCGCAGGACGGTGCGGCCCTCGCGGGCGGCCAGCGCCTCCAGTTCCGCGAGGAAGCGGCGGCCGAGGCCGAGTCCCCGCGCCGCGGGCGCGACCCACATGCGCTTGATCTCGGCCGCGGAACCGGACGGCAGCTTGAGCCCGGCGCAGCCGATGGGCTCGACCTGCGACCTCGCCACCAGGAACAGGCCGTCCGGCGGCCGCAGCCCGCCCGCGTCCGGCAGCAGGCTCTGCGCGGGATCGAAGCCGGTGTCGAAGCGCTCCTGCAGTTCGGTGAAGTAGGACCGCAGGCAGCCCTGGGCGTCCGGATGGTCGGGGTCGACGGCGTCCAGGGTGACCGTCCCTGCGGTGAGCAGCCGGTCGACCTCGGCCATGGCGGCGACGAGCCGGGCGCGCTGTGCGGTGTTCAGCGGCTCCAGGAGGGAGCCCGCGAGATCGTCGCTCCGCTCGTCGAGGAGGTCGCGTTCGGCGCGGCCGGTCGCGGTCAGCCGGACCGTGCGGACCCTGCGGTCCCGGGGATGCGGCTCCACGACCACCAGGCCGTCGGCCTCCAGGGCGCGCAGCAGGCGGCTGACGTAGCCGGAGTCGAGGCCGAGGCGCTCGCGCAGCCTGCGCACGTCCTGCCCCTGCTCGCCGATCTCCCAGAGGAGCCGGGCCTCGCCGATGGGCCGGTCGCGGCCCAGGTAGTGGTCGTGCAGCACGCCCACGCGTTCGGTGACCGTGCGATTGAAGCGGCGTACTTGGTCGATCTGTCCGGCAGTCATTCTCTGACCTTAGTCAGAGAATGACTGCCGGACGAGTCGATCAGTGTCCGGTCAGATGACGGTGATGTGCCCGGGGGCGGGCAGGCGGGGAGCCGTGGCGGGCTCGTGGATGTCCGCGAGCGCCATGAAGAGCAGCGCGACGGCCAGGGCGCCGGGGTCCGGCACGCCGAGCGCGTGGTCCCCCACGTAGCTGGCGCGGCCGCGGCGGGGGCGCAGCGAGGCGGTGGCGAGGGCGCCGCGGATGGCCGCCTGCGCGGCCTCGGTCAGCGGGGCCTCGGGGGCGTCGGCGTCCCGGGCGGCGGCCAGGGACTCGGCGGCGGGCGCGAGTGCGTCGACCAGCGTGCAGTCGCCGGGGACCGCGCCGCCCACCCGGTGGATGGCGGCGTGCCCGGCCGCGGCGGCCTCCGCGAGCGCGGCCACCGTCGGGGCGCCGCCGTCCGCGGGCGAGGCGGTGGCCAGGTGCTGGAAGAGGAGGCCGAACAATGGGCCGCTGGTGCCTCCGACGTCGTTGAGGAAGGCCTCGGCGAGAGCCGCCGTGCCGTCGAGGCCCGTCTCGTCGGCCAGCTTCACCGCGCGGCGCACGCCACCGGCGAGGTTGTCGCCGAAGTCGCCGTCGCCGACGAGCTGATCGAGCTTGGTGAGGTTGTCGCGGACCTGTGTGACGGTGAGCGCGTAACGGTCGAGCAGGGCGCGGTCGCCGCCCTCGCGCGGCGCGGCGGCCGGGGTGCTCGCGGGCGTCGGCACCGGTGCCGCGGGGCTCTCGGGGGTGAGGGAGGGGCGCGGCAGGACGAGCGGGGTCCGGGTGGGGGCGGTCCACAGCTCGGCCCAGCCTTCCTCCAGGCGCGTGAGGGTGAGGGAGAACCCGGCCATGTCGAGGGCGGCCGTGAAGGTGCCGGGGACGACCAGGACCGGACGCAGGCCGCGGGCGGTGAGCTCGTCGTTCAGGAGCACGGCGATGGCGTTGAGCTCCAGCTCGGTGGTGGCGCCCAGTCCGTTGACGAGGGCGAGCACCTCGTCGGGCCCCTCGGGCAGCGCGTCGAGGAGGTCGTCGGTCATGCGGCGGACGAGGTCGCCGGTCGCGGGCCTGGCGATGGTGCGGGTGCCGCGCTCGCCGTGGATGCCGACGCCGTAGTCGAGGGTGCCCTCGTCCAGCTCGAACGCGGGCTTCAGGGTGGTGGGCGAGGTCTGGGCGCGGGCCGCGACGGCGATGCTGCGGGAGTGGCCGACGATCCGTCGGCCCAGCTCGGCGAGCTCCTCCAGCGTCGCGCCCCGGTCGGCGGCGGCGCCGAGGAGCTTCTCGACGACGACCGTCGCGGCGGTGCCCCTGCGGCCGGTGGCGCTCTCCGCGCTGTCCGTGGCCAGGTCGTCGTCGATCAGGACGGTGGCGACGGGGATGCCGTCGTGCCGCAGGCGCTCGGCCGCGATCTGGAAGTTGATCACGTCGCCGGTGTAGTTCTTGACGATGTGCAGGACGCCGCCGCTCTTCGCGGCCGCCGCGCTCGCCTCGTAGATCTGCCGGTTGTGCGGGGAGGCGAAGACCTCGCCGGGACAGACGGCGTCCAGGCCGCCCCTGCCCAGGAGCCCGGTGTGCAGCGGCTCGTGGCCGGAGCCGCCGCCCGAGACCAGGGCGACCGTGCGGGCCGGGTCCGCGTCCCGCGCCCGCAGGTAGAGCGGGCTGCCGTTCACCTCGATCGTGCCGGCGTGCGCCAGGGCCAGCCCACGGGCGGCGGTCAGCACGGCATCGGTCTCCGGAAGGAAGTGGCTCATCGGTGAACTCTCCGTAGGTGTGCGAGGGGCGCGCGCGGCGGCCGACGGACGGGCCGACCGCGCCGCGGAACAACGGTCCCGCACCCGGAACCCCGGAGTTCCGACCGTGCCGGGTGGCGAGACGCCCACCATGGCCGCCCGCACCGCACCAAGGTCGGCACGCCCGGATACCGGCACTCCCGCGTTCCGGTCACCGGCGCCGTGTGCGAGGCTGACACCGTGCCCCGGACCGGCCGAGATCCGCGCGGGGCACGCGGCACTCTCCGTACGACAGCACCATTTTTGCGAGGTCTTTACTGTTGGTGGACGCGCGACGTGAGGACCTGGGACGGATGCTGCGCGCCTGGCGGATGGCGCGGGACCCCGCCCTGCTGCCCGGCCCCGTCCCCTTCCGCGGTCACCGGAAGTACCTCACCCAGCTCGACATGGCCCTGCTGCTCGGGGTCTCCGAACGCTGGTACCGCGCGCTGGAGCGGGGCGAGGACCGCAAGTACGCCCGCGAGATGATCGCCGGTGTCGCACGGATCCTCGACCTCTCCCCCCGTCAGTCGACCGCCCTCCACCGCGGCACCGGCCACCCGCCGCCCCGCCACCGCACGGAGGGCGCCCGGCCGGATGACGCGATGCTCGACCTGCTGCACCAGCAGCGCCGGGTGAGCTGGATCTGCGACCAGGCCTGGGACGTGGTCGCCGTCAACGCCGTGGCGGCGCGGCACTGCCCCTGGCTGGCCCGCGCGGACGCGAACGTCATGACCTGGGCGTTCTCCGCCGAGGCCCGGTATCAGCTGCGTGACTGGGACACGAAGTGGGCGGCCCCGCTGCTCGGGCGGCTGCGCCTGGCCTGGCAGCGCTGGCCGGACAACGAGCGCCTGGACGACGTGGTGCGGACGGTACGGCACGAGCCGGGCGTCGCCGCGCTCTGGGACCGCACGGCCGACGTCCGGGCACCTCTCGACGACGCGGACGACGCGGCGCTCCCCATGTACTTCCCGCTGGTGGCGCCCGACCCGTTCGACGTGCACGTCTCGGCGTACGGGCGCTTCGGCGACACGGCGCTGCGCTGGCTCGTCCTCACGCCCGTGGACCCGACGGTCACGTTCCCCTGAGAGCCTCCGTCAGTCGGCCAGGGTGCCCAGCCACTCCGTCAGGAGTCCGTTGACCTCGGCAGGGCGTTCCTGCTGGACCCAGTGGCCGCAGCCGTCGAGGACGTGCGAGGCGTACAGGCCCGGCAGGGTGTCGGGGTACGCCTTGATCGCGTCCGACAGCCACATGGTCGATGCGTCCAGGCCGCCGCCGATGAACAGGGACGGCTGGCGGATCGGCGCTCCGGCGAAGCGGGGGGTGAGGTCCTCCCAGTCGCGGTCCATGTTGCGGTAGCGGTTGAGCGCGCCGGTCAGTCCTGTCCGCTCGAACTCCGCGGCGTAGACGTCGAGATCCCGCTCGTCGAGCCAGCCGGGCAGCCGCCCCGCGGGGAACCGGTCACGCAGCCGCCCGCCACGGCTCACGAAGTGCGGGTCAGGCGCGCCCGGTCCTGGCATCGTGTCGGCGGAGAGCGCGGCGTAGAAGCCCGCGAGCCAGCCCCGGACGTCCGGTTCGATCTCGGCCTCGGCGCGCCCGGGCTCTTGGAAGTACGAGACGTAGAACTCCTCGTCCCCGCCCATCCCGGCGAACACCTCACCGGGCCGCGGGCCGCCCGGCGGCGTGTACGGGACGCTCAGCAGGCCGACCGCGCGGAAGACGTCGGGCCTGACGAGCGCGGAGTGCGCGGCGACGTTCGCGCCCCAGTCGTGCCCCACGACGACCGCGCTCTCCTCGCCGAGTTCCCGCACCACGGCGACGCCGTCCTCGACCAGGTCGAGCATCCGGTACGCGGCGGTGTCCGCGGGCCGCGACGAACGTCCGTAGCCGCGCACGTCGACGGCGACCGCGCGGTACCCGGCCGCGGCCAGGGCCGGCAGTTGGTGGCGCCAGGAGTACCAGGACTCGGGGAAGCCGTGCACCAGCAGGACGAGGGGTCCGGTGCCCTGCTCCACGAGGTGGATGCGGCCCGCGGGCGAGGGGACCAGGCGGTGGGTGAGGTCTCCGGGGGACGAGGTCTGGGGCTGGCGCTGGGATTGGGGCTGGGGCTGGGGCTGGGGCATGGACCCTCCTGGGGCTCCGGCGGCGGCGACTCGGTCCCGAGCATGCGACGCGCGTCCGCGGCAGGACGACGTTCGTTGCCGTTCCGGCAAACGCGCCACCAGGACAGCCCGTGCGAGAGCCAGCGGAAAAACCGACTACGGAACGATCGAGTCCACGTATCCGCCGTCCACCCGCACCGCGCCGCCCGTCGTCGCGGACGCCAGCGGGGAGCTGAGATAGACGACCATGTGCGCGATCTCCTCCGGCTCGATGAGCCGCTGGATCAGCGACTGTGGGCGGTGCTCCGTCATGAACTTCCGCTGCGCCTCGTCCCACGGCAGCGCGCGGTCGACCAGTTCGTAGACGAAGTCCTCCACGCCGCCGGTGTGCGTCGGCCCGGCGATCACGGAGTTGACGGTGACGCCGGTCCCCGCCGCCTCCTTCGCGAAGCCCCGCGACACCGCGAGCAGCGCGGTCTTCGACATGCCGTAGTGGATCATCTCCGCGGGCGTGACGAGCGCCGAGTCGCTGGCGATGTTCAGGATCCGGCCCCAGGAACCGTCCTTCATGCCCGGCAGATAGTGGCGGATCATCCGCACCGCGGTGAGGACGTTGACCTCGAAGTAGCGGCGCCACTCGGCGTCGCTGATGTCGAGGGCGGGCTCGGCGCCGAAGACACCGAGGTTGTTCACGAGGACGTCCGCCCGCGGAACGGCCTCGAAGACCTGCTCCGCGCCCTCGTCGGTGGAGATGTCCCCCGGTGCCGCGAGGAACTCGGCGCCGTCGCACTCGCCCTTGAGCCGGTCGACGGCGGCGTCCACGGACTCACGGGACCGTCCGTTGACCGCCACCCGGGCGCCCGCCCGTGCCAGACCGGCGGCGATCGCCGCGCCGATTCCCTGGGTCGAGCCGGTGACGAGCGCGGTCCTGCCGGAAAGGTCGACGAGCACGGTGCGTACCTCCTGGAGTTCCTGTCGTGCCTCTGATCTGCCACGGGTACGCCGTCGGCGTGCCCTCTGGCGTGCCTCTGGTGTCCCCCTGCCCCCATGCTTACCCCTTCTCCCCCCTGTCCCGCCCGCCCGGGTCCAGCGCGTCGACGAGCACGCGTACGTGCCCGTGCGGGAGGTCCTTCGTGGCCGTCAGAAGGGTCAGCCGGCCTGCGCGGGCGAGGCTGCGCAGCCGGTCGAGTTCCGCCGCTCTCTCCGGGGCGGCGAGCTCGTGGCGGTAGCGCTCGGCGAACTCGTCGAAGCGGTCGGGGTCGTGGCCGTACCAGCGGCGCAGCTCGTTCGACGGCGCCAGCTCCTTGTCCCAGGCGTCGAGCCGGGCCCGGTCCTTGGACACCCCGCGCGGCCAGAGCCTGTCGATCAGGACGCGGGTGCCGTCGTCGGGCGACGCCTCGTCGTAGACGCGCTTGACCTGCACGTCGAGGGAGCGGCTCGGCGCCATGCGGTTCTCCGTCCGGTCGGCTGCCACCCGCAGGTCGGGGGCCGCCCCCAAGACTGCGACACGTACCCCGTTCGGGCGAGCATTGCGGGCCTGCGCCGCGTCGCCCTGCTCAAGTGAGGCCATGAAACGACGGATCGGGAGCATCGACCGACGATGGTTCGAACGGGTGGCGTCCGCGCGGCTGCCGGGCGCGGAGCAGGTGCTGCCGCCGCTGAGTTCGGCGGCGAACCACGGGCGGCTGTGGTTCGGTGTGGCGGGGGCCCTCGCGGTCGTCGGGGGCCCGGCGGCCCGGCGTGCCGCTCGGCGCGGGGTCGGCGCCCTCGCGCTGGCCTCGGTGGCCACGAACACCGTGGCGAAGTACGCGGTACGCCGACACCGCCCCGTCCTCGACGCCGTCCCCGCGATGCGCCGTCTCTCGAAGGAACCGTGGACGTCCTCGTTCCCGTCCGGGCACGCCGCGTCGGCGGCGGCGTTCACCGTGGGGGTGGCGCTGGAGACGCCCCGGTACGGGGCGCTGCTCGCGCCGGTGGCCGCGGCCGTGGCGTTCTCCCGGGTGTACGTGGGGGTGCACTACCCGGGTGACGTCCTCGCGGGCTGTGCGCTGGGCGCGGCGGCCGCCGCGGTGACCTGCTACTGGTGGCCGCCGCGCCCCTCGCCCGCGCAGCACCGGCGGTCCCGGGTGAAGGCGCCCGCGCTGCCCGAGGGCGAGGGGCTTGTCGTGGTCCTCAACTCCGGTTCGGGGAAGGGCGTTCCGGGGCGGCTGCCCGCGCAGGAGCACGTGGCGCTGCTGCTGCCGAAGGCCGAGGTCCTGGCGTGCGGCCCTGGCGACGACCTCGGCGAGATCCTGGACAGGGCCGTGGCGCGGGCCACGGCTACGGCCGGGGTGCTCGGCGTCTGCGGCGGGGACGGCACGGTGAACGCCACCGCCCGGCGCGCCGCGGAGGCGGGGCTGCCGCTTGCGGTCTTCCCCGGCGGCACCCTCAACCACTTCGCCCTGGACGCGGGCACACCCACCTTCGAGGACACCGCGCACGCCGTGCTGCGGGGCGAGGCCGTCCGCGTCGACCTGGCGCGGGTGCGCGACGGCGAGGGCAAGGACGTCACCGGCTTCGTCAACACCTTCAGTATCGGGCTCTATCCGGAACTCGTGCGGCAGCGGGAGAAGTTGGAGGGGCGCATCGGCAAGTGGCCCGCGGCGGCGGTGTCGTTCATCGAGGTACTGCGGACCGCCACTCCGCTGCGGATCCGGCTCGACGGCCACGACCGTGCCCTGTGGCTGCTGTTCGCGGGCAACGGCCAGTACGCGCCGGACGGCCTCTCGCCCACGCACCGGCCCCGCATGGACGACGGCCTCCTCGACATCCGCACGGTCGACGCGGAGGCACCGCTGGCCCGGACCCGCGTCGCCCTCTCCTCTCTGGGCGGTGCGCTGCGGCGCTCCAGGGTGTTCCGCACTGAGCGCGTCGAGCAGCTCAGGCTCAGCGGCCTGGAGGACGTGGCGAGACTCGCGTACGACGGCGAGACCGCCCCGGCACCGGACACCCTGCTCCTCGACAAGCTGCACTCCGCGCTGACGGTCTACAGCCCCGCCGCGCCACTGGACGAGATCGCCCAGCGGGCCCGCACCCTCACGCTGGCGGCGAACCGCCGTCCGGGCCGGTGGCGGCGGCCGTTCGGGGGCGGTGCGAGTGGCCCGCTGCCTGCCGGGTGATGCCTTGGGCCCCGGTGCGCGGCGGTCTGGCCGCCCACCCTTGCGCCCGTACCATCCCGTTCACTTCAATGCGCCCTATGGCGGCCCGTAGAAACACCTCGCAGCAGCAGGGATCCCTCGAATCCGCTGACGGTGGTGGCGTGCTGCCGCCGACCGCGTGGGCCGTGCTCGGGCTGCTCTCCTTTCCCGGGGAGCGGACCGGCTACGAACTCAAGAAGTGGGCGGACGCCTCCCTCCGCTTCTTCTACTGGTCGCCCGCCATCAGCCAGATCTACGCCGAGCTGCGCCGCCTCGAAGCGCTCGGGTACGCCACGTCGCGCCGCTCGGGGCCCGAGGAGCCCCGCACGAAGCGCGCCTACGCCATCACCGACGAGGGCCGCGCCGCGCTCGCCGGGTGGGCGGACGCGGGGCGGGACGTGGGCCCGCCCGTCCTCAAGCACCCCTTGCTGCTGCGGATCTGGCTCGGCCACCTCACGGCCCCGGGCCGCCTGCGGGAGCTGGTCGCCGGGCACATCGAGCAGACCAGGGGGGAGCTGAAGGAGGTCAGGGATGCGCTCGCGCGGGTGGACGGGGCGCAGGCGTGGTCCCACCCCCAGGTCGCGCTGCGGTGGAGCGAGCGGCGTCTGGAGTCGGAGGTGGGGCTGGCGGAGGCGATGCTCGACGATCTCGCCGTGCTGGAAGCGGGCGGGGGTTTCGAGGCTCCGCACGCGCCGCGCAACACCTCCGTGACCACCGGAGCGGAGCCCGTGGAGCCGTCCGCGGAGCCGCCGGGTCAACCCGTGGAGGACTCGCCCACGCCCGGGTGAAGCGACTCGCACCGGCGGCGCTCCTGCCGGTAGGACGGACGGAGTCAACCGTCCCCGCCGTACGGAGCAGCGCACCCGTGAGCACCCGTGCCGTCCTTGTCGCCGCCCTCATCACCGGGCTCCTCCTCGGGATCGCGGGAACCAGAGAGGACGAGTCCACTCACCCGCGTCCACACGGTTCCTTCACCGAGGCGGGCCATTAGGCTGCGACATTGCCGCGCGGCTTCCTCCGCCGTGCGGTCGCCGAGCCTCCGTCGACGGAAGCGAGTGGATCTTGAACTTCCTCACCATCGGTCATCGCGGGGTCATGGGTGTCGAGCCCGAGAACACCCTGCGGTCCTTCGTCGCCGCGCAAGCGGCGGGCCTCGACCTCATCGAGCTGGATCTGCATCTGAGCAAGGACGGCGCCCTCGTCGTCATGCACGACGCCGACGTGGCCCGTACGACCGACGGCAGGGGGCCGATCGCCGAGAAGACCCTCGCCGAGCTGCGGGAACTCGACGCGGGCCGCGGCGAGCGCATCCCCGTCTTCGAAGAGGTCCTGGACGCGGTGAAGTCACCGCTGCAGGCCGAGATCAAGGACGTCGCGGCCGCGCGGGCCCTGGCGGAGGTCATGCACCGCCGCGATCTGGTCGCACGGGTGGAGGTGATCTCCTTCCACGACGAGGCGATCGCCGAGATCGCACGGCTCGTCCCCGGAGTGCGCACCGCGCTCGTCGCGAGCCGCTACGGCACCGACGTCGTGGAGCGCGCCACCGCCGTCGGCGCGACCACGCTCGTCCTCAACATCCGGCGCCTGACGCTGGAGATCGTCGAGCGCGCCAAGAAGGCCGACCTGCGGATCATCGGCTGGGTCGTGAACACCCAGGACGACCTGCGCCTGGTGCGGGCCCTGCAGCTGGACGGGGCGACCACCGACTATCCGGAGATCAAGCGGACGGGCCGCTTCACGGCCTAGGCGAGGTCCAGGTCCTTGACCAGCAGCTCGAACTGCAGGTCGTCCCGCTGCGGAATGCCGAAGCGCTCGTCGCCGTACGGGAAGGGGGTCATCTTTCCCGTACGGCGGTAGCCGCGCCGCTCGTACCAGGCGATGAGGTCGTCACGGGCGGAGATCACGGTCATGTGCACCTCGCGGACGCCCCACGCCTCGCGTGCCGCCCGCTCGGCCTCGGCGATGATCACCTTGCCGAGGCCCGCGCCCTGCAGGGCAGGACTGACCGCGAACATCCCGAAGTAGGCGTGGTCCCCACGGTGTTCGAGCTGGCAGCACGCGACGAGCGCGCCGTCCCGCTCGACCGCGACCAGTCGGCTCGTCGGCGACTCGATGACATCGACGACGCCCTGCGGGTCGGTGCGCTGGCCCTCCAGGAGGTCGGCCTCGGTGGTCCACCCGACCCGGCTCGCGTCGCCGCGGTACGCCGACTCGATCAGCGCGACGATGGCATCCACGTCGGCGGCGACGGCGTCGCGGAAGATGAGCTCTCCTGAGGTGGGGCGCGGGGCGGTGTCCATGGACCTGGCTCTCCGAATCTTGGCGCGGTATGGGGCGCCGTCGAGCCTAACCCCCGGCCGCGGGCACTAGGGTGCGGCCGCATGGTCCACGTACTGAGCAGCAGGATGCTTCTGCGCCCCACCGACCCGGAGCGCTCCCGCGCCTTCTACGGGGAGGCGCTGGGCCTCGCCGTCCACCGCGAGTTCGGCACCGGCCCCGAGCGCGGCACGGTCTACTTCCTCGGCGGCGGGTTCCTGGAGGTGTCCGGCCGCTCCGACGCCCCGCCCGCGCCCGGTCTCCAGCTCTGGCTCCAGGTCGCGGACGTCGCGGCGGCCCACGAGGAGCTGGTGGCGCGCGGCGTCGAGGTGCTGCGGCCGCCGGTCAAGGAGCCGTGGGGCCTGGTCGAGATGTGGATCGCGGATCCGGACGGCGTCAGGATCGTGCTCGTCGAGGTCCCGCACGACCACCCGATCCGCTACCGGCCCGGGATCTGACCTTCCGGGAGCAGCGGCAGCACGGCGAAGACGTGCTCCCGCCAAATCAGGCGGGACGGCTCCTCCGGGTAGGCGGCGACGGTCGGCAGGGCGTCGAAGAGCTGCACGAGGCGCTTGTCGCGGTCGTACGAGGGCCAGCCGGGGTCTCCGTGGGCGGCGAACGCCGTCCACGCGGAGCGCATGCGGGCGGACAGGACCTCCGCCTCGGGTGCCCCGCCGATCAGTGCGGCGGGCTGGCCGCGGTCGAGGTTGCCGAAGACGAGGGGCACGTCCAGGCCGTGGCAGGCGCCGAGTGCGCCCTCCATGCCGGGGGCGGGCCAGGTCAGCTCGTAGGCGTGGACGCGGCCACCGGCGGCCGCCTGCGCCTCCGCGAGATGGAGGCTCGGCATGCGGAACAGCCAGTCGGACAGGACCAGTTCGTAGAGCTCGTCCGGGCCCGCCTTCGGATGGGCTTCGCGGTAGGCGCGGGCGCCGTCCGGGCCGGGGGCGAACGTGCGCAGGGCGGCCGCCGCGGTCTCCTCGCCGACCTGGCCGAGGAGTCCGTCGAGCGCGGTGAGGAGCCGCTGCTCGTGGCGGGTGTGGCCGACGAGGAGGTCGATGTGCCGGGCCGCGCCGTCGGCCAGGGCCTGCCACGGGGTGACCGTCAGGGTCGTGCCGTCGAGGACCGGTGCGAAGGTGATCGACCGGAGCGCGGGCCTGCCCCAGCGCCCGGCCCGCCGCGCCGCCCCTGCGCCGACCGCGTCGCCCGCCGCGGACAGCCGGTGCGGCGCCACTTCGCGGAGGTCGGCCACCGTGGGCCGCAGGCCCAGTTCGGCCGCGCACGCGGCGGCGATGTCGGCGGCGAGCTCCGGCGCGAAGACCGTGCCCTGCACGCTCTGTGCGACGGCCCGGCCGAAGAGTCCGTCCGCGCCCCGCGCCGCGAGGAGCGCGGCGACCGATCCCCCGCCCGCCGACTGCCCGAAGACCGTGACCCGGTCCGGGTCGCCGCCGAACGCCCGGATGTTCTCGCGCACCCACTCCAGGGCGGCGATCTGGTCGAGCAGGCCGCGGTTGGCGGGCGCCCCCTCGATCTGGCCGAAGCCCTCAAGACCCACCCGGTAGTTGAACGTCACCAGGACGACCCCGCCGTCCCGCGCCAGACGCCCGCCGTCGTACTCGGGAAGGCCGGACATCCCGATGGTGAAGGCGCCGCCC
The DNA here is from genome assembly GCF_040609235.1 of Streptomyces sp. NPDC004732. Lineage (NCBI taxonomy): Bacteria > Bacillati > Actinomycetota > Actinomycetes > Kitasatosporales > Streptomycetaceae > Streptomyces > Streptomyces sp. NPDC004732. Next base: position 646,412 of record NZ_JBEXJR010000003.1, read on the forward strand.
TGGATCCACACCATCACCGGCAGCGCCGCGCCGGGGCCGGGATCGGGCGACCAGACGTTGACGGTCAGCCAGTCGTCGCCCACCGCCTCCTGGGCCAGCGCGTCCATGCCGAAGTGACCACCCTGCGGGGGCGGTGGCCCATAGGCGACGGCCTCGCGCACCCCGCTCCAGCCGCGCACCGCACGCGGCGCCGCGAAGCGCAGCGCGCCGACCGGGGGCGCGGCGAACGGGATGCCCCGGAAGACCGCGACGCCCGCCTCCCTGCTGCCGCGCACCGACCCGGCCGCCGTGCGGACCTCGGGCCGGGATCGGGACGCACCGGAACCGTCGACGGTCATCGCAACTCCCCCTCTGGGCAGACACCAGGGAGCATCCCGCTCTCCCCGGATCCGGCGCCAACGATTTACGCAAGTTGCGCAGATCGAGTACAGATGTGTGAAGCACGTCACACCAGCAATCCATCCAGGATGCAGGGGTACAAGGCCACGGGTACGGTCCGCAGAAGATCTTCCTAGGCCCTGAAGTCGATCTCCAACCGCTCAGGAGAGACATCACATGGCAGCTCCCCGGATCCTCATCGTCGGCGGCGGTTTCGCCGGCCTGGAGTGCGCTCACAAGCTGGAGAAGAAGCTCTCGCCCCACGAGGCGGAGCTGCGGCTGATCAGTCCGACGGCCCACCAGCTGTATCTGCCGCTGCTGCCGCACGTCGCCTCAGGAGTGCTCACCCCACAGTCGGTGGCCGTGCCGCTGCGCCGGATGCTGCGCCGCACCGCGATCGTGCCGGGCGGCGCCGTCGGCATCGACCCCAAGGCCAAGGCCGTGGTCGTACGGAAGATCAACGGCGAGGAGGTCGTGGAGCGCTACGACTACCTGGTCCTGACGCCCGGCAGCGTCACGCGGCAGTTCGACATCCCCGGCGTCGACCGGTACGCGGTCGGCGTCAAGACGCTCGCCGAGGCCGCGTGGATCCGCGACCACGTGATCTCCCAGCTGGACCTGGCCGCGGCGAGCTCCAGCTGGGAGGAGCGCGAGCAGCGGCTGCAGTTCGTGGTGGTCGGCGGCGGGTACGCGGGCGTGGAGACGGCCGCGTACCTCCAGCGACTGACGTGCGCCGCGGTCGAACGCTATCCGGGGCTCGACGTGTCGCAGATCAAGTGGCACGTGGTGGACGTGGCCCCGAAGCTGATGCCGGAGCTGGGCGACCGGCTCGGCGAGAAGGCGATGGAGATCCTCCAGCGCCGGGGCGTGAACGTCTCGCTCGGGGTGTCCGTGGCCAAGGCGACCGAGGACACCGTCACGCTCACCGACGACCGGGTCCTGCCGTGCCGGACGCTGATCTGGACCGCGGGGGTGGCGCCCAGTCCGCTCATCGCGACGCTGGACGCCGAGACCAACCGGGGACGGCTCGTCGTCCGCCCCGATCTGACGGTCCCCGGGCTCGACGGCGTCTTCGCGCTCGGCGACGCGGCGGCCGTCCCCGACCTCGCCAAGGGCGGCGACGCGATCTGCCCGCCGACCGCGCAGCACGCCATGCGGCAGGGCTGGGCCGCCGCGCGGAACGTCGTCTCCGCCCTGCGCGGCTTCCCGCTCGCCGACTACAAGCACAAGGACATGGGTCTGGTCGTCGACCTCGGCGGCATTCAGGCGGTGTCGAAGCCGATGGGCGTGCAGCTGACCGGGCTGCCCGCCCAGATCGTGGCGCGCGGCTACCACCTGGGCGCCCTGCGCACGCTGACGGCCCGCTTCCGGACGGCCGCGAACTGGGGACTCAACGCGGTCGCGGGCGACGACTACGTACGCACCAGCTTCCAGAGCCAACGGCCCGCCACGCTCAAGGACTTCGAAATGACCGACGCCTATCTGACGCAGGAGGAGATCACCGAGCGGGTGGCGGCGGCCTGAGGGACGTCTCACCGCGCTCCCTCGTCGACTCGAAGCGGTCCGCCCAGAAGGCAGTCCGGTCGAGATAGGCGGTCTGCGCCGCCTCGCCCGTCTTCCCGTACGCCCCTTCGAAGGTCTGGTAGCCGTGCCCGGCCGGGGGTGAGGAGTCGGCGGGCTCGATCGAACTGCCCTCGTGCCACTCGTTGAAGGACGTCACCGACACCCAGGCGGGCGAGCCGCCGACGGCAGGGTCCAGGGCGTTGTTCCACTGTTTGTCGTACGCGGCTCCGTCCGCGCGGCCGAGGGTGGGCGTGGTGTTCCCGGGGACCGCGCGGTCGTCCACGTAGCCGGGGGCGACCGACGGGGCCCAGATCAGGCCGTGTGCGCGGGCATGGTCACCGGCCTGCTTCCAGCCGGGGGCGGTGGCTCCCGCGATCCCGTCGTAGGTGTACATCCCGGAGAAGTGCGCGATCTTGGTGGTGTCGGTCGTCTGGGCGAGGACGATGTTGCTGTCCGTCACCTCGTCGAGCGCGGCCCAGTCGGTGGTGCGCAGGCTCTCGAAGACGTAGAACGCGGGTCTGTCGCCGTGCTCCGCGGAGCGGTGGAAGGCCGGATGGCCGCCGTAGGCCTCGTTGATGTAGCGGATGTCCGCCACGGTGGACGCGGCGGTGCGCCCCGCGTACGGCTCCAGGTGCCAGGCGACCTCGATGCCCTCCGCCGCGGCCGCGTCCAGCACCCCCGCGGCGAGCCGGTCCTCGTAACCGCCCCGGCCCCACCAGCTGTAGACGAGCACTCCGGCACCGGAGCGCTTCACCCACTTCATGTGCTGGGCGACGACTCCGGCCATGTCCCCGGAGTCGTAGGGGCCGAGCGCCGGGTAGAAGTCGGCGCCGATGTCGTCGGGCGGGGTGTGGCCGCCCTGGGGCCAGTGCCGCCAACTGCCGCTGGCGGCAGGGCTTCCGTACCACGGGTAGTAGAAGAGGTGGACGTTCCGCGACCCCACGGCGTCAGCCGCGGAGTGCGCGGGCGCGGGCGTCGCGTGGGTGGACGCGACCGGGGCGCACAGCGCGGCCGCCACTGCGAGGGCGACGGCGGTGAGCAGCTTGAGCCCTGTGCGAGGGCGCGGTGGGAACAGGCGTGGGGACATGGGGGCATCCTCCTGACGCTCGGGGCGTGTCAGGCAGGGCGCGCGCCGGCCGCGCTGGCTGCGAGGAATGGGTCAAGACGTGCGTGAATTGCACATTCAACACAAGGAATTACGCAGAAGTGCGAGCGCTTTGCATGGTGGCGACCCCGCGTTCATTTGTCAAGGCCGTGTCAAAATGCGCGACGCCGCCCGCACCGCTTGCGCCCCGCGCCACTTCGCGCCCCCGGCCCCCGCCCCCCTCAGCCCTTCCGCACCCCGAGCCGCCCCTCCAGCTGCGCGAGCAACTCCCCCAGGAGTCCGCTGAGTTGCCCCTGCCCCGCACCGTCAAGCACGGAGAGGACGACCGTCTCGTATGCGAGCTGCTCCGGCAGGATCGCGTCGACGAGGTCACGCCCGGCCTCGGTCAGTCCGACGTGCGCGACCCTACGGTCCCGCGCGTCGGCGCGCCGCTCGACCAGCTCCCGCTCCTGCAGCAGCTTGAGCCGCTTGGTGACGGCGGCACCGGAGGAGAAGGTCTCGCGGGCCAGCTCCCCGGGGGTCAGCTCGTGCCCGGTGCGGCGCAACGCGCCGAGCAGGTCGAACTCGGCGCGGGTCAGGCCCGCCCGCCGCAGCGGCGCGTCCTCGGCCTGCTGGAGGAGGGCGGCGCAGCGGTTGATGCGGCCGATCACCTCCATGGGTCCGGTGTCGATGTCGGGCCGCACCGCCTGCCACTGCCGCACCACCGCGGCCACGGTGTCCCCACCGGGACCGGCCACCGGACCGTTCTGCGTCGTCATGCTCGTGCGCCCTCCCAGGCGTCGGCGGCTCCCGCGCGGGGCCGCGTCCCCTGACCGTTCTCTCCGCCGTGGCCGTGCAGCCTGCGGACCGTCGCCGCGAGCGTACGGTGTCCGGCGCGTTCGGCGGCGAGCACGCGCTGTTCGGGCAGGGCGCGCTGCCACCATTCGCCCGCGGCGGCGTCCGCGGCGGCCCGCAGTTCGACGAGGGCCGCGGCGAGGCGGCGCCGGGCGGGCTCGACCGCGCCCGCCCCTGCGAGGCCCGCCTCGGCGGCCTCCCTGGCCCGGTCGGCGGCCGCGATGGCGTTCTCCATGTGGTCGGTGGCGCGCCGGTTGGTGACGAGGACCGCTGCCGCGACGCCGAGCACGGCGCCCACCAGGGTGTCCACGACGCGGTCCAGGATGAGCCCGCCGGGCTGCTGGAACCGCCCGAACTCGGTGACGAGCAGCGCCATCGGCGTCACGCACACGCTGCCCAGCCAGTAGTTGCGGGTGATCAGGGCCTCCGCGCCGAAGGCGAGGGCCAGGCAGCACACGATGAGCTCGGCGTGACCGAGGTGCGCGAACGGCGCGATGGCGGCGAAGGCGAGCACTCCGATGAGGTTGCCGACCACGCGCTGCACGCCCCGGTTCCAGGTGAGGGTGACGTTGGCCTGGTACAGGGAGGCGGCCGTGACCAGGGCCCAGTAGGGGCGGCCGATGCCGAGCGCGAGCGAGCCGTATCCGGCGAGGGCGCAGCCGACGGCGGTGCGCAGCGCCACGGGCAGCAGCGGGGAGCCGGGGGCGAGCCGCCGCCGCAGCGGCACCTTCGGCCCGGCGAGTTCGGCGTCGACACCGAGGAGCTCTGCCTCCTCGCCGGGGTGTGTGCCGCGGGGGCGCGGGACGGCGCCCGTGCCGCGCAGCCCGGCCGCCCAGGTGCGCAGCGTGCCGGGGTCCGCGGCTTCGGGCACGGCGAGGGCTTCCTCCGCGCGGACGACGAGCCGGGCCAGGGCGTGCCGGGCCTGCGTGGTCCGTGCGCCGGTGGCGAGCAGCGACTGCCAGGCGGCGTGCACGGCTCCGGCCGCGGCGGCGCGGGCCCGCTCGGCGCCGGGCCCCGCGGCGTCGTCGCGCCCGGCGGCGGCGTGCGCGTCGGCATACGCGGCGGCGGCGTTCAGGGCGCGTGCGGTGGCCCGGCGCTCGGGTCCGTGCGGCCGCACCAGGGCGGGCGCCATGCCGACCAGCCAGGCCACGGCGCCGCCCGCGAGGGTGAGCGCGAGGTGGCCGGGGACCTGTCCCAGGGACTGCGGCGCGAAAAGGCTCGCCGAGCTGATGAAGGTGAAGATCAAGTGTCCGGGCGGCCCGACGCGTGTGGCGTCGCAGAGCGTCTTCTGCGCCGCGGCGAGCAGCGCGCCGACGGCGACGAGGACCACGGCGGAGCTCGTGAGCGAGGCGGTGACCAGGGCGACGGCGATGCTCGCGGTCATGCCCGCGACCACTCCGGCAAGCATCCGGGCGCGGGCCGCGTAGGGAAAGTTGTGGGCGTACAGGGCGCAGAACGTTCCGGCCATCGTGTACATCACGAGGTCGAGCCGCCCGAGGGCGAGCAGCGTCAGGTTCGGCAGCGCGGTGGCGACGACCACGCTGCTCGCGGGCTTGAACCAGATGTCGGACGGCCTGCCCGGACGCAGCACACCGGCGAGCGGGAGCCTGCGGGCGCGGACGGGGCGGGATTCGGGATGCGGGGACGGCGGCGTACTGCTCATACCCAAAAGGTTAGCAAGTGTTTTACTCGCAAACTATCTGGGTCCGAAAGAGGTACTGGAGGCGTGCCCGCCCCCGCGCTCCCCATGCCGTGCTCCCCGTGCACCCCCATGCGCTCGCGTACGACGCCACGCACCCGGGCATCGACCCGACGAGACCGTCGACACCTCGACATCTCGGCACCTCGACACCACCGACAGGGGAGGGTGCGGTGCACGGACCGGCACAGGCCGCCTGGCTGCTCGTCGCGCTCTGCACGGGGACCGGGGCCTACTGCCTGCTGCGCATGCGCAGCAGGATCGAGGAACAGCGCCGCACGGCCGGCGGCGAGGCGCTCATGGGGTTCGGGATGGCGGTGATGGCCGTGCCCGCGGCCGTGCTCGCGCCGCCCCGCTGGGCCTGGCTGGTCTACGGCGCGGTGTTCGGCGCGGCCGCGCTGCACACCCTGTGGGCGGCCCGCAGCCACCCGCACCACCTCCACCATCTGGTCGGCGCGTTCGCCATGGCCTACATGTCGGTGGCGATGGCGATGGTTCCGGGCGCGCACGCGGGCCACGGAGGCGCCGGCATTCCGCTGCTGACCGGCGCGCTCCTGCTGTACTTCGTGGGGTACGTCCTGTGGTCGGGCGCCCGGCTGGCCCCCCGGGCGGTCTCCTCGGCGGCGGGCGGCGCGGCCGTGCTGGGCTGGGCGGACCGCTCCGAGGTGGCGCTGGCGTGCCGGTTGTCGATGGGGATCGGGATGGTGGCGATGCTGCTGACGCTGTAGCCGCGTCCAGGCGTCTTGACCGCGCCCCGGCTTCGTAGCCGCGCCTCGGCTTCGTAGCCGCGTCTCAGCGTCCGGTCAGCGCGACCAGTGCGGTGAGGCTGTCGATCCGCCGGTCCGCCGTGTCGGCGACGCCGGGGTCGTCCGCCCAGTAGTGCCCCCACGGGCCGCGGCGGATGTGGGCCGTGCGCAGCCCGGCCCGCTGGGCGGGGAAGACGTCGTGGGCCGGGTGGTCGCCGACGTAGAGCGTCTCCTGGGGGTCGGCCTGCGCCACTTCGAGCACCCGGGCGAAGAAGGCGGGGTCCGGCTTCGCCACGCCCCAGTCGCCCGACGTGGCGATGTGGTCGGCGGGCAGGTCGAGGTCGCGCAGCAGCTCGCCCGCGCGCGCCGTCCCGTCCCCGGCCACGACGACGCGGATGCCCAGCTTCTGCAGACCACCGAGGGCGGGACGCACGTCCGGGTAGAGGTCGGCCTCGCCCAGATGCTCGCCCCGGCCCGCGGTCTCGCGTGCCCGGCAGGCGGAGGCCACGTCCATGTCCGGGCTGATCAGCCGCAGCACGTCGGCGTGGTCCCCGCCCTGTGCGACGACGGCTCCGACGAGCGCGGACAGGGTGTGCCGCGGCACCTGCAGCCAGTCCGCCCAGGATGCCCAGTAGCGGTCGTCTTTGGTGAGGGTCTCCCCCACGTCGAACACGATGGTCTCGATCATCATCCGCACCTTAACGGCGACCCGGCGCCCGGTCCGCGGTCGTCACTCGTACGAGAATTACGCCCGTGTCGGCCGTGGCGTGCGTCACTTGGGGTGACAGCCCATACCCTCGGGTAGCCCGACCCTCATAGGCTGGGCGCCATGATGGTCCCCGTCGCGCTGCTGCTGCTGGGCGCCCTGACCGCTGTCGTCGCCCCCCGAATGCTCGCGCGGGCCGACTGGCCGGAGCGCGAACCCGTGGTCGCGCTGTGGGCTTGGCAGTGTGTGGTGGCGGGCGTACTGCTCTGCTGCGCGCTCTCGATGACCCTGAGCGCGGCCGCCGCGTGGCAGGCCGTGCGCGGTCACGTCTTCGCGCCCGCACCGCACGCCGTGGTCGAGGCGTACGCGCTCCAGGCGACCGGCCCCTGGGCTGCGGCGACCGCCGTGGTCCTGGCCTGCGGCGGCGTGTGGACCGCGGCCATGCTGGCCAGGGAGATCGTGCGGGCGCGGGCACGGCGCTCCGGGAGCCGGGCCGAACTGCTCGAACGCTCCCCGCTGTTGCCGGGCGAGGAGCCGGGCAGCAACCGTCTCGTCGTCCTGGAGGGCGAGCGCCCCGACGCCTGGTGGCTGCCGGGCCAGGCCCCCCAACTGGTCGTCACCACGGCCGCGTTGCGCCGCCTGAAGGGCCGTCAGCTCGATGCGGTGCTCGCCCACGAGCAGGGTCACGCGCAGGCCAGGCACGACTGGTTGCTGCACTGCTCGGGGGCGCTGGCCATCGGATTCCCGCAGGTGCGGGTGTTCGCGGCGTTCCGCGACGAGATGCACCGCCTGGTGGAGCTGGCCGCCGACGACGTGGCGTCGCGCCGCTTCGGCCGTCTGACGATCGCCCTCGCACTGGTCGAACTCAACGAGGACCGTGGCGTCTTCGGCCCCTGCCCGGCCCATCAGGCACACGTCCCGCAGCGCGTGCACCGCCTCCTCGCGGCCCGCCCGCGCCTCACCGCGGGACACCGGCTCCGCCTGACGGCGACGGCCGCGCTGGTCCCGGTGATCCCCGTCCTGGTCACCTTCGTACCGGGGCTGCGCGCACTGGGTTAGTACGTCACCGGCGGGTCGGGTCACACCCGCCGCAAGCCCCGCCGGAACACACCCTGCCGCCCCGGGATGGCCTCGGCCCCGCCCCGTCGGCGAGGATCACTGCATGTACCCCGCGCCGACCGACACCCCGACCCGACCGCCCGGCGCCCGGGCCGCGCTCACCGCCGCGGCCCTCGGCGTGCCGTCGCTCCTGCTGCTCCTCCTGGTCGCGCTGGAGTGGCGGCCGCTGCTCTCGCTCGACGGCGACATCGCACGCACCACCCACCGCTGGGCGGTGGACGAATCCGGGATCACGCGCGTCAGCCGCATCCTCACCGACTGGGTGTGGGACCCCTGGACGATGCGTGCGCTGTGCGCGGTGGCGGTGATCTGGCTGGCGCTGCGCGGGGCGTGGTGGCTCGCACTCTGGCTGACCGGCACCTGCGCGGTCGGCTCCGCGCTGCAGCAGGGGCTCAAGGCGGCGGTCGACCGGCCGCGCCCGGTCTGGCCGGACCCGGTGGACTCCGCGCACTACGCGGCGTTCCCGTCGGGGCACGCGATGACGGCGGTGGTCGTCTGCGGCCTGCTCCTGTGGGTGCTGCACATCCACGGCGCCCGCCCCGCCCTGTGGCGCACCTGTCTGACCCTCGCCGTGATCTCCGTCGTCGGGGTCGGGGTGACCCGGATCTGGCTCGGCGTGCACTGGCCGTCGGACGTCGTGGGCGGCTCGCTGCTCGGCGCCATGATGGTCGCACTGGCCGTGGCGACGTACACGTACGGACCCGGAAGGCGGACCCGGTCACGCTGTGTTGACGGGGGCTAAACGCTTCTGGTGCGGCGAGAGATGAAGAAGCATGAACGCCATGACAGCCCTGGTGCCAGGGTGGGCAGTTGAAGGGGCAGTGTTCGTGCTGCGGGTGATCCCGTGGTCCGGCTGCTGCGTCCTGCTCGTCGTCGGAGTGCTGCGGCTTCTCGCGGAGAGGTCTCGTCGCAGGACACTGCTGGCCATCACCGTCCAGGCGCCGCCGGGCACCGTGGTGGCGCAGGAGCGGGGACCGGGCGGTCCGAGCATGTGGATTCAGGTGGGAGGCGGGGCGGCGCCGCTTCCGGAGCGGGAGTCATGACGTCCCAGATCCCACCGGAGCACTGGGAAGAGGTCGCGGAGCTGTACGTGCGGTTCCGCGACGACATGGTCCGCTTCGCGGCGCGGCTGCTCGGCCGTGCGCAGCACCTGGCTCACGACTTGGTCCAGGAGGTCTTCAAGGCCGCGGCCCTGCGGTGGGGCACGCTGCGCACCCGCACGGAGGACGGGCAACGGGCCTGGTTGTACCGGGTGTTGAAGAACAAGGTCTTCGACCAGTGGGGCGCGGCCGGACGCGCGGAAGTCGGCGGTCTCAGCGACGATCTGGTGGCCGACCTGGACACGCCGCGGACCGCGGTCTCCCATCTGCTGTTGCGGAAGTGCTGGAAAATCATCGACAGCATGCCTCGTGCCCAGCGCCGGGTGGCACTCTTGAAATGGCAGGGCGAATGGGCCAACGACGAGATCGCCAGACATCTGGGCATCGCTGAGAGCACCGTGCGGGTCCATCTGCGCAATGCGCGGCGGACCCTGGCCACGGAGCTGGGGAGCGAGGTCGTCTTTCCCTCCGAGTGGAGGGACGAGAGTCCGGGAGGGGAGGCAGAGGATGAGTAACGGCCAGGACAGGACCGACGCACCCGGCGCCCCTTCTTCCTCAGGAATCCCCGTGGGCGCCGACGACCTTGTGAAGCAGCTCGACCGCGTGGTCGATGCGCAGCTTCCGGCCCCCAGCACCTCTGAGGGCTTGCGGGAACTGCGGCAGTGGATGGCTCAGGAAGTGCCCGCTGTCCAGGACGTGCCCGCGGTCCATGAAGTGCCGTTGGTCCAGGAGCGGCGGCAGCAGTGGGCGAGCGTGTCCGGTGGCGACGGGCCGCCAGCACGACGTAGCGGCGTCGGTGTCGCGGCCCCTCCCCCGAGTGCCCATGGCACCCGGCGGCCCTCCGCGCCCTCGTCGCTGGACGAGTTGTGGCGGTCGTACAAGGACACGGGCGACGGGCGGCTGCGGGAGCAGCTGATCCTGCATTACTCGCCGCTGGTGAAGTACGTCGCGGGCCGGGTGAGCGTGGGGCTGCCGCCCAATGTCGAGCAGGCCGACTTCGTGTCGTCGGGGGTGTTCGGGCTGATCGACGCGATCGAGAAGTTCGACATCGAGCGGTCCATCAAGTTCGAGACCTATGCGATCACGCGCATCCGCGGGGCGATGATCGACGAACTGCGGGCGCTCGACTGGATCCCGCGCTCGGTGCGGCAGAAGGCCCGCAACGTCGAGCGGGCCTACGCCACGCTGGAGGCGCAGCTACGACGCACTCCCTCGGAGAGCGAAGTCGCGGTCGAGGCGGGGATCACGCTGGAGGAACTGCACCTGATCTTCAGCCAGTTGTCGCTCGCCAACATGGACGCGCTCGAGGAGCTGCTGCAGGCGGAGGGCGTCGGCAGTGGCCGACTCGGTCTGCGGGACACGCTCGAGGACCACGCGGCCGACAATCCCGTGGAGGTCGCCGAGGACCGCGAGCTGCACAGGCTGCTCGCGCAGGCCATCAGCACACTGCCGGAGCGTGAGAAGACCGTCGTCACGCTCTACTACTACGAGGGCCTCACACTCGCCGAGATCGGCAACATCCTCGGTGTGACCGAGAGCCGGGTGAATCAGATCCACACCAAGTCCGTACTGCAGCTGCGCGCGAAGCTGGCGGACTCGGGGCACTGATCGAGACAGGAGCAGGGGATTTTACGCCGAGCGGCCGAACGGTGTCTGCGCGTCCGTGGATCGGCACATGGGCCCGGGGCAGGCAACACTCCCCCGCGGTGCTGCCTGCCCCGAGCCCGCACTGAGTATATTGGCTCGGAGCCAGTCAACGCAGGAGTTACAGAATGTCCCCGCGTAGCCCATCGGTCAATGAAGAATTGCGCAGACGTTCCCGGGAGCGGCTGCTGCAGGCGACGGTGGACCTGGTCGGCGAACACGGGTACGAGGCCACGACGCTCGGCCACATCGCGGACCGGGCCGGTGCCGCCCGCGGCCTGGTGTCGTACTACTTCCCGGGCAAGCGCCAGCTGCTGCAGTCCGCGGTGCACCGGCTCATGCACCGCACGCTCGACGAGGGGCTGGAGCGGGAGCCGCGCACCGAGGACGGGCACGAGCGGTTGGCACGGGCCATCGACGCGATCCTGGGCCTGGCCCTCGACGAACCGCTGCTGATGCGCACGCACATGGCGGGCATCCTGCAGGCGGAGGGGTTCGTGCAGTGTCCGGAGCAGCAGCGTCTCGCGGAGCTGCTGCGCGACACCGTCGTCCGGTACGGGTCGCAGGACCCCGACCGGGACTACCCGCTGCTGCGGGCGCTCCTGATGGGCGCGGTCTTCGCGCTGCTCATTCCCGGAGGGGCACCGATGCCACTGGAGACGCTGCGCGCCGAACTGTTCCAGCGGTACGACCTCGACTGGAAGCTCGGGGTCCCGCCGGACGGCGCACCGCCCGACGGGATCTCCATGAAGGCGGGCTAGTCGAAGTAGTCGGGCTGGGTCTGGACGTTGAGCTCGTTCAGGCGGACCCGCTGGGCGGAGTCGGTCCGCTTGTCGTTGATCTTCAGGACGTCGAGGCCCATCTCGATGTCGTTCGAGTAGACCCGGCCGTTGTAGTAGTACGCCGACCACGCGCCCGCCGTGGTGATCTTGTCGGTGGTGTGCGGGCCGCGCTCGAAGTAGCCGATCTCCTTGGGCTTCTCGGAGTTGGTGAAGTCCCAGACGGAGACGCCGCCCTGATACCAGGCCTGGACCATCAGGTCCTTGCCCCTGACCGGGATCAGCGACCCGTTGTGGGCCACGCAGTTCTCGGTGTCGGCCTGGTGGCGCGGAATCTTGAAGTAGCTCTTGAAGACCAGCTTGCGCTTGTCGCCCTTGCCCTTGATGTCATAGATGCCGTTGGCGCCGCGGTCGGGCCCGGTGGCCGCGTTGCAGGTGGCGCCGGAACCGCCGCCAAGCTCGTCGGTGAAGACGACCTTGTTCGCCTTCTGATTGAAGGTCGCCGAGTGCCAGAACGCGAAGTTGGTGTTGTCCTGGACCTGGTCGATGACCTTCGGGTTCTCCGGGTCCTTGATGGAGAACAGGATGCCGTCGCCCATGCAGGCGCCCGCCGCGAGGTCCTCGGAGGGCAGCACGGTGATGTCGTGGCAGCCGGTGGTCTTGGAGACGCCCGGGTTGGTGGGCCCGCCGGGGTTGCCGCCGCCGTCAGGACCCTCACCGGGGAAGAGCACGGGGAAGTTCACGACCGCGGCCTTCTGCGGGGCCTTGCGCGGCACCTTGATGACCGAGATCCCGTCGTGCGGAGGCTTGCAGTCCGGGAACGTCGCGTTCGGGGAGTACGAGGAGACGTATACGTAGACGTTCCTGCGCTCCGGCACCAGCGTGTGCGTGTGCGAGCCGCAGGCCGTCTCGACCGCGGAGACGTACTTGGGGTTCGACTTGTCGCTGATGTCGAAGATCTTCATGCCCTCCCAGGAGGACTTCTCCGTGGCGGGCTGCGTGGTGCTGTTGCAGGAGTTGTCGCTGCGCGAGGAGTCCGTGGAGAGGAAGAGCAGGTTGCCGGAGACGGAGACGTCGTTCTGCGATCCCGGGCACAGCACCTGCGAAATCGTCTTCGGGGCCTTGGGGTTGCTGATGTCGTAGATGCGGAAGCCGTCGTAATTTCCGGCGAAGGCGTACTTGCCCTGGAACGCGATGTCCGTGTTGAGGCCCGGCAGCGCGTCCTTGGGGATGTTGGCCAGGTGCTCGATGTTGTCCGAGTGGACGACCTCGTCGGGCCCGGGGATCTCCCCGCGCTCGATGGCCTTCTCGGTCCGGGCTTCGTCGCTCTTGGAGACGCTCTTCGGGGCGGCGGGGGTGTCGCCGGGGTCGGGGACGGCTCCCGCGGGCGCGGCGGTCAGGAGCGCGGCCAGCAGTCCGGCTGCCACCGCCCCGACTCCCAGGTGTCTGCGCCGAGTTCGGGAATTGTTCAACAGGGTCACTGCGTCCTCCCTTGTCGCCGTTCGCAGTCGAACGGTTCACGGACACCCGCAGTATCGTGCTCATCATGCACAGATCAACAGAGGGGGAAACGGACCCGTAACGAGAGTTTTCGATCGCGGGTGGTCATCCGCGTGCTAGTACGGACCCCAACTCGTCGCCGTGTGCCGCAGGAGGTTTCTGTGCTCAACCGTCGTACGTCCACCGTCACCGCGTTCCTGGCGACAGCCGTTCTCGTACTCGGGGGGTGTGACTCCGACGGGGGCGGTGGGAGCGGGTCCGACGCCGGGCGCAAGGCGTCGGAGGGGCCCTCGGTGATCGCGCCGGGCAAGCCGGGCGAGACGGCGGCGACGATGTCGGCGAAGGACGCCGCGGAGAAGCGGACCGAGGACGACTCCCCCAACACCGCCGACTTCACGTACACACAGATGATGATCGTGCACCACGGCCAGGCCCTGAAGATGACCGAACTCGCGCCGGAGCGGGCGGAGTCGAGCCGCGTCAAACGGCTCGCTTCGCGCATCACCTCCGCACAGAAGCCCGAGATCGGCGCGATGAAGGGCTGGCTGAAGAAGTACGGCGGCCCGCGCGAGCACGCGGGGCACGACCACGCGACCATGCCGGGCATGGCGACCGAGGCGCAGCTGAAGCAGTTGCGCGCCGCGAAGGGCACGGCGTTCGACGAGCTCTTCCTGAAGCTGATGATCACTCACCACAGCGGGGCCGTCACGATGGCCACGGATGTGCTCTCCGAGGGCAACAACATCCAGGTCGAGGAGATGGCGAACGACGTGGTGGCGCAGCAGTCGACCGAGATCAGCAGGATGCGGGAGATGGGCTGAGGCCGCTGGCTGACGCCATGGGCGGGGCTCGTTCCCTGCGCGCGATGCGGTGTCCGTTCCCTACCTTCGATGGTGACGCGGGGCCAAGAGGCCCGCGTCGCGCGCTCCCGCGATGAGTCTGAGCGACTTGCGGCGGCTGTGCCCGGTCGCGCACATCACGGCGAGCACCGGGTCGTGCCCCTCGTGCTGCGCCGTGCGGTACGCCTCGGCCACGATCCGGCGCCCCGCGCTGCCGCGCGGCCACGCGGGGCGGGCGCGGCGGACCGGCTCAGCCGCCACCGGGCCGTCGTCCGCCAGCGGTCGCTCGATCCAGTCGACCAGCGCCGCGAAGTCGTCCGGGGAGAGCGGGGGCCGGGCGTGCAGGTCCTCGATGGCGACCCGGCCGTGCGACACCACGGCGGTCACGTCGACGTCGGCCCCGTCGCTGAAGGACAGCCGGACGCGGAACGAAGGCCCCGGCGGCTCCGGCCAGGCCTGCTGATCCAGCCGGGCCAGCCGGGCCAGCCGGGCCGACCCGCCCGACCCGTCCGGCCCGTCCGCCCCATCCGGCCCGTCCGGTGCAGCGACATCCGGTCGATAGTGATCAGAAACATCAGCAAATGATCTGTTCCGCACATGCGCACGCTATCCGCGCCGTCGCATCCCCCCGGGGACGGCACGCACGACGACTCGCACAGACGGACGCACACCCCTGACATCACACGGCCCCTGGTGCGATCCTGAGACCGTCCCGGGCTCGTCTCGCGGAAGGAGCACCACCGTGCTGCAGGTCGCCGTCGTCGGTTCGGGCCCCAGCGGTGTGTACGCCGCGCAGTCCCTCGTCCAGCAGGACCTGGTGCCGGATGTGCGGGTCGACGTGCTCGACCGGCTCCCCTGCCCGTACGGCCTGGTGCGCTACGGGGTCGCGCCGGACCACGAGAAGATCAAGTCCCTCCAGAACAATCTGCGCACGGTCCTCGAACACGAGCGCGTGCGCTTCCTCGGCTCCGTCGAGATCGGCCCCGGCGCCCTTCCCCCGGACCGGCTCCTCGGCCTCTATCACGCGGTGGTCTACTGCGTGGGCGCGGCGGCGGACCGCAGGCTCGGGGTGCCGGGCGAGGACCTGCCCGGCAGCTTCTCGGCGACCGAGTTCGTCTCCTGGTACAGCGCGCACCCGGACGCGCCGGCGGACGCGTACGCGCAGGACGGGTTCGTACGGGACGTGGAGTCCGCCGTCGTCATCGGCGTCGGCAACGTCGCGGTGGACGTCGCCCGGATGCTGGTCCGCGGCGCCACCGAACTGCTCCCCACCGACATGCCGGACGCCGCGTTGGGCGTGCTCGCGGGCAGCCGGGTGCGCGAGGTGTCGATGGTGGGCAGGCGCGGCCCCTCGCAGGCGCGGTTCACCACCAAGGAGCTGCGGGAGCTCGGCGCGCTCCCGGACACCGAAGTCCTGGTGGACCCGGCGGAATTGGCCCTGGACCCCGCGTTCGCCGACCCGTCAGGGCTGCCCGCGGCGAGCCGTCGCAACGTGGAGGTGCTGCGCGGCTGGGCCGAGCGCCCCGAGCGGGGCCTGGCCCGGCGGATCAGGCTGCGCTTCTTCCTGCGGCCGGTCTCCCTGGCGGCGGGGGCAACGGGACACGTCGCCGGGACCCGGTTCGAGCGGACACTGCCGGACGGCTCGGGCGGCGTGACGGGTTCTGGGCGGTACGAGGACATCCCGGCGCAACTGGTGCTGCGCTCCGTCGGGTACCGCGGGGTGCCCATCGAAGGGCTGCCGTTCGACGCGGGGCGTGGCACGGTGCCCCATGCTGCGGGGCGGGTGCTGCGCGACGATGCGCCCTCGCCCGGCGAGTACGTGGCGGGCTGGATCAAGCGCGGCCCGACCGGCGTCATCGGGACGAACCGCCCGTGCTCCAAGGAGACGGTGCTCTCCCTCCTTGACGACGCCTCCGCTCTCGTACGGCGGCCCGTCCCGGAGGACCCCCTGACGGGGCTGCGGGCGGCGGGGCTGCGGCCGATCGAGTGGCCGGGCTGGCTGGCGATCGAACGCGCGGAGGCGGAGCTCGGCCGCTCGCTCGGGCGCCGCATCGTGAAGATCCCGGACTGGGAGGGGCTGCGGGCGGCGGCGTGGGGGGTGCCGGGCTAGGGCCTGGGGTTTTTTGGGGGGGGGTTGGCGTTTGCACGGCATGGGCCGCGTACGTCCCGACGGCCCGTCACTCGTCGAGAAGCCCCAGTCGGTGTGCGACGGCCGCGGCCTCGCCGCGGCCCGAAGCGCCCAGCTTCGGCAGGATGTTGGAGACATGGACGCTCGCCGTCTTCGGCGAGATGAACAGTTCCTGCGCGATCTGCCGGTTGCTCCGCCCGGCGGCCACCAGCCGCAGCACGTCCCGCTCCCGGGCGGTCAGCCCCAGCGCCGCCGCCGGGGACGGGGCGGACTCCTCCTCGTCCTGCCGCAGCGGGACCCGCGCACGACCGGCCAGCGTGGTGATCTCCGTGGCGAGCGGCGCCGCGCCCAGCTCGTGCGCCACCGCCCCGGCCCGGCGCAACAGCTCTCCGGCCACGTCCCGGGAGTCCGTGCCGCCCTGGGCCAGCAGCGCCTCCGCGAGGCGGAAGTGGGCCGTGGCCGCGAGCATCGGGGGCTCCAACTGCTCCGTGGCCGTAACGGCCGCCGTCCAGGAGGCGGTGGCGTCCCGGCCCTCCACGCCGACCAGTTCCGCCTCGATCATCAGGGCCTGCGCGGCCCACAGCGGTGCGAAGACGGGCTGGCCCTTCATCGCCTCGCGGATCCGCTCCACCGCCGCCCCGCGCCCCGGTTCGGCCACCGCGAGCCCACGGGCCCGCGCCTCCGCCGCGGCCGCCTCGTACAGCAGCGGCCAGCCGTAGCGCTGGTGGCCGAAGGGGATGGCCTCGCCGATCGCCGTCTCCAGGAGGGAGCGGACGTCGAGGATCCGGCCGTCGGCGGAGGCGAGGGCGATCGCCACGCGGGCCATGGCCAGGGTGTGCTGCGGCTCCGGGTAGGGGCCGACGATCCAGTGGTCGGACTGCTCCATCCGGCGCCGGGCCTCGTCGTACGCGCCGCGGGCCAGGGCCAGTTCGGCGCGCTGCCCGGCGGCCTGCCCCCGGGTGCGCACGCTCACCCCGCGGCGGCCGACGGCCCGGTCGAGCACGTCGTCGGCATCGGCCCAGCGGCCGAGCTGGATGAGGGACTCGGCGAGGTTCGCTTCGATGAAGGAGGCGATGTCCGGCAGCCCGTGCCGCTCGGCGAGGTCGCTGCCCTGCTCGGCGGTTTCGACGGCCTCGGCGTAGCGGCCGATGCCGTGCAGCGCCGTGGACAGATTGCCGTAGCCACGCACCACGACAGCGACGTTGGCCCGCACCAGCTCGCCGGTGAAAGCGTCGCGGGCCAGTTCGAGCCCGGCCTCGACGTCGCCCGTGTGCATGGTGAGCCAGGCCAGGGTCTGCTGCGCGGTGATGCCCATGATGTCGGCACCCGTCGTCCGGCAGAGCTCCACCGCCCGCTCCGCGATCCCGATGGCCTCGCGTCCCGGCCGGTGCACGACGTTCCAGTTCGCCACGTGCGTCAGCACATAGGCGTGCACGGGGGATGGCGGCAGGCCCTCCACCAGCGCCTGGGCCCGGGAGATCTCCTCCCAGCCGTCGGAGCGGGCGAGGTCGCGCAGCAGTTGGTAGCGCTCGGTCAGGAACCAGGCCGCCCGGATGGGGTCGTTCGTGGCCGGGCGCAGTCCGGAGGCAGGAGCCGGATCGCCGTCCAGCTCGCGCAGCGCCCGCTTGCAGATGGCGAGCGCCCGCTCCCGTTCACCCGCGAGGCGCGCGGCGACGGTGATCTCGGCGAGCAGGTCCACGAAGCCGCCCGGCGGGTCCTCGGACATGGCCGGGGACAGGCCGCCCTCGAAGCCGCGCCGGATCGCGTCGCGGCGCAGCTCGTCGGGCACGTCGTCCCACAGTTCCAACGCCCGTTCCAGCAGGTGGTGCTGCTCGGCGAACGCGTGCCGACCGCGGGCGGCGGCCGCCGCGGCGAGCACGGCGGGCAGGGCGCGAGCGGGGTCGCGGGCGTCGAACCAGTACCCGGCGAGGCGTCCGGCCCGGTCCTCGGACCGTACGAGAAGCGGGTCGGCCTCCAGGGCCTCGGCATAGCGGCGGCTGAGCCGGGAGCGCTCGCCGGGCAGCAGGTCGCCGACCACGGCCTCGCGCATCAGGGCGTGCCGGAAGCGGAAGGACTCCCCCTCACCGGAGGGCTGCAGGACGGAGGCCCCGACAGCGGTACGCAGCGTCTCGATCAGCTCGTCCTCGGCGAGGCCCGTGACGGCGGCCAGGAGGCGGAACTCCACCTCCGACCCGCCCTCGGCGGCGATCCGCACCACGCGCTGCACCTCGTCCGGCAGCGCCTCGACCCTGACGAGCAGCAGGTCGAGCAGGGAGTCGCTGATGCCGCCCGGGGAGCCTTCGAGGAGGCTGCGGGCCAGCTCCTCGACGAAGAACGCGTTGCCCTCGGAGCGTTCGAAGACCCGGTCCAGGACCTCGTCGGGCGGGGTCTCGCCGCGGATGGTGGTGAGCTGGCTGCGGACCTCGGCGCGGTCGAAGCGGGGCAGTTCGAGGCGGGTGACGGTGCGCAGCCGCTCGTACTCGGCGAGGGCGGGGCGCAGCGGGTGGCGGCGGTGCAGGTCGTCGGCGCGGTAGGTGGCGACGATCAGCAGTCGGCTGTCGGTGAGGGCACGCAGCAGATAGCTGAGCAGCTCGCGGGTGGAGCGGTCGGCCCAGTGCAGGTCCTCCAGGGCCAGGATGACCGTGCGGTCCTTCGCGAGCCGTTCGAGGAGGCGGACGGTGAGCTCGAAGAGCCGGGCGCGGCCGTCGGTCTCGGAGCGCTCCCGGTCCATCTCGCCGAGCTCGGGCAGCAGCCGGGCGAGCTCGCCCTCCTGACCGGCGACGGCGGCGTCGACCTCGGCGCCGAGCCTGCGGCGCAGTGCGCGCAGGGCGGTGGAGACGGGGTGGTACGGCAGGGCGTCGGCGCCCGTTTCGACGCAGCCGCCGAGGGCTACGACGGCCCCGTCCGCGGCGGCCCTGCCGAGGAATTCCTCCAGGAGCCGGGTCTTGCCGACGCCTGCCTCGCCGCCGACGACGAGGGCGCGGGGCTCCCCGGCATCGGCCCGGGACAGGGCCTCGCCGAGGGCGGCCAGTTCGGCGTCGCGCCCGACGAAGACGGGGTTCATGTGACTGCTGTGCACGGGGCCGAGCATCGCACGGTGTTCGAGGTGGTGGACAGCGGTGGTGGACGCGGTGTCGGTGGGCGGGCCACAGCTCGGGCATCCCCGTGATCCGCCCGAAGGGGCAGGCTTTCGGGTGTCCCCTGTGCCTCTCCCGCACCCGTTCCACCGTCCCCCGGCTGCCCCTCGCGATCCGGCGCGTCCCAGTCGCGCATTCCAGGCACCTTGCGTTTGCGCAGGTCAAAGACCTATTTGGCGTTCCAGCGTCCCCAACTGCCCGGCATTCGTGGCGGTCGGGACGGGTGGCCCCGCAGTGTTGAACCGTGCTCGCCGGACGTTCCTCTCGGATCCCGGTCGTACTTCTCGAGCACGGTTTCGCAGCAACGACATATGGGAGTTCGTACATGCTTCGCAAGCGCTCACGTCTGATCGCCGCCCCGGTCGCGGCGGTCGCCCTGACCCTGACCGTCGCCGGCTACCAGGCCAGTGCGGCCGGGACGTCGGCCTCGGACGACGCGGGACGGTCCGCCGAGTCCGCCCGTGCGGCGGCCCCGTGCCTGTCCGGTACCACGACCCTGATCGGCGACCTCGACGGCGACGGCCGCCCGGACAAGATCGCGAACCCCGGGCTCACCGGGACGAAGATGACGGTCGCGTGGGGGGCCGCCGACGGCTCGTTCGGCACGAAGCAGAACGTCAGCAAGCTGGTCGGCACCAAGCAGGGCGAGGTCACGACCGCCGCGGTCGCCGACTTCCAGAAGGACGGCAAGCTGGACCTGGTCGTCAACATCGTCGAGCCGTCCGGCGTCGACGACCCCGCGACGGCACGCGTCGCCGACTACCGCCCCGGACCGCTCAAGCGCACGAACCTGAGCTCGACGAGCACCCGCCACCTGGACATCGGCGACGCCCGCGAGGCCAAGGAGCTGCGGATCGCCAACTACGGCGACGACGCGTACCCGGACCTCGCGATCCTGAGCAACGCCGGTGACGGGGTGCTGGAGCGCAACGTACGCCTGTCGAAGGCGAACAGCGGCCCGGGCAAGTACAACCAGAACGACGAGCAGAAGTACGGCGCCTGGGGCACCCCGGCCGAGCCTCCGACCATGCCCGGCGATGGCTGGAAGCACTTCTACAAGTCGTGCTCCTGATCCGTTCCTGATCCTTTCCTGATCCGCTCCTGACCGCCGCATCGGGCGCCGCCGGTTCTCCGGACCGGCGGCGCCCCCGGTCCGTCCGGGGTGCCTCCCGTCGCTGAAATGAGGAAGATCGCTTGTCCAGCACGTCCCCGGCGCTCGTGGCCCCCGCGCCCGTCACGCCCACCATGCCCACCACGCCCAGCACCCCCACCGGCCCCGCCGCTCTCTCCGCACCGAAGACGAACCGCGTGCGGGTGTCCGTCACCGCCGCCGACCCGATCACCCGCGAGGGAGTCCTCAGCCAGCTGCGCCGCCACCCCGAGGTCGAGGTGTGCGGCGAACCGGGCCCCGGCGGGGTCTCCCTGCTCATCGAGGACACCCTCGACGAGGCCGCGCTCACGCGGCTGCGGCGCGCCGTGCGCAGCGAGGGCGCGCGTGCCGTGCTCGTCACGGGCTCGGTCCGCGAGCACGAGCTCCTCGACGTCATCGAGTGCGGTGTCGGAGCCGTCGTCTGGCGCCGCGAGGCCACCGCGCACCGCTTGGTGCAGGCGGTCCTGACCACCGCCAAGGGCGGCGGTGACCTGCCCGCCGACCTGCTCGGCCAGCTCATCGGCCAGGTGCGGCGCCTCCATCAGGGCGGCCCCGACCAGCCGGGGTTCTTCCTGAGCTTCACCAAGCGCGAGGTGGACGTGGTGCGCCTGGTGTCCGAGGGGTTCGACACCTCGGAGATCGCCACGAAGCTCGCGTACTCCGAACGCACCGTCAAGAACGTGATGCACGGCCTGACCACACGCCTGCACCTGCGCAACCGCGCGCACGTCGTGGCGTACGCCCTGCGCGAGGGCTTCATCTGACCGGGCCGGGCTCCGGACGTATCCGATCGGGCGACAGGGCAGCGGGTTGGCGAGCGGCGGGGTGGGAGTGCGCAGTGATCCATGAGGTGGACGAGGTCCTCAAGGGCCTCATCGGCGGCGGGGCGCTGACCGGGGCCGGTATCGACGTCTCCTTCGACGTGCCCTCGCGCGACTGGGCGGCCCGGCGCAACACGCCCGTGGTCAACGCCTACTTGTACGACATCCGGGAGGACGTGTCCCTGCGGCAGCGCGGCCACACCGGGGTGCGCGACGACCGCGGCATCGTCGTCCGGCGCCGCCGTCCCCCGCGCTGGTTCCGGCTCTCCTATCTCGTGACGGCCTGGACGAAGACTCCGCAGGACGAGCACCGGCTGCTGTCCGCCGTCCTGGCGACGCTGCTGCCGCACGAGCTGCTGTCCGCCCAGGAACTCCCCGGCCCGCTCGGGCGGCTCGGTCTCTCGGTGCTGGTGACGGTGGCCGTCAACCCTTCGGAGGCCCGCTCCCTCGCCGATCTCTGGTCGGCGCTGGACAACGAGCTCAAGCCGTCCCTGGACGTCACGGTGACCGTGCCGTTCCCGGCGTACCCCGACTACGACGCGGGGCCGCCGGTCACCGAGGGCGTGACGGTCCGGGTGCGTGCCGTCGACCGGCCCGTCAGACCGTGAGCCGGACCGCCTCCAGAGACAGGTTCAGCTCCATCGGGCTTCCGTGGTACTTGAACTGGCCGGGGTCGGTGCACACCTCGCCCATCCAGTCCCTCTCCGTCACGAAGGCGTCGCTGCACACGGAGCCGTCGAAGACCTTGTAGGTGAAGCCCTCCAGGGCGGGGTCGGCGCTCTCGGTGCTGCCGAAGAACATGTCCTTGCCGTCCTCCGCGTCCGACCACGGGATGCCCTTCCGCCAGCCCTCGCCGACGAAGGCGCCGGTGCCGGTGACCCCCTGGGTGCCGGTCACCGCGATGTTCAGCGACTTGATGGGGGTGCCCTGGCCTGCCGCGCCCGCCTCCGCGCCGTCGCACACGGGTTCCTGCCAGCTGTCCTCGACGAAGGCGCGGTAGCAGATGTGACGGCCCTCGCTGCTCTGGGCGAGTTCGTTGACCGCGTCGGCCGCCGTCTTCTCCTCGGGTTCCTCCTCCCCGCCTCCGCCGTCCGCCGGCTCCTCGGAACCGCCCTTGTCCGCATCCGCGGGAGGGTCTTCCTTCTTCTCCTCGTCGGGCGCGGGCGGGGCGCTCTTCTTCGGCGGGGGCGGGCTGTCCGGTGCGATCGCGCCGGACTCCTGCGGCTTCTCCCGCGCCACGCTCTGCATCTGCGGGCGGTTGGTCAGCCAGATCGTCACGAACGCGATCGTCAGCGCGAGGACGAGCCCGAGCGTGCCCACCAGCCAGCCCGGCAGGACGCTGCGCTGCACGAAGGTCCCGTCGACGGTCAACGGCTCGGTGCCGGACCGTCGGACGCTCAGCGCGTAGGGCTGCTCCTGCTTGGACCCGAACCAGGTGATCTGCTTGGGCCGCAGCGTCGTCTTCACGAACGCCGCCCGGCCCGGCTCGATCTGTACGTTGCCCGGCTCGATGTCGTACGACAGCCGGTCGCCGTTGTCGTTGCCGCCGAGCGACGCGGTGACGGTGGTGTTGCCGAGATTGTCCACCGCCAGCTGCGGGCGGCCCCGGAACCATCCCTTCACCGTCGGCGGCACCAGTTCGGCGCGGACCTCGGTGAAGGGGTTGACCGTGACGTTCCCTTCGGGGACGACGATGCCGCCCGCGTGTTCCGCCGGGGTGATCCGTACCGCGTACGGATGCGCGCCGACGGTGGCGTCCGGCGTGCGCGGCGGCGCGAACGTCAGCTCGACGGTGCCGGTCGTGCCCGGATAGAGGCGGAGCACGGGTGGCTCCACCGTGGTCCAGGGGGCGAGGTCACCGACCGGTTCGAAGCGGTACGCGTCGACGATGTCACCGGTGTTGCGCACCCGCAGCTGCACCGTGGTGGTGCTGCCGGGCTCGACGGTCACGGAGGCAGGTTCGAGGGAGGTCCAAAGGCTCACCCCATGACGCTAGGTGGGCGGGCGGCCGCCGTCAGGAGTCGACCGGGCAGACCCCGTTGCCTCAACGGGCGCTCGCGATGTCCTCCGGTCCGCCTGCCGTCCCGGCACCGGGGCGGGCACACTGGCGCCATGGACCAGGGGTTGGCGGCGGTGATCGCCGGGGGTGCGGGGCTCGTCGGAGCGGTTCTGGGGGCCTGGCTCGGCGGGCGGGCGGCGACGGAGGGCACGCGGCTGGGGGCGACCATCGCGGCCGCGGAGTCGCATGCGCTGTGGGTGCGTCAGGAGCGTACGACGACGTATGGCCAGGTGTGCACCGCCTACTCGGCCATCGGCGTGAGCCTCTATCCCGTCTATGCGGCCGTCTGCCGGGGCGAACTGCCGACGCCCGAGCAGGAGGAAACGGCCCTCCGCGCGGTGGGCGAACTCGCGGGAAGCTGTTCGGGGACCGTGTCGTTCCTGGGGACACCGGTGATCGCGACGGCGGCGCAGGACGTGGTCGACCGGTGCGACCGGTTCGAGATGGAGCTGCGGCCCTATCTGGCGGCGCTGCGGGCGGGCACGCTGCCGGTCGACGAGCAGTCCTTCGGGGACCGGCTCCATCCGGCCATCGACGCCCTGCGCGATGCCAGGAACACGTTGGTGGACGAGTTCCGCGGGGTGCTCCTGCCCGAGGCGCCCGGCGCCACCGGCGGCTAGAGCGTCAGCCGCCGAGGCGGCTCTCCTCGTGGGCCGCCGCGGCCAGGACGCTGTCCAGCAGGCCGGGGAAGAGCGTGTCCAGGTCGTCGCGGCGCAGCACGTTCAGCTTGGTCGTGCCGCGGTAGATCTGCCGGATGACGCCGCTCTCGCGCAGCACCCGGAAGTGGTGCGTGCACGTCGACTTGGTGACGGGCAGCGCGAAGTAGGAACAGGAGAGTCCGGCCGCGCCCTCCTCCCGGGCCAGCTCCCGCGCCACCCGCATCCGCATCGGGTCGGCGAGGGCGTGCAGCACGGCTTCGAGGCGGATGTCCCCGGGCTCGGGGTGGGCGAGCGTCCTGCTGCTCGCGCTGCCGGTCGCGGCGGCGGCGGTCGTCATGGCGGCTCCACTTCATCCTGTGCCCGGCTTTCCTTGCACTTCATTGTACGAGAGACGTCGTAGTTTGACATTCGCCGTACTACGAGGACTATCGTACGAGCAGCACATCACCCATGAGGAACGGAGCCCGCCGTGAGCGCGCTGTTCGAGCCGTACACCCTGCGATCCCTGACCATCCCGAACCGGGTCTGGATGCCTCCGATGTGCCAGTACTCGGCGGCCCCCGAGGGCGCCGAGGCCGGGGCACCGCGGGACTGGCACTTCGCGCACTACGCGGCGCGTGCCACCGGCGGCACGGGCCTGATCATCGTCGAGGCCACCGCGGTCAGCGCCGAGGGCCGCATCAGCCCGTACGACCTGGGCATCTGGAACGACACCCAGGCCGCCGCGTTCCGCCGCACCACGGACTTCCTGAAGAGCCAGGGCACCGTCCCGGCGATCCAGCTCGCCCACGCGGGCCGCAAGGCGTCCACCGACCGCCCCTGGAAGGGCGGCGCCCCGGTGGGTCCTGATCAGTACGGGTGGCAGGCCGTCGCGCCCAGCGCGGTCCCCTTCGACGAGCGCCACCCAGTGCCGACGGAGCTCACCGTCGAGCGGATCCACGAGGTCGTGGCGCAGTTCGCCGACGCCGCCCGGCGCTCGCTGGACGCGGGTTTCGAGATCGCCGAGATCCACGGCGCCCACGGCTATCTGATCGGCGAGTTCCTCTCCCCGCACAGCAACAAGCGCACCGACGCGTACGGCGGCTCGCACGAGAACCGCACGCGCTTCGCCCTCGAAGTCGTCGACGCCGTACGGGCGGTGTGGCCCGCGGACAAGCCGCTGTTCTTCCGCATCTCCGCCACGGACTGGCTGGCGGAGGCGGGCTGGACCGCGGACGACACGGTCCGCTTCGCCACCGAGCTCAAGGAGCACGGCGTCGACCTGCTCGACGTCTCCACGGGCGGCAACGCGGCGGGCGTCAGGATCCCCGTCGAGCCCGGCTACCAAGTCCCGTTCGCCGCACGGGTGAAGGCCGAGACGGAGCTGCCGGTCGCCGCGGTCGGCCTGATCACCGACATCGAGCAGGCCGAGAAGATCGTCGCCAACGGCGAGGCGGACGCCGTCCTGCTGGGCCGTGAGCTGCTGCGCGACCCCTCGTGGGCGCGGCGCGCGGGGCGTGAGCTCGGCGCGGAGGTGCACGTGCCGGACCAGTACCACCGCTCCGTCTGAGAACCCGTCGCCCCAAGTTCTCGCGCATTCTCGTCATGATGGGCCATGGTGGGCACCAGGGCCCGGCCGCGGACGACTGCGTAAGAGGGGCGACGATGTCGACAGGTCGACTTCCGGAGCACGAGCAGCGCATCCTCGACGAGATGGAACTGGTCCTGCGCCAGGACCGGCAGCTCACGGCCCGCCTGTGGATCCTGCGGCTCGGGCCGCGCCTGCGCACCGCCCTCGCGAACAGGCCGCACCCGCTCACCGTGGCCTTCTTCGCCGCGGTCTCCTGCACGCTCCTGTTCATCGGCATCCGCACGTCGAGCCCCGGCATCGTCTGGGCCTTCGCCCTCGTGTGGTCGCTCACCCTGGCCGGGTTCGTGCGGGTGCTGTGCCGGTGGACCGAGCCATGACCGCCAGGCCGATTCTCGGTCTGGCGGTCATGTGGTGCCGGGCGTAGAGAGAGAGGTTCACCCAGGGCCCCCAGGGAGGCCGACGTGGACAGAACCATCGGCAAGGCAACGTTCCGGGACGCGTTCAAGAACCAGGCCATCGCGGTATCCGCGCTGCCACCGGGCACGGCACGGCGGCTCGCCGAGCGGGCCAACGCGACAGCGGGCCCGGCCGACGCGGCGCTGCGGACCAAAGCCGAGTTCAGCACGTTGTACGACCTGCTGCTCGCCGAGCAGTCGGACATCGCCGGAGACGGCAGCCTCGTCCTTCTCGACGCGGACGGGCAGTCGACCGCGATCGGCCGGATCATGGACCAGTACCTCGACTCGGCGGAGAACAAAACGGAGTTCTTCGCTCAGGACATGTATCAGGTCAAGGTCACCGGCTGGCCGCCCGGCGTCCTGACGGCCGACGACGTGCTGGTGGCGCCACCGGGCGCCCGGCTGTCCCTGACGAAGCACGGCGCCCCGGACGACACACTGCTCGCGACCCCGTCGTTCTCGATGGTCAACAGCGGCAACCTGACGGCTCACGCGCCCAAGCGCTCCTGGAAGATCGACTTCGAGGTCGGCGCGAGCGAGGACCGGCTCTTCGGCATGGAACGGGTCAACCTCAAGGCGATGTACAACGACCCGTCGCAGATGCGCGAGGCCGTCGCCTGGCGTCTCCTTGAACGCGCGGGCATCCCGGCGGCGCAGCACACGTACGCCACGTTCTCGATCAACGACCGCTACATGGGCCTCTTCTCGGTCATCGAGCAGGTCGACAAGAAGTTCCTGAAGGACCACTTCGGCAAGAACTCCGAGGGCAACCTCTACAAGGCGTACTGCGGCGACGTCGGCTGCGCGACGCTGGAGCACCGCTCCGGCTCCGACGGCGTCGACAGCGGGCGGCAGTACTTCACCGCGGGCAGCCGCGAGGACGACCGCACGTACCGCCTGAAGACCAACGAGGACGATCCGCAACTCGCCACCTACGACGACCTCGCCGCCCTCGTCCGCACCATCAACGCGGCCCACCTTCCTGGCGACGAGCGCAAGTTCACGTCCGACGCGTTCCGCGAGTCGGTCGAGCAGATCCTGAACGTACCGGCCTTCCTGCGCTGGGCGGGCGCCAACGTCCTCCTGGGCAGCTGGGACAACTACTTCGCGACGCCGTCGAACTACTACCTGTACAACTCCGGCAGGCTCGGCGACGCCTCGGGCTTCATGTCCCGCCCGTACTTCACGTTCATCCCCTGGGACTACGACAACAGCTCGGGCATCGACTTCTTCTCGACGCAGTGGCAGTACACGGACCTGCTCGACTGGCCCTCGATGAGCCGCAACTACTGCCGGATCACGCACGCGCCGCACGAGGTCTCACGCCTGCCGCTCTTCACCAACCTGCTGCGGCACCACGACTTCTGCCAGTACTACCTCGACCACCTCGAGTACCTCCTGGACACGGAGTTCGAACCCGAGCGGGTCGCCGCGCTGCTCGGCGCGGAGGGCTCAGGGCGGGCCGACGGACTGTGGCAGCTCGTCTCGTCCGCCGCGTACGCCGAGTCCACCACCCCGCACGGACAGCCCTTCACCGGGCGGCAGTTCACCAACGACGAGGTGTACCG
This sequence comes from Streptomyces sp. NPDC004732, assembly GCF_040609235.1. Lineage (NCBI taxonomy): Bacteria > Bacillati > Actinomycetota > Actinomycetes > Kitasatosporales > Streptomycetaceae > Streptomyces > Streptomyces sp. NPDC004732. The sequence continues at coordinate 673,974 of NZ_JBEXJR010000003.1, forward strand.
CGCGGCGTACCGCCAGTGGGAGCTGAGCCGGGGCTCGCAGTTCACGTACGGGATCTTCCACTACACGCGCATGCGCTACGACCACGCACGTCAGCAGCTTGCCGAGCTGCGCAAGACCTATCCCAACGGCGCCAGTGGGGCGACGTTCCCGGGTGCGATGGAGGTACTGCCCTCATGACCGCGACGAAGAAGTCCACCAAGGCCAAGGCCGGTGCCCAGCAGAAGTCCGGGGGCAAGGCGGCGAGCGAGCTCCGGCTGGTCAAGGAAGCGAAGATCCAGGACCTGATCGGGGACGGCGCGGGCACCCGTCTGGAGGCGAGCGGCGTCCTCTACCGCGACGGCGCCTTCCTGATCGTCTGCGACAACCTGTCCTCCCTCATCCGGGTCAGCAGCGAGCTGTCGCCCAAGGCCCCGGAGAACGGCGTCCTGACCCGTAACAAGGGCGCGAAGAAGGACACGAAGAAAGGCGCTTCGGCGGCGACCGAGGGGTTCGAGGACCTCGCCCACGACGAGGCGCGCGACCACTACTACACGCTGAGCGAGGCCGAGCCGGTCAAGCCCAAGGGCTTCCGCGCCCGCGTCCAGGAGTACGACGCGAAGCTGCGCCCGATCGGGTCCGCGCACCTCGACTTCGAGCTGGCGGACGCCAACAAGGGCATGGAGGGCCTGGAGTGGGTCGACCGCTCGGGCACGGGCCACCTGCTCGCCCTGTGTGAGGGAAACCTGTGCGCGGGCGGCAAGAAGGGCCGCACGCCGGGCGGCGGGCGCATCCAGGTCTTCCGGCGCGACGGCAAGCGCTGGACGAACACGGCCACGATCCGGCTGCCCAAGTCGCTGCCGTTCGAGGACTACAGCAGCGTGTCCGTGCGCGACGGCCGGATCGCCGTCCTGTCGCAGGCGTCGTCCGCCCTGTGGGTGGGCCGCATCGACACCAAGAAGTGGCAGGTCGACGAGGGCAAGGTGCACCGCCTCCCCACCGACAGCAAGGGCCGTACGGTCTACGGCAACCCCGAGGGCGTGTCCTGGGTCTCCAGCGACCACGTGGTGATCGTGTCCGACCGGGCGAAGAAGGGCCCCGGCAGTGCACGGTTCCGTGACAAGGACCAGTCGATCCACCTGTTCCTGATCCCGGGCAACAACAACTGACCAGCGCTTCCGGCCCGAGGGCGCCCCGGCTCACTGCCGGGGCGCCCCCGGGTCACTCGGGTATCGCCGCCAGGGTGAAGGAATGCCCTGCCGGATCGGAGTAAGTACGGCTGTCCCGGGGACCGTTGTTGTCCTTCGTGTCGACGGGCCGTGCACCGAGACCGACCGCCTCGCGTTCCGCCTCGTCCATGTCGTTCCTGGCGACCATGATCCGCAGGTGCGCCTGCTGCGAGTCCTCCGGGCGGGGCCAGCTCGGCGGTATGTAGTCCCGCTCCCGGTGCACGGCCAGGCAGACCCCGCTGTCGTTCGTGACATCGACGTAGTCCGGGTCCTTGCTCAACCTGACTTCGGCGCCCAGCAGTCCGGCGTAGAACTCGGCGAGCCGCTCGGGCTCGGAGCAGTCCAGTACGAGCACGGTGTTCTTGTGGACGGTCATGCCGACCGGGTCCCCCGTGCCGCCGCAATCAAACGGCCGTGCCCCCCCCTCTCCTCACCTCCGGCGGCGGGATTGTCAGACCCCTCACCTACTGTGATCGACATGGAAAGCAGGAGGTCTGGGAGGGGTCCTGTCATGGGCTGGGTCGAGGCGGCGGGCGGGTATGCGGTCACCCTGGACGGCACTCGGGTGCTGTGCAGGAACGCCGCGGGGCGCACGCTGAAACAGGTCCCCGCGAAGCTGCGCGACGACGCCGAAGTGGTGCGGCTGCGGCAGCTCGCCGAATGGCTGGAGCGGCACGAGCGGGAGTGCCGGGAGCAGGTGGACACCTGGCTGGTGCGCTCCCTGCCCGTGCCCGCCCGGCTCCTCACCGAGGTGTGGACCGACGCGGCCTGGCAGGGGGCGCTGCGCGACCTGGTGGTGGCGCCGGTGGGCGCCGACGGGGGCGCCGATGTGGCGCGCGCCGGGTTCCTGCGGGACGCCGATCCCGAGCGGGGCCTCGGCATCGTGGACCTGGACGGCGACTCGGTGCGGCTCGACGCCGAGCAGGTGCTGATACCGCATCCGGTGCTCCTCGACGACCTGGCGGACCTGCGGGAGTTCGCCGCCGAACTGGGGGTCGAGCAGGGCCTGGACCAGCTGTTCCGCGAGGTCTGGCCGCGCCCGGAGACGGTCGAAGGGGCGGCGCTGGAATGGGGGGCCTTCGCCGACGCCAAGTTCGAGGAGCTGCGGCACGCGACGGCGAGAGCGGCGGCGTACGGCTACCGCGTGCGCGGGGGATACGCGGTGTGCGCACTGACGGAGGAAGGCCGCGCCCTCGAAGCGGCGTACTGGCTCGGTGACGACTATCCCGAGAACGAGACCCGCACGGGCGGCCTTGAGTGGCGGGCCGTCGGCGGGCGGCGGGTGCCGCTCGGCGAGGTGGGGCCGGTGGCCTGGTCGGAGGGGGTCCGGATGGCTGCCCTCGTGCACGCGGCGCGCGTGGTGAGCAACGAGTTCGACGAGTCCGACGAGGACGGGGCGGGGGAACGGTGAGCGGGGTCGCGAGCAAGGCTGTGAGCACAGCTGTGAGCAGGGATCAGCGGCTGCTGGAGGCGGGGGCAGTGCTGCCGGGGGCCGGTGGCGGGGCCGGGGACACGCTGACCGCCCGGGCGTACGCGCACCCGGTGCTCGAGGGGCGCACGGTGGTGCGGCTGGTGCCCGAGGCGATCGGTCCCGCCGAGGATCTCGCCCTGGAGTACCTGGGGTTCGGCGCGGCCACGGCCGCCACGGTCGGGCGGGTGCAGCGCCAGTCGCTCGGGTTCCCCGCCTGGGCGCTGGTCAACGACCCGGCCAATGGGCGGCACGCCCTCGCCGTGGTCAAGGAGATGGAGCGGCTGGCCCGTCTGGTCACCAGTAAGCCCGGTCTGGCCAAGGAGGGCTTCGACGAGATCGGGGACCGCCTCGACCGTTCCGTGCCGCACTTCCTGCCGACGTACTACGAACAGGTCGCGCGGCTCTTCCTCGCGGCCGAGTCGCACCAGCACGCCTCGGTGTTCTTCGGCAAGGCGCGGGCGGCCGAGCAGCGGCACGCGCTGGAGATCGACGAGGAGCGGCTGCGGGAGGTGTTCCTGGAGTTCGCGGGCGCGGGGGCGCTCAGCGGCAAGGTGCTGCGCGAGCATGCCAAGGGCCTCGCGGCGCGGCTGACAGCGCAGGAAGCGTACGCGCAGTTCAGGACGCTCTCCTTGCAGCGCTGCGCGTCGGGCATCGCCCCGTACGCGGGCATGCTGGAGGACCTGCGGCGGCTGGCGAAGGGCGCGGGGCTCGCCGCCCGCGCCGAGGAGTGCTCGCTGCTCGCGGAGATCATTCATTCGGGGGCCATGACGCGCGCGGCAGGCAGCTTCTGGAAGTCCGCGCTGCCCGCGCTCGCCGAGCTGGCCCAGGCCGATCCGGCGGTGCGGCAGCGACTGTTGACGCTCCTGCCGACGGCCGGGGGTGATGCCAAGGACGCCTTCGACGAGGCATGGCTGGCGCTCCTGGACCGGTGCGGGGCCATCGACCTGCTCATGGAGGGGGCAGCGAGCGCCGCGGAGTGGCTGGGCGCGTGGGCGCGGCACCGGCAGCGCGGCTGGCGCGAGTCGAATCGGCTCGCCGCCGAACTGGCTCTGGTGGAGCGGCTGGCGCCCCGCCTGATCGCGGACGGCACGCCGGTGCGGCTCGTCGTGGACCGCGGCTGGCGGTGCGAGACGGACCTGGATCTCCTCGACGCCGCGCTCGCGGCCGGAGTGCCGGTCGCCGACCCGCCGAACGAGGAGAACGGCCTGGAGCTGCGGCACTGGCTGCAGGACGACAGTGAGGGCCGCAGGGATCTGGTGGCGCTCACCTCCGACGCCCGTTTCGCGCCGCTGCTGCGGGAGGGCGTGGAGAGCCTCTCGACCGCCGACGGACCGGCCGCCGAGCCCTCGGCACGGCTGGAGCGGGTCGCGGAGCATCCGGCGCTGCGCACGGTCCTCGCGGACTGGCTCGAACACCGTGCCGCGGACCTCGCCCGGCCCATGGGACTCCCGGGCCTGGACACGCTGTTGCGCAATGTCGCACGGTTCGCGAAGCCCTCCGTCCTGGCCACCGCGCCCGAAGCGGTCGAGCGGATCGCCTCCTTCGACCCGGCGCCGGTCCTCGCGCGGTCGCTGCGCTCGGGCATCTTCGACGAACTGGGCTGGCCCGCCCTCGAAGAGGCGCTCGGCACGCTCGGCGACATCAAGAAGCCGGCGGCGGCGCAGCCCCAGTGGCCCCACGTCGACAACAACGGCTACAAGTGCGCCGACGCCTGGCCCGCCCTCATCGTGCGGATCGGCACGCAGGTCGCGCTCGCCGGTCCCGAAGGCGTCCTGGACCAGCGCACGCTGAGCCTGCCGTCGAAGACCCAGGGGTACGGCGAGCCGACGGTGCGATTCGTCGACGGGCAGTGGCTGATCGCGTCGGGGTACGGCAACGAACGGCGGGCCGTGTGGTCCGGCAGCCCCGCGGACGTGTTCAAGCCGACCGGCCTCCAGGACGGCTGGCACGACGCGGGCACGGTCTCGGTGCCGCTCCCCGACGGCAGCCGGTGGTACGGCGCGCGACCCGTGCGCCCCGGGGACACCGCCTTCGCCGAACAGCGCCGCGAGGTCGCCTCGGACGGCATGGCCTCCTGGGTGCTGCACGAAAAGCGCTGGTGCGAGTACGACCCCGCGACCGCCCGTCGGGGCCGGGCCTCCGTGCCCGCGTTCTTCGACTCGGCGCTCGCCGGGGCGGCCCCGGGTGTACGCCTGGAGGAGGAGCAGTGCAGGCTGCTGCCCGTCCGGGCGGGCTTGGAGAGCTCGCCGTTCGGGAGCAAGGACGGGCTGCTCGGCTGGTGGGTGACGTACGACGAGAAGTCCGGGACCCGCAGGGCCTGTTCCGTCGATGGCACCCAAGGCCAGGCGACGGACGAGGGCTGGCCCACCGCTCCCCTGCGGCTGCCCGCCGGAGCGGTGCTCCACCCCGTGCAGCTCGGCTGGAACCAGTCGGTGATCGAACTGCGGGACGCGGACGGCGTGCCCGTCGCCCGCGTGCAGATCGGCGACCGGGGCAGCGCCCACACCGCGGGCACCCGTCTCATGCCGCCCCTCTGGTACTGGCACGCGCTGCGCCCGCGCGACGAGCGCGGCTCCGCGGCGCTCCGTGCGGTGACCGACGCGGACGCGGCGGCCCTGCTGACGGCCGTCCGGGGCGGCGAGAGCGCCGACGCGGCCGTGGCACGGCTGCTGCCCGACGTCACCGACGCGGCGCTCGCCCAGGGGGTGTCCGGGCTCCTCGCGGAGACCGCGCGCTGCGCCGAGCGGATCTCCAAGCTCGCCGAGCGGGCGCTCCGGAAGGCGGACACGGGGCAGGACGCCACGCCCGCGGTCCGGCACGCGTACGACAGCGTGTTGCGCGAAGCCTTCAAGAGCCTGTCGGGAACGCAGCACTTCTACGGCTTCTACCACCACTACGGCCGGGACGAACAGGACACGACGGCGATCGGGCAACTCACCGCGCTGCGCCGGGTGCTTGGCCCCGGTACCCCGGTCGACCAGCCGGGCCCGAACAGCACCGGTGTCGCCTGGCCGACGCTCATCGGGCCCGGCATGGCGGCGCTCGCCCTGCGGGCCACGGCGCCGACGACGGAGGACGCACACCGCGCGGCGCTGCTCGAATTCCTCGACGTCGTCCTCGCGGTGCGGGCCGACGACGACGCCGTGCTCGTCGACCCGCGCGGGCGGCTGCGGTCGGTGGAGCTCAAGACGTCGTACGAGGCCCGGCCCGAGCGCGTCGGCGAAGTCCTCACCGCCGGGGCGCGGCGCATGCTGATCGTGGGGTGCCGTCGGGTGGAGGGGGACGACGCGTTCTGGAGCGCCGTCGAGTACGACCCGTCCGGCGCCTTCGGCGCATGGGACGGGTTCGCCCTCACCTCCTCACAGGTGCACGGCGCCCCGAACGACCCGCGCCGGGCGCCCTCGCTGCGGCGACTTCTCGCGCTCGTCAGGGAGCGGGGACCGCTGCCCTACCGCCCGGAGCAGGCGGCGGAGCTCGCCGAGCGGATCGGCGTCGGACCGGTCACCGGGGCGCTGCTGCTGCTCGGGCTTCCCGGGCTGCAGGGATTCGGCAGGGACGGGCTGCTCCCCGCCGACTTCCTGAAGCCGCTGGGCGCCAAGAGCGCGGAGGCCAAGGCGGCACGGGGCGCGCTGCAGGACCTGCCCCTCCCCCAGCGGCAGGAATTCACCGCCGCGCTGGTGCCCGTCGACCCGGACCGCGTCGAGGCGCTGTGGACGACCGGCTTCGCGCTGGACGCCGCCGCCGACCAGTGGCTGGCAACCCGCGGCAGGCACCGCGTCGCCCCGCCCGAGCTGGTCGCCCAGGTGGTCGCCGACATCGGCCCTGGCCCCATCCTCGACCACGTCCTGAACCCCGGGACACGGCGCGAACTCACCGGGCGGACCGAGCAGAAGCTCGGCGACGGACTGCACCCGGAGGACCCCGAGGCACTCCTCGAAGGCAGCGATCTCGTCCCGTACGTGGGCATGCTGCGCTGGCTTGCGTACCGCCTGCCGTACGGCGATCCGCTGCGCCCGGTGCTGCCCGAGACGCTGCGGTTGCTGCGCGAGCGGCTCGCCGACCCCGGCCTGCTGCTCGACCTGCGGGTCAGCTGGGGCACGGACGGCAAGGTCACGGGCGGGCACGTGCGGGAGGCGTTCGGTCTGCCGCCGCGCGGCGGGGAGAACGACCGCGGCCTGGTGGACGCGGGCCCCGCCCTGGTCCTCGCCCCGATGCGGCACCGCAACGACTGGGACGCGGTGTGGGTGCGCCCCGCCGCGCTGCTGCCCGGCGCGAGCCACGAGAGCGGCCCGGACCACCCGGCGCTGACGCTCCTCACCGGCCTCGCCGGGAACAGCGACGCGCTGCGGGCCCTGCGGATGCTGCTCAGCGACGAGTTCACCGAGCTGCTCTCGGCCGACGGTCCCGCGGGGGCCGCGCAGCATCCGCTGACCGGCGCGCCCGCCCTGGTGACCGAGGCGGTGGCACGGTTCGGGCTCTCCGAGGACGCGGCCGTGATCTATCTGATGCTGCTCGCGCTGCCCGATCCGACGGACCGCCGCCAGGCGGCCTGGACGGGCTGGAAACCGGCCCGCCTGAAGCAGGCCAGGGCCGAACTCGCCGCCACGGAGCTGGTGGTGGAGGCCAAGCGGTCCCGCGCGGGCCGCTCCCTCTTCCTGCCCGGCGGCTGGCTCGACCGCAGCGCGCCCCTGCTGCCCGTGGAGAGCTGGAAGACCCCGCTGTTCCCGGAACCGGGCTTCCGCTTCGAGGTGCCGGGATGCCCGGTGCCCGAGCTGTACGCGCGGGCGTGGCAGCGGGTCGTCGACGGCGACGTGCCGGGCTACGAGGAGTTCAAGGAGCGGGGCGGCCGCAGGGGAGGCAGGCGATGAAGCAGCAGCCGACGGAACAGCAGTCGACGGAGCAACCGTCCACGGGTGGACGGCAGATGGAGCTGCCCGAGGACCGCTTCGCACAGGAGCTGGCCTTCCTCGCCGCGTACGACGAAGGCCCGCGGCCGCCCGGGTGGCTGCTGACGCCGCGCGCGGTGGTGGTCTTCGTCTGCGGTTCGGACGGCGAGGAGCTGCGCGACGGAGCGGGGCGGCGGCTCGTCGTGACCCGGAAGTTCGTGGGCGACAGACAGTTGGTGGAGCGGTGCGTGGTCACGCTCGCGGGCGAGCGGGGACTGCTGCTCGTCGGCGAGCCGGGCACCGCCAAGTCGATGCTGTCCGAGCTGCTCGCCGCCGCGGTGTGCGGCACCAGCGCGCTGACCGTGCAGGGCACCGCGGGCACCACGGAGGACCAGCTGCGGTACGGCTGGAACTACGCGATGCTGCTCGCCAAGGGCCCGAGCCGGGCGGCCCTCGTGCCCTCGCCGGTGCTCACCGCGATGGCGCGCGGCGCGGTCGCCAGGGTCGAGGAGGTCACCCGCTGTCTGCCCGAGGTGCAGGACTCCCTGGTGTCCCTCCTCTCCGAACGCCGCATCTCCGTACCGGAACTGGCAGGCCTTGCGGGACCGGACGGGGACGACGGCACGGTGCACGCGGTGCCCGGCTTCACCCTCATCGCCACGGCCAACCTGCGGGACCGTGGCGTCTCCGAGATGTCCGCGGCCCTCAAGCGGCGGTTCAACTTCGAGACGGTCGGCCCGATCGGTGACCTGGCGGCCGAGACCGAGCTGGTGCGGAGCCGGGCGACGGCGGCGCTGGCCCGCTCCGGCGCGGGCTTCGCCGTGGACGACACCGTCCTGGAGGCGCTGGTCACCGCCTTCCGCGACCTGCGCTCCGGGCGCAGCGCCGAGGGCTGGGAGGTCGAGCGGCCCTCGACGGTCATGTCGACGGCGGAGGCGGTGCAGGTCGCCACGTCGATGGGGATCGGCGCCGCGTATCTCGGGGACGGCCGGGACGTCGTGCGTACGCTGCCGGGCCATCTGCTCGGCACCGTGCGCAAGGACGACCCGGCGGACCACGCGCGGCTGCTCGGGTACTGGGACGGTCCGGTGCGGCGGCGTGCGGAGAGCGGGGCCGGGCTGTGGCGGACGTTGTGGGAGCTGCGTGATGACCTCGGGTGAGGGTGGGTACGGGGGCGGGGACTGGGGGCCGTCGCCGGAGGCGGTGCTTGCTGAGCTGGCCGGGTGCCGTGACCCGTATCTGATCGGGGTGCGGCACCATTCCCCGGCGCTCGCCGCCGCGCTCCCCGAACTGCTGAGGGCCGCCGCGCCCGAGGTGCTGCTCGTGGAGTTGCCGGAGGAGTTCACGCCGTGGCTCGGCCACCTCGGGGACCCGGCGACCGTGCCGCCCGTCGCGCTGGCGGGCAGTGCCGGGGCGGACGGGCTCGTCTTCCTGCCGTTCGCGGAGTTCTCTCCGGAGCTGGCGGCGATCCGCTGGGCGCGGGAGGCGGACGTGCCGGTGGTGGCGTTCGATCTGCCCCTGGTGGGGCGGGAGTTGGCGGGGCGGGAGTCGGTGGGCCGGGAGGAGACGGTGCGCGAGGGCGACGGGCGGGGCCGCCTGGTCTCCGCACTGCGGGCGCGGGCCGGGCTGCGCCCGGCGGACGACCTGTGGGACCGCCTCGTCGAGACGGCCGCTCCGGGCGGCACGGCGGAGGCGCTGCGGAGGGCCGCGCTGCTGGTCGGCTGGGCCCTGCGTACGGATGAGGGGGAAGTGTCGGCGTACGACCTGGCCCGTGAGGCGCACATGAGGCGCCGCCTCACGGAGCATGCGGGGGCGGGCCGACGGGCAGTGGCGGTGGTGGGTGCGTTCCATGCGGCGGCGCTGTGCGGTGGGGCCGGTGAGCCGGCCGACGGGCTGGACGGATCCGTGGGGGGCGGGGGATCTTCGGGCGGTCCCTCTGCAGTACAGGTGACCACCTCCCTCGTGCCCTACTCCGATCCGCTGTTGGACGAGCGTTCCGGGTATCCGGCCGGGATCCGTGATCCGGAGTGGCAGCGCGGTGTGTTCCGGGCGGGCGGCGAGGCCGACCGGCTCGACGAGCTGCTGACCGTCACCGCCGTGCGCATCTGCGCGGCGGTGCGGGCCACGGGGCATCCCAGCGGCCCCGCGGACGCACGTGAAGTGGTGCGGGTCGCGCGCGACTTGGCAGCGCTGCGCGGCCTGCCCGCGGCGGGCCGCGGGGAGCTCGTCGAGTCCGTGCAGACCGTGCTCACCCAGGGGCAGCTCCTCGGCCGTGGCCGGGTCGTCGCCGCGGCCATGGAGCAGGTGCTCGTCGGCGACCGGCGCGGACGGCTCGCCCCGGGCACACCCCGGTCCGGGCTCGGGCCCGCCGTGGAGGCGGAGCTCGGCGAGCTCTCGCTGCCGACACCTGAGGCGCCCGCGCGGCGCGAGCTGCGCCTGGATCCGCACCGTTCGGAGCTGGACCTGCGGCGCGAGGTGCTCCTGCGCCGCCTGGCGGTCTGCCGGATCCCGTACGGGGAGGAGGGCGACGTCGCACGGATCGGTGAGGCGGCCGCGCTCACCACGCGCTGGGCGGTGGAGTGGACGCCGTCGGTGGCGGCGATGCTGGACGTCGCGGGCGTCCACGGCGTGACGCTCGAACAGGCCTCGGCGGGCATGCTGCGACAGCGGCACGCGGCCGACGTGCGACACGGCGGGCCGACCGCGACGCACGTACTCACCGGCCTGGCGGACGCCGCGTCCTGCGCGCTGCCCGAGCTCGCGGCGCAACGGCTGACAGAGGCCGCCGAGTTGCTGCCCGCTTCCGGCACTCTGCCGGAACTGCTCGCCGGGCTCGACCTGTTGAACCGCATCGAGGCGGGCCAGCTGCCGGGGCTGCCCGGGCCATGGCGTGCCGCCGAGGTCGGCGCGGTGCGTGAGCAGCTCGGCGCGGCGGGGGTGCGGGCCCTCGACGGACTCACCGGTTCCACCGATGTGGCGGACGCCCGCGCGCTCGTGGACCTCGCCGTCCGCGCGGCCGAAGGGGGCGGGGGGTTGCGGCTCGCTGACGCGCTGGCCCGCCTCGACACGGAGGGCACGCCGCTGATCCGGGGCGCGGCGGGCACGGCCCGGGTGCTGCTCGGGCAGCGGGACGCCGATGACCTCGGCGTCCGGCTCGCGTCCCGCGTGGACGGCGCGGTGACGCCTGAGCTGCGCGTGGATCTCAGCGCGTTCTTCCAGGGCACGCTGGTGGCGGCGGGGCCTCTCCTGGAGACGGGCCGGGCGATGGACCCGCTGCTCGAACGCGTCGAGTCCCTCACGGACCGCGCCTTCCTCGACCGGCTGCCCGCGCTCCGTTCGGGCTTCGACGCCCTGTCTCCCGCGGCGCGCACGCGCATGCTCGCGGCGGTGGAGGACCGTACGGGTCTCGCGGCGGACACGCTGCCGACGACGGTCACCGACCCCGCGGCCCTCGCCCGGCTCGCGGAGGCGGATGTGGCGGGGCGGGAGGCGTTGGCGGCGGCGGGGCTGCCGGGGGCGGGTGCGGGTGCAGGGGTGGTGGAAGCGGGCCCCGGGGTGGAGCGGGCGGGCCCGGGGGTGGGTTCTGTCAGGCCGAGCTCTGCCCCGACCCTCGGCGCCCACGAGCGCTGGCGGCTCCTGCTCGGCAGGGCGCGGGGGCTCGGCGGGCGAGCGGGGCGCGTCGCCACCGCGCTGGACGAGCTGTACGGGAGCGGGCGCGGGGAAGGCTCCCGCGGTGAGGAAGGCCCCGGCAGCGGGTCAGGAGGCGGCACCGAAGCTTCGTACCCCGATGTCCGCAGCTGGTCGGAGGAGCTGGCCGCGCTGTTCGGGCCGGGGGTACGGGAGGAAGTGCTGGCCGCGGCGGCCGACGCAGGGCGCATCGACGCCGCCATGGAACTCGACCCCGCGACGGCACGCCCTTCGGTGGAGTTGCTGCGCACCGTCCTGTCCTACGCGGGCGGCATGCCGGAGAGCCAACTCGCCCGGCTGCGCCCCCTGGTGGCCCGCCTGGTGCAGGAGCTGACCAAGGCCCTGGCCACGCGGCTGCGCCCGGCGGTCACCGGTTTCGCACACCCCAGGCTCACCTCGCGGCCCGGCGGACCGCTGGACCTCGCGCGCACGGTGCGGGCCAACCTGGCGACCGCGCGCCGCGATCCGGTCACCGGCACGGTGACGGTGCTGCCCGAGCGGCCGGTGTTCCGCACCCGGGCGCGGAAGTCGGCGGACTGGCGGCTCGTACTGGTCGTGGACGTGTCCGGGTCGATGGAGGCGTCGACGATCTGGTCGGCACTCACCGCGTCCGTGCTCGCCGGGGTGCCCGCGCTCAGCACGCACTTCGTCGCCTTCTCCACGGAGGTTCTCGACCTCACCGACCAGGTGGACGATCCGCTCGGACTGCTCCTCGAGGTGCGGGTCGGCGGCGGCACCAGCATCGCGCGCGGGCTGCGTCACGCCCGCACCCTCGTGACCGTGCCGTCCCGCACCCTGGTGGTACTGATCAGCGACTTCGAGGAGGGAGGTCCCGTCGGCCCGCTCCTGTCGGAGGTACGGGCCTTGGTCGACGCGGGCTGCCACGTACTGGGCTGCGCCTCGCTCGACGACGCCGGGCGTCCCCGCTACTCGACGGGAGTGGCGGGGCAGTTGGTGACGGCGGGCATGCCGGTCGCGGCGCTGAGCCCGCTGGAGCTGGCCCGCTGGGTCGGCGAACGCATGGGAGGAGGGACGAGATGACCGGACAGTCCCCTGCGCAACCCGCGGAGCACGTGCTGCCCCCGGTGACCGCCGAAGTGGCCGCCACCGCGCTCGAACCGCTGCCCGCGCGGCTGCGCAAACGCGTCGACGGAGCGGTGGCCAAGGCGGCGGCCTGGCAGGTCGACACCACGGCGACCGACGAAGGCGCCGTGACCCGTGCGGTCGTCCGGGTCGACGACGAGACATCGGTGACCCTCGTCGCCCCGCACGGTGTCGTCACCACCGCGGACGACGTGACCTGCTCCTGCCTGCTCGCACCGGCCTGCCTGCACAGGGCGGCGGTGCTGCTGCGGGCGCCGCTGGCGGAGGAAACGCCGGATACAGAGAACGAGGGCGCAGAGGGCGAGGGCACCGAGCCGTCGGCCGACAGCCCCGGCACGGCCACACCCACACCCACACCCACACCCACAGCACCAGCACCAGCACCAGCACCAGCACCAGCACCAGCACCAACCCTCACGCCCGACCCAAGCCCCCCACCCCTCACCCCACCCCAAGCCACCGCCGCCCACACCCTCTGGACCGCGGCCACGGACGTCCTCGTCGCAGGAGTCGGCGGCGCCGGTGCCGTGCACCGTGCGCGACTGCTCCACGCCGCCCACTCCGCGCGGCTCGCCGCCCTGTACCGTCCCGCGGCGGCCGCGGTGCGCGTGGCGCGACAGCTCGGCGAAGCTGCCACGGAGGACCCGGGGTTCAGACTTGCGGACCTGGCGCAGGAGATCACCGAACTCCTCCACGTCCTGCACGGGTTGAGGACGCAGGGGTCCGCGGACCCCGCCCTCGTCGGGACGGCACGCCGTGCCTACCGGGCCGAGCGGCCCCTGCGCCTGCACGGCCTGTGCACGGAACCGGTGGTGACCGCTTCGGGGTACGCGGGTGCCGTGACCTACGCCCTGGCCCCGGACGGGCACCTTCGCACCGTGTCCGACGTGGCGCCCGGCGGCCCGGACCGGGTCCGGCGGGCGGCGGGGTCCGCCGTCCCCGGCGGGTGCGCGCTGTCGCTGCGCGAGCTCGGCGACGGGGGCGGAGTCTCCCTCACCGCACCGACCGTGTCGCCGGACGGCCGGATCGGCGCGGGGAGCACGGTGCGTTCGGTGCGGGCATCGGGCGCCGCATGGTCGCAGGCCCCGCTCGACGACCTGTGGCAGCGGCCGCCGCACACCCAGCTCGCCGACTCCCTGGCGTGGTTGGCGACCCCGGTCGAGGAGCGGACGTCCGCAGGCGGCGACCTCGTCTTCCTCCGGGGGACGGTCACCCCGACCGGTCTGGCCGTCCTCGACGGGCCGACGCTGCGCCTGCTCGCCCCGGACGAGCGGCCGGAGTTGCCGTACGCGGAAAATCTGCGCCTCATCGCGGCACGCCCCGGCCTGTCCCTGCGCGTCGTCGCGCGCGTCTCCCCCGACCGGCCCGGTGGCGTCCTCGCCCTGGCGGCCGCCTGGACCGGCCACGACGGCCGGACCTTCCGCGCCGACCTGGGGCTGCGGCGTCTGCACACCACCCAGCTGCCGCTCGAAACAGAGCCGTCCACACCGCCGACCGTCGAGCCCCCGACCCCGTATCCGTATCCGTCCCCGACCCCACCCCCATCGCTTCCCATGGAACTCGGACTCCTCCGCCGCGCCGTGGACCGCGCGGTGGCCGGTGGCCGCCCCATCGCCGCGGCGGACACCGGCGGCGAACTCCCCCGGCGCCTACGGACGGTGGGCCTCACCACCGGGGCCCTGTGCGCCCGGCGCCTCACGGACACGGCCGCCGACCGCACCCACGACGCGCTCGGCCGACTGCGCCCCGCCGACCCCGACGCGTACGCGGAGGCGTGGCTGGCCGCGTCCCTCTACACGAGCGCGGCCACCGCCTCGTTGCTCACCGCCGCATGGACGCCACGGATCCCGGAGGTCTCGCTCACGTAGCAGCCGACCTCATAGCGCGCCGACATCGCGCCCGACATCGCGCAACACGCGGCTCGTAAGGTCCGCGACCCAAACGTCCCTGAGCCGCGCACGGGGGCTGGCACCGCCACGACCGCTGCCCTCCCCGTGGTCGCCCCCGTCCAGCAACATCCGCATCAGCGCCACCGTGTCCGCGCGGTCCGTGCCCGTGGGAGCGGGCAGGTCGGCCAGGTGGGCTCCGGAGACGACGTCCGCCCCCGCTCCGGGGCTGTGGTGTGCCGCGGCCAGCGCCGCCAGCACGAAGCGCTCGACGTCGAGGGCTTCGTCCCATCGCGTCAGGAGGTGTGGCACCGCAGCGCCCACCGCATGCCGGACGGCGCGTTCCGCCTCGGTCTCCGCGGTGGTGTGGCCCAGCGCCGCGTGGCGGTCGGCCAGGGCCACGTCGTCCGCCGCGCCCGCGGTCGAGTGCCGGAGCAGGTCGAGGAGGAGCGCCGTTCTGGCGCCCGCCGGTACCGCGGGTTCCGTGGCGACCGCCACCAGGAAGGGCACCGCCTCCGCTGTCCCGGGCACGCACGTTCCCTGGTGCGCCACCGCGTCGTCCAGGTCGGCGAGGAAATCGCCGCCGGACTCGTACGGGTCCCCGAAGGCGAAGTCCTCGTCCAGCAGCCAGGCCACCGCCTCGGGGGCACCCACCTCTGGGCCGCCCTCCCCCACGACCTCCGCCTCGCTCCCGCTCCCGTGCAGACGCCCCGCCACCTCGACCACCGCCGCGACGAGAAGCGCCGGGTCGCCGGGCTCGGGCAGGACCCACGCCGGTGCCCGATGCCCGACCACCTCCTCCGCCACGGAAAGCCCGGGTTCCGGCGCGGCCAACACCGCCCCGGAGCTCTCGTGGAGCAGCCCCGACCGGTCGAACACCCGCTCCAGGGTCGACTCATGGCCCTCGGCACACCCCTCGCTGAATCCGCCGTGCGACCGTGCCACGTCCGCGACCCACCGTGCTTGTTCACTCAGGTACGGCCTGAAGACCGGTATCCGGTCCACGAACGTGCCGTCGCCCTCAGTGACGTACACCGCGAGCGAAAAGACCTGCCACCAGCCCCAAAGCTCCTCGCCGCGGACGGACTTGCCGTACCAGTCGCCGAGGTCGAAGGGCAGGGGACCGTGTTCGCGCACGGCGGCCAGCCGGTGCCCGTGCCGGGCGAGCGCGGCCGCCGCCTCCCCGGCCGCGCCTTCCGTCGGCACCGTCAAGGTGTACTGAACGCCCCAGCCCTGCTGGCTCACTTCATCCACTCCGCCTCGTACTTCGCGTACGTCCCGTCGTGCTTCGCCAGGTGCACGAACTGGTCGACGTACTCCTTGAACTCGTCGTCGCCGCGCGGCGTCGCATACGCCTTCTCGGAGAAGGTGAAGGGCTTCTCGGGGTGGAGGGAGCAGAGTTCGGCGTGGATCTTCGACTGGTAGAGCGTCTCGCTCGCGTCCGTCATCATCACGTCCGCACGGCCGTCGATGATCTCCTGGAAGATCGTGGTGTTCTCCGGGTGCAGCTTGATCGTCGCCTTCTTGATGTGGGCGCGCGCGAACTGCTCGTTGGTTCCGCCGGGGTTGACGATCACGGTCGTGCCGGGCTTGTCGATGTCCGCGAGGGCGCCCGCCCCGAACTTGTCCTTGTCGGCGCAGCGCACGACGGGGGTCTTGCCGTCCTCGCGCGTCGGCTCGCTGAAGTAGACCTGCCGGGCGCGCGGCAGCGTGATCGAGACGCCTCCGACGCCGATGTCACAGCGCCCCGCCGCCACGTCCTCGGTCAGGTTCGCCCAGGTCGTCGCCACGAACTTCGGCTTGGCTTCGAGGCTCTTCGCCAGATCCTGCGCCATCTTGATGTCGACGCCGCTGTACGTGCCGTCGGCGGGGTCGAGCTTCGTGAACGGGGCGTAGTCGCCGGTCGTGCAGACCTTCAGTACGCCCTTCTTCGGGACGGAGTCGAGGAGGGTCCCCCAGGTCCCCTGGTGCCGGTCCGGCCGCCGGGCCGCGTCCGGCGAGGCGGGCGCGGCGGCGGTGACGGCCAGCAGACAGACCAGGGCGGACAGGGTGGCGGCACGCTTCACGGGGGCTCCTCTGCGCTACGGGCGGCTCGAAGAGATCACCTTCGCAGACCCGTTCCGGCAGCTGAACCCCCTTCTCACGGTGCGAGCGGGGTGAGTTGGCCGAGCGGGGCAAGCCGCACCGGCGTCAGGTCAGGCACCCCACCGTCATACGCATCCTCGTCGAACGGATACAGCGGGCGCTCCACCCGGTGGTGGCCGAGCCGCAGCAGGTCCTGGTCCACGCCGCCCGGCGTGAGGGCGAGGAGCCAGTCGGCTGCCATGTCGTGGAGCTCGGGCTCCAGGTAGCCGATCTTCACGATCACGAGGTCGTACGTGCGGGGGTCGATGCCGAGACCGCCCTCCGCCGGGCCCATGAAGTCGGCGAGCGTGTGGAACGGCTTGCGGCGCTCGACGAGGACCACGGTGAGACCGCCGTGGCGCACGGCCGCCATGTCGACACCGCGGTCGTACGCGCCGCCCTCCGCCCGGTCCTGCTGGTCGGCGGCGCGCTGCAGGGCGACGACGGTGCCGGTGAGGTCGAAGGGGCCGCCGTGGTTCGCGTCGACCTTGCCCCCCACGCTCAGCGTGACCTCAGCGCCCACGCCCGCCTCGAAGCACCGGGCGACGGCCACCGGGTCGGTGATGCCGGGGTGGACGGCGGTGACCCGGCCGGCGCGGACGTCGTCGTTGGCGAGCAGTTTCTCCAGCACGTACGCGAGGTCGCCCGCGCCGCCCGCGGTCGGGTTGTCGCCCGAGTCGCTGATCAGGAAGGGCCGTGCGGTCGAGGCCGCCGCCTTCTCGATGCACTCCTCCGCGGAGCCCGTCGGGCCGACGAAGACGAAGTCGCGGCGCGCGTCCCAGTAGCGGCGGGCGAGCTTCTCGGCCTCGGCGGCGGCGCGTTCGGCGTCGTCGCCGGTGACGACGATGGCGGCCTTGCAGCGCGGCTCGTCGGCCCAGGCGTAGCCGACCCACAGGGCCGCGTCGAGGATGCCGGGGAGCTGTTCGATCTCGGCGAGCGAGGCGTAGAGGGACTTGGCGGGCTCCAGGCGGGTGCTGGTCTTCTCGCCGGGCAGCAGCACGGGGACCTGGACCCAGGCGCGGTGCGGGCGGGTGCCGTCGAGGAGGCAGCGGACGAGGTTGCGGGCCGCGCGCTCACGGGTCTCCCAGGCGTCCTCGTGCGGGGCGAGGCGGTGGGCGGTGAGCAGGTCGACCGGCTCGGCGAAGCGGCGCGAGACGTTGCCGTGCAGGTCCATGGCGGTGGAGATCATCGGGCGGCCCGTGCCGTCCGGGGTGCCCACGGCGTCGAGGGCGGCGCGCACCGCTTCGGTGAGGTCGGCCTCGGCGTCGGTGAGGCCGATGACGCTCATCGCGCCGTGGATGTCGTACACGAGGCCGTCGAGCGGGCCCGCCTCCCTGATGCGGGTGACGAGTTCGTTCTTGAGGATCAGGTACGACTCCGCTTCCACCGGTCCGCCGGGCAGCGAGGTCGCGTGCAGCAGGGGCACCCATTCGACGGTGGCGGCGAGGTCGGAGTCCGCCTGCGTCCACGTGTAGCGGTCGAGGAGGTCCTGGCCGCGGGTCTGGCGGAAGTCGTCGGTGGTGGAGCGGTGCGGGCAGAACGTGGACGACTCGATGCCGATGCCGCCGATGCCGATGCGCAGGCGGCGGGGGTTCGCGGAGGCGGAGGGGGTCATGCGGGTGCGCTCTCTTCCTGGGGTGCGGGGGCGGGGGCGGTCGGAAGGTGGCGGCGCAGTGCGGTGAGGCCCGCGCCGAGCAGGCCCGCGTCGACGCCGGTGACGGTGGTGGTGATCTCCAGGTCGGCCGTGGCGAGCGGCAGGCAGCGTTCGTAGAGGACGCCGCGCACGGCTGCGACCAGCGGTTCCGCGGTGGCGAGTACGCCGCCGAGGGCCACGGCCTGCGGGTTGAAGAAGTTGACGACGACGGACAGGACCGTGCCGATGTGCCGCCCCGCGGTGCGCACCAGGGTGGTGGCCTGCGGGTCGCCGTCGGCGACGAGCCGCAGCAGATCGCTGGTGTCGGACACCTCGACGCCCTGCAGCGCGAGTTCCCGGATCAGCGCCGCGCCGCTGGCGACGGTCTCCAGGCAGCCGATGTTGCCGCAGCTGCAGGGGCGGTCGCCTGCCGCGTCGACGCGGACGTGGCTGATGTCGCCCGCGCTGCCGTTGGCGCCGTCGTGCGGGCGGCCCGCGGAGATGACGCCGCTGCCGATGCCGCGGCCTGCCTTGACGACGACGAGATGCTCCAGCTCGGGCCGGGCCACGCGGTGTTCGCCGACGGCCATCATCGTCGCGTCGTTGTCGACGGTGACGGGGAT
Source organism: Streptomyces sp. NPDC004732 (assembly GCF_040609235.1). Taxonomy (NCBI): domain Bacteria; kingdom Bacillati; phylum Actinomycetota; class Actinomycetes; order Kitasatosporales; family Streptomycetaceae; genus Streptomyces; species Streptomyces sp. NPDC004732. Next base: position 692,594 of record NZ_JBEXJR010000003.1, read on the forward strand.
GCCGAGCCGTTCCGCGAGCACGTCGCGCAGGGGGTAGCGGTGCCACCCGGGCATGCGGGAGGGGCTGAGGACGCGGCCGGTGCCGGGCTGCACGGGTCCGGGGAAGGCGACTCCGAAGGCGCGCACCGTGCGTCCCTCCGCGCGCTGCCGGGCGACGAGCGCGTCGGCCTGCTCGCAGAGCCAGTCGACGGCGGACTCGGGGCCCGCGGTGATGTCGTGCGGCAGGTCGACGGCGTCGGTGACGGTGCCGCCGAGGTCGACCGCGCCGAGCCGTGCGTGGTGGCTGCCGAGGTCCGCGGCGAGGGCGACGCCGCCCCGCGCGGCCACCCGCAGCAGCCTGGGCCTGCGCCCGCCGCGCGATGCGCCCTCGCCGGACTCGGTGAGCAGCCCGGCGTCGACCAGCTCCTGCACCCGCAGGGAGACCGTCGAGGGGGCGAGGCCCAGTTCGCGCACGAGATCGGCGCGCGACGTGGCCGCCCCCGACGAGACCAGGTGCACGATGTGCTGCCCCGAGCCTGGCTCGCCGAGTGGTGTTCCGGTCATGCCGCCCCCAGTTGCTTGCCTGCTGCTTGCCTGTCGCTGCGAATCGTCCTGCCGTGACGCCCGTTGCTTCGATCCGTACTGCCGTGATGCAGGTTCGTTCGATCTGTTCGTTCGACAACAGGACGAACACTAAGTCCGACCGAAGCAAGTTGGCTACCCCCTCCGAATTTCCCACTTCTTGCCGAATGAAGCTATTGACTTGTTTTTCACCCTCGGCCTAGCGTTCGGGCGCCGCCCCGTCGTACTCCGGCACGGGCCGGCCCCGTACCCCTTGGAGGCCCATCGCCATGCGCTCAATCAGGTCCGCGGCGGCCGCGCTGCTCGTCCTCGCGGCGGCCCTCACCGGCTGCACCCGTGAGGGCGGCCGCATCGACATGGGCCCCACCGGCGGCACCCCCGTCGAGGGCGGGACCGCCACGATGGCTCTGCCACCGGCGGCGACGCCCAACTGGATCTTCCCGATCGGCGCGCCCGGCTACGGCGCCTCGTACAACTACGGGATTCAGTCCCTGCTCTTCATGCCGGTCTACGACGCCGTACAGGACAAGGCGAAGGGCGAGCTGACCACGCACGGCCCCAGCACGCTCGGCCTGAAGCCGAAGTACAGCGACGGCAACAAGACCGTGACCGTGCCGCTGCGCGAGGGCGTGAAGTGGTCCGACGGCAAGCCCGTCACCGCCCGCGACCTGGAGTTCTGGTTCAACCTGGTGAAGGCCAACAAGGCGGACTGGGGCAACTATTCGGTCGGCACGATGCCCGACAACGTCAAGCGGTTCGAGACGCTCGACGACCACACCGTGCGGCTGCACCTGACCCGCGCGTACAACCCCGACTGGTTCACCGCCAACCAGCTCACCCTGATGCGCGCACTGCCCCGGCACGCCTGGGGCGCCAAGACGGACGGCGGGAAGATCGGCGACTGGGACCGCACCCCCGCGGGCGCCAAGGCCGTCTTCGCGCGGCTCACCCAGCACGCGAAGAGCCTTGGCTCGTACGGTTCCGATCCCCTCTGGAAGACGGTCAACGGGCCCTGGAAGCTGGCGGGCTGGCGCGACAGCGGGCAGGTCACCATCGTGCCGAACGAGAAGTTCACCGGCCCGAAGGCGGAGCGCCCGCACCTGGACAAGGTGGTCTTCAAGCCGTTCACGACGGCCGACTCCGAGTACAACGTGCTGCGTTCGGGCGGCGTCGACTACGGCTACATCCCGCCGTCGGTGATGGCGCAGAAGGAGAAGTTCGAGGAGAAGGGGTACCGCGTCGATCCGTGGGAGGGCTGGGCGGCGACGTACATCGTCTACAACTTCAACTCCACGCACGGCGGCTCGAAGATGGACCAGCTGTACATCCGTCAGGCCATGCAGCACCTCGTCGACCAGAAGGCGATGAGCAACGTCATCTGGCAGGGCAGCGCGACACCGACGCTCGGCCCGGTGCCGGTGACACCGAAGAGCCAGTACCTGTCCGGGAAGATGGAGAAGAACCAGTACCCGTTCTCCGTCGGCAAGGCCAAGGCGCTGCTTGAGCAGCACGGTTGGCGGATCGAGGACGGCACGGCGCGCTGTGTGCGCCCCGGCACCGGCGCGGACGAGTGCGGCAAGGGCATCGGGCGGAACGCGCCGCTCGAACTGACCCTGCTCTCCCAGTCGGGGTCGACCGAGACGACGAACATGATGCAGGAGCTCAAGTCGTCGCTCTCCAAGGGCGGCATTGACCTGACCGTGCGTCAGCAGCCGCTGAACTCGGTGCTCGGCAACTCCGTGCCGTGCAAGGCGAAGGACCCGGGCTGCAACTGGGACATGTCCTTCTTCGGCACGGCGGGCAGCTGGTACTACCCGCTCAACCCCAGCGGCGAGCAGCTCTTCTCGACGGGCGCCTCCGCCAACTTCGGCAACTACAGCGACAAGAAGGCGGACCGCATCATCCGGGGCGTGCAGTACTCCCCCGACATGAAGGCCGTGCACGAGTACGGCGAGTACCTCGCCGAGCAGCTGCCCGTGATGTGGATGCCGAACCCCGCGTACCAGGTCTCGGTGATCCGCAACGACCTGCGCGGCGTCTCGCAGAACCCGACCGTCACCTTCGCGCCCCAGCACTGGTACTACGTCAAGAAGAAGGGGGCCGAGAAGTGACCGGCTTCACCGGCTTTCTGGTCAAGCGCCTCCTCCAGGCGATCGTCGTCCTCTTCCTCGTGTCGGTCATCGTCTTCGTGCTCCTGCACATGCTCCCGGGCGGCCCCGCCCGCGCCATCCTCGGCCCGAAGGGCACCCCGCAGCAGATCGAGCACTTCAACCACCAGCAGGGGTACGACCGTTCACTGCCGATGCAGTACGCGATGTATCTGAAGCGGCTGCTCACGGGCGACCTCGGCGACTCCTTCAAGCTCAACTCGCCCGTCTTCGACCTGCTGACGCAGCGCCTGCCGAAGACCCTGCTCCTCACGGTCCTCTCCACCGTCCTCGCGGTCGTCATCGCCGTTCCGCTCGGCCTGCTGCAGGCCGTCCGCCGCGGCAAGGCCTCGGACTACGCGCTGACGGGCCTCGCCTTCCTGATGTACGCGACGCCGGTGTTCTTCCTCGGCCTCATCATGATCATCCTGTTTGCGCAGGTCATGCCCATCTTCCCGGCGGAGGCGCCACAGGGCGAGACGATCGGCGCACTCCTCGGCGACTTCACCGGGCTGATCCTCCCTGTGGTCACCATGGCCTTCGGCATCGTCGCGATGTTCAGCCGCTACATGCGCTCCGCGGTACTCGACAACCTCACCGAGGAATACGTCCGCACGGCGATGGCCAAGGGCCAGTCGAGCCGCCGGATCATGGTCAGGCACGTCCTGCGCAATGCGCTGATCCCCCTCGCGACGCTCCTCGGCCTCTATCTGCCGACCCTGTTCAGCGGCGCCCTCGTCGTCGAGTCGATGTTCAACTACCCCGGCATGGGGCTGCTGTTCTGGAACGCCGCGCAGGGCTCCGACTTCCCCGTACTGCTCGGCGTGACGCTCGTCGTCGGTGTCGCCACCGTCGTCGGCTCGCTGCTCACCGACGTGCTGTACGCCGTCCTCGACCCCCGGATACGGAGCGTGGCATGAGTACCACGGTCGCCCCTGTCACCGCGCCAGGCCACGAGGACGCCGCGCAGGCCACGCCGTCGCTGGCCCGCCGCACGCTGCGGGTCTTCACCGGCAACAAGCTCGCCCTGACGGGCGTGGTGGTGCTGCTCCTGCTGCTCGCGTTCAGCTACCTCGGCCCGCTGGTGTACGACACCCAGCAGGTCCACACCGACCTGTCGCAGGCGAACCTGCCGCCGGGCAGCTCCGGCCACCTCCTCGGCACCACCGACCTCGGCTACGACATGATCGGCCGTCTGATGGTCGCGGGGCAGACGTCGCTGGAGATCGGTCTGGCGGCCGGTCTGCTGGCCACGCTCTTCGGCACCGTCTACGGCGCGGTCTCCGGCTACTTCGGCGGCTGGGTCGACGCGGCGATGATGCGCGTCACGGACGCGGCGCTCGCCATCCCCGCGATGTTCCTGCTCGTCGTGGTGGCCGCGATCATCACGCCAAGCAAGGGCGTCCTCATCATGATCATCGCGGCGGTGGCCTGGCTGTCCCCCGCCCGTCTGGTCCGCGGCGAGGCGCTGTCGCTGCGCAACCGCGAGTACGTCCAGGCCATGCGGATGATGGGCGGCGGCGGTACGCGTGCCGTCTTCAAGCACATCGTGCCGAACGCCATCGGCACGGTCATCGTCAACTGCACGTTCCAGATCGCCGACGCCATCCTCTACGTCAGCTATCTCGCGTTCCTCGGCCTGAGCATCCCGCCGCCCTCCGCCGACTGGGGCTCGATGCTGTCGGCCGGGATCACCTACACCCAGAACGGCTACTGGTGGCTGATCTTCCCGCCGGGCATCGCGATCGTGCTGGTCGTCGCCGCGTTCAACTTCATCGGTGACGGACTGCGGGACGCGTTCGACGTGCGGCTGCGGAAGTAACAGGAGACCTGACAGATGACCGAGCCCCTGCTCACCCTCGACGGCCTGCGTGTCGACATCGTCTCGCGCGAACGGACCGTCCACGCCCTCGACGGCGTATCCCTCTCCCTCGCCCCCGGTGAGGCCCTGGGCATCGTCGGCGAGTCCGGCTGCGGCAAGACGATGACCGCGCTCAGCGTCCTCGGCCTGCTGCCGCCGGGCGGCGAGATCACCGCGGGCCGCGTCCTGTTCGACGGACAGGACCTCGCCGCGGCCCGGGCGCCCGTCCTCCAGGACGTCCGCGGCAACACCATCGGCATGGTCTTCCAGGACCCGCTGACCTCCCTCAACCCGACGATGACCATCGGCACGCAGGTGGCGGAGCCGCTGCTCCTGCACCGCCCCGGCATCGGCAGGAAGGAGGCGTGGGCACGCGCCCAGGAGATGCTGCGCCTGGTCGGCATGCCGCAGCCCGCCGAGCGCATGAAGGCCTACCCGCACCAGCTGTCCGGGGGCATGCGGCAGCGCGTGGCCATCGCCATGGCACTGGTGTGCGAGCCGAAGCTGCTGATCGCGGACGAGCCGACGACGGCCCTCGACGTGACGACGCAGCACCAGATCCTGGAGCTCGTCGACGATCTGCGCGCCCGTCTCGGCATGGCGATGATCCTGGTCACGCACGACCTCGGGGTCATCGCCAACCGGGTGGACCGGGTCGCGGTGATGTACGCGGGCAAGGTCGCCGAACAGGCCGACGTGCGCAGCCTGTTCGCGCGCCCGCGCCACCGCTACACCGAGGCGCTGTTCGCCGCGCTGCCCGAGCGAGCCGCCGACAGCGGCACGGAGCTGCACACCATCCCCGGACTGCCCCCCAACCTCGCGGCGCGCCCCACGGGCTGCCGTTTCGCGCCGCGCTGCACGTTCGCCACGGACGAGTGCCGCACGGCGGAACCGCCGCTCGTGGACGACGAGACGCAGGGCCAGGAGCACCGGTTCGCGTGCTTCCACCCGGTGCCGGAGGACGCCGCGTCCGAGGACGAGATCGTGGTGCCCGCGGCCGCGCCCGCCGCCCGGGCCCCCGGTGAGGTGCTGCTCGAACTCGACTCACTGGTCAAGGAGTTCCCCCTCAAGGGAGGCGCGTTCTCGCGCAGCCGGGGAACGGTCAGCGCGGTCGGCGGGGTGTCCCTCTCGATCCGCAGGGGCGAGACGTTCGGCATGGTCGGCGAGTCCGGCTGCGGCAAGACGACGCTCGGCCGGATCGTCGCGGGCCTCGACGAACCGACCGGCGGCGCGGTGCGCTTCGAGGGCGCCGACCCGTCGCGGATGTCGCGGGCCGAACGGCGCGCGCACCGGCGGCGCGTCCAGCTGATGTTCCAGGACTCCACCGCCGCGATGGATCCGCGCATGCGGGTCGGCGAGATCCTGCGCGAACCGCTCGTCATCCAGGGCGTCGGCAACCGCGCCGAACAGGAGAAGCTGGTCGCGGAACTCCTCGACGCCGTGGGCCTGCCGCGCGGCGCCGTGCAGCGCTACCCGCACGAGTTCTCCGGCGGCCAGCGCCAACGCCTCGGCCTGGCAAGGGCGTTGACGCTCTCACCCGATCTGGTGGTCGCCGACGAGCCGGTCTCCGCGCTCGACGTGTCCGTGCAGGCGCAGATCCTCAACCTGATGCGGGAGCTGCAGCGCGAGCGCGGTCTGACCTATCTGTTCATCTCGCACGACCTGGCCGTCGTACGCCATCTGGCCGACACCGTCGGCGTGATGTACCTGGGCAAGCTCGTGGAGTCGGGTCCGGCCGAGCAGGTGTACGCGCATCCGCTGCACCCCTATACACGCGGGCTCCTGGACACGGTCAACGTCCCCGACCCGGCGGCGGCCGCGGCCGCCTCGGGCACGGAACGCGCGCCGCTGGAGGGCGAGACCCCCTCCGCCGCGAAGCCTCCGTCGGGCTGCCGCTTCCGGACCCGCTGCCCCCTCGCCCAGGAGGTGTGCGCCACGACGGAACCGCCGGTCAGCACGCCGAACAGCACGGGACACCAGGTGGCCTGTCACTTCCCGCTGGCCGTACCTCGGCTAGCGTCGGCGGTGTGAGACTCGCCGATGCCCTTGCCCAGCGCCCGGTCGTGCTCGACGGCGGCCTCGCCAACCAGTTGGAGGCCGCCGGGCACGACCTGAGCGACGCCCTGTGGTCCGCACGGCTGCTCGCCGACGAGCCCGCGGCGATCGAGGCCGCCCACCGCACGTACTACGGGGCGGGCGCCGAGGTCGCGATCACCGCGAGCTACCAGGCGACGTACGAGGGGTTCGCGCGGCGCGGCATCGACGCCCGCCGCACCCGTGAACTCCTCGGCCTCAGCGTCGAGCTGGCCCGGCGTGCCGGGTCCGCGACCGGGCGGGAGACGTGGGTGGCGGCATCCGCCGGGCCCTACGGGGCGATGCTCGCCGACGGCTCCGAGTACCAGGGGCGGTACGGCCTCTCGGTGGACGCGTTGGAGCGCTTCCACCGGCCGCGGCTCGAAACCCTCGCCGCGGCCGGACCCGACGTCCTCGCCCTGGAGACCGTGCCCGACGCCGACGAGGCGCGGGCCCTGCTGCGGGCGGTGCGCGGCCTCGGGGTCCCCGCCTGGCTTTCGTACAGCATCGCGGGCACGCACACGCGCGCGGGCCAGCCCCTCGCAGAGGCCTTCGCGCTCGCCGCCGACGCCGACGAGGTGATCGCGGTCGGCGTGAACTGCTGCGACCCGAGGGACGCCGATGCCGCGGTGGCGCTCGCCGCCCGGGTCACGGGCAAGCCCGTGGTCGTCTATCCGAACAGCGGCGAGACGTGGGACGCCGCGGCCCGCTCCTGGCGGGGGCCGTCCCGGTTCGCGGCCGGGCAGGTCACGGGATGGCGGGCGGCGGGGGCGCGGCTGATCGGCGGATGCTGCCGGGTGGGGCCCGCGGTGATCGCGGAGGTGGCCGGGGAGCTGGCGCGGGGGCCTGCGGGGAATGGCTCGCAGGGTGCCGGGCCCGGCCGGTAGACACAGCGCTGACCTGCGCGGATACCGTCTCCGGGGGTGACTGTCAGTGCCGGGGTGCAGACTGGCCGGTACCTGAGACAACGACGTCCCGGAGGTGGTCGGCATGGCCGACATCATCCTGACCGTAGGCACGCGCAAGGGCCTGTTCATCGGCCGCAGGCGAAGTGGCGCCTGGGAGTTCGACGACAGCCCGTACTTCAACGCGCAGGCGGTGTACTCGGTCGCCATCGACACCCGGGGCCCCACCCCGCGCCTCCTGGTCGGCGGTGACAGCGCGCACTGGGGTCCCTCCGTCTTCCACTCCGACGACCTGGGGCGGACCTGGACGGAGCCGTCGAAGCCCGCCGTGAAGTTCCCCAAGGAAACCGGTGCTTCCCTGGAGCGGGTGTGGCAGCTGCACCCGGCGGCCGCCGAGCCGGACGTGGTGTACGCGGGCACGGAACCCGCCGCGCTGTACCGCTCGGAGGACCGTGGGGAGTCCTTCTCCCTCGTCCGTCCGCTCTGGGAACACCCCACCCGTTCCAAGTGGGTGCCGGGCGGCGGCGGTGAGGGCCTGCACACCGTGCTGACGGACGCCCGCGACGCCCGCGCGGTGACGGTCGCGGTGTCCACCGCCGGGGTGTTCCGCACCCGGGACGGCGGGGCGAGCTGGGCCCCTTCGAACGACGGCGTCTCCGCGGTGTTCCTGCCCGAGCCGAACCCGGAGTTCGGGCAGTGCGTGCACAAGGTCGCGCGGGACGCGGCCGACCCGGACCGGCTCTATCTGCAGAACCACTGGGGTGTGTACCGCAGCGACGACGCGGGCGCGCACTGGACCGACATCGGCGGCGGGCTGCCCTCCGACTTCGGTTTCGCGGTGGTCGCGCACCCCCACCGGGGCGGCACGGCGTACGTCTTCCCGATCACCGCGGACAGCGACCGCGTCCCCGCCGACCACCGCTGTCGCGTCTACCGCACGACCGACGCGGGCGTGAGCTGGGAGCCGCTGAACACGGGCCTGCCCCACGAGGACCACTACGGCACGGTGCTGCGCGACGCCATGTGCAGCGACGACTGCGACCCGGCGGGCATCTACTTCGGCAATCGCAACGGGGAGGTGTACGCATCGGCGGACGACGGCGACAGCTGGCAGCAACTCGCCTCGCACCTGCCGGACGTGCTCTGCGTGCGGGCCGCGGCCATCGGTTGATCGCCCCTGCCGTTACGGCAGTAGGGTGACGCCGTGGCACCACGACCCTTGCATGAAATCGTCGAGACCGGCTGGGCCAAGGCCCTGGAACCGGTGGCCGAACGGATCGCCTCGATGGGGGACTTCCTGCGCGCGGAGATCGCCGCGGGACGCACCTATCTCCCGTCGGGGGCGAACGTCCTGCGCGCCTTCCAGCAGCCCTTCGACGACGTCCGCGTCCTGATCGTCGGCCAGGACCCCTACCCCACGCCCGGTCACGCGGTGGGCCTGTCGTTCTCGGTCGCGCCCGAGGTGCGGCCGCTGCCCGGCAGCCTCATCAACATCTACCGCGAGATGAACAGCGACCTGGGCCTGCCCGCGCCCACGAACGGCGACCTCACGCCCTGGACCCAGCAGGGCGTCCTGCTGCTCAACAGGGCGCTCACGACCGCCCCGCGCAAGCCCGCCGCGCACCGCGGCAAGGGCTGGGAGGAGGTCACGGAGCAGGCCATACGGGCCCTTGCCGCGCGCGGCAAACCGCTGGTGTCGATCCTGTGGGGGCGTGACGCGCGCAATCTGCGGCCGCTGCTCGGGCAGTTGCCTTCGGTGGAGTCCTCGCACCCCTCCCCCATGTCGGCGGACCGCGGCTTCTTCGGCTCGCGCCCCTTCAGCCGGGCCAACGACCTGCTGGTCCAGCAGGGGGCACAGCCGGTGGACTGGCGACTGCCGTGACGTCAGAAGAGCCCGGGGAGTGCGTGCTGGGTGTCGATTCGGGCGGTTCGGGGCTGCGGGCGGCCCTGCTCGTGCCGCCGGGACTGCACCGCCCCGATCCGGTGCGCTCCGCGGAGCCGGTGCGTACCGGCCCGCGCGGCATCGACGCCGGGCACTTCATGGAGCAACTCCTGCCCATGGCGCGGGGCTTGCTGGAGAAAGCGGGCGGCGGCCGGATCACGGCCGTCGCCGTCGGCGCCGCGGGCCTCGCGACCCTCGGTGACGACCTCCGCGCCGCGCTGCCGTCCGCGCTCGGCCGGACCCTGGGCGTACGCCGCACGGCGCTGGCCGCCGACGCCGTCACCGCGTACGCGGGGGCGCTCGGCGACCGTCCGGGCGCCGTCGTCGCGGCGGGCACCGGCATGATCGCGATCGGCACCGACCTGACCGCCTGGCACCGCGCCGACGGCTGGGGGCACCTGCTCGGGGACTGCGGCGGCGGTGCCTGGATCGGCCGCGCGGGGCTCGAAGCGGCGATGCGGGCGCACGACGGCAGACGCGGCGGCTCGCGGGCGCTGCTCGAACGCGCCGAGACTGTGTTCGGTCCACCGGCCGGGCTGCCGGGACAGCTCTATCCCCGCACCGATCGGCCCGCGGTCCTCGCCTCCTTCGCACCCGACGTCGCGGCCTGCGCCGCGGACGACCCCGTGGCGGACGGCATCCTGCGGGCCGCGGCCCGCCACATCGCCGAGGCCGCGGCCGCCGTCTGCCCCTCCGCCGACGCGTGCGAAGTCGCCTTCACCGGCGGCCTGTTCCGGCTCGGCGAGCCACTGCTCGCCCCGCTGCGCGCCGAAGTCGCGGACCAGCTGCCGCACGCACGGCCGGTTCCCGCGGCGGGCGACCCGCTGGACGGGGCACTGCACATAGCGGCCGATATCGCCGCGGGCAGGTTGCGGCTGCCGCTCGACTCACGCATGCTCTCCGTCCACGGAGAAGGTGACAGTTGACCTCTACGTAATTCATCAGACAAAAACGGACTTATACCGCCCACCTGCACCCTCCCCGAACAGGGATGGCCCGCAAGCCAGTAGCATGCGGGCGCATGAGCTCCCCCACTGGGCCCGCATCCGGCCTGCCTGTACGAATGCCGCGCCCCCGTCAGCCGGGCCGGCACCGCCGTCCGGAGCCCGTCGCGGCTCCTGAAGGCGCGCCCGCACTTGTTCTCGCCGTGCCGGGCGCCCCCAGCACCACCACGCGCAGCCTCGCCGAGGAAGTCGTGAGCATCGCCCGCTCCGAGCTGCCCGGCCTCGACGCCAGGATCGGTTACGTCGACGGTGAGGAGGACGCCACCGTCACGTCCTTCCCCGAGTTCCCCTCGCTGCACTCCGTGCTCGCGCACGCGGCCGCCGAGCGCATCGCCCGCGTCGAGCGTGCGCGCGCGGCGGGCGCCGAGGTGGCCGACCCCGAGGGCCCGGTCGCCGTCGTCGTGCCGCTGCTCGCGGGCCCCGACGCCGCGCTGATGCGCCGCATCCGGCAGGCCGTCATGGACAGCCGTGCCGCCGCCGAGCTGACGGACGTCCTCGGCCCGCACCCGCTGCTCGCCGAGGCCCTGCACGTGCGCCTTTCGGAGGCCGGTCTCGCCCGCGCCGACCGCGCCCGCCTGTTCACCGTGGCGACGGCCGCGGACGGCATCGTGCTGGCCACGGTCGGCGGCGAGGAGGCCGTGCAGGCCGCCGGGATCACCGGCATGCTGCTCGCCGCGCGCCTCGCGGTGCCGGTGATGGCCGCCGCGCTCGACCAGGAGGGCGCCATCGCCGCGACCGCCGAGCAGCTGCGCGGCTCGGGCTCGACCCAGCTGGCCCTCGCGCCGTACCTGATCGGCCCCGAGCTCGACTCCGCCCTGCTCGACGCGGCCGCGAAGGAGGCGGGCTGCTCCGTCGCCGAGCCGCTCGGCCCCTACCCGGCGATCGGCAAGCTGGCGCTCGCCAAGTACACGACGACCCTCGGCATCACGCCGCAGCAGCCCTCGGGTGCGCCGGTGCACTGAACCGGTTTCGCGCGTACGAGGACGGGCCCGCCCCGATGTGGGGGCGGGCCCGTCGTCGTACCGCTGTCCGGGCGTATGGGCGTGTCAGCCGAAGACCACGCAGGAGGCCGCGGGCGCCGCGACGGAGCCCGCCCGGCTCGGGATGCCCGTCTGCCGGTCGATCGTGAACCAGGTGACGTCCCCGGAGCGCTCATTGGCCGCGTACAGGTGCCGTCCCGCCGGGTCGATCGCCAGGTCGCGCGGCCAGTTCCCGCCGCACGGCACGGTCGCCGTCAGGCTCGGCGCGTCGCCCGCCTCGTCGAGAGCGATCACCGAGATGACGTCCGGGCCGCGCGTGGCGGTCCACAGGAACCGCCCGTCGGGCGCGATGACCACCTCGGAGGGGTAGGTGTCGCCCTCCGGGGCCGCCGCCAGGACGGGCAGCTCGCCGAGCGGCTTGAGCGACCCTTCGACGGCGTCCCAGGCACAGACGGTGAGGGTGGGGCTGAGCTCGTTCAGGACGTACGCACGGTCGCCGCGCGGGTGGAACACCAGGTGCCGCGGTCCTGACCCCGGACGCAGCGCCACCTCGCGGTGCAGGGTCAGCCCGTCCTCCCCGAACGCGCAGACGCGCACGGAGTCCGTGCCGAGATCGACGCTGACCGCCCAGCGGCCGCTCGGGTCCGCGAGGACCTGGTGGGCGTGCGGACCCTGCTGGCGCTGCGGGTGCGGGCCCGAGCCGGTGTGCCGGAGCTCGCTCGACGGCGTGGGCGCGAGGCTCCCGTCGGCGCGCACCTGCACCGCGGTGACGCTGCCCGAGCGGTAGTTGGCGGTGAGCACGTGCCCGTCGTACAGGGCCAGGTGGGTCGGCGCCGAGCCGACCGCGACGGGCGGCCCCGTGAGCTCGGGCCTGTCCCCCGTGGTGCGGAACGCCGCGACGCCGCCGTCGGAGGTCTCACTGACCGCGTAGAGCGTCCCGCCGTCGGGCGAGAGCGCGAGGTAGGACGGGTCGGCGACCGCGTCCGTGGCGCCGAGCACGGTCAGCGCGCCGGTGTCCTGCGCGACGGCCGCGGTCAGGACACCGGCCCCGCCAGCCGCGGTGAAGGATCCGATGTACGCCCGCCCCGCCTGCCTGCCGACGACCACGTCTTGTCCCCTCTCGACCCGGGCGCCACATCCGTCACGCCGCTCTGCGGCTGACGCTAGCAGTCGGTCTAGACCAAGAGGGGGCCGGACCGCGTTCGACTTTCCCCGTCTGCCGGGTGGGCGTGCCGCAGTTGTGCCCGCCTGGGTGACAGCGGATTCTGTAAGGGACGAACGGGGCTGGTGTGGCGCGATGACGGCAGGGAACCCGGAGGAAGCCGACTTTCGTGGTCCCCTCGACGTCACCAGGGCGGCCACGGCGGTCGTCGACGCCCAGGACACGGTCATCGGGTGGAGCCCCGCGGCCGTGCGGCTCCTCGGCTATGAGGCGGAGGAGATCGTCGGGCGGCCGGTGGCCGCCTTCCTGGTGCCGGGCGCAACAGCCGCCGGGCCGCCGCTCCAGTTCCAGGGGAACGAGATCCGCGTCGCCCGGCACCGTGACGGGCGTGAGCTGACCGTTGCCACCGCGGTGTGCACCCTGCCGGGCGCCGGGACGGCGGTGCGCGTCCTCGTCGTGACGGAGCTGACGGAGCTCCGGCGGTGGGAGTCCCGCCTCGCCCTGCTGCACGGCCTTGCCACCCAGTCGCCCGTCGGCCTGGGCATCTACGACGCGGACCTCCGTCTGACCTGGTGCAACACGGCGTACGAACGGGAGATAGGGCGGCCGTTCGCCGAGTTCCGCGGCCTTCGGGCCGATCAGCTGTACTCCGACGGGAAGTTCGTGACCAGGGGTCACCCGCCCACGCTCGACGCGGTCATGCGCCACGTACTGGAGACCGGCGAGCCCTTCCTGGACCTGCACTTCCAGGCCCGCCCGCCCAGCGACCCGGAGACGGAGCACCTCTGGTCCTGCGCCTACTACCGGCTCCAGGACGCCGACGGACGCGTGATCGGCGTGTGCGAGGACGCCTTCGACATCACCGATCGCCACCGGGCCCAGCGGCGTCTCGCCCTGCTCGTCGAGGCGGGCCGCGGAGTGGGGACCGCCCTCGACGTGCGGGTCACCGCCGAGAAGATCACCGAGGTGGCGGTGCCGGAGTTCGCTTCCGTGGTCACCGTCGACCTGGCGAAGGCGGTGCTGGAGGGCGAGGTGCCCGCCACCGGCGGCGAGGCGGCGACGTCGCTGGTGCGGGTCGCCCGCTGCCCGGCCGAGGACGCCGACCGCTCCGGGGATCCGGCACCGGTGCGGTACCCGCCCGGTTCGCCGCAGGACCGCAGCCTCTCCTCGGGCGGCCTCGTGCTCGACGACTCGGCGCTCGTCGTCCCGCTGCGGGCGGGCAACAGCGTGCTGGGGCTCGTGACCTTCCTGCGCGGCACCGGTTCGGCCTCCTTCGACGGCGGCGAAGTGGCGCTGGCCGACGAGTTGGTCGCGCGGACGGCCGTGTCCATCGACAACGCCCGCCGCTTCACCCGCGAGCGCACCGCTTCCCTGGCCCTCCAGCGTCAGCTGCTGCCGCAGCAAGTGCCGGAGCAGTCGGCGGTCGACCTGGCCTACCGCTATCTGCCCACGGACGATGTGACAGGCGTCGGCGGCGACTGGTTCGACGTCATCCCGCTCTCCGGGACCCGGGTCGGGCTCGTGGTCGGGGACGTGGTCGGTCACGGGCTGCAGGCGGCCGCCACCATGGGACGGCTGCGTACGACCGTACGTGCGTTCGCGCAGATGGACCTGGACCCCGTCGAGCTGCTCGCGCGGCTCGACGATCTGGTGGCGCAGTCGGCGGAGGAGCAGTGGGGCGGGCCCGGGGCGGGCGACGGCGCCTACGCCGACGTGACCACCGGGGCGACCTGTCTCTACGCGGTCTACGACCCGGTGTCGCGCCGCTGCGTCATGGCCAGGGCCGGGCATCTGCCGCCCGCGGTCGTCGACCCGGACGGCCGTCTCTCCTTCCCCGACCTGCCGGCCGGACCGCCGCTGGGCCTCGGCGGCCTGCCGTTCGAGTCCCTGGAGATCGAGCTGCCGGTGGGCAGCCTGCTCGCGCTCTTCACCGACGGCCTGGTCGAGGCCCGCGACCGCGACATCGACCACGGGCTCGACGCGCTGGGGCGTGTGCTCGGCGACCGGAACGCGTCGCTGGAAGAACTCTGCGACCGGGCCGTGGCGGAACTCCTGCCGAGCGGCCCGACGGCCGACGACACCGCCCTGCTGCTCGTCCGCACCCGCGAACTCGACCCGGCACAGGTCAGCGAATGGGAGCTGCCCGCCGAGCCGGTCGCGGCGGGCCGGGCACGGGAGCTGGCCACCCGGCAGTTGCACGCCTGGGGCCTCGAAGAGCTGTCGTTCGCGACCGAGCTCGTCGTCAGCGAGCTGGTGACCAACGCGGTCAGATACGCCGCGGGGCCCATCCAAGTACGCCTCATCCGTGACCGCACGCTCCTGTGCGAGGTCGCGGACACGGGCCACACGTCACCGCATCTGCGCCACAGCGCCGACGACGACGAAGGCGGGCGCGGCCTGCTCATCGTCGCCCAGCTCGTCCAGAGATGGGGCACGCGCTACACCCGCTCCGGCAAGACCATCTGGACCGAACAGGCCTTTCCCCCGCCAACCGGGGGCGCAGGCAAGGATGTTGGCTAGGGTGGCAGGGAGAGCGGCGTCAACGGCCCTGACGGGAGGGGAAGGTGCATCGCCCTGCCTCGAACGGGCCCGTGACCGGCCGACCGGCGGCGCCCCCGCTGCTGCCCTCGCCCTTGCGCGGGTGGCTCGGGCTGCTCTCGGCGCTCGCCGCGCTGGTGGTCGTCGTGATCGGCGCGCAGTACGCCGGTCACAGTGAGGCCGGCCGGGTCGACAGGTGGTTCATCGACCCGACGGCGGACAGTGTGCGGCCGCCGTGGCGGAACGTCGCGCTGGCCATGGACTTCTGGGGAGAGCCCGCCGGATCGGCGCTGCTCGTCGTGGCCGCCGTCGCGGGCTGTCTGCTGCTGCGGATTCCTCGCGGGGCGGTGCTCGTCGTGGTCGGCGCCGCCGTGGCCGTGGGGTCGACCATGGTGGTCAAGTCCCTGGTGGGACGCACCATTCACGGCGACGACAACCTGTCCTATCCGAGCGGGCACACCGCTTTCGCCACCGCGCTCGCCGTCACGGTGGCGCTGCTCGCGACCGGCAGGCTCGGCCTCGGCAGGGCGGCAGGCCTGTCACTCGTGCTCGGCGCGGCGCTGGTCGTCGGTGCCGCCATGGGCTGGGCGCAGGTGTCCCTGAGCGCGCACTACCCGACCGATGTCCTCGGCGGCTGGTGCACGGCGCTGGCGGTGGTGCCCGCGACGGCGTGGCTGGTCGACCGGATCGCCGACGCCCGTCGCCGCGAGCACCCCTGACATCGGGACACGGGCACCCCTGACGTCAGGACAGGCGGCGGAAGACGGGCTTCACCGGTCGCCCGGCCATCCAGGGCGTCGGGTCGGCGGCGTCCAGTGCCTTCCGGTACACCGCACACGCCTGGGCCACCACGTCGACGGTGTGGTCGATGTCGGTGTCGTCGAGCGCACTGCTCACCACGAACGACGGGGCCAGCACCCCGCCCGCGAGGAGCCTGCGCAGGAACAGGGTGCGGTACTGCTGCGACGGCTGCCGGTTCTCGTCGAGCGTGGCGAAGACCAGATTGCTGGCCCGGCCCCGTACGACGACGTGGTCGCCGACACCCATGCCGGCCGCGGCGTCCCGGACCCCGGCGGCCAGCCGCTCGCCGAGGTCGTGCAGTCGCGCGGTGACGCCCTCCTCCCCGTAGGCCGTCTGCACGGCCATCGCGGCGGCCAGGGAGTGGGTCTCCGCGCCGTGCGTGGTGGACAGCAGGAACACCCGCTCGCCGGAGTGCCGCAGCCCGCCCCGCTCCATCACCTCGCGGCGCCCGGCGAGCGCGGAGACGGCGAAGCCGTTGCCCAGCGCCTTGCCGAACGTGGAGAGGTCGGGGGTGACGCCGTACAGGCCCTGGGCGCCCGCCTCGGACCAGCGGAAGCCGGTGATCATCTCGTCGAAGACGAGGACGCAGCCGTGCCGGTCGGCCAGGTCGCGCAGGCCCGCGAGGTACCCGGGCGGGGGCTCGGTGTGACCGGCCGGTTCGAGGATCAGACAGGCGATCTCGCCCTCGTACCGGGTGAGCAGTTCCTCCGTGGCGGCCAGGTTCCCGTAGGGGAACGCCACGGTGAGCTCGGTGGTCGCCCCCGGGATGCCCGCGGACATCGGCGTCGTACCGATGAACCAGTCGTCGACGGAGAAGAACGGGTGGTCGCCGCAGATGGCCACCCGCTGGCGCCCGGTGACGGCACGGGCGAGGCGCACCGCGGCGGTGGTGGCGTCGGAGCCGTTCTTCGCGAACTTCACCATCTCGGCGGTCGGCACGGTGGCCAGGAAGCGTTCCGCGGCCTCGGCCTCCACGATGGACGGCCGGACGAAGTTGCTGCCGCGGTCGATCTCGCGCCGCACCGCCTCGGTGACGCGGGGGTGGGCGTGGCCGAGGCTGACCGACCGCAGACCGGAGCCGTACTCGATGTAGCGGTTGCCGTCGATGTCCCACACGTGGGCACCGCGGCCGTGGCTGATCACCGGGGCCAGGTTCTCGGGGTACTGGTCGTCACCCTTGGCGTAGGTGTGCGCGCCGCCGGGGATCATGGCGTGCAGCCGCTCGTTCGCCTCCTGCGACCGGGGCAGGAGCAACTCATCGGCGCCCATGGCGTGTTCGGTGTGTTCGGTGGGTTCGGTGTCCATGTCGGCCTCAACTCTCCTGTTGCTTCAGGACCTCGGCGAGGCTCGGCGCCTCCCGGTCCCGCTGGGACACCGACGCGGCAGGCAGCGGCCACGGAATGGCGAGCTCCGGGTCGTCGAAGGCGATCGTCACGTCCTCGGCCGGATCGTGCGGGCGGTCGATCCGGTACGAGGTGTCGGCGGTATCGGTCAGCGCCTGGAAGCCGTGTGCGCACCCCGCGGGGATGTACAGGGTCAGCTGCGTCTCGCCGGACAGCTCGAAGAAGGCGCGGTTGCGGTACGTCGGCGAGTCCTTCCGCAGGTCCACGACCACGTCGAAGACCTTTCCGTACGAGCACCGCACCAGCTTGGCCTCGCCGTCGCCGGAGCGCAGGTGCATGCCGCGCAGGACGCCCCGGGCGGAGCGGGACAGGCTGTCCTGGACGAAGGCGTTCGGGTCGATGCCCACCGAGCGGACCACGTCGGCGTCGAAGGTGCGGCAGAAGAAGCCGCGTTCGTCGCCGTAGGGCGTCGGCTCGAACAGGTACGCGCCGTCGATCTCCGGGACTTCGGTCGCTTTCAAGGGGTCTCCCGCAGGGCGTGGGCGTGGGTGTGGTCGGTCTTCGGGAACAGGGTTCTGGTCAACTCGGCGAATTGGTCGGCGAGTTGCCGGGCGGCGACTTGGTTCCGCTCGGTGAGGGTCCGCCGCAGCTCCGCGGACTGCTTCTCCAGCGCCCGGAACTGTTCGAGGAGCCGGTCGGCGTCGACCTCGCGGGCCGAGTGGCAGTACGCGCCGAGGCCCATCCGCTCCATGAGCGCGTCGCTCTTGGCCGCATAGCTGAGGGCGAGCGTCGGCGTCCCGGCCTTCAGCGCGCAGACCAGGTTGTGGTACCTGGTCGCCACCACGGTGTCGGCGGCTGCCATCTCCTTCATCAGGTCGGCGAGCGACTCCGTCTCCGCCGCGGTGACCAGCGGCGAGTCCACCACGTCGAGGATCGCGGCGACCACCACGGCATCGCACGCGTCGCCGGTCAGCAGCCGGACCGGCCTGCCGTCCTCGACCAGTGCGCGGACGAACCGGGTCGTCCCTTCGAGGTAGCGCCGGTGGATCTCCTCGGCGCGGGCGCGGTCGTCGTTGCCCCCGTGGAAGTCCATGACGCCGACGCAGACTTGGCCAGGCGGGTCCGATGCGGCACTCGCCGGGGGTGTGGGCAGGGCGAACGCGAGGTCCGGGTAGACCTCGTCGCGCGCGGTGTCCACGCCCATCGTCCGCATGGCGTCGCGGGACAGGGTGTCCCGGTACGAGCGGTACGTGGCGAGCCGAGCCGACCAGCGGACCAGGGCCCGGGTCGGCCGGTCGGCGATCGGGGCGGCGCCGACGCCGACCAGCGCGACCCGGGTGCCGAACAGGCGGCCGCTCGCGCAGAGCAGGAAGAGCGAGTACGGGAAGCCCCACGGCCGCAGCGGCAGCGTGGCCTCCAGGACGCCCATGCCCGGCACGATCACCACGTCGTGCCGACGCACCCAGGCGGCGGTCCGGGCGACGTCGACGAGTTTGCCCAGGCCCTTCGCCGCGATCGAGCGCGCACGGGATGCGGTCCGGTACTCCCCGCGGTTCCAGTGCAGCCGGGTCGCGGGGATCCTGTACCGGGCGGCGACGACCTCGGGTCCGCCGCACAGCGCGTCCACGGCCGCCTCCGGGTGCTCGGCGCGGAGGTAGCCGAGCACGGCCTCCAGCGACCCGTCGTTGCCGAGGTTGCCGGAGCCGAGCAGGCCGAACACCCCGACGCGTGCGGGAGTCATCCCCGCCTCCCCTCACGGCCCGCGACGATGTCGTCGAGCGAGACGGTGAGCTTGGCGGGGTCGACCGGGGCGCGGTCCTCGACCCGCTCGCCCGCGCCGGGGCGGGCCCGGCTGGTCATCCAGGCGGCCAGGTGCCCGTAGCACGCGCGCCGGTCGGCCGCGGACAGCGGCGCCCGCCGGATCGCCGCGACGAAACCCAGGACGTACTCGGCGAGCAGCCGGGGCGTCGGGTGCAGCGGGCCCGCCCGGCGCGGGTCCAGGTTGACGCACCGGGAGCGCTTGGACGGGTTGGCGCGCTCGGCGCGGGTGGGGTGGTCGCGGCGGAAGTACAGCAGCTCCGGCACCTGGTGGAAGGGCCCGTGCAGACCGATCTCGGCGACGAACGTGCGGTCCGCGTGGTGGTAGCTGTCGTGCGGTTTCACCCGGCGCAGCACGTCGGCCCGCATGACCCCGTAGAAGTCGTCGCCGCCGGGCTCGAAGAGCATGCTGCGGAAGCGTTCGGGCGCGTGCGGCGAGTCGGTGGCGAGCGTGTACTCGTAGGGGACCTTCACCTGGCCTTCGCCGTCGATGACCGCCTGGTCGGCGTGGGCGAGGATCACGTGCGGCCGCTCGTCCAGCGCGTCCACGCAGCGCTCGAGCAGGGTGCGGGCGTACAGGTCGTCGTGCGAGGCCCACTTGAAGAGTTCGCCGCGGCACTCGGTGAACACGTAGTTGTGGTTTGGTGCGGCGCCGATGTTCCTGGTCAGCCGGATGTACCGGATGCGCGGGTCCTGCGCCGCGTACTTGCGGCAGATGTCCTCGGTCGTGTCGGTCGATGCGTTGTCGGAGATGACCAGCTCGAAGTCCTCGTAGGTCTGGCCGAGCAGGGCGTCCAACGCCTCGGCGAGGTACTCCTCGCCGTTGTACACGGGCAGGCCGATGCTCAGCCGGGGGTTGCCCTGGGTTGCCGTCATGACGTCCTCACTTCACGAAGGGTGTTCTGGTGGTGCTCGCGCAGGGCCGCCCGCAGGTACAGCCACCACACGGCAGAGCCGCAGACGGTCGCGGCGGCGACGCCCCAGGCCGAGCCGACCGTGCCGCCCGCGGCCGCCCCGCCGAGCCCGCCCGCGACATAGCAGGCGGAGGCGATCAGTTGGCTGCGCAGGCTGCGCCGAGCCGCGCCGAGCGCGCGCAGTCCTGCCGCCGCGCCGGTGCCGAGGCCCGCCCCCACGACGCCGAGGGTGACCGGCACGATGAGCTCGGAGGCGGCGCTCCAGACGTCGCCGAGCACGAGCTCACCGGCCCGGTCCGGCACCAGGAGCAGCGCCCCGCCCCAGAGCAGCGCGGCGGCGGCCTGTCCGCCGCCCAGCATGAGACAGAACGTGCCGAGGCGGTGCGGGGCCCTGCGCAGCACCCGTGCCGCCTCCGCGACGGTGACCAGGGAGAGCCCCATCAGCACGGCCATGAACGGGCCGAGCAGGAGTTCGGCGCCCCGGATCACGCCGACCGCGCCGACCCCGACGATCGCGCCGAGCCCGTATGCCCGCAGTTGGCTCGCGCCACTGTTGCTGACGTTCTCGACCAGGTACCGGGTGCCGAGGTCGCGGTGCGTGCGAAGCCAGGCGCGCGCACCGCTCAGCCGGGGCCGGATGCCGGACTGGAAGCAGCCGTACACCGCGGCCACCCCGGCGGACCCGCCCCAGGCGAGGACGAAGGCGGCCACGCTGCCCACGTGCGCCGCCACGACCAGGGCGGGGACGAGCGCGACGCCCCACACCAGGTCGTTGACGAACGCCTTGCGCCCGGTGCCCGCGGCGAAGAACGCGAACCGCCATGCGTCCTGGAGGAGCAGCCCCGGCAGGACGACCCCGAGGCAGGCGAACGCGGGCCCCATGCGGCCGCCGAGAGCGAGACCGGCCACCAGGGACGCCACGCCGAGGACGGCACCGGCGCCGAGCGCGGTGCCCGACGCCCGGGCCACGGCCGCCCGCCAGGAGTCCTCCGGCACGCCGCTGAAGCGCACCATCAGCGGGTCGGTGGCAAGGCCGCGGGAGACGTTGAGCACCACGCCGTAGGTCACCCAGGCCAGGCTGAACACGCCGAAGGCGGTCACCCCCAGCGAGCGGGCCACGTAGACCCCCACAGCGAAGTTGCTCATGCTGGAGGCCGCCTGGTCGGCGAGGCCCCAGGACAGCCGCCCGGCGATGGCCCGCCGGGCGCTCGGCCCGGCGGGTCCGGCCGCTGTCGTCTTCTCCCCCTCGGTGGTCATCGGCGTCATGCCTTGAGCAGCCCTGCGCCGTGCAGGGCGTCGGCCGCGACGGCGACGGTGTCGAACGGCAGCCCCGACCGCTCGGCGACGTCCAGCAGACTGTGCTCGCCGTCGGAGAGGTTGAGCACCCAGAGCATGGCCATCTGGGCCTCCTTGGTGTCGCTGCGGCCGCCGAGCGCGTCGTACAGCCCGCGCCTGCCCAACTGCGGTTCGCCATAAGGGCTGAGGTTCACATACCTCCGGTTGCGGTCGAGGACGGCGAACGCCTCGCGGCAGACGGCGAGCGTGTCCGCCATCGCCTCCGGAGAGACGAAGTCCGGATTGTCCGCCGACGTGTGGTACTCGGGATAGCCCGCGTACGGGGTCCGGCTGAGCGAGCCCACGCCGAGGTCGAACCCGGGCGAGCAGTACTGCCGCTCGTCGTAGCCGTACGGCGTGAACTCGTTGACGGTGTGCGGGCGTTCGGATGCGGTGAGGACGTGCCGGAGGACCCGGTCGATCTCCGCGTCGCCGCGCCTGCTCTGCTTGTACGTCAGGTTGCCCGAGTCGCCCGCGCAGGCCAGCACGAGCCCGTGCTGCACCTGTTCGATCCGCTCCGCGTTGCGGGCCAGCCAGGTGATCGCCCCGATGGTGCCCGGCGCGAAGATGAACCGGTAGGTGTAGTACGGCGTCCGCTCCGCCAGCTCCCTGGCCAGGAACGTCGCCACGGCGATACCGGCCAGGTTGTCGTTGGCCAGCGACGGGTGGCAGACGTGGCAGGAGACGATCACCTCATCGGGGACCTGCCCGGGGACCACGTGCTCGGCGTAGGTGAGGTGGCCGTCGGCGAGTGTGGAGTCGACGCGCACCTCGTAGTCGCCGTCCGGCAGCGCGTCCAGGGTCTCCTGGGCCAGGCAGAACCCCCACTCCGGCTTGTAGTAGCTGGTGCGGTACGGGACCCAGGTCGGATGGTCGGGCAGGGTGTGCAGGTGGGCGCGGAGTTCGGCCAGGGGCATGGTCGTCGCCACCGGCACGCTGTACCCGAGCACGTGCAGGCTGGACGCGGCGAAGTCGACGACGCGGTTGCCCGCCTGGTCGGCGATGTAGGCGTCGCGGATGTTCCACTCCTGCGGCACCGTCCAGTCGAGCACCTGCGTCCCGGTCTCCACCTCGTGCATCCGCAACGGGACGTACTCATCGACGATCTTCAGGGTGGCGCGCACCCCGTCGCCCGTGATGCTCCGGCACAGCGGGTACAGCCGCTCCACCAGCTCGTGCATCTGCCGACCTGCCTCGGTCATCGGCGCCACCGCAGGGTCTCGTCGACGGTGCCCGCCTCGGACGCCGCGCGCAGCACGGCGAGGCGGGTGAAGCGCTGCTCGAAGTCCTCCCGGGTCAGCCCGTGCTTCCGGTAGGCGTCGGCGAGTTCCAGCGCACCCCGCTTGACGGTCCACTCGCATTCGAAGCCGGGGATCGCGGCGCGGAACCGGGAGAAGTCCACCCGGTAGGACCGCGGGTCGGCGCCGGTCTCCCCGGTGATCACCACCTCCGCGCCGGTCACCGCCTCGGCGACCTGCTCGGCGATCTCGGCGACCGTGACGTTGTTGGTCTCGCTGCCGATGTTGAACGCCCGGTCGTGCACCGCGTCGTGGGGCGCGGCCAGCGCTGCGGTGAAGGCCCGTGCGATGTCGACGGCGTGCACCAGCGGGCGCCAGGGCGTGCCGTCGGAGAGGACGAGCACCTGGCCGGACAGGAGGGCGTGGCCCACCAGGTTGTTCAGCACGATGTCGGCGCGCAGCCGGGGCGAGTAGCCGAAGGCGGTGGCGTTGCGCATGTACACGGGGCTGAAGTCGCCGTCGGCCAGCTCGTGCAGGTCGTCCTCGACCCGCACCTTGGACTCCGCGTACGGCGTCACAGGACGCAGCGGGGCGTCCTCGGCCACCAGCTCGCCGCCGCCCGCGGCGCCGTAGACCGAGCAGGTGGACGCGTACAGGAAGCGTTGCACTCCGGCGTCGCGGGCCAGCCGGGCCAGGTGGACGGAGGCGTGGTGGTTGATGTCGTAGGTGAGGTCCGGCGCCAGCGCTCCCAGGGGGTCGTTGGAGAGCGCGGCCAGGTGGATCACGGCGTCGATCCCGGCCACGTGTTCGGCCGTGACGTCGCGCAGGTCGACCCGCGGTCCCGGCGGGTCGGCGGGCCGGGGGCCGAGGACGCAGTCGGCGAACAGGCCGGAGTCCAGGCCGACGACTTCGTGTCCGGCGGCCGTGAGCACCGGGGCCATCACGGTGCCCAGGTAGCCCTGGTGTCCGGTGAGCAGTACGCGCAAGGTTCAATCCCCCAGGTCGAGAGTGAGTTTGGTGACGGCGAACGCCTCGGCGTAGCGCGCGTGGCATTCGATTCCGCGGATCCGGGCGAGGCCGAGGAAGGCCTCCCGGTCGTACCAGGGCCGGTGCCGCTGTGAGGGGTAGTGCTCCTGGAGGAGGCGCACCTTCTCTTCGGCGATCTCCGGCGACAGCGGCTGGTACGCCACCGGGCGGCCGAGGTCGCCGTCCCACTTGACGATCTCGTAGCCGAGTACGAGGTGGTCGCGGAACGCGGTGGGGATCAGCTGCGCCAGGCCGCGGTGGTCCTGGTGCGCGTCGTCGGTGCGCGGGGCGAGGACGAGGTCCGGCTCGGTGCGCGCGCGCAGTTCCTCGACCGCGGCCTTGGCCTCGTCCCAGTGCACGGGCATCCGGCCGTCCGGCAGTTTGAGGACGGTCAGGTGCAGGTCGGCGCGCGGGCAGAAGGCGGCGAGCGCGGCCCGCTCCTCCTCCTCCCGCTCGCTGCCGCCGCCGGAGAGCACCAGCGCGTCGACGCGGACGCCCGGCCGTGCGAGGCACATCGCGAGCAGGGTGCCGCCCGCGCCGATGGCGATGTCGTCGCAGTGTGCGCCCACCGCGACGATCCGTTCCAGGGACCCTGTCCCGAGCCGGATCACGCACTCACCCCGGCGTTGTCCCGCTCCCACACGGCCCACGGGCGGTCGCCCCGGGTGTAGGCGTCGTCGAGCGCGGCGCGCTCCTTCACGGTGTCGGTCGGCTTCCAGAAGCCGCGGTGCTGGTGCGCCACCAGGCGGCCGCTCTTGGCCAGTTGGGCGCATCCGTCGGCGACCAGGTCGCCGTTCTCCGGAATGTGGTCGAAGACTTCCTGGCGGAGCACGAAGTAGCCGCCGTTCTCCCACATGGGCAGCTCACTGACCGGGGTGATGCCGCCCACCAGGCCGTCGTCGCCCAGCTCCACGCAGTGGAAGGAGGACTGCGGCGGCACGACCATCATCGACGCGCCCGCGTCGCGCCGCGTGAACTTGTCGATCATCTCCGGCAGCGGGGCGTCGGTGAGCACGTCGGCGTAGTTGGCGAGGAACATCTCGTCGCCGTCCAGGTGGTGGCGCACCCGGCGGAGCCGCTCGCCGATCGGCGACTCGATGCCGGTCTGGGCGAACGTGATCGTCCAGTCGGCTATGTCGGTGGACAGCAGCTCGGTCTGCCCGCCGCGAAGGACGAAGTCGTTGGACGTCGTCTCCTCGTAGTTGAGGAAGAAGTTCTTGATGTGGTGGGCGCCGTATCCGAGGCAGAGGATGAACTCCTTGTGCCCGAAGTGCGCGTAGTAGCGCATGACGTGCCAGATCAGCGGCCGCGGCCCGACCATCGCCATCGGCTTGGGCACGTCGTCCGCCGCGCCGCTGCGCATCCGCATCCCGTAGCCGCCGCAGAACAGAACGACCTTCATGCTGTTACCTCCTTCGCGGGCACCTCGACGATGCTCAGTTCCGGGATGGGAAAGACGAGGCGGCCGCCCCAGTCGTGCACGAAGGAGAGTTGCTCGACCAGCTCGGTCCGCAGGTTCCACGGCAGGACGAGGACGTAGTCCGGCCTGTCCGCGGCGATCTGCTCGGGCGCCAGGATCGGGATGCGGGTGCCCGGGGTGTACCTGCCGTGCTTGTAGGGGTTGCGGTCGACCGTGTACGCGAGCAGGTCGGGCCGGATGCCGCAGTGGTTGAGCAGGGTGTTGCCCTTGCCGGGGGCGCCGTAGCCGACGACCGTCTCGCCGCGCTCGGCCGCCTCGATCAGGAACTTGAGGAGGTCCCTGCGCACCTTGGCCACCCGGGCGGAGAACTCGGTGTACCCGGACAGCTCCTGCAGTCCGGCGGCCTTCTCGCGGGCCAGTACGTCGGCGACCTGGCGGCTCGGCTCGCCCGCCACCTCGGCCGGGCGGGCCCACAGCCGGATGGAGCCGCCGTGCGTGGGCAGCAACTCGACGTCCACGAGGCTGAGTCCGCCGCTGGCGAGGGCCCGGATCGCGGAGGCGACCGTGTAGTACTGGAAGTGCTCGTGGTAGATCGTGTCGTACTGGTTCTCCTCGATCAAGGTCAGCAGGTGCTGCACCTCGATGGAGACCCAGCCGTCGTCGGCGACCAGGGCGCGCAGGCCCTGGGTGAACCCGACGACGTCCGGGATGTGCGCGTACACGTTGTTGGCCACGACCAGGTCCGCCGGGCCGTGTTCGGCGCGGACCTCGGAGCCGGTGTCCGGGGAGAGGAACGCGGTGAGCGTGGGCACGCCCGCGTCCCGTGCCGCCGCGCCGACGTTCACCGACGGCTCGACGCCGAGGCAGCGGATCCCGCGGTCCACCACGTGCCTCAGCAGATACCCGTCGTTGCTCGCGACCTCGACCACGAAGCCGTCCGGGCCGAGCCCCGTCCGCTCCACGGCGTCGGCGACGAACGTGCGCGCGTGCTCCACCCAGGAGGTGGAGAAGGAGGAGAAGTACGCGTACTGCGTGAACGTCTCCTCCGGTGTGATCAGCGGAGGGATCTGTGCGAGCCAGCAGTCGGTGCAGACCCGCAGGTGCAGCGGGTACGCGGGCTCGGGTCGGTCCAGCTCGTCCGCGGCGAGAAAGCTCTCGCACGGCGGTGTCGCCCCCAGATCGACGACGCTCGCCAGCGTCGCCGAACCGCAGAGTCGGCATCGTGTCATCGGTTCCCCCCATATCTGCTCGCGCGTGTCCCCCACCGCGAGCCAGTGCTTCCATTTCCTGTCGGCGGCGGGCTCTCCCCGCCGCCGGACCGGCCCGCGATCGCGGTCCGGTACCCCTCCACCAGGCGTTCGAGGCCGACGGCCGGGCTGAACCCCTGCTCGTACCTGCGCCTGGCCGCCCGGCCCATCTCCCGGTTGGCGCCCGGCTCGGCCGCGACCCGCCGCAGGCAGGACGCGAGCGAGCCGGAGTCGCTCGGCCGGTGCAGCAGCCCGGTCACACCGTCCTCGACGAGTTCGACGAAGGAGCCGTGCGCGGCGGCGACGGCCGGGACCCCGGCCGCCATCGCCTCCGCGACCACCAGGCCGAACGTCTCCAGGGACATCGAGGGAGCCACCACGGCGATCGAACGCGCGACGGCCTCCCGGCACTTCGCCGGGTCCCACAGGCCGACGTACCGCACGTCGTCCCGGCCCGCCGCCCAGGCGGTCACCTCGTCCGCCAGCGGCCCGGCACCGGCGATCACGAGCGGTACGCCCACCCCACCGGCCGCGGCGAGCTCGTCCCACGCGGCCATCAGCAGCCGGATCCCTTTGGCCTCCGCGAGGCGGCCGAGATAGAGCAGGTGCTCCCCGTCGCCCGAGCGGCGGGCCTCCGGGTCGGGCACGAAGTTGTGCTTCACCACGAGCCGTTCGGCGGGCATGCCGGACCGCGCCAGGATGTCGCGCTGCGCCGCGGAGATGCAGAAGAACCGCTCCACGCCGGACCACCACCGCCGCCGGTTGACCGAGAGGCTGACCGCGAGCGGCACCGTCGCGAGGCGGGAGTCGCGGTAGCAGCCGTGCCGGACGGCGGGCAGCGACGTCTTCGATCCGACGCACTCGTTGCACGGCAGGCCGTCGCGGTGCAGCGTGCCGGGCGGGCAGACCTGGGTGTAGTTGTGCAGCGTGGCGACGGCGGGCACCCCGGCGTCGGCGCAGGCGGCGAGCACCGCGGGCGACAGGAGCGGGAAGACGTTGTGGATGTGCACCACGTCCGGCCGCTCGGCGCGGAGCCGCTTGGTGAGCTCCCCGCGGACCGCCGGGTTCCACGGCACGAGCAGCGGCAACGTGGCCTTGCTGAGCAGGGACCGGGCTGCGATGTCGTCGCTGCGTCGCTCGAACAGGTCGACGTGGTGACCGGCCGCGCGCAGCAGCGCCACCTCCTCGTCGACGACCCTGTTCTCCCCGCTCGGCTGCGCCGAGGAGTAGCGGTTGTGCACTACTAAAACCCGGATGTCGCGCATGTCGCGCATCTCGTGCATGTGTGAAGTCACCTCCGTGCCCATCGCGGGATATGTCGTCCGGGTGCTGCGGCCGCCGGGGCGGGCGTGGCCGTGGCGGGTGCCGTGAGGAGCGCGGCGGCCAGGGCCAGATGCAGCAGGTACGGCGAGGCGTCACCCAGACCGGCCTCGGTGTACGACGAGATCGCGCAGTAACTGATCAGGAAAATCGCGCAGGCCCTCGCCAGCGACGGCGGCCGCAGCAGCGCGACTCCGCCGAGGACGAGGATGATCGCCGCCACGAGGGTGACGCCGATCAGACCCTGCTCTTGGTAGACGGCGAGCCAGCTGTTGTCGATCGGCAGTCCGCCGAACGACTTGTCGCTCAGGCCGACGCCGAACCACTTCTCGCCGCCCGTGCGGGGCGCGGCGAGGAGGGCGTCCCAGACCTTGGCCCGGCCGGTGAGGTTGGAGAAGCTCTCCTGGCTCTGGCCGCGCAGGAACCACGACTGGAGCGCGGAGTAGAACACCACCCCGGCCACCGTGGCGAAGACGACCGTCCAGACGAAGAACCGGCGGGCGGCGGCGCTGGTGAGGACGAGCGAGCCGATCGCCAGCGTGAGGCCGATGAGCATGCCGACCGTGGCCGTGCGGGTGTGGGTCAGGGCGAGCAGGAAGAGTGACGGCAGGATGACCAGCGCCGCGCTGCCCCCGGTGGTCCTGCGGCCGATGACGAGCAGCACGGTGAGCCCGATGATCACGGCGGCGTACTGTCCGATCTGCGGCGGCGTGAGCGGCCACAGCGCGCCGACGAGGCGTCCGCCGTAGTACTCGGGCATCGCCGTGCCCGGCGAGACGGCCAGGCCGACGGCGACCGTCCCGAGCGCCACGAAGTACATCCGGATGTGGTAGCGGACGAACGTCATGCTCCCGTCCCACCAGCGGCTGAGCAGCCACAGCGTGCCGACGAAGAGGGCGAGCCTGGCGCAGCGGAACAGCGCGCCGTACCCGACCTCCAGGTTCGCGCTGGCGATCACGCTCGGGATGAGCAGCAGGGTGAGCAGGAACACGAAGGCGCTGGGCCGGATGCGCAGCCGGAGATTGAGGGCGAGGGCCAGCGCGAACGCGGCGACCAGCGCGCCCATGGTGACCATCTGGATGAGGGAGCGGGGCAGGGTGACGATGGTCTTCGCTCCGGCGGAGCCCAGCGTGTTGAGGCCGAGCAGCGCCCAGGAGATCCCGACGGCCTTCGGCGTACCGGCAGGCCGGACTTCCCTGCTGGGCTGGGCACTTGCCGTGTCCGTCCCGCCGGGGCCGCCGTACCGCAGGTCCCCGTCCATCTCAGTCACCGGCCTGTCGGACGAAGGTGCTGCCCGCGTCCTGCCGGTGCGGCGTGTCCTGCCACTGCCCCGAGTCGAGCTTCCGGGTCTGGTCGCCCGCGACGAAGTTCCACGGGCCGCGGTAGTCGTTGTCGCGCCAGCGGTTGCCCTGCTTGTCGGTGATCGCCTCGGACACGCCCTTGCCCTTGTACGGCGACCACTTCGGGTAGGTGCCGTAGTTGGCGAGGACCGCCATGCGGCCGCATTCGTCCGAGCACTTGACGACGGACGGGTCGAGCACGAAGCGGTTGTCGTGGATATCGACGCGCTGGGTCTTCCACCGGCAGTCGGCGTAGAGCGGTTCCTTGGTGATGGCCGGGCGCTTGCAGCGGTCGGTGTCCTTCACCAGCAGCGTGCAGTAGCCGGTGGAGGTGTTGGCCGGGCTGTTGCAGAACCGGTCGGCGTTCTCCCAGAGGGTGATCCCGTTCCAGTTGTTCTCCAGCACGTTCCGGGAGATCTCGATCTTGTCCGTGCGAGCCCGGACGCGCGGTTCGCCGCCGGACTCGGAGACGTAGACGGTCGCGTACGGGAAGTCGTCCCCGCGGTCGGCGTACTTGCGGCCCTCGACCCAGTTGTTCCGCCGGAACGTGTTGTTGCGGATCACCGCGTTGTAGCTGGTCTCGTACATCAGCGCGGCACCGTCGTTGGCTTCGAGGACGTTGCCCTCGATGCGGAAGTCGTTGTTGTTGTTGTCCGCCCAGAGCCCGGCTCCGCGGTTGTCGTGCACCCAGTTGCCGCGGATGTCGGCGCCGTTGACGGCCCAGAACTTGATGCCTCCGGTGCAGCCGCAGCCCGACCGCCGCCGCTCCCAGTCGCCGGTGTTGTTGCCCACGATCTCGTTGCCCTCGACCACCAGGTCCTTGATCGAGTCACCGGTCTTGTACGCGTTCATCCCGTACTGGCCGTTGCTGCGCAGGCAGCTGTCGCGTACCTGCTGGCGGGCCCCGGCCATCAGCCCGGCGCCGGAGTTGTACTGGATCTTCGCGTGCTCGATCACCCAGCCGTCGGCCATGTCGTGGTTGACCACGCCCTCGTTGTGCGGCGCGACGAAGTGCTGCACGGTCAGGCCATTGATGGTGACGTTGCGGGCGGTGCCGCTGAACGCGTACTGGTTCTTCTTCCTGCCGTCCAACACCGCGCCGGGCGCGCCGAGGTAGCGGTCGCCCTTCTTGGGCATGACCTGGGCGTAGCGGTCCGACTCGAGCCTGTGCTTGCCCGGCCCGAGCCAGAACGTGGTGTTCGGGGGGCTGCTCTTGGTCTTCGCCACCAGGTCGCCGACGACCGAGGCGTCGACCTTCACCGCGCCCGCAGGTGCCTTCTCAGGCCCGGCGGATGGCTTGGCGCACACCCGGGCCACGGACGTGACCGGTCCGCCGGTCGACTTCGGCCGCGCGCTCGACGTGCCCGGCGAGCTCGACGTGCTGTCGCAGCCGGTCACCACCAGCAGGGCCAGCGCCACCGGTGCCACCGGCAGCGCCCAGTGCCGCCACTTGATCGCCACTCGTCGCCTCCTAACCGCGGAACCTGAGTACGGTGGTGAACCCCTGCACGCCGTCGGCGAAACCGGTGCCGATCAGCGTGGTGGAGGGTTCCTTGCGCCCGAAGCCCGCGGAGTACCAGCCGAGCGGCGGGTCGCTCTCGCCGCGGTGTTCGCGCCAGTGCAGCTGCCCCGGCAGGTCGAGCACCGCGGAGCGGTCCTCGCCGTCCCGGGTCCAGGTGAGTTCGGCCCGGTTCCCCACGAGCTCCGCGGTGATCGCGGGGCCGAGGTGGAACGCGAGCCGCACGGACCTGCGCGGTCCGTGCACCTCGTCGACGACCCGCAACTCCTGGCTCTGGGCGGTCAGTTCCACCCTGCGGCGGTGCACGGATGGCTGGTAGCCGTCGTGCTCGGCGCACCAGCGGGCCACTCCTTCAGCGGCGGGGTCCGCGACCAGGACGCGGCTGCGGGCCTGCCGGGTCCACAGGAACGGGCCGCCGGAGACGGACTGGTCGGCGGCGTCCAGCTCCAGGGTGTTGTGGCCGAGGGTCGAGCGGAAGTACTGCCGCCAATGGGGCTGCCCGTGGTAGCAGAACGTCCCCGGGTCGGCGAGCACGTCGACCCCGTCGTGCCGGACCTCCACGGACAGCGCGTCCGCGTGGGCGTGCGCGGCGATGGAGAGGAAGCCGTGCGGGCCGCCGTCGCAGCGGCACCAGATCCCCGCCGGGCCGCGCAGGATCGTCATGCCCGCGTCGGCGAAGTGGGCGGGCCTGTCGGCCGGGCGGGTCACCGTCGGCGCGGCTCCCCCCTTCGCGTACGGCCGGATCAGCGCGGCGAGGAGCGGGGTGCGCACATCGGAGCCGGTCGCCTCCGGCCACCAAGGGAGGGATCCGAACACGGCGTCGCCGGTGGCGAGGAGCGAGGCCCAGCGGTCGGTGCCCGCACCGTCCACGATCAGTCCGTGCCCGTCGTCGGCGTCCCCCTGCCGCGGCGGCCGCAGCCGGTTGTCCACGACGGCCGCGAGCGCGTCGGTCATGCGCAGCAGCACGAGGCGGGTGGCCCCGGGGACCGGCACGCCTGCGGCATCCGCCTCGGCCACCGCGGCCAGGCCGAGCTCCAGGACGAGCCCGTGGTACTCGGTGGCCAGCTCGCGGTTGAGGCCGGAGGGGAAGGTGTTGCTGCGCAGGTGCCGTTCCAGCGACTGCAGCGCGCCGTCGCGCCAGCGCGCCGAGGCGGGGAACCAGTCGAACGCGCAGGCCGCGGCCGCCTGTCCGGCGGCCTCGGCGATGATGTGGTTGTTCGCCGACGACCCGCGGCTGGGGAAGGCGGCCAGCCAGCGCTGGTGGTGCCAGATCTGGTTGATCGCCACCGGGTTCTTCTCGAACAACCCGGCCGCGCCCGGCCAGGCGTCGAGCAGCCTGCGGATCCACACCCAGGAGAGCAGCCGGATCCCCAGCTCGATGCCGCTGATCCAGTGCACCCCGCGCAGCGGCGCGTTCGCCGCCCACCACGACCGCAGGTGCTCGGCCACGCGCTCCGCGTACCGCTCCTCCCCGGTGATCGCGTAGGCGGCGGCGAGCACGGTGAGGTACTGGTGCCGGGACAGCTCCCAGATCTGCTTGATGTCGCCGACCGCGTCCTCGTTGCGGTACGGCACGTCGAAGGCGTAGCCCCACGGGGCGCGGCGCTCGGTCTTGGGGTCGTACCACCAGTCCGGGTCGGCCAGGTCGTCGCGGTCCACGCCGAAGTACGTGACGTGCCCTGCCATCAGCCGGTCCGCCTCGGCGACGAGCCGTTTCGCGGCCTCCGGTGGCACGGCGGCGAGCGCCCCCGCGGGCAGTACCGAGGTGAACCGGGGGTCGGCCGGGCGCGGGCAGGCGGGCGGCGCCGACCGCCACCGCCGCCTGCGCACCGCGTCACTGACGCGGCCGCCGACCTCCCGCGGCCCCATCCGGGACAGCCGCCGCAGGTACCAGCCTGGACCTCCCGAGCTCACGGTCATCGCGCCCCCGCCAGCGTCACCGGCGCACCGGCGGCCAGACCGGCCTGCACGGCGAGGGTGGCCGCCGTGGTGGCGACCAGCGACTCCAGCGGCACCGGCATCGGCCCGCCGGTCCGCACGGCCCTGATGAACGCGGCCAGTTCGGCCTCCTGGCCCTTGTCCCTGGCCTTGGGGAGCCGCGAGCTGACCCACCGCTTGCGGCCTGCCGTGCCGTCGAGGAACACCGAGGCGCGGACGAAGTCGTCGAGCCGCAGCGCCTTGCCGTCCGCGACCAGGTCCAGCGTCTCCTTGGGGAGGCTGGCCGGTCCCGAGGTCACGTAGCTGATGGTGGCGGTGGACCCGCCCGGGTAGCTCAGCACGACCTGGAGGTCCTCGTTGCCGGGCGTGGCGAGCGCGTACACCGATATCGGGTCGGCCCCGAGCAGCCAGCTCACCGTGTCGATGAAGTGCCCGCCCTCACCGGCGAACCGCGTGCCCTCGCTGCCCTGCTGGAGGTACCAGCTGCCGTGCTGGAGCCGGCCCGCGTTGATCAGGTAGCGGACGCTGGCCGGTCCCGTGCGGGCGCCGAAGCGCTTCCTGGCCTCCTGCAGCAGCGGTGCGAACCGGCGGTTGAAGCCCACCTGGAGCCGGTCGTTGCCGGACTCCTCCACCGCTTCGAGGACACCGGCCAGCTCGTCCTCGCCGAGGGCCAGGGGCTTCTCCACGAACACGGCCTTGCCCGCGTGCAGGGCCTTCTTGGTCAGTTCGGCGTGCGAGCTGTGCCGGGTGACCACGAAGACCGCGTCGATGGACTTGTCGCCGAGCACGGCGTCGAGGTCGGTGGTCGCCTCGTCGAAGCCGAACTTGCGCTTCGCGTTGGCCGCGGAGAGCGCCGTCGTGGTGACGACGGTCGCCAGCTTGACACCGTCGCGCTCCGTCAGGTGCGGCAGCAGCATGGACGTGGCGTAGTTGCCCGCGCCGACGAACGCGAGCCGCACCGGCGACTTGAGGGCGCGGGCGGATGCGGGCACGGAGCTGCTGCGCAGCTTCACCGCGGGCACGGCCACCGCCGGGGCCGCCGCTTCCTGCGCCTCTTGCGTGTGTTCGGGGTAGCGGAACAGCACGGCGACGGCCTTGAGGTCGCCGTCCTTCAGGCGCTGGTACGTCGCGACGGCGTCGTCGAAGTCGGCGATGTGGGAGATCAGGGGCTCCACGTCGACGCTGCCGCGGGCGACGAGGTCGAGGAAGCACGCCAGGTTGCGGCGCTCGGTCCAGCGCACGTAGCCGATCGGATAGTCCCGCCCTTCGAGTTCGTACGCCGGGTCGTAGCGCCCGGGGCCGTACGAACGGGAGAACCGGACGTCGAGCTCCTTCTCGTAGTACGCGTTCCACGGCAGGTCCAGGCGGCACTTGCCGATGTCGACGACCCGGCCGCGGTCCCGGCTCAGGTGGGCGGCCAGCTCGACGGGCTGGTTGCTGCCGCCGCCCGCGGCCAGATACACCTGGTCCACTCCGTGCCCGGCGGTGAGTTCGACGACGGCGGCCTCCACGGCCGCGGACGCGGGATCGCCGCAGGCCGCGGCGCCGAGGCGGGCGGCGAGCTCGCAGCGCGCCGGGTCGGGGTCGGCCCCGACGACGCGGACCCCCGCGGCGGTGAGGAGCTGCACCACCAGCTGGCCGATCAGCCCGAGGCCGATCACCAGCGCCACCTCGCCGAGCTGCGGCTCGCCCTGGCGGACGCCCTGCATCGCGATCGACCCGACGGTGCCGAAGGCCGCGTGCCGCGGCGCGAGGCCTTCCGGTACCGGGGTGTAGAGGTTCTTCGGCACCCAGTTCAGCTCGGCGTGCAACGCGTGTTCGTTGCCCGCGCAGGCCACCAGGTCGCCGACCTTCACGTCGTCGATCCCGGCGCCGACCTGCTCGACCACCCCGCACAGCGAATAGCCGAGCGGCGTGTAGGAGTCGAGCTTGCCCATCACCTTGCGGTACGTGGCGGGTACCCCGTTGGTGGCCACGCTCTGCATGACCTTGGCCACCTGGTCGGGGCGGGAGCGGGCCTTGCCCACCATCGACATCCCGGCCTCTGACACCTTCATGAGCTCGGTTCCGGTGGAGATCAGCGAGTAGGCGCTCCGCACCAGCACACCGTCCGGCTTGCAGCCCGGCACGGGCACGTCGAGCAGCGCCAGCTCGCCGCTCTTGTAGTTCTGCACCACTTGCTTCACACGAACTCCTTGGACTGCTTGGACACGGCAGCGCGGTACCAGTACTCGAGGGTCAGCACATGCCAGAGATGCTTGGAGAAGTCCTGCTGCCCACTGGCGTCCTCGGCGACCATCCGCCTAAGCGCGTCACGGCGCAGGAAACCGGACTTGACGAGCTCGCCTTCGTTGATCACCTCGCGCACCAGCGGCGCGAGGTCCCGGCTCATCCAGGCCCGCAGCGGGGCGCTGAACAGGCCCTTGGGCCGATAGACGATCTCCTTGGGCAGGATCGAGGTGGCCGCCTCCTTGAGGACGGCCTTGCCCTGCCGCCCGGCGATCTTGCGGGCGCCGGGGAACGCGAACGCCGCCTTGACCACCTCGACGTCCACGTACGGCACCCGGACCTCGGTCGACGCGGCCATGCTGGAGCGGTCCGTGTAGGTGAGGTTGAGGCCCGGCAGGAACATCCGGGAGTCGCCGAGGCACATGCGGTTGACGAAGTCGTCGAGTTCGTTGTCCGCGTAGATGTCCGCGTGCTCGGTCAGCACGTCGTCGACCGTCCCGGCGAGGTCCGGATTGACCAGGGCGAGCAGCTCGTCCTGGTCGTACATGGTGTAGCTGCGCCGGAACGCGGTCTCCTCCGGCAGTTCGGCGAAGGAGAGGAACCGCTTCGCGAACCGCACCGACCGGTACCCGCGGCGGGCCGTGGCGACCGGCAGCCGGTCCACGGCCGCGTACACCCCGCGCCGCAGCGGCCGTGGGACGCGCTGGTAGCGCAGCGCGATCTTGTTGGCGAGGTGCTTGCGGTACCCGGCGAACAGCTCGTCGGCGCCCATCCCGGAGAGCATCACCTTCACCCCGGCCTCCCGGGCGGCGGTGCAGATCAGATACGTGTTGATCGCGGCGGGGTCGCCGATCGGCTCGTCCAGGGAGTGCGTCATCTGCGGCAGCAGGTCCAGCACGTTCGGCGCGATCTCGATCTCGTGCAGGTCGACGCCGAACCGCCGGGCGACCTGCCGGGCGTAGCGCAGGTCGTCCGGCATCGCCTCGAACTTGGCGTCCTCGGCGCGGAATCCGATGGTGTAGGCGGAGATGCACGGCTGGTGGCGGGCCGCAAGCGCGGTCAGGTAGCTGGAGTCGAGACCGCCGGAGAGGAAGGTCGCCACGGGCACGTCGGAGAGCAGGTGCTGCTTCGTCGACTCCTCGACGACGGCGGCCAGGTCCGGCAGCTCGCCCCTGCGGGCCCGCTCCTGGCCCTCGGCGGCGACGTCCTTCAGGTTCCAGAACCTGCCGCGCTCCACCCGGCCGTCGGGCCGGACCCTGAGCCAGCTGCCCGGCGGCAGCTTCTCCGCCTCGCGGTACGCGCAGCGCGAGTCCGGCACCCAGTAGTAGAGCAGCGAGGCCACCAGCGCCGCCTGGTCCACCTCCAGCGATCCGCCGGTGACGGCGGCGAGCGCCTTCAGTTCGGAGGCGAACACCAGGCCCCCGCCGCGTCTGAGCAGGAACAGCGGCTTGATGCCGAGCTGGTCGCGGACGAGCACCAGTTCGCCGGTGCGCTCGTCGAAGACGGCGAACGCGAACATGCCGCGCAGCCGGGGCAGACAGTCCGTGCCCCAGCGCCGCCAGGCCTTGAGGAGCACCTCGGTGTCGGAGGTGCCGCGGAAGCGCACCCCGGCGCCCGCCAGTTCGGCGCGGAGTTCGGGCGCGTTGTACAACTCGCCGTTGTAGGTGAGGGAGAGGCCGTCCGAGACCATCGGCTGGGCGCCGGTCTCGGTCAGGTCGATGATGGAGAGGCGGCGGTGCCCGAGCTGCACCTCGCCGTCACCGACGGGGTGGCCGTACCGGCCCGCCGCGTCCGGACCGCGGTGGGCCAGGACGTCGGTGAGCCGGTCGGTCACGGCCTTCCCGTCCGGCCATAGGTATGTCCCTGCGATGCCGCACATGTCTACCTGGCCTCCTGGTCGCTGTACGGGACCCGCGCGGCCGACATCGACGACCGTTCCGTCCGTGGCTGGCTCGTCCCGCTCTGCCGGGCCGGCCGCTCATAAGGGCCGCGCAGCGCGGTGTGCAGCCCGTCCCACAGCGTGCCGTCGGACCGGTCACGCGGATCGGGGTCGATCAGCACCACACCGATCACCGGAATCCGCTGGTCCGCGAGCTGCCGCGCCACGGTGTGCAGCCATGCCGCGCTGCCGTGCCCGGCCCGTACGACGAGCACGGTCTGGCTGCCGAGGTACTGGAGGTCGGTCCACGCGGTGCCGGGCGCGACCGAGCCGACGCCGAGCCTGCGGGTCTGGTGCGACACGCCCGCGGCACGTTCGCCGCTGACCACGGTCACGTCCCCCGGTGTCCGGCGGCTGTTGGCGAGCTCCGTGCCGGGCAGGCCGTCGATGACGACCACGGGTTCCTCCGTCGCCAGTTCCCCCGCGACGTCCAGGGCGATGGCGCTCGCACTGCGCGCACAGCCCAGTTCCAGCAGCGACACCGGTTCTCTGGACCGGCGTGCGGTGCGGGCCAGGGTCACGGTGAGCCGTTCGCGGGCCGCCCTGGTGCGCCGGAACGGCCACAGTCCGCCCGGCCTGCGGTGCACCCTGCGCATTTCGGCGATGACCGAGGCGCCCAGGTTCGCCGCGATCTCCCGGCGCAGCACGGGGCGGTCCGCCACCACCGAACTGACGGCGGCGACCGCGAGACCGAGGACGAGCCCGAGGACGAGCCCGATCCCGGCCTTGGTGGCGACGGACCTGGGCATGGAGTACTTCACCGCGCGCGGGGCGTCCACGATCTGCGTACCGGCGACGAGCTTGGGCGTGCCCATGCCCGCTTCCTCGGCGCGCTGGCCGAAGTCGGATATGCGCGAGGTGAGTTCGGCCCGCCGGGAGAAGAGCGACTCGATGCTCGCCGAGCCCTGCGGGTCGCTCTCCGGCGTCCTGTTTCCTATCGCCTTGTTGACCTGGGCGAGCTCTTCCCGCATGCGGTCACGCTGCTCACGCAGGGCCTTGGCCTCGGCCTTCGCGGCCTTCTGCATCCGCTGCACATGGTCCGCGACGAACGCGTCGGCCAGCGCCTTGGCCCGGGCCACCGCGTCGGCTTCGCTCGCACCCGTCACATCGATCTGCATCAGGTTGTTGGTGAGGCCGGTGCCCCGGTAGTCCTGGAGGAAGTCTTCCGGTTTCTCGGCGGACTTGAGGGACTTCAGGGCCTCGCCCGCGATCCGGGTGGTCCCGAGCAGCTGGACGTCGGTGCGGATCAGTGTTCCGGTGTCGTTGGGCTGGTCCTCCTGGTGCGCGACCAGCACCTTGGTCGCCGCGCTCGGCGGCGGCGGCATCGCGACCGCGAGCACCGCGCCGATCAGCAGTCCCAGGAGTGCCAGGGAGCACCAGAGGCGGCGGCGCCTGCGCACCGACACCACCAGCGCCTGGAGGTCGAAGAGCGGAGTGGCCGTGGGCGCGTCCGCAGTCGTGCTCGTCATCACGCCGAACCTCCCGTCGCGTTGCCGCGCACGGCGAGGGCCAGGGTGGCCTTCTCCGGAGGCTGGTCGGCGGAGCGTGCCGGACGGGCTCGGACCGCACCGGCGACGACGACGCCGACGACCTCGTGCCTGCCGTCCGCACACGCCTCGGCTATGCCTGCGAGCTCGCCCGCGGTCCAGCTGCCCGCGCTGAGCACGACCAGGGCACCGGACTCGGTGTCGCGGTCCGGCACCATCGGCCGGGTCACCGGGACCTCCACCACGCGGAGCATGGGGTGTCCCCTGTTCGCGCCGGTGGCCGAGGGATCGCTCGCGGCCTCGGTGACGAGCTGGTCCGCGGCCCGGCGGGCTATCTCGTCGCCGTCGGGGACGACGACCAGCAGGCGCCGGGGGGCGGGCAGCTTGTTGCGGAGGCGGGCGCACACGCGCCGGTAGCGGATCCGTCTGCTTGCCTCGTCGCCCGATCGCTGCGGGACCGGTGTGTCCCACCGGGTGTCGGTGCCGAGGATGCGGCGGATCCGGGCCCGCAGGCCGCCGCCCTCCGCCTGGCTGTGCCGGTCACCGGGTACGTCGACGGTGCCGAGCAGCTCCGTGCTCAGCGCCGCGGCGATCTCGGGTTCCGTGCGCAGCCTGCGGTTCATGCGGGCGGCGGCGAGGTGGCCGATGACGGCGGACACCAGGAACAGCGCCGCCCCGCCGATCATGAGCTGGTTTCTGGTCGGTGGTGCCTCGCCGGTCGGCCGGGGCGAGGGCCCCATGACGACCATGCCTGCCTTGCTGGACACGGTTTCGGCCTGGTCCAGCTTCTTCATGGCCTCCTCCAGCGAGGCGCGCAGCTTCTCGAGCGAGGTGCGGGCCTGGACGCTTTCCACGGTCCGTCCCGGGTCGGCCGCCTCGGCCAGGTCGCTGATGCGGCGGTTGGTCGCCTCGATCTTCTTGCGCAGCGCCTCGGGGCCGGTGTCCGCTCCGGAGTCGGTGTTGCCGCCCGTGAGCCGTGCGTTGAAGGCGACGAACTGCTGGGCCATGCGGTCGGAGAGCTGCTGTGCGCGCTCCGGGCTCTCGGCCGTACCCAAAATCTTGATGATGTTCCCGTCGGTGGCTTTGGCGCTCACTTTGTCCTTCAGCTCGGCGGCGCTGACGTCCTTCCAGCCGAGCTCGGCGGCCGCGCGGTCGACCACCGACGAACTCGTTGCGACCTGCGCCTGGGTGAGCAGTTCGCGTTCCTCCCACTGCCCGGGCAGCAGGACGGATGCCGACGCCGTGTACCGCGGCGGGAAGAGCAGCACCGAGGTGCCGTAACCGAAGAGCGCGCCCACCACGGCGAGTACGGCCAGGAGCCGCCAGCGCCGACGGAGGATCCGGCCGATCGTGGCCAGGCGTATCGTGTCGTCGCTCAACGGTGCGGCCTCCTCCCCATCCGTCCCGGGGCGCCCGTCGGCACCGAAGCACGGTCACGGCAGGCGGCGGTGTAGGCGGCGAGCAGCTGGCGCTGGGAGTTCTGCCAGGAGAGCTGTCCGCCGATCCGCTCCTGGCCGATCTTGCCCATCCGGGCCCGCTTCTCCGGGTCGTCGAGCAGCACCGTGATGAGCTCGGCGAACTGCGCCTCGTCGTTGGCGGGCGCGTAGACGGCGGCGTCACCGGCGGAGACCCGGGCCTCCCGCAGATCGAACGAGACGATCGGGCGGCCCATCGCCATGTACTCAAGGACCTTGTTCATGGTCGACACGTCGTTGAGCGGATTGCGCGGGTCGGGCGAGAGGCAGACGTCCGCGGTGGAGAGGTAGCGCACCAGGTCGGCGTCCGGGATGCGCCCGGTGAACTGCACCTGCTCGGAGAGTCCGAGCCGCCCGGACAGCTCCACCATCGCGTCGAAGGCGTCGCCCGCGCCGACGAACACCGCGTGCCAGTCGGTCCTGCCGAGGTCGTCGCGCAGCTTCGCGAGGGACCGCAGGGCGTAGTCGACGCCGTCCTGCGGGCCCATCACGCCGAGATAGCACAGCAGATGCGGCTTGCCGCGCTTCAACTCCGGCTCGGGCGGCACCGGTTGGAAGCGGTCGACCTGGGGCGCGCTGCGCACCACGAAGACGTCCGCGGGCTTCTTGCCGCCGCGGCGCACCGCGACGTCCCGGTAGCTCTCGTTGGTGGCGAGCACGACGTCCGCGGCGCGGTAGGTCATCCGTTCCAGCGCGCACACACCGCGGTAGAGCAGGTCCTCGCCCCGGTCGAACCGGGAGAGGTACAGCTCGGGCACCAGGTCGTGCTGGTCGAACACGAATCGCGCACCGCTCCGCTTCAGCCACATGGCAGGCAGGAACAGCAGGTCGGGCGGGTTGCAGGCGTGCACCACATCGACCGGGCCGACCTTGCGGGCCAGCCGGGCCGTGTGCCACAGCGCCGATCCGTACTCCCGCAGATAGCCGGCCGGTCCTCCCGTGGCGGCGCGCAACGGGTAGCGGTGGATCCGCACCCCGTCGATCACCGCCTCCGGCTCGGTGTCCCGCTTGCTCCCCTGGGGACAGATGACGTGCACCGTCCATCCCGCGTCGCGAAGCGTCGTGCACTCCTGCCACACCCGCCGGTCGAACGGGACGGACAGGTTCTCCACCAGAATCAGCGCTCGGCGGCCGGTCCGGCCGCCATGTGTTGCTTTACCAAGCAAGGCCCACGTACCCAGGTTCGGCCCGGCGCGCAGCGGCGTCGGGAAGGTGGATGAGGTCGATGAGAACCGGTCCTTCGCCATGGGGCAGGGCCGAGAGCACGGCGGGGTCCCTGGTTCCGACCAGGCACACGTCGGCGTGCTCAAGGACCTCGTCGACGGAGTCCGCGAGCAGCTGCGCGAGGTGCGGCAGCCGGGTCTCGATGTACTCGCGGTTCGCGCCGATCAGCCGGGACAGGCTCACGTTGGCGTCGTAGATACGCAGGTCGTAACCCTTGCCGAAGAGTCTCTCCGCCAGTTCCACGAGTGGGCTCTCGCGGAGGTCGTCGGTGCCGGGCTTGAAGGAGAGGCCGAACAGGCCCACCCGGCGCTTGCCGGTGCGCTCGACCAGCTCCACCGCGCGCTGCAGATGGTCGGCGTTGGACGGCAGCACATGGGCGAGGATGGGCACCGAGACGTCGGCCCGCTGCGCGGCGTATACCAGGCTGCGCAGGTCCTTGGGCAGGCAGGAGCCGCCGAAGGCGAAGCCGGGCCGCAGGTAGGCGGGGCTGATGTTCAGCTTGCGGTCGGCCATGAACACGTCCATGACCTGGTGCGAGTCCACACCGAGCGCCTGGCACACCGCGCCCAGCTCGTTCGCGAAGCCGATCTTGAGGCCGTGGAACGCGTTGTCCGCGTACTTGATCGCCTCGGCCGTCGGGACCGGCACCCGGAACACCTCGCCGGGCAGCCCTTCGTACAGCGCAGCCACCGCGTCGCCGCTCGCCGGGTCGAGCTCGCCGATGACGGTCTTGGGCGGGTCGAAGAAGTCCCGCACGCTCGTGCCCTCGCGCAGGAACTCCGGGTTGACCGCGACCCCGAAGTCCACCCCCGCCGTGCCGCCGACGTGCTTCTCCAGGATCGGCACGAGCAGGTTCAGGCAGGTGCCGGGAAGCATGGTGCTGCGGAACACGACGGTCTGCCGTCCGCCCCGCTCGGCCAGCGCGGCACCGATCTGTTCGGTGACGCGCTCCAAGTACGTGGTGCACAGGCTGCCGTTGGGCTCCGACGGCGTGCCCACGCAGATCAGCGACACCTCGCTGTTCATGATCGCCTCACGGACGTCGGCGGTGGCGCGCAACGCACCGGTCCGCACGACCTCGGCGGTGAGCTCGCCGATCCGCTCCTCGACCACCGGGGCCTTGCCGTCGTTGACCAGGTCGACCTTCACCTGGTTCACGTCGACGCCGATGACCTCGTGCCCCATACCGGCCAGGCACGCGGCCGATACGCAGCCCACGTAGCCGAGCCCGAAAACGCTGATCTTCATGACTGCTTACTCCCCCCAGGCAGGCCCTCCCGGCCTGCTGTTCGCGTCCGTATCGGACGCCGGTCCCCGCGCATCAGTACGCCCCCTGCCCGTGGATCACCGCGCGCAGTGTCTTCCACAAGATCACCGTGTCGAGGGCGAGCGACCAGTCCTCGACGTAGCGCAGGTCGAGGCGGACCGCCTCCTCCCACGGCAGGTCACTGCGTCCGCTGATCTGCCACAGGCCGGTGAGCCCCGGCTTGACCAGCAACCGCCGCCGGATGTCCGGGCCGTACGCGGCGGACTCCTCGGGCAGCGGAGGCCGCGGCCCGACGAGCGACATCGATCCGGTGAGGACGTTGAACAGCTGCGGGAGCTCGTCGATCGAGTACCGGCGCAGCACTGCTCCCACCCGGGTGACCCGCGGGTCACGGCGGAGCTTGAACAGCAGTCCTGCGCCCTCGTTGCTGTCGGCCAGCTGGGCGCGCGCGCTGTGCGCCCCGGTGACCATGGTGCGGAACTTGAAGATGGTGAACTCGCGGCCGTCCTTGCCGACTCTTCGCTGCCGGTAGAGCGCCCCTCCCCGGCTGTCCGCCAGGACGAGCAGCCCGACGAGCACCATCAGCGGTGCGAAGAGCATCAGCAGGATCGCCGCGCCCAGCCGGTCGACGACCCCTTTGACGACCCGGCGGCCGCCGGTGAAGGCCGGCATGCTGACCCGCAGCAGCGGGATGCCGAGCACCGCGTCGACGTGCAGCCGCGGTCCCGCCACCTCCATCAGGACGGGGGCCACGACCATCTCGGCATCGCTGCCTTCGAGGTTCCAGGCCAGCCGCTGCAGCCGGTCGGGGGACCAGTGCGGATCCGGTGTGACCGCGACGACCCGGTAGCCGTCGCGGCGCACGTGGCCCGCGACGTCCGCGAGGCCGCCGACGATCGGCACGCCGTCCAGATGGTCGCCGTCGGGCCCGAGGCCGTCCGCCGTGCACACCGCCTCCACCCGCCAGCCGAGATGCGGGAACTTGCGGGCCCTGCTGATCAGGTCGAGCACGGTGGCCGGGCTCCCGGCGGCGAGCACCGGTCGCAGACACCGGCCGTCCTGCCGCTGCTTGTGCAGCCGCAGGCGCAGCAGATACCGCGCGGTCATCGTGAGGAGCCCGATCGCGGGGATCGCGACGAAGATCCAGAGCTTGATGTTCCGCGATGTGAGGGCGATTCCGCCGAGCGCGAGTACGACAACGGCCGTGAACAACGAGCGGCCGAGCCGCCTGAATTCCTCGGCGCCTTGGCCGAGCACGGACGGAGCCCATGCACGGCTCATAGCAAGCGCTGCCAGCACCAGTAACTCGGTGCCGAATGCGAGAATGCCCCACTTCTCGTGCCAGTTGGCCGCATCCCGGGCCCCGAAGAAGATACCGATTCCCGCCACCACGAAAGCGGTAGCCACGGTATCGCTGGTGATCACGGTACGTCGGTACCGCTGCTCCCATTCGGTTGCGGGTTGGTTGATTGTTCCATTCGTCAGACGATTGCGCGCCGACGGAAACGGGCTGACTAATCCCCCCTGCCGCACAGAACCCCCCAGGTCCCCAGTGGTTCGACGTGTTCGCCCAGCACTGTCCCCTCCCCCCGGGAGGCCCCCGCCCCCCGCGCTGTTCCACCCCTCGGGAGGCCCCCGCCTCCCGTACCGCGCCGTTCCTCCCCGCGGGAAGACCGCGCCCCACGCGCATGACTTCCCGGCTATTCCAGCGCTATTTGAACAACCCACCCCTGGCGGCAACCGAATGCACGCCTGGCCAGACTCTCGAACCGGTGCCGGAACCCGCCGAAACCCCGGGCGCTCCCCGCACCCAAAGCCCCTAATCGGGCTCCAAAAATTGATCACCCCCACGTCTGACACCGAGGACGCGACTGCTCGCTGTCCGTAGCGCCGGACCTATTGATCATTAATGGTCGCCTCGTGCCCGAACAGCTGAAGCACGGACAATCTAGAGCATGGGGACGGACATGGAGAGGGGATGTGTGGAATTTGTGCCTGCCCTTTGGCGCCGGATCGGCGATTCGG
Source organism: Streptomyces sp. NPDC004732 (assembly GCF_040609235.1). Lineage (NCBI taxonomy): Bacteria > Bacillati > Actinomycetota > Actinomycetes > Kitasatosporales > Streptomycetaceae > Streptomyces > Streptomyces sp. NPDC004732. The sequence continues at coordinate 736,672 of NZ_JBEXJR010000003.1, forward strand.
TGAACGCTCACACATCTGTAACGGCGAGGACACGCCCCGTGACCAGGGCATATGCGGGTCCCCCCGCTCGCGGGCGCCTGCGACCCGGAGTCGGGGCCGCCGTGCCGACGTCCGGATGCCTGACGCAATTTCGACCCAAATTCGGCAATGAGATGGCCAAATTCATGGCCAGGTCGGCTGGTTGAGGGCGGCGCGGCGGTAGCGGGGCCTCCGCCCGTGCCGTGGCGGTGACGGGCCGGTTCGTGGCGTGCGGGTGCATCCGAGGGGCCCTCGGCGGCCGAAGCGTTCTGTAGCCCGTATCGATCAAGTGCCACGGCTGGGAGGACGCTCCATGCGCTCGGGATCCGCAGAGGGGACGAAGCAGAACACCCTGGGTGGTGAGGGCGCACACGACGGCGCACGGCAGGGCACACACGAGGGCGCACGCGAGGGCGCATACGTCATCGACGCCGACGTGTCCGCCGCGGTGCAGCGCACGTTGGAGGAGATCCTCCACCAACGGCTGGAGGAAGCCAGGGCCATCGATCCCACCTTCGCCGGGGACATCGCGGCCCGCGTGGCCCGGTTCACCCTGCGCGGCGGCAAGCGCATTCGCTCCCGGTTCCTGTGGTGGGGGCTGCGGGCGTGTGCGGGAGGTGCCGGGTCCGGTCAGGCGGACGCGGCCCTGCAGCTGGCCGCGGGACTCGAACTCATCCAGACGTGCGCCCTGGTGCACGACGACGTCATGGACGGCTCACCGCTGCGCCGGGGCCGGGACGCCCTCCACGTACAACTCCAGAATCAGTACGGCCCCTCCATACGGCAGGCTCAGCCCTTCGGAGTGGCCGCCGCGATCCTCGCCGGTGATCTGGCGCTCAGCTGGGCCGACGACGTGGTCGCCGCGACCGGTCTCGACGCGGTGCAGGCGCCCCGGGTCCGCGGACTGTGGCAGGCCATGCGGGCGGAGATGGTGGCGGGCCAGTACCTGGACCTCCAGGCACAGGCCACCGGTGCGCGGTCGATGATCAGATCCGTCCGGACGGCCGCGCTCAAGAGCGCCCTGTACTCGGTGGAACGCCCGCTGGCGTTCGGCGCGGCGCTGGCCGGTGCCGACGAGGCGACGACCCGCGCCCTGTGCTCGGCGGGGCGCTGCGCCGGAATCGCTTTCCAACTACGGGACGACCTCTTCGGCGCGTTCGGCGAGCCCGGGGAGACCGGCAAGCCCTCCGGGGACGACATTCGCGACGGCAAGGCACGTACCTCCTGGCCGTGGCCACCGCCCGGGCCGAGACCGCGGCGGACCACGACGTGCTCGCGCTCCTCGCCCGCTGTGTGGGCCGGGCCGACCTGGACGACGACGACGTGCACAGGGTGCGGGAGGCATTCGTTTCGACCGGGGCCCGCCAGATCGTCGAGGACAAGATCCGCCGTCTGGTCCGGCAGGCGCACCGGCACCTCGCCTCCGGTGTCCTGGTCCCGCACGCGGAACGGCGACTGCACGACCTCTTCCTCCGTGTGGCCGGTCTGTCCCCGGCCGACGGGACGGCGGCCCTGCACCTTCCCCGGACCGAGAGCGGGAGCCGATGAGGACCATTCCTGGGCGGACCGACCACGTCGTGGTCGTGGGCGCGGGGCTCGCGGGCCTGTCAGCCGCCCTGCACCTGCTGGGCTCGGGCCGCGCGGTCACGGTGGTCGAACGCGCCGACCACCCGGGCGGCCGGGCCGGGTCGTTGGAGCGGGCGGGCTACCGGATCGACACCGGCCCCACGGTCCTGACCATGCCGGAACTCGTCGAGGACGCCTTCGCCGCGGTGGGCGAGAGCCTGCGCGACCGGCTGGACCTCGTGGCGCTGCACCCGGCCTACCGGGCCCGGTTCGCCGACGGCAGCGCACTGGACGTGCACACCTCCCCCGAAGCCATGGAAGCCGAGATCGAACGCTTCGCCGGTGCCCGGCAGGCGGTGGGATACCGGCGGCTGCGCGCCTGGCTGACGCAGCTCTACCGGCTCCAGATGCGCCGGTTCATCGACGCCAACTTCGACTCGCCGCTGCAACTGCTGACCCCCGATCTGGCCCGGCTCGCCGCGCTCGGCGGCTTCGGGCGCCTGGACGCACGTATCGCCTCGTTCATCTCCGACGAGCGGCTGCGGCGGGTCTTCTCCTTCCAGGCGCTGTACGCGGGCGTGCCACCGGCCAGGGCCCTGGCCGCCTATGCGGTCATCGCCTACATGGACACCGTCGCAGGGGTGTACTTCCCGCGGGGCGGCATGCACGCCCTGCCGCGGGCCATGGCGGACGCCGCCGCGCACGCAGGCGCCGACCTCCGGTACGGGCACACGGTCCAGCACCTCGAGCGGTCCGGCTCCCGGATCACGGCCGTCGTCACCGACCGGGACCGCATCCCCTGCGACGCTGTCGTCCTCACCCCGGACCTCCCCGTCGCATACGGACTCCTGGGGCGCGCACCGCGCCGTCCGACGCCGCTGCGGCACTCGCCGTCCGCCGTGGTCCTGCACCTCGGGACCGACCGCACCTGGCCCCAACTGGCCCACCACACGATCTCCTTCGGGTCGGCCTGGAAGCGCACCTTCGACGAACTGACCCGCACCGGGAACCTCATGTCCGACCCGTCCCTGCTCATCACCCGGCCGACGGCCACCGATCCCGCCCTGGCCCCGCCGGGCCGCCATCTGCACTACGTGCTTGCCCCCTGCCCCAACACCGACATCGGTCCCGCCGCACGGGACTGGACCGACCTCGCGCCCCGCTACCGCGACAGCATCCTCGCCGAACTGGAGCGGCGCGGACTGACCGGGATCGGGGCGGCCGTCGAAGAGGAGTGCCTGGTGACCCCCGCGGACTGGACAGCCCAGGGCCATGCCGCGGGCACCCCGTTCTCCGCCGCCCACACCTTCGCGCAGACCGGCCCCTTCCGGCCCCGGAACCTGGTGCGGGGCACGGACAACGCGGTCCTCGCGGGCTGCGGCACCACGCCCGGTGTGGGCGTGCCCACGGTCCTGATCTCCGGCAAGCTGGCCGCCGCGCGCATCACGGCGGGGAACGGATGAGCACCCGGGAGCTGGACGCGGCGGCGATCACCGACCCCGTGCTGCGCGCCGCCTACAGCCACTGCCGACGCCTCAACGCCCGCCACGGCAAGACGTACTTCCTGGCGACCCGACTGCTGCCCTTGGAGCGACGGCCCGCCGTGCACGCCCTGTACGGCTTCGCACGGTGGGCCGACGACATCGTCGACGACCTGGAGGTCACGACCGCACCCGCCGAGCGCTCCCTGGCACTGCGTCGGCTCCAGGTCCAGCTGGAGCGGGGGATGCGGACCGGGTCGAGCAGCGAACCCGTCGTGACGGCCCTGGCCGACACCGCCCGCCGGTACGCCATCGACTCGCAGCACTTCAGCGACTTCATGACGTCGATGCGGCTGGACCTGGAGGTGACCGAGTACCCCACCTATCAGGATCTGGAGCGGTACATGCATGGCTCGGCCGCCGTCATCGGTCTGCAGATGCTGCCCGTGCTCGGCACCGTCGTCCCCCGCGCCGAGGCCGCCCCGCACGCCGCCGCCCTGGGTGTCGCCTTCCAGCTCACCAACTTCTTGCGGGATGTGGGTGAGGACCTGGACCGCGGCCGGACCTATCTGCCGCAGGAGTTGCTCGCCGCGCACGGCGTCGACCGCGCGCTGCTGCACTGGAGCCGCACCACCGGACGCACGGACCCCAGGGTCACGGAGGCGCTGCAGGCTGCCGCCGCTTTCACCCGCGGCGTCTACCGCACGGCCGCACCGGGCCTGGCCATGCTGGATCCCGTCGCACGCCCCTGCATCCGCACCGCCTTCGTGCTGTACGGCGCGATCCTGGACGCGATCGCCGACGACGGGTACGCCGTCCTGCACCGTCGGGCGGTCGTCTCCCGCCGCCGTCGCGCCATGGTCGCCTGCGACGGCCTGGTCCGGGTGGCCGCCGCACGGCTGAGGCACCGTCAGGACGGCGGCCCCGCGCTGCCGCCCGCCCCGCACGGACACGCGCCGTCGCCCGACGGCGCGTGCACCCCACCGTCCCGGAAGGAACCGGTGTGACCGGTATGAGCAGCAGCCGCTCCCCCGAGCCCGGGCGCTACCCGCTGCGGCTGCGCCGTCGCCCCGTCGCCTGGGAGGACCAGCGCCCGACGTGGCGCGAAGCCCGACCGGCCGTGATCGCCGCCGCGTTGAAGCGCGCCCAGAGCCGCCCTTCCGGCAACTGGTACGTGGTGGGCGCCACCCGGCAGCTCAGGGACGACCGTCCGCTGGGCCGCACGGTGGCGGGGCGGGAGCTCGTCCTGTGGCGCGACGCCGAGGGAGTGCTGCGGGCGGGCCCGGGCGCCTGCCCGCACCTGGGCGCACCGCTCAAGGACAGCCCGGTGCGCTGCGGCACGCTGATCTGCCACTGGCACGGCATGTCCCTGGACGGGCAGCCGTTCGCGGGCTGGAGCCCCTACCCCGCCTTCGACGACGGAGTGCTGCTCTGGGTCAGGCTCGACGACATCGGCGGCGAACGGCCGCTGGACCGGCCCGTGCTCCCCCGGCGCCCCGCCCTCGCGCACAGCGTGGCGGCCGTGATGACGGTGGGCGGGCGCTGCGAGCCCGAGGACGTCGTCGCCAACCGGCTCGACCCGTGGCACGGCGCGTGGTTCCACCCGTACTCCTTCGTCGATCTGACCGTGGCCCCCCTCACGGACGACGACCAGGACGATCCGCAGCAGGACGCGTTCACCGTCGACGTGTCCTTCAAGGTGGCGGGGCGCGCGGTCGTGCCGGTGCGGGCGGTCTTCACCGCCCCGGAGCCCCGCACCGTCATCATGCACATCACCCGTGGCGAGGGCGCGGGTTCCGTGGTGGAGACCCATGCGACGCCCCTGGGCAGGGACCGGGCAGGGCACCCCCGTACCGCGGTCGTCGAAGCGGTGATCGCCACGTCCGGGCGCCCCGGCTTCCTCGCCGCCAAGGCCGCTGCGCCCGCGCTGCGGCCCCTCATGCGGGCGGCGGCGGGCCGTCTGTGGCGCGACGACCTGGCGTACGCGGAGCGCCGCTGGACGCTGCGCAGCTCGGGCCGGTTTCCGGGCTGAGCGCGGTTCCCGTATGGGAAGGACGGCGCGTCACACCCCGCTGGAGAGGCTCCCGTCGACCGCAAGGGCCACCACGGCGCCCGGCTCGGCCTCCATACCGCGTTGGAACGCCCGCTCGAAGACCTCCTCGCCCGCGGTGGCGCGGGCCGTCCGCCAGCACGTCTCGCGCACCTCCCGCAGCTCGGGCATGCCCCGCTGCGTGTGCCCCACCGAGCGCCAGCACGACTCGCCCGCGCCGGAGAGCAGCGCGGCCGTCTCCCCCTGGCCCCGGGCCGCGGCCGCCGCGGCCAGCAGGTCCATGCCGAGTGCGACGCCGAAGCTGTCCCCGAGCCCGCGCTTGCCCGCCAGCATGGCGCGGGCGTGCTCGGAGGCCCGCTCCGGTTCGCCCTGGAGGAGCGCGATGAGCGCCAGTTGGTAGTCGGTGTAGGCCCGCGTCCAGCGCTCGTCGCGGGCCACGCAACCGGCCCGCAGCGAGGCGGCCTTGCGCGCCGCCTCCGGCAGACGGCCGAGGCCCGTGAGGGCGAACACCTCGACGAGGTGGCAGCGCAGGACCGAGGGTGAGGCGAAGGGCGACGCCGGTGCCTGCCGGAGCGCGTCGACGGCCACGATGTGCGCCTCGTCGGCCCGGCCGCCCAACAGGTGGGTGATGCCCAGCAGATAGGCCGCCGCGACGCGTCCTTCGGCGTCGTCCGAGCGCGCCGCGTCCCGTGCGCACCGGCGGCCGATGTCCTTGGCCGTGCGGTGGTCTCCCTGCAGCAGGGCGGCCACACCGAGCGCCCATTGCGCCTTGGCCCGTTCCGGGGTGTGGGACGGGGCGAGGGGCAGGGCCCGGGTCAGATAGGCGCGGGCCTCGCGGAGGTGGCCGCAGCAGCTCCAGAAGAAGCCGACCAGGCCCGCGAGTTCCACGGCCCGGCGGGGCTCCGTGTCGACGAGGTGGTCCAGCGCCGCGCACAGGTCGGTGTGGGCCTCGCCGATGGTCCGGTACCAGGTGGCCTGGTCCTGGCCGAGCCAGCCCGCGTCGGCCGCCCGGGCCAGGGCGAGGAAGTGCGCGGCGTGCCGGTTCTGGAGCGTCTCGCGCTGCCCGAGCTCGCCGAGCCACATCCAGCCGTAGTCGCGGACGCTGCCCAGGAGCCGGAACCGGCCGTCCGGCCTGCGGCTGACCACGGACTTGACCGTCAGCCCGCGCAGCGCGGTGCCGACCGCCTCCGCGGACATCGGCCCTCCTGAGCAGACGCTGCGGGCGGCGTCCTCGTCGAAGGTGTCCCGGAAGACCGAGAGCCGCGCCCAGAGCAACCGCTCCAGCGGATCGCAGAGTTCGTGGCTCCACCCCATGGCGGTGCGCAGGGAGCGGTGGCGGCGGGGCCAGACGGGCCGCACGGCCGTCAGGGTCGGCTCCTGCGCCTGCAACCGGCTGCGGAGTTCCTTGAGGGGGTGGTGCATGACCTGCGCGGCGGCGAGTTCGAGGGCGAGGGGGACGCCGTCGAGCAGTCGGCAGATTTCGCCGGCGTCCTCGTCCTGCTGGGCGGTGCGCACGCGCAGGGCGGGAGCCACGGCGACGGCGCGGTCGATGAAGAGGGCCGTCGCGTCCCCGTCGTGGGGCAGCGGGCCGACCTCGATGACGGTTTCGACGGGCAGGTCGAGCCGCTGCCTGCTGGTGACCAGGACGGTGAGGTGCGGGCAGGCCGTGAGCAGCTCGCCGAGCAACTCGCGGCAGGCGGCGACGAGATGCTCGCAGGAGTCGAGCACCAGCAGTATCCGCCGGTCGGACAGCCAGCCGCAGAGCGCCTCGGTCGGCCTGCCGTGCGTGTGGTCCGCGAACCCGACGGCGTCCGCCACGGTCTCGACCAGCCGCCGCTCGTCCGGCAGGGCGCCCAGATCGGCCCAGCAGAGCTCGCCCAGCGCCTCGGCCTCCGCGTCCGGCAGGGACCAGAGGGTGTGCGAGGCGAGCCGGGTCTTCCCCACGCCTCCCAGTCCGGTGAGGGTGGTCAACCGATGCGCGGTGAGAGCCGGGACCAGCCTGTCCCGCTCGGCCGCCCGCCCGACGAAGAGGTCCTCGGGCTCCGGAACGCTGCCTAACATGTGGACATCCTCCACCAGTTGTCCGGACGCCGGATCACATGATCGCTCGGACGAGTGATCACTGGGTCAGTGGGTCGCCCGGCCCCTTGGCCGGGCCGGTTCTCGGGCTCATGTGCCGACCAGCCGGTTGAGTGCCCGCAGCGCCCGCACCCGCCCCCGGACCGGCACCGACCACAGTGTCTGGCCGCTCAGCCCCCAGCGTGCGAGCAGCGCGTTCGCGGCGAGGAATCCCGTCGTCACGGCACGCTCCATCAGGGCGGCGGGCAGATCGGCGCGGACCAGGTCGCCCGCGACGGTCAGGGCCGGGTCCGCGGTGTGCACGGTGGGCCGGTCCTGGTAGCCGCCCACCTCGAACAGCGGGCAGTCGGCACGCCATTCGTGCCGCTCGTCCACGATCTTGGCGTCGCGCGTCTCGGGGTAGAGGCGCTGCAACTGCACCCGCAGGCGTTCCTGTTCCGCCGTCCGGTCGGCGCCCGACTCCACCGCGTAGGCGTGCAGTTCGACCACCGAGCCGCCGGTGCGGGCGACCCAGCGCAGGGCCTCGCCCTCCCACCGTTCCAGCACGCTGACGTTGTCCAGGGACCCGAATCCGCTGGTCCCCATGAACCCCGGGCGGTCGGCGGCCACGGGGCGGTCGAGCCACAGCCGGGAGACGAGGAAGGGCGGGGCGGTACGCAACCTCATGACCCGCTCCCGCCACTGGCGGTCGGCCAGCCGGGGCGACCGTGCGACGACGTGCTGCAGGCCCGCCGTGTCGAGGGCGAGCACCACGGTGTCGTGCCGTGTTGCGCCGTTCTCAGTGGTGACACGGAACCCGCCGCCCGGTGCCGGTTGCAGGCTCTCCACCGGGTCCCCGGTGCGGATGTCGACGCCGTGACCGGTGAGGTAGTCGGCCAGCGGCTCCCAGAGGGCCGCGGGGAAGGGTTCCTGCGGTACGTCGAAGAGCAGGCCCTCGCTGGAGCCGAGGAAGTAGATGTGGAACATGAGGGCGAGTTCGGCGGCCGACAGCTGGCGGGGGTCGGCGAAGAAGCTGCGGGAGAACACCTCGAAGGCCAGGTGGTGGGCCGCTTCGGGGAACCTGATGCGTTCGAGCAGCTCTTGCGCGCTGGTGCGGTCGAGCTGCCGGTAGATCTCGGGGACGCGCACATCCATCAGCGGCAGTGCGGCGCGGGGGTTCATCCGGGCCATGTCGCGCACGCCGAAGGTGGGGCTCAGCGCGGCGAAGCCGAGCGCGCTCCACGGCGGGGTGCGCGGCACCTTCGCGAAGCTGTCCTGGAATCCCGCGCTGTGCCGCAGCGGATAGTCGGGCAGGCCGGTCAGCGTGCTCAGGCCGGGGTCCACCCGGCGCAGCAGGCCGCGCAGGTTGTAGTACTGGCGGAAGAAGGCGTGGAAGCCGCGGGTCATGGTCGCCGTGGAGCCGTCGGCGAGCTCGATGGGCCAGCCTGCCAGGCGGCCGCCCAGTTGGTACTCGCGCTCGTACAGGGTCACTTTGACGCCGCGTTCGGCCAGGGCCGTGGCGGCGGCCAGACCGGCGAGGCCGCCGCCCACGACGGCCGTCGTGCGGGTCTGGCCCTGTGGCACGCGCGCGAGTCCTGACGGGGCCTGCCACACCCGGGCGCGGCGGTCGCGGCCGCGGCGGGCCGCCGCGGCCGGTGCCGTGACGTGACGGTTCATCGGGCCGCCTCGCCGGAGTCGTCGGCCGAGGCCAGCACGGTGTGCACGATGCCGGTCTGCCAGCCGGGCATCGGCAGAACGCGTACGCGGGTGAACCCGGCCCTTCGGGTGCGTGCGGCGAACGCGTCGGCGGTGTCGAAGCCGGACACGCTGCGGAACAGGTGGCGGTAGAGGGCGCCGTCACCGGCCAGGGTGCCCGCGGGCTGCACCACCGCTCTGCAGACGGCCGTCCACACCAGACGGTCCGTCAGGCGCCCGCTGAGGGTGTATTCGTGCACGGCCAGTCGGCCGTGCGGGGCGAGCAGCGCGCGGACCGCGGCGAGGACGGCGTCCGGGTCGGCGAGGTTGCGGAAGAGGTAGGCGGCGAAGACCGCGTCGAAGGGCCCCTCCACACCCGCCTGTTCGAGCCCCTCGGCGGGGGCGTGCACGAACGTCACGGTGGGCGGCCAGGGCTTGGCCTCGGCGCGCTCCAGCATGCCCGCCGACGCGTCGACCGCGACGATCTCGGCCAGCGGCGCGACGCTGCGCAGCGCCGCGGTGGAGGCGCCGGTCCCGCAGCCCAGGTCGAGCAGCCGCAACCCGGCGCCGCCAGCGGGCAGTTGCAGCCGCCGGGCGGAGCGGCGGAGGTGCGCGTGGTAGCCGGGGTTGGCCGCGACCAGCCGGTCGTAGGTGCGGGCGGCGTGGTCGAACGCGGCGGACAGGGTGTCGTCGCGCAGCACGGTCATCTCAGTTCTCTTTCCGGTCGGCCGACCGTCCGGCCCCGGGGGCGGGCGCCGGGGTGGGGGCGGAAGCGGGGGCGTGGGCCCGGTACTTGGGGAGTCGGGGCAGCTCGGCGGCCGTGCGCAGCATCGGGGCCACGGGGGTGTGCAGCCCGATCGTCAGGTCCTCGCGGACGCTGGTGCGCCCGTCGAGGAAGCGGAGCAGCCGCTCCATGGGGACCTGGCGGAAGAGGCGGGTGAAGAACGACGCCCCGCTCACCCGGCCGGTGTCCAGGGCACGCAGCAGTACGGCGTCCATGGCCCGTGACCGCGCCGAGTGCGCGGGGGGCGGTTGTGGGGTGCGGCCCCGGTGGTAGGCGGCGGCGATGGCACGTGTCTGTCGCTGGATGGCGGCGAAGGTGTACCCGGTCGAGGGCCGGGTCGCGCCGCCCGCGGTGCCGATGCGGAAGACGGAGCGCCCTGCGCGGCGCGGGAAGCGCGCGTCGGTCATGGGGATCACGCCGTGCTCCACGCGGACGACTTCGTGGGCGCCGAGGGCCAGTTCGTGGGTCAAGTACTGCCTCAGCGCCTCGTCGTACGCCTCGTCGTCGAGGACCTGGCGGGAGAACTCCGTGTACTCGATCAGGGCCTGGTGCGGGCTGATGGGCAGCACGTAGGCGAAGGAGAGGCCGTGCGGGGGCTGGCGGGTGCGGAAGTCCATCAGGTCCGCCACCAGCGGGTCGAAGGCGGGCCGGTCGGTCGTGACGAACCACCCGTGGAAGTGCTGCAGCAGCGTGGTCCTGCCCGGCGGCAGGACTCTCAACGGGCGCGAGTCGAACACCCATCGGGCGCACAGCGTCAGGGGGCGCCCGCCGGGTGTGCGCGTGTGGACCTCGGCGCCGTTGCCGACGTCGCGGATCTCCTCGACCACCGCCTCCAGGCGTGCCACGTTCGACTCGTCGGCGAGGCGGTCGCCGACGAGGGACTCGAAGGAACTGGAGCGCAGCATCTTGTAGCGCAGCGGGGCGGGCGAGGCGGCGACGGCGGTGCCGTCGGGGGCACGGACGCGCAGGGTGTCCCAGACCGCGGTCAGGGCGGCGTCGAACTCGCCGTGCGGCTCCTCCCAGAAGCACCAGGTGCGCTCCGCGGGCTTCAGCGGCCCCGCGGGCGCGTCGACCAGGACCACCGACGGCGTCCGGCCACCGGGACGGCCGACGGCCAGCCGGTAGGCGAGCGACAGGCCCGCCGCACCTGCCCCCACGATGGCGATGTCCGTGTCCTGCATGAAGCCCCTCGCCGGTCGTCCGCCCATGCCCAGCTTTCCGCACGGGACCGCCACTTGGATGCACCGACGGCGCGGAGATCCGTCGGACGTCCCGTCGGAGGGTCCCTAGGCGCGGCCGTTGCGCAGGTCGGCGAGGGCTTCGCGGGCCGAGGTCAGGGCTTCGGCCGTGCGGTGGGGCGTGCTCAGGAGGGTGACGGCGTCCCGGAGGCCGGTGCAGCGGGCGAGTCCGGTGAGCGCGGTCCGCCCCCAGCCCGGCCCCGACGGCAAGACGAGAGCGCGCCTGCGGGCTCCCGCGGGCCCCCACTCCATGGCCGCCACCCGCCGGGCAACCCCCTCACCCGCCGTGCCACGGGCCTGCGACCAGAGCACAAC
>NZ_JBEXJR010000004.1:0-736881 GCF_040609235.1 Streptomyces sp. NPDC004732
CTGTGGTGGGTGAGCGGTCTGTGTCTTTGGTGGTGTGGTTGTTGGCTGTGTCGTTGGCGGGTGGTGTGTTCGTTCCGGTGGATGTGGGTTATCCGGTGGAGCGGGTGGGGTTTGTGTTGGGTGATGTGGGTGCGTCGGTGGTGGTGTGTTCGCGTGTGTGGAGGGGGTTGGTGCCTGGGGGGTTTGGGGGTCGGGTTGTGGTGGTGGATGACCCGGTGGTGGCTGGGGAGATCGGGGCGTGTGCGGCTGGTCCGTTGGGGGATGAGGAGCGGCTGGGGGTGTTGAGGGCTGCGCATGCGGCGTACGTGATTTACACCTCGGGTTCCACCGGCACCCCCAAGGGCGTCGCGGTCTCGCACCAGGGGCTGCGCAACCTCGTCGCGGAGAACGTGCGGCGCTACGCCATCGACCCCGACAGCCGCGTACTCCAACTGGTCTCGCCGAGCTTCGACGTCTCCCTCGCGGACATCTGGCCCACCCTGTGCGCGGGCGGCCGACTCGTGCTCGCCCCGACCCGCCTGGACATCTCCGGCGAGGAACTGTCCGGCCTCCTGCGCACCCGGCGCGTCACCCACGCCGCGATACCCCCGACCTTCCTCTCGCAGATGTCCCCGGAGGAACTGCCTGACCTGCGCCTGCTCATCACAGGAGGCGAGGCCATGCCCGTGGAGGTGCGCCGCCGCTGGTCGGCCGGGCGCGCCATGTACAACCAGTACGGGGTCACCGAGTCGACGATCATCTCCACGACCGCCCTGATCCGGGACAGCGAGGGCCCGCCCCCGATCGGGCGCCCGGTCGCCAACACCCAGACCTACGTACTGGACGCGTCCCTGCGGCCCGTGCCCGCGGGCGTGGCAGGGGAGCTGTACGTCGCAGGTGCCGGACTCGCGCGCGGCTACCTGGGGCGCGCGGCCCTCTCCGCGCAGCGTTTCGTGGCGAACCCGTTCGGGCCCGGCGAGCGGATGTACCGCACCGGTGACGTGGTCCGCTGGACCAGCGAGGGCGAGCTCGTCTTCGCGGGCCGCGCCGACGACCAGATCAAGATCCACGGACACCGCATCGAACCCGGCGAGATCGAGGCCGCCCTCGCGGGCTGCCCCGGAGTACGGCACGCCGCCGTGACGATCAGGGAGGACCGGCCCGGCGAGCGGCGCCTCGTCGGCTACGTCGCCGCGGACACGGAGGCGGTCGACGCGCGGACGATCCGGGAGTACGTCACCGACGTACTCCCGGAGTACATGGTTCCGGCGGCCTTGCTCGTCCTCGACGCCCTGCCGCGCACTGCCAACGGCAAGGTGGACCGGGCCGCGCTGCCCGCCCCCGACTTCGCAGGAAGCGCCACGAGCCGGGAGCCGCGGACCGCGGCCGAGAGCATCCTCTGCGATCTGTTCGCCGACATGCTGGGGCTCGACCGGGTCGGCGCCGAGGACAGCTTCTTCGAGCTGGGCGGCGACTCGATCAGCTCGATGCAACTGGTGTCCCGCGCCCGTCGTGCGGGCCTGGTCGTGACACCCCGGCAGGTCTTCGAGGAGAAGACCCCCGAACGCCTCGCGGAAGTGGCGGAGCCCGCCGGGCACGAGACCGCGGCGGCCGACGACGGCATCGGCGAGGTGCCGTGGACGCCGGTGATGCGGGCCTTCGGGGAGAAGGTCGCGGGCCCGGACTTCACCCAGTGGATGACGTTGGGCGTACCGGCCGGGCTCGGCCTCGACGTCCTCACTGCAGGCCTCGCCGCCCTCCTGGACGCCCACGACATGCTGCGGGCCCGCACCGTGCCCGGCGAGCCGAAGCTGATCGTGGGGGAACGGGGATCGGTCGACGCGGCGGCGTCGGTGTCCCGCGTCGACGCGACCGCGAACACTCCCGGAGCGAACACCCCCGGAACCCTGGACGAGATCGCGGGCAGGGCGGCAGAGGAAGCGGCGCGGCAGCTCGATCCCGCGGCCGGAGTGATGGTGCGGGCCGTGTGGGTCGACGCCGGACCCGAACGTACCGGCCGCGTCGTCCTCGTGGTGCACCACCTGGTGGTCGACGGCGTGTCCTGGCGCGTACTGGTCCCGGATCTGCGGGCCGCGTGCGAGGCGGTGGCCGCGGGGCGCACACCGCGGCTCGACCCGGTGGGGACGTCGTTCCGCCGCTGGTCAGAACTGCTGGCCGCGCAGGCGACCGACGCGTCACGGCTGGCCGAGCTGACGGACTGGCTGACCCTGCTGGGCGAGCGCCGACAGCCCCTGGCGTGGCGCGCGCCGGACCCGGCCGTCGACACCGCACGCACCCTGCGCCGCCGCTCGTGGACCGTTCCCCCGGAGCAGGTCGAGACGCTGGTCGCCCGCACCCCGGCCGCGTTCCACTGCGGGGTGCACGAGGTGCTCCTCGCCGCCCTCGCGGGCGCGGTGGCGCACTGGCGCCCCGACACCGCCACCGGGCTGCTGCTCGACATCGAGGGGCACGGGCGCGAGCCGATGGACGGGACCGACCTGTTACGGACAGTGGGCTGGTTCACGAGCGCGCACCCGGTGCGGCTGGAGGTGACCGGCGCCGACCTGGACGACGCTATGGCCGGTGGCAGGGCTGCCGGTACGTTGGTGAAGGCCGTCAAGGAGCAAGTGAGGGCGGTGCCCGGCGACGGACTCGGTTACGGCCTGTTGCGTCATCTCAACCCCGTTACGGCCCCGGTTCTCCGGACCGCACCGGCGGCGGAGATCGGCTTCAACTACCTCGGCCGGTTCGCGGCGGCGGCAGCGGCAGCGCCGGACACGGCTGGTGACGTCGGCGAGGTCGGCGCCTGGCAACTGGCGGGACCGGCGGGAGCGGGCGGCACGGACGGCTCGGACACACCGGCCCCGCACGCCATGGAGGGGATCGCGGTCGTCCGGGACACACCGGAAGGCCCCGAACTCACCGTCACGCTCAGCTGGCCGGGACGGCTCCTCGCCGAGGCCGACGTGGAACGGCTCGGCAGGACCTGGGTCCGCATGCTGGCCGGTCTTGCCGCCCACACCGACGACCCGACCGCGGGCGGACACACCCCGTCCGACTTCCACCTCCTCGACCTGGAACAGGACGAGGTCGACCAGTTCCAAGCGATAGCAGCGAAGCTCGAGGGAGGCCTGTCCCGGTGAAGTCTTCAACCGCCGCCCACGGCTCGGCCCTGGCCGAAGTGTGGCCCCTGTCGCCACTGCAGGAAGGGCTGCTGTTCCACGCGGACTTCGACGACCGGGGCCCCGACGTCTACGCCGTCCAGTTCCTGCTGGACGTGGCAGGCCCCCTGGACGCGGACCGGTTGCGCGTCTCCTGGGAAGCGCTGCTCGACCGGCACGCGGCACTGCGGGCCAGCTTCCACCGCAGGAAGTCGGGCGAGGCGGTGCAGCTCATCACCCGGAACGTGACGCTGCCCTGGCGCGAGGTCGACCTCTCGCCCCTCACCGACCCGGACATGACCGACCAGGCCGAGAAACTGGCGGCGCAGGAACGCGCCCAGCGCCTCGACCTGACGGCGCCCCCACTGCTGCGCCTGCTGCTCGTACGACTCGGCGCGGACCGGCACCGCCTCGTAGTGACGTCCCATCACCTCCTGATGGACGGCTGGTCGATGCCGGTCCTCCTGAACGAACTCTCACAGGTGTACGAGGCGGGCGGCGGCCCGTCCGTACTGAAGCGCGCGGCCTCCTTCGGTGCATATCTGGCGTGGCTGGGACGCCAGGACAAGGAGGCCGCGCGCACGGCCTGGCGGGCGGAGCTGGCCGGGGCCGACGAGCCGACGCTCGTGGCGCCCGCGGACCCGAGCGGCGCCCTCGTCCTGCCGGAGGAGACGCCCCTGAGCCTCTCCGAAGAGGACACACGAGCCCTGACGGAGGCGGGCCGCGCCCACGGCCTGACGGTGAACACGCTGGTGCAGGGCGCGTGGGCGCTGGTTCTCGCCCGTCTCGCCGGACGCACGGACGTCGTCTTCGGCGCGACCGTCGCGGGCCGCCCGGCCGAACTGCCGGGCGTGGAATCGATGATCGGCCTGCTCATCAACACGCTCCCGGTGCGCGTACGCCTCGACGGCGCGCAGCCCGTGGCCGGGATGCTCGCCGGGCTCCAGGAGCGCCAGTCCGCCCTCATCTCCCACCAGCACCTGGGCCTCGCGGAGATCCAGAAGCTCGCGGGCCCCGGAGCGGTCTTCGACACCCTCGTCGTCTACGAGAACTACCCGGCCCCTCCCGCCCGGCCGACGACCGCCGACCTCCCCACGTTCACCGCCTCCGCGGGACACCAGGCGACCAACTACCCGGTGACACTCGGCATCCTCGCCACCGACCACCACCTCCACATACGCGTCACCTCCCGCCCGGACCTGATCCCCCAGGAGCAGGCCGCCGAAATGGGCCGACGGCTCATGCGCGTCCTCCGGCAGATCGCGACCGACCCCTCGACACCGACGGCCCGTATCGACGTGCTGGGCGCCCCGGAGCGCGCACGCGTCGTGCACGAGTGGAACGACACCGAACGCCCGATGGCGCCCGGATCCGCTCTGCACGACTTCGAGCTGTGGGCGGCCCGTACGCCGGGTGCGGTGGCGGTGCGGTGTGGTGAGGAGGCCTTGTCGTACGGGGAGTTGGGGGCGCGGGCGAATCGTCTGGCCCGGTATTTGGTGGGGCTGGGGGTGGGGCCTGAGGTCCGGGTGGGGCTGTGTCTGCCGCGTGGGGTGGACATGGTTGTGGGGGAGTTGGCTGTGTGGAAGGCGGGCGGTGCGTTCGTTCCGCTGGATCCGGAGTATCCGGCTGATCGGTTGTCGTTCATGGTGGCCGACAGTGGTGCGCGGGTTGTGGTGGGTGTTGGCGAGTGCCTGGCCGGGGTTTCGGTGGGCGGTGCGCGGATCGTGCTGTTGGACGGGGACGCCCCGGTCGATGCGGAGTCCGACGCCTCGCTTGGCGTGCGGCTGTCCCCGGAGCAGCTCGCGTACGTGATCTATACGTCCGGCTCGACGGGCCGCCCCAAGGGAGTAGCCGTTGCGCATGGCGGCGTGGTGAATCTGGCGGCGGCGATGCGTCCGGTGCTGGGTGTGGAGGCGGGTGTCACGGTCCTGCAGTTCGCGTCGTTCAGCTTCGACGCGGCCGTGCTGGACGTGGCAGTGACGCTGTCCGGTGGCGGCACGCTGGCGATTGCTTCGGCGGCTGAGCGTGCGGAGCCCGCGGCGTTGGCGGAGATGATCGAGTCGGCGGGGGTGAGCACGGCCAGTGTCGTGCCGTCATTGCTGGGCGTGTTGGACCCGGCCATGGTTCCGGGCGTACGCAACTGGGTGCTCGGCGCCGAGCTGCTGACGGGAGAGCTGGCCGGACGGTGGGCGGCGCGGGCGCGGGTGTGGAACACCTACGGGCCCACCGAAGCCACCGTGATGGCCACCGCCGACCGGGTGGACGTCACGGCTGGTCCAGCGGACGCCCCGCCGCCGATCGGGCGTCCGCTGGACAACGTAAGGACGTATGTCCTGGACGGTTTCCTGCGTCCGGTTCCGGTGGGGGCGACGGGGGAGTTGTACGTCGCTGGGCCGGGGGTGGCTCGCGGGTATGTGGGGCGGCCGGATCTGACGGCGGAGCGTTTTGTGGCGTGCCCGTTCGCGGGTGGTGGCGGTGGCGGCCTCGGCGAGCGGATGTATCGGACTGGGGACCTGGCTCGCTGGACGGCCGAGGGGCAGTTGTTGTTCGTCGGGCGTGCGGATGAGCAGGTGAAGGTCCGTGGGTTCCGGGTGGAGCCGGGCGAGGTCGAGGCGGTGTTGGCGGCGCATCCCGAGGTGCGGCAGGCCGTGGTGGTCGCCCGTGAGGACCGGCCCGGCGACAAACGCCTCGTCGGTTATGTCGTGCCGGATGCGGGGCGGGTGGCGGATGCCGAGCTGCTGCGCGCGTATGTGGCCGGGGCGCTGCCGGAGTACATGGTGCCGACGGCAGTGGTGGTCTTGGACGTGCTGCCGTTGACGGTGAACGGGAAGGTGGATCGGGCTGCTCTGCCCGCGCCGGACTTCACCGCGCGGGTTGCGGGGCGTGAGCCGCGTACTGAGGTTGAGCGTGTGTTGTGTGGGTTGTTCGCCGAGGTGTTGGGGTTGGAGCGGGTCGGGGTCGAGGACGGGTTCTTCGAGCTGGGCGGGGACTCGATCAGCTCGATGCAGTTGGCTTCGCGTGCGCGCCGTGCGGGGTTCGTGGTCACGCCCCGGCAGGTGTTCGAGGAGAGGACGCCGGAACGCCTGGCTGCCGTGGTGCGGACACCCGACGAGGCGCGGCCGACGGTCGACGTCGGTACGGGTGTGGTGCCGTGGACGCCGGTCATGCGGGCGCTGGGCGAGCGGGCGGCGTGGCCTGGGTTTGCGCAGTGGGTGGTACTGGGGGTTCCGGGCGGGCTGGGGCTCGATGTCGTGGTGGCGGGCCTGGGCGCCGTGCTGGATGCGCACGACATGTTGCGGTCCCGTTCTGTGCCCGGCGAGGTGAGGCTCGTGGTGGGGGAGCGGGGCTCGGTGGATGCGGCTTCGCTGGTGTCACGTGTGGATGGCGTGGGTGCCGGACCCGGGGCGTTGGGGGAGCTGGCGGCCGGTGCCGCGCGGGAGGCGGCGGGGCGGCTGGATCCGGCGTCCGGGGTGATGGTTCGGGTGGTGTGGGTGGACGCGGGACCTGACTGCCTCGGTCAACTGGTCTTCGTAGCGCATCACTTGGTGGTGGATGGTGTGTCCTGGCGGGTGCTGGTGCCGGATCTGCGGGCGGCGTGCGAAGCGGTCGCGGAGGGGCGGGAGCCGAAGCCGGACCCGGTCGGTACGTCGTTCCGTCGCTGGGCGGAGTTGTTGGTGGCGGAGGCCGCCGGGCAGGCGCGGATCGCGGAACTCGACGGCTGGCTTGACCTCCTCGGGGAGCACCGAAACCCCCTCGCCCGACGTGAGTTGGACTCGTACATCGACACCGTGGGCACCTTGCGGCAGCAGGCATGGGTGGTGCCGCCGGAGCGGGCCGAGGTGCTGCTGAGCCGGACGCCGACCGCCTTCCACTGCGGCGTGGACGACATCCTGCTCGCCGCCCTGACCGGGGCGATCACACGCTGGCGGCCGGAGACGGCGTCCGGGCTCCTGGTCGACGTGGAGGGGCACGGCCGCGAGCCGATCAGTGGCGGGGACGACGTGGACCTGTCCCGCACGGTCGGCTGGTTCGCCAGCACGCATCCGGTCCGGTTGGACACGGCCGGGATCGATCTCACCCAAGCCCTGGCGGGCGGACCGGCAGCGGGCGAACTGCTGAAGACGGTCAAGGAGCAGCTGCGTGCGGTTCCGGGCGGTGACGGGCTCGGATACGAGCTGCTGCGCCACCTGAACCCGGAGACCGGCCCGGTCCTGCGGGCCCGGCCCGCTCCCGAGGTCGGCTTCAACTACATGGGCCGGTTCGCCGCCGCTGACGTACGTGACGTGGGTGACTCTGTTTGGCAGTTGAAGGGGGAGACGGCCATCGGTGGCTCGTCCGATCCCGACATGCCTCTGCACCATCTTCTGGACGCGGGCGCGATGGTCCGGGACACCGTGGCAGGTCCGGAAATGACGGTGACCTTGAGCTGGCCCGGGCACCTCGTGGCGGATGCCGAGGCGGAGTGCCTCGGCCGGACCTGGGTGGAACTCCTGGGCGGCCTGGCCGACCACACCGATGCCCCCGCCTCGGGCGGTCACACGCCGTCCGACTTCCCGCTTCTCGACCTTGCACAGGACGAAGTCGACGAATTCGAGGGGACCGGCCCCGCCGGATCCCCCTTCTGACCCACCGAATAGCTGACCCACCGAATATCTGACCCTGACCCGCTTGCGCCGTGAGCCGCCGCTGTCGCGCGGCCGACGGCGGGGCCCCGCACATCGCCGTTGCCGCTGTGAGGAGACAGAGACGATGACCCGATCCGTAGTCGAGGATGTCTGGCCGCTGTCGCCGTTGCAGGAAGGGCTCCTGTTCCACGCCGCCTTCGACGACCAGGGACCGGACGTCTACCAGGGGCAGCGGATGCTGGAGCTGGTCGGCCCCCTGGACGTGGACCGGCTGCGCAGGACGTGGGAGGCGCTGCTGGCCCGGCACGGCGCACTGCGGGCCAGCTTCCGCGGCCGCAAGTCCGGTGAGGCCGTGCAGGTCATCGCGCGCGAGGCGGCCCTGCCGTGGCGACTGGTGGACGTCTCCGGCCTCACGGAGAGCGAAGCCCTCGCCGAGACCGACCGGCTCGCCGCGGTCGAGCGTTCGCGGCGCTTCGACCCGGCGGTCGCCCCCTTGCTGCGGCTGCTCCTGGTCCGGCTCGGCGACAAGCGCCACCGGCTGGTCGTCACCAGCCACCACGTCGTCATGGACGGCTGGTCCATGGCGGTGCTGTTCAACGAGCTGCCCGCCGTCTACGCGGAGGGCGGCCACACGCGTGACCTGCCCCGTGTCACGTCCTACCGGGAGTACCTGGCCTGGCTGAACCGGCAGGACAAGGCGGCCGCGCGCGAGGCCTGGCGGGCGGAGCTGGCCGGGGCCGACGAACCGACACTCGTGGCACCGGCGGACCCCGGACGGACCCCCATCACCCCAGAGAGCCTGATCACCCACATCTCCGCGGAGCTGACGGAAGGCCTCGCGAAGGTGGCGCGCAGCCACGGAATCACGGTGAACACCGTGATCCAGGGCGCGTGGGCGCTGGTCCTTGCCCGCCTCGCCGGACGCACGGACGTCGTGTTCGGCGCGACAGCGGCGGGCCGCCCGGCCGAACTACCGGGCGTGGAATCGATGATCGGCCTGTTCATCAACACGCTCCCGGTCCGCGTACGCCTCGACGGCACGCAGCCGGTGTCGGAGATGCTCGCCGCCCTGCAGAGCCGACAGGCCGCGCTCATGGCGCACCAGCACCTCGGACTGCCCGAGATCCAGAAGCTCGCCGGTCCCGGATCGGTCTTCGACACGATCGTCGTGTACGAGAACTACCCGCGCCCCCCGGAGCGGGAGCCCGCCCCCGGCACCTTCGCCATCCGGTTCCTCGGCGGCGAAGAGGCGGCGCACTACCCGCTCACCCTGGTCGTCGCACCCGAGGGCGACCGCATGGGCTTCAAGCTCGACCACCGCCCCGACCTGTACGACCGGGCGGCCGCCCAGTCGGTCGTCGACCGACTGACGCGGGTCCTCGAACAGGTGGTGGCAGATCCCACGGTGCCGGTGGGGCGGGTCGACGTGGCGGGAGCGGCCGAGCGGTCGCTGGTCGTGGAGGAGTGGAACGCGACGCGGCAGCCGGTGGCGGCCGATTCGGTACCCGAACTGATCGTCATGCAGGCGGAACGCACCCCTGACGCGGTGGCGGTCTCGGCCGCGGACGGCGAACGGTCCCTCTCCTACCAGGAGTTGCAATCCGAGTCGGCACGCCTCGCCCTGCATCTGACGGCCGTCGGAGTGCGCCGCGGGGACCGCGTCGCCGTGGCGATGGAACGCTCCGTCGACTTGATCGTTGCGCTGCTTGCGGTGTGGCGGGCGGGGGCGGCGTTCGTGCCGGTGGATGTGGAGTATCCGGCGGAGCGGGTGGAGTTCCTGCTGAAGGACTCGGCGCCGGTGGCGGTGGTGTGCACCCGGAACACGAGCCGGTTTGTCCCGGAGCATGCGGCGGGTGGTCGGCGTGTGGTGGTGGATGACGTGGAGACCGCCTCGGCTGTTGCTGCTTGTCGGGTGGATGGTCCTGGGGTGGTGGTGGGTGGGGGTGATGTGGCGTATGTGATGTATACGTCGGGTTCGTCGGGGGTGCCGAAGGGTGTGGCGGTGCCGCATGGTGCGGTGGCGGGTTTGGTTGGGGTTTCTGGTTGGTCGGTGGGTGTGGGGGATGCGGTGTTGATGCATGCGCCGCATGCGTTTGATGTGTCGTTGTTTGAGGTGTGGGTGCCGTTGGTGGTGGGTGCTCGGGTGGTGGTTGCGGGGCCGGGTGTGGTGGATGCCGTTCGGGTCCGGGCTGCTGTTGTGGGTGGTGTGTCGGCGGTGCATGTGACGGCGGGGATGTTCCGGGTGCTGGCGGAGGAGTCCCCGGGATGCTTCGCGGGTCTGCGGGAGGTGTTGACGGGCGGGGATGTGGTGCCTGCTGCTGCGGTGACGCGGGTGCGGGAGGTGTGTCCGGAGGTGGTTGTGCGGCATCTTTACGGGCCGACGGAGATCACCCTCTGCGCCACATGGCACGTGCTCCCGGCGGGCGCGCCGATGGACAGGGCCCTGCCGATCGGCCGACCCCTGGCCAACCGCCACGCGTACGTCCTGGACGCCTTCTTGCGCCCGGTCCCGCCCGGAGTGACGGGCGAGCTCTACATCGCCGGGTCCGGTCTGGCGCGCGGGTACCTCGGTCGACCGGGGCTTTCGGCGGAGCGGTTCGTGGCGTGCCCGTTCGGTGAGGGCGGGCGGCGGATGTACCGGACCGGTGACCTGGTGCGGTGGACGGCGGAGGGTGAGCTGTTGTTCGTGGGGCGTGCGGATGAGCAGGTGAAGGTCCGTGGGTTCCGGGTGGAGCTGGGTGAGGTGGAGACAGTGCTCGCCGGGCACGAGGCCGTGGGGCAGGCGGTGGTGGTGGCTCGCCAGGATGTGTCGGGCGGGGAGAAGCGGCTCGTTGGTTATGTCGTGCCGGATGCGGGGCGGGTGGCGGATGCCGAGCTGTTGCGGGCGTATGTGGCCGGGGCGCTGCCGGAGTACATGGTGCCGGCAGCCGTGGTGGTCTTGGACGTGCTGCCGTTGACGGTGAACGGGAAGGTGGATCGGGCCGCGCTGCCTGCGCCGGACTTCGCCGCGCGGGCTACTGACCGCGGGCCGCGTACTGAGGTCGAGCGTGTGTTGTGTGGGTTGTTCGCCGAGGTGTTGGGGTTGGAGCGGGTCGGGGTCGAGGACGGGTTCTTCGAGCTGGGCGGGGACTCGATCAGCTCGATGCAGTTGGCTTCGCGTGCGCGCCGTGCGGGGCTCGTGATCACGCCCCGGCAGGTGTTCACCGAGAAGAGCGTGGAGCGGCTGGCGCTGGTCGTGGAGCCGGTGGGGCGCGAGGCTGCGGTGCCTGATGTCGGTACAGGTGTGGTGCCGTGGACTCCGGTCATGCGGGCGTTGGGTGAGCGGGCGGCGTGGCCTGGGTTTGCGCAGTGGGTGGTGCTGGGGGTTCCGGGCGGGCTGGGGCTGGACGTTCTGGCGGCGGGGTTGGGTGCTGTGCTCGACCGGCACGACATGCTGCGGGCCCGTGCGGTTCCGGGTGAGTCGAAGTTGGTGGTGGGTGAGCCGGGGTCGGTGGATGTCGGGGTTCTGATCGACCGCGTGGATGTGTCGGACGGCGGCCTGGATCTGGGTGAGCTGGCGCGGGGCGCTGCGGGGCGGCTCGATCCGGTGCGTGGTGCGATGGTGCGGGCTGTGTGGGCGGACTGCGGTCCTGATCGGCCCGGTCAACTCATCCTCGTGGCACATCACTTGGTTGTGGATGGTGTGTCCTGGCGGGTGCTGGTGCCGGATCTGCGGGTGGCGTGTGAGGCGGTGGCGGAGGGGCGGGTGCCGGAGTTGGATCCGGCCGAAACGTCGTTCCGTCGTTGGGCGGAGCTGCTGACCGCAGAGGCCACCGGGGAGGCGCGGGTCGCGGAACTCGACGGCTGGCTGAACCTCCTCGGAGAGCCTCAACAACCGCTCGGTGTACGGGGATTGCGGGCGGACGTTGACACAGTCCGGACCCTGCGCCAGCGGGCATGGGTGATACCGGCGGAGCGGGCCGAGGCGCTGCTGGGCCGGACGCCTACTGCCTTCCACTGCGGCGTGGACGACATCCTGCTAGCCGCCTTGACCGGGGCGATCACCCACTGGAAGCCGGAAACGACTGCGGGACTTCTGATCGACGTGGAGGGACACGGCCGCGAGCCGATCAGCGGCGCGGACGACGTGGACCTGTCCCGCACGGTCGGCTGGTTCACCAGCGCGCATCCGGTACGGACGAGTACGTCAGGGATCGATCTCGCCCAGGTCCTCGACGGAGGCCCCGCCGCGGGCACCCTGCTGAAAGCGGTCAAGGAGCAGGTACGTTCGGTCCCGGGCGGCGACGGACTCGGCTACGAACTGCTGCGCCACCTGAACCCGGAGACCGGCCCCGTCTTGAGCGCCCGGCCCGCCCCCGAAATCGGCTTCAACTACATGGGCCGCTTCACCACCGACACCCGCAACACGACCACCACCGCCTGGCAGTTGACCGGCGAAACCGCCATCGGCGGCACAGTCCCCCCGGACATGCCGCTCCAGCACACCCTCGAGGCGAACGTCACCGTCCGGGACACCCCCGGCGGGCCCGAGCTGGAGCTCCGGCTGAGCTGGCCGGACGGTGTGCTGGCGCAGGACGATGCGGAGCAGCTCGGCAGTACCTGGGCCGCCATGCTGGCCGGGCTGGCCGCCCACGCGACGACCGGCCCCGACGCGGGCGGACACACCCCCTCCGACTTCCCGCTCCTCGGCGCCGCCGCACTGACACAGGGCGACGTCGAAAGGGTGGAGGCGGCGGTGCCGGAGCCCGCCGACGTATGGCCGCTGTCACCGCTGCAGGAAGGGATGCTCTTCCACGCCACCTACGACGCGGACGGGCCGGACGCCTACCAGAGTCAACGCGTGCTCGCCATCGACGGACCGCTGGACGCCCGGCGGCTGCGGACGGCATGGGAGTCACTGGTCGCTAGGCACGAGGCGCTGCGCGCGAGCTTCCACCGCCTTGCCTCAGGCGAAGCCGTGCAGGTCGTTGCCGGGGCCGGAGTCGTACAACTGCCTTGGCGTGACGTCGACGTGTCGGGCCTCGATCCGGCCGACGCGCTCGCCGAGGCCGACCGCCGCGCCGAGAGCGAAGCGGCGGAACGGCTGGACCTGACGACCGCACCGCTGCTGCGCCTGCTGCTGATCCGCCTTGGCGCGGAGCAGCATCGGCTCGTCGTCACCAGCCACCACATCGTGGCCGACGGCTGGTCGACGCCGGTCATGCTCAACGAGGTGTCGGCGATCTACGCGGCGGACGGTGCCGCCCCCGCGCCCGTCAGGTCGGCCTCGTACGGGGACTACCTCGCGTGGCTGGACCGCCAGGGCAAAGAGGCCGCGCGGGAGGCCTGGCGGGCTGAGCTGGCCGGGGCCGACGAGCCGACGCTCGTGGCACCGGCGGACCTCCCCGGTGGCCTCGTCCTGTCCGAGGAACGCTCCGTCCGGCTGTCCGGCAGGGCGACGCGAGCCGTCACCGCACTGGCCCGCTCCCAGGGGCTGACCGTCAACACCCTCGTCCAGGGCGCGTGGGCACTGGTCCTCGCACGGCTCGCCCGGCGCACGGACGTCGTCTTCGGCACGACCGTGGCCGGGCGGCCACCGGAGATCCCCGGCATCGAATCGATGATCGGCCTGTTCATCAACACCCTGCCGGTACGCGTACGGCTCGACGCCCGACAGCCGGTACTCACCCTTCTCACGCAACTGCAGGAGCGTCAGGCAATACTGATGCCCCATCAGCACACAGGACTTGCCGAGATCCAGGCGCTCGGCGGACCCGGCGCGGTCTTCGACACGATGCTGATGGTCGAGAACTACCCACGGAACACCTCCCGGCTCTCCGGCCCCGCCCCCGTCACACTCACCCAGCTCAGCAGTCAGGCGGGAACGCATTACCCCTTGGCCATCGGCGTCGTCCCGGACGACGACCGCATCGAGGTCCGCGTGACGCATCGGCCCGACGTGTTCGACGGGCAGCGCGCCCTCCACGTGGGCCGTCAACTGACGCGAGTCCTCGAACAGTTCGCGGCCGACCCGGCGCTGCGGGTCGGCGACATCGACGTACTGGGCACGGCGGAGCGCACCGCGGTCGTGGAGCGCTGGAACGACACCGACCGGCCGGTCGGGGCCGGAACGCTCGGGGAGCTGTTCGAGGCGCAGGTGCGCCGAACGCCCGACGCATCCGCCGTGATCGGTGCGGACAGGAAGTGGACGTACACCGAACTGGGCCGGGCCGCCGACCGCGTGGCACACGACCTGCTGACGCGCGGTGTGCAAAGGGGAGACCTCGTCGGCGTGGTCATGGAACGCTCCGTGGACGTGGTCGCCGTGCTGCTCGGCGTGGCACGGGCCGGAGCGGCGTTCGTACCGGTCGACCCGGCCCACCCGGCGGAGCGGATCGCACACGTACTCGCCGACGCGAACCCCGCACTCGTGGTGTGCACGACCACGACCGAGCCGGTGCTCCCCGCGGAAACCGGACGCTGGGTGTTCGACGCCCCCGAGACGGTCTCCCCCCTCGTCAGCCGTTCACCCCGGCCGGGTGGGCCTGCCTGCCGCGTGTCGGACCCCGCGTATGTGATCTACACGTCCGGCTCGACAGGTACGCCCAAGGGCGTGGTCGTCACGCACGGCGGCATCGGCAACCTCGCCACCGGCCAGATCGAACGCTTCGCCGTACGCCCCGACTCACGCGTCCTGCAACTCGCCTCCTGGAGTTTCGACGCCGCGGTCTCCGAGATGTGCATGGCCCTGCTCTCCGGAGCGGCGCTCGTCGTGGTCGACGGCGACAGGCTGCCGCCGCACGGCTCGCTGGAGGAGCTCGCCGCCGAGTTCGGGATCACGCACATGACCGTGCCCCCGTCCGTCCTGGGGACCGTGGACGAGCTGCCGGACACCGTCGGGACACTGGTGGTGGCGGGCGAGGAGTGCCCGCCCCGGCTGGCGCGGCGGTGGTCGGACCGCCGCCTCGTCAACGCCTACGGCCCCACCGAGGTGACCGTCTGCGCGGCGATGAGCGAGCCACTGCGACCGATGCAGGATGACGGTCCTGTGCCGGTCGGCCGCCCCCTGGTCAACACCCGGGCATACGTCCTCGACGACTTCCTGAAACCGGTCGGCCCGGGAACCGTGGGCGAGCTGTACGTCAAGGGCCCGGGCCTGGCGCGCGGATACCTGCGGCGACCCGGCCTGTCGGCAGAGCGGTTCGTGGCGTGCCCGTTCGGTGAGGGCGGGCGGCGGATGTACCGCACCGGTGACTTGGTCCGCTGGACGGCGGAGGGCGAGCTGCTGTTCGTGGGGCGTGCGGATGAGCAGGTGAAGGTCCGTGGGTTCCGGGTGGAGCTGGGCGAGGTGGAGACAGCGCTCGCCGGGCACGAATCGGTCGGTCAGGCCGTGGTGGTGGCTCGCCAGGACGTGCTGGGCGGGGAGAAGCGGCTCGTTGGTTATGTCGTGCCGGATGCGGGGCGGGTGGCGGATGCCGAGCTCCTGCGCTCGTACGTGGCCGGGGCGCTGCCGGAGTACATGGTTCCGGCGGCTGTGGTGGTCTTGGACGTGCTGCCGTTGACGGTGAACGGCAAGGTGGACCGGGCCGCGCTGCCCGCGCCGGACTTCGCCGGGCGGGCTACCGGCCGCGGGCCGCGTACTGAGGTCGAGCGTGTGTTGTGTGGGTTGTTCGCCGAGGTGTTGGGGTTGGAGCGGGTCGGGGTCGAGGACGGGTTCTTCGAGCTGGGCGGCGACTCGATCAGCTCCATGCAGTTGGCCTCACGGGCTCGTCAGGCCGGGGTGGTCCTCACGCCACGCCAGGTGTTCGAGGAGAAGACCGTGGAGCGGCTGGCGCTGGTCGTGGAGACGGCGGGCCGTGAGGCTGCGGTGCCTGATGTCGGTACGGGTGTGGTGCCGTGGACTCCGGTCATGCGGGCGTTGGGCGAGCGCGTCACGAGCGCGCAATTCGCCCAGTGGGTGGTGCTGGGCACCCCGGCAGGGCTGCGCCCGGACGTCCTGACGGCGGGCTTGGGTGCTGTGCTCGACCGGCACGACATGCTGCGGGCCCGTACGGTTCCGGGTGAGTCGAAGCTGATCGTCGACGAGCCGGGGGCGGTCGACGTCGGGAGTCTGATCGACCGCGTGGATGTGTCTGATGGTGGCTTGGATCTGGGTGAGCTGGCGCGGGAGGCTGCGGGGCGACTGGATCCGGTTCGTGGTGCGATGGTGCGGGCTGTGTGGGTGGACTCCGGTCCTGATCGACCCGGTCAACTCATCCTCGTAGTGCATCACTTGGTTGTGGATGGTGTGTCCTGGCGGGTGCTGGTGCCGGATCTGCGGGTGGCGTGTGAGGCGGTGGCGGAGGGGCGGGTGCCGGAGTTGGATCCGGCCGGGACGTCGTTCCGTCGTTGGGCGGAGCTGCTGACCGCAGAGGCCACCGGGGAGGCGCGGGTCGCGGAACTCGACGGCTGGCTCGACCTGCTGGGTGAGGACGAACAGCCCTTGGCACAGCGGGCGCTGGACCCGTCCGTCGACACTGCCCGCACTCTGCGCCGAAGTTCCTGGGTGGTGCCACCGGAGCGGGCCGAGGCGCTGCTGGGCCGGACGCCGATCGCCTTCCACTGCGGTGTGGACGACATCCTGCTGGCCACCCTGACCGGGGCGATCACGCACTGGCGGCCGGACACGACACCAGGACTCCTGATCGACGTAGAAGGGCATGGTCGCGAGCCGATCGGCGGAGGCGATGTGGATCTGTCGCGCACGGTCGGCTGGTTCACCAGCGCACACCCGGTACGGACCAGCACGTCAGGGATCGATCTCGCCCAGGTCCTCGACGGAGGCCCCGCCGCGGGCGCCCTGCTGAAAGCGGTCAAGGAACAGGTACGCGCGGTCCCGGGCGGCGACGGACTCGGCTACGAACTCCTGCGCCACCTCAATCCGGAGACCGGCCCGGTCCTGAGCGCCCGGCCCGCCCCCGAAATCGGCTTCAACTACATGGGCCGCTTCACCACCGACACCAGCAACACTCCCACCACCGCCTGGCAGTTGACCGGCAACACCGCCATCGGCAGCACAGTCCCCCCGGACATGCCACTGCACCACGTCCTGGAAGCGGGAGCCGCGGTGCGCGACACCCCGGACGGCCCGGAGCTGACGCTCACCCTGAGCTGGGCGGGCGATCTCGTGCCGGAAGCGGAGGCCGAGCGGCTCGGCAGCACCTGGGCGGCCATGCTGGGCGGCCTTGCCGGGCACACCCTCGCCGACGTCACCGCGGGCGGACACACCCCCTCCGACTTCCCTCTCCTCGGCTCCGCACTGACGCAGACCGACGTGGAGGAGCTGGAGACCGCGGTGCCGGAACCGGCCGACGTATGGCCGCTGTCACCGCTGCAGAAAGGCATGCTGTTCCACGCCACGTACGACGAGAGCGGCCCCGACGTCTACGAAGGCCAGCGGGCACTGGAGCTGGAAGGACCGCTGGACGCGGCCCGGCTGCGCGCCGCGTGGCAGGCGTTGCTGCGCCGACACCCGACCCTGCGCGCGAGCTTCCACCGCCTCACCTCGGGCGAGGCCGTGCAGGTCGTCGGGAGCGACGTCGAGCTGCCGTGGCGCGAGGTCGACATATCGATCCACACCCCAGCCGATGCCCTCGCCGAGTCGGAACGCCTTGCCGAGTCCGAACGCCTCGCCGAGACCGAGCGGGCGCAACGCATCGACGTCACGAAGGCGCCGCTGATGCGGCTGCTCCTGATCCGCCTCGCCGAGGACCGGCACCACCTGGTCATCACCAGCCACCACCTCATCATGGACGGCTGGTCCCTGCCGGTCCTGATCGCCGATCTGTCCGCCGTGTACGAGGCGCTGGCGACGGGCGGCGACGAACGGGGCCTCCCGGCGGTGACGTCCTACCGCGAGTACCTCGCCTGGCTCGGTCGGCAGGACGGCGAAGTGGCGCGGCAGGCCTGGCGCGCCGAACTGGCCGGACTGGACGAGCCGACCCGCGTCGTGCCCGCGGACTCGGTGCGCGTGCCGGTCGTGCCGGAGCGGGTGCGGTTCGCGTTCCCCGAGGAGTTGTCGCGGGATGTCGCCGCGCTGGCCCGCGACCGCGGGCTGACCGTGAACACGTTGGTGCAGGGCGCGTGGGCGCTACTCCTCGCTCGCCTCGCCGGACGCGCCGACGTGGTGTTCGGCGCGACCGTGGCGGGGCGGCCCACCGATCTGCCGGGCGCCGAGTCGGCGATCGGCCTCTTCATCAACACCCTGCCGGTGCGGGTACGTCTCGACGCCCGGCAGCCCGTCGCCGAGATGCTGGCGGAACTCCAGGAACGACAGGTCGCACTGATGGCCCATCAGCACATGGGGCTTTCGGAGATCCGTCGGCTCGCGGGCCCCGGCGCGGAGTTCGACACCCTCGTGGTCTACGAGAACTACCCCCACCCGCCCGCCGGGCCCGAGGCGCCCAACTCCCTCACCATCCGTCCCACGGGCGCGCCGCAGGACATGGGCCACTACCCGCTGACCTTCGTCGTGTCGCCGGGCACGCCCATGCAGGGCGACTTCGTCCACCGGCCGGACGTGTGCGACCGCGCCGGTGCCGAGCGCATGATCGCGTCGCTGATCCGGATCCTCGAACAGCTGGTCACCGACCCGCAGGCCCCCGTGGGGCAGTTGGACGTGGCGGACGCCGACGTGCGCGAGACGGTCGTGCACGCGTGGAACGACACGGAGTCGCCGATGACCGGGGCGCCGCTTCCCGAGCTGTTCGGTCGGCGGGTGGGGTTGTCGGCGGGTGCGGTGGCGTTGGTGGCGGGTGATTGCCGGGTGACGTATGGGGAGTTGGGGGGTGAGGTGGGGCGGTTGGCTCGGTATTTGGTAAGTGTGGGTGTGGGGCCTGAGGTGCGGGTTGCTGTGGTGGGTGAGCGGTCTGTGTCTTTGGTGGTGTGGTTGTTGGCTGTGTCGTTGGCGGGTGGTGTGTTCGTTCCGGTGGATGTGGGTTATCCGCCTGAGCGGGTGGGGTTTGTGTTGGGTGATGTGGGTGCGTCGGTGGTGGTGTGTTCGCGTGTGTGGAGGGGGTTGGTGCCTGGGGGGTTTGGGGGTCGGGTTGTGGTGGTGGATGACCCGGTGGTGGCTGGGGAGATCGGGGCGTGTGCGGCTGGTCCGTTGGGGGATGAGGAGCGGCTGGGGGTGTTGCGGGCTGCGCATGCGGCGTACGTCATTTACACCTCGGGTTCCACCGGCACCCCCAAGGGCGTCGTCGTCACCCACGCCGGGCTGCACAACCTCGCGCGGGCCCAGATCGACCGCTTCGGTGTGCGGGAGGACTCGCGCGTCCTGCAGTTCGCGTCACTCGGCTTCGACGCGGCCGTCTCCGAGCTGTGCATGGCGCTGCTTTCGGGCGGCACGCTGGTCCTCGCCACGGCGGACGAACTGCCGCCGCAGGTCTCGCTGGACGCCGCCCTGCGGGCATCGCGGGCGACCCACGTGACCGTGCCGCCGAGCGTCCTCGCGGCCGAGGACAGCCTGCCGGACGGCCTCGAAACCCTCGTGGTGGCCGGTGAGGCCTGCCCGCCGGGTCTTGTCGACCGGTGGGCGTCCGGCCGACGCATGGTCAACGCGTACGGGCCGACGGAGACGACGGTCTGCGCCGCGATGAGCGAGCCGTTGACGCCGGGACGCGACATCGTTCCGCTGGGGCGACCCATGGCGAACCTGCGGGCCTACGTCCTGGACGAGTTCCTGCTGCCCGTGCCGCCCGGCGTGACCGGCGAGCTGTACGTGACCGGAGCGGGGCTCGCCCGCGGCTACCTGGCGCGGCCCGGGCTGTCCGCGCAGCGGTTCGTCGCCTGCCCGTTCGGCGCGGGAGAGCGGATGTACCGCACCGGCGACGTGGCGCGGTGGACCGACGACGGCGAGCTGGTCTTCGTGGGCCGCGCCGACGACCAGGTCAAGATCCACGGGTACCGGATCGAGCCGGGCGAGATCGAGGCCGTGCTCGCCGCGCACCCGGACGTCACGCAGGCCGTGGTCGTCGCACGCCGCGACGGCCCCGACGACGCCCACCGCCTGATCGCGTACGTCGTCACGGGCAACGGTGCGCTGCCCGGCGAGGCGGAGTCCCCGGGACTCCCCGCGTACGTACGCGACCGGCTGCCGGAGTACATGGTCCCGGCGGCGTTCGTCCCGCTGGAGCGGCTGCCGCTGAACCCCAACGGGAAGGTGGACCGGGCGGCCCTGCCCGCCCCCGACTTCGCCGAACGGGTCACGGGACGCGCGCCGCGGACCCCGGCCGAGCGCACCCTGTGCGAGCTGTTCGCCGAGGTGCTCGGGCTGGAGCGGGTCGGCGTCGGAGACAGCTTCTTCGAGCTGGGCGGCGACTCGATCATGTCGATGCAGCTTGCTTCGCGGGCCCGCAGGGCCGGGCTCCTGCTGACCTCGCGGCAGGTGTTCGAGGAGAAGACCCCCGAACGCCTCGCGGAGGTCGCGGAGACCGCCGAACCGGAGACCGCGCCCGACGACGTCGGCGTCGGTGAGGTGCCGTGGACCCCCGTGATGCACGCGCTGGGGGAGCGGGCCACCAGCCCCGGGTTCGCGCAATGGGTGGTGGTCGGCGCCCCGGCCGGGCTCGGCCTCGACGTCCTGGCCACGGGCCTCGCCGCCGTCCTCGACACGCACGACATGCTGCGCGCCCGCACCGTCCCCGGACAGCCCAAGCTCGTCGTCGGCGAACAGGGCTCGGTGGACGCGACGACGCTGGTGTCCCGCGTCGACGCGACGACCACCACCAACCCCTCAGCCCCCGCGGCCCGAACACTCGACGAGATCGCGAGCGAGGCCGCACGGGAAGCGGCGTGCCGGCTCGACCCGGCGGCCGGGACACTGGCCCGCGCGGTGTGGGTCGACGCAGGACCGGGGCGCACCGGGCGCATCGTGCTGGTGGTGCACCACCTCGTGGTGGACGGCGTGTCGTGGCGCGTCCTCGTCCCCGACCTGCGGGCGGCATGCGAAGCGGCGGCCGCGGGACGCGCACCCGACCTGGAGGCCGTCGGAACGTCGTTCCGCCGCTGGGCGGAGCTGCTGGCCGCGCAGGCGGTCGACGCCCACCGCGTCGAGGAGGCCGACGACTGGCTGGCCCTGCTGGGCAAGGAGCAACAGGCCGTCGCGGAGCGCGTGTTGGACCCCGCCGTCGATACCGTACGCACCCTGCGGCACCGCTCCTGGACCGTGCCGCCCGAGCACGCGGCCATCCTTGTGGGCCGCACTCCGACCGCCTACCACTGCGGTGTCGACGACGTGCTCCTCGCGGCCCTCGCGGGGGCCGTCGCGCACTGGCGGCCCGACACCGCGTCCGGGCTGCTCGTCGACATCGAGAGTCACGGACGTCAACCGCTCGACGGCGTCGACCTGTTGCGGACGGTGGGCTGGTTCACCAGCGTGCGCCCGGTGCGGCTGGAGGTGACCGGCGCCGACCTGGACGGCGCTATGGCCGGTGGCAGGGCTGCCGGTACGTTGGTGAAGGCCGTCAAGGAGCAGGCGCGGGCGGTGCCCGGCGACGGACTCGGCCATGAACTGCTGCGCCACCTCAACCCCGCGACACGGACCGGGTTCGAGGCCGCACCGGCGGCACAGATCGGCTTCAACTACCTGGGCCGGTTCGCCACCGGCGGAGGCCGTGCCGCGGGCCCGCCCGGCCCGTGGGAGATGGCCGGAGACACCGCGATCGGCGGCTCGGTCGACCCGGACATGCCCGCCACCCACGCACTGGACGCCGGTGCGGTGGTCAGGGACACCGCCGAAGGGCCCGCACTGACGATCACTCTGAGCTGGGCGAGTCGGCTGCTGGAGGAAGCCGACGCCGACCGGCTCGGCAGGACCTGGCTGGACATGCTGGCAGGCCTGGCGGACCACACCGCCGATCCCACGGCAGGCGGACACACCCCATCCGACTTCCACCTCCTCAACCTCGCACAACACCAGATCGAGGAACTCGAAGCCGGATTCTCCGGCGAGCAGCCATGACCGACAGGCACAAGCCGTTGTACAGGCACAGCCGTTGTGAGGAGACAGAGCGATGACGACCCGATCCCGATCCCTCGTCGAGGACGTGTGGCCCCTCTCGCCGCTGCAGGAGGGGATGCTCTTCCACGCCTCCTACGACGACCAGGGCCCGGACGTCTACACCGTGCAGTCGACGCTCGACGTGGCAGGACCCGTGGACACGGATCGGCTGCGGGCATCGTGGGAGGCCCTGCTGACCCGGCACGCGGCGCTGCGCGCCTGCTTCCGCCCGGTGACCGGCGCCCGGATGGTCCAGGTGATCCCGCGTGAGGTCACGCTGCCCTGGGGCGAGGCGGACGTCAGCGGGCTCGTGGAGCCCGAGGCGCTCGCCGAGATCGACCGGCTCGCGGCACGGGAACGCTCGCGGCGGTTCGACCTCGCCGTCCCACCGCTGCTGCGGCTCCTGCTCGTGCGCCTCGGCGAGCGGCGGCACCGGCTCGTCGTGACGTTCCATCACATCCTCATGGACGGCTGGTCGATGCCGGTCCTCCTGAACGAGCTCTCCCAGGTGTACGCGGCGGGCGGCGGCGCCTCCGTGCTGGGGCGCGTGGCGCCCTACGGCGAGTACGTGGCGTGGCTCGGCCGCCAGGACAAGGACGCGGCACGCGAAGCCTGGCGCGAACAGCTGGCCGGGGCCGACGGATCGACGCTCGTCGCGCCGAAGGACCCGGGCCGCGCCCCGGTGCTGCCCGACCACGTCCTCACCGAGCTCCCGGCCGAACTGACGGCCTCGCTGGCCGAGTTGGCGCGCACCCGCGGGCTGACGGTGAACACGGTGGTGCAGGGCGCGTGGGCGCTGGTGCTCGCCCGTCTCGCCGGACGCACGGACGTCGTGTTCGGCGCGACCGTCGCGGGCCGCCCGGCCGAGCTGCCGGGCGTGGAGTCGATGATCGGCCTGTTCATCAACACGCTGCCGGTGCGCGTGCGCCTCGACGGGGCGCAGCCCGTCGCCGAGCTCCTCGCGCGGCTGCAGGAGGCCCAGTCGGGGCTGATCGCCCACCAGCACGTGGGGCTCGCCGAGGTGCAGAAGCTCGCCGGGCCCGCCGCGGTCTTCGACACGCTCGTCCTGTACGAGAACTATCCGCTCCCGCCCATGGGCCCCGAGCCCGGCCCCGACGCCGTGACGATCAGGCCCGCGGGGGCGTCGCGCGACGCCTCGCACTATCCGCTCACCCTCGTCGCCGTCCCGGGCGGCGACCGCATGCGCTTCAAGCTGGACTACCGGCCCGACCTGTTCGACCGGGCCGCGGCGGAGTCCGTCGTCCAGCGGTTCGTGCGCGTCCTCGAACAGGTCACGGCCGACCCGTCGGCCCGCGTGGGCGACATCGACGTACTGGAACAGGCGGAGCGGACCGCGGTGACCGAGCGCTGGAACGCGACCGGACAGCCGCTGTCGGCCGGATCGGTCGTCGAGGCGTTCGAGGCACGGGCCCGCAGGGCACCGGACACGGCCGCCGTCCGCTGCGGCGAGAACACCCTCACGTACGGCCAGCTCGAACAGCGGGCGAACCGGCTCGCCCGCCATCTCGCCGGACTCGGCGTCGGCCGGGAACGCCGGGTGGGCCTGTGCCTGCCGCGCGGCACCGACATGATCGTGGCGGAGCTCGCGGTGTGGAAGGCGGGCGGCGCCTTCGTCCCCCTCGACCCCGACCACCCGGCCGACCGGCTGGGCTACATGATCGCCGACAGCGGCGCCGACGTCGTCCTGGCCACCGGCGGCACCCTCGCCGCAGTACCCGTGGGCGCCGCCCGCGTGCTCCTCCTCGACGAGCCGGAGACCGCCCGGACGATATCGGGGCAGTCCGGCGAGCCGCTGGGCCTCGCGGTCGGCGGCGACCAACTCGCGTACGTCATCTACACATCGGGCTCGACGGGCCGCCCCAAGGGCGTCGCCCTCGCCCACCGCGGCGTGCTGAACCTGGCCGATGCGATGAGGCCCGCGCTGGACCTGCGCGACGGCGTCGTGATGCTGCAGTTCGCCTCCTTCAGCTTCGACGGGGCGGTCCTGGACGTGGCCGTCACCCTGGCGGCCGGTGGCACCCTCGCCATCGCCTCCGCCGAGGAACGCACGGAACCCGAGGCGCTCGCGGGCATGATCCGCTCGACCGGCGTCGAGGCGGCAAGCGTCGTGCCGTCGGTGCTGCGGACGCTGGACCCCGAGACGGTCGCGGGCGTACGGAACTGGGTCCTCGGCGGCGAGTGGCTGACCGCCGACCTCGCGAGCCGCTGGACCGGGCGGGCCCAGGTGTGGAACACCTACGGCCCCACCGAGGCCACCGTCATGGCGACGGTGGGCCGCGTCGACGAGGGCATCAAGCCGGTGGACGCCCCGCCCGCCATCGGGCGCCCGCTCGGCAACATGCGGACCTACGTCTTGGACGGCTTCCTGCGCCCCGTGCCGCCGGGCGTGAGCGGCGAACTGTACGTCGCGGGGCCCGGCGTGGCGCGCGGCTACGTGGGGCGGCCCGATCTGACGGCGGAGCGGTTCGTGGCGTGCCCGTTCGGCGCGGGCGGGCGCATGTACCGCACCGGAGACCTGGCCCGCTGGACCGCGGAGGGACAGCTGTCGTTCGCGGGCCGCGCGGACGAGCAGGTGAAGCTGCGCGGCTTCCGCATCGAACCCGGCGAGATCGAGGCCGTCCTGGCTGCGCACCCGTCCGTCAGCCAGACCGCGGTGATCGCCCGCGAGGACCTGCCGGGCGACAAGCGCCTCGTGGCGTACGTCGTCCCGGCGACGGAGGGTGAGACGGACGCGGAGGCGCGGCGCGACACCGAAGCCTCGCACCGCCTCGACACCGAAGCCCTCCGCGCCTTCGCCGCCACGCGGCTCCCCGAATACATGGTCCCGGCGACGACCGTCGTCCTCGACGCCCTGCCGCTCACCGTCAACGGAAAGCTCGACCGCGCCGCGCTGCCCGCCCCCGAGCTGGCCGTGCGCGGCGGCCGCGACCCGCGGACCCCCGTCGAGGCCACCCTGTGCGACCTGTTCGCTGAGGTGCTCGGCATCGAACGGGCGGGCGCCGAGGACTCGTTCTTCGCGCTCGGCGGCGACTCGATCTCGTCGATGATGCTGGTGTCCGGCGCCCGCCGCGCGGGCCTCGCGATCACCGCGCGCCAGGTCTTCGAGTACCGGACCCCGGCAGCCCTCGCGCTCGTCGCCGTCCCCGCGCAGGCCGCCATTGCGGGGGGCGGTGACTCCGGCACCGGAGAGGTGCCGCTCACACCGGTGATGCACGAACTGCTCGACCGGGTCGGCGCCGATGCGGCGGGCCGGGTCGTCCAGACCGCCGTGGTCGAGGCCCCTGCGGGCCTGCGCACCGACACCCTGGCCGACGCGGTGCGTGCGGTGGTCGACCACCACGACGTGCTGCGGGCCCGCCTGGAGACCGAACCGGCGCGGCGCCTCGTGGTGTCCGGGCCCGGCACCGTACCCGCCGGATCGTTCGTACGCCGCTTCGACGCGACCGGCACGTCCCCCGAGGACCTGCCGCGGACCATCGCGGAGGAGACCCGCGCCGCGGTAGCGAGGCTCGACCCGCGGGCCGGAGTCATGCTCCAGGTGGTCTGGCTCGACCTCGGCCCCGACACCGCGGGGCGGCTCGTCCTGGTCGTCGACCACCTCGTCATGGACGCCGTGTCGTGGCGGATCCTGCTGCCCGACCTGGAGCAGGCCTGCGCCGCGACGGCGGCGGGCCGCACACCCGAACCGGAGCCGGTGCCCACGTCGTTCCGGCACTGGGCCCGCGCCCTCGCCGAACAGGCGGCGAGCGCGGAACGGACGGCGGAGCTCGACGCGTGGACACAGCTGCTCCAGGGACCCGACCCGCAGTTCACCGCACTGCCCCCGGACCCGGCGCTCGACCTCGCCGACACGGTGCGGCGGGCATCGGTGACCGTCCCCGCCCACGTCACGACCGCACTCCTGACCGGCGTACCGGAGGCGTTCCACGCGGGCGTCGACGACGTACTCCTGACCGGACTCGCCGCGGCCGTCGCCGAGTGGTGCGACGGCGGCGCGCCCGACGGCGGCTTCCTCGTGGACGTGGAGGGCCACGGCCGGGTCGCGCTGTCCGAGACCATGGACCTCTCGCGCACGGTCGGCTGGTTCACCGGCACCCATCCCGTGCGGCTCGACGCGGGAAGGCCCGACTTCGAGGACTTCCGGGAAGGCGGCCCGGACGCGGGGCTCGCCGTCAAGCGCGTGAAGGAACAGGTGCGCGCGGTACCCGGCGACGGCCTCGGCCACGGCCTGCTGCGCCACCTCAACCCCGAGACCGCCGGGGAACTCGCCGCCCTCCCCGCCGCCCGGATCGGCTTCACCTACCTCGGCCGGATCCCGCTCGGCCCGTCGGCCGGAGGCACCGACGCGCCGCCGAGCGACGACGAGAGCCCGGCGAGCGCCCCCGCGGACGGCAGGTTCCCGGTCGCCCACCCGCTGGAGCTCGCCTGCGTCGTCCACGAAGGACCCGGCGGGCCCCGGCTCACCCTGAGCCTGGACTGGCCCCAGCGTCTGCTCGACGAGACGGCGGCCCGAGCCCTGGTCGACGGCTGGGCCGCCATGCTGACCGGCCTTGCCGCACACGTCGACGAGCCCACCGCGGGCGGCCACACCCCCTCCGACTTCCCGCTGGTCGCCCTCGACCAGCCGCAGATCGACAAGCTGGAGACCGCGGCCCCGGACCTGGTCGACATCTGGCCGCTGTCACCCCTGCAGGAAGGCCTCCTCTTCCACGCCCTGTTCGACCGGCAGAGCACCGACGTGTACGTCGAGCAGATGATCGTCGGCCTGGAAGGGCCGCTGGACGCGGCGCGCCTGCGCGCCTCCTGGCAGGCGCTCCTGAACCGGCACGCCAGCCTGCGGGTGGGATTCCGCCAGGTGGCGGGCTCCGGACAGTCCGTGCAGGTCGTCGCGGACCGGGCGACGCTGCCGTGGCGCGAGGAGGACCTTTCCGAACTCGACGAGGACGCCGCGTGGGAGGAGTCCGAGCGGCTCGGCAGGGA
Organism: Streptomyces sp. NPDC004732; assembly: GCF_040609235.1. Lineage (NCBI taxonomy): Bacteria > Bacillati > Actinomycetota > Actinomycetes > Kitasatosporales > Streptomycetaceae > Streptomyces > Streptomyces sp. NPDC004732. Next base: position 26,784 of record NZ_JBEXJR010000004.1, read on the forward strand.
GGACCGCGCCAAGGGCTTCGACCTGGCGAAACCGCCGCTGGTGAAGGTGCTCCTGGCCAAGACGGGCGAGGACCGCCACCGCATGATGGTGACGCTCCATCACATTGTCCTGGACGGCTGGTCGTTGCCCGTCCTCCGGCGCGAACTGTGGGCCTGCTACGAAGCCGGCGGCACCGCGGCCGGACTGCCCCCGGTCACCCCCTACCGCGACTACCTCTCCTGGCTCGCACGGCAGGACAAGGACGCGGCGCAGGAGGCCTGGCGCGCGGAGCTGGCCGGGGCGGACGAGGCGACACAGGTCGTGCCCATGGCCCCGGGCGCGGTCGCCGCGCCGGACCCGGACGCCGCGTCCGGCGAGGTCTTCGCCGTGGCGGGCCCTGCGCTCGACCGCAGGCTCGGCGAGCTGGCCCGAGCCCAGGGCGTCACCCTGAACACCGTCGTGCAGACCGCCTGGGCCCTGGTCGTCGGACAGCTGGCCGGACGCCAGGACGTCGTGTTCGGCGCCTCCGTGGCCGGTCGTCCCGCGGACCTGCCCGGCATGGAGAACATGCTCGGCCTGTTCATCAACACCGTCCCGGTACGGGTGCAGTTCGCCCCCGCACGGACCGTCGCCGAGGTCCTCGCGGACGTCCAGGGCCGCCAGTCCGCCCTGATGGACCACCAGTACCTGAGCCTGGGCGACATCCAGCGGGTGGCGGGCCGCGGCGCGACGTTCGACACCCTCATGGCGTTCGAGAGCTTCCCCACCGGGACCGACCCGTCCACGGAGAACGACGGGGACACCCGCGAGCCGGGGCCTGCCGGTGTCGAACTCACCGAGGCAGGCATGCGCGAGTCCATCAACTACCCGCTCGGCCTGGTGGTGGACCCCCTCAACGGCCTGCGGATGCGGCTGACCTACCGCCCGGACGCCTTCGACGAGCAGGCCGCCCAGGCACTCCTTGACCGGCTCCTGCGGGCGCTGCGACAGATGACCGCGGATCCCGGGGCGCCCGTCGGCAGGCTGCAGCTCTCCGACGCCGCGGACCGCTCCCGCGTCCTTGAGGAGTGGAACGCCACGGCCGTGTCCCACCCGGACACCCTGGTCCCCGAGCTGTTCGCCGCGCACGCGCAGAGCTCGCCCGATGTGGTGGCGGTGCGGTGTGGTGAGGAGGTTTTGTCGTACGGGGAGTTGGAGGTACGGGCGAATCGGCTGGCGCGGCTGTTGGTGCGGGCCGGGGTTGGCTTTGAGTCCCGGGTGGGGCTGTGTCTGCCGCGTGGCGTCGACATGGTCGTGGGGGAGTTGGCCGTGTGGAAGGCGGGCGGCGCGTTCGTTCCGCTGGACCCCGAATATCCGGCTGATCGGTTGTCGTTCATGGTGGCCGACAGTGGTGCGCGGGTTGTGGTGGGTGTGGGCGAGAGTCTGGCGGAGGTGGCGGTCGGCGGTGCGCGGGTCGTGCTGCTGGACGGGGACGCCCCGGTCGATGCGGAGTCCGACGCCTCGCTTGGCGTACGGCTTTCCCCGGATCAGCTCGCGTACGTGATCTATACGTCCGGCTCGACGGGCCGCCCCAAGGGAGTGGCCGTTGCGCATGGCGGCGTGGCGAATCTGGCGGCGGCGATGCGACCGGTGCTGGGTGTGGACGCGGGCGTCACGGCACTGCAGTTCGCGTCGTTCAGCTTCGACGCGGCCGTGCTGGACGTGGCCGTGACGCTCTCCGGCGGCGGCACGTTGGCGATCGCTTCCGCGGACGAGCGGGCGGAGCCCTCCGCGCTGGCTGACATGATCGAGTCGGCCGGTGTCACCACGGCCAGCGTCGTGCCCTCCCTGCTCACCATGCTCGACCCCGCCTCCGTGCCCGGAGTCGGAAACTGGGTCCTCGGCGCGGAACTCATGACCGCCGCCCTCGCGAGCCGTTGGACGACACAGGCCCGGGTGTGGAACACCTACGGCCCCACCGAAGCCACGGTCATGGCCACCGCAGGGCCTGTCGACGAGAACATCAGGTCGCAGGACAGGCCGCCCGCCATCGGGCGTCCGCTGGACAACGTATGGACGTATGTCCTGGACGGTTTCCTGCATCCGGTTCCGGTGGGGGCTACCGGGGAGCTGTACGTTGCCGGGCCCGGCGTGGCCCGCGGGTATGTGGGGCGGCCGGATCTGACGGCGGAGCGCTTTGTGGCGTGCCCGTTCGCGGGTGGCGGCTTCGGCGAGCGGATGTACCGCACAGGTGACCTGGCTCGCTGGACGGCCGACGGGGAGTTGTTGTTCGTCGGGCGTGCGGATGAGCAGGTGAAGGTGCGGGGGTTCCGGGTGGAGCCGGGTGAGGTCGAGGCGGCGTTGGCGGCGCATCCCGAGGTGCGGCAGGCCGTGGTGATCGCCCGTGAGGACCGGCCCGGCGACAAACGCCTCGTCGGTTACGTCGTGCCCGAGACCGAGGACCTGGAGATCCAGTCCGTGCACGACCACCTGGCGAAGGCGCTGCCCGACTACATGCGGCCCGCCTCCGTCGTGATCCTGGAGACCTTGCCGCTGACGAGCAACGGCAAGGTCGACCGCGGGGCCCTGCCGCGCCCCGACTTCGCCGGGCGCATCTCGGGCCGTGAGCCGGAGACCGAGCTCGAAGCGACCCTTTGCGCGCTGTTCGCCGAAGTCCTCGGCCTGGAACGGGTGGGCGTCGACAACAACTTCTTCGACCTGGGCGGCGACTCGGGCCTGGCGATGCGGCTCGCCGCGCGGATCCGCGAGGAGCTCGGCAGTGAGCTGAGCATGCGCCGGTTCTTCGGCGAGTCCACGCCGCTCGGCGTGGCCCGGATGCTGACGTCCAAGGAGCTTCCGGAGCTGCGGCCCGTCGACCATCCCGACGAAATACCCGTCACCGCGGGCCAGTTGAGCACCTGGCGGCTCGCCAGGGCCAACCCCGGTTCCGCGGCCCAGCGGGTGTCGATCGCGCTGCGCCTGGGCGGCAGGCTCGACCGGGAGGCGCTGGCGGCGGCGCTGGGAGACGTCGCGGCACGGCACGACATCCTGCGCACGGTCTTTGTCGGTACGGACACGGGAACCGGCAGCACTGACACGGGCACCGGCACGGACACCCGCGCCGAAGCCGCCACTCGCACCGAAGCCGACACCGCCGACGTGCGCCAATGCGTCCTGGAGCCCGACGCCGAAGCAGCCCGCCCCGCCCTCCCCGTGACCACGGCGACCGAGCAGGAGCTTCCGCGGCTGCTCGCCGACCACGCGGGGCACGAGTTCGACCTCACCCGTGAGACGCCGTGGACGGCACGCCTGTTCGCGGTCACGGAGACCGAACACGTACTGCTCCTCGTCGTGCACCGCATCGCCACGGATGACGCGTCGCTGATCGTCCTGCTCCGTGACCTGGCGGCCGCGTACGGCGCACGCAGGGAGGGGCGCGCACCCGAACGGGCGCCACTGCCGCTGCAGTTCGCCGACTACGCCCTCTGGGAGCAGGAGATGCTCCGGGACGAGGAGGACCGCGACAGCCTCATCGGCGAGCAGTTCGCCTACTGGAAGAAGGCCCTCGCGGACGCCGACGCCGAGCAGGAACTCCCGGCCGACAGGCCCCGGCCCCCGCTGCCGTCCCACCGCGCCGACGAGGTGCCGCTGGTCCTCGACAGTGCCACGCACGTCCGGCTGACCGAGATCGCCGAGGCCGACGGCGCGACCTTCTTCATGGTGGTGCAGGCCGCGCTCGCGCTCCTCCTCTCGGGGCTCGGCGCGGGCACCGACCTCAGCCTCGGCACGGTGCTGCCGCGCCGGGACGAGGAAGGCGACCTGGACGGCGTCGTCGGCCCGTTCGCCGATCCGCTGGTCCTGCGTACGGATGCCTCGGGCGACCCCACGTACCGCGAACTGCTCCACCGCGCGCGGGACACGTATCAGCGCGCGGTCCAGAACCCGGACGTCCCCTTCGGGCGGCTCGTCGACGCGCTGGGGCTGCCCGTGGAGCAGCGGCACCCCGTGTTCCAGGTGGTCCTCGAGATCCTCAGCGACTCCGCCGAGATGTGGGAGTCGCCGGAACTGCCGGGCCTGCGCACCACCCGGCTGTCCGTGGGCACCCCGGCCGCCAGGACCGACCTCGTGGTCGGCCTCACCGAGCGGCACGGATCCGACAGCGGTCCGGACGGAGTCGACGGCGCGATCCGCTACGCCGCCGAACTGTTCGACCGCTCCACCGCATCCGCGCTCGCCCGACGGCTCGTCCGTGTCCTCCAGCAGGTGGCGGACGACCCCGAACTGCGGCTGAGCCAGGTGGAAATCCTCCTGGACGAGGCCGAGCGCCGACAGGCCCTGGAGATCCGCGGCGCCGCGGAGGCGCCGATCCCGGACGGCACCGTCGTCGAGCTGCTCGCCGAACAGGCGGCGCTGGCCCCCGACGCCGTCGCCGTCATGGACCACGAGGGGCTGCTCACCCACGGCGCGCTGGACGCCGCGTCCGCCCGGCTCGCCCGGCGCCTCGCCGATCACGGCATCGGCGCCGAGGACGTGGTGGTCCTCGCCCTGCCGCCCGCCTCGGGCCTCGTCGTCGCGCTGCTCGGCGTGCTCAGGTCCGGCGCCGCCTGCCTGATCGCCGACCCGAACCGGCCCATGGAGGACGTGGCGTCCTGCCTCCGGCAGGTCACGCCCGCCGCCCTCGTCTGTGCGACGGCCATGGCCCCGCTCCTCGGCGACGGCGTGACGGTGCCCGTCCTGCTGCTCGACGACCCTCGGCTCACCGCCACCAACGGCGCCTCGCCGCAAGGGGGTTCGCCGCTCGCGGCGCCTCTGCCCCGGCAGGCGGCGCTCGTCCTCGGCGCCTCGGCTTCGGACAGTGCCGACGGCACCGTCACGGGCGCCGTCGTCGAGCACCGGACGCTCGTCGACCACGCGGTGCACCACCAGCACGCCGCCCCCACGCACCACGGGGTGACGTTCCTCGACGTACGGGCCCCGGTCTCCGACCTGGTGACACCGCTGCTCTCCGCCCTGTGCGCGGGCGGCGGCGTCCGGCTCGGCACACCCGGGGAGGACGCGATACCGGCCGCAGGGCCGGGCGGAGCACAACGACTGGTCACCGCACGCGAGTTGCTGCCCGAGGTGATCGAACGCGCCGCCGGGGAAGCGCCGTTCGCCGAGGTGACGGTCGTCGACCACGAGGGAACCGCGGACGTCGACGACACCCGGGCCTGGCTGGCCGCCCATCCGCGGGCCACCCTGGTCAGCGCCCTCGGCGCGGCCGAGACCGGGGGACCCTGGCTCGACCACAGGACCGGTCCCGGCGAGACCCTGCCCGACCGGGCCCCCACCGGCACACCCGTGCCCAACACGTACGCCTACGTCCTGGACGACTACCTGCGCCCGGTCCCGCCGGGCGGCACGGGCGACCTGTACGTCGCAGGCTCATCGCTCGCGCGCGGCTACGCCGAAGCCCCCGGGCTCACCGGCGAACGCTTCGTCGCCTGCCCCTTCGGCGTCGACGGCGAGCGGATGCTGCGCACGGGCGAACGCGCGAGGCGGACCGCCGACGGTCTGCTCACCCTGCACGGCAGGGGGCGGAGCGGAACCCGCGCGGCCGGGCGTCGCGCGGGCGGCGACCACGGCGACCTGGAGATGCTGCTGCCGCTGCGGCCCAAGGGCAGCCTCCCGCCGCTGTTCTGCATGCACACCGGCACGGGCCTGAGCTGGGCGTACGCGGCGCTGCTTCGGCACCTGCCGCAGGACCGTCCCGTGTACGGCGTGCAGGCCCGCGGACTCGCCGAACCGGAGCCGCTGCCGCAGAGCCTGCAGGAGATGGCGGCCGACTACGCGCGGCAGATCAAGACCGTCCAGCCCGAAGGCCCCTACCACCTGCTCGGCTGGTCACTCGGCGGCCTGATCGCCCAGGCGGTCGCCACCCACCTGGCGGAACAGGGCGAACAGGTCCAACTCCTCGCGGTGATCGACGGCTACCCGGAGGGCTTCGGCGGCGCCCAGTACAGCAACGTCCAGCCCGAGGCGGGCCAGGACGACGACGCCTCCGCGCCCAGGGCCAGTGACTTGGGGCTGCCGCCCGACGAAGACATCGGCCAGGACATGGACGAGGGACTCAGGGCGAACATGCGTCAGGTCATCGACAACGTGGGACGGCTCACCCCGCGCCACACCCCGCGCCGCTTCGAGGGCGATCTGCTGCTCTTCGTCGCGGCCGAGGACCGGCCCGCGGACACCCCGGCAGCGGTCTCGGCCGAGAGCTGGCGGCCCTACATCACCGGCGACATCGAGTCCCACGAAATCGCCGCGGGCCACTACACGATGCTGCAGCCCGCGCCTTCGGCACGGATCGGAGGCGTCATCGCGGACAAGCTCCGGTCCGCGGCCGACACCGGAAAGGAGTGAGGCGAACGGAATGCCTGGCACAGCGGATCGCAGCGCTCCAGGAATCGTGAATTGAATCGTGAATTGCTACGGATTTCGCGGACGGGGACGGAAAGGGGTGCTCTGTCGTCCCCGTCGCGCGGAAAGGGCGAAAGGGCCCCTGAATGTCGAAGGCAGTGAGCACGTCCGCGCACACCCGTAGGGACGGGGTGGAACCCGTGCCGGAACTCGTCGAACTCGGCACGCACACCCCACTCGTCGAACTGGACACGGGTGGGCGCTCCCCGAGCCGTCACTGGCTCGCGACCGGCTACGACGAGGTCCGGGCCATCCTCGGCGACGACAGGTTCAGCATGCTGCCGCCCGACGACGGCAGGGGCGGCGGGAAGCCCCCGATCGAGGTCGGCAACCTGCGCCAGTACGACCCGCCGGACCACACGCGGCTGCGCAGGATGCTCACCCCCGAGTTCACCCTGCGGCGGATCCGCAGGCTGGAACCCTTCATCGAAGAGATCGTCGAGCACTGCCTCGACGCGCTGGAGGGGGCGGGCCGCCCCGCCGACCTCGTCCGGCACTTCGCCTGGCCCATCCCCGGCCTGGTCGGCTGCGCACTCCTCGGCGTGCCCCGCGACGACGCGGCCGAGATCGCCCGCAACCTGAACATCAGCAGGACCGGCACCGGCTTCGGCCGGTACACCAGCCGCGAGGAGCGGGAGCGCCAGCGGGCCGCCGTGAACGCGTACATGACCTACATGGGCAGGCTCATCCGGCAGAAGCGCCGCGACCCGGGCGACGACCTGCTCGGCATGCTGATCCGACGGCACGGCGCGGACCTCACCGACGAAGAGCTGACGGGCATGGCCGCCGCCATCATGGGCTCCGGCCTGGAGGACATCGGCGGCATGCTGGGGCTCGGCCCGCTGGTTCTCCTCGACCACCCCGACCAGCTCGCCCTGTTCCAGGAGCGGCCCGACCTGCTCGACTCGGCGGTGGAGGAACTCATCCGCTACGTCTCGTCGGTGCAGAACGCCACGCCCCGCACCGCCCTGGTGGACGTGACCGTCGGCGGACACCTGATCAGGGCGGGCGAGTCCGTGATCTGCTCCCTGCTCGGAGTGAGCCGCAATCCGATGAACGGGACGCCGCAGGACACGCTCGACATCACCCGCGACAACTCCGGACACCTGTCCTTCGGCCACGGCGTGCACCACTGCATCGGCGCGGTGCTGGCCCGTGTGGAGCTGCGCATCGCGATATCTGCCCTGCTTCGCCGGTTCCCCAAGCTGTCCGTCGCGGTCCCGGCCGAGGAAATCCGCTTCCGCACCTGGACACCCAATTACGGCGTCGACGAACTCCTCGTGAACTGGTGAGCACGGCTATTTGGACATCCTTGACGGGTGTGCCGAGCCAAATTCAGACTCGTGACATAGCGCGAAAGGATTCCGAGAATGCCCAAGCCACTGGACGAAACCGAGCAGTCGCCGCTCGTCGAGACCACCCCTCCCGGGACGCTGGACCGTGCCTGGCTCGCCACCGGATACGACGAGGTGCGGGCGATCCTCGGCGACACGGACCGGTTCACCACACTGCCGCCCGCGGACAACATCGAGGACTCCCGGCGCCTCGTGCAGCCCGGCAACCTGCTGCACTACGACCCGCCCGAGCACACCCGGCTGCGGAAGATGCTCACGGGCGAGTTCACCCTGCGGCGGGTGCGCACCCTGGAACCCCTCGTCGAGGGCATCGTGACCGAGCGTCTGGACGCCATGGAGGGCGCCGGGCAGCCGATCGACCTCGTGCCGCACTTCGTGTGGCCCACCACCAGCCTGATCGGCTGCGCGCTGCTCGGCATACCCCGTGACGACCAGGCCGAGCTGGCCCGCCACCTCGACACCAACCGCGTCGACAACCCCGACAGGGACCAGCGGGACGCGGCAGGCAACTCCTACCTGGTCTACCTCAGCAAGTTCACGGCACAGAAGCGCCGCAACCCCGGCGAGGACCTGCTCGGCCGCCTCATCCAGCGGCACGGCGCCGACCTCACCCCCGCGGAACTGACGGGGACCGCCGCGACGCTCCTCGCCTCCTTCATCCAGAACGTGGGCGGAACGCTGGGGCTCGGCATCCTCGCCCTGCTGGAGCACCCGGACCAGCTCGCCCTGCTCAAGGAGCGCCCGGAACTCATCGACCACGCGGTGGAGGAGCTGATCAGGAGCGTCTCGATCATCTCGCACGCCTCGCCCCGCACCGCCCGGGAGGACGTCAGCCTCGCGGGCAAGGTGGTCAAGGCGGGGGAGCCCGTGGCCTGTTCCCTGCTCGGCGCCAACAACACCCACTCGCCGGGGGAGCCCACGGAGCCCATCGACATCACCCGCGACAACAGCAGGCACATGGCGTTCGGGCACGGCATCCACTACTGCCTCGGCGCACCGCTGACCAGGATGGAACTGCGTATCGCGATAGCGGAGCTGCTGCGCAGGTTTCCCGAGGTGCGGCTCGCCGCGCCGCGCGATGCACTCCGTTTCACGTCCAAGGCCGTGGAGACGCTGCCGGTGGCCTGGTAGGGGGGCGACATGCCGCACGAGACCGCACCGGTGCCGCTGCACACCCGCCGCACGCACTTCGACCCCGCCGACGACCTGCGCCACCTCGCCGCCGACGGGCCCGTCACCCGCGTCAGCCTGGCGCCTGGCGCGGGCGGCGAGCCCCTGTGGCTGGTCACCGGCCACGACGAAGTGCGCCGGGTCCTCGGCGACCACGTCCGGTTCTCCACCCGCCGCCGCTTCGGCTCGCGGGAGGCGGCCGACGGGGACGGCCCGCGGCCCGACGAAGGGGTCGGGCTCCTGATGGACTACGACCCGCCCGAGCACACCCGGCTGCGGAAGATGCTGACGCCGGAGTTCACCGTGCGGCGGATGCGCAGACTCCAGCCGCGCATCGAGGCCATCGTCGCCGAGCGCCTCGACGCCATGGAACGGGCCGGACAACCCGCCGACCTGGCCGAGCTGTTCGCGTCGGCGATCCCGGGCCCGGTGCTGTGCGAGCTCATCGGCGTGCCCCGCGACGACCGCGACGACTTCCTGCGCCGCTGCCACGCGCACCTGGCCACGGGGCGCGACCGCCAGGAGCGCACGGCCGCAGGGTCCTCGTTCACCCGCTACCTCGCCGCACTGGTGGCCCGGCAGCGCAAGAACCCCGACGACGGCTTCCTCGGCATGCTGGTGCGCGACCACGGATCCGAGTTCACCGACAAGGAGCTGCGGGGCATCTGCATCCTGCTGATGCTCGCGGGCCTCGACAACATCTCCGGGATGCTGGGCCTCGGCGCCCTCGCCCTCCTGGAGAACCCCGACCAACTCGCCCTGGTACGCGACGATCCCGCGGCCCTGGACCGTGCCGTCGAGGAGCTGCTCCGCTACCTGTCGGTGCCGCACGCCCCCACGCCCCGGACCGCCGTCGAGGACATCACGCTCGGCGGCAGGCTGATCAGGGCGGGGGACACCGTCGTCTGCTCGATCCCGCTGGCCAACCGCGACCCGGCACTGACCGCGGAGCCCGACCGGCTCGACCTGACCAGGGAACCCGTGCCGCACGTCGCCTTCGGGCACGGCATCCACCACTGCATCGGCGCGGCGCTGGCCCGGATGGAGCTGCGCATCGCGTACACGGCGCTGCTGCGGCGCCTGCCCGGGCTGCGCCTCGCGGTGCCCGCCCGGGACGTGGAGTTCCGTATCCGCTCGACCGCCTACGGGGTGGAACGGCTGCCGGTCACCTGGTGAGACCGGGGAGCCCGGCCAGCGAGGAGAAGGGAGAGGGCAGAGAGATGGAGGTACAAGTCGACCGCGGCAGGTGTGCGGGCTCCGGCCTGTGCATGAGTTACGTGCCCGCCGTGTTCGACCAGTCGGAGGACGACGGGAAAGTACTGCTCAAATCGGCGCGGCCCGGGGCCGGTTCGGCCGCGGCGGTGCGCGGCGCGGCCGCCAGATGCCCGTCCGGCGCGATCACGCTGAGCGGCCAGGACGCAAGCGGCCGGTAGACCGCCGCCGGTGCGTCGGCGCGCTCAATCATCACGATCGGTGCTCAATCATCAATGTGGGGTGGGGAAATGACGCATGCTCCCGTACGCGACGTCGTCATCGTCGGCGGCGGCACGGCCGGCTGGATGACCGCCGCGTATCTGACGGCGGCCTTCGGCGACCGGATCAACATCACGCTCGTGGAGTCGGCGGACGTCGGGACCATCGGGGTCGGCGAGGCCACGTTCAGCGACATCAGGCACTTCTTCGAGTTCCTTGGCCTGGCCGAGCGGGACTGGATGCCCGCCTGCAACGCCACGTACAAACTCGCGGTCCGCTTCGAGAACTGGCGCGAGCCCGGGCACCACTTCTACCACCCCTTCGAACAGCTGAGGTCGGTCAAGGGCTTCCCGCTGACCGACTGGTGGCTGCGCTATCCCACCAGCGACCGGTTCGACGTGGACTGCTTCGTGATGGCCTCACTGATCGACGGCAACCGCTGCCCCCGCTACCTCGACAACCGGCTCCTGGAACAGGACTTCGTCGAAGGGGAGGCGGCGCCGAACACGATCGCCGAGTACCAGGGCGCGCAGTTCCCTTACGCCTACCACTTCGAGGCGCACCTGCTGGCCAAGTACCTGACGAAGTACGCCACACAGCGCGGGGTGCGGCACGTCGTCGACAACGTCGTGGACGTCGGCCTCGACGAGCGCGGCTGGCTCTCGCACGTGCGGACCGCCGAGCACGGGGACCTGGACGGCGACCTCTTCGTCGACTGCACGGGCTTTCGCGGACTGCTCCTCAACAAGGCGCTCGAGGAACCGTTCGTGTCGTACCAGGACACCCTGCCCAACGACAGCGCGGTCGCCCTGCAGGTCCCCATGGACATGGACAAGGATCCGATCCGCCCCTGCACGACGGCCACCGCCCAGGACGCCGGATGGATCTGGACCATCCCGCTGGTCAGCAGGATCGGCACCGGCTACGTCTACGCACGCGACTACATGGACCCCGAGGAGGCCGAGCGCACCCTGCGCGAGTTCGTCGGCCCCGCCGCGGCCGACGTGCCCGCCAACCACATCCGGATGCGGATCGGCCGCAGCCGCCGCTCCTGGGTCAACAACTGCGTGGCCATCGGCCTGTCCAGCGGCTTCGTCGAGCCGCTGGAGTCGACCGGGATCTTCTTCATCCACTACGCGATCGAGCAGCTGGTCAAGTACTACCCGGCGGCCGACTGGGACCTGCCCCTGCGCGAGCAGTACAACAGCGCGGTGATGAACGTGATGGACGGCGTACGGGAATTCCTCGTTCTGCACTACCGCGGCGCGAAGCGGGCGGACAACCAGTACTGGCGGGACACCAAGACCCGCGCCGTGCCCGACGCGCTCGCCGAGCGCCTGGAGCTGTGGGAGAGCAAGGTCCCCGACACCGGCACGGTCTATCCCCGCTACCACGGCCTGCCTCCCTACTCGTACAACTGCATCCTGCTCGGCACCGGCGGCATCCCCGTCAAGCCGTCGCCCGCCCTCGACCTCGTCGACGAGAAGGCCGCGCTCGCCGAGTTCCAGGCGATCAAGGACAAGGCGCGGTCGCTGGTCCGCACGCTGCCGACGCAGAACGCCTACTTCAAACGCATGCGCGACGGGGTGTGACCGAGGCACATGGACATCGAGTTCCGCGACATGATGGCGTCTTTCCCGACCGGTGTGTCGGTCGTGACGGCCCGGGGCGGCAACGCGGAGCCCCGGGGGATGACGTGCTCATCGCTGTGCAGCCTCAGCGTGAACCCGCCGACGCTCCTGACGTGTCTGCGCAGCGGCAGCCCGACGCTCGGCGCGGTGACCGACAGCGGCGCATTCGCGGTCAACCTGCTGCACGGCGGGGCCGACTGGGTCGCGGCGCTCTTCGCATCGGGGGCGCCCGACCGGTGGGAGCGCGTCGCCTGGCGGCCGTTCGGCCGCACGCGCAGCCCCGCGCTCGTCGAGGCCGCGCACGCCGTCGCCGAGTGCACCGTGGAGCGCACCCACCCCTCCGGCGACCATGTGATCGTCGTCGGAGCGGTGCGGTCCGTCGAGCGCTACCGCCACGGGAGCGCCCTGCTCTACGGCTTCCGGCGGTACGGGGAACTCGCCCCGGGTGTGCCCGCCGTGGTGGGTGAAGGTGCGGTCGGCGCACGGGGCGTCGGTGTGCGCGGGGCCCTCTCCGAACGAGGCAGGTGACCTCCGTGCACAGTGCAGGCCCGCCCACGGCCGCCGACGTGCTGGCGGCCGCTCCCGTGCCGCCGATCGCGGCACACCCCCTGCTCCTCTTCCTGCTGCAGGTCGGCGTGCTGCTGCTCCTCGCCATCATGCTCGGCAGGCTGGCCTCACGGTGCGGACTCCCCGCCATCGTGGGGGAGTTGAGCGCGGGCGTGCTCCTCGGTCCTTCCCTTTTCGGCTGGGTGGCACCGGGCGCAGCGGCCTGGCTCCTGCCGTCGGACCCGGCCCAGGTGCACCTGCTCGACGCGGTCGGACAGATCGCGGTCCTCCTCCTCGTCGGGCTCACCGGCATCGAGATGGACCTGCGGATGATCCGCCGCCGGGGTGGCACGGCCCTGCGCGTCAGCCTCGCCGGGCTGCTCGTGCCCCTGGCCCTCGGGGTCGCCCTGGGCTATCCGCTGGCGCGCATGCTCGACATCGGCGCCTCCGACCGGCAGATGTTCGCGCTCTTCCTGGGCGTCGCCATGTGCGTCAGTGCCATTCCCGTCATCGCCAAGACGCTGATGGACATGAACCTCATCCACCGTGACGTGGGCCAACTGACCCTGGCCGCGGGGATGATCGACGACACCTTCGGCTGGCTCATGCTCTCCGTGGTCTCCGCGATGACCGTGGGCGGCCTGACCGCGGGCGTGTTCGCCGAGGCCATCGGTTCGCTCCTGCTGGTCCTGCTGATCGCGCTGCTGATCGGCCGCCCGGTCGTGCGCGTCGCCCTGCGGCTGTGCAAGGGGTCGGACGAGCGGACGGTCTCCGCGGCCGCCGCGATGATCCTGCTCGCGGCGGCAGGCACCCAGTCCCTCGGCCTGGAGGCGGTCTTCGGGGCGTACCTGTGCGGCATGCTCATCGGCTCCAGCGGGGAGTTCGACCGGGCCCGCACCGTGTCCCTGCGCATGGTCGTCCTCGCCGTCCTCGCCCCCGTCTTCTTCGCGACCGCGGGGCTCCGCATCGACCTGCGGGCGCTCACCGAACCCGCGGTGCTCGGGGCCGCGCTCATCGTGCTCGCGATCGCCGTACTCGGGAAGTTCGCGGGCGCCTACATCGGCGCGCGGCTCAGCAGACTGAGCCGCTGGGAGGCGCTCGCGCTCGGCGCGGGCATGAACGCGCGCGGTGTCATCGAAGTGATCGTCGCGATGGTCGGGCTCCGGCTCGGCATCCTCGACACCAGGACGTACACGATCATTGTGCTCGTCGCCGTGGTCACCTCCGTCATGGCGCCGCCGCTGCTCAAGGCGGCCATGAAGCGCATCGACTGCACGCCGGAGGAGCGGCGCAGGCTCACCGCGTGGCGCGGGGCACCGGCGCGGGGGAGCCCCGAGCGGGCCGAGACCTGACGGGTTTCCCCGGCCGGGTGTCCCACGGGGAAACCGGAACGGCCGCACACCTCGGGTGGGCGGCCGTTCCGGCCTGCCCCGGCGCGCATCCCCGCACCCTTCAGGGCACTGTGCGGACGCCCTGCTTTGTGTCCGCCGTGTGACCGCCCGCCGCGTAGAAGTTGGACCCATGTTCACCTCACACAAGCGAGCATTCGCACGCAAGCGAGCCATTGCACCCGCTCTCCTCGCCGCATCCGCCCTGGTGACCGGAACCCTCCTCACGGGCTGCTCGGGAGACTCCTCCGCGGCCTCGCCGGGGAAGGATTCGTCCGCGTCCCCGACCAGCCCCTTCGACCAGGGCCTCGCGTACTCCAAGTGCATGCGCGAGAACGGCGCGCCCGACTACCCCGATCCGCAGCAGGACACGGGCGGCGTCAGGCTCACCCCCGGCGAAGGGGCCGATCCGAACTCCCAGTCGTTCAAGAAGGCCGAGGAGGCCTGCCGGGACAAGGCCCCGCAGGGCCTGGGCGGCGGTGGGGGCGGTGGCGCCGCCCTCGACTCCGAGAAGGTGTCGGCCTGGGCGAAGTGCCTGCGCAAGAACGGGCTCCCCAAGTTCCCCGACCCGGAGATCGAGGGCAGCAACATGAAGATCGACATCAACGGCACCGGCATCACCCCGGGCGGCGCGGAGTTCACCAAGGCCATGGGCGCCTGCCAGAGCAAGTACCCCGGCGGCGGCATGATGATGAACAACGGTCAAGGGGGAGGCGTCCCGCAGTGACCAGCCGCGACGAGACCGAAGCGCTGCCCGTGGCCGGTGAGCCGTCCGGCGCGCTGGAACGCCACAGCTCCGGCGAGGTGTCGACGAAGCGGGCCGGAGCCGTCGACACGGCCGAGGAGCCGTCCCCCGACCCGGGACCGGCGACGCGCGACCTCGAAACCGCCCTGGCACCGGAGGCCGCCACACCGGACACCGCATCGGCCGAGGACCCGGACGAGGACGAGGCGCCGCCCGGCACCAGCCGCAGGCGCCGCCCGCTGCGCACCTCGCTCATCGCGCTCGCCGCGATCACGGTGACCGCGGCGGCGGGCGTCGCCGCCACCGGCATCATCGGCGGCGACGGCAGTGACTCGGCGGGCTCCGCTCCCTCGGGCCCGCCGGCCACGGCGAAGGTGGCACGGACGACGCTGACCAACACCGAGACCGTCGACGGCAACCTCGGCTACGGCGACGCGACCACCGTGCAGGCACCGGCCTCGTCGTCGGGCACGGGCGACGGACAGTCCGCGCAGAACGGCCAGTCCGGTCAGTCGGGCCAGTCAGGTCAGTCCGGTCAGTCCGGCTCCTCCGGGGCGACCGGGAGCGACGGCATCGTGACCTGGGTGCCCAAGGAAGGCAAGATCATCGAACGCGGCGACACCGTCTACCGCGTCGACCAGCAGCGGATCCCGCTCCTGTACGGCTCGTTCCCGCTGTACCGCACCCTCGCTTCGGGCAGCGAGGGCGACGACGTCACGATGCTGGAGAAGAACCTCCGCGCCCTCGGCTACAAGGGGTTCACGGTCGACGACACGTACGACTCCGCAACCGCCGCGGCCGTGAAGGAGTGGCAGGACGACCTGAACCGCAAGGAGACCGGCACCGTGGACGCCGGGGACGCCGTGGTCGCCTCGGGCGCGCGGCGCGTCGCGGACGTGAAGGCCTCGCCCGGCGCCGCACCGAGCGGCAGCATCCTCTCCTGGACCGGCACCGAGCGGATCGTCGCCGTCGACCTCGACGTGCAGTTCGAGGACCTGGTCGAGAAGGGCACCGAGGTCACCGTCGAACTCCCCGACAACACCACGGTCAAGGCCGAAGTGACGGACATCGGGACGCCCTCCACCTCCAAGAGCGGCGACTCCGCGGACAGTTCGGGCTCCGGGGACTCCGGCTCCGGCTCCGGCTCCGACGAGAAGGCGACCCTGCCCCTCGAGCTGACGGTGAAGGACCAGAAGGGCCTCGGCCGCTACCAGGCCGCCGCCGTCCAGGTCACGCTGAAGGCCGAGTCCCGCAAGGACGTCCTCGTCGTCCCGGTGAGCGCCCTGGTCGCCCAGCGCGGCGGAGGCTACGCGGTGGAGGTCGTCACCGCGGACGGCACCGAGTACCGCCCGGTCAAGCTCGGCATGTTCGCGGACAGCCAGGTCGAGGTGTCCGGGAAGGGCATCAAGGAAGGCACCGTCGTGGGGGTCCCCAAGTGACCCCGTCCACCCCCGAGCTCCCCGCCGCCCCCAGCACGGACCGGCCCGTGGTCGAGCTGACGGGCGTCTCCAAGGCGTACCAGGACGTCGTCGCCCTGCGCGGCGCCGACCTCGTCATCCGGCGCGGTGAACTCCTCGCCATCGTCGGCCCCTCGGGGTCCGGCAAGTCCACGATGCTCAACATCATGGGCACCCTGGACCGCCCGTCGGCAGGCCGGGTCCGCATCGACGGGCACGACGTGGCCGACCTGACCGACCGTGAACTGTCCGCGCTGCGGGCCGAGACCATCGGCTTCGTCTTCCAGCAGTTCCACCTGGCGTTCGGCGTACCGGCGCTGGACAGCGTGGCGGACGGGCTGCTCTACAGCGGCAGGCCGCGCGGCGAGCGCCGCCGCCTCGCCGAACGGGCGCTGCGCCGGGTCGGCCTCGGCCACCGGCTCTACCACGAGCCGCACCAGCTGTCCGGCGGCGAGAAGCAGCGCGTGGCCATCGCCCGCGCGGTGCTCGGCGATCCGCCGCTGCTGCTCGCCGACGAACCGACCGGCGCGCTGGACTCGCGGTCGGGAGCGGTCGTGATCGAACTGCTCCACGAGCTGCACGAGGCCGGGACGACCGTCGTGGTCATCACCCACGACCGGGACATCGCGGCGAACCTGCCCCGCGAGGTGCGTCTCAAGGACGGCCGTATCGAGCACGACTCGGTCGCCGCCGACGGGAGCGCTTCCTTCCCCGATTCCCGGGGCGCCCTCGTTTCCCGGGACGCCCTCGCCCCCCAGGAGGCCGTGCGATGACCGCGATCAAGGAGCTGGAGCCCGCCACGGCCCCCGAGCCCCCGCGGCGGCCCAGGCCCGCCCGGATGAACCCGGCGGACGTGCTGCGGGTCGGCGGCTCCGGGCTGCGCTCCCGCCCTATGCGGGTGTTCCTCTCGGCGCTCGGCATCGCCATCGGCATCGCCGCGATGGTCGGTGTGGTCGGCATCTCCACCTCCTCCACCGAGGACCTCAACCGCAGGCTGCAGGAGCTGGGCACCAACCTCCTGACGGTGACGCCCGGCCAGAACTTCAGCGGCGGCGAGGCCCATCTGCCCGCCGAATCGGTCGACATGATCGGGGCGATGGACCACGTCGAGTCGGTCTCGGCCCTCGGCAAGACCGACGCCAAGGTGTACCGCAGCGACCACACGCCCGTGCAGGAGACCGGCGGCCTCAACGTTTCGGCGGCCCGGACGGACCTGCCGAAGTCGGTCGGCGCCAAGATCGTCGACGGTCGCTGGCTGAACGCGGCCAACAGCCGCTACCCGGCCGTCGTGCTCGGCCCCAAGGCCGCTGAGCAACTCGGCGTGCACCAGGCGGGGGAGGACGTGAAGGTCTGGATCGGCGGGCGCTGGTTCACCGTCGTCGGCCTGCTCGCCGCCAATGAACTCGTGCCCTCGCTGGACTCGTCGGCCCTGGTGGGCTGGTCCGTGGCGGAGCGCGAACTGGCCTTCGACGGCTCGCCGACCACCATCTACACGCGGGCCGACGAATCGTCCGTCAACGACGTGCAGGAAGTCCTCGGCGCCACCACCAACCCCGAGAGCCCCAACGAGGCCAACGTCTCCCGGCCCTCGGACGCCCTGGCGGCCAAGGAGGCCACCGACGACACCCTCAGCGGACTGCTGCTCGGCCTCGGCGGAGTGGCCCTGCTCGTGGGCGGCGTCGGAGTCGCGAACACCATGGTCATCTCCGTCCTGGAACGCCGCTCCGAGATCGGCCTGCGCCGCTCGCTCGGCGCCACCCGGGGCCAGATCCGCACCCAGTTCCTGGCCGAGGCACTGCTCCTGTCCGCACTCGGCGGCCTCGGCGGCGTCCTGCTCGGCATCGCCGTCACCGGAGGCTATGCCTCCTACCAGGGCTGGCCCTCGGTCGTCCCGGTCTGGGCGATGGCGGGCGGTGTCGGCGCCACGCTCGTCATCGGCGGCCTGGCCGGCTTCTATCCGGCCGTACGCGCGGCACGGCTGCCCCCGACCGAGGCGTTGGCGACCACCTGAGGCCCCACGCCTCCGCCCCGCCGCCCGCGCCTGCCCGTCGACGTCGCAAGACCTTCTGAGAGGTACCCGCAAGGGCCTCCGGGACCGCGGTGCTTCCGCTGGAACCATCCCCCGTGCCACGGGGGCACCGCGCCCGTCCGCGCCGCATCCGGGCCGATCCCGGAACGCGACGCGGGCGGGGCCCAGGTCCGTCCCGACGGCGTCAGGCCGTCAGCCCCGCCACGTGGGCCAGCCGCCGGAAGGAGTCGAGGAGCCCGACGCGGTCGTACGAACTGGTCGTGACCAGCACCTCCTGTGCCCCGCTCTCCTTGATCACCCGCTCCAGCTCGTCGGCCACCTGCTCCTCCGTGCCGTGCACATGGCCGGTCAGCCCCGACTCGTAGAAGCCGCGCTCCTTCTCCGTCATGGCCAGGGACTCCACGCGCTCGGCAGGCGGCAGCGGCGGGAACGTGCCGTGCGTGCGGGAGTACGCCATCGACCAGGCCTCCGGCACGAGCAGCCGCCGGGCCGCCTCCTCGCTCTCCGCCACCGCGATGGAGCCCGCAATCATGACGTACGGCTCGGACAGCCAGGGGGAGGGGCGGAACGCGCCGCGGTACTGCTCGATGCCGCGCAGCATCTTCTCGCGGCCCCGGATGTCCCCGATGACCAGCGGCAGGCCCGCGTCGGCGGCGATCGCCGCGCCCTCGCCCACTGCCAGGACGTACGGCGGGACGGTCAGGCCCTCGGCGGGCCGGGCCCGCACCCCCGTGCCGGACGTGCCGCGGAACCAGTCGAGCAGTTCACCGAGCTGGGCCGCGAAATCCTCGGCGTCGTGCTTGTCGCGCCCCAGCGCCTTGCGCACCCCGTCGGTGAAGCCGACCGAGCGGCCGAGCCCCATGTCGATCCGGCCGGGAAAGAGCGATTCGAGCACCCCGAACTGCTCGGCCACGACCAGCGACTGATGGTTCGGCAGCATGACGCCGCCCGTGCCGACCCGGATGGTGCGGGTGGCCGCTGCGACGGCCGATGCGAGGACCGTGGGCGCCGAGCCCGCGACGCCGGGCACGCCGTGGTGCTCGGAGACCCAGAAGCGGTGGTACCCGAGCGCTTCGAGGTCCTGGGCCAGGCGCACGGTGTCGCGCAGGGCCGACGGACCGTCGTGCCCCTCACGGGTGCGCGATCGGTCGAGGACGGAGAACCGGGTTGCCGCGATCACTGAGCTCACACAGGGTTCAACGCACGGGGGCCGCCAGGATTCCCGGGCCGCCTCGCGGATCCCGTACGGCCGCTTCTACGCTGTCGACGTGACGGAAGACAGCAGATCTCTGACGGCGGACGACAGGCCCCTGGCCGTGTTCGACCTGGACGGCACCCTCGCGGACACCGCGCACCGGCAGCGTTTCCTGGAGGGCAAGCCCCGGGACTGGGACGCGTTCTTCGCCGCGGCCCCCCAGGACCCGCCGCTGGCCCGCGGCGTCGAGCTGGCCCTGGCGAGCGCGCAGGAGTGCCAGGTCGTCTATCTCACCGGCCGCCCCGAGCGCTGCCGCGCCGACACGGTGGACTGGCTGGCGCGCCAGGGACTGCCGAGCGGACGGATCTGGATGCGGCGCAACGACGACCGGCGCCCCGCACGCCGCACCAAGCTGGAGATCCTCCAGGACATCGCCCGCAAGCGGACGATCCGCATGCTGGTGGACGACGACGAGCTGGTCTGTGCCGAGGCGGAACGCGCGGGCTTCACCGTCGTCCGGGTGACCTGGGCGAACACGTCCGAGACCCTGAAGGACGCCCAGGAGCGCGAGGGCCGCACCTGAGCGCCCGCCGACCCCACGCCGCGGCTAGACCTCGGTGTCGTCCTCCAGGCGGAAGCCCACCTTCAGGCCGACCTGGTAGTGCTGGATCTCGCCGTCCTCGATGTGGCCGCGCACCTGCGTGACCTCGAACCAGTCGAGCGATCGGAGCGTCTGCGAGGCCCGTGCGACGCCGTTGCGGATCGCCTGGTCGACGCCCTCGTGAGAGGTGCCGACGATCTCGGTGACGCGGTACGTGTGGTTCGACATGAGGATGTTCCTCCGGGCCGTCGGATGAGGCCGTGCGGCGTGCTGCCGCACGGCGCCGAGAAGTGCCGTCACTCCACCGTGCCCCAGCCGCCCCGGTGGCGCGAGATGGCGTACCCCCTTGACCAGCTCATTGGTACGGACCAAAATCCAGCCAGTAACCCGTACGAGCCACGTGCTCACCCCCCGCGTCGGGCTGACCTTCCCCTGTCCGCAGGCAGAAAGTGACCCACGTGAAGCCGCACCACCGCGCCGCCGTGTCCCTGGCGCTCGCCCTCTCCTCCACCGTCCTGGTCGCCGGGTGCGGCATGCTGCCGGGCGGTGACGACTCGAAGACCGTCACGGTCTGGCTCATGAAGGGCAGCGCTTCGCCCGCCTTCGTCGAGCGCTTCAAGGCGGACTTCGAGAAGGAGCACGACGGCATCGACCTGGACATCCGCGTCCAGGAATGGACCGGCATCGGCACCAAGGTGAAGAAGGCGCTCAAGGAGGAGGGCGGCGACGGTCCCGACGTCATCGAGGTCGGCAACACTCAGGTCGCGCAGTACGTCGACGAGGGCGGCCTGTACGACCTGACCCTGGAGTCCGCACGCGACCTCGGCATGGACGACTGGCTGCCCGGCCTCGCCGAGCCGGGGCGCTACCGCGGAGCGCAGTACGGCATCCCCTGGTACGCCGCCAACCGCGTCGTCATCTACAACAAGGACCTCTTCGCGCAGGCGGGCATCAAGAGCCCGCCGCGGACCCGCGAGGAGTGGATCACGGCGACGGAGAAGCTCAACACCGGGGGCAAGCAGGGCATCTACCTCGCGGGCCAGGACTGGTACACCCTCGCGGGATTCATCTGGGACGAGGGCGGCGACCTGGCCAAGGAGACCAAGGAGTCCTCCGGCGACTGGCGCGGCAGCCTGCACACGGCCGCGGCGCTGCGCGGCATGGAGTTCTACCAGCAGCTGCAGGCGCTCGGCGAGGGCCCGCGCGACGCCGACGAGGAGCATCCTTCGCAGGCCGGGGTGTTCGCCGGCGGCGACGTCGCACAGATCGTCGCGGTGCCCGGCGCGGCCCGCGCCATCGAGGAGAAGAACCCCGAGCTGAAGGGCAAACTCGGCTACTTCCCGATCCCGGGGCTGAAGGCGGGCAAGCCCGCCGCGGTCTTCACCGGTGGCTCCGACCTCGTCGTGCCCGAGCACAGCAACGACCACAAGGGCGCGGTCGAGGTGATCGAGGCGCTGGCGGGCAAGAAGTGGCAGACCGACCTGGCGCGGACCATGAACTACGTCCCGAACAAGGCGAAGCTGGCCCCGGCGGTCGCCGACGAGGAGGGCTCCGCGGCGATGGCCGTCGGGGCGGCGAACGGCCGGGCGACCCCGAACTCCCCCCGCTGGGCGGAGGTCGAGGCGGACAACCCGATCAAGGGATACATGACGAAGGTCCTGACGGGCGGCGACCCGGCGACCGAGGCCCGCAAGGCCTCGGCCCGGATCACCAGAGCACTGGACGTCGGCGGGCTGTGACGGACGCCCGGTAGCGCCGGGGCGCTACGCGACCGTGCTCAGCGACAGCGCGAAGCGCCCCCTCTCGTCCGTCCACCAGTGCGTCAGCTTCAGTCCTGCGGCGTCCAGTTCGGCACGTACGCCGTCCTCCCTGAACTTCGCCGAGATCTCCGTGCGCAGCTCCTCGCCCGCGACGAAGTCGACCGCCAGGTCGAGCGCGGGGATCTTCACGGTCTGGTCGGCCGTGGAGCGCAGCCGCATCTCGATCCACTCGTGCTCGCGGTCCCAGACGGCCACGTGCTCGAAGGCGTCCGGGTCGAAGTCGCCGCCCAGCTCGCGGTTGATGACCGCCAGGACGTTCTTGTTGAACGCGGCGGTCACGCCCGTCCCGTCGTCGTACGCGGAGACGAGGACCGACTCGTCCTTGACCAGGTCCGTGCCGAGGAGCAGCGCGTCACCGGGGGAAAGGAGGTCGTGCACCGAGGAGAGGAACGCGGCGCGTTCGGCGGGCAGCAGATTGCCGATCGTGCCGCCGAGGAAGGCGATCAGGCGCGGCCCCGGCGTGCCGGGCAGCGCGAGGCCGCGGGTGAAGTCGGCGATCAGGGCGTGCACGTTCAGCGAGGGCCGCTGCGCGAGCAGGGTGTTCGCGGCGCCGGTCAGCGCGCTCTCGCTCACGTCCACGGGGACGTAGGTGTGCAGGGACGCCATGGCGTCGATGAGGTGGCGGGTCTTCTCCGAGGAGCCCGAGCCCAGCTCGATCAGCGTCCGGGCGCCCGTGACCTCGGCGATCCGGTCGGCGCGGGCGACGAGGATCTCGCGCTCGGCGCGGGTGGGGTAGTACTCGGGCAGGGTGGTGATCTCCTCGAAGAGGGCGCTGCCGCGCGCGTCGTAGAACCACTTGGGCGGCAGCGTCTTCGGGGTGGCGGTGAGGCCGTGCAGGACGTCGGCGCGCAGCGCGGCGCCCGTGGTGTCCTCGGGCAGGGTGCGGGTCAGCAGGAACGGGCTCACGCGGGGGGCTCCTTGAGCGGGGTCAGCAGTACGTCGGTGCGGCTGGCGGCGAGCAGGGTGCGGTCGGGCACCTCGCGCCAGTGCGGGTCGTCGTCGTAGGGCTCGGAGGCCACGACGGTGCGGCGGCCGGGCACCGCGAGATACCAGAGGGTGTCGCCCCAGGCGGTCGCGGCGATCGTGTCGCCGTTGGTGAGCAGGAGGTTCAGGCGCGACCCTGGCGCCGCCTCCGCGACCTCCAGGACGGTGTCCGCCAGGGCCTGCCCCTCCTCGTCGCCGCGGCGCAGCCGGTTCAGGACGAGCGCCCACACCAGCGCGGAGTCGCAGCGCGCCTCCATCGAGAGCAGCTCGGCGGGCGGCAGGCCGTGCGCGAGCGGGGCGAGCGAGCGGGGCCAGCCGGAGATCGCCCCGTTGTGGCTGAACAGCCAGGGCCCGGAGGCGAAGGGCGCCGCCGCGGCCTCGCCGTCCGCCCCTGAAAGGGTTGCGTCGCGCACCGCGCCGAGCACTGCCCCGGAGCGTACGACCCGCGCCAGATCGGCGAACGAGGCGTCGCCCCAGATCGGCCCTGCGCGGCGGTAGCGGGCGGGCGCCGGGTCACCCTCGGCGTACCAGCCCACCCCGAAGCCGTCGGCGTTGACCGTCCCGTGGCGCTGCATCCGCGGCGCCCACGACTGGCGGAACAGGCTGTGCGCGGGCGTCACGAGGAGGCTTCCCAGTGGCTCCGGCGGGCCCAGGAAGGCGAGATGACGGCACATCAGGCGGTCCCCGGAGCAGGCGTCTCGGTGGGTCCGGCGTCCCGCGCCGTGCGGAACCCGGAGAAGATCTGCCGCCGCACCGGGTGGTCCCAGTTGCGGAACGTGCCGCGGCAGGCCACCTCGTCGACGGAGAACGCCCCGCCGCGCAGCACCTTGTAGTCGCCGCCGAAGAACACGTCCGAGTACTCGCGGTACGGGAAGGCGGCGAAGCCCGGGTAGGGCAGGAAGTCGCTGGACGTCCACTCCCACACGTCGCCGATCAACTGCCGCACACCGAGCGGCGACTCGCCCGCGGGATAGCTCCCCGCGGGCGCGGGACGCAGATGCCGCTGGCCCAGGTTGGCGCGCTCCGGTGTGGGGTCCGCGTCGCCCCACGGATAGCGCGTCGACCGGTCGGTCACCGGGTCGTACCGTGCGGCCTTCTCCCACTCCTCCTCGCTCGGCAGGCGCCGGCCCGCCCAGCGCGCGTACGCGTCGGCCTCGTACCAGCTGACGTGCAGCACCGGCTCGTCGGCGGGCACCGGCTCGACCGTCCCGAAGCGCCGCCGCAGCCACTGGCCGCCCTCGCGCCACCAGAACAGCGGCGCGCACAGGTTGTTCCTGCGGACCATCGCCCATCCTGCCGGGTCCCACCAGCGCATCCGCTCGTAGCCGCCGTCCTCGATGAAGCGCTGGTACGCGGCGTTCGTCACCGGAGTCGTGTCGATGAAGAACGGCGGGACGAGCCGGTGGTGCGCCGGGCGTTCGTTGTCGAGGGCCCACGGCTCCGTGGACGTCCCCATCGTGAAGGGACCGCCGGGGACCAGGACTTCGGCGGGCCCCGTGAAGGGTTCGCCGGACGGCGGGTCCGGGGCGGTGAGGGCGGTCTGCCCCGACCGCAGCTGGTGCGTGATCAGCATCGTCTCGTCGTGCTGCTGCTCATGCTGCGCGATCATCCCGAAGGCGAAGCCCGCGTCGGTGAGCGGCGTGCCGCGGAACGGCGTCTTCTCCAGCACGTCGAGCGCGCGGCCCCGCACCTCGGCCGCGTAACCGCGGGCCTCGGCGGGCGCGAGCAGCGGCAGGCTCGGGCGCTCGGCGCGGGGATGCTCGAAGGCGTCGTACAGCGGATCGATCTCGGGGCGCATCGCATCGCGCCCCGCGACCGCGCGCAGCAGCCACTGCTCCTCCTGGTTGCCGATGTGCGCGAGATCCCAGACCAGTGGCGACATCAACGGAGAGTGCTGCGCGGTCAGTTCGGCCTCCTCCACACAGGAGGTGAGGAGGGTCGTGCGCTCCCGGGCTGCGAGGAGCGCGGCCAGCGCGCGCGCCCGCAGGGCCTCCGGGTCGGTGGCTTCCGGGTCGGTGGTGGAGCCGGTCATCGGCGGACATCCTTCCCAGGCGTGTTCCCAGGTGTGTCGTGGAGTGCGGGGTCGTCGCGCACCGCCTCCAGCAGGTCGTCGGCGGGGCAGCGGCCGTGCGCCACGTACTGGGCGGCGTACGTCGTCACGGCGTCCCGCACGGACGCGTCGGCGCCGAGCCGGGGCAGCGCGTCGACGGCGGCGGCGAAGCACGTGGCGGCCGCCTCGCGCAGTTCGGGGTCGGCGAGGCCGTGGCGTGCCGCGTCCAGCCAGAGCGGATTGTGGGGCGCCGCGGTCGATCCCGGCGGCCCGTACCGCTCGGCCAGCGGCTTCACGGCGCGGTAGGCGGTCTCGGCCGCCTCCGGATCGTCGAACAGGGCGCTCGTGACGGCGAGCGGCACGATCCAGCCGTCCTCGCCGGGCTGTGCGTCGACCATGCGCAGTTCCAGGTGGCCACGCGGGCGCACCGGCGGAAACAGCGTGGTCAGGTGGTAGGCGAGGTCCTCCTGGGTGGGTCTGCGCGACGCCCCGGCGCGGGCCCACGCCCGGAAGCTCATCCCCTCCGGAACGCTCCAGGGGCCCTCGCCAGGCTCTCTCTTGACGCACATGACCGGCGCGTCCAGGGCATGTCTGGTCCACGTCTCGCGCGGCTCCCCGTCCAGGGGCGGCGCGCCGGATCTGCCGGGTTCGATGCCCGCCCACACGGCCTGCCGGGTCGAGCGCCAGCCGGTCGGACGGCCGTCCTGGAGCGGTGAGTTGGCGAACGCGGCGACCAGAACGGGCCCGAGCAGGTGCGCAAGGCGCCAGCGGCGCGCGTAGCCGAGCGGGCCCGGCTCCTCGTAACCGGCGTCGAGGCAGATCTGCACGGACGCCGTCGAGCACATCATGCGGCGTCCGGCCGGACCCCCGCGGTCGAGGCACGACTCCAGCGCGTCGTAGCGGGGCTCGCGCAGGATCCGTGACGGCGGGCGCCACGGGTCGGCGCCGATCCCGCTGAGGGTGAGGCGGTGGGGGTGCAATGCGTCGCGTACGACGCCGAGATCGGCCTGCATGGCCGAGATGCACTCCGTCAGCGAGGCGGCGGGCAGCGAGCTGAGCTCCAGCTGGCCGCCGGGTTCGACGGTGACGGACGAGTGCAGGGGCAGGGCCCGCAGTGCGGCATAGGCCGCTTCGAGGCGGGCGGCGGGTACGGGCAGGTGGGGCAGGCCTGGCTCATGGACGAGCCATTCCAGTTCGACCCCGATGGTGCGGGGTGGGCCGGTCTTGAAGCAGATGCCTCGGACCAGCGCTTCCACTTCGGCTTCAGACACCGTGTCGCGCGCCGTTGTGCGGTGCGTCGTGCGGTGTTTCGTACAGTCTCCCTCAGGCATGCGGGGATCCTTCCATCCGGTGCTGCTCGTCACACCCAAAACCCTCGCGGGCGTTCGCACAAGAGTGCCCCTCAGGCCGTTCACGTACCGGGAATTTCTGTTGCGCCGCCCGACGCACGCGGCTCACCATGCGTTCATGAACGACACGGGGGTGTGGACATGAGCGCCCGGCTGCGCGGACCGGCGCGGGAGCGCTTCGAGGGTACGGACTTCGAGAGAACGCACTCCAATAGCATGCACGCCATCGGCACGCGCTGCGACAGCAAGCGCTTCGAGGTCACCGGGGAGAGCCGCAGGCTCCGCGCACGACGAGCTCAGCGCCAGCCGTAACGCTCCCTGAGGCGGAGTACGACCAGGTTGAACCGCATGCGGTCGAGCGCGCACGCCTCACGCCGCATCCCGCCATCG
Source organism: Streptomyces sp. NPDC004732 (assembly GCF_040609235.1). Lineage (NCBI taxonomy): Bacteria > Bacillati > Actinomycetota > Actinomycetes > Kitasatosporales > Streptomycetaceae > Streptomyces > Streptomyces sp. NPDC004732. The sequence continues at coordinate 53,382 of NZ_JBEXJR010000004.1, forward strand.
TGCACCCGCAGCACCCGGTCGATGAGCACCCAGGAATCTCGCCCCTCCCGGTCCCACGGCCCGCTCCCGATCGGCACCCGCCCGCGAGCGGCGGCCCCGTCCCGGTCGCCGTCGTGCCGCTTGCTCGACAACTGCACGGCGAGCAGCGTCCCCGAAGCCTCGCGGGCGACCACGAGCACCGGCCGGTCCTTGCCGCGCCCGTCGTTCTCCTCGTAGGGCACCCACGTCCAGACGATCTCCCCCGGGTCGGGATCGCCGTCGCGGTCGGGCGCGTACTCCGTGTGGACCCGGCCCACTTCGCGCGGCTCGACCTCGGCGGTCGCGGTGGTGCCCGAGCGGCCGGGCGATTCGGACAGGTGCGGGTCATCGGTGAAGGCAGTCACACGGGTCACCGTAGAACCTGACCGGCTCAATCCGCTGAGCGGGTCCGCGGGATGACCCGCAGGCTCGGTCCATGCCGCCACGAAACATGCGCAACGCCCGCTCCCTCGCCGTGCTCGCCGCCGTGGGCGCGGTGCTGGCCACGGTGCCCGCCGCGTCGAACCCCGGCGTCCCCGCCGTCCCCGCGCCACCGCCCCGCACGGTCTCCGCCTGGCTGCCGTACTGGGACCAGGACGCCGCGTACAAGAACGCCCTGCGCCACGCCGACCAGCTGCACACCGTCAGCCCGTTCTGGTACCGGATGCGGTCCGCCGGGCGTGTCGACCCGCACACCGGCGCGGGGGAGCGGCGGATCGTCGACGGGCTGCACCGGGCCGGGATCAAAGTCGTGCCGACCGTCATGGAGACCCTGCAGCCCGACGCGCTCGCGGGCGTCGTGACCGACCCCGGCCGCCGCGCCACACACATCGAGGCCCTGCTCCGCATCGCCCGCAGCCGCGCCTACGACGGCCTCGACCTCGACTACGAAAGCATCGCTCCGACCGGCGACGCCACGTACGAGAAGGTCCGCGACGGCTACGCGACGCTGGTCACCGACCTCTGCCGCAGGCTCCACGCCCTGCGCAAGCAGTGCATCGTCACCGTCTCCCCGAAGACCGCGGGCACCGGACGCGTCTGGGACTACAAGCGGCTCGGCGCGGCCGCCGACCGGCTGCGCGTCATGGCCTACAACCTGCACTGGGCCGAAGGCGCGCCGGGCCCGCTCTCCACCCCTGCCTGGTACGACGAGATCCTGCGCCGCGCCACCGCTGAGGTGCCCCGGAACAAGCTGGAGACGGGGCTGCCCGCCTACGGCTGGGACTGGGCCGTCGGCAAGCGCGAAAGGGCCCGGCACGTGACCTCGCGGGAGGCCGAGGCGCTGCGCCGCAAGGTCGGCGCCCCCTACCGCATCGACCCCCGCTCCAGCACGCCCCACTTCACGTACAAGGACGGGCGGACGAGCCGGACGGTCTGGTACCAGGACGCCCGCGGAACCGCCGCGCACCTGCCCGTGCTGCGGCGGCACGGGGTGCGCCACACCGTGCTGTGGGCGCTCGGCTTCGAGGACCCCGCGCTGTGGCGGGAGTTGGCACGTACATGAGCCCGCCACCATCGACAGCCCACCACCGTCGACAGCGCGCCGACCTCACGAGACCGCCACGTCCGGGAGGGGCGTCGGCCACTGCTCGTACCACCGCCGGTCCGCCTCCAACTGCGCCGCCAGGGAGACCAGAAGCGGTTCGCTCCCCGCGGGCCCGAGCAGCTGCGCGCCGACGGGCAGCCCGCCAGGGGTGCGCCCCGCGGGCACGTTGACGCCCGGCCAGCCGAGGACGTTCCACGGCCACGCGTAGGGGCAGGCGGCGATCATGGCCCGGTCGGTCCGCCAGCCGCTCATCGTGGCGAGCGTGCCGACGCGCGGCGGCGGAGCGGCCGTCGTCGGGGCGATCACGGCGTCGTACGTCGAGAAGACCGCCCCGACCCGGCGGTGCAGCGCGGCCTCCGCACGGCGCGCGAGCCGCAGCGGGGCGCCGCCCAACAGCCGCCCCATGCGCGCCGCTTCCTGCGTCCGCCGGTCCAGGAGGGAGACGTCGGGCACCTGCCGGGTCCACTCGGCGATGCCCGCCGTCGCGCGCGGCACGAACGCAAGGCCGATCTGCCCGTAGCGCGGGTCGGCCTCCTCGACGTCGTGACCGAGCGCGGCGAGCCGGTCGGCGAGCGCCACCACCCGGTCCCGCACCACGGGGTGCAGCTGCTTGGGCGTCGCCGTGAACGGCATCCGCAACGACAGGGCGATCCGCAGCCGCCCCGGATCACGGGTCGCCGCCTCCGCCGCCCGCACGGGCGCCGGTCGGTGCAGGTCACCCTCGTGGCTGCCGCTCGCCGCGTCGAGGAGCAGCGCGGCGTCCGCGACCGTCCTCGCGAGCGGGCCGTTGACGGTGATGCCCTGGAACGCCTCGGGCCAGGGCCAGGTCGATATCCGCCCGCGCTGCGGCTTGATCCCGACCAGATGGGTCCAGGCGGCGGGGATCCGCACCGAGCCCGCGCCGTCCGAGCCCAGCGCCGCGGGGACAAGACCCGCCGCGACGGCGGCCGCCGAACCGCCCGACGACCCCCCGGGCGTGTGTCCGGTGTTCCACGGGTTGCGGGTGTCGCCGAAGCCGGGCCCCTCCGTGAACGGCCACTGCCCCAGCTCGCACGTGTTGGTCTTGCCGACGATCACGGCCCCGGCCGCCCGGAGCCTGCGTACGGCCTCGGAGTCCGCCGATTTCGGCGGGAAGTCGCCCCTGCACCCGAACGCGGTCGGCTCACCCGCCACGTCCATGTCGTCCTTCACCGCCAGCGGCACCCCGAGCAGCGGCCGCCCGGCGGTGGCCGCACCCGCCGCCAGCTCCCGGTCGGCGGCGTCCGCCTCGGTGAGCGCGGCCTCGGCCCGCACCAGCTTGAAGGCGTTGAGCACGGGCTGAGCGGCCTCGATCCTGGCCAGCGTCCGCTCGGTCAGCGCACGCGAGGTCACCTCTCCCTCGGCCAGCGCGCGGGCGGTGCGCGCCAGGCCTTCGGCACGGTCGGCAGTCATGTGGGGGACACCTTCGTTCGACGACGGGTGCCCGAACGTTAACCGGCGAGTAGCTCGCCACGGAACGGGACCAACGCCGAACGACGGCAGGGAAGTTCACGCCACGGGCACGGCCCGGCTCCACCGCCCGCCTCAGGCGCCTCCGGCGCCGTCTGCAAAGATGCCCCTGTCATGGTGCAGATACCGAAGCAGCAGCCCACGCAGCGCTCCGTGCCGACGAGCGCCGACGTCGCCCGCCTGGCGGGGGTCTCCCGCGCGACCGTCTCGTACGTCCTCAACAACACCAGCGCCGTCCGGATCAGCGAACCCACCCGCCGCCGCGTCCACGAAGCGGCCAGGGAACTCGGCTACGTCCCGCACGCCGCCGCCCGCAGCCTCCGCGCCGGGCACAGCCGCATGGTCCTCATGCCCACGTCGGAGATCCCGATGGGCCCGCTCTTCAGCCGGTTCTTCAACGAACTGCAGTGGGCACTGAGCAGCTTCGACTACACCGTCGTCCAGTACGCGAGCCTCGGCCTGACCGGCGAGGACGCGGCCCGCGCCTGGGCCGAGCTGCGCCCCGTGGCGGTCCTGGCGCCCGACGCCTCCGCGCTCAACCCGCGCGGCGTGACGGTCCTGAAGCGGTCCGGCGCCAGGGCCGTCTTCACGCTCGGCCCGCACCGCGTCGAGGGCGCGCACGCCCTGCTCATGGACGGCCGCAGGGTCGGCGAGGCCGCGGCGCTGCACTTCCTGGCCCGCGGCCGACGGGCCATCGGCGTCGTCGTGCCCGAGGAAGGGGGCCTGGAGCACTTCTCGCAGCCCCGCCTCGAAGGGGTCCACCAGGCGGTGGAGAGGGCGCGCACCACCGGCGCCTCGGTCACCGAGCTGCCGCTCGCCTACGACGAGGAGTCCGCCGCCCGGCTCGCCGCACGCTGCCGCGCCGAGGGCATCGACGCCGTCTTCGCCTACAACGACGAGTACGCGATGCTCCTGATGCGCGCGCTCCAGGACGAGGGGATCGACGTCCCCGCAGAGATCGCCGTGATCGGCTCGGACGACCTGATGCTGGGCAGGCTGCTGCGCCCCCGCCTCAGTACCGTCCGCATAGAGCTGCCGTCCGGCCGCGGCCTCGCCGAACTGGTCGACCGCGTGGTGCGCGACCCGGGTGCGGAACCCGAGGTGCACGACGTGCTCGGGGCGGACGTCGTGCACCGCGAGTCCAGCTAGCTCACAGCCCCTGATACTCGTACTGCTCGTACTGCCGGAGCTCTCTGTCCTACTGCTCCTGCTGCTTGGCCTGCTCCTCGGCGACCTGGCGACGGACCTCGTCCATGTCCAGGTTCCTGGCCTGGCCGATGACGTCGGTGAGAGCGGCCTCGGGCAGCGCGCCCGGCTGGGAGAACACCGCCACCTGGTCGCGGACGATCATCAGCGTCGGGATGGACTGGATGTTGAAGGCCTGGGCCAGCTCCGGCTGGGCCTCCGTGTCGACCTTGGCGAAGACCAGGTCGGGATTGGCCTCGGCCGCCTTCTCGTAGACGGGGGCGAACTGCTTGCAGGGCCCGCACCACTCCGCCCAGAAGTCGATCAGGACGAATCCGTTGTCCGTGACCGTCTGGTCGAAGTTCTCCTTGGTGAGCTCCACGGTGGCGCTGCTCATGGTGTGTCCCTACTTCCTGTCCTGTATGGGGCGTGGCCGCTGTGCACAACGGCCGATCGTGCGGACGTATTCCGCCTGGTCGCACGCGGAACGGTGCCCCGCGCACATCGGCCTGTCTCGCGCGCGTACCCGTGTGGCCACGGCGCACACCTGCCGACACACTGTCCTCATGACGGATGCCATCACGTACGACGTTGTAGTCATCGGAGCGGGCCCCGTGGGGGAGAACGTGGCGGACCGCGCACGCGCCGCGGGACTGAGTGCCGCGATCGTGGAGAGCGAGCTCGTCGGGGGTGAGTGCTCCTACTGGGCCTGCATGCCCAGCAAGGCCCTGCTGCGCCCCGTCATCGCCCGCGCCGACGCCCGCCACGTCCCGGGCCTGCGCGACGCCGTGCGGGGCCCACTGGACGTCGCCGCGGTCCTCGCACACCGTGACGACTACACCTCGCACTGGAAGGACGACGGCCAGGTCGGCTGGCTGGAGGGGGTCGGCGTCGACCTCTACCGCGGCCACGGCCGCATCGCGGGCCCCCGCGAGGTCACGGTCACCGGGACGGACGGCACCGCGCACACGCTCCGGGCCCGCCACGCGGTGGCCGTCTGCACCGGCACCCGCGCGGCCCTGCCCGACCTGCCGGGCCTCGCCGACGTCAAGCCGTGGACCAGCCGCGAGGCCACCAGCGCCGACCACGCCCCCGACCGCCTCCTCGTCGTGGGCGGCGGCGTCGTCGCCGTCGAGATGGCGACCGCCTGGCAGGCGCTGGGGTCGCAGGTCACGGTCCTGGTACGCGGCGGGGGCCTGCTGCCCCGCATGGAGCCGTTCGCCGGAGAGCTGGTGCAGGAGGCCCTCACCGAGGCGGGCGCCGAGGTCCGCTCGGGCGTCTCGGTCACCGCGGTGCGCCGCGAGAACGGCACCGTGACGGCGACCCTGGACGACGGCTCCACACTCCAGGCCGACGAGATCCTCTTCGCCACCGGCCGCGCCCCGCGCACCGACGACATCGGCCTGGAGACCGTCGGCCTGCAGCCCGGCTCCTACCTCCAGGTCGACGAGAGCCTCCGCGTCGAGGGCAGCGACTGGCTCTACGCGGTCGGCGACGCGAACCGCCGCGCACTCCTCACCCACCAGGGCAAGTACCAGGCCCGCATCGCGGGCGCCGCCATCGCGGCCCGCGCCCAGGGGGTCCCGCTCCTGGAGACGGACCGCTGGGGCGCCCACTCCGCCACCGCCGACCACGACGCGGTCCCGCAGGTCGTCTTCACCGACCCCGAGGCGGCCTCCGCGGGCCTGACCCTCGCGGAGGCGGAAGCGGCGGGCCACCGCGTCCGGGCCGTCGACTACGACATGTCCGGAGTCGCGGGCGCGGGCCTCTACGCCGACGGCTACCGCGGCCGCGCCCGCATGATCGTCGACCTGGACCGCGAGATCCTCCTCGGCGTGACGTTCGTCGGCCCCGGCGTCGGCGAGCTCATCCACTCGGCGACGATGGCGATCGCGGGCGAGATCCCCCTGAGCCGCCTGTGGCACGCGGTCCCGGCGTATCCGACGATCAGCGAGGTGTGGCTGCGGCTGCTGGAGACCTATCGCGGTTAAGTGCAATCGGTGGGACTGCGGACGCATGGTCTGGCTCGCAGCATGATCGGACGTTCCCATGGCGGCTGTGCTCGATACCTCGTCGGCGTCCATCGCCTCTCCCGTATGTCCGCCGCGATCACTTCACCGGAGCGTCACGTGACAACGTGCTCGCCGCGGTCGAATCCGTCGGTGGGTACGTCATGGCCTGGGCCGACGACTGGGCAACGCCGGGTGTAACCAATCCGATCACCCGCGCGGAGCTTGGTCTGGGCTGGGCATCCTGTTGGCCAAGGAATGGTGGGGTGGCCAGGAGCTGTCCGGCGGGCAGCGGCAGAGGACCGCACTCGCCGGAGCGTTCCACCGTCCGGCCGGACTGCTCATCCTGGACGAACCGACCGACGCCCTCGGCCCGAGCACCGTACCTTCATCTTCACCGGACTACGTTGCCTCGCTGCCGACCGCGCGGTCGGCCGGGTACGTGAAGGCGCCGGCGATGCATACGATCCGCGGGGGACTCCAGTCGACCTCCTGGGAGTCATCCTCGCCGAGCTTGGACTGCGCCAAGTTCTCGAACTCGTGGTGGTGGTCCTGCAGCCAGCACAGGTACTGAAAGTCCTTGGACGAGGACCGCCTCGTCGCGCGTCCGCTTGAACTCCACGATGTCTGGCGTGCCGTTCTCGTCTAGCCCAAGCGAATCGATCCGGCTTCCATGGCGCTCGGTGCGGAACTCGGTGGCCAGGAAGCGGATGCCGAGCATGGTCTCCATGTTGCCCTCGATCAGCCACTGAAGCTTGGCCTCCACGCTGATGACCTCCCCGGGGCCTCTGTGATGTCCCGGCCTCTGACCTTGAAGACCTTCAGGTTGCTCATGAACGTCCCCACCCACCTCGATCACTGCGAACGCACAATCGACGGAGGGAGGCGTCTATTCCTGTCCAGCTCATAACGTGCCTCGACGCAGTGCCTCAGGTCGCAGATCGGCCTGCGAATGGATCGCCGCGCAATTCTTCCCTCTCGAGAAGGACCGCAACGGGCGAAGGTGGGGCGGCACTTCCTCTTGCTCCTGGGCACGATGGGGAACAGCCGGTTAGGCCTTCATGGCAGGCCTCGTATCGTGGCAGCGCGTCCGGTACGGACTCGTCGCCATCGCCCTGACCCCGCTGGTTGGCGGTGGTCGTGATCGGGCTGCGGCAGCACCGCAAACGCATCCGGAACAAACTGAGCGTGCCTCTTGAGGCACGACTCGGGCTGACAGCCGCGCCGGATCCCCTCCCACTTGTCATCGTCAAACACTCGTACGACGTATGGTGCTGTAGTGCGAGAGAGTCGATCGGTGATGTCCGGCACGCCGCTCGGGGTGGTTGCGGCGGCACTGAAGCACATCACAGAATCTGTGGACTTGTGCCCCTTGCCCCGATCGGACTCTCATACGCCCATCCGCGTATCCGGCCTCGAGTTGCCTGACGTGACAAGAGCTTTCGGCCGGGCACTCGTCGGTGTGCTCGCCGGAGCGGTACGGACGGACCTCCGGCTCGCGGCCCGGCTGCTGGCGACTGGAATTGACGGCCGAGCAGAATTCGTCGGCAATGTCCGCACGTTGATCGGTGTGGACAACGACTTCGGTACGGCCGAGGCCATCTTGTTCCGCGACACCAAGCGGAACGCCTGGATTGCTGAGGGCGTGCTGCACATCCTTCTCGCCGTGCAGGATCAGGCGTCGGCGGATCTCCTGGGCGGGCGTATTCAAGCGCTGCGCAAAGTGCACACCCGCCCCACCCAGCAGGGCTTCGACGCGGTGGCGTTGTATCAGAACGGCGACGAACTGTCCATCGCCATAGGGGAGAGTAAGGCGTCGCGCGAGGACGGCAGCGGTCAGCTGACCGAGGCCACGCAGATTTTCAAGCACATCGACCTGGGCGAATATGGGCTCCAACTGCGGCAGGAGTTGGAGGCACTCTCGGAGCACCTGTCCGACGACCTCGCGGCACAGGTCGCGAGCGCCGTGCTGAAGCGGCTCTGCTATGTTCCGTCCATCGTTCACGAAAAGGAATTCGATCCTGGAAAGAGACGTGAGACCTTGGCCAGACTACGGCCGGCGGTCGACCGTAAACGGCTCCTTGTCATACAACTCCAGGATTTCTACGGATTCTTCGATTCCGTCGCGGACACGATGCGTGACGCGGTGAACGAGATAGTGGTGTGACATGTTCAACCGTGGCATAGATACCCTGCTCGAGAGTCTCCCCCGTATCGGGCGGTTCGGCGCCGACGAGATCCGTCGCATGCTCACTCTGGCCTGGGCCGAGGTTGTGGAGGACCGGGACCTGTCCGGGGCGGATGGATCGTCGCCCGCCGTCCCCGGGGCGTTGGGCACGGCGGGAGCGTCTAACCTGGATGATTACCGAACCCCCCACGCAGCCTTGCGCCGACTGGCCACCGCTTTGGAAGTACACGCAGTCCTGGCCCCGGAGCTGGCGCCGAGCACGGTGCAGGCCTGCGCGTTCGTCGCGGCGGAGTCCCTGTCGATCTGCAATGAGCACCCGGATGTCCTAGCCGCGGTACCTGCTCCGTCACCGTCCCCCCTCGGATCCGTACGCCGTTACGAGCAGTTGGAGGCTGGTCTGCTCTACCGCATCGCCGGCTACGACGCGAACGCCGCGCGGTGCGCCGACGCGATCGGAGACCTGGACACGCCGCCCGATGTAGAGTCGCCTGTCTCGGAGTGGACGCTGCACACCATCCGCGACCTGTTGTCCACGCGGTCGGGCCGCGACCTGTCCGCGCCGCCCCCGGTTCCGGGTCCGGAGACGACTCTGGCACACCGCGTACGCGACGCGCTGTGGCGTCGTCTGGGCGGGGCGGTACAGCGGCACGCACGGTGGCTCACGTATCAGCCCGGCGGTGCTCTCGGCGCGATCGGTGAAGTCCGCGAAGTGATCGGTCTGTTGCGTGCCGATGCCGACGAGCCCGGCAGTCCCGACATTTGGCCGAGTCACGCCGCGCACTCCGACATCCACCACCTCGCGGTCCTGCTGGCCGAAGCCATGGGCGAGGGGGAGGTGAGGTCCCTTCGCTCAGTATCGCCGCCGGACGACGACGGGGACGGGCGCTTCGCCAGGTACGTACGTGAGCAGGCCGCTTCCAGGCCACTGTTGTGGCCCGCCGCACGGCTCTACGCCGAGTCGGTGTTGCCCGGGCCGGACGGGCACGCCGTGGTCTGTGTGCCGACCGGCGCCGGCAAGTCGTCGGTGGCGGAACTGGCCATCGCCCAGACCCTGCACCGGGGTTGGGTGCTGTACTTGGCACCCACGAACGCGCTGGTCGGGCAGGTGGAACGGCGACTCCGTGCCGTCTTCGGCGGCTTTCCGGGGGTGACGGTGCGTGGCTTCATCGGCGGCGCCGAGTACACCACCTTGGGCTATGAGGACCTGGGCCTCATCGAGCCCTGCCAGGTGCTCGTGATGACACCGGAGAAGTGCTCGCTGGCGCTGCGGCAGAACCCGGACGCCTTCGATGACCTCCAGCTGTGTGTCCTCGACGAGGCTCACCTCATCGACGAGCCGGGCGGGCGGGGAGCCCTCACCGAGCTAGTCATGGCCGAGGTGCTGCACCGGGCGCCGGACGTCCGGGCGTTGCTGCTGTCGGCGCTGATCGCCAACGTGGACGAGCTTGCCCAGTGGCTCGACGCCGCCACCGGAGTCGACGCCGTGCCGATCAACCACCCGTGGCGGCCAACCCGTACGCTGCGAGCCATAGCGGGCTTCGACCTGGTTGGGGATGCCGCGGCCCGATCCCGCGCGGGCGAGGCACTCGCCGTACTCCCCTCGCACCGCAAGAACATCGGCTACCAGTCGCCAGTCTCTCTGCTCGTAGGCCTTCAGGGGGCCTGGCGCACGTCCGCGCCCGCCGACTACGCGGTGGTGCAGACCTCGTTGCACTCCCCGCGCACACTTCACCGGGCGGATGGGCCGGTCTCCAGTGGTGTCTGCTTCCCGATGACGTCTGTCCTCGTGCAGGCCCTCGCGGAGAACGACCACCGTGTACTCGCCTTCCTCCCCAAGAACCGGCACGACAGCTTCTCCCAGGCCGTGAAGCTCCCCGGCGACACAGGCTGGGTGCCACGCGACAGGGATCCGGAGATCGACGCCCTCCTCACGCTGTCCGACGCCGAGCTTGGCGTGGCCTCCGAGCTACGGACCACTCTGGCGAAGGGCGTGGGGGTCCATACCGGGGCGCTGCTGAGGGAGGAACAGCGCGCCAGCGAGCTGGCCTTCGACCGGGGCCGCATCCGCGTGCTCTTCGCGACCGGCACCCTGTCGCAGGGCCTGAACCTCCCCGCCACGGCCGTAGTGATAGGCGGCACTGGCGTCGGCTACGACGCGGGGGAATCCCTCGCCGACCGCGAACGCCGATCGCGCACCCAGCTATTGAACGCCATCGGCCGGGCCGGACGCGCCTACACCTCGGCGAGGTCCGTCGCGGTCGTCGTACCGACGCATGCCGCATACGTGGCGCCGCACGTCAACGGCTCTGCCACGGCCCGAGCCGCTGAGGCCACGTTCCTCACCCATGAGGACGCCGCCAACCGCGTCACCAGCAGACTGGATGGGCTGATCGAGAAAGTACTCGGAGACACTCTCGAGGTCACCACGCTGGAGGCTGAGGAGCAGTCGGCCTTCTCCTTCCTCGCCTTCGCCGCCGACAGTGGGGACGCACCGGGCGTGGTGGGCCGGACCTGGGCGGTGCACCGGGCCGGAGCAGCGGACGAAGCCGCACCGATCGCCGCCGCCCTTGAGGTCACGGGGGCGAGCTTCCTCGCCCGTGAGGACGTGCCGCAGTGGGTGAGCCTCGCCGCGCACCGAGCCGGTCTCGGCCTTCCGGAGACCTCGCTGCTCTACCGGCTGCTCTTCGCCGAGCTGGGCACAAACGAGCCGCCCGACACGGTGACGGACTGGGGTCGGCTCCTGGTGGCCTTCCTCGCAGCGGCGCCGCCGGACGCGCGGGAACGGCTGCTCCCCCTGATTGACGTCTACAAGTCCACAGCCATCGAGGAGTTGTGGTCACCGGAGCCCGCGTCGGCCGGGCGTGGGCACCGGGCGCTGTGGGACACCCTCCTCGCCTGGCTGCGGGGCGAGGATCTGGCATCCGTCGCGGTCCACGCACTGGGCCTGGGCTCAGCGGCCGATGTGCCGGACGGACGCGGGCGGAGTGGTCTACTGCCCAAGATCATCGGATTGACCGACAAGGGATTCGGTTTCCGCTTGAGCATCCTGGCCGGCGCGCTGGGATCCATCGTCGCCACCGCCTGCGAGTCCGAACCGGACCCCGGCCGTTGGGAGTTGCCGGAGCAGAGCTACAGGGCGCTGGGGCTGCTGCCCTTTGGGATCCGCTGGGGCGCGGACGGGCCGGGGACAATCGCGTGGCTCAGGGCGGGGGTACGGCCCCGCGTATTGGCACACCTGCTGGAACGCCGGATGCCGCTGGCTTCCGATGGCTACTGGATGGACGACGAAGACCTGCGGCGACTTGCCACCCGCCAGCTCACGCAGAGACCCGAGCAGGTGTTGTGGGCTATGGCGGACGAGGGGGAACGACGGCTCGCGTCGGCGATGCTGCGCGTACGCGTGTGACATCGGGGTGCCCCAAGCCGCTTGGTGTGTCAGGCCCCTGATTGCGAGGGATTCTCAGGGATTTTCAACTCTGTCACAGGGGCTTTTCAGGGACGATCCGGCGTGCAGACCGGAAAGCCCGTGACAGGGCTGAAAGACTCAAGGTGCAGGGCAGAGTGTGCTTTCTCAGCACTCGATGACGTTGGCTGCGAGCCCGCCTCGCGCCGTCTCCTTGTACTTCACGTACATGTGGCCCTTGTCGTCTGTCAGTTCACCGGGGCGGTGTCAGATGCAGAGCTTCTTCACTTCCCGGATGACGTTCCACCAGTTCGCCGTCGGCGGGTGCCCCGATGCCACGAGTTCGCGGCGGAGCGTGACGGCCAGGGGGACCTTGGAGCTTTTGATCGCTTCGTTGCGGAGGGCCAAGCGCCGTAGCAGCTCGTCGCAAGGGACGGTGGCGCTCTTGTCCATGTTGCACGTCGCGTGCGTCGGCGCGAGGTTCCACACGGCGTCGAGGTCGGGGCCGGGCCAGCCGGACACGCTGCCGAGGCGTTTCATCAGGGCGAAGGGGAAGACGTGGTCGATGTGCACGGCGTCGTTGACGGCGATGACGTGCTGGCAGATGAAGCAACGGCCGTGCTGGAAGGGCGCGAGCGCCTCGCGGATGCCGGTGATGGGCTTGCGGCGGAGCTTGCCGGTCAGCTGACCGGTCTCGGCCAGCTGACCGGTCTCCAGGTCTGCGGCCATGCCGTGGTCGAGGAGGGAGCGCCCGATGCCGGTGGCGAACGAGTTCTCCACGATGTTCCAGCGCGCTTCGATTTCCGTGCCCAGTATCGCGGCCTGGCCGTGGGCCGCGACGGACAGCAGCTCGGGAGTGACCCGGACGACTTGTTCGCGTCGGCTGCCGGTCAGCTCGTAGAAGCGGTGCCACACAGGCCCGCCGCGCAGGTTGTGGAACTTGTCCATCACCATGTTGGGCATGGATCTCGCGGCCGCGTCCACGAGTGTGTCGGTGGGGTGGCCCAGGCGGCTCGACTCTTCTGCTTCGTGTGCCATGAGGGTGAGGAAGTCGCGGTCGCCGAGGGGCTGGGCCGCGCGTGCCTGCGGGGCGTGTGTCGTATGGGCGAGCAGGCTGCCCGTGTATGTGGAGGCGAGGTCGGTGAGCGCGACCTCGGTCTCGCCGCGTACGGCATGTTCCAGGAGAGCTTGTCCCAGGGCGAACTTGTACGTCCGGTTGTTGTCGCCCATCAGGATCGCCATGCGCCAGGACGTGCGGGGACAAGGGTCGGTGGCGAAGAAGTCGGTGCGGCTCATCCGGCTTGCTCCTTGTGCAGGATCAGCTGGCTCCAGGTCACGTCGGAGCGGCCGAGCCGGTCAGGACCGCCGCCCGAGACGTGGAGCAGGGTGAAGCCGCAGTGCTCGGCGAGGAGTACGGTCTGGCCGACTGGAACGTCGAACATTCGCCGGTCCGCGGGCGGTGGACCGTGCCGCAGCGACAGGGCGACGATGCCACCGGGTGCTGTGAGGTCGTACAGGCGTCGCATGGCGGGATCGCGCTCGTCCTCTTTCAGGTGCGTCCACACGGCGGAGAGCAGGATCAGGTCGAAGGGACCGGCGAGACGGGGGAGTGCGGGCAGCGCGTCGTCCAGCCAGGTCACCTCGGCTGCCGTGTGCAAGCGCTGAGCCCATGCCCGCAGTTCGGGCACTGGCTCGACGGCGACGACATCGAAGCCGCGAGCCGCGAACGCGGCGGCGTCCCGGCCCGTGCCCGCCCCGACATCGGCCACGCGTGCCGGAGCAGTGGGCAGGAACGGTAGAACCTCCCGGTGCACCGTCTCGAAGCGCACACTCTCATACCGCTCGGCCAAATCCTCGGCGGACCGGGCGTAGTACTCCTGCACTGCCTCCATGTTTTGCACCCTACGACCCGCCACTGACAGAAGGGTGCTCTGATCCGGGGGCGGGGCAGTGCGATCACGCAGCATGGCCCGACACGATCTCAGTGGTCTCGTCATGCTTGGGCCCCGGTGCCGATCACCGAAGGGGGCTCTGGGAACCCCTGGCCGGATAGTCGCTCAACTGGAGTTCTCAAGGCCTTGCCGACGGCTCTGGGGCGTCGGCTACGGTGTGTCCTTCGCGGCGGCTGCTGGAGACGTACAGGGGCTGAGCGCGGTCGCCGCGCAGGCTCAGTCGAGGATCTCCACGTACCCGTCGGTCCCGTGGACCCGAATCCGCTGGCCGTCCCGGATGCGGCTGGTGGCCCGGTCCACGCCCACGACGGCCGGGAGGCCGTACTCGCGGGCGATCACCGCGCCGTGGGTCATGAGGCCGCCCGCCTCCGTCACCAGGCCCGCGATCGCCACGAACAGGGGCGACCAGCTGGGGTCGGTGTAGGCGGTGACCAGGATGTCGCCCGCCTCCAGGTCGGCCTCCGCGATGTCGTGGATGACCCGGGCCCTGCCCTCGACCGTCCCCACGGAGACGGGCAGGCCCACCAGGGCGCCGTCCGGCAGGCCCTCGCGACGGTACGCCCCGGTGATGGCCTCGCCGTCCGACGTGAGCACCCGGGGCGGTGTGAGCGCCTCGTAGGAACGGAAGTCGTCCTTGCGCTGCCGGATGAGCCCCTCGTCCACCTGCTGTGAGACCACGGCCTGGCGGACCTCCTGGAAGGTGAGGCAGTAGATGTCCTCCCGCTCGGTGAGCACCCCGGCCCGCACGAGGCGGTCGGCCTCCTGCAACAGGGCCTGCTTGTAGACGAAGTAGCGGCTGACGATGTTGTACTTCGGGTACTCGCGGTAGCCGACGAAGGTGCGGACCCGGTCGATCATCCGCTTGGTCTCTTCGGCCTTGTGCTTCCCGTCCGGCAACAGCCGCAGGCGGGACAGCACGTCCTGTTCCTTCTTGTACGCCTCCTGCCGCCCCTGCTCGAAGCGCCGCTCGGCGGCACCGGGCGCGAAGTTCCTGACGTTGTCGAGGATGACGGGCACGAGCGCGGAGGGGCGCTCGCTCCAGCGGGGCCTCGTGATGTCGATCTCGCCGACACAGCGCATGCCGTAGAGGTCGAGGTACGACTCGATGGCGTCGCGGGCTTCTGTCCCGCCCGGCAGCTTGGCCATCCCCTCCAGGAAGCCGATGTCTTGGCCGTCCCCGGTGTCCCCTGTGTCCCGGGTGTCCCCGAGGTTCCGCAGGAACGCGACCACCTCCGGGTGCGGGCGGACGGCGTCGGCGACGTCGAGCAGCGCGAGGCCCATCTCCGAGGTGATGTTGTCGGGGGCCGAGAGCGTGAGCGTGTCAGCCGCGTTCTTCTCGCCCAGCCACTCCTGCAGGTGGTCATTGAGCCACCACGTGGCCTCCATCCCGGCCATGATCGCCTGCATGCTCAGCGGATCGCCCAGGACCCGCTTGTGCTCGTCGAAGGCCTGCAGCAGGTACTCGAACAGCGCGGGTCCGGACTTCGACCCGATGTCGGACCGCAGCGCGGCGAGAGACGTCCGGCTGCGTTCGATCAGTTCGGTGACGACGGCGGAATCGGTGGGGATGGGGGTGGGCGCGCCACCGGGCCGCGCGCCACCGGGTCGCGGGCCGCCGGGGCCTTCGTCCGGGAGCGAGGGGACGAAGTCGCCGCGGTCGAGGACGGTCTCCAGCGCGTCCCGGATCAGCGGATCCCCCTTCCCGATGAGGTCCAGGAGTCCGGCGCGGCCGGCGGGCGAGCCCAGGCGCCGGATGACGTCGACGAATAGCCGTCCACCTGCGTGGTGCATCGGCACCATGGCCGTCAGCTGCCACATGGAGAGCCCCAGCGGCTTCATGGCGTCGGTCATCATCTGCTGGTGACCGGTGGAGACGTAGAGGTGGTTCTCCTGGTCGTCGGTCTCGGGCACGGGGAACAGGGTCGTGATCGGCCGACTCTGCACGACCCGGAACCCGGCGGAGTCATCCTCCCCGTCCTCCTCACCCTCCCCATCGACCAGGCACCACTCGATGTCCTGCGGCCGCCCGAAGTGCGCCTCGATCCGCCGCCCGAGCCGCACGAGCTCCACGACCTGCGCGTCGGTGAGCGCCGGGTCCTCCTGCCGCGCCGCGTCGACGGCCACTTCCCGCGTTCCCCCGCCCGGCAGGGCGTACAGGGCGCGCTTCTTCGCGGCGATGGTCCGCTCGACGATCTCGCCGTCGCGCACCCGGTGGACGTCCGGGTTCACCAGGCCGGAGACCAGGGCCTCACCGAGACCGAATCCGGCGTCCACGGTGGCGACCTTCCGGTTGCCCGTGACGGGGTCGGCCGTGAACAGGATGCCGGAGGCGTACGGGGTGACCATGCGCTGCACGACCACGGCCATGTGGACCGTACGGTGGTCGATGCCGTTGCGCCGACGGTAGGTCACGGCCCGCTCGGTGAACAGCGAGGCCCAGCACCGGCTGATGTGCCGGAGGATCGCCTCGGGCCCGATGACGTTCAGGTAGGTGTCCTGCTGGCCCGCGAAGGAGGCGGTCGGCAGGTCCTCGGCCGTCGCGCTGGAGCGGACGGCGTAGGCGCCCTGCTCGCCGAGGCGGGTGAGCTCGGCGGTGATCACTGCCGCGAGATCCGTCGGGACCGCGACTGCCTCGATGATCCGGCGGATCTCCGCGCTGAGCGTGCGGATCGCCTCCCGGTCGTCCGGGTCCAGGCGCGCCAGCCGGTCGAGGCGGTCGCCGAGCGGAACCTGCGCCATGATCCGCCGGAAGGCGTCCGTCGTCACGCAGAAGCCGTCCGGCACCCGGATGCCCTCGATGCGCGACAGCGCGCCCAGGTGCGCGCCCTTGCCGCCGACGACCGCGATCCGCGCCTCGTCGATGTCCTGCAGACCCACCACGTACTGCTCGGTCACTGAGCAACTCCCCATGCGTTCTCGCTCCACCACAATCACCAGGTTGTGGCCTCGGCCGAGGATTGTGCGCCACGACCGGGGCCTTGCCGCAAGGCCCCCGGGGCGCTATAAGTTAAGAGTGGCAAGGAGAGCAATTCTCCTTGCCCTTGTTGTTTTGCGGCCCACGCCGCCCGACTGGCCGTCACGGGTACGTCACTGCGGCCGTGACCGCCGTCCTGCTGATCGTCCTGGTCACCGCCATCCGCCGCCACGGTCATCGCAAGCGGCTGCTCGCGGACCGCCGAAGGTATTGCAGGGATCAATGAGGTCGCATCCAGCAGGTTCCGGGGGATCTGCTGCCTATGCGCTCACATACACGTCCTCCACATACCGCCCCTCGGCGACGAGCCCCTGCCACCACGCCTCGGCCTGCTGGGGCGAGTCGCCGCCCGCGTGCTTCATGTGGAGCTGGCGGAAGGCCTCGCGGACGCCGGGTGCCATGCGGCCGCCGTCGCCGCAGACGTAGACCCGGGCTCCGGACTCCAGGAGGTGCCAGATCTCCTCGGACTCGGCGGCGATGCGGTGCTGGACGAAGAGGAGTTCGCCCTCGGGGGCCCGGGAGTACGTCGGGCGCATCGACACCGCTCCCGCGCGTTGCGCCGCTTCGAGTTCCGTGCGGTGGAGGTAGTCGACGTCGGGGTGGTCGCAGCCGAAGTAGCAGAGGGCGGGGGCGAGGGGAGTGCCGTTGCGGAGGAGGTCCAGGCGGTCGGCGATGGTGCCGCGGAACGGGGCGAGGCCCGTGCCCGCGCCGATCATGATGACCGGGGTCCGCGCGTCCGCGGGGATCCGGAACGCGTCGCGGCAGGGCTGCACGCGCGCGTGGAGCGTGTCGCCGGGCCGCAGGCGGTGGAGGTACGAGGAACCGGTGCCCCGGTACGTACCGCGGCCGGAGCGGTCCGGTGCCGAGAGGAGCGACACCATCAGGTCGGCATGGTCCGGAGAGACGGCGGGCGATGACGAGATCGAGTAGTGGCGGGCGCGGATCGGCGGCAGCAGATCGAGCAGGACGGGCCAGGGGAGTTGACCGCGCAGGGCCGGGTGGTCCTCGACCAGGTCGAGGAGGCTGCCGGGCCGTGCGGCCAAGGTCTCGGGGGAGGCTGCCAGTTGCTCCAGGGCCGCGCGCTCGGGCGGGCACGGGTTGTGCTCGGCGAGCAGGGTGACCTGGGCGGCCGTCGGGGCGTCCCGCAACTCGACGTAACGGGCGAGGAGTTCGCGTACGGCCACGGGGCGGTCCAGCGGCAGGGTGGTGCGGCCGGGCCGGTGGGCCCGGATGTTGAGGACCGCGTCCAGGTCGACGCCGAGCAGTGTGGCCGCGCGCTCGATCACTCCGGGGTCGTTGACCGGAAGCACCGCGAGATGGTCGGCGGTGCGGTAGGTGACGCCGTCGGGGAGCGCCACCTGCAGGAACCGCTTCGCGCGGGCGAGCGGATCGGTGAGGTCGGCCAGGTCGGCCGCCTCCGTGACGGTCATCGGCACCGTGCCGTGCCGGGCGTCCAGCGCGTCGAGCGGCCCGCCGGAGACCTCGACGACGTCGTACGTCCTGGTTGCCGGTGCGGGAGCGGTGGCCCCGGCACTCTCCGGGTCCCCGTACCGCCGCAGCAGCGTGTGGCGGAGCGTCGCGGTGAAGCGCTCCACCGACCCGGTGAGGTCCCCGGAGGCGTCGGCCTCGGCGCGCTCCAGGAGGCGGGTCGCACCGGCAGCGGCGAGCCCGTCGTCGATGAGCGTGGGCACCTTCTGGTAGGTCGCCGCCCAGTTGCGGTCGCCGACGCCGAGGACCGCGTACCGCACACCGGCGGCCGCGTCCGGCGCGGCGCGGGACAGCCAGGAGACGAACTCGCCCGCGTCGTCGGTGGGCCTGCCGTTGTAGGAGGCGGTGACGATCACGACGGGGGAGTCGGCGGGCAGCGAGTGCAGCGCACCGGCGGCGTCGTCGAGCGGGGCGACGCGCGCGTCGAAGCCGAGGTCGGCGGCGAGGTCCCCGAGCTGCTCGGCGTACCCGCGGCAGGTCCCGAAGTTGGAACCGTGGAGCAGGGTGAGGGCGGTGCCCGGCATCGCGCGGGTGGGGAGGCCGTCCGCCGGCTGGTCGGTATGGGGCCGCGAGGTCCGGGAGAGCCGCGAGGTGCCGCCCATCGTGTCGCCCCCGGCACCGGCCCCGCCGCGCGCACGGTCCGCGGTGGTCCGCGCCGCCAGCGTCATGGTGAAGCCCTCGGGCTTGAGGGTGAGGGTTTCCTTGACCTTCAGGCGGTAGTCGGCGCGGTTGATGAAGCGGTAGCGGTGCACCAGCATGCCGAGCAGCATCGTGGCTTCGTGCAGCGCGAACTGCCGCCCGATGCAGGCGCGTTCACCGGTTCCGAACGGCTTGTACGCGTGCGGGGAGCGGGCCGCCTCCGTCTGCGGGGCGAAGCGGTCGGGGTCGAACTCCTCGACGTTGTCGCCCCAGACCGGGTCCCGGTGCAGCATCGGGGTCAGCACGACCACGTACTGTCCCGCTTCGATCGGGTGCCCGCCGAGGGTCGTGTCGGCGAGGGCCCTGCGCTGGAACGCGGGCGCGGTGGGCCACAGCCGCAGTGCCTCGTTGAGCACTTGGCGCACGTAACGCAGCTTGCCCACGTCTTCGTACGTCGGCTCGGGGTCGGGATCGTCGCCCCACAGGGCGTCGACCTCGGCCTGCGCGAGGTGCAGGACCGCCGGGTTCTTCACCAGGTGGTGGAGGGCGAAGGCGAGCGTGCCGGACGTCGTCTCGTGTCCGGCGATGAGGAACGTGATGACCTGGTTGCGGATGTTCGCCTCGTCCAGTGTCTCTCCGCTGCTGGGGTGCGGGGAGTTGAGCATCAGGCCGAGCAGGTCGTCGGCGGAGGTGTCGCCCGACGCCTTGCGGGTCTCGATCACCTCGTCGACCACCTGGGCGAGGAAGGCGGCGTCGGCCTCGAACGCCGCGTCATCGGCGGCGTAGTCACCGGCCGGGTTCCGGGCCAGCTTCGCCTGACTGTGCGCCAGACCCCGTACGAGAGCCTGCACGAAGGGGTGCGGATCGGTGCGGCCGAACGACTCGAAGTCGTAGCCGAAGCCGGACAGGCCGATGGTGTCCAGCGTCATCCTGGTCATGTCCTCGGAGACCTCCACCGGCGCGGACTCGGCCGCGCCCGGCGCGAACCGGCCGTCCCAGGAGGCGATGAGGCGCCGGGCCACGCGCAGCATGTGCGGGTGGTACGTCCGCATCGAGTTCATGGCGAACGCGGGGAGCAGGATGTCGTGCGCCTTGGCCCAGTTGGGCTCGTCGTCGTACGCCGTGAACAGGCCGTCGCCCGCGATGCCGCGGACGTTCCGCAGCGCGGGGCCGACCCCCTTGGCGAACCGCGTCTCGTCCGACAGCTCCTCGACCAGCTCCAGGGAGCTCGCCCAGACGGTCTCGCGCCCGTGGTACCTGCGGACGAACAAGGGCCCGTGCACCCGCGCGAGCTCCACGGTCTGCTGGATCGGAGTGGCGGTCGGCCCGGCCGCCGTCACGTCGACGGTGGGCAGTACGAGGTCCGGATGGTCCTTGAGGCCACAGACCTCGACGGTGTGTTCTTCGCTCATGGCGGCAGTGCCCCTTCCCTTGGACACGAGGGAGTCGAGCGCCCGGCAGGTGGGGCGCGGTATCCACGGTGGCCTTCGTCGAGGGGCGGCTTCGGGCGAGAACTACATATTCTTGTAGGGGTCTTTTCCGCCCCGGCACTTGCGCGGTGGGCACGATGCCGTGGGCGCGACGGACGAGGGTGCGAACGTGAAGGGAGCGAGGCGCGTGGGTGGGGAAATGAAGCGCGGAGGTGAAGCCATCGGGGACGAGGAGCGGGGCGCGGCGGCGGAAGAGGCGGACGCCGCGGTGTGGCGCGGCCGGTTCATCACCCTGCTCGACCGCTCCCCGACGCCGACCGCGATCGCCCGGACGAACGGCCTCGTCACCGTCGCCAACCCGGCCTTCGCCACTGCGCTGGGACTCCAGCCGGGCCGGGTGGCGAACCGGCTCCTGCTCGACCTGCTCACCCCCACCAACAGCGAACAACTCCGCAAACTCGACGAGGCCATGCGCTCCGGCCGCCGGTCCCGCTACCCGGTCGAGGCGTGCTGGGCGGCAGGCGGAACGACCCGCCACGGACAGGTCACCGTCGAACCCGTCACCGACCCGCTGAAGGACACCCCGCCGTTGATGGTGACGCTGCGCGTGGCGGAGGAGCGGGACGAGCCCGCGAGGAACGGCGCCGCCGCCCGCACCGGCCGCCCGGGCGCGGTGGACGCGGGGGAGGAGCTCGCCCACCCCGCCGTGAGCCCCCAGGAGGCCCGCATCCTGCGCCTCGTCGCGGGCGGCGCCACGACGTCGGTCGTCGCGCGCACGGTCGGCATCGGCGCCGACGGCGTGAACTACCACCTGACACGGCTCTGCCGCCGCTTGCAGGTCCCGAACCGGACGGCGCTGGTGGCGCGGGCCTACGTACTCGGACTGCTGGACCCGGAGGCGTGGCCGCCGCAGACCTCGGGCCCTGCCGGGCGCCGCGGAGGTCCCACCAGGGGCGGTGCATGAACGCGCACGTACCCTTGCCGACGTGACGAAGCGCGAAGCGGTCGACGTGAAGGTCGACGCGATGATCGAGGACCTCAGGACACTGGTCGAAGTCGAGTCGCCGTCGCGCGACCTCGACGCCCTCACCGAGTCGGCGAAAACCGTCGCCGAGGTCATCGAGAACCGGCTCGGCGGGCACGCCGTCCTCATCGCGAGCGAGGCGGGCCCGCACGTCCACTGGTCGGCCGGCGGCGACCCCCGCGTACTGATCCTCGGCCACCACGACACGGTGTTCCCGCTCGGCACCCTCGCGCGCCGCCCCTTCGCGGTCGCGGACGGGCATGCGACCGGCCCCGGCGTCTTCGACATGCTGGGCGGCCTGGTGCAGGCCGTGCACGGCCTGGCGGCGCTCGACGACCTGTCGGGCGTCGAGATCCTGGTGACCGCGGACGAAGAGGTCGGCTCCCGCTCCTCCCGGGCCCTCATCGAGGAGCGCGCCCGGGCCTGCGGCGCGGTCCTGGTGTTCGAGGGCGCCGCCGACGGAGGCGGAGTCAAGACCGGCCGCAAGGGCTGCGGCACGTTCGATGTCACCATCACGGGCCGCGCGTCGCACGCGGGCCTCGAACCCGAGGCGGGGATCAACGCCCTGGTCGAAGCGGCGCACCAGGTTCTGGCCATCGCCGCGCTCGGCCGCCCCGACATCGGCACGACCGTCACCCCGACCGTCGCGTCCGCGGGCACCCTGGACAACGTCGTCCCCGCGGAGGCGACCGTCGTCGTCGACGTCCGGGTCGAGTCGGCCGAGGAGAAGGAACGTATCGAAGCCGCGTTCGCCGCTCTGACCCCCCGTCTCGCCGGGGCGCAGATCACCGTCCAGGGAGGCGTCGGACGTCCGCCCATGCCCGAGTCGGCGGCGGCCGGGCTCTTCGCGATGGCCCGGCAGCTGATCCCGGGCCTGGAGGGCAGGGCGGTCGGCGGCGGCAGCGACGGCAACTTCACGGCCGCGCTCGGCGTGCCGACGCTCGACGGTCTCGGCGCGGTCGGGGGCGGCGCGCACGCCGATCACGAGTACGTGGTGGTCGAGGCGATGGCCGAGCGGGCGAACCTCGTGACCGGCCTGGTGCGCGCGATCCGGCACGCAGGGGGCACGTTCTAGCCGGTCGGCCCGGACGGCGGCGTCGTCTCCGCCCGCCACCGCCGCCCGCCGTGAGAAGCTCGCGCTCATGACGGGTGAGGGGCGGCTCTCCGTAGGGGTGGAGGAGGAGTATCTCGTCGTCGATCCCGTATCGCGCACGGTACGGCCGTACGGCGATCGAGTGGCCGCGCTGGCCGCCGGGCGGCTCGGCAAGGAGCGGGTGGGCGATGAGATCACCCGCTTCCAGGTGGAGGCGAGAACGGAGCCGCACACCTGTCTGGGCGCACTCGCCGACGACATCATCGCGATGCGCGGCGCGGTCGCGGATGCGGCCACGCGCCAGGGGCTCGCGGTCGTATCGTCCGGGGCGCCGGTACTGGGGGAGGTGCGGCCGCTCCCACTCACCCCCGGGCCGCGCTACGCAGGCAGTCTGGCGGCGTTCCGCGCCCTGGACGACGAGCAGTGCGCGGCCGCCTGCCACGTCCACCTGGGCATCCCGGACCGGGCGCTCGCCCTCAAGGTGAGCAACCGGCTGCGCCCGTGGCTGCCGGTGCTGGTGTCGCTCACCGTGAACTCCCCTTACTGGGCGGGCCGGTGGACCGGGTATGCGAGCTGGCGGACCCTGTCCTGGGCGCGCTGGCCGGTGGCCGGACCACCGCCGTACTTCGAGTCCGTGGCGCACTTCGAGGAGTTGGTGGGCCACCTGCACACGGCCGGGGCGGTCATGGACCGGGGCGGCCTGTACTGGGACGTACGCCCCTCGGCCCATGTGCCGACGCTGGAGATCCGCGTGGCCGACGCACAGATGACCGCCGGGGAGACGGTCCTGCACGCGGCGCTGGTGCGGGCGTTGGCGCTGACGGAGCTGCGCGCCGTCCGGGCCGGTGAGCCGGTCGTGAACCCGGCGCCGGAGGTGCTGCGGGCGGCGTACTGGCGGGCGGCCCGTGACGGCCTGCGCGGCTACGGCCTCGATGCGCACACCCAGCGGCTCCGACCGGCACCGGTCCTGGCCGAGCGGCTCTATGCGCACGTCCGCACGGCCCTGGAGGACAACGGGGACGGTGCCCGGGTCCGGGCGGCCTGGGCGCGGCACCAGGCCCGCGGCACGGGCGCCGAGCGGCAGCGGGCCGCCCACCGCAGGGACAACCGCCTGGAGGACACCGTGGACGCGCTGACCGGCTGCTTCGACAGCGTGGGGTGAGATGCGGGGCCACACCCGCGCCGGTTAACCTTGAGGAAGCGGCGATCTTCCGGGCTGCCCCGGACGCGCCGCACGGCGGTGGGGCTCGCCGTACCCGAACCGCGGCAAAGGCAGCCGCCAACGGTCCCTACTTGCGAACGAGTGCGCCCGGCGACGGGCGACGGCGAGTAGGAGGAACGTTGACGCGGCACGAAGGGAAGACCGTCGCGGCGGTGGCCGTGGGCGGCGGCATCGGCGCGGTGGCCCGGTACGCGGCAGCCACGTGGTGGCCTGCCGCCCCCGATGCATTCCCCTGGACGACCCTCGTGGTGAACGCCGCGGGCTGCGCCGCGATCGGCGTCCTCATGGTGCTGGTCACGGAGGTGCGGACGGTCCACCCCCTGGTCCGGCCGTTCCTGGGCACGGGCGTCCTCGGCGGCTTCACCACGTTCTCGACGTACGCGGTGGACATCGAGCGCCTCGTGCGCGGCGGCCACGCCCGCACGGGCCTGGCCTACCTCGCCCTGACCCTGATCGCGGCGCTCCTCGCGGTGTGGGCCGCGGCATGGACGACGCGCCGGGTCGCGGCCGCACGTATCGGAGCGGGGAGGCGGGCATGAACTGGCTGCTCGTGGTCGTCGGCGGCATGATCGGCGCCCCGCTGCGCCACCTGACCGACCAGGCCCTGCGGAAGCGGTACGGAACCGACTTCCCCTGGGGCATCCTCACCGTCAACGTCGCGGGCTGCCTGATCCTCGGCGTGCTGACCGGCGCGGTCACGGCGGGCGCTGCGTCGTCGCAGACCCAGCTGTTCCTCGGCACGGGCCTGTGCGGGGCGCTGACGACGTACTCGACCTTCTCGTACGAGACACTGCGGCTCGCCGAGGGCGGCATGCGGTTCTACGCGGTGGCCAACGCGCTGGGGAGCGTCGCGGCGGGCCTCGGCGCGGCCTTCGTGGGGGTGGCCGCTGCCGAGGCCCTGTGGCTGTGACGTCTCCGGGGCGGTCGCGTCGGCCCGGCGTCAGCGCTTGAGCGCCGCCGACACCTCGGCCGCCCACTTCCAGGGCGCGGACGTGCCACCGGGCTCGGAGTTGAAGTACTCCCACCCGGCGACGCCACCGAACCCGGGGTGCTTCGAGGCGAGCGCGCCCAGCGTCGATTTGAGAGTCGCCATGTCGACGAATCCGCTGCCTCCGTTGGCGGGGGAAGTCAGGGCGCCCGCCACCACCTTGTCCGCGGGAATGAGCCCCCGGGCGATGATGTCGTCGTAGTCGGACGTCGAGTCCATCGCGCCCCAGCCGTTGTAGAACTGGGCGTTGAACCACGAGATGTCACCGCCCCGGCTGCGGTAGAGAGCGTCGTAGTCGAAACCGGAGAGATTTCCGCCGCCACTGAGCGCGCTGCCCACCGGCGCGAGCGTAATGAGGAAATCGGCACCGAAGTCGGCGCGCAGCGCGCCGATGACGCGCTCGATTCCCGCGAGCGACATGCTCTCTTCGACGTCCAGGTCGACGCCGTCGAGTTCGAAATCGCGGATGAAGTCCCGCAACAGCGGGTAATACGTGTCGAATTCGGTGTCGAGCCGCGTGAAGCTGCCGGGCGCCGCGCCGCCGATCATCGCCAGTACGTGCACGCCCTGACCGCGCAGGGTCTTGAGATCGCGCCACATCTGCTCGTACTTGGCCGCGCTCGGCGGGTCGTCGTTCAAGTGAATCGGGGCGTTCGGGCCGTTGAGGTCATTGATGTGCACGGCGGCGACCAGGACGTCCGTCACACCGGTCTTGTTCTCGGTGAGCGCAAGCGGCGACACATACGTGCCGTTCGCGTACTGCGTCTGGTAATAGACGACCACGCGTTTCCCCGCCGCCGCCGGTTTCCGTGCCGCCATGGCCGTACCGCCCGACGTGGCGGTGAGCGCCAGTGCCGCGAGCAGTACGCTGCGCCTCTTCATGCTCATCTCTCCCCTGGTTCGAAGTCGCCGCAATTCTTACGGTGGACGGCCGAGAATGGCTAGGGAGAGACGGAACTAATGCGTATTAGTTCGTGAGCTCATAGCGGAGCAGGACGACACCGTTGCCGAACGTCCGCGTTGCGGCGAGCTTGAGGTCGGCGGTGACGTCCGACGCCTGGAACATGGCCTTGCCCCGGCCGATCACGACCGGATGGACATAGACGTGGATCTCGTCGATCAGCCCGAGCCGAAGGAAGGCCGCGGCGAGATCGGCGCCGCCCACGCCGAGGTCCCCCTTCGCCGCCTCCTTGAGCGCCCGGATCTCCTCGGGCACCACGTCGCGCATGATGGTGGTGTTCCATCCGGCCCGCTCCAGCGTCCGCGAGAACACGTACTTGGGCATGGAGCGCCAGATCCCGGCGAACTCCCGCACCGGCCCGGTGCTCGCCGGATCGGAGTCGGCATCCGGCCAAAAAGCCGCCATGAGCTCCCAGCTGACCCGCCCGTCCAGGAACGCGCCCATGGCTGCGGCCTGCTCATTGAAGTGGCGGTGCAGCTCGTCATCGACCAGATGCCAGTCGATCTCGCGATGCGGCCCCTCCATATAGCCGTCCAGGGACATGGACATCGCCCAGATGATCTTCCGCATTGCGATCCTCGCCGTCGAAGGGGTGGCCGGAGGGAGGGGGCACCCTTACGACGGGCGCCCCCTCCCCGCATACCTACCTCTTCCTACCCACCCCCGCGCGCTCAGACTTGCGCGAATTCCCCGTCCAGCGCGGCGGCCATGCGCAGGTGGGGCGCCGCGTCGTCGGCGCGGTTCTGCCGCTGCAGCGTGCGCCCGAGCATGAGCCGGGCGTAGCTCTCGACCGGGTCGAGCTCGATCACCTTGCGCAACGCGGTCTCGGCGCGGCGCAGTTGGGCCGAGTGGTAGTAGGCGCGGGCGAGCAGCAGACGCGGGGCGACCTGCTCGGGCACCTCGTCGGCCAGGACGTCGAGGATGCGGGCCGCCGTGGCGTACTCCTTGGCCTCGAAGAACAGCTGCGCGCGAGACCAGCGCTCTGCGGCGGTCCCGTGGCCGAGGTAGTCCGTACCCAGGTTCTGCTCCACGCCGATCTGCTCGACGTCGATCTGCTCCACGTTCATCTGCTCCACCTTGTTCTGCTCCACTGTCTTCCTCCTTCGAGGCCTGTAACGAGGTCATGTAGTTGAATATTCCACGACTCTCGTACGGGGCACGTCCGGCCGGTGGCGGATAGCCGACTGCCCTCCGGAGGGCCCACAGGGCTAGGTTGTGCGGCATGAGCAATCTTGATCGCGAAGCGGTTCCTTCCTTGTGCGGAGGCCGGGGATTCGTCGTCGCCGAACCGGTACGGGAACTCCTCAGCCCGCGTCGGGTCAAACTCGGCGAGTCCACCGAGGTCCGTCGCCTGCTGCCGAACCTCGGGCGCCGGATGGTGGGCGCCTGGTGCTTCGTCGATCAGTACGGCCCCGACGACATCGCCGACGAGCCCGGCATGCAGGTCCCGCCCCACCCGCACATGGGCCTGCAGACCGTCAGCTGGCTGCACGACGGCGAGGTGCTGCACCGCGACTCCACGGGCAGCCTGCAGACCATCCGCCCGCGCGAGCTGGGCCTGATGACGTCGGGCCGCGCGATCTCCCACTCGGAGGAGAGCCCGCGGTCGCACGCCCGCTTCCTGCACGGCGCGCAACTGTGGGTGGCCCTGCCCGACAGCGACCGGCACACGGCCCCGCGCTTCGAGCACCATGCGGAGCTGCCCCAGGTCACGGCCCCGGGCCTGACCGCGACGCTCCTCCTGGGCGACCTGGACGGCTCGACATCGCCCGGCACGACGTACACGCCCATCGTGGGCGCGGACCTCGCACTCGCCCGTGGCGCGGACGTCCGCCTCCCGCTGGTGCCGGACTTCGAGTACGCGGTCCTGTCCATGTCCGGCGAGGCACACGTCGACGGCGTACCTGTGCTGCCCGGCTCGATGCTCTACCTGGGCTGCGGCCGCACGGAGCTCTCCCTGCGCGCGGAGTCGGAGGCAGGTCTGATGCTCCTGGGCGGCGAGCCGTTCGACGAGGAGCTGGTGATGTGGTGGAACTTCGTCGGGCGGTCCAACGAGGAGATCGCACAGGCCCGCGCGGACTGGATGGACAGCTCGCGCTTCGGCGAGGTGACTGGCTACGACGGCGACAGGTTGTCGGCGCCGAAGCTGCCGCCTGTGCCGCTGAAGCCGCGGGGGCGGGTGCGCTGACCTGTGCGGTTGCTGTGGGCAGGGGCGCGGCATGGGGCGGTCGCGGGTGTCTTCTTGCCTCATGCGTCCCGCGGGGCCGAAGTCCGACCGCCCTCAGCTGACGTCCGCTGAGCCCCCGAGCAGCACCTGTCCCGAGGGGCCACGCTGTCCGATCCGGGAGGCGTGATGCCAGGATGCCGGGATGAGCGCATCAGAGGTCCCGGCCGGTACCCGACTGCTCGTCGTCGACGACGAGCCGGCCATCCTGGACGTCCTGGCCACCTCCCTGCAGTTCCTCGGGTACGAGGTGGCGCAGGCGGAGACCGGCAGGGCGGCCCTCGCGGCCGTTCGCGCCCATGCCCCGCACCTCGTGCTGCTCGACGTGATGCTGCCCGACATCGACGGATTCGAGGTGGTCCGCCGATTGCGACAGGCCGGCTCGACGACCCCGGTGATCTTTCTGACCGCCCGGGAGAGCGGGCAGGACATCGTGGGCGGCCTCGACCTCGGCGCCGACGACTACATCACCAAGCCCTTCAGGCTGGCCGAGGTCGCCGCCCGGGTGCGGGCCGTGCTGCGCCGGGGCGAGAGCCGCGCCGAGTCGCGCCTGCTCGTCTGCGGCGACGTCGAGATGAACACCGAGACGTACGAAGTGCGCCGGGCCGGTGTCCTGGTCGAGCTCTCGCCCACCGAGTACCGATTGCTGCACCATCTGCTGCTGAACCGCGACCGCGTCCTGACGCACGAGCAACTGCTGGCACACGTCTGGGAGTTCGGCGAGGGCGACCACGGGGTCGTGAAGACCTACATCTCCTATCTGCGCCGCAAACTCGACGCGCTGGGCCCCGGCCTGATCGAGACCCGGCGCGGCGTCGGCTACATCCTGCGCGACCAGAGGACCGCGTGAAGCCTGCCGGGGCCCGACGCCGCTCCCTGCGGCCCCGCTCACTGCGCGGCCGGCTCCTGCTGGCGCTGCTCACCCTGGTCGCCGCGGCCCTGCTCGCCCTGGACACCGTCGTGTACACGGCGCTGAGCAACGACCTCATGCACCGTAGCGACGTCACCCTGCGTGCGGTGCGCCAGCGCGTGGCACAGCAACTGGAGCAGGCCGGGCCGGACGGGAAGCTCGGCAACGACGTCCGGTTGTTCGGGGCCTCGGAGTTCTACCTCCAGCTGCGCCGTCCCGACGGCACCGTGCGGGACCTGGTGCCGCGGCTTCGGGACCCGGACGACGCCGTGCCGCGCCTGCCGGACCCGCTGTCACGGGCGCGCGGCACCGACCCGGTCACGGTGGGTCCGGCGGCGCCGGGCGGCCCCGACTACCGGCTGCTGGTGCAGCGCGTTCCCGGGCGCGGCACGCTGGTCGCGGCCGTACCGCTGGACCAGGTGCAGGGGACGCTGCGCCAGGTGCTGATCGTCGAGACGGCGGCGACCGGCGGAGTGCTTGCCCTGCTCGCGGGGGCGGGGCTGTGGGTCCTGCGCCGGGGCTTGCGCCCACTGGAGTCGATGGCCCGGGACGCGGACGCCATCGCGGACGGCGACCGTGCGGGCCATGTCGCACCGGCCGACGACGACACGGAGGTCGGGCGCCTCGGCCTCGCCCTGAACACGATGCTGGCCGTCGAGCGCACCACCCAGGACCGGCTGCGCCGCTTCGTCGCGGACGCCTCGCACGAACTGCGCACCCCCGTCACGGCGGTCCTCGGCTACGCCGATCTGCACCACCAGGGTGCGCTGGCCCTCCCCGAACAGCGGGAGCGGGTGATGCACGGGATCACCACCGAGGCGCTGCGGATGCAACGGCTCGTCGACGACCTGTTGCTGCTCGCCCGCCTCGACAGCGCTCCGGTGCGCGGACGGTCGTCAGTGGACCTGTCCGCGATCGTGCGCGACGCGGTGTCCGCCGCGCGTGTCATGGCCCCCGACAGCCCGGTGACGGTGCGGGCCGAGGGCGGTGCGACGGTGTACGGCGATGCCGAGCAACTGCGGCGCGTGGTCGACAACTTGCTGTCCAACGTGCGCCAGCACACGCCCTCCGGGACCGCGGCGCAGGTGATGCTGAGTACCGCGGTTCCGGACGCGCCGCACATCACCCTCACGGTCGCCGACGAGGGCCCGGGCATCCCGGAAGAGGCGCTCCCGCGGGTCTTCGACCGCTTCTACCGGGGCGACCCGGCGCACAGCGGCGACGGCAGCGGCCTGGGCCTCGCCATCGTCGCGGCGGTGGCCGATGCCCACGGCGGCAGCGTGGCCGCCACGCCGGGGGAGGGGACCCGCGTCACCGTCCGGCTCCCGGCGACGCCGTGACGTGCCGGAAGCCCGGTGCCTTCAGCCGTCGACCCGGGCCGCCGCGGAGCACTCCTTAGACCCCTTGCAGTCCTGCAACTTCGCAAGGGAAGCGGCGAGTTGACTCTTCGTGTCCGAGGACAGCCCCGCATAGACGTTGTGCAGCATGTCCGGATCCTTGCTGCGGTCGTAGTACTCGTGGGAGCCGTTCTTGTACTCGACATACGTGTACTGCCGGGTGCGCAGCGCCTCGTAGGAGGGCGGATTGCCGCTGTCCTTGCGAGGCTTGTCGGGATCCTGTGGTGAGGTGTTGGGCCCGTGATGCTCCACCAGCGCCGTTTGCGGCCAGTCCTTCGGAGTCTCCCCCTTCAGCAGGGGCACCAGGCTGCGGCCGTCGGTCGACGGGTCGGGCGTGCCGCCGCCCAGTTCGGTGAAGGTGGGGCAGATGTCGATGTTCGAGGCGACGGCCCCGGTGGTGGCGCCTCGTTCGACGCCCGGTCCGGTGACGACCAGCGGGACGTTCACGTCCGTGTCGAACGCGGTCTGCTTGCCCGGCATCAGACGGTACTGGCCCATGTGGAAGCCGTTGTCGGAGGCGAAGGCGAAGACGGTGTTGTCGTAGACGCCCTCCTTCTTCAGCTTCTCCTGGAGGTCACCGATCATGCGGTCGACCGCCTGCACGGCACGGACGCGTTTCCGGTACGTCTTGGTGATCTTCTCGATCTGCTGCGGCGTGAAAGCCTTCTTGTCCTTGAGCCACTGCGGGGCGTCCGTCGGCGTCCTGTCGAAGGCCGGCGGCTTGGGGAGCTTCAGATTCTTGTACTTGCCCTCGTCCTGCGGCGCCGGGGTGGCCGGGCCGTGCGGCGCGAACGTGGAGATGTCGAGCACGAAAGGCTTCTTGTCCTGCACCGACTTCTCGATGAAGTCCTGGCCCTTCGCGTTGACGACGTCGGTCAAGTAGTCCTTCGGGTCGTGCCCGTAGTCGACCGTCCTGCCGTTCTGGTTGAGCGTGTAGTCGTACTCCTTGTAGCCGTTCCCGGCCACGTCCCACTCGTCCCAGCCGGGGGGTACGTAGTTCTTCTCGCCGTCCAAGGTCATGTCCGGCTGGTAGCCGTTGAGGTACTTGCCCATCATCGCCGTGCGGTAGCCCTGCTTTTTGAGGGCGGTGGCGAAGGTCTTGTCCTCGTTGCCCTTGTCGTGGAAGGTCTGGAAACCGCCGTCGGGCGGTGTGTTGGTGAACACCCCCGTGTTGTGGGGGAACTTGCCCGTGAAGATGGACGAACGGGAGGGGCAGCACAGCGAGTCCGTCACCGTGTAGTTGGAGAAGGACAGTCCAGCCTTCTGCATGGCCTTCACGTGCGGCATGTAGTTCACCAGGTCCGACGAGAGATCGTCGGTCAGGACCCACACGATGTTGGGATGCCCGGACGACGCGCCCACGCTCTCGTCGGCCGGATGCGCCCCACTGCCTTCGCTGTTGCATGCGACCAGTCCGGCCGCCGCGAGGGCGACCGTGGCCAGCCACAGCGGAACTTTCCTGCGAGCGCCTGCGATGGTCAACGGTTCTCCTCCTGGACGGCGTGACGGAACGACTCACTGCCCTTCGACCCTGACGCAGAAGGGTGGGAGAACCGTGTGAACACGGCGCGCAACGCGTGGGAAAGACTCCGGAACCCGGGCCGCGGGCGCATGCCTGCCGCGAAGACGGACAGCCGATACGTATGAATGCCATGAGGAGGAAAGGACAGCGAGAACGTGTCTGCGCGGCCGCACTCGTGGCGGTCGGCGTACTGGCGGCGACCGCGTGCGCCGCGCACGATGACCAGGCGCACACGACAGCACAGAGCGTGTCGTCGGAGGCCACGGCCAAGGCCAAGGACAACACCAAGGCTGCCCCCAAGGGCGATGCCAAGAAGGACGCCAAGAAGGACGCCAAGAAGGACGCCAAGCCCAAGAACGACGCGGCACCGGTTGCCAGCTCCGCTGCCGCTGCCCGGCCCGCCCACCGCAGCAACTGCACCACCGGCGACCTGAAGGTCGGCCTCACACCGACGGGTCGGGAAATGAACAGCAAGTACTTCGACCTCACCCTGACCAACACCACCGGCGGCACCTGCACGCTCAGGGGCTATCCCGGACTCTCCCTGACCGACGCCTCCGGCCGGCGCATCGGCGAGCCCGCAACGCGGTCGCACAACGGCGACAGGCAGGACGTCGTACTCAAGGCCGGGCAGAAGGCCCACGCGGTGGTGCAGACCCCCGACCGGGGGGTCACCGACGGCAACTGCTGGGCCAAGCCGGCCCGCGTCAAGGTCTATCCGCCCGACAACACCGCGTCCCTGACCACGGCCGCGCCGCGCACACTGGAGGTGTGCGGGGACACCTTCACCGTCGGACCCTTCACCTCACACGCGCTCTGAGGCCTCCGAAGACGCGGAGCCCGGCCACGATGTGCCTTTACACTGCGCCATGGCACCAGAGGTCACACAGTGACTGGCCGAAAGCGAACGGGGGAGTGGCATGGCTACGGGGGGATGGGGGCCGGGTAACGGCCCGGGTCAGCCTGGCGGGAACGGACCGGCAGGCCAGGGCGGCTGGGGCGCTCCCTACGGACCACCGCAGGGCGGCCCCTACGGTCCGCCGCCACCGAATCCGGGCCCGAACCCGAACCAGCCGCCGTACCCGAACCCGTACCCCTACGGCCCCCAGCCCACGAGGCCCGCCGCCCGGCGTCGCTTCGGGCTCATCGGCGCGCTGCTGCGCTCCGCGCACCGCGCCGCCACCAGGCTCTTCGCACAGGAAGGTGCGGGCCGGATAGAGGACCGCACCGTGGACCGCGTCCAACTGGCCCGCACGGTGCTCGGTGTTGCTGCCACCATCGGCCTGATCCTCGCCTACAACGTGGATCCGAACCGCTGGGAGGACGCGGCGTACGGCGGTGCGGCCCAACTGGTCTTCGCGCCGTTCGTGCTGATCATCGCTGCGCCCTTGGTCATCATCGGATTCATCTCCTACGCACCCCCGCACCTGAGGCCCCATCTGCGCTCCCGGCTGCGCGCTCCACTCAAGGCGGTCGGCTGGTACGTGCTGACGCTGGTCGTGATGGGCGGAATCCTCGTCCCGACCGCGCTGACGGTGAACGCCGACGACGGGAAGAGCCTGTGGGAGTACGTACTGGTCGTCGCCTCGATGTTCGTGTTCGTGTGGGGTTTCCCTTTCTTCTTCATGGCGTCGCTGTACTCGGCCCGCAGCGCCTTCAACAGTGCCCAGGTCCACCCGATGCTGCCGCCCGTCCTCACCATGACGCTGGTGTGGGTGTTCGCGGCCTTCAGCCTGATCGGCGACGGCATGCCGGGAGGTCCGCCCGTCGTCCAGTTCTGCTCCACGCTGGGTGGGCCGCTGTCAGTGACGGCTGTCTCGCTGTGGGAACTGCGGCGGATGAGGACCCGTTTCGGCGTCACCCTGCGCGCCTGATCCGGCCGACGCCTCCCTGCTCCGAACTTGCCGCCTGTGCCGCTGAAACCGCGGGGGCGAGTGCGCTGACCAGTGCGGTTGCTGTGGGCAGGCAGGGGCGCGGCATGAGGCTGATATTGAGCCCGGTGTGGGGCTCGCGAGGAGAGATAGGGCCTTGGGGGTCCGCGTTCCGTGGCGCGCGGGCGTCGCGAACGTTTGTTGGGAGTCGACAACTGCTCATAGCGCGTGCCACCGCTTGCGCTCGAGCGCGCATCCTTCCGAAGTACGGAACCTATGGGGCGGTAGGCGTGCGGATGTCACGCCGAACCTTCACAAGGAGCTGCCCGCCACCCAAACCCTGGAACTGTGAACGCAGTACCCGCAGGCACGGTGTTGAGGGTCTTGGCCTGCTCCGCGCTCACCCAGGTTGCGGTGTCGCCGTCGAGTGCGAAGGCGGAGCGCATGGCCTTGGCAGAGGAGGGGATGAAGGGCTCGGAGGCCACCGAGCAGAGGTGGATCAGGTTCGTTGCCGTGCGCAGGGTCAGCGCGGCGCCGTCCTTGTCCGTCTTGATCTCCTGCCAGGGGGCCTTCTCTTCCAGGTAGGAGTTGCCTGCCGACCACAGGGCGCGCAGTGAGGCGGCCGCCTTGCGGAACTGGAGGGACTCCATGTGGCCCTCGTGCATGGCGAGGTCCTTGTTGACTGTGGCAGTGAAGTGCTCCCACGTGAACGACGTGTCGTCCGACTCCGGGGCGTAGGCCATCATGAAGTAGCGCCAGAAGTCGACCGGCAGGATCTCCAGCGCGTCGTGCGTGAAGACGCCGCGGCGCTGCGAGGTGGAGAGCTTGCCGCCGTAGTAGTTCAGCCAGTTGAAGGACTTGACGTAGTCGACCTTCTTCCAGGGCTCGCGTACGCCGAGCTCAGTGGCCGGGAACATCACCGTGTGGAAGGGGACGTTGTCCTTGCCCATGAACTCCGTGCACCGGACGTCGTCGGCCTCGTACCACCACGATTTCCAGTCGCGGATCTCGCCGTCAGGGGCGGCGTCGGCCCACTCCTTGGTCGCGCTGATGTACTCGATCGGCGCGTCGAACCAGACGTAGAAGACCGTGCCCTCGGTCGCCAACTCCGGCCATTCGTCGCCGACCGCGTCGATCCATGCCTCCACCTCGCCCTGCAGCTTCGACTGGAGCAGGAAGAGGTGCTTCGTCTCCCGGACCTCGAGGTCCGTGGAGCCGCTGATCGCCGAGCGCGGGTTGATCAGGTCGGGGTCCAGGACGCGGGTGCAGTTTTCGCACTGGTCGCCGCGGGCCTTGTCGTAGCCGCAGTGCGGGCAGGTGCCCTCGACGTAGCGGTCGGAGAGGAGGCGGCCGTCGGTGGGGGAGTAGACCTGGTGGATGGCCCGCTCTTCGATGAAGCCGTTCTCGTTCAGCTTTCGTGCGAAGTGCTGCGTGATCTCTACGTTCTGCTGCGAGGAGCTGCGCCCGAAGTAGTCGAAGGCCAGCTCGAAGCCGTCGTACGCGGCCTTCTGCGCGTCGTGTGCCTGAGCGCAGGACTCCGCGACCGGTAGTCCCTTTTCTTTTGCCGCCAGATCGGCCGGGGTGCCGTACTCGTCGGTGGCGCAGATGTAGAGGACGTCGGGCTCGAGGGGTCGGCGGGCCCAGGTCGGGAGCCCGTACGGTTGAGGCGACGTCGAGGTCGCGCCGCGACGTCAGGGTCTGCGGGTGCTCGCCATGCTGTCGAAACCGGGAAATGCGCCCGCCACCAGTTTTCGCTGCGGGGCCGACCCTCCAGATGGTCGGAGCTGCTGGCGGGCAGGAACAACGCTTGGCCGCACAGGACAGGCGGCCAAGCGAGTCCCGTACGGCCAAGCGGAGCCCATATTAGGGTCCGCGATCGCGCCCTTTCCTCAAGCTTCGCGTTTCCTCCACCGCAGATGGACGATCGCTATGCATGATTTATGAGGTGATCCCCATCCGAATCTCAACAATCAGGCCGATGAGGGAGACGAATGTGATCATTCCACCGGCAAAGCGAAGAGATCGCGGTGACGCCCTGTCGACGGGCCCGGGAAGCACTGTCGAAAGGAACACGTAGGCTCGATCAGCCAGATCGGCGATATTGAACGCAAGAGGGATACCGATAGCGAGCATTACCGCATAGAAAATCAATCCTCCTACGCTCATCTCGGACGAGACTCGACCGGCGAACTCAATTTGATTCAACTTGCACCCACTACCACTTGAATATGTCGCCGATTCGACCGACCTTCGTGCCGTGTGACGTTGTCACACCTGCCTCGGCGCCTATGCCGCCGATCAGCCCGAAGCTCGTAGTTCCAACGGGTTCGCCCCGGCTGTTCGTAGCCCCGATGGCTCTCTCATGGCTGACCGTCCCGCCGATGCCGTAAGCACCGCTCAGCGTACCGCCCCAGCCGTCTCCTCTGAGCTGCTCGAAGTCAGTGGCATTGCTGCTCATGAAGGAGATACCGCCGTTGAAGCCGACAGATGGTGTCTCTGATCCCTTGCTGAGGCTGATTCCGAAGTCGCTCTTTCCGTCCGGCCGCCGTGTTCCGACGAAGCAGACAGAGGCCGTCCCTCCGAAGCCAATCCCAGCCGACCCGCTGAGGCACATACCAGTCGTGTCCCCACTGAAGCTCTGGGCCAGCTTCTTACTCTTGTCCGTGATCCAACCGCCCGCCTTCTTGTACCAGGGCTGGGACGCCTTCTTGGCCTGGTCCGCCTTACGTCGTTGTTCGTCCGCGCGCTTCTGGGCGGCGCGGGCGGCGGCATCGGCGCGTGCCCTGGCCTTCTGGGCTTCGTAGGCTCGGCTGCTGGATTTGTTATAGGCGGAGTACGAGAAGCTGGAGCGGCTGCGCTCCGCACGTGACTGCTTGCTGTATGCCCGTCCGAAGGGGGTTCGGGTCCAGGCGATGTATTTACGCACCGTCTTCACCACGTACTTGACGGCTCGTATGACCCTGTTCATCAAACCGAAGAAGAACTTGCCGTCCGGATCGGCATGGACGAGCGGGTTGTTATTGCCGTAGGTATAGCCGTGCATCTGCTGCGGGTCAGCCGTGTCGATGACGGGGTCGACCGAGATGAACCTGCCAAGTGTGGGGTCGTATTCGCGAGCCCCGAGGTGCGTGAATCCGGTGTTGTCGATCGTGCCGCCGACGAAGCCGCGGTTGCCGGGCCAGTTGACGTCCCGATCGCCGCGCGGTGCGCCGAAGATGTTCATCTTGCGGCGGGTCACCGCCTGGCCTGCGGCCAGGAGGACAGCCGCCGTGGCGGTGC
Organism: Streptomyces sp. NPDC004732; assembly: GCF_040609235.1. Lineage (NCBI taxonomy): Bacteria > Bacillati > Actinomycetota > Actinomycetes > Kitasatosporales > Streptomycetaceae > Streptomyces > Streptomyces sp. NPDC004732. The sequence goes on from NZ_JBEXJR010000004.1 coordinate 90,193, forward strand.
CGGTGTGGTCGTTGAGGAGGATGCTGGTCTGGTTGCTCGCCTTGACCGCGACCGTTTCGCCGCCCGCTTCGTAGTAGCGGGTCGATGACTTCGTACCGTTCGCTTCGGCGGTCAGTTCGTTGCCGCCCGGCAGGTAGAGCGTGTTGCGTGCCGGTGTCTTGGCCAACAGGCGGTTGCCGTCCGCGTCGTAGACGTATTCCGTCTTCTGGCCCGACTTGGTCGCCGTCTCCAGGTGGCCCTCGTCGTCCCAGGTCATGTCCTGGGCGGTGCCCCCGACGGTGCGCTTCGTCGTGTTGCCGGTCTTGTCATAAGCGTAGGAGTCAGTCGTCTTGGCCGGGGTCTTGGTCCTGGTCTTTGCGTCTGCCTCCTCCGTCTCGATGCCGGTCAGCTGGCGCTTGGTCGCGCCGTTCTGGCCGTACTTGTAGGTGCGGGTGACGTCGTTGGCCGTCAGCACGCTGCCTTCGACCTTGTGCTGGGTCTCGGTCTGGCGGTTGCCGATGGCGTCGTAGGTGTAGGAGTGCCAGTAGGCGTCCGGGCCGCCGACCTTGGGCTGCTCGCCGCCTGTGCCGCCGTTCGCATCCGGCTGAGCCTTGCAACTGTCCGTCGCGGTCCAGGCGTTGGTGATGCGGCGCAGTGCGTCAGTCGTGAAGCACTGGGTGTCGGTCGAGCGTTCTTCGTCCTGGCCGGAGGTGGTGTTGAGGCGGGTGATGTTGCTCGCGAGGTCGAAGGTGTAGTGGATGTCGTCGATGCGCGACGGGCCGGTCTCGCGGTCGGTGGTGGTGCGGGCCACGTTGCCCGTGTGCTCGTCGTACTCGTTCGTCTGCCACACCTTCTGGCCCTTGCGGCCGTACTCGGTGCGCAGGACGTGGCCGAACGGGTCGTAGGTGCGGTTGTTGATGAGGACCGAGGCGGTGGTGCCTGCACCGACGAGCTGGTCCTGGGGGCCGTAGCGGTAGGTGAGGTTCTCGGATATCTGGCCGGGCGTGGCCGGTTGGCGGAGCCAGTCCTGCAGGCCGGTCTGTGCGTTGTAGCCGGAGGTGAAGGCGTACGTGCCGGCCAGAGTGCCCTCGCGGGCGGGGACGGTGACCTTGGTGCCGGTCGGCTGGTAGCGGTCGTTGAGTGCCGTGATCTCGTTGGTGTAGTCCTGACCGGCCTCGTGACGGACCGACTTCGTCAACTGGCCCTTCGCCAGGGTGTCGTAGGTCCAGGTAGATCGAGTCGTGTCGCCCTGCTTGAGGGTCGTCTTGCGGCCCAGCGCGTCGTAGCCCGTCGTCAGGGCCTTGCCTGCGGCGTCGGTGACGGTCGTGGGGCGGTCGAGGTTGTCGTAGGCCGTCGTGTAGGGGCCCCTGTCCGGGTCCTCCACCTTGGTCGCGCGGTCGCGGTGGTCGTAGTGGTACGTCCACTTCGCGCCGGTCGGGTCGGTGACCGTCTTCTGCTTGCCCGACGGCGTGTACGTGTACTTCGTCGACTGGGACTTGGTGCGGTCCGCGTTCGTGTACTGGAGTAGCTCCGTGGTGCGGTCCCGTACGTCGGTCACTGTCGTCGTGGCGGTGTCGCCCTTGGGCGGGATCACCGTCACCCGGTCGCCGCCGTACTGGGTCGTCGTGCGCGAGACCTCGTCCCCGTACTTCTCCCTGATCTGCACCGTGGGTCGGCCTGCGCCGTCGTAGGTGGTGCGGGTCGCCTTCGGGGTCTTGGTGTCGTCGCCCGTCACCAGTTCGCCGGAGGCGTCGCCGTTGGCGTAGTAGCCGTCGTAGGACTTCCACTCCAGGCCGCGGGAGTCGTACAGCTTCTCGGCGATGATCCGGCCCTGGCCGGTCGCCGCGGGTGCCTGCGACTCGCGTTCGCGGCCGAGGCCGTCGGCGATCGCGTAGTCGGTGCGGTAGCCGCCGTTGCGCTGGAGCGTCTTGGTCTCCGTGACGTTCGGGGCGGTCTTGGTGACCGCGTAGGCGAACTGACGGCTGGGGGAGTCGGCGTGGTCCTTCTTGGGCCAGCCCGGCTCCCATACCTTCACGGTGCGGCCGAGGCCGTCCAGGATGGCGTCGGTGCGCTTGCCGTTCGCGTCGACGGACGCCACCGGCGCGGTGCGGCCCGGGTCGTTCTCCGTGGTCTCGGTGTGGCCGAGCGCGTTGGTGGCGACCTGCTTGGTCGGCGCGTACAGGGTGGTGGGGGTGTAGGCGGTGGTGGTCTTCTGGTTGGCTGCGTCGAGGGTTTCGGTGACGCGGCCGTGCTGGTCGACCTTGTTCCGCTCCGTCGTGACGAATCCGGTGCCGGCGGCGTTCTGCTCGTCGACCCGGGTGACGTCGCCCTTGTCCGGGGCCGCTCCCAGGGCCTTGTTGTCGAAGTAGGTGCGCGTGTCGGAGATCAGGTCGTCGGGGAGCTTGGGGTCCGTGCCGCACGCCTTGGCCACGGTCTTGGCCGCCGAGGTGAACTCCAGCATGTTCTCGCCCGTGTTGCGGGCGTAGTTGGTGAACGTGCAGGTCTCGTCACCGGACTTGGCGGTGTCGCCCAGGTCGGACTCGCGGGTGAGCATGCCGTAGGAGTCGAAGGTCCGCTCGACCTTGTTGCGCTGCCAGGACGTGCCGACCTGGGTGCGCCCGGCCTCGATCCGGGCCTCCTGGACGTGGAACGCCTCAAGGTCCGGCAGGCCGTTGCCGCGCTTGTGGGTGGCTGTGGCCGCCGACCTCCACGGAGTCGACGCGGACGACTCGATGATCTTGCTGTCGTTGAGGGTGGCCTCGTCGCGGGTCATGCCCGCGAAGGAGGGGTGGTCGTCGACCTCGTTGCCCTCGCTGTCGGCGACCTTCGCGCCGGGGATGCCGCGGAAGTAGCGGGCCTCACTGACCTGCTTGGCTCCGTCCGTGCCCGTGCCGACCGAGGTCTTCACGCGGGCGTAGCCGCGGAAGTCGGAGTTGGTGCGGTACTTGGCCTCGGTGAAGGCGTCATCGCTCTTGGCCCATGCTGCGCCACCGGTGTACGTGTAGTCGGTCTGCTTCGCGATGGCTCCGCCGACCTTGTCCTCCTCGCGGACCTGCGTGACGGCGTAGGTGTGGAACCAGTCCTTGACCGGCTTGTAGTCGTCACCGGGGGAGTCCGGAGAGGACCAGTACACCGGGTAGCAGCGCTTGGTGTTGCCGGAGTCCGACGGGAGGCTGCTGCGGGTGCACTCGGGAGCGCTGTAGGTGGCCGCGATGGTGCCGCCCATCTCGTTGTTGATCGCTCGCACCCGGTAGCGGATCAGCGGCGGGATGCCGTCCCCGGTCGCGTCCACGCGGTTAGCCAGCTGCTTGCCGATGAACGTGATCGGCGGCAGCGCCGTCGCCGTGCCGCCCGTGTAGCCGGTTCGCTTGATCGATTTGAGCCACAGGGCGGGCGAGGAGCCATCGCCCGTGGAGGGGAAGCTGTGATCGAAGGCCCAGGTGTCGACCTTCTGGTACGAGCTGCCGACGCGGACCTCGCTGGTGATCGACGCGATGCGCTTGCGTGACCAGAACGAGGGGCTGTAGCGGTTCTTGCACTCCGTACCGGGTGCGCAGTACTGGTCGAACGGCACGTCCGGCCAGTGCTTGGCGTTGGCGGCGGTGAACTTGGTGGTCGCGCAGTCGAACGAGCCGGACTTCACACACCGCTCCGCCGCGCTGAAGTTGACCTTCGCTGCGGGGGTGCCGGTGTAGAGGTTGTTGGAGCGCAGCCCGTACTCGATGCGCTTCAGGTAGCCGCCGCGCGTGTACGGGGTCGCCGTCGATTTGCCGGTGGAGAGCTGGACGTTGCGGCCGTAGTGGTTCTGCACCTTGGCCCAGTAGTAGGCCATGGCGTCGCCGTGCGGGTTCACCACGTAGTCGAGGTTCCAGCGCCATGCCTGCTGGCACCACGCGGAGGCGAAGTCGGCCTTGTGGCAGGGCTCGCCGGAGTGGTTGCCGAACACCGGGACCGTCCAGGTCGAACCGGTGGTCTCCTTGCCGTCGGCGTAGCCGGGAAGCTTGTGGCGGCCGAAGAAGTACTGCACGCCCGCGGTGTCAGTGACCTTCCAGTACTCCCCGTCATTGTCGCCGTTGCCGAGGGAGCTGTCCTTCAGATGCTCGACCTTGCTGCCGTCGTCCTGCTTGAGCTTCCAGGCGCCGGTCTTATCGTCCTTCACCAGCTCGTTCGTTGAGCCGCCGAGGGAAAGGACGGCGTTGTCGCCGCTCCAGCACAGGTCGCCGTTCTTGGCCTTGTTGGTGCCGCCCGTCATGTCGGCGCTGCAGGCCTTGTAGCGGCGCTCGATGAAGCCGGGCTCCAGGGTGAAGCCGTCACCGACGTTGTTGGCCTGGTTGTTGGTGGCCGCGGTGCGTCCGTCCACGGCGGTCGAGGAGTAGGCCAACGACAGCTCCGGGCCCAAGTCACCTGCGGCGCCCGGGGCTTCGAGGTCGTAGGTCCAGGTGAAGGCGCCGGAGGAGTCACCGGCCTGCCAGTTGCCTGACGGGGAGAGGGAGGTTGCTTTGTAGTCGCCGCTTGAGCCTGACGGCTTCGAGGTTACGGCGAAGAGGGTGCGGGCCTTGAGTGTCTGGGGCGTCGGCTGTGCGGACGCCGACTGCTTCTTCGACGGCTCGGCCTTCTTGTCCGAGTCTTTGCCTGAGTCCTTGCCCGATTCCCTGTCCGAGTCCTTGGGCGTCTCCGAGGCAGAGCCGCCCTCAAGGGTCACCCGGGCTGTCAGCTGGGACTTGTCGTCGTCGTTGTCGACTGCCTTGATCGGGGTGGGTGTGCAGTCACCGGTGCCCTTGCCCTTGTACCCGTCCTCGTCCTTTCCGGTCTCGGACAGGGCGCACTCGGGCAGCTCCGCGAGGGTCAGGCGGGAGGCCCAGTCGCCGCCGATGGCATTACGGAACGCGGCGTAGTCGACGGACAATTGGGCGTCGCCGCCGGTGGAATCGACGCCCAGGACCAGGCCATCGATTCCGGCACGCTCGGCGGCTTTTCGATCCAGGACCTCGACGCCGACCTCGCCCGTCACGGTCCCGGCATTCTGGCTGCCACGTGGGGCGGGAGCCTTCGATATGCGCACCGGGAGTGCTCCGGCCTTCACGTCGGCGGTGCTCTTGCCGGCCATGTTTGCCGCAGCTTTACCAGGCTTGGGCCAGGCGGCTTCAGGGATGGACTTCCATTCCTTGCCCGCCGTGTCGTCCTTGGCGGCCCCCGACGCCGTCGCCTTGGGAGCGCTGCCCACCTTCGAGACCGGTACCGGCGGAGTCTTCTGTAGATCCGGCAGCGCCAGCGGCGAGAAGGCCAACGCCTCGGCGGAGACCAGACCCACCAACAGAGTTGCCGCGGTCAACGAGGTGACCGTCCGTACAGCACCCCGGCGCCACCATGCCCGTTTAGAGGGCCTGAATGTCGAGGACGTGCCTGGTGGCTCGTCAACTTCCCCACGGACAGCAGTACGTGACACGGCGCAGACCTCTCCCCAAGGCGTAAGCAAATGAACCGCGCCGACATTACACAGGCTTTACCTAGGTGCTTGACCAATTCTTAGGGAATTCTCACCTGTAAGGACCTTCGACTGCCGGTAAGTGACCAAAGTCCTGATGAGTAAGGACCAAAGGCACCTATGGCATCCGTATTGCAGCTCGGGGAAGGGGATGTGACGGGTTTACGGGTGTGGGGTACGTTCCGCTGTGCTGATCCCAGGAATCACGCCCTGGTCGAATTTCTGTGAAGGGACCCCTGTTGAAAACGGGCCGTCAACCCCGAAACTCCCGGCGTACGTTGCCTCGTATATCGTTGGTCTGCGCTCTGGCCGCAGCCCTCGCCATCCCGGTGCTGGCCGTGTCGCAAGCCTCCGCGGAGCCCGAGCGCACCGGGCAGGAGCAGGCGAGGCAGGCAACCGACGCGGATCCGGAGACGGCCGCATCGCGCAAGGCCGCACGGACAGGTGAACGGGTCGAAGTGCTCTCGCATCGAACTCAGTTCGACACTGTCTACGCGAACCCTGACGGCACCTTCACGGAAGAGGCTGCTGCGGCGCCGGTCCGCGTGAAGCAGGACAACACTCTGGTCGACGTCGACACCACTCTGCGCCTGCGGGACGGCGCGGTCCGGCCCAAGGCCGTCGATGTCGGCCTGGAATTCTCCTCCGGCGGCGACGCGCCGCTGGTGACGATCACCCGCAACGACCGGCACCTGACAGTCGATTGGCCGGGTAAGCTGCCCGCCCCTCGCCTGGAAGGCGACACGGCCGTCTACCCGGAGGTGGCACCGGGCATCGACCTGCGCATGCAGGCGGGTGTGGACGGCTACCAGCAACTGCTCGTGGTCAAGACCCGCGAGGCTTCCGACAACCCCCTGCTCAAGAAGGTCCGTTACGGTCTAGACGCCGACGGAGTGAGCGTCAGCACCGACCATACCGGCAACCTCACCGCGGTGAACCCCGCCGGGCAGGCGGTGTTCACCGCACCAGCGCCCGAGATGTGGGACTCAGCAGGTGTCCCCGATACACAACTGGCCGCTGCCAAGAGCACGAAGAGTACGAAGAGCGCCAAGATCAAGGACGTCGGCGCCCTCCTGGACGAGCAGGGCGACAAGCCCGCCACCCCCAACGAAGACGTCTTCGAGCCCCGCTACGGCGCCGCCACCACCCGTATGCCCCTCAAGGCATCCAGTGACGAACTGGTCGTGACGCCGGATCAGAAGGTGCTGTCCGACCCGGACACCGTCTTCCCCGTCTACATCGACCCGACCGTCTCCAGCCCTCGCCTGGGCTGGACCGCGGTCAGCAAGAAGCACCCCAGCACCTCGTACTGGAACCACTCCTCCAAGGTCGCCCGGGTCGGGCACGAATCGGAGACCAGCGGCACCTGGCGTTCCTTCGTCCAGTTCGACCCGCGCAAACTGCACGGCAAGCAGATCACCAAGTCCACCCTGCGCATCAAGAACACGCACTCCTGGTCCTGCACCAAGAAGCCCGTCGAGGCGTGGCTGACCGGCGCGATCTCCTCGGCCACCACCTGGAACAAGCAGCCGGGTTGGGGGACGAAGTACGCCACCGTCACCGCCGCCAAGGGCTGGTCGTCCTCGTGCCCGGCAGGCAACCTGGAGTTCAACGTCAAGGGAGCCACCGCGGACGCCGCGGCCAAGAAGTGGACCAAGGTCGCCTTCGGGCTGCGCGCCAGCGAGAGTGACGTGCACGCGTGGAAGAAGTTCGACGCCTCCACCGCGGTGCTCTCCACCGAGTACAACTCGGTGCCGAACAAGCCATCGAGCCTGGACACGGTGCCCAGCACCCGTATCAACAACTCCTGCGGTGACAAGGGCACCTACGTCACTGTCGGCAACACCGACGTACAGCTGACCGCGAAGGTATCCGACCCCGACGGAGGCAGCGTCACCGCGCGCTTCCACCTGTGGCCGACCGGCAAGCACGACACCAGCCCCGGCATCGTCGTCAACCGGGACGTCAAGGTCACCTCCGGCGGCATCGCCCGCACCACCGTGTCCAAGAGCCTGCTGGCCAAGCACCTGGGCGCCGCGAACGGCAACTACTCGTGGAAGGTCCAGGCCCGCGACGGCAAGGCCAACTCAGACTGGAACCCCACCAGCGGAGCCCCCGGCTGCCGCTTCGCCTTCGACCCGAACCGGCCCAGCAACCCGCCCGGCATCACCTCCACCCAGTTCCCCGACGGACAGGACGGCTGGCCCGAGAACACGTCACCGGCCCGCACCGAGGGCACTTTCACGCTTTCCTCCGCGGGTATCAAGGACGTCGCCAAGTACGAGTACTGGACCGACTGGGACCCCAAGGCGCGCTCCGTCAAGGCCCCTTCCGCAGGCGGCAGTACGAAGGTTGAGCTCACCCCGCCCTCGACCGGCCCGCAGCGTGTCTTCGCCCGCTCCCTGGACAAGGCGAACAACAAGTCCGACACCCGCACCTACCTCTTCTACGCCGACCCCACCGGCAAGACCGACGAGCCCGGTGACCTCAACGGCGACGGCAACCCCGACCTGCTCGCCCTCCACAACACCGGACAGCTGCGCATGTACGCGGGCCAGGGCAACGGCCGGATCGGCACCACAAGCGACGCCAGCACACAGGACTTCACCGGCTCCCTGATCACCCGACGCGGCGACTGGACCGAGGACGGCTACGAAGACCTCATCGCCACTTCGGGCACCAAGGGCAGCCGACAGCTGCACATCCACCCCAACAACGGCTTCGGCTACGCCTGCACCAACTACGGCGAAGAGGCGAACGGCTCCGCGTGCGGCGACGGACGCCACGACCTGAGCCTGTACGACCCGGCCAACGACCACTTCAAGAACGCCGACCAGATCCTGGCCATCGGCGACGTCGACGGTCCCACCGACCTGGACGGCAACGGCAAGATCGACGAATGGGACCTGCCCTCCTTCCCCGATCTGCTGGTCAAGGAAGGCAACCACCTCTGGCTCTACTACGGCCACGCCACGGGCTACCTCGACGAATACGCCGAACCCATCCTTATCGGCGACGGCACCTGGTCTGGCTACGACCTCGCCGCCCCCGGCGACGTCACCAAGAACGACCACGTCGACCTGCTCGCCCGTAAGCGCAGCACCGGCGAACTGTTCACCTACGAAGGCACGGGCCCGGCTGGCGAAGGGCTCGGCTCCGGGTCGCGCAAGCTGACGGCCACCGGCTTCACTCCTGCCGCCCGCCCCCTCCTTACCTCGGCCACCGACGCCGACAACGACGGTGTCCCTGACCTCTGGGCGACCACGAACAACACCAGCCAGGGACTTCACTTCTACCCGCGTCTGACGGCTGGTGGCCTCGGGGCTCCGGTCGCGATCGGCACTGGTGGTTGGGACAAGATGGCTGCGCTGGGCTGACGCCCGACGCGCAACTGCGTGGGACAGGTGGGGAGGCCCGGCCCGTATAGGGCCTCCCCGTCTCCCCGCGCACAGCGCGCCGTCACGCCCTCCCCGTATCCCGGGTTCCACCTCGCACGCCTTCGCACCACCACGACTCAGGACTTCACCCCGTGCACCACCGTCCCCGCGAGGGTGGCCACCGCCTCACCCGTAGGGGTTGCTGGGCCGGTAGCGAACGGTCACGGGGTAGCCCTGGACGAGGACCACGGCGTCCTCCTCGAATTCGATGTACTGGCCGTCGAGCGTGGTGAAGCCGTGGACATGGTGCCAGTAGGTGTTGCCGCAACCATCGCCCTGATCCTCGCCTACAACGTGGATCCGAAGCACTGGGGGTACGCGGCGTAGGGCGGTGCGGCCCAACTGGTCTTCGCCCCGTGCGTGTCGATCATTGCTGCGCCCCTGGTCATCAGCGGAATCCTCGTCCCGACCGCGTTGACGGTGAACGCCGACGACGGGAAGAGCCTGTGGGAGTACGTGCTGGTCGTCGCCTCGTTGTTCGTGTTCGTGTGGGGTTTTCCCTTCTTCTTCATGGCGTCGCTGTACTCAGCCCGCAGTGCCTTCAACAGTGCCCAGGTCCACCCGATGCTGCCGCCCGTCCTCACCATGACGCTGGTGTGGGTGTTCGCGGCCTTCAGCCTGATCGGCGACGGCATGCCGGGAGGTCCGCCCGTCGTCCAGTTCTGCTCCACGCTGGGTGGGCCGCTGTCGGTGACGGCTGTCTCGCTGTGGGAACTGCGGCGGATGAGGACCCGTTTCGGCGTCACCCTGCGCGCCTGATCCGGCTTCGGCGGGCCGACCCTCGCCGGGTTTCTGCCGAAGTACCGGCAGCGGACCAGATCGATCGAGCACCTGCGCTCGCGAACCTTCTCAGCTTTCGGCGGCTGCGCTCGAAGTCATGTCGTATTCGTCGACATCCAGGACCGTGCCCGTGCTGGTGAGGAAGTCCAGCACGTCGCGATCGAGGTGCCAGCCGAAGAGGTTCGGTCCCGCGGTGGTGTTGCTGTCTGAGTCTGCTGGTTGGCTGAAGTAGCGGACGATCTGCAACACCGCGGCGTTGCCGGGCTCGGGCTCTTGCTCCAGCTGTCGTACGAGTTCGGTGATGCGGGCGGTGTGGGGCCGGAGGCGGCCGACGATCTGAGCGATCTGCTCGTCGATGCGCAGACCCGACGTACGGCACACGACCTTCCAGCTGTGGCAGACCGGCAGCATCGGCTCCGTGGTGCGGCTGCCGCGAACCGCTCTCTCATCAGGCTCGACGCCGAGGAAATCGGTCATCTCACGGGTGCTGGTGCGCTCACTCGACAAGGCGAAGTAGGCGTACTGGTCGACAGGCATCCCCGGACAATAACTGAGTATGCCTCCGGGGAAAGCCTGGTTCTGACCCTGCAAGTCGCGTTGGGCAGGCCTACGACTCGCCCGGACCTTCCGGCCTCGGCAACCTCGTAGGGGACAACGGTGTTGTTCCTACACCTCGATGTGCGAACCCATGATGACCGTGCGGTCGCGGGGCAGGCCGAAGTGCTCGGCGGCGTCGGACGTGATGTAGGAGGTCGCGATGAACAGGCGCTTGCGCCAGGGCGGCATCGTCGGCGCCTTCCCGCGCCGCAGCTCGATCTTCGACAGGAAGTAGGACGCCTGCTCGAGCTGCAGTGGCCCTTCCGTTTCCGCCGGGTCGAGCATCGCCAGTGTGCCGGGCACGTCCGGTGTCTCCATGTAGCCGAACCGGGCGGTGACGTGGATGATCCCGTCGTCGCTGTATCCGAGGTCGTCCACGACGATCCGCTGGTCCACCGGGATACGGGGCACCGGCTCGGTCTGCAGGGTGAGGATCACGACCTGCTCGTGCCGTACGTGGTTGTGTTCGACGTTGGCTCGCATGGCCAGGGGTGCGGTCTCCTTGCCCCGGTTCAGGAAGACGGCCGTCCCTGGGACCTGGCGGGTGGCAGCCTCGCCGCTGCGCAGGTCGTCGACGAACTCGGGCAGCGACCCTTCGGCGCGCGCCCGTTGCTCGGTGACCAGCTCGCGGCCGCGCTGCCAGGTCGTCATGACGGTGAACGCGGTGAGGCCGATCAGGAGCGGCAGCCATGCGCCGTGGACGAGCTTGGTCATGTTGGCCGCCACGAACAGCAGGTCCACGAAGAGGAGCAGGCCGCCGCCGATGGCGAGCAGCCAGCGGGGTGTGCCCCACTTGGCGCGGGCGACGTAGAGGAACAGCAGGGTGGTGATGGTGATGGTGCCGGTGACCGCCATGCCGAAGGCGTAGGCCAGCTCCGCGGAGGAGCGGAAGGCGAAGACGAGGGTGAGGACCGAGACCATCAGCAGCCAGTTGATCCAGGGGACGTAGATCTGACCGACGGTGGATTCGGAGGTGTGCGCGATGCGCAGCCTCGGCAGGTAGCCCAGCCGGGCCGCCTGGGAGGCGACCGAGTACGCGCCGGTGATCACTGCCTGGGAGGCGATCACCGTTGCCGCCGTCGCGAGGAGCACCATGGGCCAGCGCCCCCAGTCGGGCACGAGCAGGAAGAACGGGCTGCTGATGTTGGCCGGGTCGTCGAGGATCAGCGCGCCCTGGCCCAGGTAGCTCAGGACACAGGCGGGCAGCACCAGGAAGAGCCAGCCCCGGGTGATCGCCCGTCGGCCGAAGTGCCCCATGTCGGCGTAGAGCGCCTCGGCGCCGGTGACCGCGAGCACGATCGCGGCCAGGGCGAAGAAGGCCGTACCCCAGTGGCCGAACAGGAAGCCCAGTGCGTACGTCGGTGAAAGCGCCCTGAGGATGCCCGGGTGGTCGACGATGCCGACGACGCCGCACGCCCCGATGGCCACGAACCAGGCGATCATGACTGGCCCGAACACCCGGCCCACCGCCGCGGTTCCCCGGCGCTGCACCAGGAACAGCAGCACGATGATCACCGCGGTGATCGGCACGACCGCACTGTCCAGCGACGGCTCGACGACCTTGAGTCCTTCGACCGAGGACAGCACCGAGATCGCCGGGGTGATCATGCTGTCACCGAAGAACAGCGACGCACCGAAGATGCCGAGCGCGGCAAGTACGATCGCGGCTCGACGCCCACGTTGTGCACTCCACCGCCGCAACAGGGTGATCAGCGCCATGATGCCGCCCTCGCCCTCGTTGTCGGCGCGCATCGCAAGCAGCACGTAGGTGACCGTGACGATGATCATCACCGACCAGAACACCAGCGATACCACCCCGTACACGTTGTCCGTGGTGACCGGGACGGGGTGCGGGTCATGGGGGTTGAACACCGTCTGGAGGGTGTAGATCGGGCTGGTACCGATGTCACCGAAGACCACGCCGAGAGCACCGATGACCACCGCGAGTCGCACCGCGTCGTGTGTGCTCGCCCGGCGAGCCTCCGGCGCCCCCGACGCGGATCCGTCGTCCGACTCGGTTCCCTGCCGACGATCGGCCATGGTGCTCCTCCTCCGTGCCGTCCGCTGAGTCGTGGAACAGGGCATCGGGGCGGACGATACCCAGCCCTTCGACGGGGGCGGGACTGTAGGGCCGCTTGCGACCCGGACGCTGCGGATTATGCGGGACGACCGGCGGCAGCGGCTCGATGCGCGCCCGCAACGATGTCACCCGGCTGATCCCACTCCTCCAGCCGCGCCTTCAACGGCCAGAGCGGGGCGGCTCCGACTGCTGCGAATACGTCGGATGACGGATATACAGCCGCTGGCGTCAGGCAGATCGTTAATCTCGACGCTCCTCAAACCATGACGGATGCGACGACCTGCACGTAGGTCGGCAACGGGTGATCGTCCCGGGTCCTGGACGGGAGGGCCCGGTGGGAGTCGCGATATGGCACACCACGTCTCCGGCCTGGGCATCAGCCCCACGAGCATGGACCCCAGGAGCCACATCACCGACCTCTACGTATTTCAGAAGCCAGGCGATGCGAGCAAGACCATCCTGGTGGTCAACGTCAATCCGACCTCGCCTTCCGCATCCGCTTCTCCCCGGTACGGGACGACGCGCAGACCGCGAGCCTGCAACTGGCGACCGGCCGGGAGGCCGCGGCCAGCCTCGACGCGGGGGACACGATCCTTCTCGACGCACCAGTGACCTTCGGCTCCGGGCCGCGGATCACTGCTGTCGGCGACTTCAGGTTCTTCGCCGGGATGCGCAGCGACCCGTTCTTCGCCGACCCCGTCGGCGCGACCGACAAATTCCAGTGGACCGGCCAGGATCTGTTCGCCGACAAGAACGTGTTCGGCATCGTGCTGGAAGTCCCGAACCGCGCGCTGGGCCCGAACTCGCAGGTCGGTGTCTGGGCCAGGGTCCTGGTTCCGCACGATGGCCGACTGGTTCAGGGCGACCGGGCCGGGCGGCCCGGGATCGATGCCAACTTCAACCAGGACGACCGCGACAAGCGAGTCTGGAACCAGCAGGGGCCCGCTCATGATCGCGAGGGTTTCCTCGACAAGTTCGCGCACGTCTTCGAGGGCGCGGGCCACCCCAAGGACCGGGCTACCGCTCTCGCGGAGAGCTTGCTTCCCGACCTTCTGATGTACGACTACGCCAGCGCCGAAGGGTTCCCCAACGGCCGCAACCTCACTGACGATGTCATCAACATGGGGATCGCCCAACTGAGCAACGGTGCTGTGCCCCACGACGGGCTGCGGCCTCACACCGACCTCCGCATGGACTTCCCCTTCCTCGGGGAGCCGCACTAGGCGCCCCTTCCACCTCACGTCACTCAGCCGCGGGTGGCTCCCGGCCCGGAGCCGACGGAGAAGCAGCTCGGCGCGCGGGGACTGCTCCGCTCAGCTTGTGATCGGGGTTTCGGTGGTGTACAGGAAGCGGGTCTGGGAGCGGTCGAGGAAGTTCTCCTCGTCGGCGGCGACGGTCGTGGTGAAGACCTCGGAGGTGAACCAACCGGTCGCGTCGGCGAGGTCGTCGAACCAGGCCTCGACGACACCGTCGTAGTAGGCGGTCGGTAGGCCGGGGATCTCGTCGCCGGTGGGAAAGAGCAGGACATGGCGCCGGAGCGGTACCGCTTCGTCCACCACGCTCGCGATCAGCGGCAGATGCTTGTCCGTCCAGTACGCCACGAACTCCTCGTGGGTGAGGTCCGCACGCCGGGTAAGGAAGATGCTGATCTTGATCACCGGACTCCTCAGGGCAGGTTGGGGTTCCTCGATAACGCCCATGCTAGGCCGATGAGTTGAGGGACGTATGAGGCGACGGTGCCCACTGGTAGGCGGTCATCGTCGGCAGGCTCCGGCCGTTGCGGCCCGTACGGCGTAGTCCTCGAAGGTCCGGGGCGCCCGTCCGAGGACGGTGGCGAGCGTGAGAGTTACACGAGGGGCTGCCCAGTACTCCGGCGAGGGGAATGGCTGTCTTCGCCCGCGGCGTGTATTCGGACACTCCTGCGCTGGGGCACGGTTACAGCCTCCCCAAGGCTTGGTAGCCGCACGGTGAGCGGGCCATGATGAAGTCATGACGTTGGCCTTGCGTGCCATGACGCGACTGGCGAGTTGGCCGGACCTCTCCGAGACCCTGCCCAGCTGCGCCACCGGCCGGGCGCTCTGCTCGGCCCGGGGTGAGATCGCCCATTTCCATTCGGACCGGGATGTTGACCTGCACCTTACGGCCGGGGCGATTCGGCGGTTGGGCGATCAGTTGAAGGTCTGTGCTGCGGTCCGGCTGGTGCCGGGCTCTTCTTGGGTGTCCATACGCCTCGAAGCCGACACGGACATCGAACTGCTCATGACCTTGGTGAGTATGGCCCTCCTGGCCCACCATGCGTGGCCGGTTCCGCTCGATGAGATGTCGGCGGGATGCAATGAGCAGCGCGGCGCGGTGTTCCCGCGCGAGAATGCATACGGAGGCTGAGGGAACTTCGTCCAGGTCGGGGGGCATTGTGGCTATCGACATGCGCGAGGAAGACGCGATCCAAGGCGTCATCGAGCGCCTCACGCAGGCCTACCGCGCATTGCGTACGTCCGAAGAGATCGAAGCTGCCGTATCAGCAGCTCACGCCGACTTCAGCGAGCGGCCCGTCCGTGATTTCGTTCCTGTGCTTGTCGAACGCAAGGCCCGGGCGCTGTTGGGCAAGTCTTCTCACTGACGATCCAAGGCCGCATCGGCCAGCGGTGTGCCCAAGTTGCTGAGAGGGGGCGCGCCCTCCGGTCAGACGTTGGTGCCTGCAGGGACGCCCCGTACTTCGAGGCCAGGCCGGGCCAGGCCGGGCAGGCTTCCCGTCCGATCGGATCCGGGGCAGGGCCTTAGCCCCGGTGTGGTCACCTGCCCTGCGGTGCCGTCTGGTTGATGTCGGAGCTGTGCAGGATGTGTCGGCCCGCACCGGCCTGACCGGCGGCAGAGCGCGGCGCGCGACAGAGTCCCCGACTCCCCAGAAGGCACCGACTCGAAAGGAAGTCGTCATGAGCGTGCTGTCCACCAGGCTCACCGACCGGTTCGAGATCCCGTACCCGTTCGTCTGCGCTGGGATGGCCTTCGCGGGCGGTACCGCGGCATTGGCAATGGCCGTCTCCCAAGCGGGCGGTATCGGTGCGGTGGGGGCCGGACTGATGACCCCTGACAGGCTGCGGCAGATCATCCACGAGATCCGCACGGGCACGCGGAACGAGCCGTTCCACATCAACCTGATCACATACTTCGACAACTCCGAGCTCGTGCGCGTCTGCGTCGAGGAGCGGGTACCGATCGTCTCCTTCCACTGGGGCCACCCACCGGCCCACCAGCTGAAGGAGCTCCGTGAGGCCGGTATTTCGGTGTGGGAGCAGGTCGGCTCCGCCGATGCGGCACGGCGCGCCGTCGACGGCGGCGTGGAGGTCGTCGTCGTCCAGGGCTGGGAGGCGGGTGGGCACAACTACGGCGGTCTGCCCACGATGGTCGGTGTGCCCGCCGTCGTGGACGCCGTGGGCGAGCACGCGCTCGTCCTCGCCGCGGGCGGCATCACCGACGGACGCCAGATCGCCGCCGCCCTGTGTCTGGGCGCCGATGGCGTGTGGGTGGGGACCCGGCTGGTCGCCTCGCGCGAGGCGCAGGTCCATCCCGAACACCACCGTCGGCTCATCGCCTCGCTGGGCGAGGACACGGTGCTCAGCGGGATCTTCGGTCCGGAGTGGCCCGACTTCAACCCGATGCGGGTGCAGCGTGACCGTGTGGTGTCCGAGTGGAACGACAGGTCGGCCGAGGTGCCGACCGACCGTGACGAACTCGAACAGGTCGGCACCACGGTCTTCCAGGGAGAGGCGACCGTGCTGCGCAAGTTCAACGTGCTGCCGCCCGTGCCCGCGACCGAGGCCGACTGGGAGGAGATGCCCTGGCTGATGGGGCAGGGCGTGGGTCTCGTCCACGACATCCGGTCCGCCGGAGACATCGTCCGAGACGTGATGGGGCAGGCCGAGCGAGTCCTGACCACCCGACGACCGCAGTGAGAGGCCGACCGGCAGGCCGCGCGACAGCCGTGACGGCCCCCCACCCGCTACCGGCCGACTGCCGGTCTCTCCGGCCTTCTGCTGGCCCGGTGCCGCGCGTCCATCTCAGGCACATGATTCCCGATCAGCCCGCTGCGCCGTCCAGCAGGTGGCTGTGGCGTAGCCGCAGTGCCCGTTCTGTGCTGGCCGCCAAGGTGGCGATGCCGATCGCGAAGTTGCCCCACATCGGCATGTCGATGGGCGAGGTGAAGGTCCCGGTGTGCTGGGCGATTCCCTCGGGCTTGGTGAGCTGTTCGGCAAGTTGTGGGATCAGCACGGCCAGGGCGGCGACGAGCACGCACAGCGAGAGGAGACTGATGGTGCGGCTCAGCGCGGGGTGTGCGCGGTCGAGGCGTGCCCGGAGCCCCTCGGCGGAGTCGGGGTCCGGGACCAGCTGGAACTCGTGGCCTTCGTCGGTGACGTAGTGGCAGCGCTTGAGGCCGAATCCGCTCATCTTCACTTCGACGGTGCCGCCCGGGACGGGGAAGACGGCAGGGAGCTTGGACACGGCGTGCAGCCTGCCGTCGAGATACAGGTGGGCCTTGACGTCGCCGGACGACTGGTTCTGCCAGTGCCTGACGTCGACGGCGTAGATCGTTCCGCGGCCGTCGTCGCCCGTCAGCCGCAGCTGGAACAGCGCGCGGAAAGGCAGTTGCCACCATCGGAAACGCTTCAACGCTCGCCCGTCCCCGGGCACGACCCGCTGCAGGGCACGACGGTGACGCCACTCCTTGATCATGCGTCCGCTCCCGTTACTTGTTCGGCTCGGCCGCGCAGGCGAGGTCCTCGGCCGGGCGCTGTCCGTTGGTCAGGAACGCTGTCACCGAGTTGTTCGCGCACGTGTTGCGGCCGAACGGGTAGACACCGTGCCCGGCCTGGTCGGCGGTCACCATCGTGGCCCGGTCGCCGAATGCCCGCCGCAGCTTCATGGCGCTGACCAGGGGGGTTCCGGGGTCGCGTTCGTTCTGCACCATCAGTACGTTCGACGGGCCGCGGTCACCGATCCGCACCGGCGGCTCGACCCGGCTGTCAGGCCAGTACGCGCAGGGCTTGATGCTTCCGGTGCTCCCGCCCAGCATCGGGTACTTCAGCCGGTCGATGGCCGCGTTGCGCTGGTAGTCCCGGACCTTGCCGGGCCAACGCGAGTCACCGCAGGTCACGTAGAAATGACTGGCCAGGAAGTTCTCCGAGATCTGCGGCGGCGGAGTCGTCAGCGGTTTGCCCTTGTCCAACGCCTGCCAATCCTTGGCCAGTCGGGGCAGGAGGCCCTCGACGTAGAGGCTCTCGAAGGTCACTCCGCGGAACACGGTCCCGTCGACGCCGCCGACCGGTTCGGCATCCAGCCGCTTCACGAGTTCGAAGAACTTGGCGGTCACGTGCTTCGGCGTCGTGCCCAGACCGTACTCGGGGTGCGCCGCCGCGTACGCCGCGAAGTCCGGGAACCGGTCCTCCATCCCGCGGCCGAGCAGGCGGAAGCTCGCCAGGTCGTAGCCGCCGGGGCCCAAGTTGCTGTCGAGCACGATCCGGTCGCTGCGCCCGGGGAACAGCGTCGTGTACACCGCGCCGAGGTAGCTGCCGTAGGAGGCACCGAGGTAGGAGGCCTTCGGCTCGCCCAGCGCCGCCCGGATCCGGTCCATGTCGCGCGCGGTGTTGGCCGTGGTGGTGTGGGGCAGCATCCATGCCGTCCGCGACGTCGCGCACTGTTCGGCGATGGCCCGCGCGTGCGGCGCCTCCTTGGCGACGTCGGCCGCGGTGCGCGCGTACGGCGGGAAGTTGCCGCGTGCCTGCTGCCGCGGTGTCAGGTCGCAGGTGACCGGCGTGCTGCGGCCGACACCACGCGGGTCGAAGCCGATCACGTCGTAGGAGTCGAGGACGTCCTTCGGCAGCCCGGCACCGGCGAGAAGGGCCGGGTAGTCGAGCCCGGAGCTGCCGGGGCCGCCCGGGTTGGTCAGCAGCACGCCACGGCGCTTCGAAGGGTCCTTGCTTGCCAGCCGGGAGACGGCGATCTCGATCTGGTGGCCTTCGGGGGCGCGGTAGTCCAGCGGGACGTCGAGGGTCGCGCACTCGAGACGGTGCGCGTCGGTGTTCGGCGCCCCTCCCTTCTGTGACCCTGCCTTCGGCGATCCCGCCTTCTTCGGACACGGGCCCCACCGCAGGGAGTCCGGCGCGGCCGTCACCGTGTCCGGAGCCGACGCCGCAGACGCTCCCGAGATCGTGGCGGCGGCGACAGCGGTGGCGGCGAGGGCGAGGGACAAGGTTTTGCGCATCTGGTGTCCTCCTGAGGGGGCGTACGAGGTCGAGAGGGCGCACGACGTCACGTTCCGTAACGGCCCGGTGGCGTGATCAAGTCTGTTCGTCCGGCGACACCGGCGCATCGCCCCTGCGGTCGGGTCGCCTTCGACCTAGGTCGAAGTGGTGCTCCGACTCAGGGTGAGGGTGGGGGTGTCCCCGCGGCCGGTGCACCGGCCGCGCGATTTCGCGACAATGATCGGCATGAACACGGACGTCGCACCACGGCCCGGAGGGTGGCAGCAGACATGGCGGTTGGTGGCGGCCGCGGCCCTGGGCATTCCCTTCTGGGTTTCCACCAGTGCGGCGTTGCCGCGGGGGTGCGCGGCCGACACGTGTTCCTGGTTGGTCACCGGTGATCCGCTGGTGGCTCTCGGCTGCCTGACGGTGCTCCTGTGGCGGCAGCGGTTCCCGCTCGCCGTCGCCATGGCGGTCGCCGTCGCCGCGGGCGTGTCGACGCTCGCCATCGGTGCCGCGCTGCTGGCTCTGTGCTCGATCTCCACTCGTCGCCGTCCGGTGGAGATCGGAGTTGTCGCGCTCGTCTACGTAGCCGCGTCACAACTCGCTCTCGTGCTCTACCCGATTAAGACCCCGCCGGGCTCGCTACCGCTCCAACTCGCACTCCCGGCGCTGAGCGCGGGCATCGCGGCGGCCATGGGCGTCGCCATCGGCGCACGGCGCGTCGAGGTGCGGTCCTTGCGGGAGCGCGCGGAGAGCGCGGAGCGGGAACAGGCCGCACGGGCGGAGCAGGCACGGGCCCTGGAACGGAACCGTATCGCCAGGGAAATGCACGACGTGCTCGCGCACCGGATCTCCCTGGTCGCCATGCAGGCGGGAGTCCTCGACCACCGAGGCGATCTCCCCACCGAGGACAACCGCATGCTGATTCGTGGCATCGCCGAAGGATCCCACCAAGCGCTGGAAGAACTACGGGACGTCCTCGGTGTGCTCCGCGCCGACCCAGGTCGGCCGGAACCGCCGCAGCCCTCCCTGGACCGCGTCCCGGAGCTGGTGGCCGACGCCCGCTCTTCCGGACTGGACGTCACGCTCACCACCACGGTGACGGGAAAGCCGTCCGACGTCATGGGACGAACCTGCTACCGGGTCATCCAGGAGGGACTGACCAACGCCGCCAAACACGCCCCAGGCACCCGCGTACACATCACCGTCGAAGGAACACCCGGCAACGAACTGTACGCAAGCATCCACAACTCCCCGGCCACCGGGCCGACGACCACCCAGCCCCCGGCCTCAGGATTCGGCCTGCTCGGCCTCGCCGAACGCATCACCCTCGCCGACGGAGAACTCAACCACCACCCCACACCCGGCGGCGGATACGTCCTCACCGCGCAACTACCCTGGCCGAACCACGACCACGACCACGACCACGAGAAGAGAAGCTGAGTGCAGAGCGAGCGGGAGCCGGTGCGTGTCGTCATCGTCGACGACGAACAGCTGGTGCGCCTTGCGCTACGTCTCGTCATCGACGGCGAACCGGACCTGACCGTCGTCGCGGAGGCGGCCGACGGGGACGCCGCGCTCACGGCGGTGGAAGAACACCGGCCGGACGTCGTGCTGATGGACATCCGGATGCCCGGCCGCGACGGTCTCGACACGACTCGGGAACTCCTCGCCAGGCCGACGCCGCCCCGGGTGCTCATGCTGACCACGTTCGACTCCGACGACCTGGTCCTCGGCGCGCTGCGCGCCGGAGCCCTCGGGTTCGTCCTGAAGGACACCCCTCCGGCCCGGATCCTCGACGCGGTGCGAACGGTCGCGGACGGGAACCCCGTGCTGTCCTCGGCCGCCACAGCACGAGTGATCGCCGCGGCCACCGGGCCGCAGTCCTCCGAGACCCGCCGTTCGTCCCGCCTGGCCGCGCGGAAACAGCTGTCCGCGCTGACTGAACGGGAACTCGACACCGCCCGGGCCATCGCGGACGGTCTCGGCAACCCGGAGATCGCCGAGCGGCTCCGCATCGGCATCGCGACCGTCAAGGCGCACACAGGCAACCTGTTCGCCAAGCTGGGCGCCGAGAACCGGGTGCAGATCGCACTCCTGGTCCGTGACGCCGAGGACTGACCGGCCGCACGGCCGTCGTCAAGCGTGTCCTCCGTGTCGCTCCGCGAGCCATCGCAGTGCCGACAAGCCGGGCAGAAAGAGGTAATCGCCGCCCCGCAGCACATTGAAGGTCTCGATGCCGTGGACGCGGCGTCCGTCCGGCATCCCCGATGCGTGCACGGCCTGCTAGACGGATGAGTGATTCCTGATGGAGGGCTGAAAGGGTATTCAAGGGGCGGCGATTGAGGTCCTAACGTAGGCGTGATTCACATGACACGGACGTTTGTCGTTTCCGCTTCGGCCTGTTTCGGACATCCGACACCCGCCATCCGGAGAAGGAGATTCCGATGAGCGCGCAGGAGAATACGGGTCAGATCAAAGCTGGCCGTCGACGATTACTCGGACTCGCGGTTGGCGGCGCCGTCGCAGCCCAACTCGGTTTCCCCCGCAAGGCGCAGGCCGCAACGGCGGAGAAGCCGACAGCCGACTCCGTGCCCGAGGCAGCGGGCTCAGCTGCCGCCTTGAAGCACATCGATGGCGTCCGCCCCTTCCACATCAAGGTCCCGCAGAACGAGATCGCCGCGCTCCGACGCCGACTGCGGGACACGCGCTGGCCTGAAAGAGAGACCGTCGACGACCGGTCCCAGGGCGTCCAGTTGGCGAAGCTCCGCCCTCTGGTCGAGTACTGGGGCGCCGACTACGACTGGCGCAAGGCCGAAGCGAAGCTCAACGGACTGCCGCAGTTCATCACCGAACTGGACGGCCTGGACATTCAGTTCGCCCACATCCGCTCCCCGCATGCCGATGCCCTGCCGCTCCTCATGACCCACGGCTGGCCCGGCTCGATCATCGAGTTGTTGAAGGTGATCGGACCGCTCACCGACCCCACGGCTCACGGCGGACGCGCCGAGGACGCCTTCCATCTCGTCCTGCCGACGCTGCCGGGATACGGCTTCTCGGCCAAGCCGACACACACCGGTTGGAACCCCGCGCGGACGGCACGGGCATTTCACGCGCTCATGCGGCGGCTCGGCTACCGGAGATACGTATCCCAGGGGGGCGACTGGGGCGCCGCCGTTTCGCACCAGCTCGCGATGCAACGGCCCCACGGCCTACTCGGCATTCACATCAACATGCCCGGAACCGTGCCACCGGCCATCATCCGGCACCTGCGCAACTTCGACCCCGCACCCGCGCGGTTGTCGGAGCGCGAGAAGGCCGCGTATGACCGGCTGCTGCACTTCTACCGCGACGGCTACGGATACGCGGCCATGATGAATCAGAGCCCGCAGACGATCGGCTACTCACTTGCCGACTCTCCGGTCGGAATGGCGGCATTCAACTACGACAAGTTCGCGGAATGGACCGACAGCGGCGGCGAGCCCGAGAAGGTCCTCACCTACGACGAGATGCTCGATGCCATCTCCCTGTACTGGCTGACCAATACAGGGGCGTCGTCGTCCCGGCTCTACTGGGAATCCGCGCACGCGGGCGGTGGTCCCTTCGACGCCGTCGACATTCCTGACGTCCCTGTGGCGGTCACGGTGTTCCCGGCCGAGATCTACCCCGCGCCTCGGAGCTGGGGCGAGCGGGCCTACGGCAACCTGATTCACTGGAACGAGGTCGACAAGGGCGGCCACTTCGCCGCCTGGGAGCAGCCGCTTCTGTTCTCACAGGAGATCCGCGCGGCCTTCAGATCACTGCGCTGAAGGACGTGCCGACGGAGCGATCGGGCCGGGGGCACGAAGCCCTGTGTGTGAACGAGTCCGGCCGGTTCAGCGACGGGAAGAACTGGACCGATTTTCTGGTCGAGTGGTCCACCGGCGATGCGCTCATGTGGGGGAACAGCGACCTGACGATTCACAAGTCGGCCGACTCCGTCCCCGCGGCAGATCAGATACGTCAACTACGCCATGGGAGGGTGCGTCGTCAGCCGGGACCGGACGTTCACCCGCGGGCTCGGATCTCTCAGCTGTCTCAGGGGACAGGTGGAGGACTACCTGGCCCAGCGCAGCTTCCTGGGTGAGGAGTTCGACGGGCCTAGTGGATGGACCACGTCGGCCGGAAGCCGACGAACTGGCGCCTGTCGGGCGAGTCCCAACCGGCGGGGGTCCGGCCCTTCTACGACGCAGGCATCCCACAGGTACCGGACCGCGACCCCGTCCCGGCGGAGGTCCGCCGGTGTGTCACCACCAGCGACCCGCGCCATCCGACCCAGGCGGTCCACAGCCTGATGGCCCGCTACTTCGTCGCCACGCTGCTGAAGAGCGGGCATGCCCTGGGCAGGCTGGACAACGACACCTGCCCCCTCGAATCACCCCTCAGCGCCCTGCCCCTCGACATCCCCACCACCTGAGCCCGGGAGGCGGATCACCGTGGACGTCTACGAAGCGGTCAGGAGCCGACGGGCGGTGCGGGGGTTCACCGGCCGCGAGGTTCCGAGAGAGACGCTGGAGCGCGTGCTGTCCGCCGCGGCCTGGGCGCCTTCCGGATCGAACCTCCAGCCTTGGCACGTCTACGTGCTGACCGGTGGACCGCTGGCCGAACTCAAGAAACGCGCCGGTGAGCGGCTGGCCGTCGGCGACCTCTGGGACAGGGCGGAGTACGAGATGTACCCGCCCGCGCTGAAGTCCCCGTACCGCGAGCGCCGGGCCGCCTTCGGCGCACAGCGCTACGGATCACTCGGCATTCCGCCGGGAGACGTGGAAGCGCGACAGAGGGCCGCCTCGGCGAACTGGGACGCTTTCGGTGCGCCCGCCGCGCTCTTCTGCTACATCGACCGCACCATGGGGCTGCCCCAATGGTCCGACGCGGGCATGTATCTGCAGACGGTCATGCTGCTGCTCCGCGCGGAGGGGCTGCACAGCCGTACGCAGATGGCCTGGGCCAAGTTCCACCGGACCGTCGCGGGATGCGGTCGGCGGACACGGCTTGCAGCCCGCTCGGTGCTTCGCTCGCGCTCCGTGCCAGCCGCTTGCAACCCCCGGCTGCAAGACTCCCCGTGATCCAGCCGCTCGACGTGGCTGCGCCCCTCCCGTGTACCTCCTGGTACCTCCCGAGGGCTTCCTTCCCCGGGCATCGCCACATGGCAGACGTCGGCGTGCCGAAGGACCATCCGCAAAGGAGCTTGCCTCATGCCCGCATCATCATCGGCGGTATCCATGTCCGGCTCGGACCGGACGGCACAGTGGGTCCGGTCCGACCGGGACCGGCTCATTCATCCCAATCTCCCGAGCACATGCACGGACCGCATCGTCATGGTCGAGGGCCGCGGCTGCTACGTACGGGACAGTTCGGGCAGGCGGTATCTGGACGCCGCGGCGGTGCTCGGCATGATGCAGGTGGGGCACGGGCGGAGCGAGATCGTGGAGGCCGCCGCCACCCAGATGGGCACCCTGGAGTGCTTCCACCTCTGGGAGTCCATGAGCAACGACAAGGCGATCGAGCTGGCCGTGCGGCTGACCGACCTCGCCCCCGACGGTCTGGACCGCGTGTTCTTCACCAGCGGCGGAGCGGAGGGCAACGAGATCGCCCTGCGCATGGCGCGGTACTTCCATTACCGCAGGGGGGAGTCCGAGCGGACCTGGATCCTCTCGCGGAAGACGGCGTACCACGGCATCGCCTACGGCGCCGGAAGCGTCTCGGGGCTGCCCGTCTACCACGAGGGCTTCGGCCCCCAACTGCCCCACGTACACCACCTCACCGCGCCCGACCCCTACCGGACCGACGCGTTCGCCGGCGAGGACGTCACCGAGTTCTGCCTGCGCGAACTGCGGGAGACCATCGAACAAATAGGGCCCGACCGGATCGCGGCGATGATCGGCGAGCCCGTGATGAGCGTCGGCGGCGCGGTCGTCCCGCCGCCCGACTACTGGCCCCGGGTCGCCGAACTGCTGCGTTCCCACGGCATCCTGCTGATCTTCGACGAGGTGGTCACGGCGTACGGACGGACCGGGCACTGGTTCGCCGCCGAACACTTCGGAGTGCGACCGGACGTGCTGGTCACGGCCAAGGGCATCACTTCCGGCTACGTACCGCACGGCGCGGTGCTCGTCACCGACGAGGTGGCGGCCGCGGTGACCGGCCCGGCCGGTTTCCCGATCGGGTTCACGTACACCGGGCACCCCACCGCCTGCGCGGTCGCACTCGCCAATCTGGACCTGATCGAGCGGGAGAAGCTGCTCGACAACGCGACGGCGACCGGGAGCTACCTGGCCGACAGGCTGGCCCCGCTCTCCGACCTGCCTGTCGTCGGCGACGTCCGTCAGCTCGGTCTGATGCTGGGCATCGAGCTCGTCGCGGACAAGACGGAACGAACCCAACTGCCCACCGGCACGGCCCCGGTGGCCCAGGCGCTGCGGGAGGACGTCGGCATCATCCTGCGCGGCAACCCGAGGTCCCTCCTGATCAACCCGCCCTTGGTGATGGACCGTGCCGCCGCCGACGAACTGGCCGAAGGACTGCACGCGGTCCTGTCCCGCGTCGAGCCGGACGGCCGGATCCGCCCCTAGTCCCGAGCTGAGCCCCCCAGGCCAGTCACCGTTGCCCCCCGCCCTTTCGCCCACAGACCGGAGGAACACCTCATGCCTCTCATGGATCTCACCCCGGACGAACTCCTCACGACCACCCGCTCCGTACGCAAACGGCTCGACCTGACCCGGCCCGTCCCGCTGGAACTCGTCGAGGAATGCGTCCGCGTCGCCCTGCAGGCGCCGACCGGCAGCAACCGGCAGAGCTGGCACTGGATGGTCGTGACGGACCCCACGCAGCGCGCCGAGATCGGCCGCTACTACCAGCGTGCGGTCAAGGAGTACCTGCGTTCCGAGGGAAGCTGCGGGTCGCTGTTCCCCGAGGATCCGGCACGCCACGCGGTGCAGCAGCGCGTAGGGGACAGCGTCGCGTACCTGGGCGACCACCTGGCCGAGGTGCCCGTGCACGTCATCCCCTGCCTCGATGTGAACGAGGCTCCCGAGTACAACGAGGCGGGCAAGTGGGGATCGATCATCCAGGCCGCCTGGAGCTACATGCTCGCCGCCCGGGCGCGCCGACTCGGGACCGCATGGACCACCTTGCACCTGATGTACGAGAAGGAGATCGCGGAACTGCTTGGCCTGCCCGACGGCGTCGTCCAGGCGGCACTGATCCCGACGGCGTTCTCCGTCGGTACGCGGTTCAGGCCCGCCGCGCGCCAACCGCTCGAGCAGGTGCTCCACATCGACTCCTGGTAGGCGGAGGAGAAGACTCATGAGAGAGGACGACGGCTCGCCTCTGCCGACGCGCAGACTCGGCGAACTGGCAGTGCCTGCGCAGGGGTTGGGCTGCCTGAGCATGAGTTCCTTCTACGCACGGGCCGACCCCGCCGAAGCCCTGGCCACCGTGCATCGCGCGATCGACCGGGGCGTCACCCTGCTGGACACGGCGGACGTCCAAGGGCTCGGTGAAGGTGAGCGATTTCTGGGGAGGGCCGTCGCAGGCCGACGGGACCGCGTGCTGATCTCCACGAAGGTGGGCCTGGAGCGCGACCGAGACGGAGAGTTCCTGGGAGTGCGGGGCGACCGCGCCTACATACGGGAACGCTGCCACGGTTCGCTGCGCCGCCTCGGCGTCGACCACCTCGACCTCTACGTCAAGCACTGGGCGGCTCCGGGGGAGCGGATAGAGGAGGCGGTCGGCGCCCTGGCGGAACTCGTGGCCGAGGGCAAGGTGCGCCATGTGTGCCTGTCCGAGGTCTCCGCCGACACCCTGCGCCGCGCCCACGCCGTGCACCCCATCACCGCCGTTCAGAGCGAGTGGTCGCTGTGGACCCGGGGCGTCGAGGCCGAAGTGGTGCCTGCCTGCCGGGAGTTGGGTATTGGGATCATCGCGTCCTGCCCGCTGGGGCGCGGTCTGCTGACCGGGCGGATCACCTCGGCCGCGGACCTCGGCCCGGCGGCGGACTTCCGGCACTCCCTGCCGCGTTTCAGCGCCCCGAACCTCGCGCGCAATCAAGCGATCGTGGCGGCGTTGCGGCCCGCGGCCGCGCGTCACGGCCTGACCGTCGCCCAGCTCGCCCTGGCGTGGCTGCACCACCAAGGCGACGACGTCGTCCCCATCCCGGGCACCTGCCGTCGCGACCACCTTACGGAGAACCTCGGCGCGGCCTTCGTCGAGCTGGCCGCCGAGGAGCGGCAAGCCATCGCGGACGCGGTGCCTCCTGCGGCCGTCCACGGCGAGCGGTACCCGCCCTTCCTGATGCGGCTCGTGGACAACTGAGCCGCCCCGGCACTAGCAGAGGACGAGAGAGCGTGAAATTCCTGCAACTCGACTACGACGTCTGCGAAAAGCTCCTGCCCGGCCTGGCGGGCCGTCTGTCGGATGTTCCGTTCGAGCAGTTGGAGTCCCCGGAGAGTCCCGCCATCGCGCTGTTCAAGGACTACGGGGGCACCAATCTCCTGATCCCCCGTGATCGGGGCGGCATCGGCGCCTCCGCGCTCGAAGCCGTCCGGGTGATACGCGCACTGGCGTCGCTCGCGCCATCCCTCGCGGTGGCCACGGCGATGCACCACTTCTCGGTCGGCATGCTCTTCTCCGTCGGCCCGTACTACGAGAACAACACCGGCTACGAGAACAACACCGGCCACGAGAGCAGTACCGGCATCCGTACGTCCGTGCTCGACACCGTCGCGAAGAATCGGTCACTCATCGCGTCCGGCTACGCGGAGGGGCGCTCCGGACGCGGCATCCTCACCCCGACGGTAGAGGCCCGTGAGACGGCCGGGGGCTATCTCGTCAGCGGCTCCAAGAAGCCCTGCAGCCTCTCGCGTTCGATGGACCTCCTCACCGCGAGCGTCGCGCTGCGCGGGGACGACGGTGGCGCCGAGATGGGGCTCCTGGTGCTCCCCGCGGATACTCCCGGCATCTCCGTACACGACTTCTGGTCGACGTTCCCGCTGGTCGGAGCGGAGAGCCACGAAGTCCGCCTCACCGACGTGTTCGCAGGGGCAGAGCACATCCTCCGCGCCCCGGCGAACGCCGCCGAGAAGCTGGACGAGCTGAACGAAGCCGGTGTGATCTGGTTCCAGATGATCGTGGCCGCCTCGTACACGGGGGTGGCCAGCGCGCTGGTCGATCTCGTTCTGCGCAAGGAGCGCGGGTCAGCCGACGAACGCGCCCGCCTGTGTCTGCTCATCGACTCGGCGGCGTCCCTCGTGGAGGGGGTCGCCCGCCGGATCATGGACGACGATCTCGGCAACGACTGCGCCGCGGCTTCCTTGTTCACCCGCTTCTCCGTACAGGACATCCTCACCAGGGCCGTCGGCCAGGCGGTGGAGATGCTGGGAGGCATGGCCTTCATCACCTCCCCGAAGATCGCCTACCTGGCCTCCGCCGCGCAGGCCGTCGTCTTTCATCCCCCGTCGCGGCTGAGCATGAGCGAAGCGGTCGTCGACTACTTCGTGGGGAAGCCACTGTTCTTCGCCTAGCGACCGACAGCCACCGACCATCACCAACAGGGGAAGGGGGCCGCCTGGGTAGGCGGCCCCCACACCCATGCACCCGATCAGCGACGCGGCACGAAGTCCACCACATCACCGGCCCGTTCCCCGCCGGACAGCTGGCCGCCCCGGTCGGTGCGGATGTAGGCGCGGTGCAGCCACCGGTCCTTGCCGTCCCAGCGCGGCGCGAAGGGCGTGCGGGCGTGGGTCGTACGGAAGTTGTCCACGATCAGTAGGTCGCCGGGGACCAGATACACGGCTTCGCGTACCTCGTCGAGGGCCTTCGAGAGGGCGGAGACGGCCTCGACGTCGGCGGCGTCCCGGGGCGCGAGCAACTCGCGGTCGTAGCCGAGGAACGGGTCCCGCGCGTCGCCGTACAGGGGCTTGACGTCGGCTATCGCGCCCGGGTCCTCGACGCCGCCACGGAAGGCGACGTCCACGCGACACGGCAGGGGCCTGTCGAAGAGGCGGATGCGGGTGTCGTCCGAGAGCAGTGGGAGCGCCTTGCGGACCGAGCCGACGAGGGTCGCCGCCTTGCGCTCGTGATCCGCCCGGGAGCAGGCGAGCAGCACGTAGTTCGGCTGGCGCACGTGGTAGGCCATCTCCGTGTGGAACTCCAGCAGGGTCTCGGAGGTCTCGGAGGAGAGGTAGTGCGCGCCGGGTGACGGATAGACGTCGTGGAACACGGTGGCGGAGCGCAGTTCGCGGTAGCCGGTGTGCAGGCCGAGGCGGCGGCCGACGACGGCGAGCATGGCCTCCTGGTTGAGCAAGGGCCGGGCCACGGGCGCGGGTGTGCTGTCGGGAGTGCGGGGCAGGGCGTCGTCGTCCTCCACCGGCAGGCCGCGCAACAGCAGGTGTCCGTCCTGGTTGCCGTCGGCGTTGAAGTCGTCGAGCGCCGCCGCCAGGGGCGCCGGGAGCGCGTCGGCGGCCGTGCGCGCCGCGTCCAGGAATCCATGGAGGTCGGAACGGGGAATCCGCGGCAGCCGTCCGGCCAGCGCCAGCAGGTCCGCGGAGTGCGCGGAGCAGTCGAGCACGGTCATGAGGAAGTCCTTTCTCGGGAGTGGGCGCGGGCGTACTGGTACAGCAGCTCTGCGCCGATTTCGGTGGCCAGGACGGAGGTGATGCCGCCGTGGTCGTACAGCGGCGAGACCTCCATGACGTCGAAGCCCACGGGCCGCAGATCGCCGATGCCGCGCAGCAGGGCGAGCACCTCGCGCGAGGTGGGGCCGCCAGGGGCGGGCGTGCCGGTGCCCGGCGCGAACGCCGGGTCCACGACGTCGACGTCCACCGACACGTACACGGGCCCGTCACCGACGCGGGCGTGCACCAGGCGCTGAGTGCTCTCGGTGCCGAGTCGGCAGAACTCGTCGGAGGTGACGATCCGTACGCCGTGGCCGCGGGCGTAGTCGAGTGAGTCGGGTCGCGGGTTGTGGCCGCGGATGCCGATCTGCACCATGCGCTCCGGGTCGACGAGCTTCTCTTCGATGGCGTGCCGGAAGGGCGTGCCGTGGTGGTACTCGCCGCCGTAGAAGGCGGGGTTGGTGTCGGAGTGCGCGTCCAGGTGCAGGACGGCGACAGGACCGTGCCTGGACGCGACGGCGCGCAGCGCGGCCAGGGTCAGCGAGTGGTCGCCGCCGATCATGAGGAACGCCGCGTTGTCGGCGAGGAGGCCGCTCAGCCGCTCCTCGGCCGTGGCCATGGCGATGTGCATGTTGAACGGGGTCAGGTCGATGTCCCCCGCGTCGACGCAGTCGATCAGATCGAAGGTGCCGGGTCCGCGGTCGATGCCCACGCCGTGGATGAGCCCGGACTCGTTGCGTACGGCGCGTGGCCCGAAGCGTGCCCCGGGCCGGTAGCTGGTGCCGCCGTCGTAGGGGGCGCCGATGACCACCACGTCCTTGCCGCGTGGTGTGGGGTCGTGCGGCAGGCGCATGAAGGTGGGGATCTGTGCGTAGCGCGGCGAGACGGTGGTGTCGATGCGTTCCACGGTGCGGTCTCTCCCTTTCTGCACGGACCGTCGCCCAGCGGTGGGGCGGTGCGTTCGTGCGGTTGATGCGGTCGTGGGTGGGGTCATCGCAGGGCCGGACGGGCCTGGTGCGTCAGCCGTCCGGCGACCAGCTCGACGGCCGCATGGACCGCTACCTCGTCCGGATGCCGTCCGTAGACGACGACTTGGTCGAAGATCTCCTCGACGACCAGGCGCTTGGCCTGGTGCACACGGCTCCGGGGGACATCGGCGTCGGCCAGGAGCCGGGAGAACGACGACGTGGTGCCCGACCCCTCGTGCACGCCGAGCTTGGGGCGGACGACGACCTCGTGCGGCAGGGCATCGTCCAGGGCGGCGCGCAGCACCCACTTGTCGCGTCCGTGGCGTCGCTTGAGCCCGGCCTCCAGCGACACCAGGACGTCGAGGACATCGCGGTCCCAGTAGGGGTGTGTCGACCAGTGGCCCGCCACCGTGGAGAGCGTCGGCGTCATTTCGTTGAGGCCGTCGAAGGTGGCCATGTCGTGGCAGACGGCCGTGTCCAGCTGCGGCAGCCGGTTCTCCCGGTGCATGCCGCCGAGGGGGATGTCTGCGCCGTAGCCGGTGAGGATGCGTCGGCCGGTGTAGCCGTCGCCTTCCTCACCGCCCAGCCGCAGGTACAACGCGATCAGCGGCAGCAGGTACTCGATGACGTCCGGGTCGAGGCATTCGGCCGCCCAGACCGCGTGCGGCAGTCCGCGCAGCAGGTCGGCCGTCGGCACGGTGATCTCCCGGTGTACGGAGCCGACGTGCCGGGCGACGACGCGTGCCTGCCGGAACTCGTCGGCTTCGTCGGTGCCCATCGAGACCGTGTCGATCGGCCCGGCCGACCGGTCGGCGGCCAGCGCCGCGACCGCGGAGGAGTCGATGCCGCCCGAGAGCACCACCAGCGGTGTGCCCGGATCGATGCGCGTCCGCACCGCACGCTCCAGCGTGTGGCGGACGGTGTCGACCGCCTCGTCCTCCGGCAGGATCCGGCGGGCCAGCGGTGGCGCCCACGTGCGGTGGGGGATGCACGTCCCGGTGGACACCTCGATGTCGAGGACCGAACCGGCCGGGACCTGGTGGGTGCCGGGCAGTCGGCGCACCGGCCGCCCCTCGGGGACGGGCCGTCCCCGAGGGGCGGCCCGCAATGCCTTCGCCTCCGTCGCCGCCAGCACCCGGCCAGGAGCGACGGAGACGTACAGCGGCACCGATCCGGCGTGATCCGTGGCGAGCACGGCCCGTCCGGGGTCCGCGAGCAGCGCGGCGAACCGGCCGTTGAGGAGCCGGAAGGCATGGATGCCGTAGACGTCGAAGAGGGCGGCGACGAGCGCGGCGTCGCTGCCCGGCAGCACGCGGCCGGGCAGCAACCCGATCAGCTCGCCCTGGTTGTACAGCTCCCCGGCGAAGACCAGCGTCCTGCCCCGGTCGCGTGCGTATGCCTCGTCCGGGGCCCCGGAGTGCACCAGGGCGGTGTGCAGACACCGGTCGGCCGTCCGCTCGTGCCACCGCGCCAGGGAGCCGTGGGCCGCGAAGACCGGTTCGAGCGGCCGGGCGCCGTCCTGGCGGACCTCGGCCAGGAAACCGATGGCGGCAGGCAGGTTCGCCTCCATGGCTCAGATGGTCAGGGCGGCGAAACCGCCCGTCTGGAAGTCGTAGCTCACCGGGACCTCGATCAGGAACGGCCGTCCCAGACCGGCGCCCTTGCGCAGCGCGGCGAGCAGTTCCTCGCGGCTGGTGGCCCTGGTGGCCTCCACCCCGTTGGCGCGGGCCAGCGCGGTGAAATCGACGCCGGTGAACTTCACCGCCGGGTCGTGGGAACGGTGGTGGCCGATGTTCTGGTACAGCTCGATCAGGCCGTTGGCGTCGTTGTTGACGACGACGGTGACGATGGGCAGGTTGAGCCGGGCGATGGTCTCCAGGTCGGCGCTGTTGGAGTGGAAGCCGCCGTCACCCGCGATGAGGAACGTCGGCTGTCCCGGCCGGGCGAGCTGGGCGCCGATCGCCGCCGGGATGCCGTAGCCGAAGCTGGAGCAGCCGGCGGAGGTCAGGAAGCCGAAGGGCTGGTCGGCACGGGCGAAGAGCACGCCGTAGTGGCGGAAGAATCCGATGTCGGAAACGATGGTGCCCTCGCCCGCCTCGGCGGTCTCCGCCATCACGGTGTTCATGGAGTCCATCACCTGGTGCACGCGCAGGCCGTCGTCGTAGCGACGGGGGTCGGCCAGGAACTCCGCGATCCGCTCCCGCAGCGGTGAGATGTCGTGCGGGGTCTTCGCGGCGAGACCCGCGGTGTGCCGGTCCAGTTGCTCCACGAAGGCCCGTACATCGGTGACGACGTCGAGGTCCGGGCGGTAGACGCGCGGCACCGGGTTGGCCGTGGGCGACACCCTGACCGTGGTCTTGTCCGAGCCGCGCTGCCACATCGAGGGGCGCAGGTCCTCGGCGTAGTCGTAGCCCAGCGTGAGGATGAGGTCCGCGGGGCCGAACAGGGCATCCAGGGCGGGGAAGGACAGGATGCCGTCCATGTAGCCGGTGACCGCGCCGTAGTTCAGCTCGTGACCGTGCGGCAGCACGCCCTTGGCGATGTACGTGGTGATGACCGGGATCCGCAGCCGCTCGGCGACAGCGCGCAGCGCGGGCACGGCCCCGGAGCGGATCGCGGCGGCGCCGACGACCAGCACGGGATGCCGCGCCGACCCGACCAGCTCGGCCGCCTCCAGCGCGGCCTGCTGCCAGCCGTCCTCGACCGCGCCGACCGGCTTGGCCGGGATCCTGGCCGGGGGCCGCGGCCGCGAGGTGTCGACCTCGCTGCCGAGCAGGTCGACGGGCAGGGAGATGAAGCTGGGCCCGACCGGTTCGGTCATCGCCGCGCTCATCGCCGAGTCCACCAAGTCGCCTATGTCGTCGGGTCGTTCGAGCTCCACCGCGTACTTGGTCATCGGGCGCATGACCGACACCGAGTCGAGGCACTGGTGCGTGTCGTTGGGGAAGATGTCGTGCGACTCCGACTGGGCGGCGAGCGCGACGACCGGCGACCGGTCGAGGGCGGAAGTGGCGACCCCCGTGGCCAGGTTGGTCATGCCGGGGCCGAGCGTGGCCCAGCACGCCTGCGGTCGGCCGCTGATGCGGGCCAGGACGTCGGCCGCGACACCGGCGGTGAACTCGTGCCGGGTCAGCACGAATTCGATGCCGTCCGCCTCGTCGAAGAGGATGGACGCGGCCTCGCGGCCGACCACCCCGAACACGGTGCGCACGCCGTGGTCGTGCAGGCGTCGCAACAGGGCGTGGGCGGTGGTCGGATGGGTGCTGGGGCCGGTGGAGACTCGGGACATGGCAGTTCCTCTGCGTCAGAACGGATGATGGCGGCGCCTGGAGTGCTTCCGGCATGCGGACTGTGCGGGGCCGAGGAGGTTCTTCGGCGGCCAATGGCCACTGTGCCGACCGTGCCTTGCAGGGGAGTGGGTGCTCCTCTTGCACGGTCCCTGTGGACGGCTGAGGCGTTGCCGGTACGCGTTGCGGTGGCGCCGCCCGCGTCCGTCCGGCGGCCTTGCGGGCATCAGTCGGGCGCCGACGGACCTGTTCCGGGCACGGATACGTGCGTACGTGTCGGCTCGACGGCCGGACAGGGGGCACCAGGGCCACCGGCACGGGCAACTGGAGCACCAGATTCAGGCAAGGGCAGGCACAAGACACCCCGATCCGGGCAAGGAGGGTGCCACTCCACCGGGTGAAGGTGGGTGCACCCCAGGTCAGCCGCGCGCCACGCAGAGAGGACTGGATGACGCAGTGAATCCGATGAGCCATGAGTCCCGAGCCGGTGTTCGTGAAAGGACCGGACCGCCGTCGATCGGCGCGCTGGGTGCCCTGTCCGTGAGCGTCGACAGCCGGCCTCTGGAGCTGGGACCACCACGCCAGCGAGCGGTCCTCGCCCTGCTGCTGATCGGCGCGGGCAGTGTGGTGTCGGTCGATTCGATCATCACGCAGATCTGGGGAGACACACCACCGGCGACCGCCAACGCGACCTTGCAGTCGTACGTCTCCCGCCTGCGCAAGCTCCTCGCCGACTGTGTGCTCCCCGACGGGGGCAGCCCCCAACTGCTCTACCAGCAACCGGGGTACGCGTTGGTCATCGACCCCGAGCACGTGGATGCCCATCGTTTCGAGAGGGCCGTGCAGGTCGGCGGCCGACTGGCGCAGACGGGCAGCGTCGAGGAGGCGCACGCCGTGCTGAGTTCGGCCCTCGGCACCTGGGTCGGTACGCCGTACGAGGAGCTGAGCGCGTACGACTTCGCCGTGCAGGAGGCCGGGCGGCTCGAACAACTGAGGCTGAGCGCGGTGGAGTCGTGGGCGCAGTGCGCGCTCCGGCTGGGACGCGAGGAGGACGTGCTGCATCCGCTGGCCGTGGAGGCGAAGCGCCATCCCTTGCGCGAGCGGCTCATCGGGCTGTACATGCACGCCCAGTACCGGCTCGGCCGACAGGCCGACGCCCTGTGGACGTACGAGGACACGCGTCGTGCCCTCGCCGACGAGATCGGTGCGGACCCGGGCAAGGCGCTGGCGGCGCTGCACGCGGCGATCCTGCGGCAGGACTGCTCTCTGGACCGTGCGCCCGAGGTGCCCGTGCCGGACGCGCGGGCCGATGCCCCGGGCGATCCCGCACCACGCGTCGCGGGCCCCCACCCGGGGACCGCGGCCGAATCCGGCCGCATCACCATCCCCCAGCCCCGGCCGCACACCGGTCAGTGGGGAGACACGGCGGTACGGCAGCGGAGTGAGGAAGCCGCGCAACCGGTGTTCGTCGGGCGTGACGACGAGCTGCGGGCCCTGCTGGACTGCGCCGCGGGCGCGTTCCACACGTCCGGCCGGGTGGCGTTCGTCGTCGGTGAGGCCGGTATCGGCAAGACACGGCTGGTGTCCGAACTCACCCGGACGATCACGGACGGCGTGCATGCCGTCTGGACTTCCTGCTCGGAGAGCGAGGACAAGCCGGACTACTGGCCGTGGACGATGCTGCTCCGTCGGCTGAGCGTGCTCTGGCCCGAACGGGTACGCCGATTACCCGACTGGGTCCGGCACAGCCTCGCGCGGCTCCTTCCCGAAATGTGCTCGGACATCTGCGATCCGGCGGACCACGAGCCCAGCGCGCGGCCGGTGACGGCCCCGATGTCCAAGGGCGACCGATTCACGCTGCATGACGCGGTGTGCCAGGCGCTGCTGCGTACCGTCCGGGAGCCGACGGTCCTGGTCGTGGAGGACGTGGACCGGGCCGACGCGCCGTCATTGGCCCTGCTGAGGCTGTTCGTGGAGCAGCTGCGCAGTGTCCCGGTCCTCCTGGTGGTCACCACACGCACGTTCCAACTGGCGCACGACGCCGAGCTGCGGCGGGCCTCGGCCGTGATCCTCCAGTCCTTGGACGCGCGGCGGATCCTGCTCAACCCGCTGGACGTCTCGGCCACCGAGTCGCTCGCGAAGCGGACGCTGGGCGACAGCCCGGAGCCGCACCTGTTGGAAATGCTGCACCGTCGAACCGCCGGGAATCCCTATTTCCTCGCCTACTTGCTGCATGCGCGGATGCAGGAGCTCGGCGGGGATCCGGACGCCGGAATCCCTCATGAGCTGGCCGGTGTCGTGCTGCAACGCCTGTCGGGGCTGCCGCCCGGAGTGCGCCGTGTCCTCGAACTCTGCGCGGTCATGGCGGACGGGTGCGAGCAACGTGCGCTGGAGGAGGCGCTGCGGCACGAGGGAATCTCCACGGACTCGGTTCTCATGGCCCTGCACGGAGGTCTGCTGGAGCCCGACCCGTCCGGTGCCGAGCGGCTGCGCTTCGTTCATCCGCTGGTGCGCGAGGCGGTCCGCCATGACCTGGCGAACCCGCGTCCTGCGCTGTCGGCCGCCGACGACGTGACGGCGCCGTCCGTCGGCTAGCCGCTGGGAGCGGCGCGACGCAGGGCTACGCCAGGTCGAGCCGTCCCTCGTTCAAGGGGGTTCCAGCGGATGGCGCAGTGGGTGACAACCAGGGTGTGTCACGGTGGCCGGGCAGGCGCCGGGCTGGCCGGTACCAGCGATTCGAGAAGGGAACTCCGGTCCGATGTACGCCTCTTCTCCTCAAGGTTTCCTCGTTCACCACGGCCGAGCAGGCATCAAGGACACACGCCCGGACTTCGCCGTGATCGCCTCCGAGGTACCCGCGGCCGTGAGCGCGGTGTTCACCCGCTCCCGCTTCGCAGGGCCGAGCGTCCAGATCAGCCGGGAAGCGGCCGCGGACCGGATCGCACGGGGCGTCGTCGTCCTGTCGGGCAACGCCAATGTGGCCACCGGGGCGGAGGGCCGCCAGGACGCGGAGGAAATCCGCCGTCAGGTGGCCGAGGCGATCGGGACCGACCCGAACGACGTGCTGATCGCCTCGACAGGACTGATCGGCCACCGCTACCCCATGCCGCTCCTGCGCCGCCACGTCGCCTCGCTGCTCTGGCCGTTCCCCGGTGCCGACTTCGAAGCGGCGGCGACCGCCATCATGACGACCGACACCCACCCCAAGGTCCGCCGTGCCCGCTGCGGTGACGCGACGCTGGTCGGCATCGCCAAGGGAGTGGGCATGATGGAGCCCGACATGGCGACGCTGCTGACGTTCTTCTGCACCGACGCCGAGGTGGGGCCTGTCGTACTCGATGACATCTTCCGCCGCGTCATGGACCGGACGTTCAACGCACTGAGCATCGACACCGACACGTCCACGAGCGATACGGCGGCCGTGTTCGCCAATGGCCTCGCGGGCCCCGTGGATCTGATGGAGTTCGAAAGGACTCTGGGAGCCGTCGCGCTGGACCTGGTCAAGGACATCGCCCGCGACGGTGAGGGTGCCACCAAGCTCATCGAGGTACGGGTCACCGGGGCCAGGGACGTCGCACAGGCCAAGCGCGTCGCCAAGGCCGTGGTCAATTCCCCGCTGGTGAAGACCGCCGTGCACGGAGCGGATCCGAACTGGGGGCGGGTCGCCATGGCGGTGGGGAAGTGCCAGGACGACCTCGACATCGTCCCGGAGCGCGTGACGATCGGCTTCGGGGGCCAGGAGGTGTACCCGGGAAGCCCGGGCCCCGAAGAACTGGCGCGGGTCGCGGAGCACCTCAAGCAGGCAGAGGTCGGGCTCCGCGTCGATCTCGGTGTCCACCCGCACTCCACCGCCGAGTTCACGGCCTACGGCTGCGACCTCACCGAGGGATATGTGCGCCTCAACGCCGACTACTCGACCTGACAGCACTGGACCGGTGACGTCATGACGCACGCCTCCGACTCCGTAGGCTCCCTGCACACGGAACACGCGCCGGATCTCCGTACCGTACTGGGGCGTTGTCCCACAGGAGTCGCCCTGGTGACCGCACCCGCTGGGCGTTCAGGGGCGGACCCGGTCGGGATGGTCGTCGGCACCTTCACCTCGGTGTCCCTGGACCCGCCCCTGGTGGGCTTCCTGCCCGCACGCACATCGACGACCTGGCCCCTGATCCGGGCCGCGGGCCGATTCTGTGCCAATGTGCTGAGTGCCGGGCAGCGGGACGTGTGCGAGGCGTTCGCCGCGAAGTCGCCCCGCCGCTGGGAGATCCCCTACGGCTGGTCGCCCTCGGGCTGCCCCCTCCTGACAGGCTCCGTGGCCTGGGTCGACTGCACCCTGCACGGGCAGTGCGATGCGGGTGACCACTGGTTCGTCACAGGCTCGGTTCAGGCGATGGGCATGGGGGTTCAGGGTCCGCCGCTGGTCTTTCTGGGCGGCCGCTACGGAACGTACGCGCCGCGAACCGTTGGCCCTTCTCAGGGCGGATCCGTCGCTGCGTCGTGCAACTTCTTCAGCAGATGATCGGTGTCGGGGTGGCCAAGACCGGCGAGGATCGCCGCGGCCTGCCCCCAACTCGACTGTGCAGCGGTGTGATTGCCCTGCTCGTGCAGGGTGTCGCCGATGTGGCCGAGGGTGTCTGCCTCAAGGGTGCGGTCGCCGATCTCCCGGAAGAGGACGAGGGCCTGGCGATAGCAGGCCAGGGCATGGGTGTGCTGCCCGAGATGGTGATGGGCATATCCGAGGCTGTCCCAGGCGGCGGCCTCGCCGTTGATGTCCCCGGTCTTCTGGTGCAGGGCGACGGCTGAGGTGCACTGCGCCAGGGCCTCGTGGTGCTCGCCGCGCAGGATGTGGGTCCAGCCGATCTCGTTGAGTACGTCGGCCTGCCTGCCGACGTTGTCCGTCGCGCGGTAGTGGGTGAGGGCTTGGGCGTAGTGCTCCAGGGCTTCCTGGTGGCAGGCGCGGCTGTTGGCCAGGAAGGCGAGGCTCCGTAGCGTCCGGGCCTGGCCGTCGCGGTGGCCGAGGGCGGTGAACCGGTCAAGGGCGTGGCCGAGGTGTGACGCGGCCTCGGGGTCCGCGCTGATGCGGTGCAGGGCGAAGCCCAGCGTGCGATGGAGGTGGGCTTGCCCGAGCCGGTCGTCGCGGCGCTCGGCCGCGACCAGGGCCACACGCTGCACGGTGATCTGTTCCTCCCTGAGGCCTCGCCGGTCCAGGAAGAGCTCCAGAGCCAGCGCCAACTGCCAGGCATGGGTGGGGTATCCGAGGGTTGCGGCGCGTTCGACCAGCGACAGCAGTCCCGGAAGTTCGACGGTGAGCCATGCGGCGGCGGACTCCCGTCCGGTGAGGGGCTCGGGTGCGCTGCCTGTATGGCACGAGGGCGGCGTCTCGCGTTCGACGCGATGCGGGAAGAGCAGGTCCACGGCGGCCTGAGTGGTACGCAGGACATGGTCGAGGAGTCGCCCGAGTGCCTCCCGGCGCCCTTGCTCGCTCTCCTGTGCGTGGAGGAGTTCGTCCGCGTAGGCGCGCAGCAGATCGTGGCTGCGGTAGCGGCCCGGCGCATGCTCGATCAGGAGGTGGGAGCGGGTGAGCGCGGTCAGGGCTGTGCGGGCCTCGCCCGGTCTCAGGGCGGCCAGGTTCGCCGCGGCGGAACGGGAGACGTCGGGGCCGGGATGGAGTGCCAGGAGGCGGAACAGCCGGGTGGCCACGGGGGTGAGTGCCCGGTGGGACCAGGAGAACACGGCGCGGACGTCGGCCTCGTCGCCGGAGAAGGCGTCCAGACTGCCGTAGCCCTCGCGCAGTTCGGCGGCGATCGACGCCAGCGGGAGGCCGGGGCTCGTCGTGGCGCGCGCTGCCACGATGGCGAGGGCCAGGGGTAATCGGCCGCACAGGGAGATGACGGCGTCGACGGCGGCCGGTTCGGCGGCGATCCGCTGTGCGCCGATCCGCTGGGACAGGACCTGGCGCGCTTCCCCGTCACCGAGCGGACCCAGGGCGAGGGAGCGGGCGCCGTCGGCGGCGATCAGGCCCTGCAGTCGGCTGCGGCTGGTGACGATGACGAAGGAGCCGGGCGCGCCGGGCAGCAGAGGACGTACCTGCGCGGAGTCGCGGGCGTTGTCGAGCAGAACCAGTACACGCCGATCGGCCAACAAGCTTCGATAGAGCGCGGATTGGGCGTCGGGCCCCGCGGGCATGTCGCGCGGATGCACGCCGAGGCCGTGGAGGAAGGCACGTAAGGCATCACCAGGATCTACGGCGGCTCCAGCGGGATCGAAGCCCCTCAGGTCCGCGTAGAGCTGACCGTCCGGGAAGCGGTGGGCGACGCGGTGGGCCCAGTGCACGGCCAGGGACGTCTTGCCGACACCTGCCATCCCCTCGATCGTGGTGATCGCCGTCGCCGGGGGAGTGGTAACGGGAGAACCGGACTGGGGCAACAGGTCCATGGCGAGCGTGAGTTCGGAGCGTCGACCGGCAAACACCGGCAGATCGGCTGGGAGTTGCGCGGGACGGGCCGCGGGGGTGCGTGTTCCGGACGGTGGTGCTGCGGGTCGCGGGCCGCGGAGGGCGGCTGGCGCGTCGCCGCTGCCCGGACCCGGGGGCGTACGAGATCGTCGTACGCCGGAGGGGTCCTGGTCGAGCACGCGCCGATGCGCCTCCGTCAGCTCGCGCCCGGGAGCGATGCCCAACTCCTCGGCCAGCCGGTCCCGCACGGCACGGTACGTCGCGAGAGCCTCGGCCTGGCGCCCGGCAGCGGCGAGAACGAGCACCAGGCGTGCTTGGAGCGGCTCGTCCAGAGGGTGAGTGGCGGCGGCCCGGCGCAGCGCGGCAAGGACGCGATCCGGCACACCGGCCGCCAGGGCGTCGGTGGCGGCGTCGCGTACGGCGCTGACGCACTCCTCGTCCACGGCGGTGAACACCGGGTGCCCCCGGACGTCCGCAGGGACGCCGTCGGCGATCGGCCCGCACCACAGCTCCAGCGCTTCGGCGTACAGGCCGGTCGCGGCTTCCGGCGAGCCTTCGCTCGCCACTTGCCTGGCCCGAGCCGTCAAGTGGCGGAACACCAGCAGGTCCAGGCCGTCGGCCTGGGCGTCGAGGCGATAGCCTCCGGAGCAGCGCACGACCGCCCCGCCTTTACGGCCTCCGGCCTGCGGCGGCTCCGGGATCAACAGGCGCCGCAGCGAGCCCACATGATGGCGCACGACGTTCGTCGCGCTCTTGGGCGGACCCTGCGGCCACAGTACGTCGATCATCTCACTCAGACTCACCGGTGAGCCCGCCCGTACCAACAAGAGCGCCAGCAGCGCCCGTTGTTTGGGAGGCCCCAGAGCGAGCTCCATGTCGCCCCGCCATGCCCTTACCGGTCCGAGCACCGTGAACCGCATAGTCAGAGACTAGTCGGACCTGCGGTGACCGCCCGGTCACAGCGGCGGCCGAGACCGCCACGAAGCTGTTTTCGACACCTTTTCGACACGCCACCTCATCTACGCTCGCGCTGATGCGGCGGCCGGAATGCCATGTGTGCCCAGCAGCCGGCTGAACCGGCTGGCCGCGCGCCCCGTACAGGTGTGATGCGCGGGGGAAGAGCGGTCGGCCCGACTGATCGGTCATGGGTCCGGCTGAAGTTGACACGGGGGAGGGCCACACATGACAGAGACGCTCATCGGCCGTACGGCCGTCGCGGAGGGCGAGGAACGGCGTCGCCGCATCGTGACCAGTGCGCGCCGGGCGGGATCCGTCGACGTCACCGCTATCGCCGCCGACCTGGGAGTGTCCAAGGAGACGGTGCGGCGCGACCTGAGCGCGCTGGAGCGGCGCGGCCTGGTGCGGCGCACGCACGGGGGCGCGTATCCGGTGGAGAGCAGGGGCTTTGAGACGACGCTGGAGTTCCGCACCGGGATGCACGTCGCGGAGAAGGAACGCATCGCGGCGGCCGCCGCGGAACTCCTGGGGGACGCCGAGACGGTCTTCATCGACGAGGGCTACACGCCGCAGCTGATCGCCGAGGCCCTGCCCGACGGCCGACCGCTCACCGTGATCACCGCGTCGCTCGCCACGGCTCAGTGCCTGGCGGCCAGGCCGCAGGTCACCGTCCTGCTCCTCGGCGGCCGGGTCCGGGGCGGCACGATGGCCACCGTCGACCACTGGGCGCCCCAGATGCTGTCCGAGTTCGTCATCGACCTGGCCTACGTGAGTGCCAACGGAATCTCCCGCGAACACGGCCTCACCACCGCCGATCCGACGGTCGGCGCAGTCAAGCGGCAGGCCATGCGCGGCTCGCGCAGGCGGGTCTTCTGCGGGGTGTACTCCAAGTTCGGCGCGGTGAGCTTCTGCCGTTTCGCCGACGCGCACTCCTTCGAGGCGATCGTCACCGACACCCGGCTGTCACCGACCGAGGCCCGGCGCTACGCGCTGCTTGGACCGGAGGTGCTGCGGGTGTGACCGAAGGGGGTGCTCCCTTCTGATTGACGGGTGGCGCAGTCGCAGTCGGCCATGACACATCGTGAGCTGACGGCGAGTCCGCGGAACAGTGGGACGCCGCACTGGCTGGTGCGGCGTCCCACGGCCTGCCTAGCGGCGCGTCATGAGCGCAGTGTCACCAGGACGATGCCGGCCGCGGCCGCGCCGAGTGTCACCGCGGCGACGCAGTGCGAGAGCCGGTGCGTGCGCAGTACGGGCAGTGGCAGGAGCCGGTCGGCCGCGAACCTGCCTGGACCGGCCAGTGCCAGGCTCACGGCCGCGATCAGGAGCAGCAGCTCGAACTCGATTCCGGCCGGGCCGAAGAAGCCGCCGCCCCACTCCACGGCGATGACGTTGAGCATGATGCCCACGATGCCCGCTGCGGCGAGCGGGGTGAGCAGGCCGATGACGAGGCCGAGGCCGCACAGGGTTTCGGTGAGCCCGGCCACCACGGCCATGGACTTCGCGGCCGAGTAGCCGTTGCCCGCGAAGAACTCCGCGGTGCCGTCGAGGCCGTTGCCGTCGAACCAGCCGAAGAGCTTCTGGCTTCCGTGGGCGGCCATCGTCAGACCGACGCCCCAGCGCAGGGCCAGCAGGCCGAGGTCGCTGCCGTGCTGGGTGGGCGTGGGCAGGGAGGCGGCATCGCTGTGTGAAGCGGTGCGCGTACTGGTGGAAACGGACATGGATGTCTCTCCTGTACGTGAAGGTGGCGGCTGCGGAGGTGGACACGCAGCCCTGCGGAACCGCCCGGCTCGTCTGACCGGGTCGGCCGTGGACGGGTGGAGAGAGCCCGTCTACGTTCTGCAGATCTGGATTCTGTGCAGGTCGACCGATGTGGCGTCCGGGTGTGAGGCGACGGCAAGGGCCGAGACGTCATCCTGAGGTCCGGATGCGGTGGGGGTTGGCTTGGGTGTGTGCGACCCCGGCTGGTCGGGGCTCAGAGCGTGTGCGCCGAGCGGCGCTCCCGGCTGGCCTTCGTGGCAGCCGGGGTCTTCGGCGCGGGTATCCGCCCGAGAGGGCGATGCGTCAGCACTCGCGCTGTACTGGGCTTTTGTCGCGGCGAAGGATGAGTCTCCCGTTCCTCCGCTGCCGGACAGCGCAACGAGGCAGAGGAGTACGAGGGTGAGCAACGCCGCACGGACGGTGCCGCCCTGGGGTCGCATCAGCCGCGTCGTCATGTTCCGACCGATGGTAGCGGGGCCCTCAGCGGACGCGGTAGCAGATTGAGACACCCGCCATGCGAGCCCGTTCGGGCCTGCTCGACGGTGGCCCGGTCGAATACGGCACGCAAGCGCATCCGACCGATCCGAAGGGGGCAACTGCGGCTGCTTTCGACTGAAGTCGCATCGGGCGGCGGCGTGACTCCTAGAGTCCCCGCCAGGGCTGGACGACCAGCCTTTACATCCCTCGCAGGAGGACCTGTGACCAGTGTGGAAGTGTCCCTCAAAACCCTGCTGACCGAGACCGAAGGAGCACTCGGAGCCGCCGTCGTCGACTACACGAGCGGCATGGCGCTCGGCACGCTGGGCGGCGGCAAGGACCTGGATCTGAACGTTGCGGCGGCCGGCAACACCGACCTGATCCGCGCCAAGGTGCGCACCATGGAGCTGCTGGGCCTCAAGGGCCAGATCGAGGACATCCTCGTGACTCTGGGCACCCAGTACCATCTCATCCGTCCGGTGACCGGAAGGTCGGGGAACGGACTGTTCATCTATCTCGTCATCGAAAAGGCCCGGTCGAACCTCGCCATGGCGCGCCGTCTCCTCAAGCGCACCGAGGAGCAGATCGAGGTGTGAGCTCCGGCGTTTTTTCTACGCCCGCTACTTGAAGACTTCTTCAAGCCACTACCTCTGCATCTTCCGAACTCTCGGCTCGGGTGACCCCCGGCCGGGGAGGATGGGACGTCACGCCGGGCGCGGCGGCGGTCAGGGCCGCCGCGCCCCCATCTCAGGGCCTCATCCGCGTCAGGAAAGTGAGAGATCCCGTGCAGGCGCCTCTCTACCAGGTCAAAGCAGAGTTCTTCCGCATGCTCGGGCACCCGGTCCGCATCCGCGTCCTCGAACTCCTCCAGAACGGGCCGGTATCGGTACGGGACCTGCTCATCGAGATCGACGTCGAGCCCTCGAACCTCTCTCAGCAACTCGCCGTACTGCGCCGCTCCGGCATCGTCGTCTCCACCCGCGAAGGCACGACCGTCACGTACGCCCTGGCCGGTGGCGATGTCGCCGAACTCCTGCGTGCGGCACGCCGCATCCTCACCGAACTCCTCGCCGGCCAGACCGCCTTGCTGGCCGAACTCCAGGACTCCGAGCAGCCCGAACAACCCACCGTGCACTCGCCTCAGTCCTGACGGAACGCTCTACTCGCTGAAGCGGACCAGCAGTTCGGACCCCGCGGATCTCTTCGGCGCGGCCGCCACGTTGCCGATCCCGACCGC
Organism: Streptomyces sp. NPDC004732; assembly: GCF_040609235.1. Classification (NCBI taxonomy): domain Bacteria; kingdom Bacillati; phylum Actinomycetota; class Actinomycetes; order Kitasatosporales; family Streptomycetaceae; genus Streptomyces; species Streptomyces sp. NPDC004732. The sequence goes on from NZ_JBEXJR010000004.1 coordinate 134,586, forward strand.
GCTCGTCATCTGTTCGCATTGCGTATGTCGACTATCGTTCAACGGACTATTTCCAGCCAACATCCAACCAACATCCAGTCAAAATGCTGACATGTACCTGGTTGAAATGACACGCTCCCCCGCAACACGCTGCACGTACAGCAACAAGCTGTACGCCTGCATCGCGTCTTTTTGCTGCTCCGGGCGGCCCTCCATGCCTCCCGGGTCCCCACAGATGGAGCCCGCGTGACCTCTCACATATCCCGTAAGCGTTCGATGCTGGCGATCTCCACCGCGGTTGCCGCAGGAGCGCTGCTGGCCGCCGGACTGACCACCGGCGCCTCCGCCCAGCCGGGCAACGACACCGAGCCGTCCGGCGCGCCGGTCGCCCTCTCGGCATCGGCCCGCGCGGACCTCCTCCAGGACGCGAACGCCGAGAGATCGGCGACCGCCGGGAAGATCGGCCTGGGCGCCAAGGAGAAGCTGGTCGTCCGCGACGTCGTCAAGGACGCCAACGGCACCACCCACACCCGCTACGAGCGCACCTACGAGGGCCTGCCCGTCCTCGGCGGCGACCTCGTCGTGCACACCGCCAAGAGCGGCAAGGTGAAGAGCGTCACGAAGGCCACCGAGGCCACGGTGAAGGTCGCCTCCACCGACGCGAAGCTCGCCAAGTCCTCCGTCGCCACGTCTGCCGAGTCGACCGCCGCCAAGGCCAAGACCGCCAAGGCCGACGCGCAGTCGCCGCGCAAGGTGATCTGGGCCGCCGAGGGCAAGCCCGTCCTCGCGTTCGAGACCGTCGTGACCGGCGTGCAGAAGGACGGCACGCCGAGCCGCCTGCACGTCATTACCGACGCCGCGACCGGCAAGAAGCTGTACCAGTACCAGGCCATCGAGAACGGCACCGGCAACAGCCAGTACAGCGGCAAGGTCACGGTCGGCTCCAAGAAGGGCACGAGCGGCTACGAGCTGACGGACAAGGCCCGAGGCGGCCACCGCACCTTCGACCTGAAGCACGCGGAGAGCGGCAACGGCAAGCTCTTCAAGGACGCCAACGACGTCTGGGGCAACGGCAAGCCTTCGAGCGCGCAGACCGCCGGTGTCGACGCCGCCTACGGCGCCCAGCTCACCTGGGACTACTACAAGTCCGTCCACGGCCGCAAGGGCATCAACGGCGACGGCAAGGGCGCGACCTCGCGCGTCCACTACGGCAACGGCTACGTCAACGCCTTCTGGGACGACAGCTGCTTCTGCATGACGTACGGCGACGGCGAGGGCAACAAGAAGCCCCTCACCTCGATCGACGTCGCGGCCCACGAGATGTCGCACGGCGTCACCTCGGCCACCGGCAACATGGAGTACAGCGGCGAGTCCGGTGGCCTGAACGAGGCCACCTCCGACATCTTCGCGGCGGCCGTGGAGTTCAAGGCCAAGAACCCCAAGGACGTCGGCGACTACCTCATCGGCGAGAAGATCGACATCAACGGTGACGGCTCGCCGCTGCGCTACATGGACAAGCCCTCCAAGGACGGCGGCTCCCTGGACAAGTGGAGCTCCAACGCCGGGAACGTCGACGTCCACTACTCCTCGGGCATCGCCAACCACTTCTTCTACCTGCTGTCCGAGGGCAGCGGCAAGAAGCGGATCAACGGCGTCAACTACAACTCGCCGACCGCCGACGGTACCAAGGTGCTGGGCATCGGACGCGGCAAGGCCGAGAAGATCTGGTACAAGGCTCTGACGACGTACTTCACGTCGACCACCAACTACAAGGCGGCCCGTAAGGGCACGCTGAGCGCCGCGAAGGACCTGTACGGCGCCAATTCCACCGAGTACAAGCGCGTGGCCGCTGCCTGGACCGGCGTCAACGTCAAGTAACCCCCGGTCAGTCACGTAAGGGGCGGCGTCCGCAACGGACGCCGCCCCTGTCGCGTTCACCGCATCGGCGCCCCGCCCGCTCAGAGGTGGTCGTCCAGGAACGTCCGTACCTCGGCGGTGGTCATGGGCCCCGTGCCGTGGGCCACCGCCTCTCCCTCCTTCAGCAGGACGCAGGACGGGGCTCCGGTGATCCCGTATCGCTCGGTCGCGGCCGGACAGCGCGTGATGTCGGCGCGAACGGCCGTCAGGCGGCCCGTGTAGTCGTCGGCGATGCCACCCACGACGAGGTCCATCACCCGGCAGGGCTCGATTGCCTTGGGCCAGGTCCCGGCGAAGTACGCGAGGACCGGAACTCTGCTCATCCCGAGGATGAAATCGAACTCCGCGTCCTCACGGGGCCGGTGAACCCGCTGCGCCATGGAAGCTCCTGATCTCACGTTCGTCATTCCATCCCCATCATCCCTCGCGCGGTGTGCCAGGTCGGCGTCAGCCGCCCCGGAGACCGACCGCCAGGGTCAGTTCAAGGACCCGGTGCGGTGATGCGAGGTCCGGAAACAGGTCCCGCAGCTGCGACATCCGGTACCGGACCGTCTGGGGATGGACGAACAGCGCCGCCGCCACCTCGTCCCGCCTGCCCTGGTGCAGCAGCCACGCCCGCAGCGTCTCCTCCAGCCGCCGTGCGGTCGACGCAGGCAGGGTCCGCAACGGTGCGAGGGCTCGGGCACGCAGATCCGCGAACGCGTCCGCGTCGGCGCTCAGCACCAGCTCGGGCAGGTGGTCCTCGGTGTCGCGAATATCGGCGGAGAGGGAGCGCGCGCGTACGGCGCGTGCGTACGAGGCGGACGCACGAGTCCATGGCCGGGCCGGGCCGACCACGGCGGTGCGGTCGGTCAGCTGCCGCAGGAGACGTGATCGGTCGGGATCGGGGACGAGCAGCACACCGGTGGCGTCCGGCAGATCGTCGAGGACGAGGGTGCTCGGGTCGAGCGTGCGGTAGGCGGGCCTGGCCTGGGGGGCGGGGAGCAGGACCGCGGTCAGTGAATCCGGGGGCTGCCACCCGGCCCGTTGTGCGGAGGCCAGCAGCACGTCCGGGCTCGCGCCGGCGAGGAGGTCGCGTGCCAGGTGTTCCAGGTGGCGCTCGTGGGCCCTGCCCCGGGCGGCCAGCTCGTCGGCGTGGCCCGCGGCGCTCGCGGCGGAGAGCTCGTCGATGTAGGCGAAGGTCAGCTCGGCGAACTTGGCGACCTCGGCGGCGGGCAGCCCCGCGGGTACGGCACCCGCTGCCAGGCAGCGCCAGGCCACGCGGGCGCCCACGCGGTAGGCGCCGAGCAGGGCGTCCATCGAACGGCCGTCGCGCACCTCGCCGCGGCCCAGCTCATATGCCGCGTCACCGGCGTCGCCGCCCGTGGCCTGCCCGCTCGCGAGGTCCAGGTAGTGCCCCAGGGCGGTGCGGACGGCTCGGCGGATGGTGGCGCCCATACGGCCCGAAAGGGCGTTGGCGTAGGGCGGGACCTCGTCGATGATCGCCTGGACGATCTCGTCGGCGGTGGTCCTCAGCGCGGCCCGCAGCGCGGTGACCGTCGTCTCATCAAGGGTCAGCTCGCTGGCCCTCCGGATTGCATGGCTCACGTTTTTGTTCCCTGCGAACAATTCGGTCGACCAGATTTACGTCCTGCGGTCAGGACTTTACGCCTTGAGGCACAGCAAGCTGTAGCCATGACGAGTACAGCCCTCCGCAGCAGGGCGTGGAAACTACTGGAGATGGTCACGACGCCGCTGCTGCCGTCGGACTACCTCGACCTGGTCAGCCCGCTGCGCGCGGGCGCTGACCTGCGTGGGCGCATCGAGGCCGTGCACCCCGAGACGGGTGACGCCGCGACCATCGTGATCAGGCCGGGACGGGGCTGGCGCGGCCACACGGCCGGTCAGTACGTACGGATCGGGGTCGACATCGACGGGGTGCGCCTGTGGCGTGCCTACTCCCTCACCTCGCCGACGCACCGCCAGGACGGCCGCGTCACGATCACCGTGAAGGCGATCCCGGACGGCAAGGTCAGCAACCACCTGGTCCGCAGGGCGAAACCGGGCACGCTGATCCAGCTCGACCAGCCGACCGGTGACTTCGTGCTGCCGCAGGCCAAGCCCGCCAAGGTGCTCTACCTGACGGCGGGCAGCGGCATCACGCCCGTGATGGGCATGCTGAGAAACACCGAGTTCGACGACGTCGTCATGATCCACTGCGCGCCACAGCCGCAGGACGTGATCTTCCGCAGCGAACTGCACGACCTGGTCGCGGACAAGAAGCTGCAGCTCACCGAGGTGCACACCGACACGGACGGCATGCTCGACATCGCCCGTCTCGACGAGCTCGTGCCCGACTGGACCGAGCGCGAGACCTGGGCCTGCGGGCCCGCGGGCCTGCTCGACGCTGCCGAGGAGCACTGGACCACGCACGGCGTACTGGAGCGCCTGCACACCGAACGCTTCCGCCCCAGCATCGTTGTCGCCGGTGACGGCGGCGAGGTCACGTTCAGCGCCACGGGCAAGACCGTCGACGCGGACGGCGCCACGCCGTTGCTGGACGTCGGCGAGGAGACCGGTGTGCTCATGCCCTCCGGGTGCCGCATGGGCATCTGCTTCGGCTGTGTCACGCCGCTCAAGGCGGGCGCCGTCCGTGACCTGCGCACCGGCGAGATCACCGAGGCCGAGCCGGGCGTCCTCATCCAGACCTGTGTGTCCGCCGCGGCGGGCCCCTGCGACATCGAACGGTAGGAGCACCTTGACCGCCATCGACCCCACCGCCCACCTGACCGCGGAGCAGATCGAGGAGCTCGGCCGCGAGCTGGACGCGATCCGCGACGAGGTGATCGCCGACCGCGGCGAGAAGGATGCCGCCTACATCCGCAAGGTCATCTCGGCGCAGCGCAAGCTCGAGCTGGCCAGCCGGGGCGTGCTGCTGTTCTCGATCTTCCCGCCCGCCTGGCTGATCGGCACCGCCGGTCTGTCCGTGGCGAAGATCATGGACAACATGGAGATCGGCCACAACATCCTGCACGGCCAGTGGGACTGGATGCGGGACCCGAAGATCCACTCCACCACCTGGGAGTGGGACCACGTCTCGCCGTCCGAGCAGTGGAAGCACTCGCACAACGAGCTGCACCACACGTACACCAACGTGATCGGCAAGGACAACGACCTCGGCTACGGCATCATGCGCGTCGACGAGGACCAGAAGTGGCACCCGCTCCACCTCGGCCAGCCGCTGTGGAACTTCATCAACGCCTGCTTCTTCGAGTACGGCATCGCGGCGTACGACCTGGAGCTCGGCAGGAACCTGAGCAAGCGCCGCCGCAAGAACCCGGAGTTCCGCGCGCGGGCCAAGGCCGTGGGCCGCAAGATCCGCAAGCAGGTGCTCAAGGACTACGTGATCCACCCGCTGCTCTCGGGCCCGTCCTTCCTCCCCACGCTCGCCGCCACCTTCACCGCGAACCTGGTCCGCAACGTCTGGACCCACTCGGTGATCATGTGCGGGCACTTCCCCGAGGGCGTGCAGGTCTTCGAGCGCCGGTCGATCAAGGGCGAGACGCGCGGCCAGTGGTACCTGCGCCAGATGATGGGCTCGGCGAACATCAGCGGCAGCAAGGCCATGCACTTCATGACCGGCAACCTGTCGCACCAGATCGAGCACCACCTGTTCCCGGACCTGCCCAGCAACCGGTACGCCGAGGTCGCGGTGAAGGTGCGCGCGCTCTTCGAAAAGTACGAGCTGGAGTACGTCACCGGGCCGCTGCCCAAGCAGGTCTTCTCCGCGTGGCACAAGGTCTTCCGACTCTCGCTGCCGAACAAGAAGCCCAAGGTCACTGGCAAGGCCAAGACGCCGGACCGCGAGCGGGAGCTCGTCGCGGCCTGATTCTCGGTACGGGTTCCGATCTTCTAGGAACTGGGGGCTTCTGCCGCGCGCAGTGTCGCCGCGACGCTGGACACCCCGTCCGGGCTCACCGCGCTGCCCGCCGCAGCCGACTGCAAGGATGCAGTCATGGACCAGATACTGAGTCGGCAGGAAGCGTCGGATGCGGTCCGGGACCACGGGTGGCGCTACATGCTGGGCGCCTTGCAAACGTCGGTTCCGGTCGGGTCGTTGGCTCAAGCGGTCGGCCTGGCGGCGGACGCTGTCGCAGTGTGTGGCGATGATGCCGATCTCCATCTCCGCGTTGATGCCCGCCCTGATCTGGTCGTCTTCACTCTGCAGTCGCTGAACCACGCAGCGGTGACCGGTCGGGACGCCGAACTTGCGCGTCGGATCTCTGCCGCTGTTGAGAAGTCCGGTCTTCTGCCGGGGCCCGGACTCGGAACGGGGGCACCACGATCGGTGCAGGTTCTGGAGATCGCCATCGATGCCCTGAGCATCTCCGGGATTCGGCCGTTCTGGAAGGCGGTGTTGGGCTACGCCGACGAGACGGGCGCCGAGGGGCCGGAGGATCCGCTCGTCGACCCGGTCTGGCAGGGTCCTGCCCTGTGGTTCCAGCAAATGGACCGCGCGCGTCCGCAGCGCAATCGCATCCACATCGACATCTGTGTTCCGCATGACGAGGCACCTCGGCGGATCGAAGCCGCGCTGGCGGCGGGCGGCCGCCTCGTGTCCGCGAGCCGCGCGCCCGCCTTCTGGGTCCTCGCCGACCTGGAGGGGAACGAAGCCTGCGTCACCACATGGCAAGGCCGGGACAGTTGAGAGGTCGTTTGCTCTCGATGTTTCATTCCGTCTCGGAGTTGAATTCCCTGGTACGGCAGTTGTACATCGAAAGATGTACCGGACCTTGTACTTGGGAATGAAATTCCCACTGCCGCGTTGAGATCGTATCTCTCCCTGCTTCTCGCTTGTATGGTATTTCTGCAACTTCGGTGCAGTGTGAGCGGTGAGGGGCATGGGAGCAGGAATAGTAATGATTTCCCTGGGCGTCGGATCCATTCCATTGTCACGAATGCCGAGGGGGAAGGTTATGTCCTGGTGCAGGGAGTTCAAGAGCAAATGATGAAAAAATTTGTCGCCTCTGGTGTCGCGATCATGGGAATGGTCATCATGACTGCCTGCGGCCCGACCGATGGCGAGTCCGGCTCATCGGGCCAGGTAACTACCGGCACCTCCAGTGCCGATGAACTGAGCGGAGCCAGGAAAAAGATCTTCTTTGATCTCCTTGAGAACACCAAGAACAAGCCCTCCGGGGTCAGCGACGAAGAACTCGTCAGGCAAGGCAACGCGATCTGCGCCGTCGACGGCAACGGTGGTGTGGGCGGCGTCATAGGCAGCGCCTTCGATGTCACCCGAGAGACCAAGAAGAAGCTCGATATCTCATTCAAGGATGCAGTCGTCGTGGTCGGCGCGGCTCGCGCGGCCTGCAAGGCGCAGCCCTGACCTCCGATCAGCGAGCTGCCTGTCGGGGGCGGAAGGTGCGGCGGTACGCCTGGGGGCTGACACCGGTGGTGGCGTGGAGGTGTTGGCGCAGGGAGGCGCCTGTGCCGAATCCGGCCCGGTGGGCGACCAGGTCGATCGGCCAGTCGGTGGTCTCCAGGAACTGGCGTGCGAGGTCGACGCGTTGCCGGGTGAGCCACTGTCCGGGCGTGGTGCCGACCTCGTCGCGGAAGCGGCGGCTGAAGGTGCGGACGCTCATGTTGGTGTGGGCGGCGAGGTCGGCCAGGGTGAGCGGTTCTGTCAGGTGCTCCATGGCCCATGCCCGGGTGGTGGCCGTGCTGCCGGTGGACGGATCGGGGAGGGGGCGCTGGATGTACTGGGCCTGGCCGCCGTCGCGCCACGGCGGTACGACGCAGGAGCGGGCGACCTCGTTGGCGATCTGGCTGCCATGGTCGCGGCGGATGAGGTGCAGACACAGGTCGATGCCCGCGGCGACTCCGGCGGAGGTGAGGACGTCGCCGTCGTCGACGTAGAGGACGTCAGGGTCGATGCGGGTGGTGGTGAACATCCGCTGCAGCCGCTCGGCTTCGCGCCAGTGGGTGGCGGCGGGACGGCCGTCGAGCAGTCCGGCGGCGGCCAGGACGTAGGTGCCGGTGCAGATCGCGACGATCCGCGTTCCCGGGCGGATGGCGGCCAGGGCGTCACGCAGCGGGCCGGGCAGGCGGCCCTCTTCCCGGATCGGTCCCAGTCGGTGGGAGGGCGGGACGACGACGGTGTCGACGGTGGCCAGTAGGGAGGCGTCGTGGGAGACGGTGAGGCCGTAGTCGCCTTCGGCGCGCACGGAGCCGCCGTCCAGGCTGCAGGTGGCCACGGAGTACAGCGGGTTGCCGTCCTTGTCGTGGGCGGCGTTGAAGATGCGGGCGGGGATGCCGAGCTCGAAGGGGACGACGCCGTCCAGGGCCAGAACGCCAACACGATGCATGGCCAGATCTTTTCAGTACGTGGCCATCACGCCGCCACCGGGAGCGTTGCCGACCGACCAGTGTTGAGCCGTGCCGGGATCACCGGCACGAGAACCCGATACGCACTCCCGGAGAAGGAACTCCTTCATGCCCCAGCTCATCACCGGCCTTCCGACCATGCGCGCCGTGTCCCAGGACAGGGCCGGAGCCCCCGATGTCCTCAAGGTCGTCAAGACCGAGCGGCCGGAGCCGGGCCGGGGCGAGATCCTCGTCCGGGTGCGCGCGGCGGGCGTGAACCCTGCCGACTGGAAGACCCGCGAGCGCGGCGTGTTCGCCACCGGGGCGACGCCTCCCTTCACCCTCGGCTTCGACGTGGCCGGAGCCGTCGAGGCCGTCGGCGCAGGCGTGACGATCTTCCAGCCCGGCGACGAGGTGTTCGGGATGCCTCGCTTCCCACACCCGGCGGGCGCGTACGCCGAGTACGTCACCGCACCGGCCCGCCACTTCGCCCCGCGCCCCCGGGGCCTCGATCCCGTCCAGGCCGGTGCCATGCCGCTGGCCGCGCTCACCGCCTGGCAGGCCCTGGTCGACACCGCTCATGTCCGGCCGGGGCAGCGCGTGCTGATCCACGCCGCGGCCGGTGGCGTCGGTCACCTGGCCGTGCAGATCGCCAAGGCCCGCGGCGCACATGTCATCGCCACCGCGAGCGCCGCCAAGCACGACCTGCTGCGCACGCTCGGCGCCGACGAGCTCATCGACTACCGGACCCAGGACGTCGCCGACACCGTCCGCGACGTCGATGTCGCCCTCGACAGCATCGGCGGACCCAACTGGACACGCTCTCTGCGCACCCTGCGCCGGGGCGGCACCCTCGTCTCCCTGCTGCCGCCGGACGACACCTTCCCCGTCCAGCAGGCCGAGAAGGCCGGGGTGACAGCGGTGTTCATGCTCGTCGAACCCGACCAGCAAGGGCTGCGCGAGATCAGCACCCTGGTCGAGGACGGCCGCCTGCGGGTCATCGTCGACGCGGAGTTCCCTCTCGAACAGGCCGCCCAAGCGCACGCACTGGGTGAAACCGGCCGCACCACGGGGAAGATCGTCCTGACAGTGGCACCTGCCCCCGAGCAACCCTGAGGCCCCACCCATGCGCGGGCGGTCGGAAATTCCGGTCGCGCGGTGGCGCTGATGGGATAGCCTGTCCAGGATTTCGCGCGGCAGGTCCTCTGCCGCCCCACTCGGCGCGCTCGGCGTCGACACGCACTGCGTGCCCTGCCCGGAAGGAGGCGAGAGACATGGACCGTGCTGAATGCGTTGCGGCCATAGTTGCCTCCGGCCGTGTGCCCTCCCTCCTCTGCGGCGCGCGGTAGTTCTTCCCCCTTCCTGTTTCTTGTCTTCGGCATCTTCCTGAGATGCCGCGTCACGAGATGTCCTGGCCTGCGCGGTTCGTCGCCGCGCGGGTGGCGGGGGCGCGCGCCCGAAGACGGGCCCTTCTTTTGCTGGTCACCGTGATCTCGGCACTCTCCGCCGCACGACCGGCAAGAGCGCCGCCATGCCGTGTCCCCGTGCTGCGTACACCGGCCCGTCGTCACCACCGCGACCGTCCCTGGCCGGCTGTCTCGACAGCACTTCGACACGGAACATGTGTGATCGCCATGAGCAAGAAACGTCCCGAACATCCCGGAGGGGAATCCTTCCCGTCCGCCCCTTCCACGACCACTGACCGGTCGACACCGGCATCGGCACCGGCACCGGCACCAGATCCGAAGCGCTGGTGGGCGCTGGCCGTCATCGCCCTCGCCCAGCTGATGGTGATCCTCGACGGCACCGTCGTGAACATCGCGCTGCCCTCCGCCCAGCACGCCCTCGGCATGTCGGACGCCGACCGGCAGTGGGTGATCACCGCCTACACGCTGGCCTTCGGCGGGCTGCTGCTGCTCGGCGGCCGGATCGCCGATCTGGTGGGCCGCAAGCGCACCTTCGTCATCGGCCTGGCCGGGTTCGCCGCGGCCTCCGCGCTGGGTGGCGCGGCGGCCGGTCCCGGGATGCTGTTCGCGGCGCGGGCCCTGCAAGGCGCGTTCGCGGCGCTCCTGGCGCCCTCGGCCCTGTCGCTTCTGACGACGACGTTCACCGACCCCAAGGAGCGGGCCAGGGCGTTCGGGGTCTACGGCGCGCTGGCCGGCGGCGGCAGCGCGGTCGGGCTGATCGTGGGCGGTCTGCTGACCGAGTACCTGAACTGGCGCTGGTCCCTGTACGTCAACGTGCCCATCGCGCTGGCCGCCCTGCTCGGCGCACCGGCCTTCCTGCGCGACCGCTCAGGCCGCCGGGGCGGGCACGTGGACGTGCCGGGCGCGCTCCTTGGCTGCAGCGGGCTCGTCGCCCTCGTGTACGGCTTCAGCGAGGCCGAACCTCGCGGCTGGACCAGCCCGTCGGTGCTCACGCCGCTCGTGGCCGGTGTGATCCTGCTCGCCGCCTTCGTGTGGTGGCAGAGCCGCGCGGCGAGCCCGCTGCTGCCGCTGCGCATCGTCAAGGACCGCGTCCGGGCCGGATCGCTCGCGACGATGGGCCTGGCCACCATCGGCATGTTCGGCGTCTTCCTGTTCCTGACGTACTACCTGCAGGTCGTCCTCGGCTACCCGCCGGTGCGGACCGGGCTGGCCTTCGTGCCGATCTCGGCCGGGATCGTCATCGGCGCGACCCAGCTCGCGGCCCGCCTGCTGCCCCGCACGGCGCCGCGCATCTTGATGTCGTCCGGCATGGTGCTTGCCGCCGTCGGCATGGTGCTGCTCAGCCGCCTGACCGTGCATGCGCAGTACGTTCCGCACGTACTCCCCGCCCTGCTGCTGCTCGGTCTGGGCATGGGCCTGACCTTCATGCCGGTCTACGCGACGGCCACCGCAGGCGTGCCTGCGCAGGACGCCGGTGTGGCCTCGGCCGTCCTCAACACCGTTCAGCAGATGGGCGCTTCGCTGGGCACCGTACTGCTCAACACCATCGCCACCGGCGCCACCAGCCGTTACGTCCACGCGCACGATCCGGCTCACGACGGCTCGACCCTCGACGAAGGCATGGTGCACGGCTTCTCCGTCGCCTACTGGTGCTCGGCGGGTGTCCTGCTGCTCGCCGCCCTGGTAGCGGGCCTCACCGTACGGCACAAGACGCCGAAGCACGCCGAAAACGACGCACCGGCCTAGCGAGCCGGGCTCGTACCCCGCCACCGTCCACCCCACCCCATCCCTCGAAGGATCCTTCATGAAGCCCCTGACCGAGCACGACATCCGTACCTCGTTCGTCAACTGCTCGAAGGGCGAGGCCAAACGCCTTCCCCTGCCCAAGAACCTGGCGGACCTCGACCACTGGGACGACCTGGACTTCCTGGGCTGGTTCGATCTGTCCGCGCCCGATCGGAAGTACCTCGTCGTCGAACGCGCCGGTGAACTCGTCGGCCTGTCCCTGCGCTCCGCCTCCGGCAACCGCGGCTTCCTGCGCCGCAGCCTGTGCTCGCTGTGCCTGACCACGCATCCCGGCAGCGGCGTCTCCCTCATGACCGCCCCCAAGGCAGGCCCGGCCGGTCGCCAAGGCAACTCGGTGGGCCTCTACATCTGCTCCGACCTGGACTGCTCGCTGTACGTACGGGGGAAGAAGAAGGCGGCACCGGGCGCTCGCATGGAAGAGTCCCTCACTGTCGAGCAGCAGATCGAGCGCCTGCGCGGCAACCTCGACGCGTTCGTGGAGCGGGTCTTCCACTGAGGCCGACGGGCGCAGACCAATGGATGATCAGACGGAGGTGTCGGTCAGAACGTCGAACGTGAGGCCGCTGGAACGCTCGCCGTGGCCGGTGCCGCGCTGCGCCGAGAGCCAGACGACGACACGGCCGTCCCGCCACCGGGTCCTGTTGAAGGCGACGGTGACCCGCGTGCCGGTGCGTGCGACCTCCTCCTCGTTGATGAAGTACGGCCGCCCCGCGTCCAGTCCCTCGCGCAGGAGAGGTGTGCGTGGCCGGACCGGGGTGCCGTCCACCTCGCTGGGCATCGCCGCACGCTGGAGCTGCACGCTCCGGGTGTCCCCGGGCACGTGTACGGGGATGAAGGGGATCCAGTTCTCGGGGACGGGGCTCGCGATCTTGTAGGCGACGTCGGCGTGCGGTTCGTCGACGGGACCCGGTGGGTGCAGCCTGCGCCGCTGGGCGAGGTGCTCGGCGGCTGCCTCGTCGCCGTTGCGCCGCCCGCCGTCCGCCAGTTGGACCGTCTGCTCGATGCCCCAGACGAGGTTGGCGTTCTCGTCCCGTACGAGCGCCACGTCCTGCAGCGCAGGGCCCGTGGCGACCTTCGGGGTGCCGGGCGGCAGGAGCAGGCCGGTCCCGCCGTCGGCGCCGAGCGTGAACATCGACCAGCGCTGCCAGTCCTGCCGCTCGCCCGTACCCGCCGGGGTGATCCAGCGGCGCTGCCCGAAGACGTCGGTGACCGCGAGCCCCTGGATGGTGGCGAGCGTTCCGGCGGGCACGTCGCAGGGGAGCTGGTACCAGTCGTTGCTGAAGACGAGTGCGAACTCCAGGAAGATCAGGCGGGCGAGGTCGGTGCTGTCGGGGGTGACGGCGGCGAAGTTCGTGTTCCCGTCCTCCAGCGCCCACCAGCGCGGCAGGGGCATCCCGGCGTAGCCGACGGGTGCCGGGAACACGGTGCGTCCCGCCGGTACGGGCGTCGGGCCCGTACCGCCGAGCGAGCCGCCGGGATCGGTGGAGAAGGCGTACCAGTCGAGCTCACCGCCCGGGTACTCGGCGGCCGTGAGGACCTGCTCGCCGCCGCCGGGGGCGGGCGCGGAGACGGCGAAGGAGTGTTCGAGGCGCCTGGCGTTCCAGGTGGCGTCGCCGTCGGGCCGCTCCATGGTCGCCCCGGTCGGCTGGTCGATCAACTGGTCGAACCAGGACGTCAGCCTGGGCGCGAGCGCATCGAGGGCCGCGCGGTGCGGGCCGGGCAGATCGATGCCGTCCGAGGCGCGTCCGCCCGCCTTGAGGTGCTGGTAGAGCAGGTAGCCGTCCATGCGGCGCCCGGCGAGCGCCTGCATCGTCGCCCAGACCTCCGGGTGCGCGACCAGCGCGCTGTCGGCCTCGTCGGCGGGATCGGGCAGCGCCACCGGATAGCGCGCGGCGAACTGCTCCGGCACGTCGTGCGCGCGGAAGACCGGCGGGTCGGACACCAGCTTGCGCCAGCGGCGGCCCAGCGCGAGACGCAGATCGAAGGAGGTCCGCTCGGCGCCGGACACGAAGGGCAGCGGACGGCGTTCGGCGACCGTCTCGAGGGGCCGGTCGGCGGGCAGCGGCTCGGACGGCCCGCCCTCCGGACGGAACCGGCCCGGCGCGCTGGTCGTCACGGCGTACCGCGCGGTCACGGGCGAGCCCGCGTCGGCGCCCTGGAACTCGCCGAGCTGCCACTGCCGGGTCAGCAGCCACAGCGCGTCCCGGACCTCCGCCCGCAGCGCGCGGTCGAAGTCAGTGGTGCGCGGCCTGCCTTCGAGCCGGTTCCAGACGCCGACGGCGGGGTGCGCGCGGTCCCGGAGCGCTCCGGCCAGATCCGCGATGCGTGGCTCAGTCATGGTCGGCCTTCCAGCGCACGTTGGCGATCGAGAGATCGGTGCTGATGGTGATCGGCTGCGTGGTCGCCGACATGAGCGTGGCGGGCAGCAGGTGCCCGTACGCGCTGTCCTCCAGATGTACGGGCTCCACGGCGCGGGACCTTGCCATGTCGAAGGTCTCGTGGACCGCCGCCACCAGGTCGGAGGTGTCCCAGGTGCCGGTCCGTACGGGCGGTACGACGAGCAGCATCGCCTGGGGCGGTTCGGAGTCGGGACGGTCCACGTCGGCGGTGATCGCGGTGGTCTCGAGGTCGGCGGGAATCACTTCGGTCCACTCGTCGAGCAGGAGTCCGCAGTGCGGCTCGTCCTCGTCCGCGCCGCGGGCGTAGTGCGCCGTGAACAGCAGCCTGTCCTCGGTGATCGCGGCGTCGGGGGCGAACTCCATGCCGAGCCAGTGGTCGTTCTGGCGGAACGGGAGCTGGACGGGGGTCAGCCCGGGCTCGTCCTCGTCGTCGCGCAGCGCGGAGCTGAGCAGCACGGCACGCTCCCACAGCCGCGGCATCTCGCGGACCCGGGCGAGCCCGTGGATCCAGTCGTCCAGCGGGAAGTCCCGCTTCACGGGCGCCCGGGTCAGGTGCTCCACGAGCTTGTCGCTGTCCCTGCGCGCCTTGGTCCACTCGGCGGTGAGCGTGTCGGGCGGCGCGAACTCGGGCACGGCGAGGACTTCGGGGCCGAGCATCGCCCGGAGCGCCTCGGTGGCCGCCGCGACCCGGTCGGGCCCGGTGATCGCCTGGTCGTACTCGGCGAGCGCGGCATCGGCCGAGGCGAGCCGGACGGCGATGTCGGCGCGCAACGCGTGTGCCCGATCGAGGAGTTGCCTGCCGAAGGCGACGACCCGGTCCTCGACGGGCGTCAGGTCGAGCCCGGCGGGGTCGAAGCCGGTGAGTGGCAGCAGGTCGCTGACATCGTCGAGCAGCGCGCTGAGCGTGCTCCGCGTCGTCCGCGCCTGCTGGTTCAGTGCCTGGAGGCGGTTGCGGAAGCTGGTGCGGCGGTTGCCGACGATGCTGCGCAGTTGCCCGGGGCTGTTGGGGAGGGTGGCGGTCGGTGTGGTGGTGAGGAGCCGTTCGGCTTGCTGGAGCACACGGAAGCGTTCGCTGACGGGGGTGTTGGACGGCAGCGTGTCGTACTGGGCGAGCAGTGCGTCGGCGTCGGCCAGCGCCCTCGTCATGCGTGCCGCGGTGGCGGCGACGGCGGCGAGCACGTCGGCGTACGCGCTGCCGCGCCACTGGACGAGCTCGCCCCAGCCGCTGCGTACCATCCCGAACCCGCTCGCCGTGGTGGCGAGGTCGGCGTAACGGGTGAGGAACCCGTCGATGGCGGCGAGCACCGCGGCCCGTGACGGCTGCGCCGGCGGGTCCGGGTAGAGGGGGGAGAGGTCGTGGACGAAGTCGGCCGCCTCGTCGTCGAGTTCGGCGAGGGAGTCACGGACGGCGGCGGGCCGTGCGCGGGACAGGGACACCGCGTCGTCGGCGGCGCGGTCCACGGTCGCGGTGCCCGCGGCGGGCACGAGGTCACTGGTCCGCAGGGGGCGTGAGGTGGTCAGCAGGGTGCGCAACGCGCCGATGAGCGGGGAGAGTTCGAAGAAGGTGACCTTGCCGGGGACGCGGACGGTGTGGCCGATGGTGAGGGCGGCGTCGGGGCGCGGATGGTCCTTGTCGACCACGGTGCCGATGATCCGGTCCTCCAGGTCGGTCATCGCCTCGGCGCCCGCCGAACGGACCGTCCACAGCAGGTCGATCGGATCGAGTCCGAGGTCGTCGAGGGCGACGACGCGGCTTCGGGCCTGCCCGTTCACCGGGTCGGTCCAGGTGACGCGCGCGACCACGTCGTCGGCGTCGGGAAGCAGCCCCTCCAGCCAGTCGTCGACGGCGGGTTCGGCCTGTGCCCTGGGCGTGGCGTGGCTGTCCGGGCGCAGCCCGGGCCGCAGCCGCAGCCCGAAGCGGTGGGTGAGGGTGGTGCCGCTGCGCGGCGTCTCGACCACGGAGGGCTGAGGCGGGAAGCCTGCCTTGGCATAGGCGTCGAGAGTCGCGGAGGCGCGCTCGGTGTTCCCGGCCAGCGCCTGGTGGGCGCTCTCGGCCACGGCGAGGTCGGCGAGGGCATCGTGCACGTCGAGGAGCGCATGGACCTCGGCGGTGATGGCCGCGGCCTGACCAGGAGTGGCGGGCGGCAGCACGTCACCGAGGCCGAACGGGTAGGTGTCCGGCACTCCGGTGCGGGTCACGTGCCGGACCAGGGCGAGGCCGTCGACGACGTTACGTGCCTCGACCTGCTCGATGGGGACGGCCTCGGAGGGGTCGGTGGCCGTCTGTGCGATCTTCCCCGCGCGCAGCGGGAACCGTTCGCGCAGCGCCGTGATGAAGCGGTCGACCTCCGCCTCTTCGTGCCGGTCGTGGAGGCCGCGCTCGAGGCGGTAGCCGAGCAGTGCGCCCAGCGGCTGGCCCTGCCGCAGCCCGTCGAGGAGGCTCAGCGCGATCCGTACCCGCTGCGAGCTGAGGTCCACGGCGAAGGTGCTGGGGCTTTCGGGGGCCGCGTTGGCCGTGTATCCGGCGCGCAGGACGGCGGCGGTCCTGGCGTGGCCCGGCGAGGGGGCGTGGACGAAGCCCGCGTTGTCCGGGTCGTGCAGGAGCGGCGTGCCGCCGCTGAAGATCTCCGCGAGCTTGCCGGTCAGCTCGACCGGGGTGAGCTGCGCCGCCCGGGGCCGGACGTCCTCCAGCCAGCCGTACGCGCCGAGGTGCAGGCCCGGACGGGGCGCCCCGCCGCCGTTCGCGCCGAACCGCAGCTCTTCCAGGCGTGCGGTGGCCAGACCGATGCGCCAGGCGTCGAGCCGGTAGGTGGCCAGGTCGAGGTGTTCGGCGAGCAGCCGCTCGAGGCGGGCCGTGGGCAGGTCGGCGAGGATGCCGAGTGCCGTGATCTGTTCGGCGAGTTCGGCGGTGGCGGGGGTGCTGCCGATCGTGCCCGGGATGAAGTCGGCCAGGAGCTGGTCGGGGCTGCCCGTCACGGCGCGCTCCGGCGAGTACAGCCTGCGGAAGCGGCTTTCGCTGGGCAGGGCCTGGCCGGGATCCGGTATGCGTACGTGCACGAACGGCGGGTCGGCCGTGAGCTCGTCGGGAGTGGCCACCCCGGCGGCGACGGCGAGGTTGCGGGCGGCGTCGGCCCAGCCGACGAGCACCGCGTGCCGCAGCAGCAGGTACAGCAGTGCGGAGGGCGGGGTGTCGTCGGTGAAGCCGAGTTCGAGTCGGACCGTGTCCAGGCCGTGGGCCGCTTCCTGGGCGAGCCAGCGCAGGTAGTTGCGGCCGTCGGGGGTGCTGGCGTGCACGGGGTCCGTCTCCGACAGGGGCCGGTCGTCGACCAGCGGCGCGAGGAGCGGCTGTTGGAAGTCGGTGAACAGTTTGCGCAGCAGGTCGGGGTCGTGGTCCGGGCTGCCGTTCCGGTGCCCGAGCCTGGCAAGGAGCGCGCGCAGCGGTCCCGGCATGTTCAGCCGGTCCAGGGCGGGCAGTACGGCGGAGCCCCGGCCGCCGAGGTTCTCGCGGTTGAAGATGTCCTCGACGCTCTGCGCGTACCGCTGGTGGTACTCGGCCGAGGTGGGGTGCAGGGCGAGGATGTCCAGGAGGAGCTGGTGCGGGTCCTGGGCGTCCCCACCGGATGGAGGGGTCCTGCCGAGACGGGCGACCTTGTCGGACGCTGCCCGCCAGTCCTGCGCCGCCGCGCTCAACAGCTGGTTCAGGCCGCGCAGATGGACGGCCGATGCGGGCCAGGTGAGGCGGGAGAACGCGGTGGTGGGCAGGATGCCGTAGGGCTGACTGCCGACCCGGACGGCCGGGACGGGGCCACGCCCGGAGACGTAGCGCAGGAAGAAGTCCCTGGTCTTGCGGACGGTCTCGGCGTCGAGGACCGGGTGCATGGCGGTCGGCAGGAAGGAACCCCACGTCACCGGCCACAGCGCGGTGTTGGCGGCTCGTGCCTCGCGCTGGTCGGTGCCGTCCGCGTGCGGCATTCCCTCGATGACGGCGGGCGGCAGGCCGAGCAGGTCGGCGAAGCGCCGCCCGTCGGTCCCGGTGGTCCAGTCGGCGGCCTGTGCGCCCTGCGCCGCCCCGGGGCGCAGGGCCGACTCCGCCTCGTCGGCGTCGCTCTGTCCCGCGGGCAGCCGTTCGGTGTTGTTGGTCGGGGTGCCCTGCGGCAGCAGCGCATAGCCGTCGGGGCCACGCAGCTGCTGAGTGATCAGGCCGGAGAGCTGCTGTGCGGACTTGACCGGGTCGGGCTGTGCGCGCAGGCCGAGGACGAGCAGCTGGTCGAGGCCACCGCGCGTCCGGTCGTCCAGCGGGACGCGCAGTCCCATCCCGACGGCGACGGCGCGGTCGAAGTCGGTGAGCCAGCGCAGTTCGTCGGGGACGTGCAGGGCCCCGGTGACCGGGTCCACGGAGACCTGGTCGGTCGCGGCGGGGTCGGGGCTCACGGGCAGCGTCTCGGGCACGGCCGCACCGGTCGCGGACAGCACCTGAGCTCCACCGACGTAGCCCAGTGCCTGGAAGCGTTCGGGCAGCAGACGGGCGCGCGCGGCACGGGTCCAGGAGTCGGGGTCCGTGGACCCGGCCGCGGGCGGCGGAAGCACCAGGAAGGCGACTTGTACGGCGTCGCCGGTGGCGACGGGTGCTCCTTCGACACCGGCGGGGCGCAGGGCCCGGATGGCGGCCGCCCGGGTGGTGCCGGTCGCGGTCCGCAGCGCGGCGTCGGCCTGCCGGAGCAGGCGACGGTCACCGTGCGCGCGCCAGACGGCGGTCCAGTACGTCACCGTCGGCAGGCGGTCCGCGGCGGCCACCGGCTTGGGGCCGACGACCACGAGCACCGTCGTGCCCGCGGGGACGGCGACCGGCTCGTCGGCCGGGTTGGCGGGAACCCGCTGGCCAAGGAGCCACGCGGCGCGTCCCGGGGCGATCCGGCCGGCCAGTTCCTGCCGGGCGGCACGGAGCGCCGCGGGGTCCCGCGCCGCGGCCCAGCGCGCCGTCCAGTAGGCGTCGAGGGCGGCGATCTCGGCCGGAGTGGGCCGGGGTTCGAATTTGTCGACGGCCCATTCGTCGGGGAACACCCGGATCAGGAGCTCGGTCGGGGTGAAGCGGGTCTCGATCCGTACGGGAGCGAGGAGGACGGGAAAGTCGTCGCTGAGCTGCGTCGTGGTCTTCGGGGCCGACGTGGCCTGGGGCGTTGTCGAGTGCGTCATCGCGGCAGCATTTCCTGTGCGTGGACGGCCACCAGGACCGGAACCTGGAAGAGGATGTAGGCGAGGTCGGCGGAGCTGAGCCCCGCGTGCCAGAGCGGCAGGTTCTCGTCCTCGGCGCGCTGTTCCCGCTTCTCCTGGTCGTCCTCGGAGCCGTCGAAGCCGACCAGCGGAACGGTGACTTGGGGATCGAGTTCGAGGAACCCGCGTGCGTGCGGGTCCACGTCGGTCCACGACAGGTCGTTCCAGACCTCCACCGGGGTGGGCGCCGCGTCGTCGACCCCGAACCTCGGGTCTCCGGGGCGCTCCTTGAGGATGAAGAACCAGCCCGCGTCGGCGGGCGGATCACCGCGCGCCTCGTCCGCGTCGAGGTCGAACCCCAGGAGCGTGATGTCGGGGTCGATCTTCGCCTCGTACAGCGGCAGCCGCACCAGCGAGTGGGGTGGCCTGTCCTCGTCGGGGAGGGTGACGGGGACCCGTTCCTGGGTGCGGTCGGGCAGCCCGTCGGCACCGGTCGGCCACTCGGCCCGCTGTGCGTAGACGGCGGCCGTCGGATACCGCTTGAGCAGCTCGCCCCGCACGACCAGGACCAGGTCCTCCTTCTGAGGGCCCGCGCCGACAGGGTGGTTGGCGTTCTGGCCGAGCCGTGCGGTGGTCGGCCAGGTGTGCAGCGGCGGGATGTCGTAGCACCGCTCGCGTCGGCGTTCGGCGCTCTCTCCCGGCCTGAGCTGCGCGGTCCTGGGGTCCCAGAACTGCCGGAAGGGGCTGCCCCGCTGGTCGGTGGGGTACTCCCGCCAGAGCAGCTCGCGGGCCATCTCGTGGTTGAGTCCTGCGAGGTAGGACTCGATGAACTCGCGGTTGTTGGCGAGCAGGGTGATCGAGTTCTGCGGAAGGAGGCCGAGGTTCGGGACGAACGCGTCCACCGACTGGTCGATGATCGCCTGGTAGGTGGGCAGGTCGAAGACCGGATACGCCATCGCCTCGATGAAGTCGTCGGCGAACGGGCGCAGCCGCTCGGGCAGTCCGACCGATCCAAGGAGCGTCCTGGGCACCGTCGTGTCGGCGCGCAGCGCGGTCAGCACCGACCCGGTGGCGAGGGCGACTTCGAGCCGCAAGCGTGGCGGGGTCCTTCCGACGGACGTGGCGAGGTTCAAGCCCTGGTACAGCTCGCGCAGCGCACCCTTGAAGCGGGCCGCCTCGGGGCTGTCGGTGGTGCCCTGCCCGGGCACCACCGGGTCGCCCAGATCCCGCAGCCGGAAGTCGGGGCTGTGCGGCAGGCCGTCGACCGGATCCGTGGCGGGAGCTCCGGGGTGCAGCTCCTCGGTGAGCCGTTCTGCCGTGACGATCCCGGTCGGGGTGGCCTTGGCGGGCGCGGCCGTCACCGCCGCCGAGGGGTCGTCCATACGCGGCACGAGCGCGTCCGGCGGCCGCTCCGCGGTGAAGGGCAGCGTCCGCATCAGCCGCGATCCGGGCCGGGTGATCCGCCGCATCGCCGGGGAGAGCGGCGCACCCGCCACCTGGCTCGCGGCCACCCGGAAGCCGATCGCGACCTTCTCCGCCTGCCCGTTGAGCGCGGCGACCGCCTCGGCGGGGGCCCCGGCCACGGCGGCCGTCACCCGCGAGTGCGCGGGCGCCGTCAGCCGGAGCGAGCGCCCCGACGGCGCGGCGGCCAACTGCGCCACGGAGGCGCCGCCCACCGGGTCCAGATGCTTGGTCTGGAGTACGTGTCCGACCTCGCGGGCCAGTTGCGCGGCGCGGATCCGCGCGTTGGCGGCCAGCACGTCGCCGACCTGCGCCCAGGCCGCGGCCATCAGCTCTTCCTGGCGTGCCCGGACGGCCTGCGTGCCCAGCTGTGCGGCGACACGGAAGCGCGGGTCGAGGTTGAGCCTGTGGACCCAGTTGCGGTTCTCCGGCGAGGGGACGGGCGTGCCGTCCTGACGGGTCAGCAGCCTCGGCGTGAGCGCGTGCCACCTGCCGTACAGCGAGGGCGTGAGGAGGGGATCGGACGCCGCTGCGCGTGGCAGGGCGGCGATCGGCGGCGCTTCGAGCGTGGCGTGCGCCGCGGCCGGTGCGTGGCGCTGGTATTCGTCCGCCAGGTTGATCAGCGCGGCCAGGGCGCTCTGGAAGGGGTGCGGGTACGGGGCCGCGGGGGGTGGCCGGTCGTGGAAGTTGTCCCAGTTCTCCGCGTCGTCGGGCGGCGCGCCCGGCGGCTGCGGCACCTTGAGGGCGCCGCCCATCGGCAGGACGCCGCCGAGTGCGGCCGGTGTCAGGATCCCGGGCAGGCCGAGGCCGGGCGAGCGGTGTACGTCGATGTCCCTGCGCCCCACGCGCGGGTCGGGCCGCTGGGGACGCAGCAGGCGTACGAGGGCCTCGAAGTCGCCGGCGCTGCCCGTGGTGAACTGCCAGCGGTGGTAGTACGGCAGGTGCCCCGAGGCCGGTCGGCCCGCGTAGGGCGGGCCCCACGCCAGGTACAGGGCGCCGGGCGAGCCCGTGGGATCGAGGCCGAGCCCGGCAAGACGGCCGGTCTCAAACGCCGGTACGAGGAAGGCCTCGTACGCCGTGTCCGGGCGCAGCCTGCGTGGACACATCAGCCGCGAGCAGGCGTTGTCCGCGTTGGCGCGGAGCACCTCGGCGAGCGCGGCAAGGGCGGGCGCCGTGCTGTCGGAGGCGACCGGACCCGTCAGCGAGCCGTTGACGTGCACGTGCGCCCAGGCGCCGAGCTGTTCGGGCCGGGGCAGGGTCGCGGCGGTGTCCCGTACGGCGATCACGGGCAGGGGCCCGCTGCCCTGCGGGCTCTCGGTGAACTCCGGGGCCGCACCGTTCGCCGCACCGGTCCCGGCGGTGAGCACGACGAGGGCGAGCCAGGGGGCGAGCCGCTTGGTGGCGTCGTCGGGCGGGGCCGGGCTGTAGCGCCAGGGGAAGTCCTCGTCGCAGAACTCGATGTGGGCGAGGTAGTTCGGCTCGTAGTTGGTGGTGGCGGGCCGCGGTTCCGTACGGGAGATGGCACGCGGGTCGATGCCGGTGACGTCCCCGGGGCCGTAGAGCTGCACGTTCCGCTCGATCTCCTGCACCAGCGGCCCGCCCTTGAGGGGCTCGCCGGAGACGCGGAGCCGGACCGGGACGGCGGCGCGCGCCGAGGTGCCGGGGTCACCCGTGATGCGGGTGGCGATCCCGGCACGCAGCCAGGGCAGGAACGAGTACGCGTTCGCCGTCACGAGGAACCACCCGCGGTGAAGATCTCCGTGCTCGCCGTCAGTTCGGGCAGGCCGGGGTCGGCGGCGGCCGTCCCGGTGCGGGCCGTGCCGCCCGTGACGAGGACCTTCCCGCCGGGCAGCGCAGCGGCGGCGAAGGCCCACCGGCCCTCGGCAAGGCCCGCGGCCGGGGTCCAGGCGTCCGCGTCGGCGTCGTAGAGGACCGCGCTGCGGTAGCCGGTCTCGTCCTTGTCGTCGGCGGCGCCCCCGATGACGAGGACCCCGTGCTGACCGAACGGGAGCGCGCGGTGCAGGGCCCGCCCCGACGGCATGTCCTTCGCCGGGCTCCACGTCCCGGAGGTGAGGTCGTACAGCTCGGCCGTGCGCTGGCTGAACGGGTCGAACGGGCCGCCGCCCGGTGCTCCGAGCGCGGTGCCGCCGGTGACCAGGACCTTGGTGTCGGAGAGCTTCGTGGCCTGGTGGTGGCTGCGGGGCGCGCGCAGGCTGCCGGTCGGTGCCCACTTCTTCGTGCCGGAGTCGTACAGCTCGCAGAAGGCGAGGGACGGGTCGTCGGCGCCGCCGACCGGTGCGGTTCCGCCACAGACCAGCACGGCACCGCCCGCGAGGGGCACGGCGGTGTGTCCCGTACGGGCCTCCGTCATGTCGCCCGCCGCCGACCAGGTGCCCGCCGCCGGGTCGTACAACTCGGCCGTGTGCAGCGCCTTGGTGGTCTGTGCCGACCGGACGGTGGTGCCTCCGGCGACGAGTACCTTGCCGTCGGCGAGCAGGACCGCGCTGTGGCCCGCGCGGGGCCCCGCCATGCTGCCGCTGGGGGTCCAGGCGTGCGTCGCCGGGTCGTACAGCTCGGTCGTCGCGAGTGCGGGCGCGCCCCGCGAGGCGCCGCTTGTGCCGCCGGTGGCGAGGACCTTCCCGTTGGCGAGGAGGGTCAGGGTGTGCAGCCGCCGGGGGGTGTTCAGGGCTCCGGCCAGGACCCACGTCCCGGCGGTGGCGTCGCGGACGGCGCTCTGGCTGACGGCTGCACCGGTGCTGTCGGCACCTCCGGCGACCAGCAGGGCGCCTGCGGTGGAGATGGGGACGGCGTTGTCGTGCTGCCCGTACCAGGTGACGGCCTCGGGCAGGCCCGGCGCGGACGTCCAGGACCCGGTGGCCCGGGTGGAGATGGTGGTCATCGAAGCTCCTCGGGTACGCCGTCCGTCGTACGGGTGGTGGTGTCTGCGGGGTCGGGGCGCTCCCCGGGCCTGATCCGGGAGGTCATGGGATCAGCGCCTCCCCGGTGGCGGCGAGCTGGAGCGGCCCGGGTCCTGCCGCCGCGGCGCCTGCCGCCGCGATGCCGCCGGTCACCAGCACGCGGTCGTCGGCGAGTTCGGCCACCGCGATGGACCAGCGGCCCTGGGAGAGGCCCGCGATCCTGGTCCAGGTGCCCGCTGCCGGGTCGTACGCGAGCACGCTCCGGAAGCCCGCGGTGAAGCCGGGGCCCGTGGTGCCGCCGATGACCA
This sequence comes from Streptomyces sp. NPDC004732, assembly GCF_040609235.1. Lineage (NCBI taxonomy): Bacteria > Bacillati > Actinomycetota > Actinomycetes > Kitasatosporales > Streptomycetaceae > Streptomyces > Streptomyces sp. NPDC004732. Next base: position 158,357 of record NZ_JBEXJR010000004.1, read on the forward strand.
GGACGTCCCCCGCGCGGGTGAGCAGCGCACGGTGCCGGGCGCGGCCGCCGGGCATCGGGGCCGCGGGAGTCCAGGTGCCGGAGAGCGGGTCGTACAGCTCGGCGGAGGCCAGGGCGCGCGGACTGAACGTGCCGTCCGCCGCGGTGACCGCCTCGCCGCCCGTGACAAGGACTCGGCCGTCGGGCAGCAGCGTCGCCTGGTGGCCTTTGCGGGCCGTGTGCAGGCTTCCGGTGGGGCTCCAGGCGCCACTGGCCGGGTCGTACAGCTCGCAGTACGCGAGCGCCGCGTCGCCAGGGCCGCCCGAGGGCAGCGCGCCACCCACGACCAGGACCCGGCCGTCGCGCAGGAGAACGGCCTGATGGCTGGTACGGGCGTCGTTCATCGGCGCCGTGGCGGTCCAGGCGCGGGTCGAGGGGTCGAACAGCTCGGCGGAGCGGAGCGCGCCGAAGCCCTGCCCGCCCCGGGCTCCACTGCCACCGGCCGCAAGCACCCGGCCGCCGGGCAGCGGTGTCGCGGAGTGCGCGAACCTGGCCGTGCCCATCGGCCCCGACGCCGTCCACGTCACGGCGGGCGCGTCGAACACCTCGGTGGAGGCCAGGGGAGTGCCGTCCGCGCCCCGCCCTCCGGCGGCGAGGACCCTGCCGTCGGAGAGCCGCGTGGTGGTGTGCAGACGGCGGGCCGCCGCCATCGCGACCGACGCGGTCCACGCACCGGCCGTGGGGTCGAAGAGCGCCGTCGCGGCAACTGCCGTACCCGTGGCGCCGGTTCCTCCGGCTATCAGCGCCTTGCCCGTGGCGAGGAGCACCGAGTCCACCTGCGCCACCGGGGTGGGCAGCGTCCCCGTGTCCGCCCAGGTGCCGGGGACGAAGGGCGCGACCGCCGCCTCGGAGGCGGGGATGACGTGCAGCAGCCCGTCAAGCGTCGGGTCGGCGGCGACGAAGTCGGCGAGCGCGTCGGCCGCCGTGGCCTGGTTCCGGAAGTCCACCGGGGCGCCCGCGGGCCCGCGGCCGAGCGTGCGCGGCGGCAGCGCGGGCACGTTGCTGCGTACGTACGCGACGACGAACCGCTGGTCGGCGACGCGCACGGTGTCGGCCGTCGCGAACGGCTGGCGCAGCAGCGCCTCCCGCCGGGACAGCGGCGACCTGCTCGTACTGCTGCCCTGGAGCAGCCCGTCGAAGACGGCGGGGCTGACGCTGTGGAACCGTTTGGTGCGCCCGGCGGACAGCCGCGCGGGCGGCTGGGCGCTCTGGCTCTCGGCGCGGTCCGCCACCCGTACCCCGCTCTCGGCGGGCGCGCTGTCGAGGATGTGCAGCTCGTAGCGGGCGCTGCGGCGCACGACGCGTGCGGACGCCAACGTGCCCGCGGCGGCGGTGAGTTCGAGACCGGTGTCCTGGGTCTCGTACGCGGGACTCGACAGCTTCGCCGCGTCGCTCATGTCCTGGTACTGGGCCATGGCGAACTTGTCGCCGGTGTCCGAGACGCGTACGAGCCCGCTGCCGGGCGCGGGCGCGACGGTGAACCGCCTGCCGTCGGCCGTGCGCCGCGTACCGACCTTGTCGAGGCGGACGTTGAGCGGCAGCGCCCGTTGCTGGACGGACAGCGTGCCCAGCGGATGCAGCACGAGGTCGTCGGACGGGGGGAGTTGGCGGAGGCTGACCAGGGGCTTGCCGCTGCCGGTGGGCAGGCGGGTCTGCCAGCCCTCGGTCTTGCGCAGCTCGTCGGCGAGAAGCGGCAGGACCAGGACGGGCGGGAGGGTGGTGGTGAGGCTCTCGCCCCAGGTGATGTCGAAGTTGGCGGAGATGGAGAAGAACAGGAACCCGATGGATCCCCTTCCGTGCGCCCGCCAGGGTGCGGGCCCTTCGAGCCGGAACCGCAGGTCGATGCTGAACACGCCGACCCCGAAGGCCTTGAGCGAGACCGAGGCGCTGATGGCGATGTCGAACCGGAACGGGTTGAACTGGAACAGCGCGTCGAAGCTGAGGTGTCCCTCGATGCCGAAGCTGCCGAAGCCGAGGCGGAGTTCCGCCTTCGAGCCGAACTGGACGGTGTTGCTGGTGATGGCGAAGTAGCCCGAGATCCTGATCAGTTGCTTGTCACGGTGCAGGATGTCGACGGACACCCGCTCGGGTACGGCGAAGGGCAGTGGTGGTGCCTTGTACGAGGGGTGGAAGCCGCCGACCGTGAGCACCAGGTCGGGGTTGTCGCCCCACGCCACCAGGATGCCCATGCCGCCGTCGAGAGGCATGGTCAGTACGTGTGAGTCCACGAGCCGCGCCTCGAACCACAGCCGGTTCTTGCCCGGTTCGAGGGCCCCGAAGAAGTCGACGCGGAGGTCGAGGAGGGGCAGCTTCAGGTTCGGCAGGGTGGCGCGCAGGGTGCCGAGGACGGCGATGTTGCCGGGGATCTCGATGATCAGCCCGAGGGAGATGCTCACCAGCGTCGGGGTGGCCCAGCCGATCTTGGCCATGGGGCCGATGAGGAACGTGCCCTGCTCGGGCGGGAAGAACGCGTTGAGGTCCGACAGGATGCGGGGCGCGTTGGCGATCACGTCGTGCGGGAACATCACGGACTCGATCGAGCCCGTCCGTATGCCTTCCGCGAGCGCCTGGAGGTTCATGCCCCGGTTCAGTCCGATCAGGCCGCCGACCGCGAGCAGGGTGAAGCCGTAGCCGAGCTGGATGCCCTCGCCGAAGTCGGCGGTGAGCACGACGAGGAGCGAGAACCCCTTCGAGCCGTCCGGCATCCTGGTGCTGACCAGGCCGATCGCCTTCAGCGCCAGGAAGTCGGCGAACTCCAGCTCCATCGCGCCCGCGTACTCGCCGCGCGCGGAGTCGAAGGCGAGGAAGCCGCCACCGCGCACCACGCCCGCGTCGATCGAGAGGCCCGCGCCGCCGGGCGGTTTGAAGCCGAGCGAGACGTCGAGCGGGCCGAGGTTCCCGTCCTGCCCCGGGCGCCCCTCGAACAGGGCGATGAGGCCGACCTTGTCCACCACGGCGGTGACGGGGCCGAGTTGTGCCTTGAACGTCGCGCCGAGACTGACCGGCACGGCACCGCCCGAGGGCGACACGGAGATGCTCAGGCTCTGGACCTCGACAGGACCGATCCGTTGCCCCACCGGGATCTGGAGCTCCAGATTCGAGGTGCCGCGGAAGTACACGCCGTCGCGGTGCGAGACGCCGAGGGTCAGGTCGCCGCCGATGCGGAACCCGTCGGCGGGCAGGACGGCGGCGAGGAACCCGTCCGCGTCCTGACCCGCCTTGAACACGAACTCAAGACCTTGCAGGTCGAATTCGGCGAAGACGTCCACCGGGTCGCCCTGACCGGCGTCGATCCGGACGCCGCCCGTGCCGGAGAGCGCGCGGAACTGGAGCCGCGTGCCGTCCGGCGTGCCCAGGAGCAGCACGGGCTGCCCGTCGGCGGCCATGCTCTCGGCCGTGACCTCGATCGCGCCCTTCGCGTGCACGGGAGCGCCACCCGACTCGAAGCCGGTGAGCACGTCCACGCCCTCGCCGGGCCTGGCGATGAGCGCCACTCCGCCCTGGAGGTCGAGCCCACTGCGGACCGTGACGGCGATGCCGCACGGCAGCTCGAAGCGGAGCCCGAGCGAGCCGGTCAGCGAGGGGAGCAGAGCGAGCCCCGGCGCCCCGCCGGGCACAGCCGGCGGCACCCGTACGAGCCGGACCGCGCCGCGCGCCCGCCCCTCGCCCTCGTCGCCCCCTACGGACTGGTCGAAGGCGGCGAAGGTGAGCGCGGTCGCCGTGGGGCCCAGCGGGTCCTGGCGCGGCCCCTGCACCGCGGTCTCCGCACCGTCGGACAGCGCCGCGATGCGCACGTCGAAGCCCATGGCCAGGAAGAGGTTGTCGAGCTGGGAGGCCAGCTCGTCGAAGTCCAGGTCGGGTCCGCCCCAGCCGTACGCGTTCTTCAGCACGAGCGACGGATCGTCGAGCACCTTGGGTACGTCGGTCACATCGAGCGTCATGCGGGTGTGGGAAGGACGGCTGCCCGTGGGCGGCACGTAGGCCGCTTTGATGACCCCGAACGCGCGCAGCCCGAAGCCCACGGAGGGGTGGAAGCGCTGGAGGTAGGTGATGACCAGATGGTCGAGGAGCTGCCGCGGGAACTTCTCGCGGAACCCGTCGGCCCGCAGGTGCGCGGGTATGGCCGAGTCGGGGGCGTCGGCGATGGCACGGATGGCGGTCACCAGGCGCTGGACGGCGGCGAGTACGCGGGCCGCGTCGTCGGCGGAGACATCGGCGGCGCTCTCCGGCTTGGCGGGTGCCGAAGCGCGGAGTCCGGGCGCGCCCTGGTTGAGCCCGCCGTCGCCGAGGAGTCGGCGCAGGCTGTCGAAGAGCGTGTCCACGCTGGTGCCGAGCGCGCGCAGCGGGGCCGGGGGTTCGGCTGCCGTCCAGCCGAGTTCGTTGAGGAGGCCCACGAAGGCCTCGGGGGAGGCGACCGCCTCGCGCAGGGGCAGCAGTGCCTGCCCGACCTCGGCGACGAGCTTGTCGAAGGTGCCCTGTTCAGCCATGTCACGCCCTCGGGTACTGGTGAGCGTCGAGCGGGGCGTGCTGGGCGGGATCGATGAGGTTGACGATCAGCCACTTGCAGAGGAAGCAGAACATGCCCCGGAGGTCCGCGTCGTTGGTCGTGCCCTTGTCCTGGCCGCGCATCTTGCACTCGCCCGACGCCCGGTAGAAGCCGCCTGCGAAGTGGTTGCCGCCTTCAAAGATCCCCACCATCTGGTACGCGAACTTCGGTGGCACGAAGCCCGGTACGCCGATGGGCAGGTCCGTCTCCTCTTCCCGCTTCCCGAACGGCTTCGTGGTGTCCCGGTTCCTGTTCAGCGGGCCGTGGCTGCGCTGGTTCGCGGGGGAGGGGTCGGCGACGAAGTCCCGTACTGCCTTGTCCACCACGAAGACCGGAAGCCCCGAGAGGTCGGTCCGCTGGACGAAGACCACCGAGCCCTTCTTGAAGACCGGGAGCTGCGGGACGGCTCCCGCGGTCTGCAGGAAGAGGGTGCCGAGCTTCTCGTCGGGCCTGGTGGCGATGGTCAGGTTGGTCAGCACATCACTGGGTGTCGTCTTCAGCGGAAGCTGCCGGTTGTCGGCACCCGTCGAGAAGTCGCGCACGGTCACCTTGGCGTTGTCCTTCCACGCCTGGACCCATTTCGCGATGTCGGCGGTGCCGACCGTGACTTCGAAGATGTCGGACACCAGCGGCACCGAGGGCACCAGGAGTTTCCCGGACACGCGCATCCGCGGCACGCCGAACCATTTGATCTTGTCGGGGTTGAGCTTGCGGTCCTGCGGGGGCGCTCCCTGGTGCAGGAAACTGAGCTTCGCCAGATTGTCGAACAGCAGGTCGTGGGTGGGGTCGTTGTCCCCCTGCCGGTCGCCCCCGAAGTCCTCGTACTCGTCCCCCAGATTGAAGGAGTGGGCGAACTCATGGGCCACCTTGTTGACGAGGTGGTCGATGTCGGTGACGCCCAGGGGATGATTCGGCAGGACGGGCGGCGGGGTCCTTGTCCGCACCGGCCTGGCCCCCGGCACGGCGGAAAGCTCGACTTTCCCCTGCCGCCCCACCGTTGAGGCCGTCAGAGTGCCCTGGTTGAAGGCCGTGCCGCCCAGGAGCGGGTCGTACGCGATGATCGCCACCATCCCACGGCTCTTGCGGAATTTGGTGTCGTCGGGAATCCAGTTCTTCCCGATGGGAAGGTTCGGCGGCTCGGAAAGACGGAGCCCGTCCAGATATCCGAGAATGAAGTTTCCCGGGTTCGTCGCGTTGCTGCTCGCGTACACCTCGGGAGCGTGCCTGCGGGGATCGAGTTCCAGTGTCTGATGACCGTCGACCCGGTAGAACTCATAGACACGGTCGATGAATTGCTTCAGGTTCGGCGCGTTCGGCGTATCGCTCGCGGGAGGCTGGACCGCGGGCTCTCCCTGGCCGTTGAACCTGCCCCGGTCGGCCCGGCGGCGTCCCAGATACAGTCCGTAGAAGGTGTCCGACGCCTCGATGAATCCCTCCGCCTGGTGCTCCTTCCAGGTCGCGATCACCAGGTCGGTCGCCTTGCCCTCGACGAAGTCGGTCAGGCCCTGGCCCTTCCAGAGATCCCGCAACTGCTGCGGATTCCGGCTCTCTCCACGCGGGGGAAGGCCCACGCGCTCGACCAGTTGCTGGACGCTGTAGCTGTTCTCCGGAAATCCGCTCGTATCCGACTCGGGAATACGTCGGCCGATGAAGTCGCGTCCCGCCTGTCCGGCCTTGTCCACGACGCGGGGGCCGCAGGTGACGAGCTGCTGCTCGGACGCCTCGAACGCGGTGAAGACGTTGAAGCTCTTGCTCAGCAGCCCGTACGGCTGGTGCCGCGGCTTCTCGAACATGTCGCGCACGGTGCGCTGGATGATGTTGTCGAACAGCTGGGCGTCCTTGGCCTCGAACCCCTCCGCGACGAAGACCATGTTGACCTGGTCCTCGTGGTGCACCACGTCCGTGGCCCTGACCCGGGTGAGCGTGGTCCGCGGCTTCGCGTGGTCGACCACGCGCACCGGCAGGGTGTTGCTGATGGCCGTGCCCTTGAGCGTGCCGGAGACGGCCACCGGAGCCGCCGTCTCCGCCGTGCCCCGCAGCCTTCCCCGCGGAGCGATCACGACGCTCGGACTCGGCGACGTCAGATCGATGTAATCGTGGCCCGTGATGTCGCCGACCGCGTCGGTGCCTGCCGCCGGGTGTTCACTGAAGCGGGCGTACAGCGAAGGCTGTGCATGTGCGAAATTGCTGTCCTTCGTCGTCGTGATGGATTTGTTTCCGAACCACCAGTCCTCGATCTTCTCGTGCACCTGGAGCCTGCCCACCACCACCCCGAAGCCGCCGCTGACGGTGATCTGGAAGAGATAGACACCGGGCTCCGTGGCCGTCACGATTCCGGAATTGCTGACCGAAGGAAGATTCGTGAGCCGACTCCCCGTCGGGTGATACGGCGCAAAGAAATGGAAGACGCTGCCGTTGGTCCGGTCCGTCAGCACGAACGGCTTGGGTGCGGCCTCGGTGAAAGTGCGGCTGAACACCTGAATCTTGAGCGGGAGATTGCCGGTAAGCACGAGATGCAGATCAAGGTGCGGAAACACCGGAAGATCCGCAGTGATGGGAACCGTACTTGCCATGATCGCTCCCGTCGGTCGATCTTCAGGACGGCGAAGGATTCCGATCCTCCCACCGCCCCCAGATCAACAGAAGAGCGAATGCAACACGGTTTGAACAATTCCATGGTGAGGCCGGTGCGTCTTTGCCTGGAATTTATCGCTCCAGTCGGAACGGGGCACTCATTCGCCACCGGCAGTGGGCCCCGACTCCTCACATCCGGGATTTGAGCACGTCGACCTCACAGCCCGGCGCGAATGCGTCGAAGCCGTGCTCGACCAGCCAGCGAACTCCCAGCAGGCTTCGGAGGGACCACCACGCGTGGATCACGTCGAGGTCGACGTCCGCGCCGTAGCCTGCGATGACGTCGCCGAGGTGATTCTCGTGTCCGAGGGTGAAGGTGGCGAGGTCGTACAGGGCGTCCCCCTGTCCCGCTTCGGACCAGTCGATGATGCCCGTGATCTCGTCGCCGTCGGCGAAGACGTGGGCGATCTGCAGGTCGCCGTGTGTGAACGCCGGGGTCCAGGGCCGGAGTGCGGCCTCGGCGACCTGGCGGTTGCGGGTGACCAGGTCGGCGGGGAGGGCGCCGCTCGTCACGAGCCACTCGCACTCGCCGTCGAGTTCCGCCGCCAACTCGTCGAGGCTCCGTCCGGCCCTGCCGGGACGGGACGGCGCGGGCGCGTCGTGCAACTTCCGGAGGGCGGCGCCCGCCGCGGCCCAGGCTGTCGGGGAGGCGGTCGACGGCTCGCCGAGGCGGCCGAGCGTCGCCCCTGGCACCGCGGCGATCGCAAGCACGGGCGGCTTGCGCCACAGGACCTCCGGGGTCGGGACCGGCGCCATGGCCATCGCCTCGACCTCGACGTCGATGCGTGCCTGATCGGCGTCCACCTTCAGAAACACGTCGCCGACGCGCAGTGTCGCGCGCTCGGAATGGGCGACTACGACCTTGACTTCATCCATGGCGACCAGCATCCCGGACGATCGTCGACGGCGCCGGGAATTATTTCCGTCAGGAGTCCGAGGGCTTCGACTCCAGCGCCGCAGCCACGAACGAAGCGACCAGCGGCCGCCGTTCCTGCTCGTTCCAGGCGAGCACCAGGCGGCTGGGCGGCGCGTCGGTCACCGGTACGCAGACCAGGCCCTCCGGGACCGGTTCGACCAGCGAGCGGGGCAGCACCCCGACCATCCGGCTCGCCGTGATCATGTGGAGCATCTGGGTCACGTCCGCGACCTCGGGACCGGAGCCGTCGCCCCCGGGCACCCCTTTCCAACGGGGCAGCGTCTCACCCGCCAGGTCGGCCATGCGCACGGAGGCGTGCCCGGCCAGCCGGTGCCCGGACGGGACGATCGCCACGCGGTCCTCGGCGTGCAGCGTCTCGTGGGCCAGTCCTTCGAGGTCGTCGAACGGCGCGTAGAGCAGGCCGACGTCGGCCCGGCCGTCGTGCAGGAAGTCGGCGCGGTCGGCCGGACCGCTGAACAGGATGTCCACCCGCCGGGCGTCGGGCCGCCGGGCGTACTCGGCGAGGATCCCGGACAGCAGCCCGGCGTCGCCGCCCGGCTTGAGCACCAGCCGCAGGTGGTCGTGGGTGTCTCCGGCGCGCCTCGCGTGCCGGACGGCGGCGCCGACGGCGTTGAGCGCATGCCGCCCGTGTTCCCGCAACGCCTCCCCGGCGGGGGTGAGCTCGACGTGCCGACTGGAGCGGACGAACAGCGGCACACCGAGCCGGGTCTCCATCCGCCGGATCGCCTTCGAGAGCGCGGGCTGGGCGATCGACAGCCGGACGGCGGCCCGGCCGAAGTGCAGCTCGTCGGCGAGTGCGATGAAGTATTCGAGCTCGCGTGTCTCCAGTTCGACCATGCCTCCAGGTTATCGCCGGATGCCGAACGGGTCTTGGACGCGAAGGGCGGTCTCCTTCAAGAATTGCGACATGATTCACCACACGATGATCGTCTCCTTCGACAAGACCCTGCCCGCCGGAGAGCTCGACCAATACCTGAAAGACATCGAACGGGTCATGCTCGACTCCGACGCGGTGCAGTCGGTCGCCGTCCGGCACCACATCCCCCTCCCCGGCGAGGAAGCCATTGCGGCGCTCGTCGCGACCGCGGTCGTGCAGGTCGCCGTGGCCGACACCGATGCGCTGGCGAAGGCGTCCGCCACACCCGACTTGCACGAGGTCATCGAGCACTGGCAGGCGCGGCACCCGTACAAGGTCGTCTGGGTGAACCACGAACCGCTGGCGTGAACCTGCGGGAACCGGCGTGAAGTGGCACGAACGCCGTTGGCCCGACCGGAAGCACTGACTAAGATCCCCAGAAGGCCAGTTGTCACGGGGGGACACATGTCGGCGGGGCTGGACGAGGGCCGGATGCGGCATCTGGAGCTGATCCAGACGATCGTGACCCGGATGGGCAACAACTCCTTCCTGATAAAGGGGTGGTCGCTGACGGTCACGGGCGCCCTGCTCGCCTACGCCGTCGGGAACGACAAGAGCGCGATCGCGGTGGTGGGGTTCGTACCGGTGCTCGCCTTCTGGGCCCTGGACGGCTACTTCCTTTACCAGGAGCGGCTGTTCAGGCGCCTCTACGACCGGGTGCGCCGCGCCACTTCCGCGAACGCGATCGAACCGTTCGCCATGGACGTGACACCGGGCAGGGAGAAGGCGGGCGTACTGAAAGCCGCCGCCTCCTTCACCCTGTCCGGCTTCTACGGAGGCCTCGTCCTGGCCCAGGCGTTCGCACTGCTCTTCGTGCTGTGAGCGCTATTGCTGTTCTTCGTGCTGTGACTCCAGCGCCGTACGCAGGCGCCGCACCGAGTCGTCGAGGAGATCCGCGTCCGGCTCGGCCGCCTCGGGCCACAGCTGCGGCATCCTGTCGCCCGTGTAGCGCGGCACGACGTGGACGTGGAGGTGGAACACGGACTGGGTGGCGACCGCGCCGGACGACTGGATGACGTTCAGTCCCTCGGGGCGGTGGACCGCCCGGACCGCGTGGGCGGCCCTGAGCACCGCCGTCCCGACGGCCGCCGCCGTCGCCTCGTCCAGTTCCCAGATGTCCGCGACATGACGCCGGGGGATGACGAGGACGTGCCCGGGGTGGACCGGATTGAGGGGCAGGAAGGTCAGGGTTTCCGCGGTCCCGGCGACGATACGGGCCGGTCGGGTCCCTGCGTCGACCCCGCAGAAGACGCAGTCGGGATCGTGTTGTTCGGCACTCATGGTGCGAACGATAGGCGCGAGGGGCGGGGTGTCCCTCAGACGGCGCCGTCGTTGACGTCGCGGAATGCCAGCGGGAGCCTCTTCACCAGATCCCTGTCGAGGTGGGGCAGGTGTGTCTTGTACTCGGCGACCATGGACTGGGCGAGCGTGGACACGTAGTTGTTGAGCTCGGCCTCCTTGTTGTCCGCCACCAGGTCGTAGACGTCCCCGTCGTACTCCGGCCTGCCTCCCGAGTGCACGGAGTGCTGGTACGGCCCGAAGTCGGCGGGCATCTCCCAGTCCCCGAGGGGCCTGACCCAGAACACGGGCAGGATGGCGATGGGCTCCTGGCCAGGGACGGCGTTGAGGTTCGCCATGCGCTGCACCATGACGGCCCACTCGCGCCTGCACCACTCCCGCTGGAAGTACCCCTCAGTGATCAGGGGGACCATCAGCCGCGTGGTGCGGATCGCCTCGATCAGCTTGGGCTCCCACGTCGCCCCGTGCTGCATCATCTTGTCGAAGAAGCCGGACTTCGTCACCCGCCCCCCGAGCTTGGCGGTCACCCGCCGCTCGAGCAGGTTGTGGAACTTGAGCGCCTCGTCGAGGTCGACGTCCCTGTTGTGCCAGCTGGTGAAGAAGAAGCAGGAAGGCGCCTCGGCAGGCTCCGTCGGCGACGCCTGCCGGTCCCCCTGCCAACGCCTGGCCAACTCCTCGGCGATCCCTCGTACGCTGTCGGCCATCTGACGGCCGGTGCCTGCCGCATCGGTCGCCGCCGCCACCGTGTCGGCCAGCGCCCGCACGAATTCGGGATCCTCCTGCTCGAACACGGTGTCGAGCAGCAGGTCGACGCGCTCCGCCATGGACAGGTCCACGGTCGCAGCTTCGGGCAGCACGGTCGTGGTCGGCCGCGACCGCAGGTCCGCCATCCAGCGCCGGTAACTGCCGGAGTCCCGGCACACCGTCGAACGCAGCAGGCTGGACCGCAGACTCGTGCGCGCCCTGTCGGGCACGTCGGCCCGGTGCTGCGCGGGGAGCGCGGGCGACGGCGTCTGGCGCTCGGGCGGCGGGGGCGCCATGCGGGCTATCTCCGTCACGGTGGCGACCTGCTCCACGGTGACCCTGCCCGCGAGGACGGCCTCGCCGGCGCGCACGATCTGATGCGGATGCCCGTCGAAGGTCTCCACGAGCCGTGCGGCCTGCCGCTGGTCGAGACCCATGTTCTCCATGAGGAGCCGGACCGCGTCAGGCTCGGCCAACGGGCCCACGCGCACCCGGGCGTTCGGCTCCCACGCACCGGTCCTGCGCGACGTCACCAGGATGCGCGCGTTGCCCTCAGGGAAGTGCTGAAGGAGGCCGTCCGGGTCCTCCGCATTGTCGAAGATATAGAGCCAGTCGGCGGCCGTGGGGCCCTCCAGCGGCCGCCCCAGGTCCTGCTGGAACGCCGCGCGCAGCCGTTCCGTCTCGTTCGCGACGCGGTCCGCGAGCCGGTCGGGATCCGGGTCCCTGCCGCAGTCGAACACCCACATCAGTTCGTAGTGCTGCGTGTAGAGATGGCCGTAGGAGATGGCCAGCTGCGATGTCCCGTACCCGTACCGACGGTCCTCCGGGTCGTGCACGAGCACGGCGCGGTGGTCCATGAGGAGCCGGTGGGCGTCCGCGATCTCCTCGTCCCTGCCGACGAACGGTGCCGGCAGCGGCGGGAGGTTGTTCATCTGCGGCAGCTGCCGGGGCGGGCGACGTGACGGACTCACCGGCCGCTCCCACGGTCCGCCGACTGCTGCGGGGTCTCGGGCAGTACTTGTTCGATCAAGTGCTCGGCCTCCGCCGGGTCTGCCCCGGCCAGTACGACGACGTTCGCGTCACGGACGAGCAGGGGCCGGGGGGCCGCGTCGATCTGCACCAGGACGGCCTGGGACGGTCGGCCGGGGGAGCCGACGAACGTGTCCGCCCATTCGGTGGGGTCGGTGTTCCCGGCGGCGAAGTAGTTGCGGGAGAAGATGACGAGCATGCGCTCGGCCGCGGCCCGCGCCTGGGCGACCGCGTCCTGGAGGCTCTCGCGGCTGGCCCGCCAGCGGCGCAACCGCACGTCGTGCCCCCGCTGACCCAGCACCTCCGACATCCAGTCGGCCCAGGGCTGGTCGGCGCCGACGTAACTGATGGCGACCGAGCCCGGCTCGCGCTGCAGTGGCTCGGTGTCCAGGATCTCGCGCCGCCGCGACCAGCTCTCCCCGCCGGCGTCGGCCGACTGCCCGGCCTGCGCCGCGCTCGCGCTGCCGAACGCCGGAGCCAACTCCCGGGCGTCGGCCAGGTCCAGTCGTTCCAGCTCCGTACGCCCCGCCTCGGCAATGGTTTTGGCCAATTGTTCGAGCAGCGCGTAGTACCGTACTTTGTCCTCCGCACGCGGTGAGGCCGCCAGGGACTCCAGTCCGTACTGCCGCAGCCAGTCGAAGGCTCCGGGGCCCTCCACCGATGTGCGTACGTCCTCCGGCGCCTGGCCGTCGGCCACCGGCTTCCAGCACAGCGGGACGAGACAGCCACGCGCCGGGACGCCCCGGATGTCCTCGTGGTGTCTCATCCGGGCGTCGAAGACCGCCCATTCGAGCCCCGCACCGCGGTCGGCGAAGTACCTGGGGGAGTACAGCGCGATCATGACTCCGGCCCTGGTCACGCCGCCCTCGCGGGCCGACTCGGGCTCCGTCGTCGCACCGAGTACGCCGCTGACGCCGAACCCCTCCTGGATCCGCAGCTGGTACTCCAGGTGGGTGTGGAAACGCGTCAGCGCAGGCCAGCCATCAGCACGTACACAACTCGTATAGAAGAAAGCGGCTGGATCCACGCGCCCCTCACAAACTTCCGCCAACGGTCCGGCGTGATGGACATTCGCGCAGACTCGGTGAGAACGGATGGCCGGTCGGTCAGCGGCGGCTCCTCCGAGGCCGGTTCATACTCCCTCAATACCCCAGAGGATAGGCTTACTTGGCCCCGGTCGATATACTCACAGGCATCTGGTGGGAGCGCTCGGTGAGCGCACCGACGCATTCACGAGCGGGGGGACGACCGGTCCGAGGATGCACGAGCCCCGGACTGTAGCAGGAGCCGCACGATCCCCCTCGGCACCACATCTGTTCGACCGTGGCATGTTGGTCGGCCTCCGCGCGTCGCGGAGCCGAAGCAGTCGGGGGGAGCCTGCGTTATGGGACGTGACGCGGCACAGCACACGGCACATGGAGTCGAGTTGTCCGCGGACCACTCGCCCCACGGCCCACCCGACTCCCTCGCCCTGAGCCGACTCCCACGCAGCGCGCTCGTCGAGGCCCTGCTGCGCAACGCCGGCCGAGCCGCAGGACCCGTGCGGCCGAGGTGGGAAAGTGCGGTGTGAGACCGCACCCCGCGCCGCATCACCACCCGACGAACCCGCGGCGACGTTCACGCAGTTCGTCGTAAAGCTCTACAGCCGCTGCAACTTCGGGTGCCCCGACTGCTACATCTACGAGCATCGCGACCGCGGCTGGACCGATCAGCCCCTGGTCATGGGCCCCGCGGTGATGAGACGGCTGTCCGGCAGAATCACCGAACACCTGCGCCGCCACCGCCCGGAGCGGGCCCAAGTCGTCCTGCACGGCGGCGAACCCCTGCTGGCCGGGACCGCGATTCTGGAGCGCTTCGCCCGCAGCCTGCGCGCCGACTGCAAGGACCTCGCCACCCAGGTCGAACTGCTCGTCCAGACGAACGCCTCCCGGCTCGACCGGGCCTTCCTGGAGATCTTCCGGCGCTACGGCGTCACGGTCGGCGTCAGCCTCGACGGCACCGCCCGTTCGCACGACCGACGGCGCCCCGACCGGGGCGGCCGGGGCACGTACACCGAAGTGGCCCGCGCGCTGTCCCTGCTGCGCATGCCGCGCTACCGGGCCCTGTACGGCGGCCTGTTGTGCGTCGTGGACATCGAGGCCGACCCCGTCGAGACGTACGAGGCGCTGCTCGAACACGAGCCGCCCACCGTCGACCTGCTGCTGCCGCACGCCACCTGGCAGTTCCCGCCGCCCCGGCCCCCGGACGCGGACGACGCGCCGTACGGCCGCTGGCTGGCCGCCGTGTTCGACCGCTGGTTCGACGCCCCTCGGCGGGAGACCTCACTGCGGCTGTTCGACTCGCTGCTCGACCTGCATCTGGGCGGCACGAGCACCAGCGAGATGTGGGGCCCCTACGGCTCGGACGTCGTGGTGATCCAGCCGTCCGGACTCATCGAGTACAACGACATCCTCAAGACGGTGAGTGCGCGGGCCGCCCGGTCCGTACTCCACATCGGGGCCCATGACTTCGACCGTGCGGCCGCCGACCCGGGATTCGCCGCCGAGCGAGCCGGGCTGAACGGGCTCTGCGCGCAGTGCCGGTCCTGCCCGGTCGTCGACATCTGCGGTGGCGGTCTGCGCGCCCACCGCCACCGCCCGGACAACGGCTTCGACAATCCGTCGTGCTTCTGCGCCGACCTCCGGTTCCTCATCGACCACGTACGGGAGCGGCTGACGCACGGAGTCAGCGCGTTGCGGACGCGCCCTGACCGAGAGGGGTGGAGCGCATGACCGCGCACCGCAGTCCAGACGCTCCCTACTACTACATAAGCCACGCCCTGCCGGTGCCTTCGGACCCCTGGCTGCGGTCGTTCCACCACGACGTCCAGGCCGAGATGCACCGCCGCCTGGGCCCCGGCCCCGGCCACGCGGGCCTGCTGGCGGAGCCCTGCCGCGACCCCGTGGGCGCGGAAGGCCCCGACTGGACGCCCGCGATGCGCTGCCGCACGCTGCTCGTCCTGCTCACCGAGCGCTACTACAAGGAGCCGCGCACCCTGCGCGATCTGGAGGTGTTCCGACGGCGGCTGCTGTGGGGGCAGCACCAGACCGGGGAGCGGTCGACCGCCCTGGTGCTGGTGCCGTGGAACACCCAGGGGCTGCCGTCGCGCCGGGAACCCGACACCCTGGCCGTGCCGGTCGGCGACTACACGAGGTCCGGCCTCGGGGGACTCGTAAGGGCTCCGCACGCCCGCGGCGGCTATCTGAAGGTGCTGCGGGCGGTGGTCGAACGAATCCTCACCGGCGCACGTCACTCGCCTCCCGTCATGACGCCCGAAGACCTGTACTTCACTGTTTCCTCAGGTGTTTCTGGAATGCCGAGAATTCCGCTCTCGGCCAGGAAATTCCTAGATAGGCAGTTCGCGCCGGTGCGGGTACCGTGGGCGCCAACGCACGCCGCACCACCGTCCCGCCCTGCCGAAGCATGGTGGGAGGCAGCCCCTCACCGTTCGTGGTTCTCCACTCCGGAGAGCGACGAGCGGCCCATCCTCCGGGGGCCTCACAGCTGACGCACCCACGCTGGAGCGACATCGATGAGCAGTGCCGAGCCGTCCGGTTCCGTACGTGGTGGAAACCAGGCGACCGTCGTCACCTTCTACTCGTACAAGGGCGGAGTCGGCCGCACCATGGCGCTGGCCAACGTCGCCTGGCTGCTGGCCGACGCCGGTCACCGCGTCCTCGTCATCGACTGGGACCTGGAATCACCCGGGCTGCACCGGTATCTGCGCCCCTTCCTCCGGGACCCCGAACTGGCCGAATCCACCGGTGTGGTGGAGATGGTCCAGGACTACGGCCGCGCCGTCGAGGCGCTGGCGGCCGAGGACGTCCCCGATGCCGAGAAGGAGGCCAGACTGGCGGAGCTCCTCGAACGGCACACGCAGGTGGGCATCCACACCGACTCGCTCGCCTACCGCTTCACGAGCCCCGCGGGCAGGATCGACTTCCTCGGCCCCGGCTGCCAGGACGGCCTCTACGGCCGACGCGTCGCGACCTTCGACTGGGCCCGGTTCTACCTGGAGCAGAGCGGACGGCTCTTCGCGGAGGCGCTGCGGGAGAGCCTGCGCGCCGATGACTACGACTACGTGCTCATCGACAGCCGCACCGGTCACTCGGACAACGCGAGCCTCTGCACGCTGCTCCTGCCCGACGTGGTCGTCGTCGGCTTCAACTTCAGCAACCAGTCCATCGAGGGATCCGCCGCCGTCGCCCGCCAGGTGCGGGAGCAGTCCGGTGGCCGGATCAGGGTCCTGCCGGTCCCGATGCGCGTGGACCGCTCCCATCCGGAGCAGGCCGAGCGCCGCCTGTCCCGCGCCAGGGACCAGTTCGCGGGCGCGGCCAGCCCGATCCTGCTCACCAGCGAGGAGCAGTACTGGCGCGAGGTCGAGGTGGCCCACCTGCCGAACATCGCGTACGAGGAAGTCCTCATCCCCTTCGCGCTGCAGAACTACGAACCCTCGCTCCAGAAGCAGGCCTACGAGCGACTCGGCCAGGAGATCAGCGGCGACGCCGAACTGCGCTTCGCCTCCGTCGCGGCCCACGTCCGCGAGACCTACGCCGAGGTGTTCGCCGGGGTACCGGCGGCCGCCCGTGTCGTACGACTCGTGTTTGAGCCGCAGGAGCGCCGGTGGGCGGACTGGATCCGTGCCGAGCTCTTCGCGAACGGCGTGATGTGCGAGTTCGACCGCGGATCCGGCGAGCGGGCCGCCCGGGGCGACACGACGGTCACGTACCTGGTCCTGATGTCCTCCGTCATGGTCGGCTCCCCCCGCCTCGCCGGTCTGACGGCACACCTGAATCCGGACGGGCTCGTCGGCCAGCCGAAGGTCGACGTGGCGTGGCTCGAGGACGTCGAGGTGCACCCGCCGTTCCGGGACCGGCCAGGACCCCGGCTGTACACGCTGGAGGAGGAACCGGCGCGCAACGCCCTCCTGTCGCACTTCCTCCCGGGGGACCGCCGCGGTGTCCCGTGGGCGGACCGGTCCGCCCACGGGCCGCGCTTCCCCGGCAGGCACCCCCGGATCTCGCACGTCCCACCGCTGCGCCAGGGCGAGTTCCTCGGCAGGGAGGACTGTCTGCAGGAGGTGCGGAACGCGCTGCCTCCCGGCCAGGCGGCGAGGAAGCCGGTCGTGCTGTACGGCCCGCCGGGGGTGGGCAAGCGGACCTACGCCCTGGAGTATCTGAACCGGTTCCGTGCCGACTACGACATCGTGTGGTGGATGCCCGCCGACAGCTCCGAGAGCGTCGTGCGCGAACTGGTGCTGCTGAGCGAGGAAGTGGGGGCCTCCCGGCGCGCGTCGCCCCGGGCCGTGGACGCGCTCCGCGAGCTCCTGGAGGGCAGGCGCGGCGGACCCGAGCGGCTGCTTCTCGTCTACGAGGACGCCAGGCACCCCGATGAGATCGAGAGCCTGCTCTTCTCCAGCAACCAGGTGCACGTACTGATCACGTCCGAGAACCCGGACTGGGGCACGCTGGCCCACCCCATCTGCATCGAGCCGCCCTCCGTCGAGGAAGCCGTGCGGTACCTGCGGCGCAAGGCGCCCCAGTTGACCCGTGAACTCGCCGAACAGCTCGTGGAGTTGGGGGAGACCCTGCCGCAACTCCTCGACCAGATGGCCGCGTACCTGCAGAGCACCGCGCGCCCGCCGGAGGCCGCGGTGGCGGAGTTCGTGCAAGAGGTCGGCAACCGGCAGGCCCTGGGTCTCGAGCTCCCCTCGGCGGTGTGGCAGAGCGTCGTCGAGGACCTCGGCAAGGAGCGCCCGGCTTCGCTCGATCTCCTGAGGATGCTGACGGCCCTGTCGCCGGAAGGCGCGGGCTGGGACCTGCTGGAGTCGCAGGCCTCCCTGGAGTTCCTCGGGCTGCCCGCGGGCGTGGAGGGGCGGCGACAGCTCGGCTATGCGGCCCGCGGACTGCTCAGCAGGTCCCAGGCGCGCCGCGGTCAGGACGGCAGGCAGCTGACGGCGTCCCGGATGATCCTCGCGGCGCAGCTCAGGGAGCTGGAGCCGACGGAGGCGGCGGAGATCGCCGCCGGGGTCCGCCGCGTCCTTGCCGCGTACGCGCCCCCGGACGACCGGGTCGACGACCAGGACATGTACCCGCGCTACGCGGAGCTGGACCTCCATGTCGAGTCCTCGGGAGCGATGCGGGACGACAGCCCGGAGGTGCGCCGCTGGCTGGTCAACCAGGTGCGCTACCGGCGCCGCACCCAGTGCCTGGAAGCCGCGTTCACCCTGGCCCAGCGGCTGGAGCAGGAGTGGACCGCCGGGGCGGCCACCGACGACGAGCGCCAGCTCCTGCTGCTGCGCCTGCGGGTGGAACTGGCCAACATCCACACCGACGCCGGACGGTACCCCGAGGCCAACCGGGTCAACGGCGCGGCGCTGGGGGAGCTGCGCAGGCTGCAGGATCTGGACGGCGAGTTCGCGTTGCGCAGCGCGCTCGGGCGCGGCGGAGAGCTGCGGGCCCTGGGACGCCCGCAGGACGCGCTCGCCGAGGACCAGTCCACCCGGGACATCCTGCGCTCCAAGTACGGCCCGGAGAACCACTTCACCCTCATGGCGGGCAGTAACCTCGGGCTCTCGCTGGACATGGTCGGCCTGCCGAACGACTCCCTGGAGCAGCACCAGGAGGTGCACGAGCGGCGGGTGCGGGTGCTCGGCGAGCAGCATGAGCTGACCCTGCTCAGCTCCGTGCATGTGGCCAGCAGGCTGCGCGAGATCGGCCGTTACGACGACTCGCTGACCCGGCTGCAGGAGATCTACCGGCACACCCAGAGCAGCGACGGGCTCGGCCGGGCCCATATGACGACGCTCCTTGCGGCCTGTTCGCTGGCCTCGACCCTGCGGCACATCGCCACGCTGTCCCCGGGGCTGTCCCTGCAGACGCGGAAGGCGAAGGCGGACTCCGCCCGCATGCTGAACGCACGGGCGAGGGACGCCTTCGTGGTGTACGGCGGCCCCCGGCACCCCGAAGCCCTCGTCTCGGGCGTCGGACTCGCCGCGGACCTGCGGTTCCTGGGCCGGATCGACGGGCCCCAAGGAGCGAGGGCGCTGGCCGAGGAGCACCTCGCGGCGTTCCGTGAGTGGGGGGAGGACCATCTCTTCACCCGGATCTGTGAGGTGAACCTCGCCCTGGTGCTGCGCGACATGGAGGACGAGACCGCCGCCGAACTCAGCGAGCGGGGCCTGCGCGGCCTCAAGGAGACCCTCTACGTGGACCCGCATCATCCGCTGATCCTGACCGCGTCTCTCTGCCACGCCAACATGCTCGTCTTCGCGGGCGATTCACGGGCGGCACGGCAGCTCGACGAGGTCACGCACCAGGGCTTGTTGGAGAAGTTCGGCCCCGACCACCCCCTCACGCTGACCGTGGCCGCGCATCTGGGGCTGCGGGGCGACGCCGGGGACCACGCGAGTCCGGACCACCGGATCAGCATCGAACTGGACGTACCGAAGATCTGAGCGAACAGCACGGAGCAAGGAGGATCCGATGGCGTATCCGTGGACGGGGTCGATCGGTGTCCCGCACGCGGTGGCGGTGCTCTCCACGGCACGCGGCTGCGGCGCGACGCTGCTTACGGCCGCGGCCGGTCTGATCGTCGACGACGCGGTCGGCCGCGTCGGGCAGACCGTGGTCCTGATGGACGCCGACACCGACGGCGGCGGGCTGACCGACCTGACCCGGTACTGGAACGCCACCTCCGAGGCCGGGGTCGACGGCCTCCTCGGGTTCGCCACGGACCCCATCGATCTGGCCAACCGCTCCGTGCACGGCTATCTGCGGCACGTGCACACCGGAGACGTGCGGCGCCAGGACATGGCCGTGTTCCCCCTCGGCCCCGGGGACAAGCCGGGAGAGCACCTGCCGACCAACGGGACGCTCCAGGAGACCGTCGGTGCCGCGGTCGAGCGGCTGATGGAGCTTCAGGGCTGTCTGTTCGTCGACTGCGGTGTTGTCCGTACCCCGGTCACACTTGAGGTGTGCCGACGGGTCCAGCACATCATCCTGGTCGGGCAGTCGGAGCCGACGAGCGATGTGGAGACCGCCGATTTCATGACGTGGCTGACGGAGCGTGGCCTGAGCGAGAAGGTCCTCGGCTGGGTGTGCAACGCCCCGAACGGAGCGCGGTCCGGGGCGGCCGAACCCACTGGGGTCCCTCCCGCACTGATGCGACTGCCGTACGACCGGGGCGGCGCGGCCACGATCGCCCTGGGGCGACTGCCGGGCCCCGGCAGTCCGCTGGTCCGGGCACTGTGCGAGCAGATGCTGGCGCTGTGGCCGGACGTCCTCAACGACGGGGCCATGGGGGCGAGATGAGCGATGACAGGACCGTGCCACCCGACCGGCCGCCGGAGGTGCGCCGCGCCACACATGTGACGGACGACAGCGACGCGTTCGTGGACCTGTGCGCGAACGCGCTCAGCGAGACCGGGCTCCATCACGTGGCCCAGTACCGCTGGGGCGTCTTCGGCTACTCGGTGGACATCCTGGACCGGCTTCCCGAGGCCCAGGGCGGTGGGTTCGGCGGGCCCGGCGGCAAGGAACAGGAGGTCAGGCGCGAACGGTTCGTGCGCCTCGGGCGTCAACTCCATTACGTCCTTGGCCGGATGGACCACGTGCTGCGCTCGGTCGACAGCGGCAAGCTGATCCGCAGCGTGCTCCAGGTCGGCGACGGCGCCGTCTTCCACTACTACTTCCGCACGGACGACTGCCTCACCGGGGTCTCCCTGGGTGCCGACACCGTGGACGCGGGCGACCGCGCCATGGCCGAACTGGTGGGGGCGTTCCGCCGCGAGATCGGCCTGCCCCTGATGAATCCGGGCGGCTTCGAATCGGAATCGTCGCTGCCGGTGGTGGAGCGGTCGAGCGGGAAGGAGCCCCACCGCGTCGTGGAGGGGCACTGGGGGACGACGGAACCCGAGCTGCTCGAACGCTGCGCCGAGGCGGTCTCGCCGCACGGGCTGCACTACGCCGGATACGTCGCTCCGGGCATCGGACGGCTCAGCGCGGACGTCTTCAACGACCCGCAACTGTCCCGCTTCTTCGGCGGCGGCCTCACCCGGGACGAGCGGCGCACCCGCTACACGGAGCTCGGTGAGCGTCTGCACTACGTCGTGGCGCGGCTCAATCAGTCCTTGCGTGCGGTGATGCCCGGCCGACTCTCACGGGTGGTCCTTGACGTCGAGGAAGGCGCCCTGTTCTATGTCGACCGGCCCGAGGACCACTTCCTGCTCGGCGTCACCCTCGACCAGAGCCAAGTGGCCCGGGCCGACCGGCGGATGAACCAACTGGTGCACCTCGTCTCCGCCGCGACCGACGGGTGACCATTCACTCACACGGGTACAGCGCAGGTACGAACCGCGGGCATTCGGTCCCGGCGCGCGCTCCACTGCTGGGATGCTCGTCGCCGTAGGCAGTCGGCCGGACGGGAGCGGGTCATGGCAAGGACGCTGAGAGCGGCGTGCCACTTATGGATCATGCTGGCCGTCCTGGGCTTCGGCTGGCTGCTCTCGACCGTCACGGGCACCGACCTCGTGACCGACTCCGCGGCCTACCCGTTGATCGTGTCGCTGCTCCTCGCCGTCGGACTGTACGGCTCGACCTCAGGCATCGACCTCGCCGAGGCGCGCGGTGATCTGCGCACGCTGCTCCTCGCGGTCACCGTCGGGGTGCTCGCCAAGGCCGCACTGATCGTGCCGGTGCTGTGGCTCGCGGTCCGGGAACCGGCGTATCTGATTCTGGCGATCGCGGTCGCCCAGATCGACCCGCTCTCGGTGGCGGCCCTGCGCTCGCGCAGCCGTATGTCGGAGCGCGGCAAGACCGTGCTGTCCGTCTGGTCGTCCTTCGACGACCCGGTCACCGTCCTGCTCACGGCCTATCTGGCCCCGGTGGCGCTGAGCGCGCTGAACGGCGCGGCGGACTCCTCCGCACTGCCCGTCACCCCGGACGCGTACGCCCTCACCATGCTGGGGAACGTGGTCCTGGTCGCCGTGGCCGCGCTCGGCTGGTTCCTGCTGAGGCCGCGGCCGCAGGCGCAGGGGTGGGAGGGCGGGGGAGCGGATCTGCTGCGTGCCGTCGGCTGTCTGCTGGTGCTCGGCGGTGTCCTGGCCGTGGCCACCGCGTACGGCCTGATGCTCGGTGTGGCGATCGTCGGCCTGTTCTACCGGCCGCCCCTGCTGCTGCCGGTGCTGGGCCCGGCCCTTGCCACCGCGTACTACCTGGCGCTGGTCGCGCTGGGACTGCTGCTCGTCGACGGTGTTGAGTTCGGGCCCGGGATCGCCCTCGGGGCGGCGGCTTTCGGCGCGCAGATGGTCGTCGGATGGTTCATCGCCCGGAACCTGGACCGCTCCGACCGGGTGTCCTTGGCGCTGGGCCAGCAGAACGGCGTGACGGCGGTGGTCCTCGCGCTGTCCCTCCAGCCGGCCTTCCCGCGCACGGTGGCGATCGTCGCGCCCGCCGTCGTCACCGTCAACGTCCTGCACTTCCTGACGAACGAGCTGTGGAACCGTCGGCAGGCGACCCGGCCCGCCCCGCCCGCCCCGTCCCCGGCCGGTGCTCGTGTCCTCCTGGCCGCCGACGAGCCCGTCGCCGTCGTCGTTGGACATCCCCTGGTCAGGCCCGCTCTTCGCCGTCGTGTGTGATCAGGTCCCCCGGCTGGCACCCGAGGACCTCGCAGATCCGTGACAGGGTCGAGAAGCGGATGGCCTTGGCCCGCCCGTTCTTGAGCACGGACAGATTGACGACGGTGATCCCCACCTTCTCCGACAGCTCGGTGAGCGTCATGCCGCGCTCGGCCAGGAGCCGGTCGAGGTGGATCCGGATCGAGTGAAGTTCCTCTTCGGGCATCAGATGGTCCCTTCGAGATCCTCTCGCATGCGTACGCCCTCACGCATGATCTTCCCCATGATCACCGCGGCGAGACCGGCGAGGATGAGCGCCTGCGGCCCGGAGACCGTCGGCCCCGAACCCACGATCGGCGCCATGCTCGAGACGAGCCAGGAGTGCGACCAGCCGACGACGAGACCGGCGAGCGGTGTGCCCACGGTGACGAACCAGCCGAGGGCGGTGAGCCGTCGCGACACCGCGTCGGTGAACGGTCCCTGCAGCAGGACGGCGTCGAGCAGCCGTGAGAAGAGCAGCAGGGCGAGGGCGCCGAACAGCAGCCAGGGCAGTCCGTCTCCGAGTTCGGCGGCACGCTGTCCCACGGACGGGCTGTCCTGGCAGAGGCGCACTGCGTTGCTGGAGGCGTCCACGCCCTTGCTGATCGGCAGGGGCTCTCCCGGCGCCAGCGAGGCGTTGCGCCAGAAGCCCGTCTCCACGCAGATCGTCCCGTCGTCGAGCATGTGTGTGACCGCCTTGCCGGCGAAGGCGAGCCCGCAGAGCAACGCCAGCCAGAAGGTAACTGACGCCAGGGTCCTCGTAAGTCGCGTGTTCACTGCATCCCTTCCCATCGATTATCGATATGCCTCAGAGTAGAGGACCATATCGATAATCGACAAGTTCATCAGTGGGGTGGGATGCGCGTCGCTGTGCCCGGGCGGTCGCGGCTGACGCCGGGGCGGTCAGGGCAGGAGGTTGCGGCCGCTGTCGTAGAGGTACTGCGCGAGGCTGTCGGTCGCGTGCCGCCCCAAGGTCTCCGTCAGCCCTTCCAGGAGCCGCCGCACCCGGCTCGGTTCAGCGGCCGGGCTGGTGCTCTCCGCTTCGAGCGAGGAGGCGTCGCGGATGATCTGGTCCCGGAGCTCATCGGTGGTGCCGACCCGGGGCGCTGCCGCGAGGACCTGGCGGGCGAAGTCCGCGAACTGGGAGGGATCGAAGCCGAACGTGTTGTTCTGCGTGTTGCCGGAGCCGACCTGGGCCGTGCCGCCGTGGATGTTCGTGGTGTACGTCGGGTGGTGGCCGTTCTGCATGAGGAAGTCCTTCACGGAGAGTGAACTGCCGGCGCACTGGATACCCACCTGAGTCAGCGTCAGGAGGGCTTGGAGCGGATGCTGTGCATCCCCTTCATGGAGGGTGGCGAGACCCTGTTCCGACAAGTAGACCGCCGCTGCACGCACTTCGTCGAGGGTGAGAGGGGAGCCGTACGTGAACGACTGGGGCAGCGCGAGAAACGCTTCCAGGACGACCGTGGGGCTGTATGACGCCTGAGAGGCCGTGGCCACCAGGCCGTTGCGGGCGTGCTGCTGACGCCCGTCGGTATCGCGGCGCAGGTGCAGGAGACGCTGCGCCTCCAGCTCGCCTGCGTGTGTGAGGCAGTACAAGTGGCCCTTACCGAAGGCGAAGACCCGTTTCAGCTGGTCCCGGCGGACCAGCTCGTTCAGGTCGCTGCGGAATCTGAAGCGGGAGCTGCGTCTCCATTCCTCCGGGAAGTCGTTCGGGCTCACCGGATCACCCTGCCCCCGTCGGCCGCGCTCGTACATCCAGACGAGTAAGTAGGCGTCCGCCCCAGGGTTCCTCATGGGCCGATGCTAGGGCCCTGTGCTGGTTTGCCACAGTTGCTGGAATGCCACAGTGCGACCGCGAGCCAGGCCAGGGTGGCGCCCCAGGTTCGTGACGTAGGCCGTTTCCCCGAAGCGGCCGGTGACCGCGGCCTGACGCCTGTGCAGTGCGGCGAGCAGCGGTAGCGAGAACGCGGGGGACAGGGCAAGGAAGAAGCTGCGTCTCCCGCATCTTGGGACGCCTCGGGCTGCGGGACCGCACTCAAGCGGCCCTGCGCGCCCGTGACTTGGGGGTGCTGTAGGTGGGGAGATGCGGGAGGAGACGGGAGGCGGGGGTGCCGGTTCGTCCGCCCCACTGGCAAGCCGGTACCGACCCCACCGGCAAGCCGCCACCGGCCCCACCCGCACGCCGTCACCGGCACCACCCGCCCACCAGATCAACGCCCCGCGCTCACCGTGTCGTGCCGGACCCCGTCGTCACCCCGTCGTCGGCAGATAGCGCGGGGCCCGCCAGGCCTTCAGGCGCTGCTCCACCGAGGCCCCCAGGGACAGCAACTGGGCGTCCTCGTGGTTACCGGCCATCAGCAGCAGGCCGACGGGCAGTTCACCCACGGAACCTGCGGGAACCGAGAGGGAGGGGTATCCGGCGACCGCCGCAGGGGTGGAGGAGGGGATGACGTCGTTGTCGCCGCGTGCGCAGTCCGTCGTCCAGGCGGGCGGGTTCGTCGGCGCGGCGATGGCATCCAGGTGGTGGGTGGCCATCGTCTCGTCCAGGGAACGCTGAGACAGGTCCTTCAACTCGGCCCGCATCGCACGGTACTTGGGGTCAGTGGTGGGCGGCGCGGCGAGCGCCTGCTCGAAGAGCTCCTGACCGGCGAAGCAGCTCTGCTCCTCGGGGTGGGTGCGGTTGAACTCGATCAGTTCGGCGAGGTTTCGCGGACCCTTGCGCGTCGCGAGGTACGCGTCGATGTCCCGGTGGAACTCGCTGAGCAGCGCCGGGAATTCGAGCTCGGCGAGCCGCGCCTGGTACGGGGGAGTCACTTCGACGACCTCGGCTCCGGCCTTGCGGAGCTTCGCGGCCGTGCGCGTCATCAGCGCGTCCACGTCGGTTCCCAGTGAGGGCAGCCGCCACAGGCCGATCCGCTTGCCGCGCAGCCCGGAACCGTGGTCGCCCGCGTCGGGCAAGCCCTTGCCGCCGTCGCCCTCGCTCAGCACGGACAGCGTCAGCGCGGTGTCGGTCACATTGCGGGCCATGGGCCCGGCGGTGTCCTGCTCGGCGGAGATCGGAACCACGCCCGACTGGCTGACCAGGCCGAGGCTGGGCTTGTGGCCGACGACGCCGTTCATCCCGGCCGGGCACACGATGGAGCCGTCCGTCTCGGTGCCGACCGCCACCTGCGCCAGCGACGCGGCCAGCGCGGCCGCGGACCCGGACGACGATCCGCACGGATTCCGGTCGAGGACATAGGGGTTGTTGGTCTGCCCGCCCACCGCCGACCACCCCGAAGTGGGCTTCGCCGAACGGAAGTTGGCCCACTCGGACAGGTTGGTCTTGCCGAGGATCACCGCCCCCGCCCTGCGCAGGCGAGTCACCAGTACGGCGTCGGTGTCGGGCGGGCTCCCGGCGAGCGCGAGCGACCCGCCCGTCGTCGGCATGTCGCGGGTGTTCACGTTGTCCTTGAGCAGGACGGGAATGCCGTCCAATGGCCCGAGGGTCTTTCCGTTCCGGTGCCTGGCATCACTGGCGCCCGCCTCGCGCAGGGCCGTCGGACTGGTGCGAAGGACCGCGTGGATCTTGGGGTCCACCTTCTCGATCCGCCGGAGGTAGGTCCGGGTCAGCGCCTCGGAGGTCAGCGACCCCTTGGCCATGCGTGCCTGTAACTGCGGAATGGTCACGGTGTCGAGGTCGACCCCGGGCAGACGAGCCGACCCGGGCGGCGACGCGTTGTCGGCGCCACGGTCGGCGCCTTGCGCACCCGCACTCGGTACGCCCGTCAAAAGGGACCCCGCGACAAGGGCGGCGGTCATCGTGGCAATGCTTCTCTTCCCCATGCGGATCAGCGCACTACATGGGCACCATCCGACGCAAGGGGGGTGAGGTGACCGCGACGTGAATCGCCCTGGGCGGCGGCCCCGTTCGCGCGATCGACTTGCCCCCTCGTATCCGCGGAACGCCGGGGCGGCGCATCGAACAGGTCAGAGTGCACGAATGCAGGAAGAGCTCGCGGCGCACCCGCGAAAGCACAGCTCAAAGTGCACACGCGAAGGCTCGGGCGCGTGGCGAGCCCAGCGGCCTGACCTGCGGCTAGAACCTTTCATACGCAGGGACACATGTCTGTACGCGACGGAATGCAAGGCATCTCACGCTCTCGGGTGTGGGTCGGCGAGGTCCGGAGGGGCAGCATTCCTTGCCTCCCGGGTCACCTCAGACTGCGCACATAGAGCATCGAGAGCTGATGACCGACACAAAGCGGGTCATAGTGCGCCACCCGGTAATGGCCGAAGGCGCCCCCTGCGCAGCCGCGGCCGCCGAGTCCCGTGTTTGCATGTGTCCATGATCGTTAATGCGCAGCAAACATCCGAGCCGCGGACGTACGTGGACCGCATCCTGGAGCAGTGGCACAAGGACGAGGACGCCGAGGCGCTCGTCCAGGGTGCGCAGCGACTGACCCGGGGAGAGGCTCGGCAACGGCTGTTCGGTCTGGGGCAGGCACTGCGTCGGCAAGGGCTCGAACCCGGCGACGGAGTCGGACTGTTCCTGGCCAACCGCGTGGACTCCGTGCTGGTGCAGCTCGCGGTCCACCTCATCGGCTGTCGCGTGGTGTTCCTGCCACCGGAGCCGGGGCCCGGCGAACTCGCCGCGCTGGTCGAGCAGTCGAAGGCGCGTGCCGTGGTCACCGACCCGCTCTTCGCGGAGCGGGCCGCCGACGCGGCAGGCCGCAGCGTCCACGCCCCCGTGCTGCTCAGCCTCGGGCCCTGCGCGGAGCAGTGCGCCGACCTGCTGGCCCTGGAGGCCGAGTGCCCGACGGTACGCCCCGAAGGCATCCGCGCCCCGGCAGCGGACGAGGCCGTCACCGTCCTCTACACCGGCGGCACCCTGGGCCGCCCCAAGCTCGCCGCGCACAGCCACCGGCTCTACGACGCGCTGGTGGGCCTGGTGGACGACGACCCGCTGGACCCCAACCGCGGGCTCTTCCCGGCGATGGCCCCGGGCGCGGACCGGGTGCTCGTCTCCACACTGCTCACCCACGGCAGCGGCCACCTCGTCTCGATCCAGGCCTTGGTGGCCGGAGCACCCCTCGTCGTACTGCCCGAGTTTGAGGCGGGCGCGGCGCTGACGGTGCTGCGCGAGGAGCGGATCACCGCCACCATGTTCGTACCGCCCATGCTGTACGCGCTTCTCGACCACCCCGAGTGCGTGCCCGGCGCTCTCCCCGAGCTGAGGCGTGTCGTCGTGGGCGGCGCGGCCTCGTCGCCCAGTCGGCTGCAGCAGACGGTCGATGTCCTCGGGCCCGTGCTCAGCCAGGGCTACGGCCAGTCGGAGGCGCTCGGCATCGCCGCGTTCGGCGCGGACGACCTCGCGTCGGAGGGGGCCCGGCGGCCGGAGCTCTGGCGCAGCTGCGGTCGCGCGATAACCGACACCGAGATCGAGATCCGCGGCGAGGACAGCACGGTGGCACTGCCCGCCAGGCAGGTCGGCGAGGTGTGCGTACGCGGCGAGACGGTGATGCTCGGCTACTACGAGGACCCGGAGCGCACCGCGGAGGCGCTGCAGGACGGCTGGCTGCGCACCGGTGACGTGGGCTACCTCGACGCCGAGGGCTACCTCTATCTCGTCGACCGGGCCAAGGACATCATCGTCACCGGCAGCACCAGCGACAACGTCTACTCACGCGTCCTGGAGGACTTCCTGCTCACGCTGCCCGGCGTGCGCAACGCGGCGGCACTCGGCATGCCGGACGAGGAGTTCGGGGAGGCCGTACAGATCTTCCTGGCCACCGCCGAGGGCGCGGACGTCGACCCGGCCGCGGTGGGCGCGGCGGTCACCGCCGAGCTGGGAGACCTGTACACGCCCCGGAAGACGATCCTGCTGGACCAGCTGCCGACGACGAAGGTCGGCAAGGTGGACAAGAAGGCGCTGCGCGCCGCTTGGTCGAGCTGATCGGGCGCTTGGGGGGGGGCGGTCATCGACGACAGGGGTCATCGACGACGGGGGTCGTCGATGACCGGGGCTGTCGACGGTCGCTGCGACGTGTTCAGCAGCCTCCCCGCTCGGTTTCCGAATAGCGCGTCTGCCACACGCCCTGTGACGTCTTGGCGAGCCGGTTGCGGTACTGGACGCGCGCCTTGGCGTCCTGGGGCGTGCGCACGACCTCGCCGGTCCTGGTGTTCCTGGTGGAGCCCTTGCTCTCGTCGACGCAGTAGAACAGGACGCCGCTGCCGTCATCGGCGATGCTCACCTGCGGCTTCGACACGGTGGTGCTGCCGGTCAGAACCAGGTCGTCGTCGACGAAGCCCTTGATCCATTTACGGGCGGACTGTCCGGCGGGCTCACGGGTGTAGTAGGCGACCGCCTTGGAGCCCGGGTTTCCCTCGATGATCGCGGCGTACTCGGCCAGCAGCTCCTGCCTGCCGTCATTCATGATCGCCTGCTGCTTGGGGTCGGAGTTGGTCCACCCCTGGAAGTCGGCGTGGAAGTGCTTGGGCAGAGTGATCTTGGGGCGGCCCGCTGCGGTGTCGGAGGGAGTCGCGGAGCCCGACGGGCTGCCGCTCGATCGCGTGTCCGCCCCGGCGCTCTTCTTGTCGTCCTTGCCGTCCTTGTTGTCGTCCGAGCCGCCGCAGGCGGTCAACAACAGGGCGGCGGAGGTCGCGAGCGCGGCCGCCGCGAGCCGGGTCGAGCGGTTCACAGAGGTCTCCGGTGAGATGAGAGTTAACGCGAGCGAAGCAACGCTATCCGTGACTGCTTGGTGCGGGTGAGGGGGCTGGGCGCTGGAGGGTGCTTGGCCGGTGACCTCGGTGCGGTCACCTCACCCATGCGGCGCCCGAACGAGGCTGCGAGGCTGGCGGCATCGGCGGTGAAGGCGCGCGGGAAATGGCTCAGATCGGCGAACAGCGGTGACAGTCGTGGTGGCGGGACAGGTGATGCGGCGAGCCCGGTTCTGGGTCAGGCGCGGGTCGCCGGGGTCTCGGCGGGCATGGCGTCGGGCTGGTCGGGCTGGTCGCCCGGGAGAGTCGCGGCAGGGCGTGTGCGGCGCATCGCCCAGGCGACCAAAGTCGCGGATACGAGGGTGAGGACTGCCCCCGAGATGGTGACCGTCTCCCGGAACTGCCCGGTCTGCTCCGGGCTCCAGTGCCCCGCGGCGACGTTCCCGACGAACACGGCGGCGAGCACGGTGCCGACGACGGCGACCCCGACCGCGGCGGTGACCTCGGTGGCGGTGTCGATCAGTGCCGCGCCGGTGGAGGTGCGGTTGCGGGGGAGGCCGTTGAGCACGTTGACCGCGGCGGCGGCACCGACGACCCGCATCCCGGCGGCCACGAGCACCAGCGCGACCGCCACCCACGGATAGCCGAGGTTGCCGAACAGGGTGTAGACCGCGAGCCCGGCCACGACCGAGCCTGCGCTGATCCAGGCGGCGCGGTCGATGCCGACCCACGCGACGAACCGGTGGACGAACGGGCCGCCCGCGATCAGCACGACGACCTGGGGCAGCATGCCGAGGGACGCGAGTGCGGGCGCCCACCCCCAGTCCAGCTGCAGTTGCAGCGTCACCAGGTAGGCGAGCCCGGCGTTCGCAAGGCCCGCTGCCGCCTTGTAGGCCAGACCGCCGGATACCTGGGGCCGGGCGACGAGCGCGAGGTCGAGCAGCGGGTGCCGGGCCGTTCGCTCGCGTACGACGAACAGGGCCGCCGCCACGACGACCCCGGCGACGGCGGCCCACGGTGCCCACGATCCCGCGCCCAGGTCTTCGAACAGGGTGGGCGCGACGAGAGCGAGCACGATGGTCGCGGTGCCCAGCACACCGCCCGTCAGATCCGCGGGCGCCCGGTGCAGGTCGGCGGCGTCGTCGGCCGGGACGCCGGTCCGTATGCCGACGATCGCGAGCGCCACGATCGGCACGTTCACCAGCAGCAGGACCTGCCACGGGGCGAAGGAGAGCACGAGGCCGCCGACGGTCGGGCCGATCGCGAGACCGGCCATGCCCACGGTGGAGATCAAGGTGATCGCCCGGACCCGCAGACCCTCCTCCTCGAACAGCCGGAAGGCCATGGCCATGGTCCCCGGTGTGGTCATCGCGGCCGCGAGACCCATCACCGCGCGGACGGCGATCAGCTCGCTCGTGTCGGTGACGGCCACCGCCGCCAGGCTCGCGACACCGAGCAGGGCCAGCCCGGCGAGCATCACCCGGCGACGACCGAGCCGGTCGGCGACCACACCGAACACCAGCATCAGTGCGCCGAACACGACCGAGTAGCTGTTCGTCACCCACTGCAGGGCAACCGTCGGGGCCGCGAGCTCGCGGCCGATGGTCGGCAGGGCGACGTTGAGGACCGTGGTGCTCATCATCTCGAACAGGAAGATCGCCGAAAGGCCGATCAGGGCCACCCACGCCTCGCGCAGGGAACGGAACGGCCCGGACGGCCCGGGCGCCGGGCGCTCCTGGCTGACACGTGGGGATGACATGGGATTCCTCTCGGGAGGATTCAGTGATCCAAGGGGGGAGTGGTGCGTGAGGGATGCCTGAGGCGCACATCCGAGGTCGCACGAGACCAGCACGAACACTGTTCGTCGCACGAACACTGTTCTACCTGGGAACGCTGTTCGGGTCAAGCTATGCTTGTCGGCATGGTCAACAGACGGGCTTCGGATCGAGCCGAGATGCGTGACGAATGGGCCGCGAAGGTCGCAGCGCTGGCCGAGCCCAGCAGAGTCGAGCGGTCCGGCAAGGCGCCCATCACGGTCGCGCGGATCATGGACGCGGCGTTCGGGCTCGTCGAGACCGAGGGCTTCGAGGCCCTGACGATGCGCCGGGTCGCCGCCGCGCTGCAGACCGGTCCTGCGTCGTTGTACGCGCACGTACGCAACAAGGCCGAGCTGGACGAGCTGCTGATCAGCGATCTGTGCGCCAGGGTGCCGGTGCCGGAGCCGGACCCCGCGCAGTGGGCGGAGCAGATGCTGGCGATCTGCCGGGCGCTGCGCGACGAGTATCTGCGCTACCCCGGCATCTCACGCGCCGCGCTGGCCGCCGCCCCGAACAGCCTGGACGCACTGCGGCTGAGCGAGGGCATGCTGACGATCCTGCTGGCGGCCGGGGTGCCGCCGCAGTCCGCCGCGTGGGCGATCGACGCGGCGTTCCTCTACGTATCGGCGTACTGCTTCGAGGTGTCGTTGAGGCACGACCCGGGCAGTGGAGTCGACCAGCGTGTCCTGGACCGGGACGCTCTCGTGGAGCGGTACCGGATGTTGCCCGGCGACACGTTCCCGAGCACCGTCGCCCACATCCGCGAGCTGACCTCCGGCGAGGGGCACGAGCGGTTCGAGTTCACGCTCACGGCACTGCTCGGCGGACTGTCACCTGGCCCGCGGCGCACACCGTCGGCGACCGACGCGTAGGCCGCCTCGGGGTCCGCTCCGGGTGTACGTGGGGGACATCCCGGATGGCACCGCGCGTCGGTGTCGGCAGGATGACGGACCATGACTGTTAGGGCCACATCAGGCGCCAAGTGGAGCTCGACGACCCCATCGGCAGGCACCTTCGGGGCCATCTCCCAGCCGCGATCACCGACTGGCGGCCAGCACTGCCGCGAGTCCCTCTTGCAGATCTTTGACGAAATACTCGGGGCACTCCAGCGACGGGAAATGCCCCCCGATCTCGGGCGACCTCCAGCGCACGATCTGTCGGTACCGCTCCTGTGCCCAGGGGTGCGGGCTCTTCTCGATGTCGCGGGGATACATGCTGATGGCCGACGGGACGTCGACCCGGAGTTCCGGGTCGAGTGAGTTGTGGCTTTCGTAGTAGATGCGGGCCGCCGATGCGCCGGTCCGCGTCAGCCAGTACAGGGTGACGTCGTCAAGAATCCTGTCGATGGAAATCGTCTCGAACGGGCTGTCCTCGGTGTCTGACCACTCGGCGAACTTGTCGAGGATCCAGGCAAGAAGCCCGACAGGTGAGTCGACGAGCGAGTAGCCGATGGTCTGCGGTCGGGTCGCCTGCTGCTTCGCGTACGCCGCGCGATGGCGCCAGAAATCGCGGGTTTCCTCGGTCCACTTGCGTTCGACCGCCGTCAGCCCGTCCGTCGTCAGCCCGGGCGGCGCCTCCGCGAACAGGGTGTGGACGCCGAGAACGTGCGCCGGGAACCTGCCGCCGAGGACCGTGGTGATATTGCCTCCCCAGTCGCCGCCGTGGGCCACGAACTTGCTGTAGCCGAGCCGTCCCATCAGTTCCACCCAGGCAGCCGCGATCTTTTCGGTTCCCCACCCGGTGGTGGTCGGCTTGTCGCTGTAACCAAAGCCCGGCAGCGACGGGACCACGACGTGGAACGCGGGCGCGTCCGCATGTTTCGGATCTGCCAGCTCGTCCACCACATCGATGAACTCGGCAATGCTGCCGGGCCAGCCGTGCGTCATGACCAGCGGAGTGGCATCCGCGCGCGCGGATCGACGGTGCAGGAAGTGGATTCCCAGATCGTCGATGGTCGTACGGAACTGGCCGATCCGGTTGAGGCGCTCCTCGAACGACCGCCAGTCGTATCCAGTGCGCCAGTAGTTCACGACATCGACGAGGTCGGCGAGCGGAACGCCCTGTTCCCATCGGCGAGGACCGGGCGCGGCGCCATGGACCGTCTCGGCCTCCGGCAGTCGCGCCGCGGCCAGCCGTGCGCGCAGATCGTCGAGGTCGGCGTCGGTTGCACGGGCTTCAAACGGTTGCACGTCGCT
Organism: Streptomyces sp. NPDC004732; assembly: GCF_040609235.1. Lineage (NCBI taxonomy): Bacteria > Bacillati > Actinomycetota > Actinomycetes > Kitasatosporales > Streptomycetaceae > Streptomyces > Streptomyces sp. NPDC004732. The sequence goes on from NZ_JBEXJR010000004.1 coordinate 191,907, forward strand.
GGTCGGACGGGACATGGGACCTCCTGGCCGTCGTGGAACCGGCTACGACCCATCGTGAACCGGCTAAGACGGTTCTAACAGTCCTTTGAGTCGGGCCGCAACCCGCTAAGGTGGTTCCATGCGTGCTGCGTTCCCTGACTTCCGCCTCGGCAAGGTGCTGGCGACCAGCTTCACGGGGACTCTGTCGGAGCGTCATGGCGACGCCGTGGAGCGCATTCCCGTGCCGCACCGACTGGTCGACTGGCTGGCAGTGAACGGCCTCGCGGTGGACTCCTGCACCACCGACCAGCTCGACCTCGCCCGGGAACTGAGGGAGTCGATTCACGCCGCCGCGACAGCGGCCGCGATCCAGGACGCTCTCCCCGCGTCTGCCGTCCAAGTCATCAATGACTGCAGCGCTCAGGGGCGGGCCGCGGCGATTCTGACGCCCGAGGGCGAGCGGCGATGGCAGCTCGGCTCTCCCCCCTGCGTGGAAGACGCCCTCAGCGTGCTCGCCGCCGACGCGGTCAGCATCATCGCGGGCGAACGCGACGGGAAACTGGCTTTGTGCGCATCACCGACGTGCCAAGCCGCCTTCTTTGACACCAGCCAAAGCCGCACCCGCAAATGGTGCGACATGAACACGTGCGGGAACCGTCAGAAGAAGGCGCGCTTCAACGCCAACCAGCGCAAGAACGTCAGATCGCCGGAGTGACCGTTCCCTCGGTACATCCGAGTGAGCCCGTTCTTATGACGGGTTCAGAGGGTGAGGACGAGTTTGCCTTGGAGGTGACCGCTCTCGAGAAGCCGGTGTGCGTCGGCGACGCGCTCGAAGGGGAGCGTTTCCTGCACGTGGACCCGGAGCCTGCCCTGTTCGACGAGTTCGACGAGACCTCCCAGGCCGACAGGATCGGGGTCGACCGCGATGCCGCTGAAGCGCATGCCGGCAGCCTCGAACTTCGCGATGAGCTTTAGATCCTCCTCGGCGACCGCCGTCACCAAGTGACCGCCCGGGCGCAGCACTTCGAGCGACCGCTCGACGGTGTCGCCGCCGATCGTGTCCAGCACGACGTCGATGTCGCGGACCGCCTCAGTGAAGTCGCCCGCCGTGTAGTCGATCACCTCGTCGGCACCGAGCCCCTCGACGAACTCCCGCTTGCTCCCGCTGGCGGTCGCGATCACGTGCGCGCCGAACGCTTTCGCGATCTGGATCGCGACGTGGCCGACCCCGCCACCACCGCCATGGACCAGGACACGGTCGCCCTCGCCCACACCACCGAGGTCGACGAGGCCCTGCCACGCCGTCAGCCCGACGAGCGGCAGCGCCGACGCCTCGACGTGCGAGAGCGACGCCGGCTTGCGCGCCAGATGCAACGCAGGCGCCGACACGACCTCGGCGTACGCGCTCGCCGCCCGCGGGAACAGCGGCATCCCGAACACCTCGTCCCCGGGCCTGAACCGCCACGCCTGCGGCCCTTCCTCGACCACGCCGCTGATGTCCCAGCCGAGGACGAACGGCGGCGGGCCGAGCAGCGGGAACTCACCGGCGCGCAGGCGCGCCTCCAGCGGGTTCAGCCCGATCGCCTTGACGCGGACGAGTACCTCGGTCGGGAGGGGCCGGGGCTCGGGCGCGTTCACGATGGTGAGCACTTCGGGACCGCCGAACGTCTGCTGCGTAACAACTCGCATGACTCTCCTGGCTTCGGACATGACTCCCCTGGCTTCGGCACGGGGGAGAAAACCCAGGCTAGGTTTCCGATAGGAACTGGCAGGTACCTGCAGCGCGGGTACGTTGGGTGCCATGAGCGGTTTCGGTCCCGGCGATCCCTTTCTCGCCGACTGTCCAGCGCGTCTGGCGGTCGATCTGATCGCCGACAAGTGGACGGTCGTCGTGCTCTACGGCCTCAGCAAGGGCCCGGTGCGCCATGGCGAACTGATCGAGCTGATCGGCGGCATCTCCCGCAAGATGCTCACCCAGACGCTCCGACGGCTCCAGGCGCACGGACTCGTCCGCCGCCACGCCTACGCTGCGGTGCCGCCCCGCGTCGAGTACGAGCTCACCCCGCTCGGGGCGACCCTGATCGATCCGATCCACATGCTGACCGAGTGGGCGAGGGCGAACGGCGACGCAGTACTCGATGCGCTCGACGCCCATCGCGACCCGGTCGCCCATAGCGACTGAGGCGGACATCGGCCGAGGGACTCTTCTGCCCGGAGCCCAGCCGCGGTTCCCTCGCCTCCACGCGCCGTGCGATGTTGTGAACATGGGGATCTCTGGTTTCGAGCCGTGCTTCCTGACCGGCATCGGCGCGATTCGGCAGGCGCACGGACCACGCCTGGCGGCGCTCGCCGGTAGGCGGTTGACGGGGCTCGCACTCGTGCGTTTCGCCGAGGACGGGGACTGGTACGCCGACTGCCCGGTGGTGCTGGACTTCGACGGCGTTCAGGTGGAGGTCTGCCATTGGAAGTTCGACGAACTCTCCATCGGCTGGGACACGATCGACACCGCGGCGACGCTCACCGGGTGGGAGGAGTCCGAGTTCACGCCCGAGTGGTCTCACAGCGACGAACGCATGGAACCGTTCGTCGGTGAGGAGTTGCGCGAGGTCGCACTCCTCGAATGGCGGCCGTCGGATCGCGACCTGGCGGTGGGAACCGTGGCAGTGGAGTTCGCCTTCGCCAGCGGCGGCTGCCTGCGGATCGTCAACGGCCTCGACGAGAACAGCATCGAGGTCGGCACGGCCCATCCGGATTACGTCCGACATGGGCTGGTCCGCTGAGTCCTCGGCGTCCTGCTCCACCGGCTGCGCTGATGGCATGGCATCTACACCGCCTGCGGCCGAGCCGTCACCGGTCGGCCGCAGGCGGTTGGCTGTCACCTGCGGGACAGTTCAGCTGGCGGAGGCCTCTGGCTGTGGTGAAGCGGACTGTTCTGCTGGGGCTGCTGCGGTGTAGAAGACCGAGGAACCTTGCTTGGTTCGCTGGACTCGGCCCTTGGCGACCAGGCCTTCCACCGTGGTGCGCACGACGGTGGTCTTGATGGTGCGGTCGGGGACAGCCTGGGTGAGTGCGGTGGTGATCTCGGCGGCGGATCGCGGTTCGTTGTGCTGGCCGAGGTGGTTGTCGATCAGTTCGACCAGCGTCGGCACGGCAGGTTGCTTTCCGGAGGCCTTGGGCGCGGCGGTGGTTGCCTTGTCCTTGCCCTTGGCCGCTACGGGCGTCTTCGATCGGGCCGTACGGGATTTCGCCGTACGAGCATTGGCCCCACGGGCATTGTTGGCACTTGCCCGTGGGGCTGGCACCGCCTTCTTGCGAGGGGCTGCTTTCTTGGCGGCGGTTGCCGGGGTACCGGGGGAGCCCAGTGCCTGCTGCATGCTCAGCAATACCGCGTGGTCGTTCTCCAACGCCTGCAACTGCTCCTGCAGCGCTGAGACCTCAGCTCCGACGCGCTCCTGTTCCTTGCGGTTGATCTCCAGATCCGCGGCGACTCGGGCCGCGTACTGAGCCTGCACTCCGGCAGTTTCCGGCTGAACGTCTGACATGGCGATGACCTCATCGTGAATGCACGCGTTTGTGCGGGTGGCGGGTCGTGCTCGGAACGGAGCACTTTGGCGAGGGCGCACCTGAGAGCATCCCTGAATGCTGACTGCCCAACTGCAACGGCAGTAACTCATGCGCGGTCAGTGGAGACTACGGGCTTATATCCAGGGGCGGATGCGCTGCGTAAAGACTCTGACTGAAGACGGGTTCCCTGCCGCGTAATATCGCAGTTCAGCATGTGTCGCCCTCGCTCTCGCTCAGACTCGCGGGTCCCCGAGACGCTCCACGGCGGTGCGGGCGGCGAGATAACCGGCGACTTTGAACGCCAGTTCGTGGGAGCCGAACGTATCGGCGCGGGCGCGCCGCAGCACCACCCGCGTGGCGATCACGAACTCATGCTCGGGCGAGCGCAGCAGTTCTTGGATTCCCGTGGAGGCGGCCGCGAAGAAGCGCGGCAGATCCTCGGCAGGTTCGTACTCCACCGTCAACCCTTTGGCCACATCGAAGATGAAGCCCTCGGTGGCGGGCTCGAAGTCCACCTCGATCTCCGCGAAGTGCGGCGCGCAGTTCTGCTTCTGGTGCAGCACGCGGACGCCACGGATCGGATAGGGCGGGAACCGGGGCAGCGCTGGCGTCATACCGAAACGCTACTCCCAGGCCCGGCCCCCCGTCTCCGCCGCCGACCTGGGCAACAGGACCCTGCCTTTGTCGCACCAAAGCGAGATAGGGGCACGGGACGGCGTGTGGTCGGTCATGCAGACCAGTGCAACGTGATGCTGCCGTCGGCGTTGATCTCCTCGCGTACGGTCGCGACGTATTGCTTCCAGGCCACTTTGACGACAGCCCCTAGCCCGCGTACGCGGTCACGTCATCCACCGAGGCGTTGCCGCCGCAGATCACCAGGCCGAGCCGCGTCTCGTCCCCGGTCTTGGCGAGGACGCGGCGGGCGGCCGGGAGGAGGCAACCGGCCGCGGGCTCGGCCCACACCTTGGCGTGTTCGGCCAGCTCCCGGACCCCGGCAAAGGCGTCCGCCTCGGGTACGACCAGTACCTCGTCGACCAGGTCGCGCACCATGGTGTACGTCAGCGGTGACACGGTGGGCGCACCGAGCGTGGTGATCCGGGAGTCCACGTCCACCTGTACCGGCCCGCCGTGGGTCAGTGCCTGTGACATCGCGTCGGCGCCGGTGGTCTCCACACCCCACACCCGCACATCCGGTCGCCGCACCCGCAGTGCCGCCGCCACACCGGCGATCAGCCCACCGCCGCCGATGGAGACCAGCACATCCGTCAGCTCACCGGCGTCCGCGGCGAGTTCGAGTCCCACGGTGCCCTGCCCCGCGATGACCACCGGGTCGGCGAAGGGATGCAGGAGCGTGAGTCCGTCGGCCTCCAGCTGCTCCATGAGGGCGAACGCCTCGGCCATGGTGGGGGCCAGCCGGACGTCGGCTCCGGCGGCACGGGCCTTTGCCACGGAGTCTGCCGGTGCGGCTTGCGGCATGACCACCGTGGCTCGCACGTCCAGTGCGGCCGACATCTCCGCCACGGCGATGCCGTGATTGCCGCCGGACACCGCCACCACGCCTGCCGCGCGCTGTTCGCCGGTCAGCGTGAGCAGCTTGTGGACGGCACCTCGCGCCTTGAACGAGCCACTGCGCTGCAGCAGTTCGAGCTTGACCGTGACCGGCACACCGAGCAGCGCGGTCAGGCCCGGACTGGGCAGTGTGGGAGTACGCACCACATGACCGGTGATCTTGGCCGCTGCGGCCTCCAGCTCCTCGATACCGATCATGGCGGTCCCTCCGAGTTGTGTCGCGTACGCCGTCATCGTCTGCACGATACGTGGGTGTTCTCCGGAGCTGGTGTGCCAGCCGTAGATCGTGCCCGGGCGCGTCCGAGCCCGTGGTCGGCCTGCAGCTGAGTGACGATCCGGGCCCACAGGGCATGATCAGCAATGATCAAGATCAACTTTCGCAGACAGGCCCCAGGCGGCCTACGCGGTTGTGGCGATGCCGCCGTCTACGGGGATCACGGCGCCTGTCAGGTATGCGCCTGCCCGGCTGGCGAGGAACACGGCGACACCCGCCATGTCGTCGTCGCGGCCGATCCGGCGTAGTGGGGCCGACGCCGCGATCGCCTCGCCGAACTCATCGAGGGTGGCAGCCATCATCATCGACGGGAACGGTCCCGGCGCCACGGCGTTCACGGTGACGTGCTGCGGTCCTAGTTCCTTGGCGAGCACTCTGGTGAGTTGATGCAGTGCGGCCTTGCTGCTGGAGTACGAGTAGTTGGGCCGCTGCGGGATATGGATGGCGGCGATGCTGCCGATGTTAATGATCCGCGCGGGATCGTCGGCAGTGCCCGCCTTGCCAAGTGCGGGCAGCAGCGCCTGGACCAGCCAGAACGGCGACTTCAGGTTGAGGTCGACGACCGTGTCCCAGGCCGCGTCCGGGAACGACGCCAGCGGCTCGTCCCACATGGCGCCCGCGTTGTTGACGAGGATGTCGAGACGTTCCGAGTCGGCGGTGACGAGGTCGGACAGTCGCCGACACTCGTCGTGGCGGGACAGGTCGGCGGGGATGGCCCGCACCTCACCGAATCTGGACAGCTGTTCCTGCGCCTGAGCGCACGCTTCTGCGTTGCGCGAGCTGATGACCACGCGGGCGCCCGCCTGGAGAAGGCCACGCGCGATCATCATTCCGATGCCTCGGGTGCCACCGGTGACGAGCGCGCGCTTTCCACGCAGATCGAAGAGTTCTGCATGCGTTGTGAACTGATTGTCTACCACTTGCCGCCATTCTCGTTGGTCGTGCGGGACGATGCTTCGACGCGTCGGGTGTTCGGTTCAGCTGTCTCCACGCTATGAGCTTGGAGTGCACATCAAGCAAGCGGATCCCGGTCCCGACGGACCGCGTCCGCAACCGGCACGCGGTCGAGTGCGGGAACAACCGCCTCAAGCGCCAGCGGGCTGTAGCCACGCGGTGCACTTTCACAACAGGCCCTGGACGGCTGGATCGATATTGGATCGCGTGAGGTGGTCGCGCGCTGGCACTGTGCCCCCATGGATCATGCGGAAGTACTGCTCATCGGGGGACGTGCCGGTGTCGGCAAGACGACGGTGGGGTGGGAGGTTTCGGCGCTGCTGCGGTCCGAGTCGGTCGCTCACGCGATCATCGACGGTGACTTCATGGGGCAGGTGCATCCAGCACCCGTGGGGGACCCTCACCGCGCGGAGATCACCGAGAGCAATCTGACCGCGGTGTGGGCGAACTTCGCCCGGCGCGGCTACCGGCGCCTGATCTATACGAACACGGTGAGTGTGCTGCCGGAGGCGGCGGGCATGTTCGAGCGTGCATTGGGGACCGGAGCGGGGATCGTACGAGTCCTGCTCACCGCTTCCGACGCCACGGCCCGCGAGCGGTTGGTGGGACGAGAACTCGGCTCGGAGCTGGAGCATGAGCTGGAAGGAAGTGCCCGCAAGGCGCGACTTCTGGACCAGCGGGCTCCTGTGGAGACGGTGCGTGTGGCTACGGACGGACGGTTCGTCGTTGACATCGCGCGGGAGGTGGTGGCCGCCACCGGGTGGGCCGGGCCGCACTTCGCCCGCAATTCTTGATCGTGTCGGCGGGCCGGGTTCCGGGGCGGATCAAGGCTGTGGAATCGAGCTCACTATGGTGTCGTCGATGACGACACCACCGACCTCCGCCCTCGGTCTTGATTTCAACACCCCAGTCCAAGAACGCTACTTCGAGGACTACACGCCAGGTTCCACGTACACCTATGGCAGTGTCACCCTCACCGAGGAGGACATCCTCAGGTTTGCCGGTGAGTTCGACCCGCAGAGCATCCATACCGACCCGGCCGCGGCCGCGGAAGGCCCGTTCAAGGGGCTCATCGCGAGCGGTTGGCACACGGCGTCCGTGATGATGCGGCTGTACGCCGATCACTACGTCAGCAAGGTCGCCAGCCTGGCCTCACCGGGTGTCGACGAGCTGCGCTGGGTTCAGCCGGTGCGTCCCGGCGACAGCCTCTCCATCCGGACGACGACCCGGGCGGCCCGCCTTTCGCGTTCGAAGCCGGATCGCGGCCTGGTCCACACCGACATCGAGGTCCTCAACCAGCGCGGCGAGGTCGTGCTCACGCTCACCGCGATGAATCTGTTGCGTCGGCGGGACGCGGACTGAGAGCCGGGGGATCGCCTCGGGCGCGCTGAACTCCGCAGGGCTGACGGGGGCAGTGCTGGGCGTGGTGGTCCGGTCGCCGCGAAGTGCGGTCCGTCGCTCTCAGTCCCGGTGCTCTCAGTCCCGGCGTTCTCGGTCCGGGTTCCGGATCGAGTCGAGAGCCGCATCGACGGTGCGGTTCAGGGAACGTGCGTCGCCGCCCGCCCGCGACCGCATGTTCACCCCGTACGCGAGCAGCGCGAGCAGCTCAGCGACCGAGGCCGGATCGCAGGATGCTGTCAACTGCCCGTCCCGTCGCGCCGTTTCGAGCGCGGAGCGCATTGCGTCGCAGAGTTCCTGGTGGTGCCGGTCCAGGACGGCCCGCACTCCCGGGTCGTCGCTCTGCGCGCCCGTGTGCGCGTTGGCGACCAGGCAGCCCCAGCGCGCGTGCTCTCCCGATGTACGCACGCTGATCAGGCCGTGGAAGAAGTCCGCGGCAGCGGGCAGCCCTCGCTCGTCCTCGGCGATCTGCCGGAAGGCGGGCTGCGAGCGGGTCGCCACATAGCGGTTCAGCGCGGCGAGGTAGAGCTGCTGCTTGCCGCCGTACGTGGAGTACAGGCTGGAGCGGTTGAGCCCCGTGGCGTTCACGATGTCCTGGATGCCGGTGGCCGCCACGCCCTGCTTCCAGAACAGGCGAAGAGCCGTCTCCAGGGTCGCGTCCGGGTCGAAGTGCTTGATGTCCGCCATGCCTCACCTCACCACCATCTTGGAACAGGGGTTTCAAGATATCGCCCCGACCACTATCTTGAAACGAGCGTTCCAAGTTCTTGGGGTGGTCTTTCACGCCTGCCCCCATACGGGAAGGGCACCAACCTCATGACCCTCAACGCGGAACTGCGCGCCTTCTATGAAGCCCGTCGGCATCAGATCCCTGCCGAGATACGGGAGATCATGCAGCGGGCCGACGCCGAACTCGCCGCGTCCGGCCAGGTCGACCGCGCTCTCGCCACCGGCGCGCAGGCCCCGCACTTCGCGCTGCCCTCCGCGACCGGCGAGACCGTCGCCCTCGATCGGCTCCTCGCCGAGGGTCCGGTCGTGCTCACCTTCTATCGCGGCGCGTGGTGCCCGTTCTGCAACCTCGCGCTGCGCTCCCTCCAGCAGCACCAGGCCGCCATCACCGACCGCGGCGCCCAACTCGTCGCCGTCTCCCCGCAGATCCCCGACGAATCACTGTCCCTGACCGAGAAGCACGACCTGGACTTCGCCGTCCTCAGCGACGTCGGCTCCGACACCGCCAAGGCGTACGGTCTCGCCTTCGACCTGCCGGACGACCTCGCCGCCGCCTACGACAAGCTGGGCTTCGACCTCCACCGCGTCAACGGCGGCCACCGGCGCACTCTCCCGCTCCCCGCGACGTACGTCATCGACCGGACCGGCACCGTCCGCTGGGCGTTCGCCGACACCGACTACATCAAGCGCGCCGAGCCCGCCGACATCATCGCCGCGCTCGACGCCCTGCGCTGAGGGCCCGTCCGTCCTCGCCGGGGTGATCACCACCCGGTGAATGCTCGTGGCAAGAATGTACCCCCAGATGTCTTTTCGGACTCTCGGCAGAGACATCGACTCCGGCCACAGTGGTCCCATGAGTGAAACCACCGAGACGACAGTGGTCAGGCGCGCAGTTCAGGTCGACGGCGAGGCGGCCAGCTACCTGACCGCCGGGCGGCAGGACGGGCGCCCCGTACTGCTGCTGCACGGAACGTACTGGAGCCGGGTCTGGCTCCCGGTACTGGACCACCTCGCCGACGCGGGGCTGCGGCCGATCGCGGTCGATCTCCCCGGACTGGGGCGTTCAGGAGGTGAGCTCACCCCGGAAACGGCGGCGGTTCCGGCCCTCGCGGACTGGGTGACGCGTTTCGCATCCGCGCTGGAGCTCTCCGGACCGATCGCCTTGGCGGGCCATGACATCGGCGGCGCCATCGCCCAGCACCTCCTCGCGCACGACCGCTTCGCCCACCATCGCTTCGGGGTCTCCCGCCTGGCCTTGGTCAACTCCGTCCTCTACGACTCCTGGCCCGCGCCCCACGTAGCCAGTTTCCGGGGTGCGAGCACGGCTGAGGGCGTGCTCGACAACCGTCGGCAGGCGGTGGCAAGAGTGCTGGACGGTGTCGCCACCGAGTCACTGATCGCGGACTACGTGGATCCGTGGACCGATGCGCGGGTTCGCCGCTCCTGGGTGGCCCTGGCGGGTGCGGCCGACAACCGCTACACCCGCGACCTCGTCCCCGCGCTGCAGCGGTCCACCACACCCAAGCTGCTCGTCTGGGGTGAGGACGACCTCCACGAGACGGTGGAGTTCGCCGAGCGGTTCGCCTCGGAGATCCCGAACACCACGCTCATCCGCATCCCTGATGCGGATCACATCCCCACGGAGAATGCGCCTGACCGGATCGGTCGCGCGCTCGGTGATTTCTTCGCAGAGTAGAGACGGTTACGGCCCGCCCAGTTTCCGGCACCCCCGCACCCCGAGAACCTTCCCCAGGCATGACAGGCTGCAGGTGCTGACGCATCCGGTCCGGCTCACGTGACGGTCGGACGGTCGCGCAGCGATTCGGTACAAGGGGAGGGATGACGCGTGCACCGCGCTCGCGAGAAGGACACGGACCGCCATGTCTTCCGGCGTCACATCGGACCGCCCCACGACTTCGGCGGCGACCTGATCTGCTGGAAATGTACGGCCCCCTTCGGACCGGTGCGAGCCCACTCGCCCAAGGGCCATCCGGTGCAGGCGCAGTACCGGCTCCTCGGGGCCGAGCACGACGAGACGTGTCCGCTCAACCCGGACACGACCACCGCACACATCGCCCATGGTTCCCACGGCCTGGCCGACGTGGATTCGAGCGGGGTGCTGCGGCTCGACCTGCCCCACCGACTGGACGAAGTGCCGTCCCCCGGGCCCGACGCCGAAGTCGGCAGCAGGGACGACGTCGTGCGCCATCCGGTCACCACGGTCCGGCCCCTGCTGCCGCCCGCGGTCGGCACCGCGGCGAAGATCGCCCAATTCCTCCAACTGCACGACCACGACCCGGAGATCGCCTCTCGGTTCCGCGTCCGAACGCACGACGGCCGGCTCATTCCGTGGGCGGACTTCTGTTACGGCCCGCAGCACGACTCCTACGCGCGGCTCTTCGCCCGCCTTCGGGCCACCCCCGTCCTCACCCACCCGATCGCCGTCGTGGGCACGGTCGAGAGCGTCAGCCGGGACAGCAACTACAGTCCCTTCGCGCTGCTCGCCGTTGACGTTCCGTCCCAGGCCGGACAGTTCCACGTGACGATCCGCTCCGGCTTCGCGAGCCTCATGGAACCCCTGACCGTCGGCACCCACGTGCTGGCAGTCGGCGGATGGGAGATCTTCGCCCGCGGCTCCACGCCCGCCCTGCGCCTATGGGCCGACGCGCACTGGCAGCTGGCGTTCTGGCAGGAGGACGAAGCCGGAACCGCTACTCCGCCGAGCTGTCCCGCGCCAGTGAAATCCCAGGAGCAGGCCCTGGACCGCTGGCGGAAACCGGCCCCGCGCACGGCACGCCCCGAGGCACCCCAAGCGCCGCCCCAACCTGAGCCTCCCCACCCGACAACAGCGCTTCCCGATCCTGCGCCGGAGCCAGTGCCTAAGCCAGCACCGACGCCAGTACCGGACGCCCTCGCCCCGCCGTCCGACGACGAGCCCCAAGAACAGCACTCCCCAGCCGAAAAAGAAGAAGAGGAGGAACGGCCTTCTCCGCACGTGCCGCCTATGCCCAGCCCAGCACCTGCACCTCTCCCCGCTGAACCGGCCGCGGGCATTGCGGGTGATGCGGGCGGTGCGGGCATCGCGGGTGCTACGAACGGTGCCCCGCAGCCGCGCCGAGGCTTCCTGCCGTGGCTCCGCCGACGACGACACCACACCTGACCCCGTAACGGGGTACGGGCCCCACAGGCCGTCGTCGTGCCTACCCGCGCCTGTTCACAGCGAGCTCGGCACGACGAACAGCCCCCAGGTGACGAGCGGGCCGACCAGACTGATGCCGAGCCCCCAGACCATGAGGCGACGGAAGACGAAGTCGCGTTGTTCCGCCGGGGTGTTGGCGGTCACGAGTGCCCCGCTGGTGGAGAAGGGGGAGGCGTCCACCACCGACGCGGAGATGGCCAGTGCGGTGATGAGTCCGACGGCTCCCACCTCGCCCGCGAGCAGGAACGGCACGGCCAGCGGGATCAGCGCGCCGAGCATTCCGGTGGTCGAGGCGAAGGCGGAGACCAGGGCGCCGATGAGGCAGATCAGGAGGGCGCCGACGAGCGGTGCGTGGATGGACGCGACCTGCTTGCCGAGGTAGTCGATGGTGCCCATGCGCTCCATCTGGCTCACGTACGTGACGATGCCGCAGACCAGCAGGACGGTGGACCATGCGCAGCGGTCCACGGCACCGGTGACCGATTTCGGGGAGACCAGGGACAGGACGACGGTGATGGTGAGTGCCATCAGGCCGACGTCGAGGTCGAAGAAGAGCGCTCCGGCGACGAGGCTGAGCAGGCCGATGAGGGTGAGCGTGCGCGGGCCGTCGAGCCTGAGGGGCACTTCCTGTGCCGTGGGTGCGGCGGTCGCGGTTGCGGCCCCGGTGGCGGCGAGGGTGCGGCGGGGCGCTGCGCCCGCCTTGAGGAGTTGGCCGTCGGGCGGCGCCGAGGCGTCCGGGCGCGCGCCCTCGGCGTAACCGTTGCCACCGCCTTTGTGGTGCCCCGCGCGTTGCCCGAGCAATTGTCGGCCGCCGAAGGCGAAGAAGACGATGACGCACAGCGCCACGTTGAACAGGAACGAGGCGGTGAACAGGAGGGTCGGATTGCCGGGCAGGTCGTTCCGCTCGACGACGTTGTTGGTGATGCTGCCGAACACGCCGATCGGCGAGAAGCCGCCCGCACTGGCCCCGTTGGCGATGAGCAGGCCCATGAGCACGGGGTTGATGCCGTACGCCGCGGCGAAGCCGAGGCCGATGGGGGCCACTATGCCGACCGCGGCCGGGGTGACCGCGCCGACCGCGGTGAGGCCGGCGGTGACGAGGAACATGACCCAGGGGATCAGGGCGATCCGGCCTCTGACCGCCTTCACGGCCGCGTTGACGAGCCAGTCCACCGTGCCGTTGTTCTTCGCTATGGCGAAGAGGAGTGTGACGCCTACCAGGACGACGAACAAGTCGCCGGGGAAGCCGGAGAACAGGTCGTCCGTCGACTCGTCCGCCACGGTGGCGCCGACGATGAATGCCGCCACGAGCGCGAGGACGCCCAGGTGGACGGCGGAGAAGGTGGCGACGGCGAAGACAAGGACCAGGGCGATGATGGAGATGACTTGATCTGACACGAGGGCTCCCTTGCCGTCGGCCGATGGTCATTCGCGGAGCGCCGTGGCACATGACGAAGGGTGCGCGTGGCGCGGGGGAGTGCGCGGCGGATGGCGGCGCGCACGGACGTCCGCCCATGGGCCGAAGGAGCCCAGGGGGATAGGGAATTCCGCCTGACGGAATCGTGCTTTCGCAATGGGGAGTATTGGAGCGGGCTTCCGGGGCGTCAAGGGGGGCGCCCGAATGCGTTGCGGAGGGCGGAGGCTGCTAGAGCCCGGGTCTCGGGGTGGTGCTCGGGGTGTGTTCCAGAGCGTGTCCCAGGGCCGCGCTGACCTGTCGCGCCGTCTCGCTCACCAGGGTTCCGTACGTGGCGCTCGCCTCCGGCGTCATCCGGCTCGTCGGCATGTTGACGCTGATGCTGGCGACCGGCGTGCCCGACTCGTCCCGCACGGCGGCCGCGACCGCGGACACGTCGTCCCGCCACTCGCCGCCGTTGGTGGCGTACCCTCGCTCCCTGATCCGCGCGAGCTCGGCGAGCAGCCGGTCCTTGTCGGTGATGGTCGAATCCGTGAACTCCTCGAGGCCCGAGTCCAGGTGACGGCCGATCACTTCCGGCGGGCTGGCCGCGAGGACCGCCTTGCCGTTCGCGGAAGCGTGGATGGGCAGTTGGGTGCCGAGCGCCAGGATGATCCGTACCGGCTTGGAGGTCTCCAGGCGCTCGATCAGCACCACCTTGTCGCCGTCCGGCACGGTCAGATGGACCGTCTCGTCGATGCGCCGCCGCAGCTCCTCCATGAGCGGCAGGGCGACGTCGCGCAGGCTCAACTCGCCCGTGGCGCGGCGCCCGACCTGCAACGCCTTGGTCGTCACGACCCAGCGGGTGACCTCCCCGGCGGCCGGACGGATCCAGCCCGCCTCGTGCAGTGTGCGCAGGGCGCGCTGCGCCGAACTCTTGGGCAGCTCAAGGCTTCTGGCCAGGTCGGCGACGCCGATCGGCTGCCGCGCGGCGACCTCTTCCAGTACGCGAAGTGCATTGAGAACGCTCTGCATCCGTTGACTCCCCACCGGGTCGGCCCTACGCTCCCCGTGCCACCTTACGACACACCGTGCCACTATGTGGCACGAATTTCAAGGGAGTTGGCCACTGTGACCTCTCGACCCGGGCGGCACTTCCTGCAGATACCAGGCCCCACCAACGTCCCCGACCAGGTGCTCCGCGCCATGGCGGCGCCGACCATCGACCACCGCGGCCCCGAATTCGCCGCGCTCACCACGGAGTTGCTCGCCTCGCTGAAGCCGGTCTTCGGCACCTCGGGCCCGGTCGTGATCTTCCCCGGCTCCGGCACCGGCGCCTGGGAGGCGGCCCTGGTCAACACGCTCAGCACCGGGGACCGGGTGCTGCACGTGGAGACCGGCCACTTCGCCACGCTCTGGCAGCAGATGGCGACCAGTCTCGGGCTCTACGTCGACTTCCTGCCCGGCGACTGGCGCCACGGCGCGTCCCCCGAGGCCGTCGCCGAACGCCTGGCAGCCGACACCGCTCGTACGATCAAGGCCGTCTGCGTGGTGCACAACGAGACGTCGACCGGCGTGACCAGCAGAGTGCCCGAGATCAGGCAGGCGATGGACGCGACCGGCCACCCCGCGCTGTTGCTCGTGGACACGATCTCCTCGCTGGGTTCGATCGACTACCGGCACGACGAGTGGGGCGTGGATGTCACCGTCGCCGGGTCCCAGAAAGGGCTGATGCTCCCGCCGGGACTCGGCTTCAACGCGGTGAGCGAGGCGGCCCTCGCCGCCTCCCGCACGGCACGGCTGCGCAAGTCCTACTGGGACTGGCAGCCGATCATCGAAGCGAACCGGCGCGGGTTCTTCCCGTACACCCCCGCCACCAACCTCCTCTACGGTCTCGCCGAAGCGCTGCGGATGCTCCGGGCGGAAGGCCTTCCCGCCGTCTTCGCCCGGCACGACCGGCATGCGGCGGCCACCCGGACTGCCGTACGCAGCTGGGGACTTGAGGTGCTGTGCGCCGACGACCGCGAGCACTCGTCCTCGCTGACCGCGGTGCTCATGCCCGAGGGTCAGGACGCCGACAAGGTACGCGAGATCGTCCTCGAACGGTTCGACATGTCCCTCGGCGCGGGCCTCGGCAGGCTCGCCGGACGGATCTTCCGCATCGGCCACCTCGGCCACTTCAACGACCTGACGCTCGCGGGCACGCTCGCCGGGGTGCAGATGGGTCTGCAGCTGGCGGGCGTACGCATCGACCCCGGCGGTCTCACCGCCGCCCTGGACGTCCTGCGCGCCGAGTGACGGCGGCCGCGCGCCCGCCGAACTCCCCATCCCGCCGAGGAGGCCCCCGAACATGACCGTCACCGAGGGCGACAGCCCCACGCACGACAGCCCCACGCACGACAGCCGTGCGCATGAAAGCGCCGAGTCGGCGAGCGCCGAGTCCGAGGAGCAGGCCCGTGGGCTCCGGCGGGACCTGGTCCGGGATCTCGACGGAGAGGTCCAATTCGACGCGTACACACGGCATTTGTTCGCCAGGGACGCGAGCATGTACGCCATTACGCCGATGGGCGTGGTCTTCCCCCGGCACGCCGACGATGTCGCCGCGGCGGTCGCGGCCGCGGCGGCACACGGGGTGCCCGTCGTGCCACGCGGGGCCGGGACCAGCCTCGCGGGCCAGACCGTCGGCCCCGGCCTCGTCCTCGATCTCTCCCGCCACATGAACCGCATCGTGGAGCTCGACCCGGGCAGCGGTACGGCTCTGGTCGAGACGGGCGTCGTACAGGACCAGCTCAACCGCGCCGCGGACCCGTGGGGCCTGATGTTCGGCCCGGACACCTCGACCAGCAATCGCGCCACCATCGGCGGGATGATCGGCAACAACTCGGCAGGCAGCGGGTCGGTGCGTTACGGCATGACCATCGACCACGTCCGCGAACTCGACGTAGTGCTCGCGGACGCCAGCCGGGTGCCCCTCGGCCAGGTCGGCGAGGCCGAACGCGTCCACCGCGCCGAACAGCCGACCCTGGAGGGCGCCCTCTACAGGGAACTGCCCGAGATCGTGCGAGCCAACGCCACCGCCATCGCCGAGGGGTTCCCGGAGCACTGGCGGCGGGCCTGCGGCTACCGCCTCGACCGGCTGGCCCGCGAGGGCGCCGCCTTCGACCTCGCCAAGTTCGTCGTCGGCTCGGAGGGGACCCTCGCCGTCGCGACGAGCGCCCTCGTCGACCTGGTGCCCAAGCCCCGCCGCACGGTGATCGCCGTCGGCCACTTCGCCTCGGTGGCGGGAGCCATCGCGGGTACGCAGGATGCGCTGGCCTGCGATCCCGCCGCCGTGGAGCTGATGGACCGTACGATCCTCGAGCTGTCCCGGCACAAGATCGAGTACGCGGCGCTCGGCGACATCCTGGAAGGGAAGCCCGAAGCCCTGCTCTTCGTGTCCTTCACCGGCGACGAGGAGGGCGAACTCCTGGACCGGATGCGCCGCCTCACGAAGCTCTGGGCCCGGCACGGGCACGGCTATCACACCCTCCAGGCGGTCACCCCGGCCCAGCAGTCGTCCCTGCTGAAGGTCCGCAAGGCAGGGCTCGGGCTGCTCATGGCGGCCAGTGAGGGCACCCGGCGCCCGCTCGCCTTCGTCGAGGACACCGCCGTCGACCCGGTGCATCTCGCCGACTACACCCGCAGGTTCAAGGACGTCCTTGACCGGCACGACATGACGGCGGGCTTCTACGGCCACTGTTCGGTCGGCTGTCTGCACATCCGGCCCTACCTCGACCTCACCGACCCGGCCGACATCGGCCGGATGCGGGCGGTCGCGGAGGAGATCAAGGATCTGGTTGCCGAGTACGGAGGGGTGAACTCCAGCGAGCACGGCGACGGACTCGCCCGCAGCGAGTTCAACCGGGAGATCTTCGGCGAGCAGCTGTACGAGGCGATGCGCCAGGTCAAGCGGCTCTTCGACCCCGACGGCGTGCTCAACCCGGGCAAGATCGTGGACGCGGCGCCGATGACGGAGAACCTCCGCGACGCGGCCCTGCCGCCCGCCGAGCCCTTGCGCACCCGGCTGTCCTTCGAGGTCATCGGCGGTGGTGCTGGTGCTGGCGCGGGTGCTGGTGGTGGCATGCGCGCGGCGGCCGACCGGTGCATGAACATCGGCCTGTGCCGCAAGTCGGGCAGCGGCGCCATGTGCCCCTCGTACATGGCCACCCGCAAGGAGGAGGACTCCACCCGCGGACGGGCGGGGGCCCTGGTCAAGGCCCTCTCCGAGCCCGACCCGAAGTCCGCGCTCGGGGACGAGCGGCTGCACGAGATCCTCGACCTGTGTCTGATGTGCAAGGCATGCAAGAGCGAGTGCCCGCTCGGCGTCGACATGGCCACCCTCAAGAGCGAGACCCTCTCGCACTACCACGACACCCACGGAGTGCCGCTGCGCACCCGCCTGTTCGGAGCGATCCGACTCCTGAACCGCCTGGGATCGGCGACGGCACCGCTGTCCAACCTCCTGGGCCGCATCGCACCGGTACGTCGGCTCCTGGACCGCGTCGTCGGCATCGCTCCCCAGCGCCCGCTTCCGGTGTTCGCGCGCCGCAACCTGCTGCGCTGGCACAAGCGTCGGCGCCGGACGCCCGCCCCGCACCCGGTCACCCAGGGCACGGTCACGTACCTCGCCGACTCCTTCACCACGTTCACCGAGCCCGGCATCGGCCGCGCGGCCATCCAGCTCCTGGAACGGGCGGGGTGGCAGGTGCGCCTGGAGAGCGGCGGCTGCTGCGGCAGGTCCAGCCTCTCCAAGGGCCTGGTCGACGACGCGAAGAACAAGGCGCGCCAACTCGCCCACGCCTTGCGGCAGTCGACGGAGTCCGGCTCGCCGATCGTGGGCTGCGAACCCTCGTGCCTGATGACGCTGCGGGACGAACACCGGTTGCTGCTGCCGGACGACACCGCAGTCAAGGACATCGCCAGGAGGGTGCGCCAGGTCGAGGAGCTCCTCGTGGAGGCCATCGACGAGGGGCGGCTGCGACTCCGCGCCGACTCATGGCTGGCCGGGCGCAAGCTGCTCTACCACGGTCACTGTCACCAGAAGGCAGAGGTGGGCACGGCCGCGACCGTCGCGCTCCTCAACCGCATCCCGGGCGTGACGGTGTCCGAACTCGACGCCGGGTGCTGCGGGATGGCGGGTTCCTTCGGCTTCGAGTCCGAGCATTACGAGGTGTCGATGACGGTGGGTGAGGACCGCCTGTTCCCCGCGATCGAGGCGGAGTCCGCCGACACGGTCGTGGTCGCCACCGGTGTCTCCTGCCGCCAGCAGATCTTTCACGGGACCGAGCGGAACGCTTGGCATCCGGTGGAGTTGTTGTGGGAGGTGGTGGAGGGGGTGGGGTGAGCGTTTCGTCAGCCTGGAATCCTGCGTAGGTACTGGGTGAGGGTTCGGCCAGGAATCGACCCGGAGGGAACGCGGCTTATGGTGACGCCCCCCATGGCTTCGTAGAAGGGCTCAGCGTTCGGGTCCGCGTCAATGGTGAACTGGGTGAACCCCAGCGCCTCAGCCGTCTCGACGGCATGAGTGAACAACAGACGGCCGATGCCCTCCCCGATGGCACATGGGTCGACGAACATCATGCCCAGCACGCCCTGCGGCGGCGCACCCTCCAACGTCGCGAAGCCCACGACTCTGCCGTCCCGCTCGGCCACCGCCGTTCGGCGCCCGGCAAGTTCCGCGTCTCTGAGTGTGAGTTCGTCGCGGCACGACTCAAGGAACTCGGCGTCGTACCCCCAGTGCCCCTTGGAGCGCAGCGCCAGATCGGACAGGAGGCTTGCTTCCCCGGGCCGAGCCGGTCGGATTGAGATTGTCACCCATGACCTCCACAGAGCCTTCGCCGTCACGCCATGATCCGCGCAGGGGCGGCTGAACGACAAGGCGATATTTCGAGGAGAAAGCTTTGGGGACGAGCGGGAACAACCGATCCTGCCAGCACTGTTCATCGACCGGGGGACCGGCGCGGGCCCTCGGGACCGCGGTGCCCCCGCCGCGTACTCATATCGAACGTTTGTTCACTCATTGTCCACAGGAGGACTTTTCATGGCTGACCGGCCTTTGACGCTCATGGCAGTGCACGCCCACCCCGACGACGAGGCCACCGGAACCGGAGGGATCCTCGCCCAATATGCGGCGGAAGGCATTCGCACGGTTCTCGTGACGTGTACCGACGGCGGTTGCGGTGACGGGCCGGGGGGTGTCAAGCCCGAAGACCCCGGTCACGACCCCGCGGCCGTCGCCTCGATGCGCCGTCAGGAACTGAAGGCGAGCTGCGAGGTCCTGAAGATCAGCGACCTGGAGATGTTGGACTATGCCGACTCCGGGATGATGGGCTGGCCGAGCAACGACGCCCCCGGTTCCTTCTGGCAGACCCCCGTGGAGGAAGGCGCCGCCCGACTCGCGGAGCTCATGCGGCACTACCAGCCGGACGTGGTCGTCACCTATGACGAGAACGGCTTCTACGGCCACCCGGACCACATCCAGGCCAACCGCATCACGATGGCGGCGCTGGAGATGACGGGGCTGACGCCCAAGGTCTACTGGACGACGATGCCCCGCTCGATGATGGAGCGGTTCGGGCAGATCATGCGCGAATTCCACGAGGACATGCCGGAGCCGGACCCTGCCGAGACCGCCGCCATGGCCGAGATCGGCCTCCCCGACGACGAGATCACCACGTGGGTGGACACCACCGCGTTCAGCGGCCAGAAGTTCGACTCGCTGGCCGCGCACGCCAGCCAGGGCGAGAACATCTTCTTCCTCAAGATGGGCAAGGAGCGGTTCGGCGAGCTGATGGGCATGGAGACCTTCGTGCGTGTCCAGGACACCACGGGCGCGCCCGTACCCGAGAGCGATCTCTTCGCCGGACTGCGCTGATCCGTCCCACCCGAGCGGGAGCCGGGCGGTGCCCCCGAGCGTGCGGCCTCAGCCGTCGTCGACGCGGTGATGCCCTGCTCCTGTGAGGGGTGGTTTCCTCCCGGCGTCTCATCCCGTGCTGCGGATTCGATCCTGCGCAGTGACGTTCACCGGCTAGATTCGTACGGTGATCCAGGGGGCAGGGAACGTGGATCACGAGGCGAAGGGGGACGCCGTGCTGCGTGTGCCGCTGACCCGGGACTTCCGGTTCATCCATGAGCCGCTGCCGGTCGGCGACACCTCCATACCGGTGCTCGGGAACGAGGAACTCGTCGCGGCGCTGCACGAGCGCTTGATGTACTCGCACGGCGGCACCTTCTTGGTCACCGGATTCCGGGGCGTCGGGAAGACGACACTGGTGATGCGCGCGCTGGCGCAGGCGGCGTCTCGAACGGGTAGTAGTGAGGGCGGTCCCGGCGGTCCCGGCAGTCCCGCCAAGGACGGCGAGCGTGTCGCGCTGCTCGCCGTGCATCTGAGCGTCGCCCGCAGGATGGATCCTGACCAGCTGCTCTTCGCCATCGTGCGCCGAATCTTCGAGGCGCTGGATGACGAAGGGCTCTTCGGACAACTGCCGCCCGACGTACAGGAATCACTGCTCCTGGCCTACACCCGAACCTCGCTGTCCTTCACCCAGACGCAGTCCGAGGGCAGCGAGCGCGGCGCCACCCTCGGCGTGGCTCCTCAGGGGCCTCTCGCGTCGGCCGCCCCCACGCTGGGCCTGACCGGCCGACGCACACGGACACGTACGACCGAGGCCGCGTTCCTGGCCTACTCGGAGACGGACGTCGAGCACGACCTCATGCGCATCGTCCAGCTGCTCTGCGGCCACCGCCCCCGGCCCACCCGGGGGCGCCTGTTCCGCAGTCGCCCGCGGTTGAGGGTCCATCCGGTCATCGTGCTCGACGAGGTCGACAAGCTGACCGACAACGACGAGGAAGCGATCGCGGACCTGGAGCGGCTGCTCGGTTCGCTCAAGAACGTGCTCACCACGCGTGGAGCCCACTTCATCCTGGTCGCGGGGCCCGACCTGCACGACCGGGCGCTGACGGACGTGGACCGGGGCAATGGTCTGTACGAGAGCGTGTTTGCCTGGCGTATGTATGTGCCCTGCCTATGGGCGGCGCCGAAGCGGCTGGTGCGGGAACTGTCCGAACGGGGGAGGACGGAACTCGGGTTCACGCCGGAGCCGACCCGAGCCGTGGGCCTGGCCCCGGCCCCCACCATCCACTTGAACGTCCCCGAAAGTGAACCGCCCCAACTCGCCACCTTGATAGCCCACTTGAACTTCAAGTCGCGCGGTGTCCCGAGGCGGCTGCTGCAGGAGTTCAACTCCCTGGTGACGTGGGACGACACAGGACTTCCCTGGCTGCACATCGGTGAGCGGGACTGGCAACGGGTCCAGTTCTACGACCACTTGAATGCGCTCCTCTCGGACACCATCTCCTCCGACACGACGAATCCGCTGTCTCCCGTGCCCATCAACGAAGACCGGTGGCGGCTGGGCGCCTATCACGTGGCGGACTGGGCATTACGCAGCCGCGGCCGCGTCTTCGCGACCCAGGACATCACTGCGGATGGTCAACTCGACCCGCTGTTGAAGGTGGACGGACCCACGGCGGAGCGGCTGCTGCGCGATCTCGTACGGGGCGGTGTCCTCGAGGTGGTGAGTGAGCCCGGCCGGGCGGATGCCACCCTGTACGGAAACGCGGCGGACGCTGCGATCACGTACTACCGCCTCACCGACACCTACTCCCGGAAGATCGCCGGACTGGCTCTCCACAATGAGGACGAGAGAGCCGATCTGGGCCTTTCGCCGCCTGTGTCGCCGAGCGGATGGAGTGCCCCGACCACCGTGCTCCTGCGCGCGCGGCCGAACGGCGAGGCCGTCATGGTGCCGCAGCAGTCCGCCCGCCCCGCGGACCCCCAACCCTCCCTCCCTCCGGTCACCCGGCTCAACGATCGGTACGAGGTGCAGCGGATGATCGGGGCCGGAGGCATGGGCGCGGTCTATCGCGGTCGTGACCTGCGCACCGGGGGAGCCGTGGCGATCAAGCTGCTGCACGCCTGGTTGGCCGACGACGAGGCCGCCGTGCTGCGCTTCCGGCGGGAATGCGAGATCGGTCCCCGCGTGCGCCATCCCAACGTCGTACGGTCCTTCGAGGCCATCGAGTCTCCGGAACCGGCACTCATCATGGAATTGATCGAGGGACAGTCGCTCAGCCAGTTGCTGGAGAGAGGGCACCTGTCCCTGGCGGATGTCGCCGGGGTTGCGCGCGGGGTCGGTGAAGCACTGGACCATCTGCACTCCATGGGCATCTCCCGTATCGACCTCAAGCCGTCCAACATCATCGCCCACCCGACCCGCGGCCCGGTGATCATCGACCTCGGCCTCGCTCACCCCCAGGCCCCGTACGACCGCAGGACGCAGTCCGGGGACGTCGTGGGCACGGTGTTCTACATGGCACCCGAGCAGATCCGCTCCGCACTCGCTGCGGACATCAGGTCGGACCTGTATTCCCTGGGCACGGTCCTCCACGAGTGCGTCACGGGGCAGCGGCTCCGCACCGGCACCAACGCCCTGGACGTGGCCTTTTCCATCTTCCACGATCCCGTGTACGTCACCGACCTGCCCGTCTCCACAGCCATGCGCGAGGTCATCGGCACCTGCCTGGCCCACGACCCGGCGGACCGCTACCAGGTACCCGGCGACTTCCTGCGAGCCCTGGCCTCCACACCGGAAGCACAGGAGGCACCGGCATGGCAGCGGCGCGGTCGTGAGGGCGGGTGAAGGTGTGGTCGGCGGACCACCTGGTCTGGGTGCTACTGCTCAGACCGGCTGAGTAGCAGAGCGCTGCCCCGCATTCCGCCCGGCGGCTTTGATCGACGGCATGAAGTCGAAGATCGTGGTCCCCGTGCTCGGTGTCGCCCTGGTGGCTCTCCTCGGGCTGACGGCCAAGGCGTGCGAGGCGATTCAAGGCGGGCCCGTGCACAGCACCGAGGAGTTCCGTGACCATGTCCGGGCCACCGCCCGGGCCGGTGAGGATACCTACCGCGCGCTGTCCCCGGCACCGGCCAAGGCGCCGTACGCCTCCCGGCAGGGCAGTTCCTCGTGTGTGGACGACTTCGGCTTCGACGACACCGGCGTCAGCCGGGACGAGCCCATCCTCACCTGGGACCTGGACTTCGCCGCCGACGACGACTACCGCGCGGCGCTGACATCCCTCCGAGCCACCTGGCGCAAGGACGGCCGCACCGTCGAGAAGGTCGACAACGGCATCGCCACCACCCTCGATGACGGCATCCGGGTCACCCTCCACCTCGACTACTACGACGGCGAGCCCGAACTGCGCGCCGAGGGCACGTGTATGCGCTACCGGCACAACTACGGCGATGCATACGACTACATGTACGACGACAACGGAGACGGGACGGTCGACGAATACGAGCGGCCGAACTGAGCACGTGGGAGCACGCGTGCGGCAGCCCAGGTCCTCATATGGGCCGCCCCGAAACAAAGTATTCCACTGCCACTCCGGACTCGGGCAGATCCCCGCCCTTCGACCGCGCCATAGGCCCCGCCACCGCGAGTTCGAGTCACCGGCCGAGGGTCGCCTCCGCCCGTTTCACCGCTTCGCTCTGGTAGCTCGCCAGCTCGGCCAAGGCTGCTCGGTCCTTCTTTGGAAGAGTGGCGATGAGTGCCTGTCGCACCCGCACAGCTGCTCCGGGGACATCGGCCTCGATGGCGCATTCTCCGTCGGCAACGGCGACCCTTTTCTCGCGCTTACGGAATTCTTCCTTCCACTCCCCCTTTCGGTGTTTGTTCTCCAGGAAGCGCCGGGTCAGTGAATCTCGCGCCTTCTCCGGAGTTCTGTACGCATACCCGCGTTCCAGCATGCACGCCTGCCAGGCAGACATTGCGGCCGTGTACTCCCGGGCTTTGGGCACCTTGGCGTCGAGGCGGCCGTTGAGGGCTTCAGGCGTGTAGTACATGCGGGCCCACACCGTGACGTCACCGGTCAGATCGCGGCGGGCCTCGGCGTCGCAGCCCTGCCGCTGTACACGTACGGTCCCGGTGCCCGTCGAGACGTCGTCGCCGGAATCCGCAGGGCCGGAGAAGGCCAGGTCGAAGTTGCGCTTCCGGTCCGGTGACAGGTCGGTGTAATACGGGGCCGGTGGCGGTCCCGACTGCCGGGGCGTGGTGGCGATGGCGTAGCCGTGCCTCCTGCGGCCGGGGAGGTCAACGACTGCGGTGGTGTCGTCGAGCGACGTGGGCAGCGCGGCCCGTGTTGCGGGGTAGGTAAAGCCCTTGTCCTTCATGCATCGATGGACAAGCGCGTTGACCGCCGTATCCAGGGTCTGCTGGGCTCGCGGCCAAGTCCCCGACCGAGTCACCATGTCGAGCGCCTCAGGGCTCAACCGCCCGCTGAACGCGGGCGGCTTCGGCAGCGGTGTTGCCGCGGTGTCCGGCTGCGCCGAGGCGCAGCCGGACACCGCGGCAAGGGCGGCCATGGTGAGCCACGGCACCCTTGGGGGTCGCCTCATCACCGCGGCGTGCACCAGTGGTTGGAGCTGATCGTGTCGTTGAACGCCGGGTCGTTGTATCCGACGGGCGGCGCCGCCCCGAAGTCAGGAACCTGGTCGTTCCTGCCGAGGCTGTGATACCGGCCGTTGTAACTGGCGTCCGTCCAGTAGTAGACAGTGCACTCCCTGCCGCGGTTGGCGATGGAGCTGATGCAGTCGTTCCAGGTGCCGCCGTGGCACTGACTCTGCGAGAAGCTCCTGAAGTTGGGGTTGTCGCCCGAGACGCGGCCCCGGGCCCCGCCGTAGTTGCTGTTCACCCAGAAGCACGTATCTCCGGCCGCACAGGTGATGAGCGCCTCCGTGTTTTCGTCGGAGTTCGCTGTGGCGGGCGCTGCGGTGAGACCACCGAGCACCAACAGCGTGGATCCTGCGGCTGCGGCCAGTGTCTTTCGCATGGCTGTCCTCTCTTCTTTTGTGGAGGCTTGGGGTGGGGTTCTCGTGCGGCCGGCTCCGCCGTCGCGCAAACGCGCCCAAGCGAGCCCTACGAGGTGCACCACGTTCTGGAACGGGTGGTGTTGTCGAGGGCAGGGTCGTGTGAGTCCGTGGTGCGCGCGGAGACCTGAGCGACGAGCCCGGCGGATCGGCTCTTTCGTGCCCGCAATCTGGCTGGGCAGCCCCTTTTGACATGACGGGGCCACCGAGAACATCGGTCGTGTTCGTGCGCTCCATGCTCGCCACTCCAAGCCGGAGGCTGCGATGGTTTCGGCTGTAGCCGAACTGTCCTGGCAGGCACAGCAGTTGAAAGTCGCACGGGCCGTTTGACCAATGGGGGGGGGGAGGACGCTTGCTGCGGCTGCACTTCACTGCCGAAGACCTGCTGCAAGTGACGTTCGCGGCCGATCCCGCGCCGCTGATGGAACTGGGCTTCGCCGTGGCGTTGCTCCAGCACGGGACGGTCGCGCAGTTCGCGCGCTGGCAGCGGAAGACACGGGCGGCCTTCCCCCGGGAGGCGACCGCCCTGTTCGGTCTCGTGCCTCCCACGGCGCGGGGCCCGATGTTCCTCGATCCGCTCAGCAGAGGGCTCGAGGAGGGGCTCGACCGAATCCGGGCGACACCCCCCGCCCGTGTGCGGGCCGAACTCGGCCGGGTGTGCCCCACGCACCGGCCGGTCACCCCGTGGATCAAGGATCTCGCCGCTCAGGAGCGGGAGGCCTGGCAGACCCTCGAACACGCACTACGTACGGCCCACTCAGCGCTGGTCAACGAGTCCTGGAGCCGTATCGAGGCCGGGTTTCAGGCTGAACGCGCCTGGCGTACACGGCTTCTGGCCAGAGATGGCATCCGTACGACACTGGCCGGACTCGCGGTCGGCGCCAGATGGGAAGGAACGACGCTCGTCTTACCCCGACCCGATGACGCCGAGGTCGCCCTGGCGGGCCACGGGGTGGTGCTTCTGCCGTCCGTCCTGTGGCCCAGGCCGATGGTGGCTCTGTACGACGACGCGCCCAGCATCCTGATCTACCCGGGCGTCACCGCGCTCCCGTTGCTGGAAGAGGTCCCTGCCGATCCCCTGGGAGTCCTGCTGGGCCGGACGCGGGCAGCGATCCTGGACCTTCTCCCGCGTGCACACAGTACGTCGGACATCGCCAAGGAGCTGGGCATCAGCAAGTCCTCCGCCTCCGAGCACACCAAGACCCTCCGGGACGCCCGCCTCATCGTCACCCAGCGCGACGGCAAGGCCGTCTGGCACTCCTGCACACCGCTCGGCCTGGAACTGCTGCGGGGAGCAGGCACCTCCGGGTTGAGATGATGCTTGCTGCCCGGCCGTGCGCGGTCGACCGGGATGGGCCCTCCTTTGGGCCCCGTCGGGCGGCCCGAGGGATAACCGCGCCTATGAGCGTGTGTTCTTGGGGCCGCGCAGGGCGATGCAGACGGACAGGACGCCCATGATGGCGGCGCCCGCCCACATGGCCTGCTGCCAGCCCTCGACGAAGGACTGCTGGGCCGCGTGGAGCAGGTCCGGTGCGTGCGTCCCGGTGCTGCCCGCCACCTCGACGGCATTGGCGACGCCTTCCCGGGCGGTGTCCGCGGCTTCCTGGGGGATGCCGTGCAGCCTGTCGTCGATGGCGCCGCGGTAGCCGTTGGACACGAGCGCGCCGAGCAGGGCGACGCCGAGTGCGGTCCCGAACTCGCGAGTGACGTCGTTCAGGGCGGAAGCGACACCCTGCATCGCACGCGGCAGCGAGGAGGTGATGGCCTCCGTGGACGGGGTCATCGACAGGCCCATGCCGACGCCCATGGCGAGCAGGCCGGGCAGGACCGACAGGTAGCCGCCGCCGACGGAGACGAACAGGGCCATGAGCGCCATGCCGACACCGGCCAGCGCGACGCCCACCACCATGGTCGAGCGGGCGCCGACAGCTGCGGCCAGCTTGGGGGCCAGGCCGGAAGCCATCATCATGGCGACGGCCATGGGCATCATCGCGACGGTGGACAGCAGGCCCGACCAGCCGAGTACGGCCTGGAAGAACGGGAAGAGGACCACGCCGATGCCCGCCTGGACGCCGAAGACGACCAGCAGCGTGATCGAACCGCCCGCCAGCCCGCGCTCCCGGAACAGCCGTACGTCCAGCAGCGAGGCGTCGCGGCGGTGCAGCTCCCACGCCACGAAGCCGAGGGCGGCGATGAGGCCGACGGCGAGGCCGATCAGCGTCCCGGGGGCGGTCCAGCCGCGTTCGGGGCCTTCCTGCAGGACGAATATGAGGCCGACCACGGCGACGGTGGAGACCAGGGCGCCGACGGTGTCGAATCGGTGGCCCGAGGCCTCGCGGGAGTCGGGAACAGCCCTCAACGTCATGGCCAGGGCCACGAGGACCAGGACCACCGGCAGGGCGAACAGCCAGCGCCAGTCGGCGACATCGACGAGGAGCGCGGCGAGGAACATGCCCAGAATGCCGCCGCCTCCGGCGACGC
This sequence comes from Streptomyces sp. NPDC004732, assembly GCF_040609235.1. Taxonomy (NCBI): domain Bacteria; kingdom Bacillati; phylum Actinomycetota; class Actinomycetes; order Kitasatosporales; family Streptomycetaceae; genus Streptomyces; species Streptomyces sp. NPDC004732. The sequence goes on from NZ_JBEXJR010000004.1 coordinate 219,412, forward strand.
CGGTCCACACGCCGATCGCCTTGCCGCGCTGCTCCTCGGGGAAGGTGGAGGTGATGACGGCCAGCGTGATCGGCATGATCATGGCGGCACCGATGCCGCTGGCCGCGCGGGCGGCGAGCATCACCTCTGCCGTGGGGGCCAGGCCCGCGACGACGGTGGCGACGCCGAAGACACTCAGCCCGGCGACGAGCATGGGCCTGCGGCCCAGCCGGTCACCGATGGCGCCGAGCGGCAGCAGCAGGGCGGCGAGGGCAAGGGTGTAGATGTTGATGATCCACAGCACCGTGCTCTGGGAGGCGTCGAATTCCACGGCCATGTGGGTCTGGGCGACGTTCAGCCCGGTCACCGAGGCGATGACCGCCATCAGGGCGATGGAGACGGTGATGAGGATGGTGCGCAGCTGACGGGGGTCGGGGACGTCTTCGGTGGGGGCTTGGGCGGCCTGTGCGGTCTCTGAGGCTTGGGCGGCCTGGGCCGGGTGTACGGCCTGTGCGGGCTCGTTGGTACTCATGGGCTTCTCTCCAAAGAAGGGCGGACCAGCTGCATGCATGCGACGCTAAGCCGCCCTTGCTGCAAAGGCATACGATGTTGCCCATGAGGCAAGACGATGGAGATCTGGACAGCCTCGTACGCAAACGCATCCGCGCCTTGCGGGTCGCGCAGGGATGGTCGCTGGAGGAGCTGGCCTCCCGCGCCCACCTCAGTCAGTCCTCACTGAGCCGCATCGAGAACGGCCAGCGCCGTCTCGCACTGGACCAGCTGGTCACCCTCGCCCGCGCCCTGGACACCACGCTGGATCAACTCGTGGAGACCGCCACCGACGACGTCGTGACCAGCCCGACGGTCGACGGCGCCCACGGCCGACTGCGCTGGACGGTCAAGGCCGACCCCGGGATGAGCGTGGTGCGCCAGCGCATGACCGAACCGCCGCCGGAGAACCCGGCGCGCATGCGAGCCCACCCGGGCCGCGAATGGCTCGTCGTCCTGTCCGGCACGGCGATCCTCATGCTCGGCCACCGCCGCTTCCGCCTGGAGACCAACCAGGCCGCCGAATTCCCCACGATGATGCCGCACGCGATCGGCGCCGAAGGCGCACCCTGCGAGGTCCTGGGCATCTTCGACCGCGACGCGCGCCGCGGCCACCAGCGAGACGGTGACGGCGAAGCCCAAGGCGCTCCCGGCTGACGGCGCTGCCGACTGACGGCGCCGGGCCGCATGACGGCCTCCCCGGTGGTGCCTTCTTGCGCGTCGGGCAGCGCTCCCGACCATCATCTTGCGTAAACGGGGACGCTTCGCGCCGCAGACGCAAACCCCTCGTAACGTGACGAGCATGAACCACACTCACCCCCACACCCACCCTCACGCATCCGCATCCGACGACCAGGCGGAGATCCTCGACCTGGATGCCGAAGTACTCGCCGAGCACATCGCCTCGATCACCGCGTGGCTGCCGCTGCAGACCGCACCGCGCCACATCGTGGACCTGGGCTGCGGCACGGGCACGGGCACGTTCGCTCTCCTCGACCGCTTTCCCGACGCACACGTCACCGCCGTCGATGCGTCCGCCGAACACCTGCGGCGCCTGCGCGCCAAGGCCTGCTCCCGCGGCCTCCAGGAGCGCGTACGCACGGTGCAGGCCGACCTCGACGAGGCTGCTTGGCCCGACCTCGGCTCACCGGACCTGGTCTGGGCGTCGGCGTCGATGCACCACATGGCCCACCCCGACCGCGCACTGCGCGCCGTCCACGACTTGCTCGCGCCCGGCGGCCTCTTCGCCGTCGTCGAACTGGCAGGACACCCCCGCTTCCTCCCCGAGAACGCCCCCGAGGACCGGCCCGGTCTGGAAGAGCGGATCCACGCGGAGGTCGACCGCCTCCAGGTCGAACACATGCCCCACCGCGGCGCCGACTGGAGCCCGCTGCTGACCGCCGCGGGCTTCACGGTCGAGGGCGAACGCATCATCGCCGTCAACATCGAAGGCGCTCGTACTGAAGGCACCCACACCGAAGACGCCCGCACTGAAACGATCGGCCGCTACGCCCTGAGCGTCCTGCAGCGGATCCGCACCGCCGTCGCCGACACGCTCGCCCCCGACGATCTCGCCGCGCTCGACCGGCTCCTCGACACCAGCAGCTCCCACAGCATCCTGCGCCGCGACGATCTGACGGTACGCACCGAGCGCACCGTCTGGGCCGCCCGCCGCACCTGACGTCATGAGCCACCCCGCCGGGCTCTCGCGCGGGTCAGCCGGATTCCCGGACACCGTGATCCAGGACCACCACAATGGCAGCACGGTCCGCTGTCGCCACGGTGACTGCGTACCAGGACATCGTGTGGGCGCGTGGAAAGGGGAAGACGTGAGTGCGAGACAGCACCCGTCAGATGTGTCCGGCAGACTGAACACCCGGCTCGCGCACAATGCACGGGTGTGGAACTACTGGATCGGCGGAAAGGACCACTACGAGGTCGACCAGCAGGTCGGTGACCAGGTCTCCACGATGTTCCCGGTGATCCGGGACGTGGCCCGCGCAGACCGCGGTTTCCTGGGCCGCACGGTCCGGTTCCTGGCCGCCGACTGCGGAGTGCGCCAATTCCTGGACATCGGCACCGGATTGCCGACCCTGGACAACACCCACGAAATCGCCCAGCGGATCGCGCCCGACTCCCGGATCGTCTACGTGGACAACGACCCCATCGTGCTGGTCCACGCCCGCAGCCTGCTGGTCGGCACCCCTCAGGGAGCCACCGACTACATCGATGCCGACATCCACCACCCCGACCGCGTCATAGCGGGCGCCTCGGCAACTCTCGACTTCGAGCGGCCCGTTGGCGTCATGATGCTGGGCATCCTCAACTTCATCCTCGATACGGAACGGGCCCAGGAAATCGTGCGCGAGGTCATGGCCTCGGTCCCCTCGGGCAGCTATCTCGCGGTGACGCACCCGACCACCGACACCGACCTCGGGGGTGAGGGCAACGTCGAGGCCATGAAGTTCTGGAACGAGAACGCCACGCCACCGATCACTGCCCGAAGCCGTGCGGAGATCAGTGCGTTCTTCGAGGGGATGGACCTCCTCCCGCCCGGACTGGTGTCGTGCTCGCAATGGCGCGTCGAGACGGAATCCGCGGACGTGACTCCCCAGTTCGGCGCAGTAGCGGTGAAGCCCTGACGGGACGCTGCCTACGGAGCAGTCGCGGCTTCTCCTCGGCTGCCGTTCAGTGAGCGGCGGTGGTGACGTCCACATCCGTGATGGCCGCGTCGGGATGCCGCGCCCCCGTCAGTATCCGGTCCTGCCCGGTGTCGCCGAGGAGGTAGCGGCGGAAGAAGGCACCGAGGTACGTGTCGGCGACATGGCGCTGCTGCGGCTCGGTCAGCTGCCTGACCGGCGTCGATCCCTCACGGTCGGTGCACTGCCCGGGGTGCTTCTTCACCGGCGTGGCGTCGTCGAAGGCCGCGACCTGACGGCTCTGAGGCGACCACTGCGTGTTGAAGTAGTTGTGGTTCGCCCCGTGGATCGCGAACTGGTGGAAGCCGCTCCGATTCCCCTTGGCCGCGTCGGCCGCGAACGACAGTGCCTCACCGCCGACCTGTCCGTCGCACGTTCCCCGGAAGGCGGCGAAGGGGGTCTTGGTGATCGTGTAGTTGGCCATGTCCTCCGTCATCACGTTGTAGGCAGGCGCCAACGCCGCCACCGCCTTGACGTCGACGCCCTTGGGCCACTTCCCCCGATGCTTGTCAGCCGCCTGCCAGGTGACCCCGGCCCCTGCCCTGGAGTGCCCCATGATCCCCACGTTGCCCATGTCCACGTGGTGGGCGAAGCCGACGCGTCGCGCCGCTCCGGTCGCCGGGTCGGTGAACTTCCCTGCGAGCTCACCCCTGCCCTTGGAGCTGAGCTTCTGCCACATGCGCAGATGCCGGTTGATGAGATCCGCCCGCGCGGCAGCATTGTCATCCCCCATCACGGAGGAGGCGTTGATGCCGTTGGCTCCGGCCGAGACCACGACGAACCCCCGAGCGGCCAGCTTGCGGCCCAGGTAGTCGTATCCGCGCTCGCTCGGCAGGGCGCGCGTTCCCGGCGCACACGGCCAGGCGGAGAGCTTCGCGTTGGCAGCTTCGTACGCGGCATCGTCCCCACTGGCTTCGGCGGCGGTGCGCGCCGCTTCCGCCTTCCGGTCGGCGCAGGTGTCGTGCAAGCCATGCAGCATCACGATCAGTGGATGCCGCCCCGTGCCCAGGTCGGCGGGGTAGTGCACCACCCCGGCCAGCTCGCCCGGTTGGCCCGTCTGCGGCAGGTGCCAGGCCTTGTCGCCCAGGTCGTAGCGGACCGTCCTGGTGGCCCCGGACGAAGGCGCCGCGCTCTGTCCCGTCGCCTCGTTCGGTGCCGCGGCACCGGTTGCGGCCGTATACGTGAAGGCTGCTGCTGCGGCGGACAGAACCGCCGCCGACAGGCCCAGCAGACGAGCCGAAGTCCTCGTGCGTCTGTGTCGCTTCATCATCATGTCTCCCTTGGTGAGTTCGGTAAGTGCAGGGCTGGCCCGAAGCGTTCGGTCGCGCTCGTGGCCGTTGCCCCGGGAGGGGGAAGGGGCGTCCTCAGTGGGCGGCAGCGTAGGAATCCACCACGAACTTGATGACCCGGTCCTGCAACGCGGCCCCTGACGCACCCGCCCGCTTGATCATGCTCGTTCCGTGCCATTCGCCCTTCTGGATGACCAGTTTCTTCTTGCGGGCAACGGAGGCCGCGTAGACCTCACGGACCTGCTTCTCCGCGTTGCCTTGCATGTCACCGGGCGACACCACGAGAAGCGTGGGAACGCTCAGCTTCTTGACCGCCGCCACACCGTCCACGCCGCCGCACCGGGCAGGCGAGGACATCATCAACAGGCCCACCACCCGCAAGGGCGTATCGACCCCGGCGACCGACGCCGTCGTGCCCCCGCACGACGCCCCCGCCAGAAACACCCTCTTCGCGCCGACACGCCGCAGCTCCGCCAGTCCGGCACGGGCATCCCGGTCGATGTGCTCGTTCTCGGCCACTTCCTCGGACGCACCGTGATTGCGGTACTCGGGAATCATCACGTGGTAGCCGCGTTTGGCCAGCTGTCGCCCGATGTCCACGAACGAGCAGATGCTGTAGCCCTGCTCGTGATCCAGAAGAACACCGTCGGGCCCGTCCCCCAGGACCAGCGCCGACAGGTGCACCTTGTCGCTGGTCGTCAGCGTGGTCGCTTTGTTCCTCAGGTCCTTGGGCACGCACGTATTGACGCGGTGCCCCCGTGCGGTGCGCACCGTGGTGTCGGGCCAGCTCGGCTCGTACGAGACCGGCTCATGATCCGGCGGCGCCGCGGGAGCGCTGCTTACCGCCTCCCGCGTCCCTCGTGCCCCGGAGGGCACCGGCGCGGTGGACGTCGCGGCTCCCGCTTTCGAGTCGTGCCCGGACTCGTCGGCCGGGCTCGCACAACCCGACACCAGGCCCAGACACACCAGCGCGGCGGCAGCGGCAACTCTGACTTTCAGCACAGTCTTCACGCCTTGACAGACGTGCGGCCCTACCCGAGGTTGCAGGCCGCGACGATCAATGTTCCGGAAGCGGCTGTTGAAGCGGAAGCGACTGCAACCTGCCGGGACCCCACACGTCCTCCCTAGTAGAGGACACCCCTTGAAAGCCCTGAACCGCTCGATCAACGCAACAGGTTGACGCATATGCCAGAAATGACCCGCTGGGAAACCATCCGCGGCAGCATCCAGCCCGTGGGGGAAAGGCGCTGATGGCTGCCGTTTCCGCCTGTGAAGGTGCCTTCCCGCGCAGCTGGTGGCGATTGCTGCTGGCCCGCCTCTTCCAGGACCGCAACAGATCGGACCTCAAGGGCCAGCTGTCCGGCACGGCGTCGGAAGAAGTCGACAGGCTGTACCGCCACCGCAGGCTCGACCTCGTGCGCCTGGCCGTCCTCCTCGTCGACGACATCCCCACGGCCGAGGACGTCGTCCAGGAAGCCTTCGCAGCCCTGTACCGACGTCACGGCGAATCGCTCGACAATATCGCCGACCCCGAGGCCTACATACGGCGCAGCGTGGTCAATGCCTCCAGGGACGTGCTGCGCCGGAGACGCACCGTGCGCGCCTACATCCCCCCGCGCATCCTCCCCGCACCACCACCGGAGGACGAGGTCCTCCTCAAGGAAGAACACCAGGAAGTGCTACGAGCGCTGAGGCTGCTCACCGTGCGCCAGCGGGAGGTCCTCGTCCTCAGGTACTGGTCGAACATGTCCGAAGCCGACATCGCAGCGACCTTGGGCCTGTCCCGGGGTGCAGTGAAGTCCACCGCGAGCCGGGCACTCACGGCGCTGGCCAGAAGACTGAAGGAGACGCCATGACAGCCATCGAGGACCGCCTTCGTGCCACACTGAATGCCCGGGCCGACCAAGTCACCGCCCTCCGCCCGGACTTCGCACCATCGGCCCGCGCGCGCACGGACATCCACCCCCGACTGCGCAAGGCTGCGGTAGTCCTTCTGGCCGCAGCAGTGACAGTCCTCCTCCTCATGCTGCCGCGGCTCCTCTCGCAGGACGCCCCATCGGCCCCCGTCGACACTCCACCGCCTGCCAGCCCGAGCAGCAGTACGTCGTCGCCTTCACCCGCCCCTTCCCCATCTGAAGAGGTGCCTGGACCGGTCACTCCGTAGAGCGCTAGGTTTCCCGCCATGCCCGAACTCGGATCCGTCGCCTGGCCGCCCGCCCCGATGAGGACCGAACGGCTCGTGCTCCGCGAGTCCCAGGCCGGGGACCGTGCGGCGTTCATCGAGCTGTTCGCATCGCCGGAGGTGCGTACGTATCTCGGTGGGCCTCGACCGCGTGATGAGCTGGAAGGCGCGGTGCCGGAGGTGCCCGGGCGCCGGCCCGGCGTCTTCGTGATCGAGCTCGACGGCGCGCTGATCGGCACGGTCATGCTCGACCGGCGCGCCGCGGAGCGTCCGGGGCACCTCCGCCCGGATGTCGAAGAGGCCGAGCTCGGCTACATGTTCCTGCCGAACGCATGGGGACGTGGGTATGCCGTCGAGGCGTGCTCGGCGGCACTCGACTGGTTCGCCGACGTGCTTCCCGGTGAGCCGGTGGTGCTCTGCACCCAGACCGCCAACGACCGCTCGATGCGGCTCGCGGCGAAGCTGGGGTTCGCCGAGGTGGAACGGTTCGAGGAGTACGGCGCCGAGCAGTGGTTCGGCGTGTGGTCCTCGACCGCGCCGTCCGATCGAGTCTGAGCTCGAGCCTGCGCTCGTGCCCCAGGAGCGCCCAGTGGGCTCCGGTGCGCCCGTAGGGCATGCCGACGCTGCCGGGCTTGACGACGAGTCGGCCGTGGGCGAGGCGGACGGACGGCAGGTGGCCGCCCGCCGCTCACGCCCGGCGCAGCGCGGAGCGGCCCGCGTACCGCGCCGAGTCGCCCAACTCCTCCTCGATGCGGATCAGTTGGTTGTACTTTGCCGTGCGGTCGGAGCGGGAGAGTGAGCCGGTCTTGATCTGGCCGCAGCCCGTCGCCACCGCCAGGTCCGCGATCGTGGTGTCCTCCGTCTCGCCCGAGCGGTGCGACATGACGGCCGTCCAGCCCGCGTCGTGGGCCGTGGCCACCGCGGTCAGTGCCTCGGTCAGGGTGCCGATCTGGTTGACCTTGACCAGGACCGAGTTGCCGACGCCCGTGCGGATGCCCTCGCGCAGCAGCGTCTCGTTGGTGCAGAACACGTCGTCGCCGGTGAGCTGGCAGCGGTCGCCGACGCGGGTGGTGAGCTCGCGCCAGCCGTCCAGGTCGTTCTCCGCCATCGGGTCCTCGATGGAGACGATGGGGTAGGCGTCGATGAGCTTGGTCAGGTAGTCGGCGTTCTCGGAGGGCGTGCGGCGCACTCCCTCGCCCGCGTAGTCGTACACCCCGTCGCGGAAGAACTCCGACGAGGCAGGGTCCATGACCAGGCCGATGTCGGCGCCGGGGCGGTAGCCGGTGCGCTCGATGGCGGTCATCACGAAGTCGAGCGCCTCCTCGGCGGTGCGCAGCGCGGGCGCGAAGCCGCCCTCGTCGCCGACGCCCGTGGAGTGCCCGGCGGCCAGCAGGTCGCGCCGCAGGGTGTGGAAGACCTCGCTGCCCATGCGGACCGCTTCGGCGAAGGTGTCCGCACCCACGGGCACGATCATGAACTCCTGGAAGTCCAGCGGATTGTCGGCGTGGGCGCCGCCGTTGACGATGTTCATCATCGGCAGCGGCAGGAGGTGGGCGTCGGCGCCGCCGAGGTACCGGTAGAGGGGCCGACGGTGGGCGGCCGCGGCGGCCTTGGCGGTGGCGAGGGAGACACCCAGGATCGCGTTGGCGCCGAGCCGGGACTTCGTGGCGGTGCCGTCGAGGTCGACCAGTGCGGCGTCGAGCCCCGCCTGGTCCGTCGCGTCCCGGCCGCGTACGGACGCCGTGATCTCCCCGTTGACGTGGGCCACCGCGCGGTCGACGCCCTTGCCGTGCCAGCGTGCGGCATCTCCGTCGCGCAGTTCCACGGCCTCCCGGGCGCCGGTGGATGCGCCGGAGGGGACCGCCGCGCGGCCCAGGGATCCGTCCGCCAGGACGACATCGACCTCGACCGTGGGGTTGCCCCGGCTGTCGATGATCCGGCGGGCGGTGACGGTCTCGATGGTGGTGGCGGTGGCCTCGACGGGGTCGACTGCCTTTGCGGACATGGGAGGTCCTTCCCTTTGTCGTATGCCGCGGCCCCGGCTGCGACAACGCTGGCGCTGGCCCCGACAGCAGCAAACCCTACAGCAATGCTGATCAGTTTGGCTGTGCAGTGTTGCTGCGCAGCATTGCTGTGCAGTGGTGCGTTGCGCAGGGACGTCGTGCGGGGCGTCGTGCCGTGCAGGTACGTGGCTTTGCTGGTCAGCGGGGTAAAGTGCCCTATGCCCACCTCGGAAGCCGCCGTCATCGCCGCTGAACTGCGCACCGCGATGGGCAAGCTCACTCGACGCGTCAAGCACGAGGACAGCATTCCGCTGGGGCAGGTCGCCGTGCTCGGTGCGCTCGACCGCGACGGCGCCATGACCACCAGCGACCTCGCCGCCGATCAGCGCGTACGCCCCCAGTCGATGGCCCGTGCGGTGGGGCTGCTCATGGAGCAGAACCTGATCACGCGCCGGGCGCATCCCACCGACGGCCGCAAGTCGTTGGTCGAGCTGTCTGATGACGGGCGCGCCGCGCTGGAAGCGGAGCGCGGCCGCAGGGTCGGCTGGCTCGCGCAGGCCATCGAGGACGAACTCACCGATGAGGAGCAGGCGTTGCTGGCGCGCAGCGCCGCCCTCCTTGAGCGGCTAGCCGCTCGCTGAAGGGGCTTGACCGGCCCCTCGTCATCAATGGAGCCGAGGCCCGGCCTCCCACGCCGCCTCGATCATCAGGAAGATCTCGTCCACCGCCGCCTGCGGATCAGCTGCCTCGCGCGCCAGTGAAAACGCGTCGATCGTGAACCTTGCGATCGTGCGGCAAGCCGTCGTGGTCCGGGGCGGGTCCGAATCGGGATTGGGGTCGGAGCCGGAGCCGGAGTCGCGGGCGGAGTCCGCGGCGATTGCCGTTGCCAGTGACTCCGCGTGGCGCAGCCTCATCGACACCTCGTACTGCCGCAGGGCGGGTGACGTGTCGATCATGTGCCAGGTCGGGGCCGCGCCGTCCGCCGTGCAGTGGCGCACCAGCGCGTGGATCTCGCGGCGCAGCGCGGGGATGAGTGATTCCTGAGGTGCCCTGCCCGTGACCGCCTGCACGAGGCGTTGCTCGAAGTCTTCGTCCAGCTCGAACACCAGGGCCTCTTTCGAGGCGAAGTGGGCGAAGAGCGTGGTCACGGCGACGTCGGCCTCGGCGGCCACGTCGCGGATGCCGACCGCGTCGTACCCGCGTTCCTGGAAGAGCCGCATGGCGGTGTCGGCGATCTTCTGGCGGGTCGCGGCCTTCTTGCGCTCGCGGCGGCCGGGCTGCACGGCGGTCATGCGCTGACGCTATCAAATACGAAGGTGTAGCAGTTCTGAAAAGCTAACGGATACAAAACACTACCCGTTAGTGTTACGGTCGGTCGCATGAAGAGAGTGAGCTTCGCCGAGTTCGGCGGTCCCGATGTTCTGCAACTCCTGGATGCCGAGGAGCCGCATGCGGGTCCCGGCCAGATACGCATCGCAGTACGGGCGGCGGGTGTGAACCCCGTCGACTGGAGGATCCGTGAGGGTCAGAAACTGGGGGCCCATCCGACCGAGCTCCCCGCCGGGGTCGGGCTGGACGCCGCCGGGATCGTGGACGAGGTCGGCGACGGCGTCGAAGGGGTCGAGGTCGGCGAGCACGTGTTCGGTGAGGGCCTGGACACCTACGCCGAGTTCGCCGTGTTGTCGGCCTGGGGCCGGATGCCCGCGGGCCTGACGTTCGAAGAGGCGGCCGGGTATCCGTCCGTGGTGGAGACCGCGCTGCGCATCATCCGTGAGGTCGGCGCGCAGCCCGGGCAGACGCTGCTGGTCAGCGGCGCGTCCGGGGGCGTCGGATCAGCGGTGCTGCAGATCGCCCGCGGCCGGGGCATCGCGGTGATCGGCACGGCCGGAGCCGCGAACCAGGATTACCTGCGGGGCCTTGGTGCCCTCGCCACGACGTACGGCGAGGGGTGGGCCGAGCGGGTGCGGGAGCTCGGTCATGTCGACGCGGCTCTCGATCTGGCGGGCTCGGGCGTGATCCGCGAACTCGTCGAGCTCGTCGGGGATCCGCAGAAGGTGGTCTCCATCGCCGATCTCGGTGCGCCGGAGCTCGGAGTCCGCTTCTCCGGCGTGGCCGGGAGCGTGCCGGACGCGCTCGCCGAGGCCGCGGACCTCATCTCCCGGGGGAAGCTGCACATCCCGGTCGAGAAGTCGTACACGCTCGCCGAGGCCGCGGCGGCACACGTCGACAGTCAGGCCGGTCACACGCGCGGGCGCCGGGTCATCATCGTCTGAGGGGCGGTCAGTCAGTCGCGCGGGTGATCGGTGCGGGCGCCGTCGAGGAGGCTCTGGCCCGGGCCGTGCGCCCGTTCGCCCACCGCCTCCAGCAGCGCCCACGCCGTGGCCTGGTTGGCGCTGATGACGGGCTTTCCCAGGCGCTGTTCGAGGCGGGGGAGTGCGTCGTACGTGGGCAGGGCCGTGCAGCTGATGAAGAGGGCGTCGGCCTCGGGGTGGTCTCCGGCGAGGACGGTGTCCAGTACGTCCTGCTCGGCCACCTCGTGGACGTCCTCGACCGTGTCCAGGCCCAGTGGCGTGAGCGCGACGACGTCGAAGCCTGACGCCGTGAGGTAGTCGGACAGCAGCCGGTCGACCGGTTCCTGGTAGGGGTGTACGACGGCGACGCGGGAGGCGCCGACGGCTCGGAGCGCGTCGATGGCGGCGCCGCTGGTCGTCAGCGCCTGCCTGGCGCCGTGTTCCGTCATCGCTTCCCGCAACGACCGCTCGCCGGTCACGCCGTCGACGAAGCTGCACGCCGTGCACAGATACGCCACCGCCTCGGCCCCGCGTTCCACCAGCTCGTGGGTCGGCTCTGCCAGCAGCGCAGGCTTGCCCAGGCGGGTGACGAGATCCTGATTGTCCGCGTACGACGGGACCTTCGCGGTGAACGTCAAGTCAAGAACTCCGGTGTCGCTTGCAGTCTGGTGTCCGGGCCGGTGACCTTCTCCAGTTGCTGAACCTCGTCCGGGTCGGGATCGGACGCGAGGATCTTCTCCGCGCGTTGGTCGATGGTCCGGGTGAGGGCGATCTGGGCCAGTCCGAACACCAGGGCGTAGGCCATGACGCTGCGCCAGGAGTCGGGTGCCTTGATCATCGGAAGCCATTCGGTGTCCACCAGGAGCAATCCGATCACGGCCGTGAGCGCTCCGATCGGCAGCTTGATGAGCTCCTGGTAGAAGGGGAGGTTGTACGGGTTCCAGCTGCCGCCCATCTTCTGCAGCCGACCCACCACGTGCGCGGTCGCACCGAGCATCCCCAGCAGCATGACCAGGCCGACTTCGCGCAGCCCCGGTTCCGCCCGGCCGGGACAGCCGTCCGTGCAGACCGGGAGTGCCCCCGCGCTGCGCCAGGCCACCAGGGCTGTCACCAGGAGCAGCACCGTCAGCACGCTGCCGGAGCGGATGAGCCGGTTACGGAAGTTGCGGCTGCGTACGCCTCGTTCCTCCTGGACCGCATAGGCGGCCTCCAAGAGGGCCGCGACGGCCCAGGGCACCCGCTCGTCGTCCGGCGAGTCCTTCAGTTTCAGCTCCTCGACCAGCGCGAGGCGCGGGTCCTTCTGGCAGAGCGGCCCCGCCAGGGCGAGCACCGCGTCGATCCGGGTCCATGCCCTGGCGGGCTGCGACTGGGCGATGATCGCGACCTCGGCCGCGTGCAGGCACGACAGCGTGCCCTCGTATGCCAGCCCGTTCCACCAACTGCCCACCCTCCAGCGGAGGTTACGGCTGTCTGCGGCCTGCCGCATGTAGTCCTCGGCCTGGTCGAGGAGGTCCTCCGCCCCCGCCCGCGACTGCCCTGTCGTGTCGGCGAGTTGGTGTCGCAGTACGTACATGCGGGTCTGCATGCGATGCAGCCACGTGGTGGACCTGGTGGGCCTGGTGGTTGGCGGTGATGTGTCCTGTGCGGCGGGGCCTGGTCCCGGTGGGCGTCCGGTGCGGTTTTTGAACAACCAGGCCGTGCGGCTCCGTGCCTTCATGCTTTCCCCCGTTGCGTCCGCGGGGGTCACGGTGGTGGGCCGACCTCCGCGTCGCGCGCGGGATCAGCCGGTCCCCCTCCCGGCGCCCCCGTGTCGGGTGGGCGAGCCGTTCGGCGTTCGGTATGTCTCGCGCCACCACTTCTTCCGAAGCATGCTCTCGTATGCGGACAAAGTCCACCACGAGGACACGGGCATTGGACGGCAAGCGGCGGTCGCGGACCCGGTGCGACCGCCGCCGCACACCGACCTCAGCTCTCCCGCGAGGCGGCCGGTGCCCGGCCCGCCTTGTCGACCACCGCGTGGTCGATCACCGCCCGGGCGGACATGAGCGTCCCGGCCTTCCCGTACTGGGTGTCCTTGAAGAGATAGCTGCGCGACCCGAGGAAGGTGAGGTCCTTCGCGTCGAAGACCCATTCGGTGCGGGCACCGAACTTCTTGTCGTCACGGGCGATGGCGACGCCGGTCCTGCCGGTCAGATCCTTGGCCGTGGGCAACTTGGTGACGCCGGGGATCCTGGCCGCGGCCCGGTAGAGGGCAGCGGCCGTCCTGGGCGGCATCACCCCGCCGACCAGGCTCCCGATGTGGTCGAAGACGGCCTGGTCGCGCTCGGCCTCGTCGGACTCGGGCGTCATGGCGTACAGCTCGGTCAACAACTCGTCGGGGTCGGTGGGCAGGGAGGACAGCCAGTGGTACGTGGCCCGGTGGGGGCCCTCCGGCGTGCCGTCGGTGTCACCCAGTTCAGCATTGATCGGCAGGGTTTCCCCGTTCTCGCGAGTGAGCCCGAGCTTGCGCTGTGGGCCCGGCTGCTGCGAGGCCCATGACTCGACGTCCCTGACGGGGCTCACCACCGCCTTGCCGCTGGTGAGGTCCGCGTCGCGGACCTTCTCCCTGGTGTACAGGAACTGGTCGTCCCTGACCTTCAGGGCGTCGCCCTTGCCTGCGGCGGTGGAGATCTGGTCGAGGAGTGCCGCCGCGGGTTGCATGTCCCGTGCGTCGTGCTGCCCGGTCGCCGCGGTGGCGGGCGCGTCGTCATCCGTGGTGAGGACGATGCCCGTGGTGAGGATGGCACCCAGGGCGAGTGCCGTGACGGGCACCAGGACGGCGGGGCGCAGCAGCCGTCGGGCGGGGCGAGGGCCGGAGCGGGCTCGGTCGGTCCCGTTGGTCCGGTCGGTACTGGCGGTCCGGGCGGCCTGGTCGCGGTCGATGCGTTGCATCAGTCGTTCCTTGTGGTGGAGGTGCTGCTCGTGCGGGAGGACCCGATGAGCCGGGGGCGGCAGCAGCCGGGCGATCTCCTCGACGTCGGCGTCCGAACGCCGAGCCTCGTTCGAGGAGTTCGAGGAGTTCGAGGAGTTCGAGGAGTTCGAGGAGTTCGAGGAGTTCGAAGCGGTGTCCCTGTTGTTCATGCTGTTTCCTCCCGCACGGGCAGGGCCGCGAGTGCGGCTTCACCAGTCATCTCTCCGCGAGCGGTGCGCGGTTCCCTGTTTCTTGCGGCTTCTGTGTTCTCTGTGTTCTCTGCGTTTGCCGCGTTCTCCGCTCGTGCCTTCGCCGCCGCCTCGTCGGCGAACCGGGCGAGCTTCGCCCGCGCCCGGGACAGCCGCGAGCGCACCGTACCGACGGGAACGCCGAGCGCCTCGGCCGTCTGCTGGTAGTCGAGGCCCGACCACACGCACAGCGTCAGTACTTCCCGCTCGTGGCGCTTCAGTCGGCCGAGCGAGGCCTGGACGGCGTGCAGCCGCTGTGCGTCGTCGATGCGTCCGACGACCTCGGGGGCGAAGTCGGCGACCACGGCCGGCTGCCGCTGGCGGGCCAGGAACGCCAGGCGGCGGCGGAGGCCGCGCCGGGTGTTCTCCGCCTTGTGGGTGGCGATGCCAAGGAGCCACGGGCGCAGGGAGCCCTCGTCCGCGTGGAGCCGTTCGCGTGCCCGCCACGCGGCCAGGAAGGTCTCCGACATGATGTCCTCGGCGGTCGCCCAGTCGCCGGTGAGCCACAGCGCATGCCGGTGGACGTGCCCGGCGTACTGGTCGTACAGCTCGGCGAACGCATCACGTTCGCCTGCTCTCACGCGTTTGCGCAGATCGTTCTCTGAGTCCCTCACAGTCATTCCCTCTCCGCCGCACCGGCGGAGTTCCTGTGACCTGCGCCATATGAAAGGGGACTCGACATGCGTCGCCCGCCCGAGCCTCATTGTGCGTCAGTCGTCCGCTACGACGGGCAGGCGTCCTCCACGGGCTGGTCGGGGAGCAATTGGGCCCAGTGCTGGTCCTTGATGAGGGCACAGACGCGTCGGGCGACGAAGTCGATGTCGATGCTCCAGGCGCGGGCGGTCCCGTGGGAGTCGAGTGTGGCGAGCGCCCGGCCGTCGGGGGAGAAGCGCACCGTGTCGATGTTCTCCGCGACAGGGCCGGTCAGGGTCGTGTGCGCGTCTGATCGGGCGCCGCGCATGCGCCACAGTCGTACGCTCCGGTCCGTGCTCGTGGTGGCCAGGGTGGAGCCGTCGGGGCTGAAGTCCACCCCGACGACGACGCCGGTGTGCCCGGTGAGGTTGGTGGTTCTGCTGCGCGTGGCGGCGTTCCAGACCCTGATGGTGCCGTCGTTGCCGCCGACCGCGAGGGTGCGGCCGTCGGGGCTGAAGGCCAGGACCAGGCTGGCGTCCGGGGGGCCGGGCAGGGCCCTGGCGGCCTGCCCGGGGCGGGTGTTCCACAGGCGCGTGATGCCGTCGTCGCTGACGAAGGCCACGGCGTGGCCGTCGGGCCTGAGCGCCAGTGCGGTCACCGGACGGGCATTGCGCAGGACGGCCGTGGGGCGGCCGGTGGCGACGTCCCACATCCGTACCGTGCCGTCGCGCCCGCCTGCGGCCAGGGTGCGTCCGTCAGGGGTGATGCCCACTTGCCGCAAGGTCCAGGTGGCCTTTCGGAGCGTAATGATCCGCTTGCCGGTCACGAGGTTCCACACGCGAACGGTCCGGTCGCGATCCGTCGTGGCCAGTACCCGGCCGTCGCTGCTGGCCGAGGAGTAGACGACGCGTTCCGGGAAGCGGGCCGGGAGCGGGCGACGGCGCGGGGGCGCGGTGGACCAGCGGGCCGTCAGGGCCTCGTGGTCGACCGTGAGGTGGGCCCGGCGGTCCGCGAAGGGTGCCCGTCGGGTGATCGACCCCGAGAGGTCGGGCAGGCGGGCCGTCGTGCGGTGCGATGCCACGTCCCAGAGGCGGACGGTGGGCTCCTGGCCCGCGGTGGCCAGCGTGTGGCTGTCAGGGGAGAACGCCACTGCGTACAGCGGCTTCTTCATGGTCAGCGTGGCCAGGGCCTGGTGCGATTGAGGGTGCCAGAGGCGGACGGTGCCGTCGGCGCTCGCGCTGGCCAGGGTGTCTCCGTTCGGCGAGAACGCCACCCCTTGCACGGCGCTCGTGTGACCGGTCAGGGTCGCCCGCAGGCGGTAGGAGCGTGCGTCCCACAGCTTCACTGCGTGTTCCCCGCCCGCGGTGGCCAGCGTGCGGCCGTCGGGGGAGAACGCCACCGTGGTGACGGCGGCGCCCGGAGCACCGGCCAGGACGGCGCGCGTCTTGTGGGACGACACGTCCCACAAGCGGGTCGTGCGGCCCGCACCGGCGAGCGTGCGGCCGTCCGGCGAGAACGCCACGCGGTACACCGCATCCTTGGGCCCGGTCAGCACGGCACGCTCCCGCTGGGTGCGTACGTCCCACAGGCGCACCGTGCGATCGCTGGAGGCGCTGGCCAGGGTGCGGCTGTCGGGTGCGAACGCGACTGCCTCGACCATGTCCGTGTGGCCCGTCAGAGTGGCCAGGAGGCGGTGGGAGCGTGCGTCCCACAGCTTCACGCTGCGGTCGTTGCTCGACGTGGCCAAGGTGTTGCCGTCGGGAGAGAACGCCACCCCGTTGACGGCGTCGGTGTGGCCGGTGAGGGTGGCCAGGAGGCGGTGGGAGCGTACGTCCCACAGCTTGACGCTGTGGTCGAAGCTCGCCGTGGCCAGGGTTTTGCCGTCGGGTGCGAAGGCCGTGCTCTCCACCGTGTCGGTGTGCCCGGTGAACTGGTTGGCGTAGAAGCGGGCCTGCGCGCTCAGCAGGCTGTTGCGTGCTTCCTTGGTGGGAGCCTGCCGGTAGCCCCGCAGGGCGAGGACCATCGCGGCCTCGGGGCGGTTCTGCCTCAACTGGTCGGCGCGGGCGGCATTTTCCCGGGAGACCGCCAGGCGCCGCTGCGCATCGGCCGCGTGCGTCTTCCGTACGGCGACGGCGGTCGCGACGAGCGCGAGAGCCAGCAGCACGCTGAGGGCCGCGATGACCTGACGGGTCAGGCTGGTGCGTCGCCGTTTCGCGCGGGTGGACTGGCTGAGGAAATCCCTTTCCAGCGCGGTCAGGTCGTCGCGTCGTTCGGGGGTGGGGAAGGCGTCCTGGGCTTCGCCGAGTTCGGTGCCGCGGAGCAGGGCCCCGCTGTCCCGGCTCCGCTCGTGCCAGTTGTGGGACGCGGAGGTCAGGCGCCGGTGGCGGCGCAGGTGCTCGCGGTTGTCCTCGATCCACCGGCGCAGCCGGGGCCACGAGGTGATCAGCGCCTCGTGGGCGAGATCGACGGTGTCGTCGTCCAGCGTGACCAGACGGGCACGGGCCAGGTGCTGCAGCACGGTCTCCGGGTCCGCGTCCGGGGTCGCGCAGCGGGCGGTGGCGAGCTCGCCCCGGCCGATGGGGCGGCGGGTGTCGGGGGCGCCGTCGCCGGGGGTGATCAGCCGCAGCAGGATGTGCCGGGCCGCCTCCGCCCGGTCCGGTGCGAGGCGGGTGTAGAAGTCCTCCGCGGTCTGGGCGATGGCGCCGTGGACACCGCCCGAGGCCTCGTAGCCCTGCACGGTCAGGGTGCGGCCGCGGCGCCGGTGCCAGGTCTCCAGGAGGGTGTGCGACAGCAGCGGCAGGCCGCCCGGTTCATCACGTATCTCCTCGATGAGGCGGGCGGTCAGGGCCCGCTCCACGATCAGCCCTGCGGCCGCCGCCGGTTTGACTATCACGTCACGCAACTCGTCCGGTGTCATCGGACCGACGGGCAGGCTCGCCTCCCCGAGGACCCTGGCCAGCCCCTCGTGTTCGAGACAACGCGCGTAGAAATCGGCGCGCATTCCGACCACCACCCGCAGCCGGCTCCCGGGCTCCTGGGCCGACAGCACGAGCCCCACGAACTCCCGCTGCTGCGCCGCGTCGCGGCAGAGCGTGAAGACCTCCTCGAACTGGTCCACCACCAGCCAGGTGTCGCCGGGACCCTCGGCAGGGACGAACAGCTTCCGGTGGTCACGCACCGGCTGAGGGCCGGGAGTGAGGATGCGGATCGCCGCCGGACGAAGCCCCGGGTCCTCGGCGCTCTGCAGCCAGGGCACGAGTCCGGCCCGCAAGAGGGAGGACTTGCCGCTGCCGGACGGGCCGAGCACCATGACGCACCGGTGCGCCTCGGTCAGGGCGGTGAGGCTGTCCGTGAGACGGGTCCGGCCGAAGAACCGTGCGTGATCGCCGGGTTCGAAACGGGCCAGTCCGCGGTACGGCGAATCCGTCGGCTCCTCGGCATCGGCCGTGGGCTGAGCGGCCTCCTCCTCCTGCACCTCGTGCCAGCGCCGCTCCCACTCCGCCGCGTCCCCGCCGCACGCCCGCACATACGACAGCGCCAGCGCCAGGGACGGCAGCGCCTCACCCGCCGCCGCACGCGCCAGAGCGGCGGCCGAGTACGCCGCCCCCTCGGCCATCGTCCGGTACGTCGGAGTTCCCGCCTCGATCCGCAACTTGCGCAGCTCGTAAGCGAAACTCTGTACTGGCCCGGCCCCGGGATCGATCGGCTTCTCTCGGCGCCCCACAGCTTTTCAGCCTCCCCCGTCGACGTACAACATCCCAGCTGAACACATTCACCACGGCACCGAGAAGGCACCCACGAGCCAACCCCTGTCCGGGAGCACGGCCCGTGCACGGGCGCGGGAACCGGGGCAGGGTGGGGGCATGACCATGACGCTCGGTGCCTTTGTCCTCGGCACGCCCGATCCGCCCGCCCTGGCCGATTTCTACCGCGCCCTGCTGGGCTGGCGGGAAGTCGAACGCGATCCGGAGTGGGTCCGCCTGCGGCCGCCGGAACAGGAACGCCCCGGCCTCAGCTTCCAACTGGAGACCGGCCACACGCCCCCGACCTGGCCGCAACGCCCCGGCACCCAGCAGATGCAGGCGCACCTGGACCTGGCGGTCGACGACCTGGAAGCGGAGACCGAGCGTGCCTGCGCCCTGGGTGCGACGCTGGCGGAGCACCAGCCCCAGAAGGACGTACGGGTCCTTCGCGATCCGCACGGCCACCCGTTCTGCCTCTTCCTTCCGGGCGCTTGACCCTGACCCTGCGTCAGGGTTGGAGGCTGGCCGCATGACGAACAACAGCACAGCCTCGACTCGGCCCGCCCCGCCGGTCGGAGGGTTCCAGGAGATCGACGACCGCAACGTCTTCGTCCGTCGATCGGGCAGCGGCGGACCCGCCGTGGTGTTCCTGCCGGGCGCGGGCGCGGTGGGCCTGGACTACTTCGGTGTCCAGGAGAGCGTCGCGCAGTTCACCACCGCCGTGACGTACGACCGCGGCGGGACGGGCTACAGCGATCCCGTCCCGCTGCCGCGCAGCGCCGCCGCGGTCGCCACGGAACTGCGTGAGCTGCTGCGCGCCCAGCACGTCGCCGCCCCGTACGTTCTGGTGCCGCACTCCCTCGGCGGCCTCTACGCGCACCGGTTCGCGCAGCTCTACCCGCAGGAGGTGGCGGGCCTCGTCTGGCTGGACGCGCTCCACCGCGACTGGGACGACTTCATGCCCGCCTCGGCGACGCTGTCCGCGGTCGAGCGTCTTGCGCCGGGGCGGGAGCAGCTGGCACAGATGCGTCCGGCGCTGCGCGAGATGCGGGCCGAGCTGCTCGCGGAGTACCCGGAGCATGTGCGGCAGGCGCTGACCGAGGCGAAGGAGAGCGAGGGATGGACCGAATCGGGCATCGCCGAGCGCACCGGTCTTGCCGACCTGGCCGCCGAACTGCGGGCCGGGCACGACCTTCCCGACGTCCCGGTGATCGCTCTCACCGTGGTGGGCGTCGACCCCGCCCAGAAGACACAAGAGACGCAGGAGATGAACGACGGCAAGATCAGGATGAACGCGGCCCTGGTCGACGCGGTCACGCACGGGGAACAACGCGTCATCTCCGACACCGCGCACCACCGGCTCTGCTTCGACCGGCCCGATGCCGTGGTCCGGGCGATCCGTGACGTCGTCGACCGAATCCGATCCTGACGAGAGGTCGCCCCTGATGAGAACTCGCCCCTGATTAGACTCGGCGCACGAACCAAGGAGGACGGTGCTCACGATCAGCCAGCTCGCGGCAGCCGCAGGCGTGACCGTGCGCACCGTTCGCCACTACCACCACGTCGGCCTGTTGCCGGAGCCCGGACGTGACGCCTCCGGTTACCGCCGTTACCGCGCGCAGGCGGCCGTC
The DNA here is from genome assembly GCF_040609235.1 of Streptomyces sp. NPDC004732. Classification (NCBI taxonomy): domain Bacteria; kingdom Bacillati; phylum Actinomycetota; class Actinomycetes; order Kitasatosporales; family Streptomycetaceae; genus Streptomyces; species Streptomyces sp. NPDC004732. The sequence goes on from NZ_JBEXJR010000004.1 coordinate 239,609, forward strand.
GATCTCATCCGGATCAGGACCCTCGCCGACGCCGGGGTGCCGCTGGCCCGCATCGACGCGTTGTTGCACGCCCGACCGGACGAATTCGCCGCGGCCGTCAGCGACATCGACGCCGACCTGCGGCGCAGGATCGACCGGCTCAACGAGAACCGGCGTCGGATCGCCGAACTGGTCGGCGGCGAACGGCTCGTGCTGCCCCCTGAGGTGATCGCCGTCCTGGACCGGATGCGCGACCTCGGGATCAGCGAACGGCGGGTCCGGCTCGAACGCGACTCATGGATCCTCATGCAGGCGCTTGACCCGCAGGTCGTGCCGGAGCGGGTACGGGAGAAGAACGCCGGACTCGACGACCCCGAGACGACGCGTCTGTTTCTCGCCTGCGACCGGGCGGTCGACTGGGACCCGGACGATCCGCGCCTGGCCCGGCTCGTCGACGACCTGGACGCATGGGAGATCGCGCACGAACGCGACGGCGAGCGGGCCGGTTACCTCAAGCTGGTGTCTTCCCGGATCCGCGAGGCATCACCGGCGTGGCAGCGCATCATCGACGCCCTCGCCCATCGCGCCGAGCGGCGCCGGGAGTTGCTCAGCCGATCAGCGCCTCGGTGATCTGGCGGGTGGTCTGCGCGGCGACCCGGGGGCTGACGGCGGCGTACGAGGTGTAGGCGTTCAGGCCGGTGGCCAGGGCCCAGCCGCGGCCCCGGAGCCAGGTGGCGTCGTCGACGCCGAGCGCGGCGCGGAAGGCGGCCCGGCTCCCCGCGGACATCAGCGTGTAGGCGATGGTGAGGTCACAGGCCGGGTCGCCGATGCCGAGGCCGCCGAAGTCGATGACCGCGCTGAGCCGTCCGTCGACGGTCAGCAGGTTGCCGGTGTGGAAGTCCCCGTGGAACCAGACCGGTGGGCGGCCCCATCCGGGTGCGTCGAGCGCCGCGTCCCACAGCTCGGTCATCGCCGCGGCGTCGAACACGCCGTCGAGCTCCGCGATGGCGGCCCGTGTCGCGCGGTCCCGGTCGGTCAGCGGCTCACCGGTCAGGTCCTCGCGACCGCCTTCGACCGGGAAGTCCTCGGGTACGAAGGTCTGCAGAGCGGTGAGGAAATCGGCCAGTTGGACAGCGGCCCGGGACGAGTCGGCCAAGGACTCGGTGGTCGCCACCTCGCCGCCCAGCCAGCGGGACACCGCCCACGACCACGGATAGCCGAAGCCGGGCTCGCCCACTCCCACCGGTACCGGGACGGCCAGCGGCAGGTGCGGCGCGAGCCGGGGGAGCCACTCGGCCTCCTTCGTGGCCTGCCCGATGGCCCCCTCGTGGCGGGGCAGCCGGACGGCCAGGTCCCCGCCCAGACGGTAGATCACATGGTCCGAACCTGCCGGGTCGAGCAGGTCGAGAGGCAGCGCGGACCACTGCGGGAACTGCGCGTCGACCAGGCGTCTGGCCAGTGCGGCGTCGATTGCGGGGCGGGGGTCCGAGGTCGCGGGGCGGGGGTCTGAGGTTCTTCCGGTCGCCAAGAACAACTCCTGCGGTGGGCCAGCTAGATGCGGCGGGCGGGCGGTCGCGGCCATCACAGCGCCGACCGGGCCCGCCTGTCGATCGATTTTCCCGGCTTCGGGCCGCTGTGGCTCAGTCGACGACCGGCAGCGTCTCCGTTCCCCACCCGTCGGAGCCCAGCCAGGTGTAGGTGGGGCGCCCTTCCATGCCGCTGGTACGGAACGGCTTGCCCTGGTCGTCGATGCGCAGCACGCCGTGCCGTTTGCCGCTGGACCACTCCAGTTCCAGGTACCACCGCACGTTGTGCAGCTTGGTGCCTGCGGTGATGAGGAAGACCTGAGGGTCGCGCTCGCTGACCCGGTACGGGAAGTCGCGCTGTCCCATCATGGGCGTGGCACGCGGCGCCGCCTCGTCGAGGTCGACGTCGAAGGACTTGGTGTACACCTCCTCCTCGCAGCGCGTCCGGATCTGGAAGTTGTTCCAGGCCAGTGGGGCGCCGCTGCTCTGCACGCGGACGTGCATGGCGCGCAGGACGATGTCGTCCCTGCCCGTGCCCTGCAAGGTGACCTCGATGTCCTGGCGGCGGGCCGAGACCGCGTCGAGTTCCCCCACCCAGGCGGGCACGTCCTGATCCGCGGGCGGCTCCGGCATCTCGCCCGGCTTCCGGTCGACCAGGAAGCTCTGCAGACAGCCGTCGTAGAGGTACGGCCTGACGCGCGCCGTCAGCGGCGTTCCGGGGCCCTTGCCCGGCGCGCCACTGGGCCCGGTCCCCTTCCGTCCGCCCCGAGGGGCGCCGGGTGCCGTGCCGCCCTTCCCGCTCCGGGAGGGCGAAGCGGAGGCGTCGCCCGTGCTGCCCTCGGCTCCGGCGCCGGACCGGTCCTCGGCGCCGGACTGGTCCTTGCCGTCGGGACGGCCCTTGCCGGAGTCCTTCCCGGGGCGGTCGGACGGTGCGGCGCTCGGCGCGCCCCGGTCCGGCGGGGCGGTGGGCCCGGCAACGTGCTGCTGCGTCTGCGTGTCTCCGTCACCCTTGTTGTGCAGGGCAAGAGCGACGGACCCGACGGCGACGACCGTGGCGAGGACGGCCGCGAGGGCGATGAGGACGACGGGGGTCCGGCGCCGGTGCGACGGGGGTCCGGGTTCCGAGGCGGCCCCGAACTCCGGCGCTGACCCGGCCTCCGGCACTCCGGAAGAGGTTCGGGGAGTACCTGGCGTACCGGAAGCGGCGGAAGCGGCAGAACCGTCGGGCTGCGAGCCCCGCGGGCCCCGCTCTGCATCCGCCAGGACCCACCGCCGATGTGCTTCCACCAGTTCCTGGGGCGACGCCTTGCAGAGCCGGGCGAACCGCTCCACCGTCACGAACTCCGGGGGCACGGCGTCCCCGCTGCAGTACCGGTGCACCGCCGACGTACTCATGTGGAGCCGTTGGGCCAGTACTCCGTAACTGAGCCCGGACCGATCCTTGAGCTCCCGAAGCAACTCCGCGAGCGACCCCATCCCCATGAGCCCCACCAGTCCCCACCAGCCCCGTCCCGTCACATGTTCCGGAACCGAGACGCTCAGAGCTCCGAACACGGTTCCGAAGGCGGCTTCGGCGGCGACTGCGAAGACCTTGTCACCACTGGCGGTTGACGGTCGCCTTGCTTCCGGTCACCAGGCTTGCCGGTGGGACGTCGTCGGCCACGACCGCGCCGGCGGCGACCACGGCATCGCGGCCGATGCTGACGCCGGGCAGGATCGTGGCACCGGCGCCGATCCAGACGTTCTCCGCCACGTCGATGGGGCCGCCGCTCAGCCATTCCCGTCGTTCCACCGGGTCGACCGGGTGGCCGACGGTGATGAACGTGACCTTGGGGCCGACCATCACGCGCTCGCCGAGCCGGATGCCCGCGTAGTCGAGGAACGTGCAGTTCTGGTTGATGAACACGCGCTCCGCGAGGTCCAGGTGGAGACCGTGGTCCGTGTAGAAGGGCGGGTAGACGGTGACTCTGGGCGGCAGCGGCTTGCCAAGGATCTGTTGGAACAATTCCGCCTTGCCCTCCTCGTCCTCGAAGGGCAGGACGTTCAGGCGGGAGGTGAGCTCGGTGGCCCGCAGGACTCTTTCGGCCATGGCCTGGAACTCCGCGCTGTGAATGCGCAGGAGACGGTCGCCGGACAATGTCACGATCCTTTCGCGTGGTGCGGTGACGGGGTTGCCCAGGACGGGAGCCAGACCGTCTCGGGAAGCTTTGGCAGACTTCCGAAGTGGGCGATGATTCCACGGAGTCCTGGGTGCGGATTCGTACGGGGGAGGACGAGGGAGAGCGGGTACGCGAGGGTCGGATTCACGAGGGGGATGCGGCGCAGGTCGTAGTGCGCCGGAAAGACGTACCGGTCCCGGGCCCCGACGAGCGTGGCCACTTCCGTGGAGTCCGCGAGCGTTTCCAGGAGTACTTCGTCGCCGAAATGCGGGCCCGCCGCGTCGATGCGCAGATCGAAGGCGGTGGCGAGCTGGTCGTAGAACTCCGCCCATTCGCTGCCGGGCGCGATACCCGGCACCCAGATCCGGTGCTTGCGCAGCTGCTGGGGCGTCAGGCTCGGTGCGCAGGCGAGCGGATGCCCCGGCCCGACGACGAGTTCCAGCGGATTGCAGAAGGCGTGGATCATCTGCACGTCGGGCGGCAGCGCGCCCGGATCGGTGACGGTACGGAACGAGGCGTCGACATCGCCCGCCGCGACGGCGGCGACCGCCACCCGGGGGTCGTCGACCCTGAGGGTCACCACGTCGAGCTTGCTCTCGGGACGCGACCGCCAGTACTCGTGCAGCACGACGGCCTGCGCGCTCCGCAGTCCGAGTACGTCGATCCGCAGGGCCCGGGAGCCGGGACCGACCGCGGCGACGGCACGATCGACACCCGCGACGATGCTCCGCGCATGGGGGAGGAGCGCCCGGCCGTCGGGCGTCAGCTCGACCCCTCGGGCGGTGCGGGTGAACAGCCGGACTGCCAGCTCGCGCTCCAGCGCGGCGATCCTCTTGGAGACCGCCTGCTGCGTCACGCCCAGCTCGGCGGCCGCATGGTGCAGTCGTCCGAGCGCGGCAGCCCGGACGAACGATCGCAATGCCTCGGTGTCCACCGGATCACCCTAGGCGTGCACAACCGGACGTTGTGGCTCGGCGATCAGCGGTTGTTTGATCACACTCGCCACCGTCCTCCGACCCCGTCCCATAATCTCGTGCAGGGATCTGTCGGATCGAGGAGGCGTTGGTGCTCCGTAAGGGCACGCGGTTGAAGGGCACGCGGTTGAACGGCACGCGATTGCTGGCGGGCGCCATGTTCGCGGTCTTCATGCTGCTCGTCGGCCCCAGTGCGCCAGGCGGTGCCCTTTTCGTGCGGTCGCTGCCCGTGGACGCCGCCAAGGAAATCGTCCCGAACCGGGTCATGACGTGGAACATCTGCAATCCCTGCGACGTGAGCAACATCGACCGGGCGGCGGAGATCGCCACGTACGCGCCTCAGGTCATCGGTCTGCAAGAGGCGTGTGTGCGTGACGTCGAGCGGATCCGGGATTATCTGGAGATTTTCTACGGACTGGATTATCACGTGCAATACGGGACGGTCCTCCAGGACTGGGGCCGTTGCGGGGGAGTGCCGTGGAATCCGGGCGGCTTCGGCCAGGCGATCCTTTCGGCCGCGCCGATGACGGACCTGGTGCAGGTGGAATATCCCGACGGCGGATCCGAGGACCGTGGGTACATGGCGGTCACCACCACGGTGGGCGGACGGTCCGTCCGGGTCTTCAACACGCACCTCGCCCAGCGGCAGCAGGAATCGTTCCGGGCGGGACAGACCCGCGTGCTGGCCGCGGCCGTCGCCCGGCACGACCGCGCCATCGTCCTCGGTGACTTCAACGCCGTGCCGGACGCCCCCGAACTCTCCCGCATCTGGGCGCTGGCCGAGGACACGGACGCCGAGTGCCGCCCCGTGTCCACCGGTCCCTGCGAGCCGACGACCGACTGGCACAGCAAGTTCGACTACGTGTTCCTGCGAGGGTTCGTCCCGCGCGAGCATCGCGTGCGGCCGACCGCGTACTCGGACCACCACATGCTGTACACCGACGTGGACCCGAAGTAGCACGCGTGCCCGGCGCGAAGGCTTGTCGCCAGGCTGTACGTCGCCCGGCTGTCGTCCGGTCAGGCGTTGACGTCGAAGGGCACACCGGACGGCAGCGCCGCAGCCAGGTGACTCGGGAAACTCGCGTCCTTCAGGCCGAAGTTGGCGCTGCCGAAGTCATGGGAGCTCAGCTTGTCGCGCAGGCCCGCCGGATAGCCGTTCCACCCGATGAGGGCCGGGAACTGCCAGGCGCCGCGGTGGTTCTCGGGCGGCTCGTCGCCCGCGGTCGCCGCGCGGAAGCAGTGGGTGCCGATGCCGTCCTTGTGGTAGACGACCTTGGGGTGGGTGCCGTCCCAGCGGATCTCGTCGCGCGGGTGGATGCGGAACTTGCCGTGGGCCGAGGTGGCGACGTACTCGGCGCGGCCGTCCTTCACCCACACCACCACGTGCTCCCAGTCGTGCCGGTGTCCGCCGAGGCCGCTGCCGGCCACGGCCTGGTCCTTCTCGAAGTAGAGGCCGTACATGACGGCGCACCATCCGTTGTTGCACTTGGTGCGGGCGTAGCCGTTGGTGTTGGCGAGGTCGCTCGCGTCACGGCACTGGCCGTTGACGGCGCCGCTGGGATTGAGGCCGCCGTTCACCGTTCCGTCGGGGCCGATGGCGGGCGTCGGATAGCAGCCGTCGCCGTCGTAGTCGTACGCCGGTTGGAACGTCTGCTCGGTGCTGTCGGCGTTCGCGGGCAGGGCCTGCGGCGGGGCCGCGACGGCCGAACCCGCGAAGGCCACCACCAGCGTGAGGGCGCCGCCGACGGTCAGGGACGTTCTACGGATCGCTCGGCTCGGCTGCAAGGGTTTTCCTCCGGCGCTTCGGGGTCACGGGCAGGGCGGGCAGGGTTGTCATGCCCGCAACATTCCCGCATCACGCGTACAAGGAAGGTGCTGTTCCGGCACTGCGCGCAGAGAGGATTCGTCCACGTGTTCGAGATCGGTTGTGGCCACAGGATGCGGATCGGGCGTTGCGCCCTGAATCTGGAGAGGGGGCGGAACGCAGAGAGGCGAGAGGCAGGTACAGCCCATGACGGTCATGGACAAGCTGAAGCAAATGCTCAAGGGACACGAGGACAAGGCCGGCCAGGGCATCGACAAGGCGGGCGACTTCGTCGACGACAAGACCCAGGGCAAGTACTCCAGCCAGGTCGACACCGCCCAGGACAAGCTCAAGGAGCAGTTCGGCTCGGACAAGTCCCAGCAGGACCCGCCGCAGGGCTAGGAAGCAGGCGGTTGATCCGGGCACGGCAGAGGCCCCCGCTGCTCCGTGGACACGGAGAGGCGGGGGCCTGATGCGCGCGACCACGCGCCGGATGCGCTTCGACGGGTGGATCGCGGGTCTTGGCACCGACAGTGGCGTGCGCCTGGTCGTCGGCCACTGGCCGGTCTCCCCGCTGGGCGCGTTCGCCGACGTCATGGCCGAGCGGGCCGACGGCCATCGTGTGCTGCTCGCGCCGTCGGAACGGGTTGCGGAATTCGTCGCCGCCACGTACCGCTTCGACGAGATCGTCATCTGCCCCGTCGCCGTCGAGCCCGCGCACGAACGGTGGACCGTGGCCGCGGGACCGCTGCGGCTCGCCTTCGACCCCGGGCGGTCCACCGCACTGGGCCGACTGTTGCGCATGGTCCCGGACCGCCTGGCGAGCAGCCCCGGCTGGGCAGGACTGTGCGACGTACCGGCCCGCCTGCTGATGCCGGGCGTGCGGACGCGCGGCAGCGCGGGCAGGGGACGCCGGGAGTGGTACGCGGCACGGGACCTGCGCACGATCACGGCGGCGCGGGCGACGTGGGAAGGGCGGGATCTGGGGGCGCTGACGGCGGTGGATCCCCCGGTCCGCTTCGGCTTCGGCTCCGTGCCCCGACGGCCGTCCCTGACCCGCGTCGTCACCACGGTGGAACTCGCGACCACCGAACTCCACTGACCGGTCCGGTTCATGGCTTGTGCGGTACGGGCTCCGCGACGGAGTTTGGCCTCGGCCCCCGGAAGGAAGGGGCCCGTACGAGCGGCCCGGGCGTCCGGCGCTGCGGTCCCGCCTGGAAGGTCGTGGTCATGAAGGCACAGGGCAGGGAGTCCGGCGGAGGCAGCCGTGCGGTGGTCCTGGGTGCGGGCATGGCGGGAATGCTGGCCGCCGGGGTCCTGTCCGGCCATGTGGACGAGGTGGTGCTCGTCGACCGGGACCGCATGCCGGAGACGGCGGGACCGCGCCGGGGGCTGCCGCAGGCCCGCCACGCGCACATGGTGATGTCGGGCGGCGCGAGCGTCATCGATGACCTGCTGCCGGGCACCGTCGACGCATGGGTGGCGGCCGGGGCGCGGAAGCTGGGAGTGACGGACGGAATCGTCGTACTCGGGCCCCAGGGCTGGTTCCCGCGTCGGCCCGACACGAAGTTCCTCGTCTCCTGCACCCGGGACCTCCTCGATGCGGTGGTGCGCGAGCGCGTCCTGGCCCTCGGACCGGTGGTCCTGCGCGACGGCGCCGAAACGGTGGAACTCCTCGGCGACCTGCGCCGGGTCACCGGAGTGGCCGTCCGGGACACCGGAAGCGGCGCGGTCGAGAACCTGGAGGCGGACCTCGTGGTCGACGCCTCGGGCCGCGGCTCGCAGGCCGCCCGGCACCTCGCCGGGCTCGGACTGCCCGCCGTCCAGGAGGAGACCGTGGACGCCGGTCAGGTCTATGCCACCCGGCTCTTCCGCGCGCCGCCCGGCGCGCAGGACTTCCCACTCGTCAGCATCCAGGCCGACCCCCGCTCCGGGACCCCCGGCTGCGGCGCCACTCTGCTGCCCGTCGAGGGCGGCCGCTGGCTGGTCACCGTGGCGGGCACCCGTGGCGGCGAACCCACCAGGAACGCGGCCGACTTCGAGCCGTTCGCCCGGAGCCTGCGCGACCCGCTCGTGGCCGACCTGATCTCACGCGCCGAGCCCCTGACCGACGTCCACTTCACCCGCGGCACCGCCAACCGGCGCCGCCGCTTCGACAAGTTGCCCGCCACGCCGGACGGGTTCGTCGCCCTGGGCGACGCGGTCGCCACCTTCAATCCCGTCTACGGACAGGGCCTCTCGGTGGCCGCCCACAGTGCGGCCGCGCTCGACCGCTCCCTGGGCGAGCGCCGGGCCCGCGCCAAGGGCTTCGCCCGGCACGTCCAGCGGGCGGTGGCCCGCACGACGAGCGGCCCCTGGGGTCTGGCCACCGGCGAGGACCTCAACTACCCCGCCACCACGGGCAAGCGGCTGCCGCCCGCGGCCCGACTGCTGAGCGGGTACACCCAGCGGATGATGCGGACCGCCACCGTCAACCCCGCGGTCCTGCGGGCACTGACCGATCTGATGACCCTCTCCGCGCCCCTGACCTGCCTGGCCAGGCCGCAGGTGCTGCTCGGCGTCGCCCGGGGACCGGGCCGTGGCGCGCAGCAGGGCCCGTACCTCACGGCCGAGGAACTCGCGGTGTGCGGACTCAGCGGCACGCGACGCTGAACGCGGCGCGCCGCACCCGTACGGCTCAGGCCTGGAACTCCGCCGCGACACTTCACCCACGTACCGTCACTCTTCGTCCATGTCTTCGAGTCTTGACCGATAACGCGCATCTATTGACGTGACTCGTTCAGGAAATTTATGGTCCCTGGACCCTCGCAGGTGAACCAGAGTGACGGAGAACAATGACGTACTCCCTCGGTGCGCGGCCACGCGCCGCCCGACTGACCGCGGTGCTGCTGGCCGGAACCCTCGTCGCCGCGGTGCCGTCGGTGGCGGCCCGGACGGCGCCGGACGGCGACACCACCCCCGCCGCACGCTGCCGCACGGGTGACGGCTGGACGCTCGGCACCACCACCCGGGCCGACGCGAAGGACACCACTCACGCCTTCGTCGGCAACGGCTACCTGGGGCAACGCGTGCCGCCCAACGGTGCCGGATACACCGAAAGCGAGGCCAAGACGGGGTGGCCGCTGTTCACCCCGCGCTACGACGGCTCCTTCGTTTCGGGCCTGTACGCGCACAACAAGAAGACCGCCGAGAACCGCCAGGCCGTCGCCGCGCTGCCCAACTGGACCGCCCTCACGGTCAGTACGGGCGGAGACAAGGGCGATACCTTCAACTCTTCGACGCCGTCCGGCCGCATCTCCCACTACCGCCAGTCGCTCCTGCTGCACTGCGGTGTCGTCCGTACGTCGCTGACCTGGACCGCCACCGACGGGCGCCGCACCGACCTCACGTACGAGGTGCTCGCCGACCGCACCAACCCGCACGTCGGTGCCGTCCGCATGAGCATGACGCCGCACTGGAGCGGCAGGGCGACCGTCACCGACATGCTGGACGGCCGCGGAGCGCGCCGCATCCAGCAGACCGGCGGCGGCGACCGGACCGGAACGGGTGGCGGGGGCGACGGGCACGGCGCCGACGGCAGGACCTCGCCGAGCATGGACGTGGCCTTCCGCACGGACGGCACCAAGGTCGACGGAGCCGTCGCCTCCACGCTGCGCGCCGACCGCGGAGCGCACGGAGCCAAGGCCCAACAGGCGGGCAGCTCCGCGAAGCTGACTGCCCGCCAGGCCCTGGCGCTGCCGGTCAGGCGCGGTCAGTCGTACGACTTCACCAAGTACGTCGGCGTCGACACGGCCCTCACCTCGCGCGCACCGCGCCGGGACGCCACCGCCACCTCGCAGCGGGCCGCCGACCGCGGCTGGCAGGCCATGCTCCGTTCCCACACCTCCGCCTGGGCCCGGCTGTGGCGCAGCGACATCGAGGTGCGCGGGCGCCGCGAGATGCAGTCATGGGTGCGGTCCGCGCAGTACGGGCTGCTCTCCAACACCCGTGAGGGCGCCGCCAACAGCATCGCTCCGGCGGGCCTGACCAGTGACAACTATGCGGGCCTCGTCTTCTGGGACGCCGAGACGTGGATGTACCCGGGCCTGCTCGCCACCCGGCCCGAGCTCGCCAAGTCCGTGGTCGACTACCGCTACCGGACCCGCGCGGGAGCCCGCGAGAACGCCCGGAAGCTCGGCTACGAGGGACTCTTCTACCCCTGGAACAGCGGGAGTTCGGGCAACCTCGCCAAGGAGTGCCACAGCGTCGACCCGCCGCACTGCCGCACCCAGGTCCACCTCCAGTCGGACATCTCCCTGGCCACCTGGCAGTACTACCTGGCATCCAAGGACACGGACTGGCTGCGCGAGCGCGGCTACCCGGTCATGAAGGGCATCGCCGAGTACTGGGCGGACCGCGTCAGCCGCAACAAGGACGGCAGCTACTCGATCAAGGACACGGCCGGGCCCGACGAGTACAGCAACGGCGTCGACGACGCGGTCTTCACCAACGCGGGCGCCGTCACCGCGCTGCGCCACGCCACCCGCGCCGCCGAACTGCTCGGCGAGCGGGCCCCCGCCAAGTGGAAGACCGTCGCCGACCGCATCCGCATCCCGTACGACGAGAAGCGCAAGGTCTTCCAGCAGTACGACGGCTACAAGGGCAGCACCATCAAGCAGGCCGACACGGTCCTCCTGATGTATCCGCTGGAGTGGAAGATGCCCAAGGGCGCGGCGGCCGCGACCCTCGACTACTACGCGGCGCGCACCGACCCGGACGGCCCGGCCATGACGGACTCGGTGCACGCCATCGACGCCGCCGGAATCGGCGAGCCTGGCTGCTCCACGTACACCTATCTGGAGCGTTCCATCAAGCCGTTCGTGCGCGGCCCCTTCGCGCAGTTCTCGGAGGCCCGAGGCGAGAAGGCGGGTGCCGAGGACCCGCTGTCGGGCTCGCCCGCGCACGACTTCCTCACCGGCAAGGGCGGCTTCCTGCAGACCTTCACCAACGGTCTGACCGGCCTGCGGATGCGTGAGAACAGCCTCCACCTCGACCCGATGCTGCCTCCGCAGCTCGACCGCGGCGTCACCCTGCGCGGCCTTGCCTGGCAGGGGCGTACGTACGAGATCGCGATCGGTGCCCGTCGCACGACCGTGCGCCTCACCGACGGCGCGCCGATGACGCTCGACACGCCGCAGGGCAAGCGGACCGTCACCAAGGACGCTCCCGCCGTCCTCGACACCCGCCGCCCCGACCTGACGCCCACCACCAACGCGGCCCGCTGCACCACTGCCAAGGCCTCCTCCGAGCAGCCCGGCATGTACGCGGGCGCCGCGTTCGACGGCAACTCGGCAACGGCCTGGGTCCCGGACGGCGCCCGCGGCACCCTCACGACGGACCTCACCAAGCCGGTCCTCGTCAAGAAGGTCACCCCCACCTGGAGCGACACCAAGCCCGCCGCCCACACCGTCGAGGTCTCCCTCGACGGCCGGAACTGGCACCGGGCGGACGCGGACGACCCGCGGCTCGCGCGGTACGTGCGGGTGACGGTGCGCGGCGAGGCGGGGGCGAAGAAGCACCCGGGGGTGGCGGAACTGACGGTGAAGTAGGGCCCGTCCCCTCGGAATCGGGCCGCGCTCGCCGCTCGGGCGAGCGCGGCCCGCTCTCCTCTCCCAAGGCGGCCGACGCGTCACTTCCACGGGTCGGAGAGTCTTGCCAGGACGCCACCGACGTGATCCGCTCATCGGATTCCCCGGCCTTCCGCCGGGAGGGGTAGAAAGGACACATGGTCGAACCCGGGAACTGCCAAGAAGGCGCGGACGATGTCGACGCGGTGACCCGAGCGGTCCTGACGGCATCGAGGCTGCTGGTCGCCGTGTCGGCGCGTTCCCTCGCGGAGGTCGAGGACCGTGTGACCCTGCCGCAACTGCGGATGCTCGTCGTCCTGTCGACGCGGGGTGTCACGAAACTGGTAACGCTCGCCGAGCATCTGCAGGTCGCGCCCTCGACCGCCATGCGCATGGTGGACCGGCTCATCGCGACGGGCCTGGCCGACCGGCGGGTCAATCCCGGCAACCGGCGTGAGACGTTGCTTCAGGTCACCGAGGAGGGGCGGCGGACCGTCGAGACCGTCACCGCCCGGCGCCGCGAGGAGATCACGGCCATCGTGCAACGGCTCGCCCCGGAGCAACGCGGGGCTCTGGTAACGGCGTTGACCGCGTTCAACGAAGCAGGCGGCGAGCCTCAGGTGCCCGACACGGAGGCCCGGGAGCCGCATCCGTTCGGCTGGGCGGAGGCAACGGCCGATTGTGGCGTCTGAGCCCGCCCCTCAGCGCTGATGTCCCAGCGGGCACAGCGTCGTCCCCCGGGCGGCCGCCTCCTCGTTGCGCCAGTGCCGAGCGCAGTAGGGGACGTCGCACGCCGCACAATCCCGCGTCGCCTTTGAGGCCTGCCGTGTGGATACGGGCGAAGGTGCGCGGATAGCGGAAGGCCCCGCGATAGCGATCCGCGTCATCGGCCGAAATGTTCTCACCCGCGCCGTTCGTATATGCCTCGCTCTCCACGGTGAACCACCAGAGCGAGTGATTCCTGGACGCGGTATAGGAGGCCCGGTTCGACGCGTCCCAGCGCGGCATGCTCACGGGTTGCGATCCGGGAGGGGTGAATTCGAGGTGAGCGATATGCGCCTTGCACACGGCACAGGCCACGTACAGGACGAACAGGAGCGAGGGAACTTGTCTCATCAGAGGGGGCCTTGGGAGAGGCGCGGAATGCTGCTCGGCTGAACGCATCCTTGCACAGTGCAACGCGGTGCAGAGCGCGAAAGGAAACGAGCGAGCGATACGAGCCACAGGTCAGACATCGCCGAGTACGTCACCGCCCGACGCGGCACCGCCGACGACATCACCGACCACCGGATATGGCACATGTGTGCGCCGGTCCGGATCGACGGCCAGCCGTCCGCCCGCAGGCGGGCGCGCCCGCTGCGCACAGTCCCTGCGCTCGCACATGCGACAGCCCAGGCCGATGGGGGTGGCGGCTCTCGGGTCGTCGAGCGGTACCCCCTCCGCGTAGACGAGCCGGTGGGCGTGGCGCAGTTCGCAGCCGAGGGCGACGGCGAACTCCGCGCGCGGTGCGTGGTGGCCGAGGCCGCCGCGGGAGACGGTGCGGGCGACCCAGAAGTACCGCTTGCCGTCCGGCATTTCGGCCACCTGGGTCAGCGTCCTGCCGGGCGCGGAGAACGCCTCGTACACCGTCCACAGCGGGCAGGTGCCGCCGAGGCGGGAGAAGTGGAAGTCGGTGGCGGACTGCCGCTTGGAGATGTTGCCCGCCCGGTCGACGCGCAGGAAGGAGAACGGCACGCCACGGCGGCCGGTCCGCTGCAGGGTGCTCAGGCGGTGGCAGACGGTCTCGAAGCCGACGCCGAAGCGGGCGGAGAGCAGCTCGATGTCGTAGCGCGCCTCCTCGGCGGCCGCGTGGAAGGAGGCGTACGGCATGAGCAGCGCGCCCGCGAAGTAGTTCGCAAGGCCGATCCGGGCCAGCGCGGCCGACGGCTCGGAGGTCAGGTCGGGAGAGCTGTGGGCCAGCGTGTCGAGCATCGGGGAGTACGCCAACAGGGCCAGCTGCGTCGCCAGTTGGAAGGCCCGCTGGCCGTCGGTGAGCCAGGGGGAGAGGAACAGCACTCCGGTGTCCGGGTCGTAGCGCCGCGCGTCGGCCGACCGGCCCCGCGGGCCACGGGCCGCCTGTACGACCCGTACGCCGTGCCGGTCGGACAGGTGGGCGGCGAGCGGGTCGGCGGCCCGGCCCGGCTGCAACTCCAGTGTCCGCGCCAGCCGTTCGGCCTCACTGTCCAGCGGCTCGAAGTGATTGTGGTGGGCGTAGAAGAAGTCCCGCACCTCGTCGTGGGGTTCGGCGGGCAGGAGGTCGGACGCCTCCGTCCCGGGGGAGGCCAGCGCGGCGGCCTGCTCGGCGACGTAGCGGTACCGGCGGTGCAGGGCGACCAGGGCGCGCGCCACCTCCGGGTGGTCACGGGCGGCCTCGCCGATGTCCTCGGCGTCCGGCAGCGGCACCCCGCACGCCTCGTCGGAGAGGGCGGCCCGCAGGTCGGTGGCGAGGCGGTCCTCGTCCGCTTCCGAGAAGAACTCCGCGTCCACGCCGAACACTTCGGCGATGCGCAGCAGCACGGGCGCCGTCAAGGGGCGCTGCCCCTGCTCGATCTGGTTGGCGTAGCTCGTGGAGATGGCGAGGGCGCGGGCCATGTCGACCTGGTTCATGCCCCGGTCGCGGCGGAGCCGGCGCAGCTTGGCGTGGGCGTAGACCTTTCGGCCGGTGGGTCTGCGTGGCATGCCCGTACTTCCGTTCTCGCCGCGCCGCACCGGCGCGCCAGGCGCTCCGGCAAGGCTCCCTGCACAAGCTCTCGGATGCGAATTTAACATCCGCATGATTCGCAGAATTCGCAGATTCGCAGCGGACCCGTGGCGGGATTCCACTTCCGGGACGTGTGGTCCCGCGGCATGCGTGCGGGGAGGGTTGGACCACGGGTCGAACTCGTCAACAGCGCAGCCGCGCCGACCCGGTGAGGAGTCCTGTGAAAGAGCACCACGTCCGCGTCCACCCCAGTGCCGACCGGCTGCCCCGCGAAGAACAACTCGCCTGGCGTCTCGCCGAGGTGGCCACCGGAAACGAGGAACTGGACGCCGAAAGCGCCGACATGGCCGTCAACCGCGTCATCGACAACACCTCCGTGGCCGTCGCCTCCCTGCTGCGCCGACCGGTCGCGGTCGCCAGGACCCAGGCCACGGCCCACCCCTCGTCGTCCGCCACGGCCTCGGTCTTCGGCAGCCCCGCCCGCGTCTCCCCGGAGTGGGCGGCCTGGGCCAACGGCACCGCCGTCCGCGAACTCGACTACCACGACACCTACTTGGCCGCCGACTACTCCCACCCCGGCGACAACATCCCGCCCCTGCTCGCCGTCGCCCAGCACACCGGCCGCACGGGCGCCGACCTGCTGCGCGGCATCATCGCCGCGTACGAGACACAGGTGGCCCTGGTCAAGGGAATCTGTCTGCACGAGCACCGCATCGACCACGTGGCCCACCTGAGCGCCGCCACCGCCTGCGGTCTGGGCGCGCTGCTCCGGCTGCCGACGGAGACGGTGTACCAGGCGGTGCAGCAGGCCGTGCACACCACGACCGCGACCCGGCAGTCCCGCAAGGGCGAGATCTCCAGCTGGAAGGCGTTCGCGCCCGCGTTCGCGGGCAAGGCGGCGATCGAGGCGACCGACCGCGCGATGCGGGGCGAGACCTCGCCGTCCCCGGTCTACGAGGGGGAGGACGGCTTCCTCGCCTGGCTGCTGGACGGCCCGGACAGCCACTACACGGTCGCGCTCCCGGAGCCCGGCGAGCCGCGCCGGGCGATCCTCGACACGTACACCAAGGAGCACTCGGCCGAGTACCAGGCCCAGGCGGTCATCGACCTGGCGCGGCGGCTGCGTGACCGGGCCGGGCCGCTCGACCGGGTGCGCTCGGTCGTCCTGCACACCAGCCACCACACCCACCACGTGATCGGCTCCGGCGCGAACGACCCGCAGAAGTACGACCCCAGCGCGAGCCGCGAGACGCTGGACCACTCGGTGCCGTACATCTTCGCGGTCGCCCTGGAGGACGGCAGCTGGCACCACGAACGCTCCTACGCCCCCGAGCGCGCCCGCCGCCCCGGGACCGTGGAGCTCTGGCGGAAGATCACGACCGTCGAGGATCCGGAGTGGACCCGCCGCTACCACGATCCCGACCCGGGCCGACGCGCCTTCGGCGGACGCGCGGTGATCACCTTCGCGGACGGATCGGTCGTCGAGGACGAACTGGCCGTCGCCGACGCGCATCCGGCGGGCGCCCGGCCCTTCGACCGCACGGCCTACGCGGGCAAGTTCCGCACCCTCGCCGACGGGGTCGTCGCACCGGCAGCCCAGGACCGTTTCCTGGCGGCCGCCGGACACCTCGCCGAGCTGACGGCCACCGGCCTCGACGGACTGTTCCCTGCCGTCGACACGGAGGCCGTCGCGGCGTACGACGCACGGCTGCCGAAGGGCCTGTTCTGATGCTGCACACCCGCACCACCCCCGCCGAACGCCGCCGCCACTTCCGCGAACAGCTCGCCTCCGGACGGCTGTTGCGCATGCCCGGCGCCCTCAACCCGCTCTCCGCACGGCTCATACAGGAGACGGGATTCGAGGCCGCCTACCTCTCCGGCGCCGTACTCGCCGCCGACCTGGGACTGCCCGACATCGGCCTGACCACATCCACCGAGATCGCCGCCCGCGCCCAGCAGACCACCCGCGTCACCGATCTGCCGGTCCTCATCGACGCCGACACCGGCTTCGGCGAACCGATGAACGCCGCCCGCACCGTCCAGCTCATGGAGGACGCGGGCCTCGCCGGGCTCCATCTGGAGGACCAGGTCAACCCCAAGCGCTGCGGCCATCTGGACGGCAAGACGGTCGTGCCCCGCGCGGAGATGGCACGCCGCGTCCGAGCCGCCGTCGACGCACGCCGCGACCCGCACTTCCTGCTGATGGCCCGCACCGACGCGCGTGCGGTCGAAGGCCTGGACGCGGCCGTCGACCGGGCCAAGGCGTACGTCGACGCGGGCGCCGACGCGGTCTTCCCCGAAGCCCTCGTGGACGTAAGGGAGTTCGAGGCCTTCCGCCGGGCGGTCGACGTGCCGCTGCTCGCCAACCTGACCGAGTTCGGCAAGGGCCCGCTCCTCACCGCGGACACCCTGCGGGACCTCGGCTACAACATCGCCCTCTACCCCGTCACCCTGCAGCGCCTGGCCATGGGCGCGATCGAGGACGGACTGCGCACCCTGGCCGCCGAGGGCACCCAGAATTCCTTGCTGCCCCGCATGCAGACCCGCTCCCGCCTGTACGAGCTCCTGGACTACGAGGAGTACGCGGCCTTCGACTCGGCCGTCCTCGGCTTCACTCTCCCGCCCGGCACCTGACGCACCGGAGGCACCCATGTCCCTCAGCACCCCGAGCACCCCCGAGATCCGGCGGGGCCTCGCCGGTGTCGTCGTCGACACCACCGAGATCTCCACCGTCATCCAGGAGACCAACTCCCTCACCTACCGCGGCTACCCCGTCCAGGAGCTGGCCGCCCACCGCTCCTTCGAGGAGGTCGCGTACCTCCTCTGGCACGGTGAACTCCCCGACCCGGCCCAGCTGCGGGAGTTTCGGGCCCGTGAACGCGCCCTGCGCCCCCTGGACCGCACCACGTCCGAACTCCTCGCCCGGCTGCCCGAGACCTGCCACCCCATGGACGTCCTGCGCACCGCCGTCAGCTTCTTCGGTGCCGAAGATCCCATCGAGGACGACGGGAGCCCCGCCGCCAACCGGGCCAAGTCCCTGACCCTGCTGGCCAGACTGCCCACCGTCGTCGCGGCGGACCAGCGCCGCCGCAGGGGCCTCGCGGCCATCCCCCCGGACCCCGGTCTCGGGTACGCGGAGAACTTCTTCGCCATGTGCTTCGGGAGCGTGCCCGACCCGGACACCGTCCGCTGCTTCGAGACCTCCCTCGTGCTGTACGCCGAGCACAGCTTCAACGCCTCCACGTTCACCGCGCGGGTGGTCACCTCCACGCTGTCCGACCTGTACAGCGCGGTCACCGCGGCGATCGGCGCGCTCAAGGGGCCGTTGCACGGCGGTGCCAACGAAGCGGTGATGCACATGCTGAACGAGATCGGCGACCCGGGGCGGGCCGGGCAGTGGCTCGACGCGGCCCTGGCCGACCGGCGCCGGATCATGGGCTTCGGCCACCGTGTCTACAAGCACGGCGACTCCCGCGTACCGGTCATGCAGCAGTCCCTGGACCGGCTCGTCGCCCGCGCCGCCGACCCCGGGACGACCCGACTCGCCACCCTGCACGCCGCGCTGCGGCACGCCATGGCCGACCGCAAGGGCATCCACCCCAATCTGGACTACCCGGCAGGCCTCGCCTACCACCTGATGGGTTTCGACATCCCGGTCTTCACGCCGATCTTCGTGATGAGCCGCATCACCGGCTGGACCGCCCACATCACCGAACAGCTCGCGCACAACGCGCTGATCAGGCCGCTCGCCTCGTACGCGGGGCCGGACCAGCGGGCCGTGCCGACACCGGTCGGCTAGTGCCGCGGGAGCGAGTGTCGGAGGCGGCCGCCTGCCCCCTCGGCAGGCGGCCGCCTCTCCAGGGCCCCTCAGCCCAGGTCTTCGTAGCGATGGAATCCCCGGCCGGTCTTGCGGCCCAGCAGGCCCGCCTCGACCATGCGCTGGAGCAGCGGGGGAGGGGCGTAGAGGGGTTCCTTGAACTCGTCGTAGAGGGACTCCGCGATCGAGGCGACGGTGTCGAGGCCGATGAGGTCCGCGAGCTTCAGCGGCCCCATGGGGTGGGCGCACCCGAGCTCCATGCCCGCGTCGACGTCGGTGGGGGAGGCGAAGCCGGACTCCGCCATCCGGATCGCCGACAGCAGGTAGGGGACGAGGAGGGCGTTGACGACGAAGCCCGCCCGGTCCTGCGAGCGGATCACGGTCTTGCCCAGCGTGCGGGCCGCAAAGTCCTCGACCGTCCCGACGGTCTCCGCGGAGGTGTGCAGGGACGTCACGACCTCGACCAGCGGCAGCACCGGAACGGGATTGAAGAAGTGCAGGCCCACGACCCGGTCCGCGCGGCCGGTCGCCATGCCGAGCCGCATGACGGGCAGCGAGGATGTGTTGGTGGCGAGGACCGCACCGGGGTCCGCCACGATCTTGTCGAGGGCCGCGAAGACCTCCGTCTTCGCTTCCGGGTTCTCCACCACGGCCTCGACGACCAGCTGCCGGTCGGCCAGGTCGTCCAGGTTGCCGGTGAACGCCATGCGGGCGAGGGCGTCCCCCGCGGCGACCGGGTCCAGCTTGCCGCGCCGCACCGCCCGGTCGAAGGAGGCGGTCACCCGGTCCCGCGCCGCGCGGGCGGCCACCGCGTCCGCCTCGCAGACCACGGTGTCGACACCGGCCCGCGCACACACCTCGGCGATGCCCGCGCCCATCTGCCCGCCGCCGACCACGCCGACGCGCCGGATGTGCCCGCTCACGATCGTGCCCCGGCGTGCCGGACGAGGTGGCGCGAGTAGGCGTACGGCGTGAAGAACTGCGGCAGTTCGACGGCGAGCGTGCTCCGTTCGAAGAGCTCGCGCACCGCGTCGATGTCCACCCAGGGGTAGTCGGCCCCGAGCGATCCGAGCTCGTCGTCGAGCAGCCGCAGGACGGTCTCGCGGTCGACGACCCGGTGCCTGAGCCACTGCCAGATCTGCACCCGGGCGATCTCGGCGGTCGCCGCGTCCTCCATCAGCCCGTTGAGGGCGACGGCTCCCTGGCCGCGCAGCCAGGCGGCGAAGTAGCCGAGAGCCACCGCGATGTTCGTGCGGACGCCCTCGGGAGTGGGCGGGCCGCCGACACGGCGCGTGGACAGCAGGTCGGCGGCCGTCACGTCGACGTCGTCGCGCGTGCGGTCGAGCTGGTGCGGCCGGTCGTCGAGGACCGCGTGGAACACCTCGCGGCAGAGCGGCACCAGCGCCGGATGGGCGACCCAGGAGCCGTCGAAGCCGTCCTCCGCCTCCCGTTCCTTGTCCAGCCGGACCGTGGCGAACGCGGCCTCGTCCGCGGCGGGGTCCTTCGAAGGCACCTGGGCGGCCATGCCCCCGATGGCGTGGGCGCCGCGCCGGTGGCAGGTGCGCACGAGGAGTTCGGTGTACGCGCGCATGAAGGGCGCGGTCATGGTGACCTTCGCGCGGTCGGGGAGCAGGAAGTCCGTGCGGTGCCCGAAGGTCTTGATCAGGCTGAACAGGTAGTCCCAGCGACCGGCGTTGAGCCCCGAGCTGTGCTCGCGCAGCTCGTAGAGGATCTCCTCCATCTGCACGGCGGCCGTGATCGTCTCGATGAGGACGGTGGCGCGGACCGTGCCCCGGGGGATGCCGAGGAGGTCCTGCGCGGCGACGAAGACGTCGTTCCACAGGCGCGCCTCGTACCGGTTCTCCAGCTTGGGCAGGTAGAAGTACGGGCCGTGACCGGCGTCGATCTGGCGCTGCGCGCAGTGGAAGAAGTACAGGCCGAAGTCGACGAGGGAGGCGGGCACGGGCTCGCCGTCGAGCTCCAGGTGCTCCTCCGACAGGTGCCAGCCGCGCGGGCGGACCACGATCGTGGCGAGCCGGTCGCGGTCGGCGAGGCGGTACTCCTTGCCCCCGGCGGCGGTGAAGTCGATGCGCCGCTCGATGGCATCGAGCAGGTTCAGCTGCCCGTCGATGACGTTGTCCCAGGTGGGGGAGGTGGCGTCCTCGAAGTCGGCCATCCAGACCCGCGCCCCGGAGTTCAGCGCGTTGACCGTCATACGGCGGTCCGGCGGGCCGGTGATCTCCACGCGGCGGTCGGTGAGGCCGGGGGCCGGTGGGGCCACGCGCCAGGTCGGGTCGTCGCGCACGGCGGAGGTGACCATGGGGAAGTCGAGCGGGGAGCCCGCCGCGAGCCGCAGTGCCTGGCGGCGGCGCTCCTTGAGCAGCTCCTCCCGCCGGGCCCCGAAGGCGCCGACGAGCCGCCCGACGAAGTCCAGTGCGGCGGGCGTGAGGATCTCATCGTGACGGTGCCCGGACGGGGCAAGAACGTCGACGCGGTGCGCCAGAGCGCTGCTGGACATCGGATCTCCTGGAAGAAGTGAAGGGGAGTGGGACAACTCGGAGGGACGGGTGACGGCGCCCCGGGCGACCAAGGGGCGCGGGGAACTGCGCGCCAAGCCCCCCACCACCCGCACCCGAGGCGACCGCCCGACCCAATGGCGACCTAGTGGAACTGCTCCGCCTCCGTGGAGCCCGCCAGCGCGGTGGTGGAGGAGGCGGGGTTGACCGCGGTCGACACGAGGTCGAAGTAGCCCGTGCCGACCTCACGCTGGTGCTTGACCGCGGTGAACCCGTGCTCCTGCGCCGCGAACTCCCGCTCCTGCAGGTCGACGTACGCGGTCATGCCGTGCTCCGCATAGCCGCGCGCCAGGTCGAACATCCCGTGGTTGAGGGAGTGGAAACCGGCCAGGGTGATGAACTGGAACCTGTAGCCCATCGCCCCGAGCTCCCGCTGGAACTTGGCGATCTGGTCGTCGTCCAGCGCGGCCCGCCAGTTGAAGGACGGCGAGCAGTTGTAGGCCAGCATCTGGTCCGGGTGCTCGGCGTGGATCGCCTCGGCGAACTCGCGGGCCTGCGCCAGGTCAGGGGTGCCGGTCTCCACCCAGATGAGGTCGGCGTAGGGGGCGTAGGCGAGTCCGCGTGCGATCACCGGGGCCATGCCGTTGCGCACCTGGTAGAAGCCCTCCGCCGTCCGCTCGCCGGTCACGAACTCGGCGTCGCGCTCGTCGACGTCGCTGGTGAGGAGGTTGGCGGCGAGTGCGTCCGTGCGGGCCACGATCAGCGTCGGCACATCGGCGATGTCCGCGGCGAGCCGGGCCGCGTTGAGCGTACGGATGTGCTGGGCGGTCGGCACCAGCACCTTGCCGCCGAGGTGGCCGCACTTCTTCTCGGAGGCGAGCTGGTCCTCGTAGTGGATACCGGCCGCGCCCGCCGCGATCATGGCCTTGGTCAGCTCGAAGGCGTTCAGCGGGCCGCCGAAACCGGCCTCCGCGTCGGCGACGACCGGCGCGAGCCAGTCCACCGATCCTTCGCCCTCGCTCGTGGCGATCTGGTCGGCGCGCAGCAGCGCGTTGTTGATCCTGCGCACCACCTGTGGAACGGAGTTGGCCGGGTACAGGCTCTGGTCCGGGTAGGTGTGCCCGGCCTGGTTGGCGTCTGCCGCGACCTGCCAGCCGGACAGGTAGATGGCCTGGAGACCGGCCTTGACCTGCTGGACCGCCTGGCCGCCGGTCAGCGCGCCGAGCGCGTGGACGTAGTCCAGGTCGTGCAGTTGCCGCCACAGCCGCTCGGCCCCGCGGCGCGCCAGGGTGTGCTCCTCGCGGACGCTGCCGGAGAGCCGTACGACGTCGTCGGCGCTGTACGTGCGCTCGATGCCCTGCCACCGGGGATCGGTGGCCCAGCGTCGTGCGAGCTCTTCGGCCGCGTGCTTCCTCGCGTCTGCCATTGCTGTCACCGTCTCCTTGACCGAGTCGTACGTGTGTCGTCTGCCAATGCCCCACGGCCTCGCAGACTGTGGTGGCACGGCGTGTCTTCGATGCCTCCGGCATTGCTCCGGAGGTGCGGCCCACTGTCCCCGCAGAGTGGCGAAGGCGAGCAATGCCAGAGGAGTTTGGTGGGCCGCAGTCAGACTCTGGCACTGGCACGCAGTGCCATCAATCGTGGGCGCGTGCCAACTTCTGCGAATCTTCGAGCCAGGAATTGCCAACCTTGCGAAGGCGATTCGGCGCCCCGATTCCCGTACGCTGACGCTCACCTGGCCCCACGCCGGATCACGGAGGACCACACGGTGAGCAAGACGTACGCGGGCGCGCGACTGCGGCGGCTGCGCGAGGAGCGCCGGATGAGCCAGGCCGAGCTGGCCCGCACCCTGGCCATCTCACCGAGCTACCTCAACCAGATGGAACACGACTCCCGCCCCCTCACCGTGCCCGTCCTGCTCCGGCTGACGGAGACCTTCGGCGTGGACCCGGGCTTCTTCTCGGAGCGGGACGAGACACGGCTCGTGGCGGACCTGAGGGAGGCGCTGGCCGTCGAGCTCGCCGAGGCCCGCGTCTCGCCCTCCGACCTCGCCGAGCTCGCCTCCCGCATGCCCGCGGTCGCACAGGTCCTGGTGGACCTCGGCCGCCGCGGCCAACTCCTGGCCGAACGGCTCGCGGAAGCCGCGGACGGCCGCGACGGCGCCGCCCCCGACCTGCCACGCTCGCCCCACGAGGAGATCCGCGACTTCTTCTACCGCCGCAGGAACTACCTCCACGACACGGACCTCGCCGCCGAGCACCTGGCCGGTGAGCTGGGCATCCGCCCCGGCGAGGTCACCCGCGCCCTGACCGCACGGCTCACCGACGCCCACGGCGTCCGCATGACGGCCGAGACCGGCGACCGCCTCCACCACTACGACGACACGACCCGCACCCTCCACCTGTCCAGCCGACTGCGTCCGGGCCAGCGTGCCTTCCGCATGGCCACCCAGCTCGCGCTCCTCGAACACGGTGACGTCCTCGACCGCCAGGCCGCCGACGACTTCACGCCCGGCACGCCGACCCACGCCCTCGCCCGCATCGGCATCGCCCACTACTTCGCCGCCGCACTCGTCCTGCCGTACCGCGCCTTCCACACGGCGGCCGAAGAGGTCCGCTACGACATCGAACGCCTCACCGACCGATACGGCCTCGGCTACGAGACCGTCTGCCACCGGCTGAGCACCCTGCAACGCCCCCGCTTGCGCGGCGTGCCCTTCTCCTTCGTCCGGGTCGACCGGGCGGGCAACCTCTCCAAGCGGCAGTCCGCCACCGGCTTCCACTTCTCACGGACCGGCGGCACCTGCCCGCTGTGGAACGTGTACGAGGCCTTCGCCGCGCCGGGCCGCATCCACGTACAGATCGCCGAAATGCCCGACGGGCAGCGCTACTTGTGGACCGCACGCGCCATCACCCGGCACCGCGGCGGCTGGGGAGAGCCCGGCAAGACCTTCGCCATCGGACTCGGCTGCGAGATCCGCCACGCCCACCGGACCGTCTACTCCGACGGACTCGACCTCTCCAGCGCTTCGGCCGCCACACCCATCGGCATGGGCTGCCGGGTCTGCGAACGCCTCGACTGCCCGCAGCGAGCCGCACCGCCGCTCGGCCGCCCCCTGCGGATCGACCAGAACAGCAGCACGTTCGTGCCCTACCCGGTGGCCGACGGGCCAAAATGAGTGGCAGGCCCGGCCGTGGCACGGCAAGGTACGGAGGTATGAACGGCGATCGCCGCGACGACGTGCCACCTCTGGAGCAGGCCGACCGAGCAGACCTGCTCGACCGGATGGAACGGAACCTGGCCGAACACGCCTGCCACCTCCATCGGGACCTGCCGGGTGCCACCGTCGTGGCGGCCGACGACCTCCTGATCGCCGACAGCGGCCTCGACGACGACACCTTCAACATCGTCGCCATGGCCCGCTGCACCGCCGAGACCGCCCCGGCACGCATCGCCGTGACCGTACGGGCGCTGGCCGCGACGGGCCGCCCCTTCTCCTGGTGGGTCGGTCCCGCGTCGACCCCGCAGGACCTGTCCGAGCGGCTCGCGGCCGCCGGGCTGCCGACCTCGGAGCACGAGACGGCGATGTGGGCGGAGCTCGACGAGCTCCCACCGCGGACCTCCGTACGCGGACTCGACATCCAGCGCGTGACCACGGCCCGGCAACTCGCCGACTACGCCACCGTTCTCGCCGCGAACTGGACCCCGCCCGCCGAAACCGTCCGCCACTTCCACCACCGGACCGCGCCCCGGGCGCTCGCCCAGGACTGCCCGGCCCACTACCTCGTCGGCTACGTGCACGGCCGCGCGGTCTGCTCCGCCGAGGTGTTCGGGTACGCGGGAGTCGCCGGGATCTACAACATCAGCACGCTGGCCGCACACCGAGGACGCGGCTACGGCGGGGCCGTCACCCTCGCCGCGCTCCACACCGCCCGCGACCTGGGCCACTCCCTGGCGGTCCTCCAGGCGTCGGCCGACGGCGAGCCCGTCTACCGCCGTCTCGGCTTCCGCGCCTGCGGACGGTTCACCGAACACGCCCTGCTCGCCGCCGATTTGCCGCTCAACGCTGCCGGTTGAGCGTCTCGACGGCGCCCAGGGCGTCGCCGATGGTGGCGAAGTCGACGGCGACGAAGTTGACCGGTCGGCCGCGCTCCTTCTCGCAGCGGCGGGCCCGCTCCAGGATGAAGTCGCGCTTGTTCACGACTGCGGCGTCGAGCCTGCTGCCGCCCATGTCGGTGATGAAGTGGTTCAGCAGGAACAGACGCTTGCCGGTGCCGCCGCGATGCGGGACGCAGTTCATCTGCTCGGGCGCGGTGTACGCGAACGGGGTCTCCATGCCGTACCGGTAGAAGTTGCGGTACCAGGGCGCGGGCCCGTCGGCCTGCTCGGCGAAGACCACCAGGCGCCGCCCCGAACCGATCATCTCGCCCAGGGTGGGCCAGGGCCTGTCCGGGTCGGCGTGCGGCGTGAACACCAGCCGCTCAAGACCCGCCCGGCGGAACGCCTGCCGCGTCTGCTCGCCGTCGATGGCGTCCTGGACGACCAGGGTGACGATTTCCCCGGGGTGCTCATCCAGCCAGGTGCCGATCTTGCGCAACGTCTCCACCAGGGGGATCGCCCCGGCCCGGCACACCGCGTGACACAGCCACATACCGGGGCGCGGCGGGTTGGCCCGTTCGACCAGCCGGGTGATCTGCTGCTTCATGTCGGGCGGGAAATCCGCCTCCCGGAGCCGTTCCGACACCTCCGCGGGGGTCTCCCACGTCTGGGTGTCGATCAGGAGGCCGCGGGCCCCGGCATCCAGCTGCGCGACGATGTCCGGGTCCTGGAGCGGGCCGATGAACCGGTCGGCCGTCGTCGACATGGAGTTGTGCGTGGCCAGATAGGCGACCTGGTCGTACCGCCGGTCGCAGAGCGACTCCGAGCCCAGGCACAGCTCGCGGGCCTCTTTGCCCGCCGCCATCGGGGCCAGCACCGCACCCACCATCGCGACGGCCACCAGGACTCCGCCCGCCGTGCCGAAGACCGCGGTCCGCCGCCGCCCCGTCAGCCGCGCCCCGCGCCGCGCCACCACCTTCTCGTACGCCCATGCCGCCCCGGTCAGCGCAAGACCGGCCAGCAGCGGGAGCGCCGCCGTGATCAGCCCCACCGAGGTGAGGGCGTCGGCGCCGCCGTGCTGCACGTCGTCGAGGAGGTCGCGGACCGATGGCGGCCAGCTCGCAGGCGGGCGGACCAGCAGCTCCCCGACCTGCCACCGGGCAAGCGCGAGCACCACGGCGGCCAGCGCGCCACCCGCGGCCAGCGCCGTGCCGACGCGGCGCACCCGCACCGGCCAGGACGCGGAGCCGGTGAAGGCCAGCAGACCTCCCGACGCGAGGGCGAGGACGCAGGCGATGCCCTGGACCCACCCCAGCGCGAGCTTGGTGAAGTGCCGGGCCTGTTCGGCCGCTCCCAGATCGACGCCCGCGGCCGCCAGGTCCGGCACGGCGTTCCAATGGCCGTCGTCCGTGAGGACCGACAGATCGGAGGCGGCGCCGCTCACCCGGTCGCCCAGCGCGTACGGCCCCACGGCCGCGAGCGCCGACGCCACGTCGCCGGTCCCCAGCGACGCCTCCACCTGGGGGCGCAGGGCCGCCCGCCGGTCCTCCGGGACGGGTCCCATGAGCCACTCGGCCGCCTGCCGCGCGGTGGTGGGTTCGAGGCGCAGCTCGGGGAGGTTCTCGGGACGGCGGCCACGGGAGATGTCGTCCAGAGCGGCCGTCAGCTCCCGTGCGAAGGCGGCGAAGTCGGGGGACTGCCGACCCTGGGCGGAGGCGACCAGGTCGCCCAGGTAGATCTCGGCGAAGCTGCCGATGTTCGTCAGGACGGGCCGCAGGTCGACGGAGAGACGAAGGTGCGGCTCCGCCCCGCGTAGGTAGCCCACGGCGTGACCGATCTGCTCGTCCACCAGGGTGCGCAGGGTGGCGGGCGGCAGCACGTTCTTCAGGTTCGCGGTCACCTGCGCCTCGGGCACCGGCAGCCTGCCGAGGAGGTCACGGGTGACCCGCGCCGTCGCCGGATCCACGAGCACCTCGTCGTACAGCCGCTCGTAGGCACCCTGTTCGTCCAGTACGGCCTGGTAGAAGGCGCGGTTCAGCACCGTCGCGCGGGCACACCCGGCGAGGACCAGCACGAACGTCGCCAGGGTCAGCACACCCCAGGCCACCGGCCGCACCCAGGACCGCCGTCGCCCCGCTGCCGTGGCGCCCCGGTCCTCCGTGTCGCTGCCACTCACGGAACGATCATCCGCCGGGCAGGGACGCGGCGCCACACCGCCCCGTCAGCTCCGGCACTCCCCGGCCCGGCGGCCCGCCCCGCTGAGCAGGTCGACCCGCTGCCCCGCCCCCTCCTTGAGGACGTAGAGGGTGCCGTCGTCGGGCGTCCAGTCGCGCGGCACGAGGAAGACGCGGTCTCCGGAGACGTGGAACAGACGCAGTCCCCCGTACTCGTACGCGAACTGGCTCCCCTTGTCGGTGACCCGCCGGAAACAGCTGCCGCCGCCCCGGATCATCAGGTCCTTCTCGCTGAAGACGACGACGGCGGGGAACTCGCTGCGGAGGGTCCGCTCGGTCAGCTCCGCGCGGCCCCGGCCCGCGATCGCCGCGTACGCCGACACGGCCCAGAACAGCGACAGCACGCAGACGAAGAGGGTGAGCCCCCACAGCCGCAGGTCCCGGCGTGCGCGCGTGCGGGCGTACGCGTTGAGCGCGAGGCCGCCGATCGCGGTGAGCGGCAGCACCAGGTCGAACAGCCAGGGGCTGAGCGGATACAGCGGTACGAGGGCGAGCGGGACGGCCCAGGCGAACCGCAGGACACGCACCGCGCGCGCCAGCCTGTCCGGTTCGCCCGCCGTCCAGCGCAGCAGCCCGAGCGTCCCCAGCGCGACACCCGCCGCGAGCCAGGCCGGGAGGTAGAGGGCCCCGACGCTGCGCAACAGATAGTCGCTGGTGGAAAGGTGGAAGACGGTGTCACGCAGCCCGAGCGCCTTGGTCTCGGCGTCCGTGCTCGCCCAGCCGAAGTAGAACAGGACGGCGGTGAGGAGGGTGACGAGGGACCCGACGGCACCGAGGATCTCTACCCAGCCGACGTGGGGTTCGGTGGGGGATGGGGCTGGGTCCGGGGTGGGGGCGGGTGCAGGGATACGGGCGGGGCCGGGGGTTGGGGCGGGGGAGGGGCGGGGGCTTGGGGCAGGTTCCGGGTGTGGGGGTGGGTGCGGGGCTGGTTGGGGGGCCGGGGGCGGGTCCGGGTTTGGTGCTGGTGCTGGTGCTGGTGCTGGTGCTGGTGTCGGGTTCGGTGCCGGGTCCGGGTTCGGTTGTGGTGTCAGGTCCGGGCGCGGGGCCGGGCGCGGGTCCGGGGTTGGCGCCGGTGCCGGTGTCAGGTCTGGGCCCGGTGCGGGTGCCGGAGGTGGCTCGGGGGGCGAGGGCCGGGGGTCGCTCATCGGGCCAGCGAGTCGCTCGGCTCGGGCAGGGAGGGCGAACGTGACGAGAGCGAAGGCGCCGGGGACTGGGGGAAGCCGCTCCAGTCCAGGGTGAACGCTGCCTGCTTGGTCACCCTCGCGCCGCTCCTCGTCACGAGCGTCACGTCGATGGACGTCGGGCGTCGGCCGCCGAAGCCGTCGGGACCCGGCAGGTCCACGGAGACCGCCGCGTCCTTGCAGCACTTCTCCCTCTCGTTCTCGTCGCCGAAGGGCCTGAGGACCAGCGGTTCCGGCATCTCGGCGGCGCGGAGTTCCACGGCGCGGGGGACGTCGGGCCAGGTGCCCTGGAGACCGAGCGTCGAGCCGGGCGCGACGCTCGCCTCGGTGGCGGCGATCTTGTTGTCGCAGGCCGCGGCCCCCGTCGCGGAGGACCGCAGCACCACCTGGTCGCCGGGATGCCGCTGGTAGTAGGCGACGAAGCGCTGCAGGACCGCGAAGGCGTCGCCGTCCTTGCAGAGGTATGCGGTGGCCGCGGGCCGATAGCCCGCCGAGCGCAGCCCCGCTTCGGCCCGGGTGGCGATGCCAAGACCGCCCGGCTCGCCGTGTGCGGCCTTGCAGATCCCGGCAAGCCCTTCGATGACCTTCCAGGCCTGCAGGGTCCCCGAGTTCTCGGGGCGTTGCCCGGGGTCGGTCGCGCTGTTGTAGGGCTGCTGGCAATCGCCCTGCTGGAGCAGGTCGTACATGCTGTCCGGCTCGGGCGCGTCGTCCGTGTTGGGCGACTTGGGCCCCCAGGGCAGCCAGCCGGGCGGAGTCCCGCCCCCGCGGCCCCCGCCGCCGCTGTTGCCGCCCCGGCCCTTCCCACCGTCGCCGCCACCGGTGTGCCAGGAGCCTCCCGTCGACCCGTTCGTTCCCCCGCCCGTCGCCCCGCCGGTCGCGTCGCCCCCGCCCGAGCCGCCGCTCCCGCCCGTGATGTCGGAGCCACCGCCGCCGGTACTCGTCCCCGTACTGGTGCCCCCGCCCGAGGAGTCACCACCCGAGGAGCCACCACCGCCTCCGCGCACCCCGCCGTCGTGCGACGCGACTCCCCGTATCCCGAAGAACAGCCCCACCACCAGGACGAATCCCATGGCGGCAAAGGCCCAGACAGGCACCCGATCGGCACCCGAACCGGAGCGAACACCCATGACGGAACCCCCGTTTCGCCTCCTTCCCATGATGCTGCGGAGGGACGGCGCCCGGAATCCCTTTCGGCCGAGTCGGCCCGTGGGGGTTCACCGATGTGCTGGGCGCCAGTACAGCGCGGGATCCGGGTGGTCGACGAAGCCCAGGTCCCGGTAGAGCGGCTCGCCTTCGTGGGAGGCGTACAGGTCGACTCGGGAGGCGTCCTGCGCGCGGAACCAGTCGAGCAGCGCCCGCATGACGGCCCGGCTGTGGCCGCGCCGCCGGTACGCGGGGTCGGTGACCACGCCGATGACGTGGCCGACCCGGCCGGTGAGGTTGTGCGGGCCGGGGAACCACTGTTCGACGGTGCCGATGCCGCAGGCCGCGAGCCCGTGTTCGCCGTCCACGACGAGGATGCGGGCGGCGTCCGCCGTCAGCTGTGCCTGGAGCACGGAGGCGAGGTTGTGACGCCAGTCGTTCCGGTCAGGATCGTCCGGCGCGGGGTTGAAGTAGTCGCCGCTGCGGGTCTCGAAGAGCAGTGCCCGCAGGCGTACGAGTTCGGGAAGGTCGGCCTCCACCGCCCGGCGAACGGTGGTGCGGGGCATGGTGAGTTGTCCGGTGGGCTGGTTCATGACGATCACCCTTGAGTAAGGGTCTTGTACAACACAACCCTTACTGGATGAAGGTGCCGCATCTCTGTTGATCGCGGGCGAGGGTGCGGGATAGGAAGGCGCCATGACGACTCTTGGCGTGGTGTTCCGTCCGCAACTTCCCCCCGAGCGCCTGCGCGCGATGGTCCGCACGGCCGAGGACGCCGGACTCGCGGAGCTGTGGCTCTGGGAGGACTGCTTCCTGGAGAGCGGCATCGCGGCCGCGGCCGCCGCCCTCGCCTGGTCCGAGCGGCTGCGCGTGGGGGTCGGCCTGCTGCCCGTGCCGCTGCGGAACGTCGCCCTCACCACCATGGAGGCGGCCACGCTGCACCGGCTGTTCCCGGACCGCGTCATGCTCGGCGTCGGGCACGGCGTGCAGGACTGGATGGGGCAGGTGGGGGCGCGGGCGGAGTCGCCGGTCACGCTCCTGCGCGAACACCTCGACGCGATGCGGGCCCTGCTGGCGGGCGAGCGCGTCACGACTCAGGGGCGGTACGTCCGGCTCGACGGCGTCGCGCTCGACTGGCCGCCCGCCTCGGTCCCCGCGGTCTACGCGGGCGCGCGGGGGCCGCGCTCGCTGCGGCTCACCGGAGAGTCCGCGGACGGCACCATCCTGGACGCGAGCACGACGCCGGACGGCGTGCGCAGGGCCCGCCAACTCATCGACGAGGGACGGGAGTCGGCCGGGCGTACGGGCACCCACCGCGTGGTGGTCTACCTGCTCACCGCGACCGGACCCGATGCGGAGGCCCGGCTGCGGGCCGAGCTCCGGAGCGAGGGCAAGGAAGACGTCGCCGGGCTCGGAGTCGCCGGGGACGCCGAGGACGTGGCGAAGGCCGTCCGGCGGCTCGCCGAGGCGGGGGCCGACACGGTCGTCCTGCAGCCCACCGCCGACGAACCGGACCCGGAGGGGTTCATCCGCTTCGTCACGGACGAGGTGCGCCCGCTGATGTCGTGACGCGGCGCACCAGCGCCCGGCCGCGCCTGGCGGCAGGTCGCCCACCCCATCGGCACCCTTTAGGCTCCTGAGCATGGGACATAAGGATGCCGATGGGACCGCCGACGCCGCCGGAGGGCCCGCGGAAGCACTCGGCGGCGGGCACGGCACGGGCGGTACGACCGGTGCCGCCTCGCTGGACCTCAACCAGCTCCGCACCTTCCTCGCGGTCTACCGCTCCGGATCCTTCACCGCGGCTGCCCGCCTCCTGAGCCTGTCCCAGCCCACGGTCACCGCTCAGATCCGCTCCCTGGAGCGCAGGCTCGACCGGGAACTGTTCGAGCGGCTCCCGCGCGGCGCGGCCCCCGCGCCCTTCGCCGACGAGCTGGCGTCCCGGATCGTGGAGCCCCTGGACGCCCTCGCCGAGATCGCGGGGCACGGCGGTGACAGTTCCGCCGAGCCGGTCCACGTGGCGGGCCCGGCGGAGCTCCTCTCCCACTGCGTGCTGCCCCGGATCGCTCCGCTGGTGGAGAAGGGCGTGGTGCTGCGGATCGCGACCGGCCTGACGGACGACCTCCTGGAGGAGATGCGCGCGGGACGGCACGACCTGCTGATCGCCACGGCTCGCCCCCGCGGCCGGGCGCTGGCCGCCGTGCCCCTGGCCGACGAGGAGTTCGTCCTGGTCACGACTGCGGCCTGGGCGGAGCGGATCGGCGGGGCTGCGCGAATCGCCGCCGACGGTCCCGCGGCGCTGCACGGCGTCCCGCTGGTGGCGTACGCCGAGGACCTGCCCATCGTCCGCCGCTACTGGCGTCACGTCTTCGGCAAGCGCCTGGTCTGCAAGCCCGCCGTCACCATGCCCGATCTGCGCGCGGTCAAGGCTGCCGTCGTGGGCGGCGCGGGATTCAGTGTGCTGCCCCGCTACCTGTGTCTCGACGAGCTGGCGTCGGGCGCGCTGCTCCTCCTCAACGACCCGGACGACCCGCCCATCAACACCGGCTACCTCGTCCAGCGGCCCGGCTCCGCGGACAACCCGCACGTCGCCCTGGTCAGGGACCACCTGCTGGAGTCCGCGCGCGGCTGGTAGCGGGTGCGGCCGGGGAACCGTCGGCCGGGCTTCGGGGGAGCCGCCGGTGTCAGGCCCCGGGCGACGGGTCCCGCAGCTGCAGCCCGTTCGCCCAGATCGTGTTGAGCGTCGTGACGAGCCGCTCGTACGGGATGCGCTGCCCGAGCACGAACACCATGTAGGCCATGCGGCTCACCATCACGGACAGGGCGTGCGCGGTGACGAGGGGGTCCAGGCTCGTGTCGGCCTGGCCGTTCTCCTGGAGGGTCCGGATCAGCTTGGCGTTGCGCCGGGCGAACGCGTTGCCGCGCTCGATGCGCAGCGCCATGAACTGCTCGTCGACCTGGGCGACTTGCTCGAACAGCGCCATGAGGCGGGCGTTCTTCTTGTACGCGCGCAGGTACTCGCGGTTCGACGCGTCGATGAGCTTGCGGGGGTCGGTGATGCCGGTGCGCTCCCGCAGGTGCGGGTGGAGCATCTCCTCCTGCACCTGCTCGACCAGCGCCTGGAAGATCTCTTCCTTGCTGTTGAAGTACGTGTAGAACGACCCGGAGGCGACGTGCGCCGCCTTGGAGATGTCCGTGATGCGGGCGTCCAGATATCCGTCGCGTTCGAACACCTCGCGGGCGGCGGCGATCAGCGCGTTGCGCGTCCTGACGCCACGGGCGCTGCGGGGCGTGATCGGTTGCTTCTGACCGCCGTCTGCGGCCGGGGCCTGGGCAGCCACTGCGATCCATTCACTGTCGGTCGAACCTGTACGTATCGGTGGCAGCGGATGTTATCAGCCGACCGTGGAGAGGAACTCGAGGAGAGCGGCGTTCACGTCCTCGGGTCGCTGCTGCTGGATCCAGTGGCCCGCGCCGTCGAGCACGAGGTGACCCCGCTGGTCCGTCAGCATCAGGTCGTGGTCCTTCGTCGGCATGAACTGCCCGACGGGGTCCTTGGACCCGGTGATGAACAGCGAGGGCTGCGTGATCCGGCGGTCGGCCAAGTGCTCGGTGAGCTCCCAGTTGCGGTCGAGGTTCCGGTAGTAGTTGAGCCCGCCGGTGAATCCGGTGTGCTCGAACGTGTCGACGTAGTAGGCGAGTTCCTCGTCGTCGAGCCACGGCGGGGGCGATGTCGGCGCCTCGTCCCGCCCGGCCCACCGGGCGGACCAGATCTCCTTCGCGGTGA
This sequence comes from Streptomyces sp. NPDC004732, assembly GCF_040609235.1. NCBI lineage: Bacteria > Bacillati > Actinomycetota > Actinomycetes > Kitasatosporales > Streptomycetaceae > Streptomyces > Streptomyces sp. NPDC004732. The sequence goes on from NZ_JBEXJR010000004.1 coordinate 273,173, forward strand.
GCGTCCTGCGCACGTTCCGGCTCAGGGCGGCGTCCGCGACGCCGGGCTCCTGGAACCACACCATGTAGAAGTCGTCGCCGAGGCGCTTGCGCAGGATCGGGATCGGGGGCGCCGGGGCCCGCCGCGCCACCGGCACGCTCATCCCGGCCACCGCACGCACCCGCTCCGGATGGGCCAGCGCGAGCTGCCACACCACGGCGGCGCCCCAGTCGTGCCCCACGAAGACGGCGTCGTCCGCGCCCACGTCGTCCAGGACCGCGGTCAGGTCGCCGCAGAGCGTGAGGATGTCGTACGCGTCGGGGTCGGCCGGGCGTCCACTCCCACCGAAGCCGCGCATGTCGGGGACGAGGACGCGGTACCCCGCACTTGCCAGCGCGAAGAGCTGGTGGCGCCAGGAGAACGCCAGCTCGGGAAAGCCGTGGCACAGGACCACCGGGGGCCTGCCCGGCCGTCCGTCGCCGTGGTCGAAGACGCGGAGCGTGACGTCGCCCGAGGTGACCTCGCGCGTCGCGACGCTCTCCCACTCGGCGATGGTGACGTGTGTCGACATGTGCAGAACCTCCGTGGTCCGCAGGTGGCGGCGCGGCTGACTGGCGGCGGCCGGGGCCGTGTTCAACGTATTGAACTTGACGTTGGGTTCATATGTACAGGTGCCCGGGGCGCCGGGGGTGCCCCGGGCGCGGCGCGATCCGTCGGCAGCTCCCGGACCCTTGAACTTGAACCCGGATTCAAATACGTTGGCGGAACCCGAGACGAATGAAGGTGCGGTGCGATGAGTGACGTGGGGAGTGCCGAGCGGACGCGGTGTGCGGTCCTGTTCGACTTCGGCGGGGTCCTGACCACCAGCGTCGTCGTCGCCTTCGAGGAGCTCGGCACGGAACTGGCCGACGATCCACGGCTGTTGCTCCGGCTCCTCTCCCGGGACGAGGAGAGCCGCACGCTGCTCGTGGCGCACGAGGAGGGCCGCGTCGGCGAGCGCGAGTTCGAGAACGGGTTCGCGGCGCGGCTGCGGGCCCACGGAGCGGCGGCGGAGGGGCCGGGCCTGGTGCGCCGCATCCAGTCCCTGCTGCACCCCGACCCCGGCATGATCGCCCTGGTGGCGAAGGTCCGGGCCGACGGCCACCGCGTGGGACTGCTCTCCAACTCGCTCGGCGACCACTGCTACGACGGCTTCGACCTGCCCGCGATGTTCGACGCCGTGACGGTGTCCGGGGAGATCGGGGTGCGCAAGCCGTCGCGCCGCGCGTATGCCGTCGCGTGCGAGCGTCTCGGCGTACGGCCCGAGGACACCGTGATGGTGGACGACCTGCCGCAGAACATCGTGGCGGCGGAGCGGGTCGGCATCGCCGGGGTCGTGCACCGCGACGCGCCCACGACGGCGGCGCAGCTGGCGCGGCTGCTCGCGCCGGCCACCGGCGCGTGAGGCCGCCCGACGGCTCGACGACCCGCCCGCCCGGCGGTGTATCCACCGGGCGAGCCCGGGGCCCAGACTCAGCTCCGGACCATGATTGCCGGACCCAAGACCGTTGGAGGACGACCCGTGTTCGACGTGACCGACAGGGCCAAGGAGTACCAGGAGCGGCTGCTCGCCTTCATGGACGAGCACATCTACCCCGCCGAGGCGGTGTACGACGCGCAGATGGCGGAGTCGGGCGATCCGCACTTCCACCCGCCGGTCCTCGAAGAGCTCAAGGCCGAGGCGAGGAAGCAGGGCCTGTGGAACCTCTTCCACCCCCACCCGGAGTGGGGCCCCGGCCTGACCAACCTGGAGTACGCCACGCTGGCCGAGATCATGGGCCGCAGCGCGCACCTCGCCCCCGAGGCGACCAACTGCAACGCGCCGGACACCGGCAACATGGAGGTCCTCACGCTCTTCGGCACCGAGGAGCACAAGGAGAAGTGGCTGAAGCCGCTGCTCGCCGGTGAGATCGCCTCCGCGTTCGCCATGACCGAGCCCGCCGTCGCCAGCTCCGACGCCCGCAACATCGAGATGCGGATGGTCCGCGACGGCGACGACTACGTCCTCAACGGCCGCAAATGGTGGACCTCCAACGCCCTGCACAGGAACTGCCGGGTGCTCATCGTCATGGGCAAGACCGACCCGGAGGGGCCGGGCCACCGCCAGCAGAGCATGATGGTCGTCCCGCTCGACACCCCCGGCGTCACGGTCCTGCGCAACCTCCCCGTCTTCGGCTACCAGGACCGCGAGGGCCACGCGGAGGTGCTCTTCGAGGACGTACGCGTCCCCGTCACCGCCCTGCTCGCGGGCGAGGGCGACGGCTTCATGATCAGCCAGGCGAGGCTCGGGCCCGGCCGCATCCACCACTGCATGCGCACGATCGGCATGGCGGAGCGCGCCCTGGACCTGATGATCGACCGCGCCCAGTCGCGTACGACGTTCGGCGCGCCGCTCGCCGACCGGGCCAACATCCAGGACTGGATCGCCGAGTCCCGCGTCGAGATCGACATGGCACGTCTGCTGACCCTCAGGGCCGCGTACCTGATGGACACAGTCGGCAACAAGGAAGCCCGCACCGAGATCGCCGCCATCAAGGTCGCCGCCCCCGAGGTCGCCCTCAAGGTCGTCGACCGGGCGATCCAGGTGCACGGCGGCGGCGGTGTCAGCGACGACTTCCCGCTCGCCAGCATGTACGCCCATCTGCGCACCCTGCGGCTCGCGGACGGCCCCGACGAGGTGCACAAGCGCGCGATCGCGCTGCGGGAGCTGCGGCGCCGCGAAAACGAGCGGAGCGGTCGATGAGCAGCTCTAGTAGCTCTAGTGGTTCTAACAACCCGAGCAGCCCCGGCGGACCGCTCGCCGGGAAGGTCGCCGTCGTCACGGGCGCCTCGCGGGGCATCGGCCTCGCGGCCGCCGCCGCTCTGCGTGACCGCGGGGCACAGGTCGTGGTCACCTCCCGCAGCGAGGAGCGGGCCAAGGAGGCCGCGGCCCAACTGGGCGGCGACGTCGTGGGGTTCGGCGCGCACGCCACCGACGAGAACGCCGCGCGCGCCTGCGTCGACCACACCGTCGCGACGTACGGCAGCCTGGACATCCTCGTCAACAATGCCGGTACGAACCCCGCGTACGGCCCGGTCATCGACCAGGACCACGGACGCTTCGCCAAGACGATGGACGTCAACCTCTGGGCGCCCATCCTGTGGACGTCGCTCGCCGTGAAGGCGTGGATGGGCGAGCACGGCGGGTCCGTCGTCAACACCGCATCCATCGGCGGCCTTTCGGTCGCCCAGGACGTCGGCATCTACCACGTCTCCAAGGCCGCACTCATCCACCTCACCAAGCAACTCGCCCTGGAACTGGCCCCGAAGGTCCGCGTGAACGCGATCGCCCCCGGAGTCGTCCGCACCAAGCTCGCCGAGGCGCTGTGGGAGGAGAACGAGGCACGGGTCGCCGCGGCCACCCCGCTGGGCCGCATCGGCGAACCGGAGGACCTGGGGGAGGCGGTGGCGTTCCTCGCCGGGGACGGCGCCCGCTGGATCACGGGGGAGACCCTCGTCGTGGACGGAGGCCAGCTCCTTGGGGGCGGGCCCCTGTGACGGCTGCCCCGGGTGGGTGTAGGCCCGGTAGGCCCCCCGGGCCCGGGGGGGGCACCAGTCGCGGCGGCCTCTGGGCAGCAGGGGCAGCCGTATGCTGCGGGCTGATGCTGAGCGGTCCCGCCTTCGCTGCCACCGCCACCACTGTGCCCGCCGCCCATGAGTCGTCCGCGCAGCCGCGGCACGAGGAGCGCGGGCGGGGCACGCTGGTCTCCGCACGGACGGCCCACCACGGCGAGCGGGCTGCTCGTGCTTCCGCTGGGCGGCGAGAGGCGGCTGCAGGCGGTCGCCTTCGCGCACGGCACCGGCAGCCACAAGAGCGATGCCCCGTCCATGCGGCGCGGCGCCTTCCTGTCCGCGCCGGTGATCGCACATGCGTCGGCGGGGGCCGCGGGTGTCGCGCCCGACTACCTGGGTCTTGGCAAGGGGCCCGGCCTGCACCCCTGAATGGACATCGGCTCCGAGACGACGGCATTCCTGGACATGCTGCGGGCGGCCCGAGCCTTCGCCCCGTGCGCCGGACATCTGCTGGAGCGGAAGGTCATGGCCACCGGCTTCTCGCAGGGCGCGTCGGCGGCACTGGGGCTCGGCCGGGCTCTTCAGGCGGGTGCGGACCGTTGGTTCAGGCTGGGCGCGCTGGCGCCGGTCAGCGGGGCCGCCGGGCCCGTGCTGCCCCGGAGCCTCAGGTGCGGCTTGCCGTTCAAGGCAGAACGATGGGGGCAGCAGGAACCGTACAAGTGCCATCCCGTACGAGGAGTCACCATGACCACTTTCGTCATCACCGTCCCCGGCACGTTTCTCACCGACATCACCGGCTCCACACGGTCGACCCTCGAACGGGCACTGGCCTCACAGCACACGGACGTGAGCGAGAGCGAAGGCCTTGACCTGCTCACCCTGCACGAGGACAACACTTTCTCGATCCGTCTGGAAGTCGAAGCACCTGACCGGTACGAGGCCGAACTGAACGCCACAAGGCTCCTCACCGCTGCCCTGAGGGAGGCGGGCATCAAAGAAGCCGACGCCCCGCTCGGCCCTCCTGCCGTCACCGGGATCGACAGCGACCTCTGACCCGCCCTGATACGGCCCTGGTGGGGCCCTTCTTACGGGTGTCGGTGTCCGGCGGACGTGAGGGAGGTCGCCACCTCGCGTACCAGACGCTTGGTCCCCGATTCGTTGTCGCCCGCGCTGACCCCGACGACGTAGCGGCCGGACACCACGGTCGCGTGGGCGACCGGGCTCTGTTCGAGGCCCGTTCTGTACGTGTAGAGGTGGACGCCGGGCCGGGGCGTTGTGATCCCGGCGGTCACGCACCTGGTCTCCAGCGGGGGATCGCAGCCCCAGGGCAGGGCGTTCGACACGTAGGTCCTGGCGGCCTTCGCGTCGGGCGCCACCCAGCGCACGGTGACGGTGAAGATGTCGCCGTCGGAGCCGGAGGCGGATTCCGCGGCGAAACGGCAGACGCTCGGGTGCGGAAGCTTGGTGCCGAGGATGGTGCGGCTCTTCTTCACCGGCAGCTTGATGTAGTCCTTGCCGAGCCGCGCCAGAAGACTCGCGTCGACCATGCGACAGGCGTCGGGCCAGTCCGACCGATCAACTCCCGCCAACGCAGCAGGGGTTGCCGCATCCATGTCGCGGTGAACGGGCCGCAGGGCCGTGTAGCGCGTACCTTCGCGCTCGTCGCTGCGGACGATGAACAGGTCACCGCTCACTCCCGCGGGCGCCCCGGCCACCGGCCAGGGAACGGTCGCAGTGCGCTTGCCCTCGAGGTCCGTCAGGCGGCTCGCACCCGGCCCTTGGAGGCGGGCGTCTCCGACGGACCACCGGAGGTCGCCCACGTACGCTCCGGCGGTGAACACCTCGCCTACGACGGCCTCACTCGTCACGTGGCTGGTGTTTTCCGAGGCCTTCTGGCGCAGCTTCCACCGGGTCCGCCCGGTGTCCGTCCGTACCGCGCGCAGGACGTTGCCCGCCGTGACGTACAGCGTCCCGTCCGTCTCTCCGCCCAGCGCAAGGAAGTACGCCGGGTCAGACTGCTGCCGCAGGAGCTGCGCGCCCGACTCCGTGAAGACCCGGACCCTGTCGTCGAGGGTCACGCCGATCGCATGGCGGTCCACGACGAGCCTGGCGATCTGCCGCATGCGGCCCAGCTTCTTCTTCCATACCAGGTGACCGTTCTCCGCGTTCAGCACCTGGAGTTCCGCGACCTGGCCCGGGCAGTGGCGCAGCAGGACGACGCGATTCGCCGTCGCGCCCACCAGGGGCGCGGAGGGCACCTCGCCGGGGCGAGTGTTGTCGCAGGCGGTGTACGTCGGCATCCGTTCCCGCCACCGGGCCGCGCCGGTGCGCGGAGCCAGGCCCGCCAACCAGTTGTCGGCCGCCTGGAGGACGGGGCCCGAGTCCGGCAGCGCGGCCGCGTTCCGCAGCCAGGTGTAGTCCCGGGCCTGCCCCTTGATCGGACTCGTCGTACGCCGCCACAGCTTCCGCCCGGTCTCGGGGTCGAACATGGATAGGGAGCCGGTTTTGGTCCCCCACTCCGTGGTCAGCAGCCCGCCGCCCGAGAACCCGATCGGCGTGAACTCATCTGCAGAGCTGTGTAGTTGGGAGAGCGGGCGGCCGTCGCGCGTATCCACGAGGCTCACCTTGTTGCCCTGCGGGACGGCCAGCAGCCGGTCGTTGAGCGGTGCTGCCAGGTCCGCGACGTCCAGAGCCCTCCCCTCGCTCCGGAACGTCCACGCCACTTCCAGTGCGTTGGGACGTTCGAGCGGTTTCGGTGACGTACTTCCGTCGCCGATCAGCAGCGCCAGCAGGCTGAGGGTGAGCAGGATTCCACCCCCGGTGTACCAGGCGTAGCGGGCGTGCTTCCTCGTCGGTTTCCGTGCTGGTCTCCGCATCGGTCAACACCCCTCTCGCTGTGCCGCGGGCAGCCACGAGCACGGCTGCGGCTTCTCGACCCGGCGGTAGCCGCCGTCGGCGGATCCCCGATAGACGACCCCGTACCGCTTGGCGTAGCCGGTCACCGCGTACCGCCCGCCGCTTGGGGCGCGCGCCGGAAGCGTGTGCTGTTTCCCGTCCTGTACGTACCGGATCATGAGCCCGAAGGCGCGCGAGCTCTCCTCGGCCCGGAAGATCGCCGACAGGTTGACCTGCTCGCCCGGTCGCAGCGTGATGACCTTGTCCTTGAAGTAGCGCTGTGTGGCGTTCTCACCGGTGCGGAAGACGGGTTCCGGGTCGTCCATGTCCGCGTACAGCTGGATCTTGGGCTCACCACCGGCACCCGGCTCGCACAACAGCGTGCCGGAGAGCGGCATTTGGGGTTTGGGTGACTTCGGTCTGATGTCGATCGAGGTGATGGTCAGCGAACGCGCGCCGCCTTCGAAGGTGATGCCGACGGTCAGTTCACCGGCTCGCGCTCCGTCGTTGCGCCGGATCACCGCGTTCACGTCACCGCCGGAGACGAGCTCCGCCCGGTCCTGCGGCGCGGACACCTTGTCCGGCAGGGCCGTGCAGCCCTCCTCGTTCTCCTGCCTGGCGGTCACGGTGAACGGAGCGGCGTCACCGTCACTGTCGCCAGACGCCGCACTCGGCTCGGATTCACCGCCCAACCCGACCAGTTGGAGGGCGACTGCGGTGAGCACGGCGCCGACCACCGGAAGGCCGACACCGATCCAGAGACCTCTCCCGTGCCGCTTCCACCAGGGCTCCGCGGATTCCGGCCGCGTGGTGCGTGCGGTCCGCGCCGTGCGCGCTGTCCGGGTACGCAGGGTGGTCCGGTTTCTCATCTCTCCCCCTGAGTGATGAACCCATTCTGCCCACCAGGCGCATACGGCATACCACGTGCCGGGCCGCCGCCCCTCGGTCGCAGCGGGTGCGCCCGGTGCCGGGTGGGGGTGGCGGCGGGGGAGGAGCAGAGGTAGGGGGATGTGGCGAGGGGTGTGGTGCCGGGCGCCGCGGCGACAAGGCGCGGGTGGTGTTCAGCGACGGCTGCGGATGCATTCACCGTGGCGGGCGAGCTGTCCTTGTTCTGCGAAGAAGGCGGTCAAGCATGGCCGGCACGCGGGACCTGTCGCCGGGGCCGGCCGTGTGCGTCACCTCTACTTGGTGGTGTGGGTGGGGTAGACCTGCACGTCGGTGTAGGCGCCCTTGATGTCCCCGGTGCCCGCGGGCCAGTCCAGGGTCACGGTGTGGGTCTCGTTCGGGGGCGTCACCAGAATGTGGGTCGGCGAGGCGAGGCTCTCGCCGCTGCTGTCGATGTCGTAGGCGAGGTTGAACACCGCGGCGGCGCCGGGCTTGAGGGTGGTGACGCGCGGCTGGGCCTGGCCGCGCTCGATGGGGCTGGAGGTGTTGTCCTCGTCCTTGATGTCGACGCCCGCGAAGCCCGTGGCGGAGCAGGTGGTCGAACCCCGGTTGATCATCGTGATGTCGATGCGGCCGGTGCTCTCGTCCGGCGCGGCGTCCTGGGCGTCGATGGCCAGGTCCTCCGTCTTGCAGAACGTGCTCTTGGCGCCGCCCGAGGCTGCCTCGCCCTTGATGTCCTCGCCGGAACCCGACTGCTTGTTACCGGCTTCCGAGCTGCCCGAGCCCGAGGAAGAGGAGTTGGAGTTGGAGGACGACGAGCCCTTGGAAGACGAGTCAGTTCCGGAGTCGTCACCGCCACAGGCGGTAAGCGAGAGGGCGGCGGCGAGGCTGACGGCGGCGAGAGCGGTGAGGCGGGTCTTCTGCATGGTGTTCCCCCAGAAGGAGTGGCGGTGTGTGCGGTCGTAACTATTTGTAGTCCTCACCGAGTTACGGGCGCTCTCCCACGACGTCTTCGTTCCGTCACAGGCAGTGCCCTTACTGCCCGCACGCTGCCCCAACAGGCCATCAAGGCCTCCCCTTCGGGCATCTGCCTGGCTCGCGCACACCCCCCGAACCGTGTCTTGTGAGCGCACTGGCTCGCCACCGCGAACCGTTCCAGCTGCAACTTTGTCGGCGTCTCCCGGGTGCCTGAATCGCCGAGATGCACTCCTGCTCTCCGCAGTCGGTGCACGAACGGGAGCCAGGAGACGGAGACCTGGGCGCCAGCGCCAGTGGGTTCAGGCATATGTGGCGGTCGAAGAGTGGCTGCCGCCGCTCGCCGATGCCCGATGCCCGATGGCCTCATCTGTTAGGCCATCGTTTTCGGCGAACGTGGCGGCCAAGTGAATGACCCGCTTGGTCGTGCTTGCCAGGACGGTTACTGCCCTGAGGGCGGCGACTGGTACATCGTGTACATCGTTGGCCAGGCCGGTGAGCTGCTCGTCGATCTAATCCAGGAGCGTTGCCATCCCGGCAGGCAAGGGGACCATATGCGCGTCCACATCGGCGGTGTGCTGCTGCCAGGCCTGGAGCGCTCTCGGAACCCAGGTAGGGCGGATCGGGCTCGGTGTCGTCGTTCAGTACCGCGCCGATGTAGCCCTCATGGGTAGGCCCGAACTCCACACTGACCTGCGGTGCGAATGCCAGAGGCCTCCCTTCCACCTTCGGGAGGGACAAGCCCTTCCGCCGTGCCCGAGAGCCGCTTCAACGCAGTTGCTGCTGGCCCGACGAGGGTCCCGGAATGATCCGCACCATCGCTTTCGACGTAGGCCAGACCCTCGTCCGAGACGACCGGTACTGGGCATCATGGGCAGACTGGCTCCACACGCCACGACATACGCTGCGGCTCTGGCATCCCGGTGAGCCGGGAGGCCCTGGGCCATGCCCGTCGGCTGACCCGGCAGAAGGACCGGTTCCCGGACACCAAGCGCGCCTTGGCCGAGCTGCTGGAGCGTTGGGGAGCGGATCTGACGCGGGATCCCACCGAGCGCCGCATGGCGGTGCGGCTGTCCCAGGAGCGCTTGCGCATGGTCGGTGACGACGAGCGCCCCACGCGGCGGACGCCGTCGCCTCCCTTCCCGCCCTGCGGAGGGTGACTGCCGCCGACGGACCGGGGGCGCTTCAAGACGAGACGCACCCCTCGGACCTGCACCTCGTGGACGGCACAGCCGAGGCATCGGGCCTGGGATCAGCGCAGGACCAGCAGCGCCTGGGTGCGTCCGGTGTGCAGCTCCCACAGGTGCTCGGCCACCGCAGCGGGCTCATGGGTGAGGCCGTCGCCGATCGGTCCGACGATGGTCGCCTGCGCCGCATACACGCCGTAGTCGGCCAGGGTTTCGTTCACCAGGCGGACATAGGCGGATTCGGCGGCATAGGCGATCGCGGAGACCGCCCGGTCGCGGTGGGGCGCGACCGCGGCGCCGCCGGTGGTGAACAGCAAGGTGCCCCGCCCGCGCTCGCGCATGCCGGGCGCCACCGCCTGCACGGTGGCCGCAGCGCCCGCCACACTCAGCGCCACCGCGCTCTGGATGTCGGCGGGACCGGTGGCAAGGGTCGGCTTGATCCAGTCGAGGCTGGGCCGCGGACTGAACAGCACGACGTCGGCCGCCCCCACCTGACGCTCGACCTCGCGCAGCGCGGTCCGGAGGGCCGATGTGTCGGTGATGTCCGCGCTCGCGGTGGCGGCGGTGATGCCGTCGCCCCGCAGATCGGCGGCGAGGGCGGACAGGGTGCCGGGGGCGCGGGCGATCAGGCCGACGCGATGGCCCTCGCGGCCGAACCGCCGGGCGGCGGCCGCGCCGAGTCCGGGCCCGGCGCCGACGGCGATGAAAGAACCCTTCTCGCTCACGGTCACTCCTTGAAGTCGGCGCTGACCGTCAGCGCCTCGGTGGCATCGATCTCGCGGGCGAGCCGCCGCAGACGCGACCGGGCACCGCTCAGAGCGTCGGAACCCACCAGCAGGCGCAGCGGCGGCTCCTTGGCATCGACGGCGGCCGCTATCGCCGCGGCCGCCCGGGCGGGATCGCCGGGCTGCCTGCCGGAGATGCTCAGGGTCGAGGCGCGGCGCGCGCCCGCGGTCTGCTCGTAGTCCTCCAGACGCAGCCCGGACTGTCGCATGGACGAACCGGCCCACCGGGTACGCAGTCCGCCCGGTTCGGCAAGGGTCACGGCGATGCCGAGCGGAGCCAGTTCGGCGGCGAGGGACTCCGACAGGCCCTCCAGGGCGAACTTGGTCGCGTGGTAGTAGCCCGTGGCCGGGAAGGCGGCCAGGCCGCCGAAGGAGGAGACGTTGACGATGTGCCCCGCGCGGCGGGCCCGCATCGCGGGCAGTACCGCCTTCAGCACCGTGACCACGCCGTGCACGTTCGTGTCGAACAGCGCGCGGACGGCGTCGTCCTCGCCTTCTTCGACAGCGGCGAGATAGCCGTGGCCGGCGTTGTTCACCACCACGTCGATGCGACCGAAACGCTCCTCGGCGCGGGCCACGGCGGCCTGCACCGACGCGGGCTCGGTGACGTCGAGTTCCAGGGCGAGGGCCCGGTCACCGTAGCGGCCGGTGAGGCCGGTGACCGTGGTGGTGTCGCGGGCGGTGACAGCTACGTCGTCGCCCCGCTCAAGGGCGTGTGCCGCCAGTGCACGTCCCAGGCCGCTGGAGCAGCCGGTGATGAGCCAGGTCTTTGCGGATGCGGTGTCGTTGCGGTTGAACATGGCCCCATCCGAACAGGCCCGACGCCCCGGAGCCACACCCTCTTGGGGGAGGCTCTCGCAGGGCCTGCCCGGCCGCAACGTGCGCACCGGTAGGGTCGATCAGGTGCCGAGTGATGTGGAAAACGAACTGGGGTCCTTCCTTCGCAGTCGGCGCGAGAAGGCCGATCCCGCGCGGGCCGGTGTCGTCACGCACACCCGCCGCCGGGTGAAGGGCCTGCGCCGTGAGGAACTGGCCCTGCTCGCGGGCGTGAGCCCCTCGTACTACGCGCGCTTGGAGCAGGGGCGCGACCGCAACCCGTCCAGCGAGATCCTCGGAGCACTGGCTGCCGTGCTGGGGCTCGACGACGCCGAGCGTGCCTATCTGTGGTCGCTGGCCTCACCAGCTCCCCCTACGACTGAGGGCCACGCACCCGCCGCCGACGCGGTACGCCCCGGAGTGGCGCACCTGCTGCGACGCTGGAGCGATCTGCCGGCCCTCGTGACCAGCCCCCGCCGCGACGTCCTGGCCACCACCACGCTCGCACCCCGCATGAACCCCGCGTGGGCCCCCGGCCGGAACCTGGTCGAGTTCACGTTCCTCGACGAGCGGGCCCGCCAGGTGTATCCCCAGTGGCAGGACATCAGCCTCCAAGCGGTAGCCGGCCTGCGCGCCACCGCCGCCGCACGACGAGGCCAACTCGACGACTTCGTGGCCACGATGCGCAAGCGCAGTGAAACGTTCCGGGCCCTGTGGGACTCGCACGACGTCTATGAGCGGGTCCAGGGCGCGAAGCGGCTACGCGTCGCCGGTGCGGGCGAGCTGCGCCTGGAGTATGAGACGTTCGCCCTGACCGGCTCGGAAGGCCACGTCCTGTACGTCTACTACGGGCGGCCGGGCAGTGAGGACGAGGAGAAGATCCGCCGGCTCGCCGCCGAGTGTGCGACATCCCGTGATTTCCCCTGAGTCCGGCTGAGGGCCTGGTCCCGTGGCCAGGGGAGGTACGTGGTACGCGGTGCGCGCGTCGCCGGTCCTCGCGGCCGCTACGTCCGGGCGGCGCCCGCCCTTGCTTCCCATGACCTCGGCGGCGTGCGGCCCGTCGTAGACCAGGTTCAAGTGGTCGGACGATCGACGGTTTGAGTAACCGGCGATCGTCGTCTATGTCGCGGCGGCAAATGAGGTGTGGTGCTCCGCCGAGCGGCGAGGGGGCTCTGGCGGCCAGGTGAGCTGGAGGGTGCAGCCCGGGAGGTCCGTCTGCACGTCGAGCAGGGTGGCGGGGTCGTGTCAGCTCCCCTTTCTGCCGCGAGTCACAGCGGCCTGACACGTGCGCGGCCTTCTACCGCCTCGCCATAGGAGCTATCCGATGCCACCCGCGCATCTTCATGTGGAAGACAGAGAACCACCCACCCCACAGGAGGCGCCCATAGGCACGCTCACCAACGGCAGGACCACCATCCCCTACGACACTGCGCTGGCGCGCTGGATCATGCCTGTCACCGAGTACCGCGACTCCGACGGCCTCACCAGACTCCGCGACACCCACCATCATGTCCACGGGGCGGCTGGGTTCGGGAACGGCGCTCGGGACCCGCCGACGGAGCGCTGCGGCCCCCCGTGTCCACCCCGGCTGGTGATGCTTGTCTGCGCACCTTGCCCGGGAACACCACGAACGCCTGGGCAGCCGAGTTGCACTTGACGTACCAGCCTGTCGGTGCGAGGCAGGCGACCTTCCGCTCGGTGAGGTGTTCTGCGTTGCACCTCTCTGGTGCAATTCAGGAGTGTCCACTGATGAGGTGGTCCAGGTGTCGTGGCGGCCACGCCGATCCACGCAATCTGCTTGACCTGCAGCGGGATGCCGCTCAACTCGTTCTGATGCTCAGGCTTTCGGCGATCAGCGCACCCTCGGGCACCTGGTCCTCCTCGATCTCGGTGTGGCGAGGGTTGCGGGGTGAAGGTTGCTCCGGTGGCTGCAGTTCGGGCCACTTCGAACCGGAGGAGTGGAGCCGCCTCGAACCGTTGACGCCATGGAGTGAACCTTCGGTGTTAGCGTCGCTGTATGGACGAGGAGCGTGTGGAGTTCAGGGCTGGCCGGGACGACTATGGACTAGTGCGCTGGGCACCCGGCCTGGTCCAGGAGCGTGAGCAACGTGATGATGGGCTCTGGCTCAAGATCTTGCCCATGTACTCCGCATCCGAGGAAGACGCTCAGTGGATGCGGCAGGACGATGTCCGCGGGGCTGCCAATCCTGCGTGATCCAGCCCGGAGCCGGCAGTTTCTGACAAGACGTAGCCGTGGGCGACGTCGCGGCGTTCATCTTTGCTGACCGATCCAGCGGGGATGGTCCGAAAATGGCTGCCGCCATGCGGGAAGACCTTGAGTCGCCCCACCGCGCATGCGGGGATGTTCTCCATGTGCCCGGTCCGCTGGCTTCGGTGGGTGGCCGAGGCGATGACCCAGAACCGGATGGGCTGAACCGCGGCGGTAGGTCACATGTCCGTAGTTGGCCCGAGGGCGCCCAACCAGACGTCGAAGACGAAACGCGTGTCGTCGGGGCCGCCCGACAACCACCACGTGCTCACTGTGGCGACGTCGTCAGTGACCTCTTCGATCGTGCACTGGATGCTGGTCGGGCATGGGTAGGGCGAGGTCGACACGAGGTCTCCCTCGAAGTAAGCGGTCTTGCCGACCAGCTGGTGGGGGCGGTCGTAGGCGTCGGCGAACTCCACCAGGACCAGGCCTGGTTGCGGCTCGTCGGAGAGCCAGCAGACAGCGGTGGCGGGCAGTTCACAACCATCGCCCTTGCCCAGACTTTGCTCCATAGCCGACTCCATAGACGAACAGTACTCATTGGGAATCGCATGGTGCTATAAGGGCTGGAATCAGAATGAGGTCCCTGGGCCTCGGGAATGACGGCGCATCAGTTGTCGTTGATACGGCCTGGAGGGGGTGGTCGCGACCGAGACGCATGGTGGGCGTAAGCCATGGGTGGTTGACGATGGACTGTGGGAGCACATCGAGCCGCTGTTGCCGACGATTGAACGGCGCTTCCGGTACCCGGGGGGTCGTCGACTCGATGACCGGCGAGTTCTGTGCGGCATCCTCTTCGTGCTCTACACCGGCATCCCCTGGCGCTACCTCCCGCAGGAACTCGGCTTCGGCTCCGGGATGACCTGTTGGAGGCGGCTGCGGGAGTGGAACGAGGCCGGGGTCTGGCAGCGCCTGCACGAGATGCTGCTGGCCGAACTGCGGGCGGCCGGCGTACTGGATCTGTCCCGGGCGTCGGTCGACTCGAGCCATCTGCGGGCGATGAAAGGTGGTGCGGCCACCGGCCCGTCCCCGGTGGACCGGGGTAAGACTGGCAGCAAGCACCGCGTAATTGTCGAGGCCCACGGCATCCCGTTGGCCGCCAAGCTGACCGGCGGCAACCGCAACGACGTGACCCAACTGGTCCCACTGATCGGCGCTGTCCCGCCGATTCGAGGCAAACGGGGCCAACCGTTGCGCCGCCCGAAGCACCTCTACGCCGACCGCGGCTACGACCAGGAGAGCTACCGCGACCAGGTCCGACGGTTCCACATCACCCCGCACATCGCTCGACGCGGCACCGAACACGGCTCCGGACTCGGAGTACACCGCTGGGCCGTGGAAGGCGCCATCGCACTACTGCACTGGTTCCGCCGCCTACGCATCCGCTGGGAGACCCGCGACGACATCCACCAGGCCTTCATCACACTCGGTTGTGCCGTCATCTGCTGGCGACGGCTGAAAACCCCGCTCTGATTCCAGGCCAACATAAGGGGGAATGCCATGTCGCGGACTCGTAGCGCAAGGAGGCGGAATGCTCGCTAACTCGTCGGTGCTGGCAGCCGGAAGGCGTCATTCGGTCGGACGGCGCTGGGATGGAACTGTTCGCGCCGTGGGCAGTACCGCAGCCGCTGAATGTCGTGTCGAGCGATGGGAAGACGTCGTCGCGGTGGCAGCCGGCAACGTCCATACCGCGACGAACACGGGCAGGTCTCATACGGTGGGACTCCGGTCGGACGGCACGATGCTGGCAACGGGGTGGAATGGCGATGGGCAATGTGATGTCGCCGGATGGCGAGGCGTCACGGCCGTGGCCGCGGGCTGGCGCCGCACGCTCGGGCTACTCACGGATGGCCGCGTGCTGGCAGTTGGCCGAAGTTCAGAAGGACAGTGCGACGTGCAGTCCTGGCGCGAGATGGTTGTCCTCTCGTGTGGTGACTGGCACTCGGTCGGCGTTCGGGCGGACGGGTCAGCACTGGCCGCGGGGAACAGCCGACGAGGGCAGTGTGCCGTTGAGGGGTGGCGCGACCTGGCCTCCATTTCGGCCGGGTATCTCCATACCGTCGGTCTCAGAGCAGACGGGCAGGCAGTAGCGACCGGAGAGCGGGCAACCGGGGCGTGCGCGGTCGGCGAGTGGGAAAATATCGTGGCACTCGACGCGGGCAGCTTCCACACCGTCGGAGTTACAGCATCCGGGCGGGTCCTCGCAGTGGGAGACAACAGCTACGGACAGTGCGAAGTCGGCGATTGGCGCGACATTGTCGCCGTAGCGGCCGGTTCAACGCACACCCTTGGCCTGCGTTCCAACGGCACGGTCGTGACCGCTGGGAACAATGCCGACGGGCAGTGCGAAGCCGATGCCTGGTCAGGAGTCCGGCTGCCGTAGGCCCCGGGCCGCGACGACGAGAACTGACTTACCGTAACCGCGGACTCCAGAGACCTCATTCTGATTCCAGTCTTAAGCTGGCGGATCCGAACCTGACGCCTGCGGAGGCAGCGTGGCTGCGGTGGGAAATCGTGCGGCAGACAGGCCCGCTGGATGATCACTGCCGCGCCGCGCGGGTCAACGGCCGGGCAAGGCGTCGGCATGCTGGATCCGTGCCGTGGGGTGCGCCGCATCGTGCGACAGGGGTGTCGTCGTGTGGCGGGTTAGGCCTCCTTATCGGCCGCACCGCGGCAGCGCGTCGCACGGATTCAGGGACGTGCGATCTGAGCCGTACAGCCCGGCTACGGAACGAGGGGGGACCCGATCGGGTCCCCCCTCGTTCCGTAGCCGGGCTGCGCTGAACCGGCTCATCAATCCTTGTGGTCGACCCACCACTTGCTGCACTTGGTGGGCCCGTTCGTCGGGTTGATGCAGGTACGCACGGCGTAGGCCCGGGCGGAGTTTCTCTGCACTGTCACAGCGTCCGTGAACATGTGGTCGTTGACGTTCGCCTCGTACCAGCCCGCGGTGTTCTCACAGGAGCGGACGGCACCCATGTCATAGACCGCGGACTTCGTCGGATGCCATCCGTTAGTGTCGGGCCCCGACATCTTGAAGGTCTTTTTGCTGCGCTGCACGTAGACCCTGTCTCCTTGCGCGATGTCGTAGGCGTAGGAGTAGGCGCGGTCGTCGGGCTCCTTCTCGGTGTAGAGGCGGGCGGTGCGGCCCGTGCTCGTGACTGTCTTGGTTATGGCGAAGTAGCCGATGATGGCGTTGTCGTCGCAGTGCTTGATCTTGCTGTACTTCGGCGCGGACGCCTCGGCGGCCGCATCCTTTCCTGGGGCCGCCTGAGCAGCTGAGGGCATTGCCGTGGCAGTGAGTCCGCCCACGACGAGCGCCAGTGACGTGATCCCGACTCGAGCCTTGCGGTGTTTCATCATGGAGTCTCCCCGTTGTCCTGCGATCCGAGCCGCCCTCTCCCATTGAGGCGTTGCTTGAGCCACGGTGCGGAGCCGCTCGCAGTCATGCTTGCCGCCGACGTACGCCGACACCAGGTGTTTCGGCTCTGCCCGAAACACGGTGCGTAGTCGCCGAGTCAGTGCTGCGCCAGGCAGGGCCTCACCGCAGACGGCCCCGGCGCTCTGGCCCTGTCCGTACGCGCCTTTGGGCTGCTGCGGCAGTGCGCCTGCCGTGCCCGACCGCGGCACCCGCGGCCCGTTGTCCTGGGACCGTGGCCGTGGGCCTGATCGTGGCCGGGCCCCGTCCGCGCGGTCGCGCCGCCCGGTCGTGCGTCGTCCACCACGGAGAGCAGGACGTTTCCCTGCTGATGTTGATGGCCCAGTACCGGCACAAAAAGCCGGAGAGTGTCCGCCGCTCGCATCGGGACCGCTTTCGACATGACGAGCAACACGAGAGCGACGGCAGCCTCCGCTTTGCAGGACTGGCGGGTCGATGTAGCGCATCGGTTCCTCCCACCGGCTGCGCCAGCCCGAAGCCTGCGCCCACATGTCCACCGCTCGGGTGATGCACCGCGTGGCCTGGTGACCGTTCAGGCCGGTGAAGCGGAAGTGGGTCTCGGACAGATGCACGTAAGGCGGCAGTGAGGATCTCTGACTCGCCGGGCGCCATGAGGTCCAGGACCATCGGCCGATTGCCTGCCCGGGCACTGACAAGGTCCCTCGTCGAGCTGACGACCAGCGCGGAAACCGCTCGCAGGCAGCGGAGTGGAGCAAGCTGCGGTTAGCGGCACGCCTCCGAACTCGCTGACGTGACAGGGGTGTCCCTGCCTTGTGTCAGCCAGCGGCTCGCCGTGCTGCGGGAGGACGGACAGATCGCATCCTCACGAGAGGGGAAACGCGCTCTGTCCGGCGCAACAGGCATGGAACCGCGGCACCTTGGTGGATGCTGACCCACCATCCATCGCCGGGGCCCGTAGGCAGGCCCAAGCGAACGACGTTTTGGCTGGAGCCAAAACCACACGCGCTGCGCCCAGCGATCGACCATGCTGCAGAAGACACAGCAACGGAACAATCGGGGGCAAGCATGCGAAAGCGAATCTTGGCGGTGGCTGGGGCGATTGCATCCGTCGTCACTCTGTGGGGCAGCTCAGCAGCGCAAGCTCACTCGATGACGTACCCGTGGAACCCCGGCTGCGGGGCCGGGTGGTCACAGTGCGGGTACTCGCAAGTCAGCAGCGATCACCGGACGGTGACGGCATGTGATACCTACGCGGACGGGACGGGGTTTTGGACCCACTACGTTCGCTCCGACGGAGCTGCGGGCTATATCAAGGACGGAAACGGCTCCAAGGACGGCTGCGGGTCCGGGACCACTCCCTCTGGTACGTACATCGACCGGTTCCGGCCCTGTCGGAACATGTCGTACGGCCTCGTTTGTCTCGAAGACTGGATGTACGTGTCCTAGCAGGCCGTACTCCACTCGATAGGCGGTTCTGTGCAGATGCAGGTCCGGGAACGCAGTCGGCACACCGCCGAGGTTTCCGGTCTGAGGGCTGACCTGGGGTGGATCCACCGGAACTGGTGGACCGGGCGGTGGCAGTCTGCGGGTGGCTGAGCGAGGCCTACCGTTCCCGGCAGGCCGGGGCAGGCCGTGTGAAGGAGTGCCACACTCCTCGGGCCTATCGGTGTGCGCGGGATGAGGGCCGTGACGTCTTGGAATGCGAGATCTGTCGGCCGGGCTACGGGCTCATGAAGGCGGAGGAGTCCGAGGCCTTGAGGCCGCGAACGGTGCGGCGCGCAAGAACGGCGGTCGCACACAGCAGCCCAAGCCCCGCACCATCTGCCCGGCCCGGCGTGACGGGCGCGAGGCCGCGGTGGTGCCGGGCGGTGGGTCAGTCCTCGCCTTCTGGTCTCGGCGAGCACTGCGATGGAGGTGTTGCCGAGGACGGTACGTCGGTCGTTGGGTGTGGATCGCGACGCGTGGGGTGCGACTACTTGTCGGTGGCAGAACACCGTCCCTGGCCCGCCGGGTTCTCACCCCTTGCGCGACTCCATTCGGGTCACGATCAGGTTCGCCACGATCCCGAGCACGGTTGCGGCTGCCGCCGGAAGCCATGGGTTGGTGGCGTGCAACCCGGGAGTGAACGCCCGGGCGTGGTGGAACACATTGCCGCTGCCTCGCGCGACGCCTGCGCCGCAGCCGAGGAAAGGCTGTTGGGCATCATTGCGCGCCAACTCGCCGCAGGGCTCGACGCAACCGGATGAGTAGAGGCCAAGCTCGCCGCCGTGCAGCAGCTCTGCCACGCCTCACGGGCCGTTGTCGAGGAGTTGGGCAAGGCGACCTGCCCGACGTGTTCGATGCGGTAGCCGAGGCGTGCACCTCGCCGCGGTCGCCGCCCTAGTCGGCGAGCTGGTCCACGATCCACTCGCCCAGCTGCTGCGTCATCGACGTGTGCGGGGTGCTCGTCTCCGAGAGCAGGAAGGAGTGCAGGCCGCCCTTCTCCTCCGGCACCTTGCGGAGGTCGGCGAAGGGGTCGGCCTCCGGGGTCGCCAGGTCGAAGTCCAGGAGATCGACCGCGCTGCCCGAGGGCACGAAACAGGTGGCTTCGTGGTGCGCGGTCGCCGGAGCGCCGAGCAGCTGGAGGAGGCCCGCCACCAGACTGAAGTTGCCGAGGGTGAGGCGGGCGTCGCCTTCCTGGCGGGCGATCGCGTTGAGGATGCACTCGGTGGCGACCTTGGCGTTGTCGATGATCGACCTCGTGCGGTCCTCGTAGCCGAGGAGTACCAGGTCGTAGCCGCGCTCGTGCAGGGCGGAGATGAACTTGTAGTCCGGGGAGCCCGCACCCTCCAGGCCGTAGTAGAGCTCGTTGTACGAGCTGGGCAGGCTGGAGAACCCGTCGGAGAGGATCACGGGCCGCCGGATGTTGGAGCGGCCGGGGGCGCGGTAGACCCACGCGCTGCCGCCGTCACTGAGCTCCCAGGTCTCGTCGGGGCGCTTTGCTTCGGGGAATTCGACGCGGTTGTTCGGGTCGAGGTCGCCCCAGAAATTGGCCACAGGTGCCGACATGTGTCCCTCCGCACGATGAGTGATCCGCCGAAAGTGCCCGACGGCTCACTGAACGTAATCGGCGGCGTGTGCGGTAAGAAAGAATTCGCTCACCTTTGGCCGTAAAGCGGCGGTCCGGGGAAAAGTGATCCGGGCGAATTCCGGCCATGTATGCACCGATCACGGCATCGCACAGTCCCAACAGCCGGGACCACTCCAGGTCGGACAGGCCTAGGAACCGACGCTGCCACTTACGGACCGTGTCCGCAGCCACCCGCAGTTCCCGGGACACCGCAACAACCGGCGGCACCTCCGGCCCGGCACACGCCAGCACCGTCCGGGCCCGCCGTGCCAGCGACTGGGCGGACGATGCCCGCCGCGTCCACCGCTCCAGCACCGCCCGCTCGTCCTCGGCGAGCAGTAACGGCTCGAGCTTCGGGCCCGACGAGGAACTGACCCACAGCAGAAGTCACACAACAACTAACGAACCACTACTGGCGCAGGGCACTAGTCATGCTTCGATAGGCCTGTTCGCTGGCGATCGGTCTGTCCAACACCCACCTGCGGCACCTCGCTCGCCAGCTGGCTGTTCACCGTCGCGAGATCGGTTCCCGGTGGCGGCGCCTCGAGGCGATCGACCTTCTGGCCGCGGTCGCACCCACCTTGACCGAGGCGGTGAACACAGTTCGTACCAAGGCGTTCGCGATCCTGGACGGGACGCTGCTGCCGATCGACCGGATCGCAGCCGACCACCCCTACTACTCCGGGAAGCACAAACGTCGTGGCATGAATATCCGGGTCCTCACCGACCCGTTCGGGCGGCTGCTGTGGGCCTCGCCCGCGCTGCCCGGAGCCACGCACGACCTCACCGCCGCCCGCAGCCACGGCATCATCGACGCCCTGGCCGAGGCCGGGGTCAAGTGCTGGGCGGACAAGGCATACCAAGGTGCCGGCCGCCATGTCCGCGTTCCGTTCCGCGGCCGGCACCTCAAGCGGTGGAAGCGTCGCCACAACACCACCCACGCCAAGATCCGCTGCGTCGGCGAGCACGCCATGGCCGTCCTCACGGGGTGGCAACTGCTGCGGAAACTCCGCTGCAGCACCAACCGCATCACCGACATCGTGAAGGCCGTCCTCGTCCTCCACCACACCTCAGCGTGAAGTTGGAAAACCCTCACTGAAAGGAGCAGAGGGCGAGTAGCAGTCAGCTCTTGGGCGGTCGGGCAGGTCGGGCCCTTCGTAATCAGATGTACGAAGGGCCCGAGATGTCGTACCGTGGTCAGGCTTCTGCGTCGTAGTTGCGGCAGCAGCGGCCGGAATCCTGTTCCTTCTGTACCGATCGATCTTGAGGTGACTTCCTATTAACCAGGCCATGTAGTCGTCCGTGTTCCCCGCGTGCTGTTGCGTCGCACGTGTCCGGGGGCGGACGTCGCGCTGGCCTGAGTTGCGTCACCCTCCCCCTGTTTTCTGTCCTTCCCGGGTGCAGCTCTGCCGTCTGCCCCGGGTTTTGTGTTTTCCGGCCCCGGTGCGACTGTCGGCAGGGCTCCCCGATTCCTTTGGATCAGGAGTCTCCCGTCGTGTCTTTCTCCGCGCTCGGCAACGAGCCGCAGCACACCACCCCGCCCCCAACCCACACCACACCTGGCCTGTCGAAGATGGGCCTGGCTGCCTGGATCGCCCTCTTGGTGCTGCTGGGCGCCGAGCTGATGGACATGATCGACCAGTCGGTCGTCCTGACCGCCCTGCCCGCGATCCAGGAGTCGACCGGCGCCGGATCGGATGCGGTGCAGTGGCTGACCACCGGCTACTCGCTACCCGTCGCCGTCGGGCTGATCACCGGCGGGCGCCTCGGCGACCTCTACGGCAGGCGCAGGATCCTCCTGATTGGCACTGTCGTGTTCACCACCGCCTCGCTGCTGTGCGGCCTCTCTGCCAGGCCGGGCGTGCTGATCGGCGCTCGTGCCCTCCAGGGCGTGGGAGTGGCCATCATGATTCCGCAGATACTGGCCACCCTCCATGTCACCTTCGAGGGGCAGAACCGCAGCAAAGTGTTCGGTCTGTACGGGGCCGTCATGTCGCTCGCGAATGTCCTGGGCCCGGTGATGGGCGGTCTGCTGACCGAGGCGGACCTGTTCGGGCTGTCCTGGCGGCCGATCTTCCTGGTCAACGTGCCCGTCGGCCTTGCGGTGATCCTTCTGGGGCGTCGGTTCATCCCCGAGTCGACCGTGAAGAAGGCCGACCGGCTTGACCTGACCGGCATGCTGCTGTCCGCGCTGACCATCGTCCTGATCGTCTTCCCACTCGCCGAGGGGCACCTCCATCACTGGCCGCTGTGGTGCTTCGCCCTGCTCGCCGCGGGCCTCCTCCTACTCGGTGTCTTCCTGCGCCAACAGCAGCGCAAGCAGGGCAACGCACCCCTCGTGGCCCTGTCCCTCTTCCGGAGTCGGCAGTTCTCCGGCGGCATGGCCGCGCAGCTGATGCACGGCCTGCTGTGCGGGCTGTTCTTCATGACCTGGACCCTCTACCTCCAGCGCGGACTGGGCATGAGCCCCTTCCACGCGGCCCTGGCCTTTGTGCTGCTCTCCATCGGAGAGCTGGCCGGTGCGACGGTCACGGCGAAGAGCGGCGGGCGCTTCGCCCGCCGCCTGCCGCAGACCGGAGCCCTCATCACGCTCGCTGCGATGGCTGCCTACGGGCTCCAGGTCGAGGCAGGCCAGGCGGACCTGACCCTGCTGGCGATGACCGCTCCGGTGGTGCTGATCGGATTCGGCCTCGGCATGGTCGGCGGCCCGCTCGCCGACATGTCGCTGGCCAGGGCCCCGCACGAGGACGCCGGGTCGGCCTCGGGCCTGTTCAACACCGTCATGCACCTGGGCATCGCCCTCGGCACCGCGCTGACCGCCCTGGTGTTCTTCGCCACCACTGACAGCTCACCCGACGCCGGACTCAACCGCGACGCGTTCATCAACGTGCTGTGGTGGGTCGGCAGCCTCCTCGCCCTGATGTGGGCCCTCATGTTCTGCCTGCCCAAGCGGGCGAACAGCGCGACCGATTGCTGATCCACTTCGCGGCCCGCGCCTTACAAGGTCCCCGACAGCATCGGGGACCTTGTAAGGCGCCCGTGGCGGCCGCAGTCTGGTTCCCAGCTGTCCACCCACCACAACGGCAAACCCCTCACTGCCAGTCCCTGGGCGGGGCCACGCCGCTTCTACAAGATCCACGACAGAGCCCGGAAGGGCGGTGCCCGGTTGCCCGGGCACCGCCCCTGTTCAGTCAGCTCCGCCCCGTCAGGAGGTCGGCCCCTGGTCGTGTTACGGCTTGACGTTCACCCCCGCCCAGGCCGCGTCGACCGCCTTGACCTCGGCGGAGCCCGCACCGTAGAGGTCGGTGGCGGTCTTCAGGGTGCCCTCGCGGGCGCCGTGGTAGTCCGTGGTGGATGTGAAGTACGTGTTCAGCGCCTTGTACCAGATCTGGACGGCCTTGTCCCGGCCGATGCCGGTGACGGTGGAGCCGTCCTTGGTCGGGCTGTCGTAGTGGACGCCGTTGATGTCCTTCGCGCCATTGCCCTCGGACAGCAGGTAGAAGAAGTGGTTGGCGATACCAGAGGAGTAGTGCACGTCGAGGTTGCCGACGTTCGCGTCCCAGTAGTCCGCCGAACCGCGGCCGTCGCGGCTGGGCTTGTCCTGGTAGCGCAGCGGCTTGCCGTTGCCGAAGATGTCGATCTTCTCGCCGAGGAGGTAGTCGCCCTTGTCCGCGGCGTTGTTGGCGTTCCACTCCACGGCGGTGCCGAAGATGTCCGAGGTGGCCTCGTTCAGGCCGCCGGACTCGCCCGAGTACTGAAGGCCCGCGGTGGCGGAGGTGACGCCGTGGCTGAACTCGTGACCGGCCACGTCGAGCTGGGTGAGCGGGTGCTGGTCGTTGGCGCCGTCGCCGTAGGAGATGGAGAACGTGGAGTCGTCCCAGTAGGCGTTCTGGTAGGCGCGCCCGACGTGCACCTTGGAGACGGGCGCCTTGCCGTCGTCCTTGATGCCATTGCGGTGCAGGACGTTCTTGTAGAAGTCCCAGGTCTGGGCGGCGCCGTAGGCGGCGTCCACGGCGGCGGTCTGGTTGTTGGCGGCGGTGCCGTCGCCCCAGGTGTTGTCGGCGTCGGTGAACAGGGTGCCCTTGCCGCTGGTGCGGTGCTTGAGGTCGACGGTCTGCGAACCGCCGCGCACGCTGTCGGTCAGCTGGAAGCCGGTCGAGGCCTGGACGGTGTTGATGCCGACGGTGCCGCTGTACTGGCTGGCGCCGGTGCCGACCGCGGCAACCCCAGTGCCTCTGCTCTTGCCGGACTTGCCGCCCTTGCCGGTGACGCCGCCGGTCAGCGCGTTGTCAATGTCCTGGGACTCGAACAGCTTCTTTCCGGTAATGGCGTCGGTGACAACGTGCAGACGGCTGGGGGTGACGCCGTCGGCCTGGAGGCCGCCGACGATCGTCTCGTACGCGAGGACCGGGGTACCGTCGGCCGCCCAGATCACCTTGCGCGGGGCCTGGTCGGCGACGGCCTTGTCGGTCTTCGAGGCCTTGGCGGCCTTGAACGCGGCGGACTTGGCGGCGGTCGGGGCGAGCTTCGGGGTGAGCGAGGCGACCTTGATGGTGGCCTTGACCGCCTTGGTGACGGACGTGACCTTGCCGCTCGCGGCGCGGTGCACGACCAGGTCGCCACCGAGGACCGGAAGACCGGCGTAGGTGCGCTCGTAGCGGGTGTGGACGGTGCCGTCGGCGTCCTTGATGACGTCCTTGACGACCAGCTTTTCCTTGGCGCCGAGGCCGAGCGAGTGGGCGGTGCCGGTCAGCGAGGTGTCGGCGGAGGGCGCCGGAGCCGCGTCGGCGGAGCCGGTCGCGACGGTGACGCCGAACACCGCGGCGGCGACGGTGGCGGCGCTGGCGGTGAGGGCGAGCCGGCGCTGCCGACGGGATATGTCAGTGCGGGTGGACATGCGAAATCTCCAGTTGTCATGGGGAGTTGGACGGGGTCTCCGTCCACCGAAACAAGGAGGGCTGCCTTGTTGGCGGTGGACACTGTCACCCCGTCGCGGGCATGTCACGCGGCTTTTGTGCAGTTAATTAACCGATATCCGAATGATGCCGGTCCTGTTCACGTGATCGACAAAGGCAGTGCACAGGCAGTGCACAGGCGGAAACAAGAGCGCCCGCCACGCGCCCGGGGCCAGGCAGGCCAGGCCGTGCAGCAGCAGAAGCTCGGAAATGCCCTCCACGAGGATGGCCCGCGACGCGAACAGCAGAGCACTCTTCGTAGCATCGAGACAGTGGTCCAGAAGTCCCGTCACCTGGGTTTCAACGTCGCGGCCACGTCGGCGGTCGTGCGCTGGTTCAGCGAGTTGCGCCGACAGTGACTCGCGCGTGGCTCACATCCTCTTCGCACCTGCCCTGATGGCATCCCGGATGCGGTTGTACGTGCCGCAGCGGCAGATGTTGCGGATCTCGTCGAGGTCGCGGTCCTCGATCTCGCGGCCCTCGGCGGCGGCC
The DNA here is from genome assembly GCF_040609235.1 of Streptomyces sp. NPDC004732. Taxonomy (NCBI): domain Bacteria; kingdom Bacillati; phylum Actinomycetota; class Actinomycetes; order Kitasatosporales; family Streptomycetaceae; genus Streptomyces; species Streptomyces sp. NPDC004732. The sequence continues at coordinate 298,511 of NZ_JBEXJR010000004.1, forward strand.
TGACGGACCTTGGCGACGGCGGTCATGATCTGGCCGGGCTGGCAGTAGCCGCACTGCGCGACGTCGAGGTCGAGCCAGGCCTCCTGCATCGGATGGAGGTCCTTGCCGACGGTGGCGGGCAGCCCCTCGATCGTGGTGATCTCGTCGTCCGGTGCGACCTTGGAGACGGGGACCGAACACGGGTTGAAGGCCTTGCCGTTGATGTGCGACGTGCAGGCCTGACAGACGCCGAGACCGCAGCCGTACTTGGGTCCTGTGACGCCCAGCAGGTCGCGGAGCACCCAGAGGAGGCGTACGTCGTCCTCGGCCTCGACGGTGATCTGCTTGCCGTTGAGCTTGAAGGTGTGGCTTGCCATGGAGGGGATCAGGGCTCCTCAGAAGGCGCGGTCGAGACCGTCGGTGGGGGACTGGGGCGTGGAGGGCTCGCGGGGGAGCGGGTCGAAGCTGAGCGTGCCGTGGTTGATCGGGAAGCTCGTGGGCAGCGTGTCCGTCGCGCGCGCGTACGCACAGGCGATGGCGGCGAACGCGGGTGCCACGCCCAGTTCGCCCGCCCCCGCGGGCTTGTCGCCCGTACTGGGCATGACGACGACCCGCAGTTCCAGTGGGGTGTTCCACTGCCTTGTGTAGAAGTAGTTGTCCCAACTGCCTTCCAGCGGCAGGCCGTTCTCGATGTGCAGGCTGGAGGTGAGGGCCATGGCGAGCGCGTCGTTGAAGCCGCCCATCATCTGGGCCTCAAGGCCGCGGGGGTTGATGGCGAACCCCGCGTCGACGACGATCAGCGCCTTCGTGACGCGCGGCCCCGTCACCGCGTCGCGGATCTTCCTGTTGACGGTCTCGGGTCGGCAGTCGATCTCGACGAGCGTGGCGACCGCGCCCCGGTACTCCGCGTGCAGGCCGATGCCCTGCGCCATCCCGGCGGGCAGCTTCCTGCCCCATTCGCCCTCCTCGACCGCCCGGTCCAGGACGGCGCGCAGCCGCTCGTCCCTGACGAAGGTGCGGCGGAACTCCACCGGATCCTTGCCCATCTTCGCGGCGAGCTGATCGACGACCAGCTCGCGGGCACAGGCCACATTGGGGGAGTAGATGTTGCGCATGCTGCCCGTGTTGAACTTCAGCGGCACCTCGTTGAGGAGCTGGGTGGTGGCTCCGAAGTGGTACGGCGTGGACTGCGTCAGCTGGAAGATCGTCTCGGCGAACGTCAGATTGCCCGCGACGGGCAGCTTCGCCGCCGCCGACGTGATCATCTCGCCGAGGCCGTGCCCGAAGTCGGTCTGTGAACCGGTGTGCCGCTGCTCGTAGCTGAGCACGCTGCCGAGGGCGTACGTCGCGCGCACACGGGAGACGCACATCGGATGCGTGCGGCCCTGCCGGAAGTTGTCCGTGCGGGACCAGGACAGCTTGACCGGCTTGCCCATCTTCTGGGAGATCTCCGCGGCCTCGGCGGCCACGTCGTGGAAGAGGTGCCGCCCGAAGGACCCGCCGCCCTCCACCACGTGCACGGTGACCGCCTTCTGCGGCAGCCCCAGGCGGGCCGCGATGTCCTGCTGCGCCACGATCGGCACCTTGAGACTCGCCCAGATCTCGGCGCGGTCGGCGCGGACGTCGGCGATCGCGTTGTCCGGCTCCAGCGGGCTGTTGCTGGCGAACGCGAAGGTGAACTCGGCGTCGATCTTCTTGGTCAGCAGGGGCGGCACGATCATCGGCAGCGCGGCCGCCTTGATCTTGCGCAGGACGGTGCCGTCCGACTCCCCGTCCACAGTGCCCCGACCCCAGGTCACCTCCAGGGCCCGCAGCGCGTCGATGCACTGCCCGAACGTCGCGCCGCGCACGGCCACACCGTGCTCGACCGTGGCGACATCGGTGATGCCGGGCATGCGCAGGACGGCGTCGGCGTTGTGCACGGCCTGCACCGTGCCGTTGATGGTCGGCGGCCTGCGGACCATGGTCGGCTTGGCGTCGGGCACGTCGTGGTCCATGCCGAACTTCTTGCGTCCGGTGACGATCTCCAGCGCGTCGATGCGGTTGCGCGGCGTGCCGAGGACCGTGAAGTCGTCCCGGGACTTGAGGGGCGCGGACGCCGTACGGACCTGGGCGCTCGCGGCCTTCTCGGCGAGGGAGCCGTACGTGGCGCTGCGCGTCGACCCGTGCCTGATCACCCCGTCCTCCGTGGTGAGTGCGGAGGCCGCGACTCCCCACTGGGCGGCCGCGGTGGCGACGAGCCGGTGCCTGGCGACGGCCGCCGCGGTGCGGACCGGCAGATACATGCTGCGCATCGAGTTGGAGCCGCCGGTGAACTGGTTCATCAGCAGCTCGGGCCGCGCGTCGGCGAGGGCGACCCGCACCTTCTCAAGGGGCAGGTCCATCTCCTCGGCGATCATCATCGCGATGGCGGTGGTCATGCCCTGGCCGACCTCGGCGCGCGGGACCGCGAACGAGGCGGTGCCGTCCGTGTGCACCTGGATCGTGATCATTCCGGCGGTCGGGGCGGCCACCAGGTTCTGCAGATCGCCGAGGTCGAAGAGGTTCTCGGGCTGCGGAAGCGACGGTATGACCGCCTCCGTGACGCCCGCGGTACCGGTGGCGCCCGTGGTCCCGACGGCCTCTGCGGGCTGTCCGGCGAGCCCGTCGGCCCCCAGGCGCACGCCCACGGCGAGGGTCGGGGCGGCGAGGAGGTAGGCGAGCACTCTGCGTCGGTCCGGCAGATGGCTGGGGTCGGCCATGTGGGGTCGGATCCTTTCGTGGCGTGAGCGGGGTGGGGTGAGCGGGGCGAGGTGGTCGGGGTGAGGCAAGCGGAGTGACATGAATGAGCTGATGTGAACGAGCTGACGTGAACGAGGTGACAAGTGTGGCGTGCGGTACGTCCCGTGGCGGCCGGGTGGCCGGTAAAGACCCATGTCAGCCCGGCAGTGTCCGCCCGAGGCGCGCCAGCGGGGACAGCGCCATACACACAGGCGAAAGCGTCATGCCCGCGGCGGCCGCCAACAGCCCCGCGCGCAGCCCCAACTCATCGGCCAGGAAGCCACCGAGCAGCGAACCGAGCGGGGTCAGACCCATGCCGACGAAGTTGATCGTCGCGACGACCCGCCCCTGCAGCCCGACGGGCGTGACGGCCTGCCGCACAGCCATCACCGTCACGTTGACCAATTGGCTGAAAACACCGAAGACCAGGTTGATGCCCATGAGCAGACACACCGTCACGACGCCGGAGCCGTGCAGCGCGGGCACGCAGAGCAGCACGCCGTCGCCGAGCAGCGCGGAGGCCACAAGGACCCGGCCGTAACCGAACCGTCCGGGAAGCCGGGCGGCGAGCAGTGACCCCACGACCGCGCCCGGGCCGGTGGCGGCGAGCGCCAGCCCGACGGCGGCGCCCGACAGCTGCAGGCCGCGGGGAAGGTAGAGCAGGTACAAGGTCATGAGGGCCGCGAAGCAGAACTGGAACGTGGCGGAGGCGAGCCCCACGGCCCGCAACGCGGGGTGACCGGCAACAAGCCGCAGCCCTTCGAATATCTGCCGCCAGAGCCCCACGGGCCGCTTCCGCGATGCGGCGGTCGACGGGGTGGTCGACGAGTCAGCCGACGAGGCGGGCGATGCAGCGGGCGCAACGGCAGTCGACGCGGTCGGCGGCGCCTCATCCCGTCGGACGCGCCGGATCGACACCGCGGACACCGCGAAGAAGAACGCACTCGCGAGGGCGGCGACCGGTGCCGAGAGCAACGACACCAGCGCACCGCCGAGCGCGGGCCCGCCGATCTGCGCGGCGGACCTGCTGCCTTCCAGTGCGCTGTTGCCCCGCGCCAACTGATCGTGCGTCACCAGACGTACGAGACACGTCTGGTAGGCCACGTCGAAGAACACCCCGAGAACACCGAAGACGAACGCCACCACGAATAGCGCGGGCAGCCCCAGTACGCCCAGCGGATACGCGAGAGCGACGGCCGCCAGCGCAAGCACCCGCCCGAGATCGGACAGCACCATCACATCCCGGGCCCGCCGACGGTCCACCCACGCGCCGACGAACAGCGAGAACAGCAGGATCGGCGCCTGCTCCACCGCGCGCAGCGCACCGAGGCGGCCGGTGGATGCGTCGAGAGTGACGACGGCGATGAGCGGCAGGACGACCAGACCGGCCTGCGCCCCGAACTGGGATGCGGCCTGGCCGACCCAGAGCAGACGGAAGTCACGGTCGCGGAGCACGCTGCCGGAGGCAGGCGAAGGGGACGGCACAACAACCCCTGGAGAGAGCCGAGAAGCGAGAGAGGGCTCGCTGTGCCGCGGCACGGGGGCAGGCGCGTTGACGGCACGTGCGGTCACGTGCGGTTACGTGGACTACCTGTGGTGCGGGCAGCACGCGATGACGGGTCGAACGACCTGAACGTCAGCGCGTGCCCGTGCGACCGGGCATCTCAACTCCTGGCAGGGGCGGGGCGATGGCGACAATACCCGGTGGCGCGCCAACCCGTGCCGGGCCGCCGGTTCCCGAAGTCCGTTGAGATCGGGCGCACTTGTCGCCCGATTACCTAGCGTAGCCACGAGGACGGCCCTACCGTTGCTGCCCTGGGAGTGCCTCCACACCTGAAGGCGACCAGTGGGAACGGGGGAGGCGCTATGGCGCGACTCAAGCATCTGGTCGTCGTGGTGCCCGGTATCGGGGGCAGCGTGCTGCAGACGCCCGACGGGGCCAAGGGGTGGGACGAGCACCGCCGACGCTTCGTCGCGGCGGCCACCCGGCCGCACCGGCTTGGCCTGGACGCGCATCCGGACCTGGTTCCCGTCGGCCTGATGCCGGACATCACGCTGATCGGCCCCTTCGTGGTCCCCGGCTACGACGACCTGGTGCGCAGGATCCGCAACCGCTTCGACCATGTACAGGTCGACGTGTCCCGGCCAGGGCACGACCGGGACGACCGCGCCGACGTGGTCCTCTTCCCGTACGACTTCCGGCACAGCATCCAGCACGCGGCCGAGCGGCTCGCCGCCGATGTATCGGCGCGGCTCAGCGGTGAGCACGCGGGAGCACGCCGCAGACGCGTGATCGTGGTCGCGCACTCCCTGGGTGGCCTGGTGGCCCGCTACTGGCTGGGGCCCCTGGGCGGCGCGGCGGACTGCGCCGCACTGATCACCCTCGGCACCCCGCACCGCGGCGCCCCCAAGGCGCTGGGGGTCCTGACGAACGGGGTGAAGGTGGGGCCCGAGCGGCTGGCAGGACTCTCCGAAGTGCTGCGTCAGTGGCCCTCCGCGTACGAACTCCTGCCGCGCTACCCGGCGGTGGGGCGACCGGACGGTGCGGCACCGCTCAGGCCCCATGAGCTGGCGGAAGGCGGCCCTGTCTTCGCGGCGTTCGCGCCACGGGCGAAGGCCGCCTTCGCGGTGCATCAGGACATCGAAGCAGCCTGGAACGAGCTGCCCGGCAGGCCCGAATCGCCGGAGGTGACAGCGCTTTTCGGCCGGGGACACGCCACGCTTCAGCAGGCCATGCTCCTGCCCTCCGGGCTCTCGGTGGCGAAGGGGGCACCGGACTGGCTGCCCAACCGCGACTGGCTCGGCGACGGCACGGTCCCGGCGATCTCCGCCATCCCCATCGAGCAGCAGGACATGCGTGCCCGCAGGGCCGTCGCGGAGCGCCACATGGCGCTCGCCTCCTCGTCCGCGGTCGTCGACGTATTGGGCGAGTACGCCGGTGAATCGCGCGCGGCGGTACGAGGTGACGCGCCCGAACACCCCTGGCTCGGCCTCGACTTGGAGGACACGGCTCCCGTCAGCACCCCGGTCCCGGTCGGCGTGACCCTGCACGGTGTGCGGGCGGACGAGCGGACGCAGGTGCGGGTCCGGCTTCGCGCGCGGGACGGCCAGGGGAGTGCGGGCGACGGCGGGGAGGGGGCGGGCGCGTCCTGGCTGCCGTGCGCCAGGTCCGGTGACGAACGGTGGCGGACGGAACTCCTGCCGCCGGGCAGCGGGACCTACACGGTGGAGGTCGCGGCGACCGGCGTAGCGGCCGTGGACCGCCTTCGCGCCGGGGACGTCCTGGGCGTGGTCGACACAGAGGACTTGGCAGCGGAGGGGTGAGCACGGCGTGGCGCCGGTGGGCGTCGGACTGACCATGGATTCCATGATCCGCCACTCCACCTCCGTACAGCAGGAAGTCGTCCGATGTTCGCCCCGGTGTTACCCGCCGACGTCGTGGATGGGCCAGCATCTGAGGTCCGGTCGAGTTCCACTTCGCGGTACCCCGAGGGGACAACGTTGCAACACCCACGTCCAGGACGTACGCACCACCAATCAGGGGGAGCACGCGGCGCGGTCGTCTCCTTCACGGCTCTGCTGTCGCTGGCACTGACTGGATGCGGTGTCGCGGGGATAGGTGACGACGGGGACGGGGGCGGGGACGCGCGGTCGTCCGTCGATGCCGCTTCCGTCGCCGGGATCGACTGCGCCGACGCGGGCAAGGTCCAGGGGACCGGGTCCAGCGCGCAGCAGAACGCGATGCAGTACTGGATCAAGCATTACCAAAGCGCCTGCCCGGGAGTGCGGATCGCGTACAACCCGATCGGGTCCGGGGCGGGCGGCGCGCAGTTCCTGCGGGGTGCGACCGCGTTCGGCGGTTCCGACAGCGCGCTCAAGCCCGATGAGGTCGAGCGCTCGAAGGCCGTCTGCCGGGGCGGGCGGGCCATAGACCTGCCCATGGTCGGCGGCCCCATCGCGATCGGCTACGACGTGCCGGGCGTCGAGGACCTGACGCTGGACGCCGAGACCCTCGCCAAGATCTTCGATCGGAAGATCACGGATTGGGACGACCCGGAGATCCGGCGGCTCAACCCCGGCGCCGACCTGCCGTCCATGCCCGTCCGCCCCGTGCACAGGTCGGACGACTCCGGCACCACGCAGAACTTTCAGGCCTATCTGGCGGGCGCGGCCCCCGAGGTCTGGACCCACCCGCTGGCCAAGGCCTGGCAGGGGACCGGCGGTGCGTCCGCGAGCGGGTCCAGCGGCGTCGCCTCGGAAGTGACCTCCGGAGTCGGAGCGATCGGGTACTTCGAGCTGTCCTTCGCGCGGGCCCGCCAGATCAAGACCGTGACCATCGACACGGGCGCGCCCGCCCCGGTCGCACCGACTCCCGCCACGGCGTCGGCAGGCATCGCCGCCGCCCGGGTCGCGGGGACGGGCAGCGACATGAAGCTGAAGTTCCGTTACGACGCATCGACCCCGGGCGCGTATCCGATCGTCCAGGTCACCTACGAGATCGTCTGCGACAGGGGGAACCAGAAGGCGACCCTGCCCGGGCTCAAGTCGTTCCTGACCTACACCGCGAGCAAGGTGGGGCAGAAGGATCTGTCCCGCCTCAACTACGCGCCGCTGCCGGAGTCCGTCGCCGGTCAGGTGCGCGACGTGGTCGGCACGCTCTCCTGAGGGAGGGAGTCCTTGTACTGAGGCAGGGGCCGCATGCAACTCCCTGCCTCAGTAAGGCGCTTACCGCGTGCGGAGGTCACCTCACGCGACGGCCGTGCCCTCCAGCTCGACCAGCTGGCCGGGTATCGCCAGCCGCGTCACCCCGAGCATCGTGGTGGTCGGCGCGACCCCTGCGGCGCCCAACTGCCCGGCCAGCACGCCGTAGTGCTGGAAGAGCAGGTCGACTTCGGTCGTGTAGACGTTGAGCCGGACGAGATCCGAGAGGGACATGTCGGCCTCGGCGAGCACGGCCTTGACGTTGTCGATGCTCAGCGCCAGCTGCGCCGCCATGTCACCGTCGTGCTGGGGCTTGCCTTCGCTGCTCATCGCGGTCTGCCCCGAGATGTACAAGGTGCGCGTGTGCCCGGACACGACCTCACCCTGGTTGAAGCCCAGCTCTGTCGACCAGGACACCGGGTTGACTGCAATTCGTTCCATCGCCGCTTTGGCTCCGTTCGGTTCAGTGGGTTCGCTGACGGTACGTACGTCCATCGGCCCGGCAGCCGCCGCGCTCTGACGTCGTGTGAAGGAGCCTTCCAGCAATACATGACATCTCCAGTCATGTATTTCGCTAGTGTTTTCGCATGCGCGCCGACCGGTTGGTTTCCTTGGTGCTGCTTCTGCGTCAGCGCGGTCGGATGACTGCGGACACGCTGGCCCGCGAGCTGGAGGTGTCCACCCGCACGGTGCTTCGCGACATCGAGGCGCTGTCCGCAGCGGGCGTGCCGGTCTACGCGGAACGCGGCCGACACGGCGGCTTCTCGTTGCTGCCCGATTTCCAGACGGCGCTGACCGGACTGAACCACGACGAGGCGCTCGCCCTGCTGGTCGCCGGATCACGCCGCGGCGCGCAGTTGTTCGGCCTCGGCTCGGCGCTCGCCTCGGCCATGCTCAAGGTGTTCGACGCGCTGCCCGAAGACCTCCGCGGCACTGCGGCAGGGGCGGCCCAGCGACTGCTCATCGACCCGGAGCTGGACCTCCTCGCGCGGCGCGTGGAAGCCGAGGAGGTGCCCGACGCGACTGTGGCGCAGGTCCGGCGCGCGGTCCTCGCCGGACAGAAGCTGCGCATCCACTACGCGCCTCCGGGGCGGCCCCCGGAATGGCGCACGGTGGACCCGATCGGCCTGGTCACCGTCCGCAACCAGGGCTATTTGCTGGCCACGCGCGCCGGCGCCGACCGCACCTACCGGCTGTCCCGGGTGCTGGGTGCCGAGGCGCTCGGTGAACCCGCGCAGCGACCGGCCGCGGTCGACCTGGACCGGGCCTGGCAGGAGCGCAACACACGGTTCCGGAACGGCGGCGGCGACCAAGTCACCGTGCGGGTACGGGTGGACCCGGCGGGACGGAAGGACCTGGTGGGCACCGCGCTGGCGGTCTTCGACGAAGGAGACGAAGAAGCCGAGGCACATAGGGGAGCCGAAGCAGACAGGGGAGCCGACGCGGACGGCTGGTTGCGGCTGAGCGTGGTCTTCCAGGATGCCCGGCACGCCACCTGGGCCCTCTGGCAGCTCTCCACGCTCGCGGAAGTCCTGGCCCCGCAGTGGCTGCGCACCTCCCTGCACGACCGCGCCGCCGAGATCGCCGCACTCTATGGACCGAGCTGAACCGGCACGGGATCGTGCTGGCCCAGGAGGCCGCCAGGACGCAGAAGCACGACTCCATCGGGACCGAGCACCTCCTGCGCAGTCTCGGCTTCACGTCCGCCGAGTTGTACGAGACGGTCACGACGGCGATCACCGAACGGCTCACCGCAGACGACGAGCAGTAAACGGCGAGCAGTAAACGACGAGCAGTGGTCGACGGGTGTGATCAAGTAGGGCGCACAGGCCGTCTGAGTACTCGTACTCATGATCCGCACCCCACCGCTCGCGCAAGCTGGACGCACAGGTCGATGAGAGGAAAGAACTGTGCTCAGCAGCATCCGAGTTCGCCCGGCGTCCCGCGTCTCCGGTGGCCGGTCGGCGCGATCCCTCGTGGGGCTCGCGCTGGCGGGAGCGGCGGCGGCCGCGGCGCTGACCGGCTGTTCCATGGAGGACGCGACCTGCGGTGGCGGCGAGTATCCCGTTCTGCGGGTGGGCAGCAGCGGGTCCGCATGCCAGCCCGACGGGGAAGAGCCGCCGAAGGGCTATGCCCGCTACCCGGAGGGGAAGGTCCCCGAGCACGTCGGGGACAAGTGGGACACGTACTGGAGCGATCACACGCTCGACGAGAACGGGAAGATCATCAAGCTGAAGGGCGGTCAGTGAGCGTCGCGCAGGCCGCCTTCGCGACGAAACCGCCGCCGTCGCCGAAAGGTGGGGGTGGACTTACTAGGACGTCCAACTATATCTTCGTGACCATAGCCCGCGGTGCAGGGAAGCCGGTGTGAATCCGGCGCGGTCCCGCCACTGTGACCGGGGAGTGCGTTCTCGCCGAGCGATACGCCACTGACGGAGAAGTTCCGTCGGGAAGGCGGGAGAGCGCGCGCTGATCCGGGAGTCAGGATACCGGCCGTGGGGTGTTCCGTGTTGTCCACGAGGATGGAGCAGACACGCATGGCACCGGTCCGTACCCACGACCCAGGTGAACCGGCGAAGCGAGCGACGGCCCCGGCCGGCGCTCGACTCCACGACGGCTCTTAGGCCTTCGCGTCCCACGACAGAACCGCCCGCCCACCTCACCCGGTGGCGCCGTCGGCCTGCCGTGCCATCCCCGGACTCACCTGACGAGAGCAGGCTCTCATGGTCCGTGAACTGACACATTTCATCGGCGGCAAGCACGTCCCCGGGACGTCGGGGCTCTTCGCCGACGTGTACGACCCCAACTCCGGCTCCGTACAAGCCCAGGTGCCGCTCGCCGGGCGGGCGGAAACGACCGCGGCGATCGCCGATGCCGAGTCCGCCCAGCGCGAATGGGGCGAGTGGAATCCGCAGCGGCGCGCCCGCGTGATGCTGCGGTTCCTGCAACTCGTCGAAGGGGAGCGGGAGTCGCTGGCCCGGACGCTCTCCGGCGAGCACGGGAAGACCGTCGCCGACGCCCACGGCGACCTGCAACGCGGTCTTGAGGTGGTGGAGTTCGCCGCGGGCATCCCGCACCTGCAGAAGGGGGAGTTCACCGACAACGCAGGCACCGGCATCGACGTGCACTCCCTGCGGGTACCGCTCGGCGTCACCGCGGGCATCACCCCGTTCAACTTCCCCGCGATGATCCCGCTGTGGAAGGCGGCCCCTGCGCTGGCCTGCGGCAACTCCTTCATCCTCAAGCCGTCCGAACGCGCGCCCTCCGTGCCGCTCCGGCTCGCCGAGCTGTTCCTGGAGGCGGGCCTGCCGCCCGGTGTCCTGAACGTCGTCAACGGCGGCAAGGAGGCGGTGGACACCCTCCTGGAGGACTCGCGCGTCCAGGCGCTCGGCTTCGTCGGGTCCACCCAGATCGCCGCGCACATCTACGCCACCGCCGCCGCGCACGGCAAGCGCGCCCAGTGCTTCGGCGGCGCCAAGAACCACATGATTGTGATGCCGGACGCCGACCTCGACCAGGCCGTGGACGCCCTCATCGGCGCCGGGTACGGCTCGGCGGGGGAGCGCTGCATGGCCATCGCGGTCGCCGTCCCCGTCGGCGAGGAGACCGCCGACGCGCTTGTCACCCGGCTCAAGGAACGCGTCGCCGAGCTGCGCATCGGACGGTCCGACGACCCGGAGGCCGACTTCGGGCCGCTGGTGAGCCGGGACGCCCTCGACCGGGTCCGCCGCTACGTGGACATCGGCGTCAACGAAGGCGCCGAACTCGTCGTGGACGGACGCGACTTCACCCTGCCCGGACACGAGAACGGCTTCTTCGCCGGAGCCACCCTCTTCGACCGCGTCTCGCCGCGCATGCGGATCTACCGCGAGGAGATCTTCGGCCCGGTGCTGTGCGTGGCCCGCGCCGCGGACTACGAGGCAGCCCTGCGCCTGCCCAGCGAACACCCCTACGGCAACGGCGTCGCGATCTTCACCAGGGACGGCGACACCGCCCGCGACTTCACCCGCCGCGTCGGCGCGGGCATGGTCGGCGTCAACGTGCCGATCCCCGTCCCGGTGGCGTACCACACCTTCGGCGGCTGGAAGCGGTCCGGCTTCGGCGACCTGAACCAGCACGGCCCCGACGCCGTCCGCTTCTACACCCGCACCAAGACCGTCACCTCGCGCTGGCCCTCCGGAGCCAGGGAAGGCGCGAACTTCACCATCCCGACGATGGGATGACGGCGATGACCACGATGGCCACGGCCCTCACCAAGGACCAGCTCGCACTGGCCGAGGTGACGCTCGACTTCGCCGAGGAACACCTCGCACCGCACGCCGTCGCATGGGACCGCGACAAGCACTTCCCCGTGGACGTGCTCCGCAAGGCCGCCGAACTGGGCCTCGGCGGTGTCTACGTACGCGAGGAGCACGGCGGTTCGGGCCTGAGTCGCACCGACGGGACCCTCGTCTTCGAGGCCCTCGCCACCGGCTGCCCCTCCATCGCCGGATACCTCTCCATCCACAACATGGTCGCCTGGATGATCGACCGGTACGGCGACGAGCACCAGCGCGCCCGCTGGCTGCCGGACCTGTGCAGCGCCGCGTCACTGGGCAGCTACTGCCTCACCGAGCCGGGCGCAGGATCGGACGCCGCGGCCCTGACGACCCGCGCCGAACGCGACGGTGACGCGTACGTCCTGACCGGCGTCAAGCAGTTCATCTCCGGAGCGGGCACCTCGAACGTGTACGTCGTCATGGCGCGCACCGGCGAGGAAGGGCCCGGCGGCATCTCCGCGTTCGTCGTCGAACGGGACGACTCCGGCCTCACCTTCGGCCCCGACGAACGGAAGATGGGCTGGAACGCCCAGCCCACCCGCCAAGTGCTCCTCGACGGCGTGCGCATACCGGCCGACCGCCGCCTCGGGGACGAGGGAGCGGGCTTCCGCATCGCCATGACCGGCCTCAACGGCGGACGGCTCGGCATCGCGGCCTGCTCCCTGGGCGGCGCCCAGAGCGCACTGCACCGCAGCGTGGCCTACCTCGCCGACCGTGAGGCGTTCGGCGCGTCCCTCCTGGACGCACAGGCGCTGCGGTTCCGGCTCGCCGACATGGCCACCGAGCTGTCCGCCGCCCGCGCCCTGGTGCGCCAGGCCGCCGACGCGCTCGACCGGGACGACCCGCGCGCCCCGCAGCTGTGCGCCATGGCCAAGCGCTTCGCCACCGACACCGGCTACTCCGTGGCCGACCGGGCACTCCAACTGCACGGCGGATACGGCTACTTGAGCGAGTACGGCATCGAAAAGATCGTCCGGGACCTGCGGGTCCACCAGATCCTGGAAGGAACCAACGAGATCATGCGCCTGATCGTGGCCCGCGGACTGACCGAGGCCGTCCGATGACGGCGGCGGAGGACGCCGTCGACTCCGTGCTGCTGCGCGTCGAGGGCCGCGCGGGCCAGCTGGTCCTCAACCGCCCCAAGGCCCTCAATGCCCTCACCCACGCCATGGTGCTCCGCATCGACGAGGCGCTGACCGCCTGGGAACAGGACCCCGCCATCGAGAGCGTCGTCCTCACGGGTGCGGGGGAGCGGGGCCTGTGCGCGGGCGGCGACATCCGTTCCATCCACCAGGACGTCACGGCGGGCGACGGCGCGGCGACGCGGGAGTTCTGGCGCGACGAGTACCGCCTCGATGCCCGCATCGCGCGCTATCCCAAGCCGTTCGTCGCCGTCATGGACGGCATCGTGATGGGCGGCGGTGTCGGCATCTCGGCGCATGCGGGCGTGCGCGTGGTCACGGAACGCTCCCGGGTGGCGATGCCCGAGACCGGCATCGGCTTCGTGCCCGACGTCGGCGGCACCTACCTGCTTGGCCTCGCGCCCGGCGGCCTCGGCGCCCATCTCGCCCTCACCGGGGCGCAGGTGGCGGCGGGCGACGCGCTCAGGTGCGGCCTCGCCGACCACTTCGTACCGTCGTCGTCCCTGCCCGGTCTGCTCGCCGGCCTCGCCGATGCGCCGGTACGAGAGGTCCTCGCGCGGTACGTCGAGGACGCGCCGCCCGGCCGACTCGCGGACGAGCGGGAGTGGATCGACCACTGCTATGCCGCCGCAACGGTCGAGGAGATCGTCGACCGTCTGCAGGCGGACGGTTCGCGCGCGGCGAAGGAGGCCGCCGAGACACTGCTCGGCCGGTCGCCCACGGCCCTCAAGGTGACGCTGGAGGCGCTGCGGCGGGCGCGTGAACTCGGCTCGCTCGAAGCGGTGTTGGGCCAGGACTACCGCGTGTCGTCCGCTGCCCTTACCTCGCCCGACCTGGCGGAGGGCATCCGCGCCCAGGTCATCGACAAGGACCGCTCGCCGCGCTGGAACCCCGGCACGCTCGCCGAGGTGGGCACGGACGACGTCGTACGTTTCTTCGCGCCGCCCGGAGACGGGGGACTCGCCCTGGACGGCGGCGCCGTGACACAGGAGGTGGCGTGGTGAGCGGGACCGCGGGCGCAGGGGCGCCGGAGGCGAGGACCATCGCCTTCATCGGCCTCGGCAACATGGGCGGGCCGATGGCCGCGAACCTGGTCGCGGCGGGGCACCGCGTCGTCGGACACGACCTGTCGGCCGACGCCCTCGCCGCCGCGGCGGCGAGGGGAGTCGTGCCCGCCGCCTCGGCCGTCGAGGCGGTGCCGGACGCCGACGTGGTGATCACCATGCTTCCGGCCGGGCGGCACGTCCTCGCCCTCTACCAGGACGAGGGACTGCTCGCCGCGGCCGCGCCGGGCACGCTGTTCGTCGACTGCTCCACCATTGACGTCGCGGACGCCCGCGCCGCGCACGAGGCCGCGGCCGCCACGGGCCACCGCGCCCTCGACGCGCCGGTCTCCGGCGGGGTGGTCGGGGCCGAGGCCGCCACGCTGACCTTCATGGCGGGCGGCGGCACGGGGGAGTTCACCGAGGTGGAGCCCTTGCTGGCGGCGATGGGAAAGCGCGCCGTGCACTGCGGGGACGCCGGTGCCGGGCAGGCGGCGAAGATCTGCAACAACATGATCCTCGGCATCTCGATGGTCGCCGTCAGCGAGGCCTTCGTACTCGGCGAGAGCCTGGGGTTGACCCCGCAGGCGCTCTTCGACGTGGCCTCGACCGCCTCCGGCCAGTGCTGGGCGCTCACTTCCAACTGCCCGGTGCCGGGGCCGGTCCCCGCGAGCCCGGCCAACCGTGACTACCGGCCGGGCTTCGCCGCCGCCCTCATGGCGAAGGACCTCGGCCTGGCCGCCGGGGCGGCGCGCGCGACGGGCGTGGACGCCGCACTCGGCCTGCGCGCCGCCGAACTGTACGCGGAGTTCGCCAAGGAGGGAGGGGCTGACCGCGACTTCTCCGCGATCGTGCAGACGATCAGGCAGCGGTCCGGTGAGCACGCGACCTGAGGCGAGCAGAGCTGACCGCAAGGCCGCCGTGGCCTTGCGGTCAGTGTGCGCGGGTCACTATGGAGTGGCGGCGGTGCTCATGATTCCGCCGAGATGAACTGACTGTCGGGAGCGTCGGGGGCGGGCGCGGCCATGGCACCTGCTGCCTCGGTTGCGTCTTCCCGCACGCTTTCGGTGCCCGAAGCGGGCGATGCGCCCTGGCCGGTGGTGGCTTCGCCGTCTCCACTGCCCGTGCGCTCCAGCCACGGAATGGCATACACGTTGGTGCGCGTCGGCTGTCGGGCCGCCGCCAGGGCCAGCTGCTCCGCCCTGGCCGAAGGCGGACCGTCGGTCGGCGGCGAGTAGGGCACCAGACTGCTCAGCCAGGCGACGATCTGCATGCCGGGGACCGTGAGTGTCGTGCCGTCGAAGGACGACGCGAATCGACGGGTCGACGAGCTGTTCTGGTAACTGCCCGAAAGGGAGAAGGGGCCTATTCCGACGCTGCTGCGTATCGACGTGGCCTGTGTGGCCCGCTGCAGGTCCGTGGTTCCCCAGTCGGCGCTTATCTTGATGTCCCTGGCCACGATGAAGGAGGTCGGCAGCAGGGAGAAGATTCCCTCGTTCTTGTCGCTGATCTCGCCGGTCGAATAGTCGCCCGGCCGACGGCCTGCCGTGCTCCAGCCGCGCAAGGACGTCAGTGATGAGTCCAGCCAGCGGCGGCGTATTTCGATCCGGCCGAAACGGAAGGAGATGTTCATGTTCGATGTCTCGGTGTGGAGGCTGTACTGCGTCCTTTCCGTGGATCCGGCGGCACCGACCCGCCACAGACCGAGATTGATCCCGCCGCCCGCGCCATAGCGGGAGAATCGCGACTCCTCGTTGATGCGGAGCCGGTTGGACGTCAGCGTCAATGCCGTGAAGTTCGCGGCTCCTGATTCGGCGAACCAGTTGCCGGGGAACGCCTCGCACAGGTGCCAGAAGATGTTGGCGTCGACGAGGCTGCCGCGCCTGGTCTGCAGATACGTCTGCCGGGCGCGGGAGAAGATTCCCGCGAGGCTCGACTGCTGGAACTGCCCGAGGGTGGCGAGGGCGCTCTCCACCACACCGGGGCTGGCCGCCTGAAGGTCCTGATAGGCGAGGTCCACGGGCGCCCTCAGCACCGGCGCCAGGATGGCCCACTTCCGCTGGTCCTCGGGTTTGCTCAGGTCGTACTGGAGGAAGTTCGTCGTGTAGCTGAGCAGGGCCGCGGTGTACAGCTGGAACTTGTTCTTGTAGTTGCGATACAGCGGAGAGTCGACTTTCACCGTGACGGGAAGACCGTCCTGGTCGAAGTCCTGGCCGTCCACGAACAGCAGATTGAACGCCTTCTCGTACGCCTTCTGCCCTTCGGGGTCCGCGGGTGGCGGATTCACGTTCGCGCGGACGATCTCGCCGTAGACGTTGTCGGTGCTGACGCCGCCGACCGCGTAGGCCGGTGTCAGCAGGGGGACGGGGTCCACCAGGGTCGCGAAGTTCTCGCTTGCCGCGACGGAACCGGTCGGATTGTTCGGGGACCACGGGTTCGCGAACTGCGCCGCGTCCACGGGATTTCCGGGTAGTTGCAGCGACATGTAAGTCTGTGCCCGCCGCAAAATGGGCTGCCCGCCACCGATTCCGGAAGGAGTGGTGGTGAGCGCGTCGAAGATCGCGTCGTAAATTCCTTGGAGCAGCTGTTTCTGATCGATGGCCATGGGCTACCCCCTTATATTGACCACCGCCGGATGGGCCCGGGATGTTACTGGTTTCCTACTCCCGCAGCACAACAGCGTCAATGAGCCAAGAGGCGTGCGGGAAGGGCGACCCGCATTCGTCTGAATTGTGGCCAGAAAGGTTTTGCAAGTACGGGTTCCCAGGGGCTTTCTGACCCGACGGGGGTACGTGTGTGCGAGTGAGGTCGTGCGGTCGGGACGCCTGGAGGGGTGCGTGGGCGTGAACTTGCCACGGGTGGACGCGACGCCCCGGTGACGGGGGCCCGGCGCGGGGCGTCGGCCGTCGCGCTCGAAAGTCGATACGACACGTGGGTGTGAGGGTCTTCTCAGCGGGCACTCGATGGGTGGGCCCCGCCGTGTCTCCCCCGTCGCGGCGGGGCCCACCTGCGTATCCCGGTCCTCTTCAGTCGTGTTCGCGGTAGGCGACGGCCGTCGCGGCGACGGTCAGCGTGCTCAGCAGCAGGGGCCAGCCGATCCCGTGGTGGAGGACGAGCCACGCGCCCAGGATCGCGCCCGCGGTCATCGCGGTCACGGCGACGACCCGGCGGACGGCGCGCCGGTCGGTGCCGCCCGCGATGCGTGAATCGGCGGCCAGCGCCGCCAGGGTGCCGGTGAGGACCGTCGTGGCCATGGCGGGCACCGCCAGTCTGCCCACGGTGCCGTTGCGCATCCCCATCGCGAGGGCCACCAGGACGATCACCGGGTAGGGCGGCTCGCCCCCCGACGCGAACGCGACGGCGGTGGCGATGCCGAGGAGCGCGGCCTCGATCCACACCGCGGTGCGGACCCACGGCACACGGTGCCGGTCGCGGAAGGCGCCCGCGAGCCTGCCCGCCGCGACGGCACCGACCAGGAAGGCCGAGAGCGACACGAGCGAGCCGGTCACGGAGAACCCCGGCGCCCCCGCCAGCGCGAAGCCGATGACGACGACGTTTCCGGTCATGTTGGCCGTGAAGACACGGCCCAGACCGAGGTAGCAGATGGCGTCGACGAGGCCGCTGACGGCGGTGAGGGTGACGAGGACCAGTGACAGCGGATGACGGTCACCGATCTCCGAGGTCGGCACGGCACGGCTTCCGGAGTGAGTCGTCATGCCGCTCGTTCTACCTCGGTGCGAGCCGTCAGCGAGGACGGCGCGGGCGACCGGTTTGGCCCGCCCCGCCCCGGCTACCCGTCCGGGATCCGAAGGGAGGGCCCCGTGAGAACCGCGTACGACACGACCACGACCGCGTCCGCCACCCCGTTGGAGAGGGGGCCGGAGGAACTCAACCAGCAGGATCTCGTCCGCTACTTGGAGGACCGCTTCGCGTGCGCTCAGGCCTGCGACGAGTGCGTACGCGTCTGTGCGATGCGCCCGGGCCCGGCCGAGCCCGGCGGCGTGGCCCGCCTCAACACCGCCTGCGCGGACGTCTGCGACGCGACCTCCCGCGTCCTCGCCGAACAGAGCGACCAGGACGAGCAGCGGGTCCGGATGCAGGTCGAGTGGTGCCGCGCCGTCTGTCTCCAGTGCGCCTCCTTGTGCGACCCGCACCCCGCCTCGGCCCGCTGTGCGGAGGCGTGCCGTCGTTGTGCGAAGGCGTGCGACACCTTCTTGACGACGCTGGGCTGAGGGCCGGGCGGGATGGTCGGCAGCGAGGCGGCGCCGGTCAGTCGGGCAGGCCGTCGACGGTGCGCACCACGGGGCCGAACCGGTCCGTGATGGTGGTCAGCGCGGCGGCCTGCAGCGTCTTTGCAGGCACGACCGAGCCGTCCGGCGCGGTGAGCGTCCGCGTGGCCGTGGCCTCGGCGACGACGGTCGGCCGGTAGCCGTGGTTCACGGCGCCCTGCGCGGTGAAGGTGACGCACATGTGCGTCATGAAGCCCGCGAGGACGAGGTCCTTGTCGCTTCCGGGGCCGAAGCCCAGCTCGGTCAGGGTCTTCTCCAGGTCGGTGGCCTGGAAGGAGTCGGCGAACGTCTTCACGACCACCGGCTCACCGTCCCGCGGGGCGACCTCGTCGCTGATCGAACCGATGTGGGCGCGGATGTCGTACGGCGTGCCGTCGCCGCCGTCGTTGATGACGTGGACGACCGGAATCCCCGCGGCGCGGGCACGCGCCAGCAGCCGGGCGCCCGCCGCGAGCGCCTCCTTGGCTCCCTGCAGCTCCATGACGCCGGTGCTGTAGGTGTTCTGATAGTCGATCAGGACGAGGGCGGAGTCGGCGATCCGGGGCGGCCGGTTGTCCAGGCCGAAGACGTCGCGCAGGGCCTTGGACGGGTTGTCCGAGCTCATCAGGTCTCTTTCATCGTGCAGTTGGGTATGGCGAGGCATCCATCACGAGGTCAGTCGGCCTGCGTGCGGAAGCGGCGGCGGTATGCCACCGGTGTGGTGGCGAGCCTGCGCCGGAACGCCCGGTGCAGGGTCTCCACCGAGCCGAGTCCGGCCGCTGCCGCGACCCGGTCGAGCGGATGATCGGTGGCCTCCAGGAGGCGACGGGCGACCTCGATGCGCGCGGCCTCCACGTAGGACGCCGGGCTCGTGCCCGTCTCCTGCGTGAAGACACGCGAGAAGTGCCGCTCGCTCAGACACATCCGGGCGGCCAGGGCCACCGTGGACAGATCGGCGTCGAGGTGGTCAGTGATCCACAGACATAGCTCGTCGATGTCACGACGAGTGGTGGCCGAGCGGCTCAGCGGTACCGAGAACTGACTCTGGCCGCCCTGCCTCTTCAGATAGAGAACCAGCTGCCTGGCCACGGTCAGCGCGGTCTGCTCGCCCTGGTCCTCGGCGACCAGGGCCAGCGCGAGATCCAGGCAGGCGCTGATCCCGGCCCCGGTCCACAGCCGCCCCCGGTCGGTGCGGACGAAGATCGGGTCGGGGTCGACCGTGACCGCCGGATGGTCGGCGGCGAGCTGGGCAGCGGTCGACCAGTGGGTGGTCGCCGTCTTCCCGTCCAGCAGCCCCGCCGCGGCCAGCACATGCGCGCCCACGCACACCGACGCCACGCGCCGGGTGTGCGGGGCCGTCTCCTTCACCCACGCCACCACGGCGGGATCGACACGCGCCACCGGCCCTTCGTCGGCCATGTCGACCGCGCCCGGCACCAGCAGGGTGTCCACGTCCGCGCCGACCTCGTCGAAGGAGACGTCCGCGAGGAGCCGGACACCCGCCGACGTCCGGACCGCACCGGCGGTGGGCCCCGCAAGCCGGACCTCGTAGCCCGCGCGGTCCGCCGTCTCGCGGTTGGCCAGCGCGAAGACCTCGGCGGGGCCGGCGACGTCGAGGAGGTCGACATCGGGGAAGACCGCGATGACCACCCGGTGTGTGAGGGGCATGTCCCCATCCTCACCGCCCCGTCCGATGTCCGCAATGACGACTCCCTGTCACATCCGGACATGGCCGCAACCGGCCGGGAACCAGAACGGATCTCCGTCCGACCACTGCACCAGAGCCCCCTGCGCAGCCCCGCGCAGCACGCACCGGAACGAGGTAGCAGCCGCATGAACTGGTACGAGGACGACGAATTCTGGTCGGACTTCGCCGAGACCATGTTCTCCGAGCGCAGGCGCACGGAGGTCGAGAGCCTGGTCGCCGAGTCGTCGCTGCTCCGCTTTCCGGCCGGGAGCCGGGTCCTCGACCTGTGCTGCGGGCCCGCCCTGTACCTCGTGCCGCTGGCCCGCGGCGGCTGCGCGGTGACCGGGGTCGACCTCAGCCCGGCCATGCTGAAGCGGGCCGACGCCGCGTGCGAGGCGGCCGGGGTGGACGTCCGGCTGGTGCGGGGGGACATGCTGACCCACGTCGAGCCGGAGACGTACGACGTGGTGCTCAACCTCTTCACCTCGTTCGGCTACTTCGACGACCCGCGGGACAACGAGCGCGTGCTGCGCAACGCCCACGACTCGCTCATGCCGGGCGGACGACTGCTCATCGACGTGATGGGCAAGGAGGTTCTCGCGGGCTGGATCGGGCGCCCCCAGGTCGTCGAGCTCGACGGCGGCGCGTACGTGCTGCAGCGCGACACCGTCCTGGACAGCTGGACCCGGCTGCGCACCGACTGGACGCTGGTGCGGGACGGCGAGGCGCGCGAGGCGTCGATCACCTCCTTCCTCTACAGCGCGGCCGAGCTGCGCGCGCTCTTCGAGGCAGCCGGTTTCACCGACGTGCGCTGTTACGGGGACTTCGACGGCGGCCCGTACGACAACCACTCGAAGCGGCTGATCGTGAGCGGCACCCGTCCGGAACTCCCCTTGGGCGGCACTGGGCACGGCCCGCACGTCGACGTGCAGGCGAACGAGGGGACTTCATGACCGAGGCCGCATCCGCGACGCCGCCCACGCGTCGCGCCGCCCGCTCGCGCGGCGAACCCGGGCAAGGGGCCGAGGGAGAGCGTCCCACGGGCCGCGGGCGGCTGCTGACCACGCTGGTGGCGCTCTCCGTGACCCTCGTGCTCTCCGTCCTTGCGGGCATCGCGCTGGGACCGACCGTCGTACCCCTCGGCGACGTCGTGCACTTCCTCACCGCGGCCCTCACCGGCGGCACCATCGGCGCGGAGGACGCCACGGGGTACGCCATCGTCTGGCACGTGCGCACCCCGCGGGTCCTGCTGGCCGCGGTCGTGGGAGCCGGGCTCTCCGTCGTGGGCGTCGCCATCCAGGCGCTGGTGCGCAACGCGCTCGCGGATCCGTTCGTGCTCGGCATCTCGTCCGGCGCCTCCGTGGGCGCGACCGCGGTCGTCGTGTTCGGGATCTTCGCCGGTCTCGGGGTGTACGCCCTGTCGGCCGCCGCGTTCCTCGGCGCCCTCGGCGCGACCGTGCTGGTGTATCTGGCCGCGCGCGGACCGCTGGGGCTGACGCCGCTGCGGCTCGTGCTGACCGGGGTGGCGCTCGCGTACGGTTTCCAGGCGCTCATGAGTGTGCTGGTCTTCCTCGCGCCGAACGGGCAGGCCGCGCGGACCGTGCTGTTCTGGCTGCTCGGCAGCCTCGGCTCGGCGACCTGGGAGTCCCTGCCCCTGGTGACGGCGGCGGTGCTGGTCGCGATCGTCGTACTGCTGCGGCAGAGCCGGTCCCTCGACGTGCTGTCGCTCGGCGACGAGACCGCCGCAAGCCTGGGCGTGGACGCGGACGCGCTGCGACGCGGACTGTTCGTGCTCACCGCGGCCGTCACCGGGCTGATCGTCGCGGTCAGCGGCGCGATCGGCTTCGTCGGTCTCGTGCTGCCGCACGTGGTGCGGATCTGGGTCGGCTCCACGCACCGACGGGTCCTCGCGGTCGCGCCGCTCGCCGGAGCCGTCTTCATGGTGTGGGTCGACCTCGTGGCCCGTACCGCCTTCGCGCCCGAGGAACTGCCGCTCGGGGTCATCACCGCGCTGATCGGGGTGCCGGTGTTCGTCGTCCTGATGCGCCGCCGCGGCTATCTCTTCGGAGGCCGGTAAATGGTCCTCTCCCTCCGTGACCTGACGGTCGAGGCGGCCGGGCGCGCCCTCGTCGACCGGCTGAACATCGATGTGGCCGCCGGTTCGATCGTCGGGCTCGTCGGCCCCAACGGCAGCGGCAAGTCGACCGCGCTGCGCTGCGTCTACCGGGCGCTGAAGCCGACGTCAGGGGCCGTGCTGCTGGACGGCACCGACCTGACGGCGCTGAAACTGCGCGACAGCGCCCGCTCCGTGGCCGCCCTGACCCAGGAGAGCCACACCGAACTGGACTTCACCGTCGAGGAAGTCGTCGCCCTGGGACGCGCCCCGCACGCGCAGGGCAACCACCCGCTCACCGCCCACGAACGGGAGCTCTGCGAGGAGGCGATGGACCGTCTCGACGTGTCGCACCTCGCGGACCGCAGCGTGCTGAGCCTCTCCGGCGGAGAGCGGCAGCGCGTGCTCGTCGCGCGTGCCCTCGCCCAGGAGCCCCGTCTCCTGGTCCTCGACGAACCCACCAACCACCTCGACGTACGCCACCAGGTGGAGCTGCTGTCCTTCCTGCGCGGCTCGGGGCTGACCGTGTTCACGGCCCTGCACGACCTCAACCTGGCGGCACAGGTCTGCGACCGCATCGCCGTGCTCGGCGCGGGCTGCCTGGTCGCCGCCGGTGATCCGGCCGAGGTCCTGACCCCCGAGCTGGTCCGCAAGGTGTTCGGCGTCGACGCCGTCGTCGTACCGCACCCGCGCACCGGCATCCCCCAACTCCTCTACGACCTCGCCCCGGCCACCGTCGACAGCCCGTCCCCCGCAGAAGCTTCCCCGGAAGGACCCCACTCGTGACCAGACCACCGTTCCCCCGAGCCCTCGCCGCCGGGGTGCTGGCCACCGGGCTCCTGCTCACCGGCTGCGGCGCCGAGGTCGAGTCGGCGGCGGACAGCAAGTCCGACACCCGTACCGTCACCGTCTCCAACTGCGGCAAGGACGTCACGTACACCCGCCCCGAGCGCGCGGTCGCCTACGACGTGAGCGGCGCGGAGAAGATGTTCGCCCTCGGCCTCGCCGACCGCATGCGCGGCTACGTCATGAACAAGCTCGGCGACCCGTCCATCAAGGGCTCGCCCTGGCGCAAGAAGTACTCCGAGGTCGACCGCCTCGGCAGCGAGCGCATCACCCGGGAGATCGTCGTCGACGCCGAGGCCGACTGGGTCCTCGCGGGCTGGAACTCCGGCTTCAGCGAGGAACGCGGCATTACCCCGGCCCTGCTGGACAAGGTCGGCGTCGACAGCTATCTGCACACCGAGACCTGCTGGGACTACGGCAACAAGAACGTCGACGTGTCACCACTCCAGGCGCTCTACACGGACCTGGACAACCTGGGCAAGATCTTCGGTGTGGAGAAGCGGGCCGACAAGCTCGTCGGCGACCTCAAGGAGCGGGTCGCCGCGCTGAAGAAGACCTGGCCCGACAGGGCGGACCGCGACCCGGCCAAGGTCTTCGTCTACGACTCGGGCACCGACCAGCCGTTCACCGCGGGGCGGCACGCCGCGCCGGACGACATCATCACCGCGGCCGGGGGCACCAACGTCTTCGGCGACCTCGACAAGGGATGGACGACGGTGGGCTGGGAGCCGGTCATCAAGGCCAAGCCCGAGGTCATCGTGATCGTCGACTACGCGGACCAGCCCGCGAAGGAAAAGATCGCCTATTTGAAGAAGCTGCCCAGCCTGAAGTCCGTACCGGCGGTGAAGAACAACCGCTTCCACGTCATGTCGTACGGCGATGTCGTCAGCGGCCCGCGCAATGTCACGGGCGCCGAGGACCTGGGCCGCTACCTGCGTTCGGTCGGGCGGTGACGCCGACCGTGACCCCCACGCACACGGCGCACGCCGCCGACGCCGCGCCGCTTGACGAGCGCCTCCCCGAACCTGGCTCCGTACCCGAAATCGCCCCGGTCCACGACCACATCACCGATGCGATAAAGGCCCCGGACCTGCTCCGGCTGTCCGACAACGTCGTGCTCGCCCGCTTCGAGACCCTCAAGGTCTACGCCGCCCTCGGCGCGGTCCGCACCCTGCTGGAGCGGGGGACGGTGCAACAGGGGCAGACCCTCGTCGACAGTTCGAGCGGCATCTACGCACTCGCCCTTGCCATGGCCTGCCACCGCTACGGACTGCACTGCCACATCGTCGCCTCCACCACCGTCGACGCGACGATGCGCGCCCAACTGGAGGTGCTCGGCGCCACCGTGGACCAGATGCCGCCCTCCGAGGACCTGCGGCTCGACCAGGAGGGCCGGGTCCGGCGCGTCCGTCGGCTGCTGGCGGAGCGGCCCGGCATGCACTGGATGCGGCAGTACCACGACGCCGTCCACTACACCGGCTACCGGGAGTTCGCCGCCCTCGTCGACCGCGCGCTGCCCGACGTACCGCTGACCGTGGTGGGGGCCGTGGGGACCGGGTCCTCCAGCGGCGGCCTCGTCCAGGCGCTGCGCGGGCGCGACCGCGACGTCCGGCTGCTGGGCGTGCAGCCCTTCGGCAGCGTCACCTTCGGCAGCGAGGGGTTCAGCGACCCGGAGGCGATCATCGCGGGGATCGGCAGCTCGATCCCCTTCGACAACGTCCACCACGACCTCTACGACACCCTGCACTGGCTCGACTTCCGGCACGCCATGGCCGGTGCGGTGGGTCTGCTGCGCGAACACGCCGTGTTCGCGGGGCTGTCCACCGGCGCCGCCCACCTCGTCGCGGGCTGGGAGGCCGCCCGCGAGCCCGGCCGCACCCATCTGGTCATCGGTGCCGACACCGGACACCGCTACACCGACCGCGTCTTCGCCCGCCACCGTGAGGCGCTCGACCCGCGCACCCTCAAACCGCACCGGATCACCGGCCTCGCCGACCTCACTCCGCCCTGGTCGGCGATGGAGTGGAACCGGCGTACGTATGACGTACGACGCGGCGGTGCGGCAGCCGCACCGACATCGGCACCCGGATCCGCACCCGCACTCGCATCCGGATCCGCACCCGCATCGGCGAAGGCCCGGCTCGGCCGGGCGACAGACTCACCCCTCACACACGCGAGCGGCCCGCTCGGCGTACCGGACCGGGAGAACCAGACACCGTGACCATCGCCGCACTGGAAGCACTCACCTTCGGGCTTGCCCGCCTCGTCGAGGCGGCGGACAACGCCGGGCACCGCTTGTGCCTGCTCACCGGCGACCGCGACGTCTACCGTCACGAACTCGCCCACCTCGACCCCGGGGCACTCGACATCGTCGACATCGACACCACCGATGCCGGGGCCTGCGCGGCCGCCCTGTCGGCGCTGCCCGACCTGAGCGGGCTCATCAACTCGACCGACACCTGGAGCGTGCCCGGCGCCGACCTCGCCGCCAAGTTCGGTCTGCCCGGACCGGATCCGAGCGCGGTACGGATCCTGCGCGACAAGGGCCGGGTGCGCGCCCTTCTCCACGAGCGGGGCCTGAGCGGCAGCCGTGCGCTGGCCGTGCCCGCCGATGTCTCCTCGGCCGACGAGATCCTCCGCGAGGTCGGCCTGCCCGCCGTCCTGAAGGACTCCGCGGGCACCTCCTCCCGCAACGTCTGGCCGGTGCGCGACGAGCGGCAGCTCCGCACCGCGCTCGCCGAGTCGTCCCAACGCCCCTTCAACGGGGAGCTGTTCGCCGAGCGTTTCTTCTCCGGACCCGTCTACAGCGCGGAGACCCTCGGCTGGGAGGGCGAGACGAAGCTGCTCGGTGTCCTCAGCCGCCAGATGTCGCCCGAGCCGTCCGTCCGCGAAGAGGCCGCGGCCTTCCCCGTCGCCTTCCCCCTCCCCGAACTCGGCCTCATCGAGGACTGGGCGGGCCGCGTGCTGGCCGCCGCGGGACACGACAGCGGCTTCGCAC
This sequence comes from Streptomyces sp. NPDC004732, assembly GCF_040609235.1. Lineage (NCBI taxonomy): Bacteria > Bacillati > Actinomycetota > Actinomycetes > Kitasatosporales > Streptomycetaceae > Streptomyces > Streptomyces sp. NPDC004732. Next base: position 324,367 of record NZ_JBEXJR010000004.1, read on the forward strand.
ACGTGGAGTTCGTCCTCACCGCGGACGGCCCGGAACTGGTGGAGATCAACCGCCGCATCGGCGGCGCGCTCGTCGGCGAGGCCCTGTGCCGTGCCTTGGGCACCAACGTCTACGACGCGATGGTCGACACGGCCCTCGGCAGGCGCCCCGCCCTGCTGGACGCGGTGGCGGCCGGACCCGCCTCCGGCCCGGCCACGGCCTTCGTGCTCGTCTACCCCGACCACCCCGGCACCCTCACCGGCTGGACCGGCCTCGACGGCCTGGCCGCGTTCCCCGGCTCGCCCGAGTGGTACCCCACGGCCGTCCCGGGGCGGCGCGTGGAGCACCTGAGCGATCAGCGCGGCTGCACGGGAATCGTGCTGACCGAGGCCGAGACCGCGGAGTTGGCGCTGCACAGGGCGCTCAGCGCTGCCGGGAGCGTACGGCCGACTGTCGCGGGCGACGGCGACGACGACCGGGAATGACAGGGACGACACCACTGCGGCCCCGGTCGCGTTCGCGCCTCGCACCCTTCACCGAGTTCACGGGCCCTCAGTACTTCCTCCTCGCCGGATCGTTCCTCATACCCCTGGGCAGCTTCGCCGTGCTGCCCTTCATGTCGGTGCTGCTGCACGAACGGCTGGGCATGGGGCTCGGTGCGGTCGGCATCGTGCTGGCGGTCGCGTCGTTCGTGCAGTTCTCGGGCGGTGTGGTGGGAGCGGCCCTGGCCGAGCGGATCGGTCTGCGGCGCACCATGCTGCTGGCCCTGGTGATCCGCACGGCGGGCTTCGCCACCTTCCTGCCGGGGCTGAGCCGTCCGGCGTGGGCCGTCGCCGCGCTGTTCCTCGTCTCCTGCGGGGCCGCGCTCTATCTGCCCGCGAACAAGGCGTACCTGGTCACGGGCGTGGAGGAGGACCGCCGCGCCCCGCTGCTCTCCGCGAGCAGCTCGGCATTCAACGCGGGCATCGCGCTGGGCCCGATCGCCGCCGCGCCGTTCGTGCTCAAGGCCTCGGCCGGGCTCTTCACGGCGGTGACCGTGCTGTTCGGGCTGATCACGGCGGGGCATGCGGTGCTGCCAAGGGCCACCGAGGCGGGGGAGGAGGGGCACCGGCCCGGGGCGCGGCCCCCCGAGGACGGAAAGCCGGTCGCCGGTTCGCCCCTCCTCCCCCTCGCGATCACCGCGCTGAGCGTGTACGTCTTCATGTTCTTCCAGCACTACCTCGCGCTCTACGCCGTGGGCAGGACCTCGACGCTCTTCTACGGCCTCGTACTCGCGCTCTACGCCCTGCTCCTCGTGGTCACCCAGCCCCTGCTCTCGGACTGGATCGCCCGCCTGCCCTACCCCCGCGCCCTGCGCATCGGCTTCGCCGCGCTGGCCACCGGCATGGCCGCGCTGGCCCTCGGCCACCCCGCCGCCATCCTGGGCGGTGCCCTGCTCATCTGCCTCGGTGAGGTCGTCCTCTTCCTGAAGAACGACCTCGAAGCCCTGTCCAGGTCCGACCGCTCGCCCGCCGTCGTCTTCGGCCGCCAGCGACTGGCGGCGGGAATCGGCGCGTTCGCCAGCGGCATCGCCGGAGGCGAGGGCTATGCGTGGGCGGAGGGCTCCGGCCACGCGGGCCTCTTCTGGGTGGCGGTCGCGGCGCAATGCGCGCTGTTGCCACCGCTGTTGCTGTGCGCTCTGCGCAGGAGTCGGAGCCGAGCCTAGAGGGCCAGAGCTCGGGGCCGTAGCCAGCCAGCCGGAGCCAGAGAGTCAGAGCCAGGCGCTGCCCATTCCTTATTTCTGAAACGGGTTCTACTCTGTGCGCCGTCAGGTCCGGGACCGAGCGAGCCAAGCAGTGAGCCAGTAGAGCCTGGAGGGGCCGTGCACCTCGAATACACGCCCGAGCAGCAGCAGTTGCGCACCGAGCTGCGTGCGTACTTCGCCGAGCTGGTGCCGGACAACGCCTATGCGCGGTACGGCGAACCCGCCGCCCAGAAGCGGTTCTACCGTGAGACCGTGCGTCGCCTGGGCTCGGACGGATGGCTGGGAGTCGGCTGGCCCAAGGAGTACGGCGGGCGCGGGCTCTCGCCCATGGAGCAGTTCATCTTCTTCGACGAGGCCGCGCAGGCGGGCGTACCGCTGCCGCTCATGGCCCTGAACACCGTCGGCCCGACGATCATGCAGTTCGGCACGGACGAGCAGAAGGCCTACTTCCTGCCCCGGATCCTCTCCGGCGAGCTCGACTTCGCCATCGGCTACAGCGAACCCGACGCCGGTACGGACCTCGCGTCGCTGAAGACGAAGGCGGTACGGGAGGGCGACGAGGAGACCGGCCACTACACGGTCAACGGGCAGAAGATCTGGACCACCAACGGCGACACGGCGGACTGGGTCTGGCTCGCCGTCCGCACCGCCACCCCCGAAGAGGGAGTCCCGCTCCACAAGGGCATCACCATGCTCCTGGTCCCCACGAGCGACCCCGGCTACTCCTGCACCCTCATCAACACCCTCGCCTCGCACGACACGACCGCCAGCTACTACGAGAACGTCCGCGTCCCCGTCTCCCGCCGCGTCGGCGAGGAGAACAAGGGCTGGCGCCTGATCACGAACCAGCTCAACCACGAGCGCGTCACGCTCGCCGCCCACGGCACGATGGCGATCCGCGCCTTCCACAACGTGCAGCGCTGGGCGATGGACACCAAGCTGGCCGACGGCCGCCGCGTCATCGACCTCGGCTGGGTCAGGCAACGCCTGGCCAAGACGCACACCAGGCTCGACGCGATGAAACTCCTCAACTGGCAGATGGTGAACGCCGTCCAGGAAGGCACACTCACCCCGCAGGACGCCTCCGCGGTGAAGGTCTACGGCTCGGAAGCACGCCGCGACGCGTACGCCTGGCTGATGGAGGTCGTCGGGGCGGCAGGCGCCCTGAAGGAGGGCTCGGCGGGCACGGTCCTCCACGGCGAACTCGAACGCGGCTACCGCTCGGCGGTCATCTTCACATTCGGCGGAGGGAACAACGAGATTCAGCGCGAGATCATTTCCTGGATCGGACTGGGGATGCCGCGGGTGCGCCGTTAGCGCTTTGTGACGGTCATTCATATTCGAGCAGGGTGAGAAAGTGGGTGGCCTTTGAGGCTGCCCACTTTCTTTCTGCTGGGTCCGATCTGTAGGCACGGCTGTGCGTCCCAGACAATGATGAACTGTCAAAACTCGTACGCTGTGCGCCACATGGCGTAGACACTGCTGGAAACAGGCCCTTGCATGGAGTCGCCGGGGTGCTCGTAGCCCCTGCTCGAGCACAGGAGGACTGCCGTGGTGTCGTCGGATCCGCACAGCTATTGGATTGTGCTGCTGGACATCGAAGACTTCAGCCTGCGCCCGGAGGTATCTCAGGCGACGCTGCACGGCGAGTTGTACGAGGTGGTCGAATTCGCGCTCGCCAGGGCCGGGCTCAAACTTGCGGAATGCCGGGTCCAGGACCGAGGTGACGGAATGCTGATCCTGGCGCCCGTGGGGACCAGCCCGACCAGGCTGCTGCGCGAGTTGACGCGGGGGCTGGAAGACGCGTTGCAGGCGCACCAGGAAAAGTACAACGAGACCCACCGCATGCGGCTGAGGGTCGGTCTCAACCAGGGACTCGTGATCCGGCAGGGCAAGCGCTGGACCGGTACCGCGATCAATGACCTCGCCCGGCTTGTGGACGCAGGCCCGGTCAAGGGCGTACTCGCGCAGGCGCGGCGGGCCCATCTGGTGCTGGTCCTCTCGGAGAGCGTGCACGCGATGGTGGTGGGCGGCAACTACCCGGGGATCGACCCGGCGGCCTATCTGCCCGCCGACTTCGTCACCAAGCACGGTGAGCGGCGCCGGGGCTGGGTCACTGTGCCCGGCTACCCGGCGCCCCCAGGGCTTCCCGCGGAACCACGGGGGGCGTCCGGCGGAGCAGGGGGAGCTCCGCTTCCGGGCGTCGACGCGGGAGGAGAGGACGGTGGGGCCGGTGCGATGACCCCGGCCCCACCGTCCGGGTCCGCATTCACCTTCAACAACGTGACGGACAGTCCGATAGCTGCGGGCACCAATCCGGTGAGCATCGGCAGGGTCGGCAGGGATTACGTGCAGGGAAACAAGTACGAGCACAACGCATACGGCTCCAAGAACGAAGACGGCACCGAGGACGAGTCATGAGCGCGCCGGGCGGCTCCCCGCCCCCACCGCCCTCGCCCAGCCCCAAACCGCCATCGCCCTCCCCGCCACCCGGACCGCCCGGCAACGCGGCCGGTCCGGGGAAGGCGAATGCCGGGGCAGGTGCGTCCCCGCCGGGCGGAGGCGGCGGGGACGCGCGTCCCCCGGCGGGTGACGCCGCGGCGCAGCAGCCTGCGGGTCCGGGGAGCGGTGGCGACAATGTCGGAGCGGGTGCGAGCGCCCAGAAGGCCACCGCTCGCACCGGGCAGGGAAGTCTGCGCGCCGGTCTGCTCCGCGAGGCGTGGACCCACATCGGTCGCGACTGGGTCCAGGGCAACAAGATCGTTGTCCAGGCCCCCGGTGAACGCGGTGTCGTACTGCGGGCCATCTCCGCAAGTACGGTGGAAACGGTCCGGCATGCATTCCAGAAGCCGCCCCGTTGGGACGACGTGCAGGACAACGCGTGGCAGCGTCGCTCCGTCGTGCTGCGAGGGGCGGGTGGCTCGGGCAAGACCGCGGCGGCCCTGCGGCTGCTGATGGCCGTCAACGTGAAGGCCTGGTACCGGCTCGACTCCGTCGACGACCTGGCTCGGCTGACGGAGCTGAAGGAGCTCGGCAGTGGCTCGGGCCTGGTCCTCGACCGGCCCCCCGACCTGAGCGAGCTGCGCGGCCCGCTGCTCGAAAGCCTGGAGGAACTGCTGCGCCTGGCGGACGCCCGCCTGGTCCTGATCGCCGGGCCCGATGACGAACTGGGCCCCGGCGTCGGTGAGTACGTGCAGCGCATCGTCCGGCCGACCGGACTGCTCGCCGTCTTCCGAGCCCACCTGGAGCACCGTCTGGGTGAGGCGCAGGCCGAGAGAGCGCTCGCTGCGGCAGGCGTCGCCGCACTGGCCGAAGAGCTCCTGAACGACGCCGCCTGCCGTGACGCCGCCCGGCTCGCGGAGGTCTTGGCGCACGAATACGGCCCAGCGTCCGGTGATCCGCAGCAGGAACCGGACCTCGACCTGGACCGTGTCCGGACCCGGATGGACCAGACCGTGGGCGAGGGGCCCGAGGAGTGGTTCGAGGGGCTCGGCGACACCGTGCTCCGCACGCAGGCCGTAGCCCTCGCCGTGCTCGGCGGACTGCCGCAGGAGGAGGTGGCACTCGCCTCGACCACCCTGCTGGCGCGCTTCCGCAGCGAGCGCGGTGTGCTGACGCCCAGTGTCGAACAGGGCTCCGTCCCGCTGCGCCAGGACCCTTTCGCGCAGCCACGCCGCCTGTTCGCCGAGAAGCTCCGCGCCCGCACCGTCAGGTCGGTGACCCAGGGCGACTACGGCTGGCTGCCGTGCACCGTCGCCGAGTACCGCGACGCCGAATACCCGGCCCGGATCATCCGGCACGTCTGGTCGGAGTACCGCATCCAGCAGGAGCTGGTGGGCTGGCTTGCCGAGCTGGTCGACTCGTCCTCGCTGCCGGTGCGCAGTTTCGCCGGGACCGCGCTCGGGCTCATAGCAACCGAGTCCTTCGAGTTCATCGCCAACCGGGTCTTCGCCCACTGGGCGCAGCACGAAGAGTGCGGCTGGCAGCGGAGAGAGGCCATTGCCTACGCCCTGAAGATCTGCGCCCGTGACCCGGCCCTGTGGGCGGGCGTCCACAACCTGGTCAACGGCTGGTACTTGAGCGGTACGTGGGAGCTGCAGGCCGCTGCCGCCCGCGCCTACGGCCTGTGTCTGGGCGGCGTCGATCTCGGCACCGCCGTCGCTGCCCTCACCCGGCTCGGCACGATCGACCACATCCAGGTGGCCATCGCCATCGGTGACGGTTTCGTCGACCTGTTGGCGCAGGACGTGGCGGCGCACGCCCCGGTCGTGATGCGGGCCGTGGCCGAGATGGTGCACGAACCGGAGAGCCGTGCCTGCGGACACCTCGTCTTCCTGATCCTCGCCGACGGACTGGTCACCGAGGAGCCGGTGGCCGGAAGCACGCAGCCGCGCAGCCGCCCCACTCTCCTGAACCTGGCCGTGCGGGACCGGCGCGGCGGCTCCCTGCGGCGGCTCTTCGGTTACCTGTGGGCCGAGGTGATCGGTGGCGAGCTGTTCGGCGACGAGGCCGACGTGGTGCTCCAGCGATGGGCCGCGCAGGCCGAGACCGATCCGCTGCTCCTCGACGACCTGGTCAGCATGTTGGTCGAGGACGTCGCCGTGCGCAGCCCCCGCGTGAGCCTGCTCCTGCAACGAAACGTCACGCGCTGGACCGGACGCGACTGCTTCCGTCCCCTGCCCCGCTCCGCGGCGGTCCTCGGCAGCGCTCTGCGCTCGGGTCCGTCCGGATATGCCGCTCAGCCAGGAGGTGCCCGGTGAACCAGCCGGTCTCGTTGATCGTCAGCCAGTCGCCGGTGCCCCGGTTGGGGGCGGGCCCGACCAAGGCGAGGGAGCCGCATCTGGCCGTCGTCTACGCCACTGCCACAGGTGAGGTGGTGTGCTTCGATGGGCGCCCGCTGCGGGCCGGGCAGCAGTTCCTCTCCAAGTACCGCACGCGGTACGAGGTCGACATGCGGCCGCAGAACCGCACGGCCGTGCTCGAGAACAATCCGCTGGTCTCCCGGGACGGGGTGCACGTCTTCCAGGTGACCGTCTCCTTCACCTTCCGCGTCGACGGTTGGACGGGCGCCGAGGACTGGGTGCGCTCGGGTCTGCAGGACGCCCTCCCCGTGGTGCACGGGCATCTGGTGAGCCGGTTCCACTCGGCCGGGCAGGGCTTCGGCATCGAGCAGGCCGTCGCTCTCCAGAACCACCTGAGCGGACTCTGTGCGGCACCGGCCTCCCTGTCGCCGGGGCTGGTGGTGGAAGGCTGCCGTGTCTCGGTCCGGCCCGACGCCAAGTCCCTGGCCTACCTGGAGACGCTGATCGAGGCAGGCCGGACGGAGAGCATCGGCATCGCCGAACACGTGCCGAACATCGGGGCCGCCCATCGGGCGGGCGATCTCGCGGCGGTGCAGCAGGCGTACGAGATCGACGCCACCAAGCGCCACGACGCGGCCTTCTCCGGGATGCTCATGAACAGCGAGGGGCTCATCCGGCAGTACCTGAACACCCACCCGCACGACGCCGCGGGGGCGTTCGCCATGAGCCGGCAGCTGGAGGAGGCTCGTGCCGCCACCGCCGAACTGCAGAACCAGCGGGCGCTTGGCCTGTTCCAGGTGATGGCGGAGAAGGGCCTGATCCAGGCCGGTGACCTGGACCTGCTGCGACAGCACCTGACAGGACAGGTCGGCCAGGCCACCGGCGGGCACGTCCAGCTCTCTGCCGCCGCCCCACCGCAACTGCCCGGCGCGCGGCCATGGGACACACCGGACCCGGGCGCTGCCGTGCCGCCCCGGCAGGCCGACCCACCAGTGCCCGAGCCCGTACCCGACAACGCCGCGCCGACCACGGCCGCCGCCACCGCCATGCCGACCGCACCGGACACCGCCGCCACGTCGTCGGCCGTGCCCGTCCCCTTCTCCGGGGCGGCGCTCATCTACCTGGTCATCGACGAGTCGCTGGCCCCTGACTGCCTGGACGAACTCAACCGCGGCCTCGCCGCCCTGCACTCCGCGCTCTCCGGCGCACCCGCGGTCTCCGCCGCGCTGCGGCTGTGCCTGCTGGGCATGGCCGCAGGAACGGAACTGCGGCTGCCGCTGGAAACGGTGCTGCCCAGCACCCGGACGCCGATCCTCACCGGGCGCCAGGGGCTCTCGTACGAGCACGCCTTCCGCACCCTTCAGGCGCTGCTGCGGCAGGACGTCGCGCTGGTCAAGACCCAGCGCACACAGGTCCTGCGGCCGATCGTCTTCCTGCTCACCGGAGGCGTGCCCGACGAGGGATCCGGCTGGGACGCCGCCTACCGCGAACTCATCGACCAGGGAGGCAACTCGGTCGTACCCCATCTGATCGTGCTCGGCATCGGCGGAGCCGAGGCGCGAGCGGTCCGGACCATGGCGACCCGCCCCGAGTTCGGATTCATGGCCGCGCCGAACCAGGACGCGGCCGCCGCGGCGCACAGCTGCGCCGCCTTCCTGCGGGACACGATCGTCGCCTACGGGCAGCGCCTGAGCTCCGGCGACCCACAGTTCTCGCTCGCCGCGCCGGACGGTTTCCGGGAGGCCGAGGACGCGCTCTGACAGACGGTCAACAGACGGACCACTGAAGACAGCAACCACGAACGGGACAAGGACAAGAGACGATGGTGGAAAGCAATCGGGGGCACTTGCTCCCCATCTACGTCCTCGCCGACGAGTCGGGCTCGATGACACACCACATCGACGACCTGAACGACGGACTGAGGTCTCTGCACCAGGCGCTGCTCGGCGAGCCCATGGCGGCCGCGAAGGTGCGCTTCTCCGTACTGGGCTTCTCGGACGACGTGGTCGAGCGGGTCCATCTGGTGGATCTGCGCAGCGCGGAGGAGTTCCCGCTCCTGAGCACGCGGGGCATGACGAGCTACGCGGCGGCCTTCGAGGACCTGATCCATCGCATCCCCGCCGAGGTGCAGAGCCTCAAGAACGACGGGTACCGGGTGCACCGGCCCGCCGTGTTCTTCCTCAGCGACGGCATGCCGAACGGCGGCGAGGACTGGCGGGGCCCGCACAGCAGGCTCACCGACCGCGACCTGACCCTGGGGGCACCGAACATCATCGCCTGCGGGATCGCGACCGCCGACGCGGAAATCATCAGCCAGGTCGCCACGGAGCCGGAATTCGGCTTCGTCGCCGACAAGGGCGTGGACGTCGGCCCGGCGATCGCCAAGTTCTGCACCGCGCTCACCAAGAGCGTGATCGCCTCCGGCCGTTCACTCGCCTCGGCCAATCCGCAACTGAAGGTCGACAAGCCGGACGGCTTCACCGTCGCGATCGATGTGATCTGACGTGGAGTGGTCCAACTGGCGCCACTCCGAGAAGCGACAGAAGCGACAGAAGCGTCCGGAGCGGCTGGAGCAGGGGACGCCGCCGGAAGACCCGCGCGAGCAATACCCCGTACGGCAGCCACCGGGACCGGACCCGACGACCAAGGACCCGACGACCGAGGACCGGCCGCAGCACGGCCCTCACGATGCCGTGGACGACTTGGCTCCGCAGCCCGCTGTTTCCTCGCCCGCCGCCGACCCCGCTCCGGAGCCCGCCTCAGAGCTCGGGCCGCTGACCGCGCCGCACGATCTGGCTCAACTGTGGGCGCCCCTGAAGGTGGGCGAACCGACGGTGGCGCTGGAACCGACGCCACCCTCAGGTCTGTCCTACCGGCCCGACATCGTGTGCGACGGCTGGTCCACCCCGGCCCTCCATGTACGGCTGGCCTCCGTGCGCGGCTACCAGCACCGGTTCGACGGTCGCCCCCGCGAGGACGACGCGGCGGTCGCCTGCGACAGGAACACCGGGACGGTGGCGTTCGCCGTCGCCGACGGGGTCTCCGACGCACAGCAGCCGCACATCGGCTCGCAGTTGGCGTGCCGCAGTGCGATCGACGAGATGCTGTCCCAGGTGCGCGGGGACGGCGCGGGCTACGTGGAGAACTGGGACCGGCTCCTGTACACGGTGCACTGGCAGTTGGTCGAGCAGACCCGTCGCATCCTGCATCGCCCGAAGGCGGGGCCGCAGGAGACGGCCGGGCTGCTGGCCACCACCCTGGTGGCAGGGACGGCGACGCCCACCGAAAGCGGGGTGTTCATCCATGTGATCTCGGTCGGGGACTCCGGGGCCTGGCAGATCAAGCACGAGAACGTCCACCGGCTGGTGGGCGGGAAGCCGGACGGGGCGGACGGACTGGTCTCCTCCGCGGTGGAACCACTGCCCTACCTGCCGAACGTGATCCGCCCGCTCACCTTCGCCCTGGAGCAGGACACGGTCCTGCTGGTCGGCACGGACGGCTTCGGCGACCCCCTGGGAGACGGAACGGGGGCTGTGGCGCGCCTGTTCCGCATGCGGCTGCGCAGCCCCGTACCGCCACTGGGCTTCGCGCACCTGCTGGACTTCTCACGGGAGACCTTCGACGACGACCGCACCCTGATCGCGCTGTGGCCGAGGGACAAGGAGGGGGGAGAGCGGTCATGACGGTCCCGGTTTCCTACGCCCGTCCCGAGCAGTTGGGCGACTATCGGGCGCACCGACTGGGCGCGGGCGGACAGGGCGTCGTGTACGGAGTGCCCGAACCGCCGGGCAGGTTCAGCGGAGAGTTCCTCGCCTACAAGGAGTACCTGGCCACGGTGCAGAGCGACAGCGACGTGCTCTACTCCATGGTCGTCTTCCTCGAGGAGCTCGGCCGGTCCGACCGGCACGACCGCGCCTTCCTGAGCGAGCGGCTCACCTGGCCGCTCGCGATGATCTACACGGGCGACCGGCCGACCCAACTGCAGCCTTCGCTCAACTCCGGCACGCTGGTGGTCGGCTTCCTGATGCAACGGCTGCTGGCGGAGTTCGAGCTCAACAACTCCCAGCTGGGCGGAGCGAAGCCCGCGGGCATGGAATTCCTGCTCAACGAAGACGCCTACACCGTGCGGATCGGGCTGCAGGTCGACGATCAGAAGCGGCTCCGGCTGCTCGCCGACCTGGCGGCGACGGTCACCCGGCTGCACCGGCAGGGCGTGATCGTCGGTGATCTCTCGCCGAAGAACGTCCTGTTCAGGCTGGCGCCGACGCCCAGATGTCTTTTGATCGACTGTGACTCGATGCGGCTCAGGGGCAAGGACGTACTGCCCCAGGTGGAGACGGAGGGCTGGGAGGCGCCGGAGGCGGCCAAGGCCACGACCGCCTCGGACGTCTTCAAGTTCGGTCTGATCGCCACCAGGCTCTTCAACCGGGACCAGCACAGTACGGATCTCAGCGGACTCCGGAGCATCTCGACCGACCTGGCGACTCTCGCGGACAGCAGCAGGAGGACGGATCCACGAGGGCGGCCCGAACTGGCGGACTGGCACCGGGCGCTGGAACGGGCGCGCAGCGGAATGAAGGGGTCGCAGCCACGCCCACAGTCCGTACCGCCGCGGCAGCCGCAGGCTCCGCAGCCCGTGCCCCCACCGCCGTCGGCTCAGGTGCCGACCGCGCCTGCGCCGACGCCGTCCTTTGCGTGGGGCGGATGTGTGGCTGCCACGGTGGTGGTGTTGGTGGTGATCGTGGCCATAGCCGTGCTCGTTGCCCTGAGGTCGCCGGGGTCCGACAGCAGCCCGTCGGCGGATGCCGAAACCCCGGAGCGGGCCGAGGCTTCGGGGGCCACCGTCGACTACTCACGTGTCGTCGACGAGCCGGAGGCGAACGAGGTGGCCGACATGTTCGCCCGCTTCTACGGAGCCATCAACACGCGGCACTACAAGAGGGCCATGACGCACTACGACCCCAATTCGGGGGTCGTCGACCTCAACTCCGCCGCCAGCCGCAGGGAATGGACGCGTGCCATCAGCACCACGAAGGACACCCGCATCGTCCTCGAAGCGCTCTCCACCTCGGGCGCACGCACGCTCGCCACTGTCAGTTTCCGCAGCCGTCAGGACCGCGGCTACGGACCGGCCTCGAACCCCGACGACACCTGTGACGACTGGAAGGTGACCTACGAGCTGACCCACACGAAGGGCTACCGCATCTACAAGGCGCCCAAGGACGGGGTGAGCCACAGCCCGTGCTGAGCCCGGAGGGGAGCCGAGCCGGACGAGGCCGGGCGGCCGGGCACTCAGCCGCCGAAGGCCTGCCTCTTCAGCTGGTCCACGGAGCGGATCAGCAGCGCCTGTCGGCCCGTCACGATCCATCCCTGGCCCCGCCATTGCTCCAGTACGCGGCTGACCGTCCGACGGGAGCTCAGGAGCAGCCCGGCCAGGTCGTCCTGCGAGAGCGGCAGGCCGATGCGCAGCCCGGTGCCGTCGGGATCGGTGTGGCCGCAGCGCTCGGCCAGGTCGAGGAGGAGGGCGGCGAGGCGGGCCGGGACCGGTTCGGTGATGCCGGTGCGCTGGGCGTCGGCCTCGCGCAGGCGCTGGGACAGCGTCTGCTCCAGGGCCGCGGCGACGGAGCTGTTGGTGCGGGCGATGGCGTGGAAGCGGACGGCGGCCAGGTGCAGCAGGACGACCGGGGTCGCGGTCTGCAGCGACGCGGAGCGGCGGCGCCGCTCAAGCCCCGCCTGCTCGCCGAGGAGTTCGCCGGGGCCGCGCAGGGCGAGCAGGGCGCGGTAACCGGCGTGGGACTGGGCGACGACCTTGACCCAGCCGCTCACGAGGACCACCAGATGGTCTGAGTCCTCTCCCTGGGCCAGGAACTGCTGGTCCGCAGGGAGCGAGACCTGGACCGCCGCCCGGCGCAGCTCGGCCCGTTCCGCGGGGCCGACTGCCTCCCAGAAGGTGGCGGAGCGGTGGCCCGGCATGGTCACCCCAGTAACCATGCGAGGACGACGAACGCCCAGCCCACGACGGCGAGTGCGAGTGACTGCTGTACCCGTCGGCTCTTGATCCACAAGACCTGGCTCATGACCACCAGTTGATGGGTCAAGGCGTCCAGCGGGGAGGTCTGGCCCAGTTTCTCGGCGAGGCGCTCCGGAGCCCAGTGCCGCAGATCACCGTAGTAGAGGAAGTGGTTCTCCCGGTGGGGTCCGGCTCTGCGCCCGAGGCGTGGGCTGATCGCGGACATGGAGGCGATGGCCGACAGCCCGAGCAGGGCGGCACCCAGCCAGAACAGGATCAGCGAGAGCACGCCGTCCAGCTCCGCCAAGCGGTCGTCGGAGCCGGAGAAAGCGATGACCGCGACCGCCGACTCCAAGGCGAGGGCGAAACCCGCCTTCGCGTCCACCTTGCCCGTCCAGTCGATGAGGACCGCGTGTATCCGCCAGGCGGTCTCCACCGGATCCGTCTCTGCCATGGCGCCCCCGGCTCCTGATCGTCGACCGGACAAGGGTTCAGGCGGCCAGTGTGGCACTGAGGCGCTCAACTGGCCCTGCCTAGGCACCGGGCTGTCGCCCCGGGGCCAGGAGGCGCAGCAGCCCGGAGTGGAGGGCGGTCGTGGCGTCGGTGGCCGACATGCGGTCGGCGCTCACCTCCTCTCCCGTCGCGTGGCTGAGCGCGATCACGGCCGACACCTGCCACGTCAGCGGGGGGAGCGGGTCGAAGGAGCCCTCGTCGCGTCCGCGGCGGAGTACGTGCGCGATGCGGTCGGCGATCGGCCGGTGGCGGGCCCGGTCCTCTTCGGGCGGGGCCGGGCGGGGTTCGAGCCGGATCAGGGCCGGATGCGTACGGGAGACGTGCCAGGCCGCGTCGAGCAGGCGGAGCAGCGCGCCCGGCGCCGGGCCCTCGTCGGGGCCCGAGGCGTCCATCGCCGCGGTGACCAGGTCGGTCATGTGGTCGACGACGGCGGTGAGCAGGTCGTCCCGTGAGGAGAAGTGGGCGTAGACGGTCTGGCGTGTGACGCCTGCCGCGGTCGCGACGGCGGCCATGCCCGCGTCGGGGCGCTCGCCGAGGAGGCGGACGGCGGCGTCGAGGATGGCCGTGCGGCTGCGCTCGGCGTCGGCCCGGCGTCGGGGAGCGGGGCTTGAAGGGCTCAAGTATTACACCTTGTCAAAGTTGTGGAGTCGCTTTAGTTTACAGGCTGTAAGAGTTCCTGGGGCGGTCCCGCGAGGACCGCTCCGCCTTGCCACGCCCGGACGGGAGCCCCATGAAGCCACTGGCACAGAACCTGACGGAAAGCCTGACGCAGAGCACCCCCGCGCAGTTCGTCACCGACTTCCTGACCGCATTCCACGACGAGGTCGTGCGCGGCGACCACGACCCGGCCCCCGCCATGGCCCGCTTCTACACCCCGGACATCGTCATGGTCAGCGACGGCGTACGGCTGGAGTGGGACAAGCTCCTCGCCCACATCCGTCCCGTCCGCAAGAACCTGGCAGCGGACGACGAAGCCCGCTTCGAGGTGCACGAAGCGCTCGCGGACGGCAACAGGATCGCGGCGCGCCTCACCATCCACGCCGCCATGCGCAAACGGCGGGTGTCCACGGACGTCCTGACCTTCTACACCTTCGCTCCCGACGGCCGACTGCACCGCTCCCACGGATTCACCCGGCCCGTCGACGGCCCTGCGCAGAAGGCGGGTTGAGCGAGGCTCGGGCCCACCGGCCGGTGAGACATACCTCCTGGCGTCCGGGCCGCATCCTGGCCACACTTGACGGTCAGGTCGTCACCCGGCAGGAGATGGTCGCACCATGCCCGAGCACACACAGGCACGCACACCCGACCCCGGGCTCTTCGGGCCGGCCTCCGTGACCTGGCAGGCGCACTCCGACCCGATGATGTGGGTCGCCGGGATCCGGGCCCTCTACCTCCAGGCCCTGCACCCCCGCGCGGTCCGCGGCGTCATGGAGAACTCCGACTTCCGCAAGGACGCGTGGGGCCGCCTCATGCGCACCGCCAACTTCGTGGGTACGACCACGTACGGAACGACCGCGGTGGCCGAGAAGGCGGGCGCCCGGGTGCGGAAGATCCACACGATGCTGCGGGCCACCGACCCGGAGACGGGGGAGCGGTACGGCGTCGACGAGCCCGAGCTGCTGCTCTGGGTGCACTGCGCGGAAATCGACTCCTATCTCCATGTCGTACGCCGCTCAGGGCTCCCCCTCACCGACGCGCTGGCCGACCGGTACGTCGACGAGCACCGGCAGAGCGCCCGTCTCGTGGGCCTCGACCCCGCGGACGTACCCGCGTCGACGGGTGAACTCGCCGCGTACTTCGAGGAGGTGCGGCCGCGGCTCGCCGCCGGGGCCGACGCCCGCGCCGTCGACGACTTCCTGCAGCGCCCCCCGACACACGCCCTGCTGGTTCCGGCGCGCGACCTGCTGTGGCGGCGCGTGGCGAACCTGGCGTACGCCTCCCTGCCGCCGTACGCCCACGAGCTGTACGGCAGGGCGGCCCCGCCGCCCGCCACGGTGACCCGCCGCCTGGTCCTCACCGGCACCGTCCTGCGCCGCGTCCCCTCGCGTGTGCGCTGGCAACTCCCGCCCAAGCACATCCTGCGCGCCGTGGCCCGCCTCGGCCCCGGCAGCCGCCCGGCCCCGTACAAACTCGACAGACGGGACGCCATACTGGACGGGCCGGGGAGGGCGCAGCGAGGCAACGGGGGCGACAACACGAGATGGCGGACACCAGGCTGATCCAGAGCCGCTACCGGCTCCTGGATCTGATCGGGCGCGGCGGCATGGGCGAGGTGTGGCGGGCACGCGACGAGTCGCTGGGCCGCCAGGTCGCCGTCAAATGCCTCAAGCCGATGGGGCCTCAGCACGACCAGGCCTTCACGCGGGTGCTGCGCGAGCGCTTCCGGCGCGAGGCGCGCGTCGCGGCCGCGCTCCAGCACCGGGGTGTCACCGTCGTCCACGACTTCGGCGAGCACGACGGCGTGCTGTACCTGGTGATGGAACTCCTCGAAGGGCGCAACCTCAGCCAGCTTCTGGAGGACAACAAGCAGCACCCGCTGCCCGTCGCGGACGTCGTGGACATCGCCGACCAGGTCGCGGGCGCCCTCGCCTACACCCACGAACAGGGCATCGTGCACCGGGACCTGAAGCCCGCGAACATCATGCGGCTCGCCGACGGCACGGTGAAGATCTGCGACTTCGGCATCGCCCGCCTCGGCGCCGACATCGGCTTCACCTCCCGCCTGACCGGCACGGGCATCGCGATGGGCACACCGCACTACATGTCGCCCGAGCAGATCGGCGGCGACCCCGTCGACCAGCGCAGCGACCTCTACTCCTTCGGCTGCGTGCTGTACGAGATCGCCACCGGCGCCCCGCCGTTCGACATGGAGGACGCCTGGGCCGTCCTGGTCGGACACCGCGACACCACACCCGCGCCGCCCCGCAGACACCGCGGCGAGCTGCCCGCGTACTTCGACCGCATCGTCCTCGACCTGCTCGCCAAGGAGCCCGCGGCCCGGCCGCACGACGCGCGCGAGCTGGGCCGCCGCATCGCCGCGGGGCGCACGTCGATCACGTACGCGCCCACCGTCGCCACGCCGCCCGTCCGCCGCGCCGAACCGCTGCTCTCCCACGAGGCGCGCCTGCCCTCCTGGACCCGCGGCATGACCACCGGGCACAAGGCCAGCGGCGCGTCCGTGCTGCGCACCACCCCGCCCGACGCGGCCGCGGGCCTGACCGGCGAATGGATTCCGCGCGTCGACGCGCGTCGCGCGGCGGCCCCCCGGCCGACCGAGCGCCCCAAGCCCGCGCCGGAAGTGGTGGCAACGCTCACCAACCGCCACAACGCCGGACTGAGCCTCGGCCGGCTCGGCCGCTGGGCGGAGGCGGGAGAGGTGCACCGCGCGGTCGCCGCCGAACGTGAGCACGCGCTCGGCCCCGACCACCCCGACACGCTCGCCAGCCGGTACGAGGTCGGCTTCACGCTCAGCCGCACCGGCCGCGCCTCCGACGCCCTGCGCGAGTACGGCCGCGTCGCACAGGGGCGGGAGCGCGCGCTCGGCCCCGAGCATCCGGACACGCTCGCCGCCCGCCAGGAGATGGCGTACGTACTGGGTCAGCTCGGGCGGCACTTCGAGGCGCACCAGACGTACACCTCGGTGCTCGCCGTCCGCGAGCGCATCGCAGGGACCGACCATCCCGACACACTGCGCTGCCGCCACAACCTCGCGTACAACCTGAGCCGCCTCGGACGCCTGGAGGACTCCTACCGACTGGCCGAAGAAGTGGCGGCGGCCCGCGCGCGCGTCCTCGGGGCGACGCATCCCGACACGCTCGTGACGCGGTACGAAGTCGCGTACGCGCTCGGGCAGTTGGGGCGCTGGCCGGAGGCCCTGCAGACCTATCGGGAAGTCGCCGACGCCCGGGTGCGGGCGCTCGGCGCCGACCACCCCGACACGCTCACCGCCCGCTACGAGGTCGGCATCAGCCTCGGCAGGCTCGGCCGCAGCGTGGAGGCCCTGGAGCTGTACCGCCAGCTGATCGACGACCGCACCCGTGTCAACGGCCCCGCCGATCCCGAGACGCTGCGGGCCCGCCACGGGCTCGGTGTGAACCTTGGGCGGCTCGGCCGCTGGGAGGAGGCGCTCGCGGAGGCCCGGGACGTGTGCGCCGTCCGCGAGCGGGTGCTCGGCCCGGACCATCCCGACACCCTCGTGAGCCGCCGCGAGGTCGCCGTCGGCCTGGGCTGGCTCGGCCGCTGGGCGGACGCGCTCACCGAGTACCGCAGGGTGGCCGCGGCCCGCGAACAGGTCCTCGGCCCCGACCATCCCGACGCGCTCGCCAGCCGCAACGACGAGGCCCACTGCCTGGAACAGCTCGGCCGCGGCACGGAGGCCGTCGAGCTCTACCGGAGGGTCGCGGCGCTGCGGCAGCGGCGGGCCGCCGGGGACCACTGAGCCCCGTGGGGCCCTGGGGCTCTCAGACCCCGGGCCCGCCCATGTTCTGATTCCTGGCGTTCGACCCGCTCAGCCCCTGCGCGAAGCCCTGCTCCGCCGCCCCGCGCTCGACGGCGCCGTGCTCTCCCGAGCCGCCTCGGCGCCTCACTACGGCCCAGCACGCGCCGATCACTACCGCGGCCACGACCAGTATCGAAACAATGACGATCATGCGTTCTCCAGTCCCCGTGTGCACGGCGGCCCCTCTGTGCGGCCCGCCCTGACCGGCATTCTCTCCTCCGGCCCGGCGATGAGGCCAGGGCGGTTCGGCGCCCGGGAAAACCGGGTGCGCCGATTGATCGACTCGGGACACACTGCGGCATGAATCCGGCTGCTCCCCAGACCTCGCGCGCACGAGCCCTGCGCCACATCGCGGAACTGGCCTCGGGCCCGCCGATGGACGAGACGCTGCGCGTGACCCTCAACTTCCATCCGGACCGCCCGCTGCACGGCAGGCCGATCCTGGACGCCATCGCCGAGGACGGCGTCTACTCCTCGCAGTTCGTCACGGGGACCAGCAACGGCGGACTGACCGCGCACCCCGGTGGTGACCGGTGGCGCTGGGAGAGCCGGATCTTCCACGGTGCGTACGACGAAGCGCCTGCCGGTGAACGGCCCGTCTACGGGGCATTGAACTTCCGCCGCAAGCCGGTCGGCGGCGCGCCGCGGTTCGGCTCCGCCCACTTCCGGCTGACCGCAGGGGCGCTGGCGCGGACCACCTTCTGCTATCCGGACAGTTTCCTCGAACCCGCGGACTTCGGCGTCGCGGACCGCATGGCGCTCATCGAGCTCGCCCTCGCCGACCGGCAGGACGACCTCGACGACTACATCGAGGCACAGGTCCACGGGCCGGTGCGGCCGGACCGCGACGTGGCGGCGCTGGTCCTCGACCCCTGCTACCGGGGCACGCCCGTCGAGGCGTCGGCCCGGCGGCTCGGCTGCCCGGTGGAGTGGCACCCCGGATTCCGGCTCGGGGTCGAGGAACTCCACCGCCACCCCGGCTACCGCGGTCAGGAGTACGTCGACCTGGGCACGCGGATGGCCGTCGACGGCGTCCTCGACCCGCACATCGTCGGCGCCGCGGCGCGCTCCGGCCGGCACGATCCGCAGGCGGTCAAGAAGGTGTGGCACTACCTGGCCCGGTTCGGGGCGCCACGGACGGCGGACGGCCCGCAAAGCCGCGCACCCCGTGCTAGGAAGAGCCATGCCCGATCGTGAGTACGACGCCGTCATCGTCGGCGGTGGCCACAACGGTCTTGTCGCCGCCGCCTATCTCGCCCGCGCCGGACGATCCGTGCTGCTCCTGGAGCGGCTCTCCGAAACCGGTGGCGCGGCCGTCTCCAGCCGTCCCTTCGCCGGGGTCGACGCGCGGCTCTCCCGCTACTCGTACCTCGTCAGCCTCCTGCCCAAGAAGATCGTCCGCGACCTCGACCTGAACTTCAGGGTGCGCACCCGCACCGTGTCCTCGTACACCCCGGCCGAGCGCGAAGGACGTGCCACCGGCCTGCTCGTCGGCGGCGGCGAGGCCCGCACCCGGCAGGCCTTCGCGCGGCTCACCGGCGGACAGCGCGAGTACGACGCCTGGCGCGACTTCTACGCCATGACCGGCGAGGTCGCCCGCCGCGTCTTCCCGACCCTCACCGAGCCCCTGCCCACCCGCGCCGAGCTGCGCGCCCGCGTCGACGACGACACCGCGTGGCGCACCCTCTTCGAAGAGCCCATCGGCACCGCGATCGAGGACCGCTTCGCCGACGACCTGGTCCGCGGCGTCGTCCTCACCGACGCCCTCATCGGCACGTTCGCCGACGCCCACGACCCGTCCCTGCGGCAGAACTGCTGCTTCCTCTACCACGTCATCGGCGGCGGCACCGGCGACTGGAACGTGCCCGTCGGCGGCATGGGCGCCCTCACCGCCGCCATCGCCGACTCGGCGCGGACGTCGGGCGCGCTGCTGCGCACGGGGTGCGAGGTCACGCGGATCGACACGGACGGCAGGCGCGCCGAGGTCACCTACCGGAGCGACGACGCCGAGCACACCGCCACCGCCCGCCACGTCCTGGTCAACGCGTCACCGGAGGCCCTCGCCGGACTCCTCGGCGACGAGCCGCCCCCGCCCGCCGAAGGCGCCCAGCTCAAGGTCAACATGCTGCTCGAGCGGCTGCCCCGGCTGCGCGACACGTCCGTCGACCCGCGCGAGGCCTTCGCCGGAACCTTCCACATCTCCGAGGGGTACGAGGAGCTGGCGACCGCGTACGCCCAGGCAGCCGCCGGTGCGCTGCCCGCGGCGCCGCCGTCCGAGATCTACTGCCACTCGCTCACCGACCCCACGATCCTCGCGCCCGAGCTCGTCGAGCGCGGCTGCCACACCCTCACCCTCTTCGGCCTGCACACCCCGGCACGGCTCTTCGACCGCGACAACGACACCGCGCGCGCCGAACTCCTGAAGTCCACCCTCGCCCAGCTCGACGCGCACCTCGCCGAGCCGATCGCCGACTGCCTGGCCCTCGACGCGGAGGGCCGCCCCTGCATCGAGGCGAAGACCCCACTGGACCTGGAGCGGGACCTCCGGCTGCCCGGCGGCAACATCTTCCACCGTGACCTGGCCTTCCCCTACGCCCAGGAAGGCGCAGGACGCTGGGGCGTGGCGACCCGGCACGCGAACGTCCTGCTGTGCGGCGCGGGCGCGGTGCGCGGCGGCGGTGTCAGCGGCGTCCCCGGGCACAACGCCGCGATGGCGGCGCTGGACGACAGGCCCTAGGGCCCTAGAGCTCCGGCTCCAGGGTCTGCGGCGCGCCGCCGAATCCGATCTCGTTCCCGTCGGGATCGCGGTACGTCGTCTTGCGGACGCCGTTCGCGTACGTGTCCCGCTGGGCGGGGGCGAGGCCGCGGTCGGCGATCTGCGCGACGCGCTCGTCGAAGTCGCCGACGAAGAGGGTGTGCCGGGCGTGGCCCGCGTGCTCGGGGAGGTGCTCGATGTACAAATAGCGGTGCTCCGCCAGTTCCCAGACGGCTTCGACGTCGTTCGGATAGAACGCCGGAGGACCGCCGAGCAGGCGTTCGTACCAGGTGAGTGCTGATGCGTAGTCGCTGACCGGGATGCCGCAGAACAGATCGAGGGCCATGCGGCCATCGTAGGAACAGCGGCGCCGCGCCGCGTGTCGAACGGGCGGCTGCCGCGGCTCACCCGGCCGTCTCGTCGATGGCGGGCATGGGTGGCCCGCCCGGATGCCAGGCCCGGAGGAAGCTTTCCTGGCGGGCGGCATCGACGAGCTCGACGCGGGCCCCGATGCTGTCCATCCGGTGGTAGGCGAACGGGCGGCCGTGGGGACAGCCCGAGAAGTCCACCGGGAAGCCCTCCCGCTCCAGGCGCCGGGAGCCTCCCGGACATCGCTCGACCAGAACCCGATGTGATCGAACCTGGCTTCGCCCTCCGTGTCCCAAGGGCTGCCGGGAGCACCCTCGATGAGTTCGATGAAGGGCGCTCCACCGGCGGTGAAGACGATGCGGTAGTCCCACGCCCCGAGCCGGTCGGAGACGGGCTCGCTCCACTCGACACCGGCGGAGCGCTGGAAGTCCCGCATCGCCCGTTCGAGATCGGGGACGGCGAAGCACACGTGGTAGAAGGCAACCATCCACCCATGATCGGTCGTGGGGCGTCGGAGGGCCACCGGATTGACGGCTGAATCCGACCGGATCTGACACTGCATCAGAAAATCTCTTCCCTCGGCCGGGCCGCTGCGGCATTCTGCGCCCATGCAGACGGAGTTGAGCAAGAAACTGGGAGTCGAGCACGCCATCTTCGGTTTCACGCCCTTCCCCGCGGTGGCCGCCGCCATCAGCAGGGCGGGCGGGTTCGGGGTGCTCGGCGCGGTCCGCTACACGGCGCCCGACGAGCTGGCCAGGGATCTCGACTGGATCGAGGAGCACGTCGACGGCAAGCCCTACGGGCTCGACGTCGTGATGCCCGCCACGAAGGTCGAGGGCGTGAGCGAGGCCGACGTCGAGGCGATGATCCCCGAGGGGCACCGACAGTTCGTCAGGGACACCCTCGCCAAGCACGGCGTGCCCGAGCTCGCCGAGGGAGAGGCGTCGGGCTGGCGCATCACCGGCTGGATGGAGCAGGTCGCCCGCAATCAGCTCGACGTCGCCTTCGACTACCCGATCAGACTCCTCGCCAACGCCCTCGGGTCGCCCCCGGCCGACGTGATCCGGCGCGCCCACGACCACGACGTCCTCGTCGCCGCCCTCGCGGGCAGCGCCCGGCACGCCCGCAAGCACGCGGACGCGGGCATCGACATCGTGGTCGCCCAGGGGTACGAGGCGGGTGGGCACACCGGCGAGATCGCCTCCATGGTGCTCACCCCCGAGGCGGTCGACGCGGTCGCGCCGCTGCCGGTGCTCGCCGCCGGGGGCATCGGCAGCGGACAGCAGATCGCGGCGGCGCTCGCGCTCGGCGCGCAGGGCGTGTGGCTCGGGTCCCTGTGGCTCACCACCACGGAGGCCGACCTGCACTCGCCCGCGCTGACCAGGAAGCTGCTGGCGGCCGGTTCCGGCGACACGGTCCGCTCGCGCGCCCTGACCGGCAAGCCCGCACGACAGTTGCGTACGCAGTGGACCGATGCCTGGGACGACCCGGAGGGCCCCGGCACACTGCCGATGCCGCTCCAGGGGCTGCTGGTCGCCGAGGCCGTCTCACGCATCCAGAAGTACGAGGTGCAGGAGCTGCTCGGCACCCCGGTCGGACAGATCGTCGGCCGGATGAACAGCGAACGCAGCGTCCAGGCCGTCTTCGACGAGCTGACGCGCGGCTTCGAGCGGGCCGTCGACCGAGTCATCCGCATCGCGGGAAGGGGAAGTCAGTCGTGAGCACACCCCCGAATGGATTCTGGGCGCAGGCCGCCGCCGACCCGGGCCGCGCCGTCCTCGTGGCGCCCGACGGCGAGGAGTGGACGGCGGGCCGCCTGCACGGCGCCGTCAACCGCCTGGTGCACGGACTGCGGGCCGCGGGCCTGGAGCGCGGGGACGCGTTCGCCGTCGTGCTGCCCAACGGCGTGGAGTTCTTCACCGCGTACCTGGCCGCGTCCCAGGCGGGCTTCTACCTCGTCCCCGTCAACCACCACCTGGTCGGCCCCGAGATCGCCTGGATCGTCTCCGACTCCGGCGCCAAGGTGCTGATCGCCCACGAGAAGTTCGCGGACTCCGCGGTGGCGGCGGCCGACGAGGCGGGCCTCCCGGCGAGCCACCGCTACGCCGTCGGGGACGTGCCGGGATTCCGCGCCTACGCCCAACTCCTCGACGGGCAGCCCGAATCGGTCCCGGCCGACCGCACGCTCGGCTGGGTCATGAACTACACCTCGGGCACGACGGGGCGCCCGCGCGGCATCCGCCGCCCCCTGTCGGGCAAGCTCCCCGAGGAGTCGTACCTCGGCGGCTTCCTCGGCATCTTCGGGATCAAGCCCTTCGACGGCAACGTCCATCTGGTCTGCTCACCGCTCTACCACACGGCCGTCCTCCAGTTCGCGGGCGCCGCCCTGCACATCGGCCACCCGCTGGTCGTCATGGACAAGTGGACGCCCGAGGAGATGCTCCGCCTCATCGACGCGCACAAGTGCACGCACACGCACATGGTGCCGACCCAGTTCCACCGCCTGCTCGCGCTGCCGGACGCGACACGCGCCGCGTACGACGTGTCCGCCATGCGGCACGCCATCCACGGCGCCGCGCCCTGCCCCGACCACGTGAAGCGCGCCATGATCGACTGGTGGGGCGAGTGCGTCGAGGAGTACTACGCGGCGAGCGAGGGGGGCGGCGCGTTCGCGACCGCGCAGGACTGGCTGAAGAAGCCGGGAACGGTCGGAAAGGCCTGGCCCATCAGCGAGTTGGCGGTCTTCGACGACGACGGCAACCGGCTCGGCCCCGGCGAGCTCGGAACCGTCTACATGAAGATGTCCACCGGCGGATTCTCGTACCACAAGGACGAGTCGAAGACGAAGAAGAACCGCATCGGCGACTTCTTCACCGTCGGCGACCTCGGCCTCCTCGACGAGGACGGCTATCTCTTCCTGCGGGACCGGAAGATCGACATGATCATCTCGGGCGGGGTCAACATCTATCCGGCCGAGATCGAGTCGGCGCTGCTCACCCATCCCGCCGTCGCGGACGCCGCTGCCTTCGGCATCCCGCACGACGACTGGGGCGAGGAGGTGAAGGCCGTCGTCGAGGTGACCGAGGACCGGACCGCCGACGACGCCCTGGCCGCCGAGATCCTCGCCCACTGCGAGCACCATCTCGCCGGTTACAAGCGCCCCAAGAGCGTCGACTTCATCGAGACGATGCCCCGCGATCCCAACGGCAAGCTGTACAAGCGGCGGCTGCGCGAGCCGTACTGGGAGGGGCGGGAGCGCGCCATGTAGGGCCGGGGCGCGGGCGGCGCGGAGGTGTCCTGCCCCCGCGCCACCCTGTCTTCGGAGTGCGGGACGTTCAGCGGCGCTCGCGGGCCCGCACCACCTCCAGCGCCGGGTCGCCGAGGATGTCCTTCTCGCAGAAGCGTGACGTCACCCAGCGCTCCTTCCCGTACAGGCTCGTCTGGTCGCTGTAGTGCGGGGAGTTGGGGTTGGAGGACTGGGAGTACGACAGGAGCGTGCGGGCCTCGGGGCAGCGGCCGGAGTTCCAGCCCACTGCCTGGATGTGGCTCGAACCGTGCACGACCTCCGTGTAGCCCTTCTTCTTGTCCCAGTCGGCCTCGATCTTGTTCCAGACGCCGAGGGACTCCGTGCCGCCGGAGACCGGGATGCGCTTGCCGCCCCGCACGACGTACTGGTTCGCGCCCAGGGGCGTGTCCACGGCGATGCCCGCCGCCGTCAGCTCGGTCACCGCGTCGGCCAGCGCGGTCCGGAAGCCGGGCAGTGTGGTGTCGAGCGTGTTCGGCGTGCGCACCGGGTCGGCCGCTGTGAACGGCACCTTCCAGAGCTGCGCGTTCGGCACGGCTGCCGTCAGCTTGCGCCAGAAGCGGTCGAAGAGCAGGGCGCCACGGCTGTCGCTGTCCATCCTGTGGTCCCAGCGGGCCAGCGCCTTGCACGCCTTGCTTACGTCAACCACAGTGCCGTCACTGCTTGTTGCCGTGCCGCCGGGCAGCGCGGCGCAGGCCTTCGCCGTGTCGGCCGCCGCGAGATCGGCCGCAGGCACACGGTTCGCGAACTGCTGGCGCTGCAGGTCCCGGACGGTGAGGCCGCCCTTCTCCGCCATCGCCGCCACATCCTCGACGGCACCGCGGGTACGCATCGAGCGCTGTGTGCCGATCGTCCCGAAGATCCGCTCGTAGCCGGTGATCGGCCGGTCCGCGTTGGTCAGCCACGCGCTGTCGTTGGAGTTCTCCGCGTACGGAGCGTCCTTGAGGGTCGGCATCCTCGACGGGCCGAAGATGCCGGGCTGTACCGCGTCCTTGTCCGACCCGAGCGCGCACGCGCCGCGCGAGCCGTCGAGGACGGCGACGCCCGAGGCCGGGTAGGTGACCTTGCCGAGCGGCGTGCTGCAGCGCTGGGCGAGGTCGTCGGTGATGCGGGGGAGCACCTGGGACTGGCTGAGCAGCGAGTGGCCGTGGCGGTCGGCGGCGACGGTGTTCACCCAGGGCAGCCCCTGGGTGTCGCGCAGGGACTTGAGGATGCCCGCGGTGGAGCGTGCCGTGCCGAAGCCCAGGTCGGTGTCGCTGCCGCGCAGGTTCACGGCGTTGGGGTCGTTCAGGGCGTACGCCGTCGTCGCGGACCAGGGCAGCGGGAGCTGGGGGCCGAGGCCGGTGACGACGGGGCCGTAGCGGGTCCACCACTGGGTGCGGGTCACCGGGGCGCCGTCCTTGACCGGCACCGTGACCGTGCGCTGCGTCATCTTCCGGGGCTTGCCGTCCACCAGATAGGTGGTCGGGTCGGCCGGGTCCAGCGTGAGCTGGTGCAGGTTCAGGGTGACGCCGGTCGCGACCGTGTGGCTCCACGCCACGTCCTTGTTGAAGCCGATGTTGACCACGCTGGTGCCGAGCAACGAGCTTCCGGAGACGTTGAGTTCGCCGGGTATGGTCTGCTGCGACTGCCAGAAGCGGCGGCCGCCCTGCCAGGGGTAGTGCGGGTTGCCGAGCAGCAGGCCCTTCCCGTTCGCGGTGGTCTGCCCGCCGAACGCGACCGCGTTGGACCCCATGTCGGCGTTCTGCGCGGAGAACAGCTCACGGGCCGCCCTCGCCGTACGCCGGGGGTCCGGGGCGGCGTCCCGGGCGGTCTCGCCCGACGGCGGGGCGGTCGGCGGTGTGGCGGACGTGATGCCGTCGATCCCGCGGCCCTGCCCGCCGAGCACCTGTACGGCGAAGCCCTGCCGCGCCACGTCGAGCGCGGTGATCGGGCGCACCCAGTCGGCCTTCGCGCAGGCCGGGTCGGTGATGCGGTTCTGCTTCAGCCAGGCGTTGTAGCCCGCCGCGAAGCCACGCATGAGTTCCTTCGTGCGGCGGCTCGGCCCCGCGGGGGCGGGCTGGGCGAGGAGTTTCTCCACGGTTCCGGCCTCCCGCACACCGCGGAAGTACAGGTCGCTGCCCAGGTTGGTGGACGCCGACGACAGCGCGGAACCAGGTGAGGCGTCTGGTCCGAAGTGCCGGGAGCGCTCGCCGCGCACGGTCAGATAGCCGTCGGCGAGCGTGCACACCTGGTCGGCGGCCTGGGCCCAGCCGGTGCCGAAGCCGAGGTTCGGGTAGTCCTCGGCGAGGATGTGCGGAATGCCGTACTCGGTGTAGCGGATGGTCGCGTGCAGGCCGCCGCCGGACGGACGGGCGTCCTGGGGCGCGGCCCCCGCGCCCGACGACGGCAGCAGGGCCAACGCCGTCAGCAGGGTGATTCCCACGGCCGCCGAGCGTCTGGTGCGCATGCGCATTGTGCCTCCCAACTGGGGTTCGGGAAGAAGCGGTTGAGCGTACCAAGCGGTATGTCAGGGAGGGCATCGCTTGACGCGACCCGTGGTGCGGACCTTGACCGGGGTGGCGCGCGGCCCGGAGGATCACGCCATGACGGGTGCACGCGACAACACGGTCGACGGAGTCCTCAGGCGCAGCGCGCGCCGCACACCCCGGCGCACGGCGCTGCGCTACGGCGAGCGTGCGTGGACGTACGAGGAACTCGACGACGCCGTCTCGCGCGCGGCCGGAGCGCTGCGCGACAGCGGTCTGACCCACGGAGACCGCGTCGGGGCCTACGCCCACAACTCCGACGCCTATCTGATCGGCTTCCTCGCCTGCGCGCGGGCGGGCCTGGTCCACGTGCCGGTCAACCAGAACCTGACCGGCGACGACCTCGCGTACATCGTCCGGCAGTCCGGCAGCTCCCTCGTCCTCGCCGACCCGGACATCGCGGGGCGCCTGCCCCCGGGCGTACCGGTCCTGGCCCTGCGGGACGCGGACGACTCACTCCTCGCGCGGCTCGCCGACTCGTCGGCGTACGAAGGCGAGGGGCCCCGCGGTGAGGGCCTGGCGCAGTTGCTCTACACCTCGGGGACCACCGCACTCCCCAAGGGCGCCATGCTGACCCACCGGGCGCTGGTCCACGAATACGTCAGTGCCATCACCGCGCTGGACCTCAAGGAGTCGGACCGGCCCGTCCACTCGCTGCCGCTCTACCACTCGGCGCAGATGCACGTCTTCCTCATGCCGTACCTGGCGGTCGGGGCCGAGAGCACGATCCTCGACGGGCCCGACGCCGAGCGGATCTTCGACCTCGTCGAGGCGGGCCGCGCCGACAGCCTCTTCGCGCCGCCCACCGTGTGGATCGGCCTCTCGCGGCACCCCGGCTTCGCGACCCGTGACCTCCGGGCGCTGCGCAAGGCCTACTACGGGGCGTCGATCATGCCCGTGCCGGTCCTGGAGCGGCTGCGCGCCCGACTGCCGGGGCTCGGCTTCTACAACTGCTTCGGGCAGAGCGAGATCGGCCCGCTCGCCACCGTCCTCGGACCCGACGAGCACGAGGGGCGGATGGACTCGTGCGGGCGGCCCGTCCTGTTCGTCGAGGCGCGTGTCGTCGGCGAGGACGGCCGCGAGGTGCCGGACGGCACCCAGGGCGAAGTCGTCTACCGCTCACCGCAGTTGTGCGAGGGCTACTGGGACAAGCCGGAGGAGACCGCGGAGGCGTTCCGAGACGGCTGGTTCCACTCCGGCGACCTCGCGGTGCGGGACGCCGATGGCTACTTCACCGTCGTCGACCGGGTGAAGGACGTCATCAACTCGGGGGGAGTCCTGGTCGCGTCGCGGCAGGTCGAGGACGCGCTGTACGAACATGCGGGGGTCGCGGAGGCGGCGGTGATCGGGCTGCCGGACGAGCGCTGGATCGAGGCGGTCACCGCCGTTGTCGTACGGAGCGACAAGGACCTCACCGAGGCCGAACTCATCGACCACGCACGGCAGAAGCTCGCCCACTTCAAGGCGCCCAAGAGGGTCCTCTTCGTGGCCGAGCTGCCTCGCAACGCCAGCGGAAAGATCCTCAAACGGGAACTCCGGGACCGTTTCGCCGCCGGTTGAGGGTGCTGTCCGCTGTCCTAAGTGGACTGGGGGGCTTGGGCGGACTGCGTGGAGCCCGACCGGTCGGCTTCGTCGTGGGCGAGCAGGGAGAGCAGGGAGGCGACGGCAAGGCCGGACTCCGCAGGGTGCCGCAGCACTTTGCCGGGATTGATCTGGTACGTGTTGGTCCGTCCCTCCCGGGTGTGGGAGAGATATCCGTCCTGCTCCAGGTCGGCGATGATCTTCTGGACGGCCCGGTCGGTGAGCCGACAGTGTGCGGCGATGTCACGGATGCGGGCGTTGTGGTCGTCGGCGATGGCGGCCAGCACGCGTGCGTGGTTGGTGAGAAACGTCCATCCGGTATGTGGCTCGGGCACTCCATCCATGCGTCAACACTAGTGCCTGGCATTCACGCTTTCAAAAACACGTACTCGATTTCAGGTATTAGTTGACGTGTGTGTGCGGGGCCGGGCAGCCTAGGACCAGCGGTAGGCAGCGAGGTGGGGAGAAGCCATGCCGGAGCCCGCGTACGCTCAGCAGCCCTTCGGAGACGAGGGCCGCAGGGGGAGTGTGGTCGTGCGGGGGGAACTCGACCTCGACACCGGCCAACGGCTCCGGATCGATCTCTACCGCGCCCTCAGCAATGCGGTCGGCGGGATGGAACTGGACTTGCGCGGCGTGACGTTCTGCGACTGCTCCGGCCTGGACCTTCTGCTCAGCCTGCGTGAACACGCGGTGCAACAGGGCAAAACCATCGTCATCCGCCACTGCAGCCCAGCGGTGGGGCAGTTGCTGGAGCTGACCGGAACCCGAAGCCTGTTCGCGCCGCCCGCCGAGGAGGGCGAGGACGCGTCCTGCCCGGTCGTGCACGAGGCGAATCCGCCAGAGGGGTCGGACGAAGATCTGAGCGTCGTCGTGGCCCAGTTGCGCCGGGCCATGAAGACCCGGCCGACCATCGACATCGCCCGGGGCATCCTGATGTCCACCTTCAGCCTGAGCCCCGAGGCGGCCTGGGACGTCCTGGTCACGGCCTCACAGAACACCAACACCAAACTGCACGTGCTGGCCGGGGACGTGGTGAACACCGTCCAGGGAGCCGCCCTGCCCGTCGCCGTGCGCAAGCAGCTCGACGCCGCGATCACCAAGGCGAACGAGGACAGTGTCAGTCGCGCAGATCCACGATCCGCTTGAACTTGCCCACCGACCGCTCCAGCGTCTCCGGATCGACGATCTCCACGCCGACCGAGACACCGATACCGTCCTTCACCGCCGCCGCGATCTCCCGGGCCGCGGCCTCGCGCCGCTCCTCCGGCGTGTCCGCGCGCGCCTCGGCCCGCACCGTAAGGGCGTCCATGCGGCCCTCGCGCGTCAGACGCAGCTGGAAGTGCGGTGCGATGCCCGCCGTGCGCAGCACGATCTCCTCGATCTGCGTGGGGAAGAGATTGACGCCCCGCAGGATCACCATGTCGTCGCTGCGGCCCGTCACCTTCTCCATGCGCCGGAAGATCCGCGCCGTACCGGGCAGCAGCCGCGTCAGGTCCCGTGTCCGGTAACGGATCACGGGCATGGCCTCCTTGGTGAGCGACGTGAACACCAGCTCGCCGCGCTCGCCGTCCGGCAGCACCTCGCCCGTGATCGGATCCACGACCTCCGGGTAGAAGTGGTCCTCCCAGATGTGCAGCCCGTCCTTGGTCTCCACGCACTCCTGCGCGACACCCGGGCCGATCACCTCCGAGAGGCCGTATATGTCCACGGCGTCGATGGCGAAGCGCTCCTCGATCTCGCGCCGCATCTCCTCCGTCCACGGCTCCGCGCCGAAGATGCCGACCCTGAGGGAGGTCGTACGGGGATCGACGCCCTGCCGCTCGAACTCCTCCAGGAGAGTGAGCATGTACGAGGGGGTCACCATGATGATCTCGGGGCGGAAGTCCTGGATCAGCCGGACCTGGCGCGCCGTCATGCCGCCCGAGGCGGGGATCACCGTGCAGCCCAGCCGCTCCGCGCCGTAGTGCGCGCCGAGGCCGCCCGTGAACAGGCCGTACCCGTACGCCACATGCACCTTGTCCCCGGGGCGGCCGCCCGCGGCACGTATCGAACGCGCCACCACGTCCGCCCACATGGAGAGGTCCTGCTCCGTGTACCCGACGACCGTCGGAAGGCCCGTCGTGCCGCTCGACGCGTGGAGCCGGCGCACCTCGGACTGCTCCACCGCGAACATCCCGAACGGATAGTTGGCCCGCAGGTCGTCCTTGGTGGTGAAGGGGAACCGCGCGAGGTCGGCGAGCGAGCGGCAGTCGTCGGGGCGGAGCCCCGCCTTGTCGAACGCCGCGCGGTAGAACGGGACGTTCTCGTACGCATGCAGCAGGGTGTCCTGGAGACGCTCCAGTTGCAGGGCTGCGAGCTCGCGCGGGCCGAGCCGTTCGGCCGCGTCCAGCAGTAGCGGCATACGCGTCATAGGGAATGCTCCCGTCCTGAACGGGCGACCGATCATTCGGTCGTCGATCTTCTGTGGAGCTCAGTAATCCAGGCCCGGCGGTGGGCGTCAAGGGATCTCGCACTGCGGCTTTGAGCTGCGGCGCGAGGGCACGGGCCACGGCATGGGTCACGGCAGGAGACCGTTGCCCGGGCGGCGTACGGGATGTGATGATCACCCTCATGCCGACATTCAGCGCGTACGACGGGACGGAGCTCGCCTACCACGAGAAGGGGGACGGCGAACCCCTGCTGTGCATCCCCGGCGGCCCCATGCGCGCCTCCGCCTACCTCGGCGACCTCGGCGGCCTGACCGCGCACCGCCGCCTGATCCTGCTCGACCTGCGCGGCACGGGCGACTCCGCGGTGCCGGACGCCCCGGCGACGTACCGCTGCGACCGGCTCGTCGACGACGTCGAGGCGCTCCGCGAGCACCTGGGGCTCGACCAGGTCGACCTGCTCGGGCACTCGGCGTCCGGGAACATCGCCACGCTGTACGCGGCCCGCCACCCGAAGCGCGTCCGCACCCTCGTCCTGGTCGCCCCTGCCACGCACGCCGTCGGATTCACCGTCACCGACCTGGACCACCGTGCGGCCGCGGCGCTGCGCGCGGGCGAGCCCTGGTACCCGGCCGCTGTGGCCGCGCTGGACGAGATCGCCGCCGGACGCAGCCCCGCCGAGTTGCTGGACGCCTTGGCGCCTCTCGCCTACGGGCGCTGGGACGCGGCGGCGCAGGCGCACCGGGCGGCGAGCGCCTCGGAGAAGAACGCGGAGGCGGCGGCCGCCTTCTACGGCGACGGCGCGTTCGACCCGACCGCCACCCGCGCCGCCCTGACGGACCTGGCCGCGCCGGTCCTCGTGCTCGCGGGGGAGTGGGACGGGGGCCCGAACCCGGCACTCGCGGAGGAACTCGCCGGGCTCTTCCCGCACGGCGTCCGCCAAGTGCAGCCGCATGGCGGACACTTCCCGTGGCTGGACGACCCGGAGTGGTTCGTGCGGCGGGTCGCGGGCTTCCTCGCGCAGGATTGACGGACCCGACCGGATCGTATTGACGGACCCGACCGGATCGTATTGACGGAACTGACCGGACTGTATGGGCTGACGTCACCGGACGTCCGTCACAGATCCCCCTGGAGGATGCGTCGTGCGCATTGCCACCCACACCCGCCGTCTGCTCACCACGGGCGCCCTGGCCGCCGCGCTGCTTGCGGGCGGTGGCACGGCTTCCGCCTCCGCCGCTGCCCCCGCTGCCGCCACCTCCGTCGGGCCGTACGCCCAACTGCACCCCCTGGCCGACCTGTCCGCGCAGCGCCTCGCCACCGCCGACCTCGTCGCCGCCGCCAAGTACGGCACGGACAGCCCCATCGACGACCCGGCCCGTGAGCGGCAGGTCCTGGACGCGGTGGCCGGGCAGGCGAAGGAGGTCGGCGCGGACCCGGCGGCGACCGTCCGGATCTTCCGGGACCAGATCGAGGCCAACAAGGTCGTCCAGCGAGGGCTGTTCCGGCGCTGGGACGCCGATCCGTCCCAGGCCCCGAAGGAGCGGCCCGACCTCGCCGAGGTCCGCAAGGAGATCAACCGCGTCAACGGCGAGCTGGTACGGGGCATCGCCGCGTCACCGGACGCGCGCAAGGCGCCGTACTGCGGCGGAGTACTGACCGCCGCGGCCGCGCACGTGCGCCACGAGAACCGGCTCGACCTCCTGCACTCCGTCGCCCTGGGAAGGGCGCTGCCCTCAGTCTGCGCGAGGTGACGTCCGCCGCTGCTCGCGTGGGCCGCGGTAGGCGAACCTGGGCATGAAGAACTGGGTGACGGTGCCGACGGCAACGGCGTAGAGCACCGTGCCGACGCCCACGGTCCCGCCGAGCAGCCAGCCCAGGGCGAGCACGGCGACCTCGATGAGGGTGCGGACGCGTCGCAGGGACAGCCCCGTCAACGCGGCCGCGCCGGTCATCAGGCCGTCGCGGGGGCCGGGACCGAAGCGCGCGCCCACGTAGACGGCCACGGCGAGGCCGTTGAGGACCACCCCCGCGGCGAGCAGGCCTGTCCGGGCGGGCAGGCCGAGGGAGTCGGGGATGACGAGCAGTCCCAGGTCCGAAGAGACGGCCAGGACGACGATGTTGGCGAAGGTGCCGAACGTCGGCCGCTGCTTCAGGGGTATCCACAGCAGCAGGACGAGCACCCCGAGCACGCCGCTGATCATGCCGAAGCTGAGCGGCGTGCGACGCTCCAGACCCTCGTACAGGACGCTCCACGGATTAACCCCAAGTGCCGCCCGGACCAGGACCGACAGGCTGAACCCGTAGAGGGCGAGGCCGAGGAGGAGCTGGGGCAGCCGTCTCGCGGGGCGTTCGCGGATAGGGACGTACGAGATGTCCTGCCGGACCTTCGTGTGGTCGTGCCGCATGCCGATGGTGCCTCCATGCCGTGTCTTCGCCGTGCCTTCAAGGCCATTGCGGCAACTCTGTAGAGTGATTGGCCCGGAAAACACAGCCAATCCCAGGAGAATGGTGTGGTCGACGCGAATCGAACGCTGGGCAGCCGTCGGCTCGCCGCGATGCTGCCCGACCCGGCGGGCATGCGCCCCGCCTACCGCCACCTCGCCCACGCGATCAGCGGCCTGATCCTGGACGGACGCATCGCTCTGCACGTCAGGCTCCCGGCCGAACGCGACCTTGCCGTCGCCCTGGCGACCAGCAGGACCACCGTCACCGCCGTGTACGACCTGCTGCGCGAGAGCGGCTACGCACACAGCCGCCAGGGCGCCGGTACGTGGACCGCGCTGCCCGACGGCCACGCCCCCAGCGGGGTGCGGCGCCTGCTTGCGGCCGAGGACACCGCGATCGACCTGGCGCGCGCCGCGCCCGGACTGCCGGGGCAGGAACTCACCGACACCGTCGCCCGGATCGCACCGCGGCTCGCGGAGCACGCGCACACCCCCGGCTACCACGCGTACGGCCTGCCGGAACTCCGTGCCGCCATCGCCGAACGCTTCACCCGGCGCGGCCTGGCCACCGTGCCGGAGCAGATCCTGGTGACCTCGGGCGCCCAGCACGCGCTGACCCTCGTGCTGGGGCTCCTGTGCGGCCCCGGCGACCGCGTCCTCACCGAGAACCCGTCCTATCCGAACGCTCTGGAAGCCATGCGCCGCGCCCGTCTGCGCACGCTGTCCGTGCCGGTCACCGAGGCGGGCTGGGACATCGGCATCGTCGAGTCCGCCTTCCGGCAGGCGGTGCCCCAACTCGCCTATCTGATCCCGGACTTCCACAACCCGACCGGCTGTCTCATGCCCGAGGAGGAGCGGGGCCGGGTGCTGGGCGCCGCTCAGCGGTCCGGCTGCTGGCTCATCGCCGACGAAACCCTCGCCGAGCTCGCCCTCGACGTACCCGCGCCACCGCCGTTCGCCTCCCATGCGGCTCCCGGCGGCGCGGCGCAGCTCATCACCGTCGGCTCCATGAGCAAGACCCACTGGGCGGGCCTGCGCATCGGCTGGCTGCGCGCGCCCGCGCGGCTCGTCACCGAACTCGCGGGGCAGCGCGTCGCCACCGACATGGGCGGCTCGGTCCTCGACCAGCTGGTGGCCCTCGACCTCCTCGACAGGACCGGCGAACTGCTGCCGGACCGCCTGGACCGGCTGCGTGCGCAGCGCGCCGCGCTCGGCGCGGCCCTGACCGAGCACTTCCCGGAGTGGCGCTGGAGCCTCCCGCCCGGCGGCCTCTCGCTCTGGGTCGACCTGGGTGCACCCGTGGCGTCGGCGCTGGCGGAGCGGGCGATCGACCACGGCGTGCGCATCGAGAGCGGTTCCTGTTTCGCCACCGACCCGGGCGTCTTCGAGCAGCGGCTCCGCATCCCGTACACCGCACCGCCCGACACCTTGCGCGAGGCGGTGCGCCGCATGGCGGTCACCCTGGCGGACGGCCTCGGACCGTCGTCGGGCGGGGCGCGGCCGCACTGGGTGGCCTGACCCTTCCTGTGGGTCAGGCTGTTCTTTGCGCCGCGTTGTGCAGGTGCTTGACCATCCAGAACTCCTCGACGCGTGCGCCGTCCCCGGTCATCGCTGTGACCAAGGAGCTGAGGATGTCCGGAAGGCCGTCCGTTGGGGTGGGCAGATGGGCGGCGACGCACTGGGCGAGGACACCGAAGACGATGGCCTGGCGGAAGACGAGGTGGGAGGGGCGTTCCCACTCGGGTTCGAACTCTTTCGGCTCGCCGACCAGAAGTGCCCGGGCGTGGAGCAGCTCTTGGTTGTGTGCGGCAGTGAGGTCCTCGTGCAGCCGCACTCTCGCGGCGGCCGGGATGGTGGCGGCTGTGAGTGCTGCTATGGCCAGGGGGTGTTCGCGCAGGTCGGCATGGGCGAGGGCCAGGTCCAGGGCGTGGCGCCGCATCGGCCTCAGCAGCGAGGGTCCCAGGTCGGCCAGATAGCCGATGAAGGGCTCCCGCCTGAGCAGGGGTGAGTCGATGAGTCCCTGCCCCAGCAGGTACTGCGGCACCCGCGTGATCTCCACGGCGCGGTGCGGGCCGCGTACCCAGGCGCCGTCGAATCGCGCACCGGTCGCGCGCTCGACAGCCGCCAGGCCGGTGCCCCACAGGTGCTCGTCGTCTTCCAGGTTCAGGCCTTGCAGCAGGGGCTGCCAGGCGTCGGGGCGCGCGCCGAACATGTCCTCGGGCGCGAGCATCTCGAATGCGGAGGAGATCAGTCCGTCCTCGGCCAGGCTCAGTTGGGAGACCGCGTTGACGTTCCAGTAGGCGCTGGCGGTGCGGCCGTGCCGGGAGAGCGGGCGCAGCACCTCCTCGCGAGACCCTTGGTAGTTGTTGTTCTCCACGACGACGACGGCAGGTCCTGACCGGGAGACCAGGATGAGATCCCTGTCGTAGTGCTCGTGAAGTTCCTCCAGTGGCAGGGGGCGGCACTGCTCGGGACTGCCGCCGAAGAGACGGATGACGGCGTCCTCGTCGCCGCCGTGCACGGCTGTGAACGTGGCCGCCTCCGCAAGGCCCACATCGGTGAGGAGGCCGTGGAGGTGCTGGGGTGAGGTCATGCGGGGATTGTCGTCCCCGCCACTGACAGTCGGGGCTCGCTCTCATCGAGCACTCGGTCGCGAACTCGAACCTCGACAGAGTGTGGGGCAGTGAGGCCGACAGCAGCCGACCTGCCCCGGACCCGGTCTACCGGCTCGCGGCTTCGCGGGAGGCGGTCCGGTTCGTGCGAACGACCGCGCGGCCCACCGCGTTGCGTACCGCGAGGCCCGGCCGGGTGCGGGGCACCATGAGCCTGGAGAGCGCGCCGACGCGTCGCTGCCGCGGACCTGTCTCACGGCGGAGCCGCGACTCGTAGGCGGCGAAGGCGCGGGCGTGCTCACCGGGATGGGCGGCGAGCTCTTCGGCGAGGGCGTACGCGCCCGCCATCGCCATGCTGGACCCGTCGCCCAGCAGGGCTGTCGCCGCCGCCGCGTCCCCGAGCAGTACGACCCTTCCGCGGGACCACGAGGGCATCCGGACGGTGGTCAGGGGATCGAAGAACGGGGCCGGGTGGTCGAGGAACGCCGCCACGAGTTCCGGTGCCCGCCACCGTACGTCGGCGTAGGCGTCGGCCACGGTCTGCTTGTGGAGGGCGATGTTCTTGCGGTCGTGGGGCGCCTGCTGTGCGGCCCGGAAGGTGAAGATCGCGAGCGGGGTGGTCCGCGAGGGGTGGACGACCAGCATCCGGTTCGGCACGGTCAGCATTGTCAGCTCGCTCGGGTCCTCGATGGCGTCGGGTGCCAGCGGGACGGTCGCGTTGTACAGGCCCAGATCGCTCGCGAACTGCCGCTCCGGTCCGAATACCAGGCGCCGCACGGTGGAGTGCATCCCGTCGGCACCGACCACCAAGTCGAAGCGCCGTGGCGCGGACCGCCGGAAGGTGACGTCGACCCCGTCTCCGTCCTGGTCGAGAGCGGTGACCGTGTCGTCGAACAAGAACTCGGCCTCGGCCTGCGCCGACCGGTGGAGCACCTCGGACAGGTCGGCCCGGGTCACCTCGACCGTCGGCGCCCCGTCCGAGGTGAGCGGGAGTTGCAGGATGCGCCTGCCGCCGGGGCCGAGCAGGGTCAGTGACCGATTGCGGGTGGCGAGCCCGCGGAGCTCCGGGAGGATGCCCATGCGGTCGGCGACCGGGATCGCGGGCCCCTTCACGACGATCGCGCTGCCACCGGAGCGCAGTTGCCGGGCATGTTCGACGACCGTCGGCCGGTAGCCGTTCCGGGAGAGCCAGTACGCGAGTGCGGGCCCTGCGATTCCGGCACCGACTATCAGCACCTCGGGCTTCTTCATGACGATGACCTCTCCGAACAAGGTACGAAAAATTTCGTACCTCAGTGGAGCACGTCGTTCAGGTACGATTCAAGTCGTACCTGAAGGGGGTGCCATGTGGCCGGGACGAACCGGATGGGACCGGAGGCCGATGCGCTCGATCTGGGTGCGGTGTTCCGCGCCCTCGCCGACGAGCACCGCCGTTCGGTGATGACGGAGTTGGCCGTCGACCGCAGCGACAACGAGCGGGGCTGCAACTCGTTCGATCTTCCGATCTCGAAGCAGACCCAGACCCATCACTTCCGGGTCCTGCGCGAGGCAGGTCTCATTGACGAGATCGATTACGGCAACCGCAAGGGCATCCGTCTACGACGCGCGGACATCGAGAAGAGATTCCCCGGGCTGCTCGCCCTCCTGGGAGCAGAGCCCCCGGGCGGTGCCGCTCCTCGCTGAGTGCAGGTCATGCCCTCGGATCCTCCGTCACGGGCACGCACTCGGCGAGCAGGTCGACGACGTCGCGCCAGGCTCGCTGCGCGTGCTGCGGGTGGTAGCCGACGCCGGGGACGGTGGGGTGATCGACCGGCGGGTGGTGGAAGGCGTGCAAGGCGCCGCCGTAGACCGTCAGGCGCCAGTCGACGCCCGCGTCCTGCATCTCGGCGGTGAACGCGGTCCGTTGCGCGGGTGACATGATCGGGTCTTCCGACCCGACCCCGGCCCACACCGGACAGTGAATGCGTGCTGCCTCGCCCGGTCGGCCCGTGGTCAGTGCGTTGACTGTGCCGATCGCGCGCAGCCTGACGCCGTCTCGGCCGAGTTCCAGCCCGACGGCGCCCCCGGTGCCGTAGCCGATAGCGGCGATCCGGTCGGGGTCGGTCCGCGGTTCGGCGCGCAACACGTCGAGCGCCGCATGGCCGATGCCCCGCATCCGGTCGGGATCGGCGAGCAGTGGCATGCATCGGGCGAGCATCTCTTCGGGGTCGCTCAGATAGCGACCGCCGTGGAGGTCGAAGGCCAGCGCTACATATCCCAGCTCGGCGAGAGCATCGGCCCGGCGGCGCTCGACGTCGCCGAGCCCCATGCCCTCTGGTCCGAGCAGCACCGCGGGCCGGCGGTCGGCACCGGCCGGGAGCGCGAGGTGCCCGATCATCGTCAGACCGTCGGCCGAGTACTCGACCGTACGCGTCGCAATCGTCGTCATGAGACCGGACTGTAGTGATCGTCGAGCCCGGTCCGGCCGCTGTTCTGCTGCTGGCAGAGCCGCGCGGGTATCCCCCTGAAACCTGAAATACGGCGAGGGCTCACAAGGACGGTCACACTCGGAGCCGCAGCAGATCGCACTGCCATGCAAAGATCAGCCTCTGATCATTGATGTCATACGTAAAGACACAGCTCAGACGTACCGTGAACGCGGCTTGGACGGCTCAGGGAGTATCGAAGTGGCGATGGATCTCAACCTGCTGCGCGTACTGGACGCCCTGCTCCAGGAGAACAGCGTGACGCGCGCCGCCGAGCGGCTCGGCACGTCGCCCGCGGCGGTCAGCCGGACGCTGGCCCGGCTCCGACGGGCCGTCGGCGACCCGCTGCTGGTCCGCGCGGGCCAGGGCCTGGTGCCGACCCCGCGGGCCCTGGAACTCCAGGGAGAGGTGAGCGAACTGCTGCGCGGCTGCGACAACGTCCTGCGGCCCGGCGCCGGTTTCGACGCCGTGCATCTCCGGCGCACCTTCACCGTGCAGACCGCGGACGTGCTCCTGGCAGGACTTGCCGGGACGCTGACCGACCGGATCCACGCCGAGGCCCCGCACGTCGACGTGGTCTTCCTGCCGGAGTCGATGGAGGGTGGTCCCGCGCTGCGGCAGGGCTGGGTGGACGTGGAGCTGGGCGTCCTCGGGCACCTGGACCCGGAGATCCGGACCCGCCCGCTCACGCGCATGACGATGGTCGCCGTCGCGCGCGACGACCACCCCCTCTTCGACCGGCTCATCGACGCGCGCCGCTTCGCCGCCGCCGACCACATCGGCATCTCACGGCTCGGCAAGCGTCAAGGCCCCATCGACAGCGCGCTGGCGGAGCTCGGACTGCAGCGCAGGACCGCGGTCGTCGTCCCCAGCCACACGAGCGCCATGATGCTCGCGAGGAACACCGATCTCGTCGCGCTCACCCTGGACGGCTGGCTCTCGGACACCACCGCGGCCATGGGGCTGCGTACGTTCCCCATCCCCGTCGACCTGGCCCCCCTCGAACTCGGGATGGCCTGGCACCCCCGCAATTCGGCGGATCCGGGCCACCGTTGGTTCCGCGACCACTTGGCGGCCGCGCTCGGCTCGGAGGATGTCTGAGACGGCCCGGTCGGCGCCGGTCAGCCGTCGAGGAGCTTGTTCAGCTCGCGTACACCGTCTTCGTTCGTGTCGGCCAGGACCAGGATGTCGATGACGCCCGTGATCTCGAACAGCCGCTGGATGGCGCTGTGCAGAGGGCCGCAGAGGACGAAGGGACGCTGCGCCTGCTCGTGCTCGGCGCGCGCCGTCAGGATCAGGTTGAGCAAGGCGCTGTCGGCGAAGGTGAGTTCGGCGAGGTCGAGCAGGGTGGCCTTGGTGCCGTTCTCGCTCCGGGCGCTCTGGAAGGCGGCCGTGACCGCGCTCCCGTTGTCCAGGTCGATGTCGTGGCGCAACGTGACGACCGCCACCCGGTCCTGTCTGGTGACTTCGATGCTGTTGAGGGACATGCTCCGACCTTGTCATATGCCGTTGCCGAGTGAGAACGCACCGGCCTATTCGACGGGTGCGAAAGGCCGCCCGGACAGAGATCCGATACGACATCCTTTCACTGGTGTGAACGTATTTCGCTCTCGTGGGTCACAGCGGGTGTGCGCGCAATCGGCTCGGGCATGCGAACACGGAGAAACGATGAGATGCGGTCGCGTTTGCACGTGTGCAGGGAAAGGATCACAGCTTCATGAGCGCTCCCGAGATGCCCGACACAGTGCAGACGACCTGCGCTCAGGCCCGCGCCGAAGTGCGCGCGGCCCTGCGGCAGGTGTGCATCGAGCTGCCACCTGTGCAGGCGCGGCGACTGCACGAGGACGCGCTCCTTGTGGTCAGCGAGCTGACGGCGAACGCGATGCGTCACGGCGGCGGCCTCAGCGGACTCGATGTGCGGGTCAGGGACGGGTTCCTGCTGGTGAGCGTGAGTGACCGCAGTGAGATGGCCCCCGTCCAGGTGCCCGCGGACCCGGCCCAGCCGGGCGGTTTCGGCTGGCTGATGGTCCAGCGCCTCAGCTCGGACGTGACGGTCGAGACGGGGTGCGGCGGCAAGACGATCGCCGCCGCGCTGGCCCTGCCGACCCCGGCTGACGGCAACTCCTCGCAAAGCTGTACGCGTGAGAGGCAATCGACGGGGTAACCGGGGCGCTGCGGGGAAAACAGCCGAGCTGAACAAGGAGCGGAACGCCATGATTACCGTGACGCAAGGGCAGGCGCAGGAAACGGCCACCAGTGCCGGAGAGGACCTCGTCGAGCGCGCGTACACGGACCCCTCCTCCATTGCGCCCAGGGATGCGCGTGAGGTCGGCAAGCGGTTCTTCGACCGCCTGACCCGGCTCGAAGAGGGCACGCACGAATACCAGTACGTGCGCAATGCGCTGATCGAGATGAACCTCTCGCTGGTGCAGTACGCGGCGTCGCGCTTCAAGCACCGCGGCCAGCAGGAGATGGAAGACATCATCCAGGTCGGCACCATCGGTCTGATCAAGGCGATCGACCGGTTCGAGCTCACCCGCGAGGTCGAGTTCACTTCCTTCGCCGTTCCTTACATCACCGGTGAGATCAAGCGGTTCTTCCGCGACACCTCGTGGGCCGTCCACGTGCCGCGCCGACTGCAGGAAGCACGCATCGAGCTGTCCAAGGCGACGGAGGAACTGCGCACCCGGCTCGGGCGCATGCCGTCCACCGCCGAGCTCGCGGAGCTGATGCAGCTGGCGCCCTCGGAGGTCGCCGAGGCGCAGAAGGCGTCCAACGGCTACAGCGCGGTCTCCCTGAATGCCGCGGTCAACGGCCAGGACGACGAGTCCGACACGATGCTGGCCGACTTCATCGGCGTCGACGAGGAGTCCTTCGAACTCGTCGAGAACTTCCACTCCCTGGCCCCGCTCATCGCGGAGCTGGCGGACCGGGACCGCACCCTCATCCATCTCCGCTTCGTCGAGGAGCAGACCCAGCAGCAGATCGCCGATGTGCTGGGCTGCTCGCAGATGCACGTGTCCCGGCTGATCTCCCGCGTGGTCGGCAAGCTCCGCGCCGGTCTCCTGGCCACCGACTAGCACCTCCCCGCCGGCCGATCCCGGCTAGCCCCCGGCAGCCACAGCCTTCGCCCAGCGGTAGTCCGCCTTGCCGCTGGGCGAGCGCTGGATGTGGTCCGTGAAGACCACGGCCCGCGGGATCTTGTACCCGGCGAGCAGGGCCCGGCAGTGGGTTTGGACCCCCGCGAGGTCCAGCGGGGGCGCACCGTCCCGGAGTTGGACGACGGCGGCGACGTGGTTGCCCCATCGCTCGTCGGGGACGCCCGCGACCAGTGCGTCGTACACGTCCGGATGCGATTTGAGGGCCTGCTCGACCTCTTCCGGGTACACCTTCTCGCCGCCCGTGTTGATGCACTGGGAGCCCCGGCCGAGCACGGTGACGATGCCGTCCTCGTCCACCGTCGCCATGTCGCCGAGCAGCACCCAGCGCTCCTCGCCCTTCTGGAAGAAGGTCTCGGCGGTTTTCTTGGCGTCGTTGTAGTAGCCGAGCGGCACGTGGCCGCGCTGGGCCAGGCGGCCCGGCACGCCCACCGGCACCGGATCGTGCGTCGCCAGATCCACCACCTGCGTACGCTCGTTGACCTCCAGGCGGAAGCCCTTCTCCGGGCCCGAGTCGTCGGTGGCCTTGCCGTTGGAACCCGACTCGGAGGAACCGAAGTTGTTCAGGAGCAGGACGTTCGGCGCGAGCTCCTGGAACTGGGCGCGGACCGTCTCCGACATGATCGCCCCGGAGGAGGAGACGCTGAACAGGGAGGACAGGTCGGTGCCCTTGAGCGGGCCGCGCAGCGCGTCGATGAGCGGCCTGAGCATCGCGTCGCCCACCAGCGACACGCTGGACACCTGCTCCTTCTCGATCGTGCGCAGCACCTCTTCGGGCACGTACTTGCGGTGCAGGGCCACGCGCTGGCCGTAGTTGAAGGCGATGAACGAGGTCAGTGTGGACGTGCCGTGCATCAGCGGGGGAGTGGGGAAGAAGGTGATGCCGGGACCGCCCGCCGCGACCCGCTCGGCCAGCTCCTCCGGCCGCTTCACCGGCTCGCCAGCGGGCTCCCCGCCGAAGAGTCCGGCGAAGAACAGATCCTCCTGGCGCCACATGACGCCCTTGGGCATGCCGGTCGTGCCGCCTGTGTAGATGATGAACAGGTCGTCGGCCGAGCGCGGCCCGAACCCCCGCCCGGGGGAGCCCGCCGCCTCCGCGTCGCCGAACTCCACCACGTCCAGCGGCGGGGCTTCGGCAGGGGGCGCCCCCACCCGTATCAGGTGCCGCAGCTTCTCCGTGCGCGGCAGCGCCGCCGCGACGCGCTCG
The DNA here is from genome assembly GCF_040609235.1 of Streptomyces sp. NPDC004732. NCBI lineage: Bacteria > Bacillati > Actinomycetota > Actinomycetes > Kitasatosporales > Streptomycetaceae > Streptomyces > Streptomyces sp. NPDC004732. The sequence continues at coordinate 366,768 of NZ_JBEXJR010000004.1, forward strand.
GTGAACTCGGCGTCGAAGACGAGCGCCGCGAGGTCCGCGTCACGGTAGAGGTAGACCAACTCCTCTTCCACGTAACGGTAGTTCACATTGACCGGTACGAGGCGTGCCTTCAGGCAGCCGAGGACCGTCTGCAGGTACTCGACGCCGTTGTACATATGCAGGCCCAGGTGCTCGCCGGGCCGCAGACCGCTGTCGATGAGGTGATGGGCGACGCGGTTGGCGGCCGCGTCGAGTGCGGCGTAGGTCAACCGGCGTTCCGCTCCCGTGCCGGGGTGGTCGATGTAGACGAGCGCTTCGCGGTCGGGGACCACGTCGACGACCGACTCGAACAGGTCGGCAAGGTTGTACTCCACCGCACTCCTCCTGACCCCGGTGCCCACTGTGACGTCTCGCTTGGCGGTCATCAGAGCAGAGCGGCCCACAAGTGGGAAGGGCCCCCGCGCAAGAAAACTGACTGAGTGTCAGAAAACTATTGAACTGGCTCCCCCGCTACTGCAACCTGTTCCAGGTCTGCAGGCGACCGGCCGCCGCACGGGCGGCCGTCGACGGAGGGAGCACGGCAATGGGTGGCACGGAACACCTCTCCGTGCGGCGCGAAGGCGCCACACTGATACTCACGCTGAACAGGCCCGAAGCGAAGAACGCACTGTCGCTCGCGATGCTCGTCGGCCTGTACGACGGATGGGTCGAGGCCGACGAGGACGACGGGATCCGCTCCATCGTGCTCACCGGCGCGGGCGGCTCCTTCTGCGCGGGCATGGACCTCAAGGCCCTCGCGGGCAAGGGCATGGAGGGCGAGCAGTACCGGGACCGGCTCAAGGCCGACCCCGATCTGCACTGGAAGGCGATGCTGCGCCACCATCGCCCCCGCAAGCCCGTGATCGCCGCGGTCGAGGGCTACTGCGTGGCGGGCGGCACGGAGATCCTCCAGGGCACCGACATCCGCGTGGCGGGGGAGTCCGCGACGTTCGGTCTGTTCGAGGTGAAGCGCGGGCTGTTCCCCATCGGCGGCTCGACCGTGCGGCTGCCCCGGCAGATCCCTCGTACCCACGCCCTGGAAATGCTGCTCACCGGGCGCCCCTACGCGGCGGCCGAGGCCGCCTCCATCGGTCTCGTCGGACACGTCGTGCCGGACGGCACCGCGCTGGACAAGGCCCTCGTCATCGCCGAACAGATCAACGCGTGCGGGCCGCTGGCCGTGGAGGCGGTCAAGGCGTCCGTGTACGAGACCGCCGAGATGACGGAGCCGGACGGCCTCGCGGCCGAGCTGAAACGGGGGTGGCCCGTGTTCGACACGGCCGACGCGAAGGAGGGCTCCAGGGCCTTCGCGGAGAAGCGGGCGCCTGATTTCCGGCGTGCGTAGGCCGTCCCTTTCGCCGCGGGCCCGATGCGGCTGATCGCGCAGTTCCCCGCGCCCCTGAAGGGGCGCTCCGCTGACCGGAAACGGAGTCCCCGTCATGGCATCCGTCCCCTCCCCAGAAGTGCTTCGTGCGCCTCTCGTCGTCGAGTTCCCCTTCACCCGCTCGCTCGGACCCGTGCAGAGCGCCTTCCTCACCGGGCTGCGCGAGCGCACGGTGCTCGGCGTGCGGACCGGCGACGGCCGCACCCTCGTCCCGCCCGTCGAGTACGACCCCGTGACCGCCGAAGAGATCCGCGACCTCGTGGAGGTCGCGGCCACCGGCACCGTCACCACCTGGGCCTGGAACCACGAACCGCGCCGCGGCCAGCCCCTGGACACCCCGTTCGCCTGGGTACTGGTCAAGCTCGACGGCGCCGACACCGCCCTGCTCCACGCCCTGGACGTGCCCGGCCCCGACGCCGTGCGCACCGGGATGCGGGTGCGCGTCCGCTGGGCCGACGAACGCGTCGGCGCCATCACGGACATCGCCTGCTTCGAGGCGTACGAAGGAGGCGGGGCGGACAGCCGACCCGCGCCCCACACCGGCGCGTTCGACGACCCCGTCACCGGAATCGTCGCACCCGCGCGGCTCGACTACACCTACTCGCCGGGCCGCGCCCAGTCGGCGTACATCCACGCCCTCTCCGACCGGCGGACCGTCGGCGAGCGGTGCCCCTCCTGCCGCAAGGTGTACGTTCCGCCGCGCGGCGCCTGCCCCACGTGCGGGGTCGGCACGGTGGAGCGGGTCGAGGTCGGGCCGCGCGGCACCGTCACGACGTACTGCATCGTCAACATCAAGGCGAAGAACCTCGACATCGAAGTCCCTTACGTCTACGCGCACATCGCCCTCGACGGCGCCGACCTGGCCCTGCACGCACGCATCGCGGGCATCCCCTACGACGAGGTCCGCATGGGGCTGCGCGTCGAACCCGTATGGACCGAGGGCGGCCGCTACCCCGACCACTACCGGCCGACGGGCGAGCCCGACGCCGACTACGACACGTACAAGGAGCTGGTCTAGATGGCGCCCCACGAGTCGTCGCCCCACGAGCCGTTGCCGGTGATGCGGCCCGCCCGTGACGTCGCCGTCGTCGCCTTCGGGCAGAGCGACCACCTGCGCGCCACCGACGAGGTCTCCGAGGTCGAGATGCTCATGCCGGTGCTGCACGAGGTCCTCGCCGCCACCGGCCTGAAGACCAGCGACATCGGCTTCACCTGCTCCGGCTCGTCGGACTACCTCGCGGGCCGCGCCTTCTCCTTCACGATGGCGCTCGACGGGGTGGGCGCCTGGCCGCCGATCTCCGAGTCGCACGTCGAGATGGACGGCGCCTGGGCGCTGTACGAGGCGTGGGTGAAGCTGCAGACCGGCGAGGCCGACACCGCGCTCGTGTACTCCTACGGCAAGTCCTCGCCCGGCTCCGTGCGCGACGTGCTCACGCGGCAGCTCGACCCGTACTACGTCGCCCCGCTCTGGCCCGACTCCGTGGCCCTCGCCGCACTCCAGGCGCAGGCGCTCATCGACGCGGGGGAGACCGACGAGCCCGCCCTCGCCGCAGTCGGGAGCCGCAGCCGCACGGCAGCGGCCGCCAACTCCCATGCCCAGCTGCGCGGTTCGATCGCGCAGGGCGAGTACGCCGTACGTCCCCTGCGCACCGGCGACTGCCCGCCGGTCGGCGACGGGGCCGCCGCCGTGATCCTCGCCGCGGGGGAGAGGGCCCGGGAGCTGTGCGAGCGACCGGCCTGGATCCGCGGCATCGACCACCGCATCGAGGCGCACGGCCTCGGCGTGCGCGACCTCACCGACTCACCGTCCACGCGCCGTGCCGCCGAGCGCGCCGGAGTCTTCGAACGGGCCGTGGACACCGCCGAGTTGCACGCCCCCTTCACCTCGCAGGAGGTTGTCCTGCGCAAGGCTCTTCGGCTGGGCGACGACGTCACCGTCAACCCGTCCGGCGGCGCCCTCGCCGCCAACCCCATGATGGCCGCCGGGCTCATCCGGCTCGGCGAGGCCGCCGCACGCATCCACCGGGGCGTCTCGGACCGCGCCGTCGCCCACGCCACGTCCGGGCCCTGCCTCCAGCAGAACCTGGTCGCCCTCCTGGAAGGAGAGACCCGTGTCTAAGGAACCCGTGGCGGTCGTCGGAATCGGCCAGACCAAGCACGTGGCAGCACGGCGCGACGTGTCGATCGCGGGCCTGGTCCGCGAAGCCGCCCAGAGCGCCCTGCAGGACGCCGAGTTGACCTGGGCCGACATCGACGCCGTCGTCATCGGGAAGGCGCCCGACTTCTTCGAAGGCGTCATGATGCCGGAGCTCTACCTCGCCGACGCACTCGGCGCCGTCGGCAAACCCATGCTCCGCGTCCACACGGCGGGCTCGGTCGGCGGCTCCACCGCGCTCGTCGCCGCCAACCTCGTCGCGGGCCGCGTCCACGGCACCGTCCTCACCCTCGCCTTCGAAAAGCAGTCGGAATCCAACGCGATGTGGGGCCTGTCGCTGCCCGTGCCCTTCCAGCAGCCGCTGCTCGCGGGCGCGGGCGGCTTCTTCGCCCCGCACGTACGGGCGTACATGCGGCGCACCGGCGCCCCCGACGCGGTCGGCTCGCTCGTCGCGTACAAGGACCGCCGCAACGCCCTGAAGAACCCCTACGCGCACCTCCACGAGCAGGACATCACCCTGGAGAAGGTTCAGGCATCGCCCATGCTCTGGGACCCGATCCGCTACTCGGAGACCTGCCCGTCGTCCGACGGCGCCTGCGCGATGATCCTCACCGACCGGGCGGGCGCGGCCCGCGCGCCCCGGCCGCCCGCCTGGATGCACGGCGGCGCCATGCGCAGCGAGCCGACGCTCTTCGCGGGCAAGGACTTCGTCTCGCCGCAGGCGGGAAAGGACTGCGCGGCCGACGTCTACCGGCAGGCGGGCATCGCGGATCCGCGCAGGGAGATCGACGCGGTCGAGATGTACGTGCCGTTCTCCTGGTACGAGCCGATGTGGCTGGAGAACCTCGGCTTCGCGGCGGAGGGCGAGGGCTGGAAGCTCACCGAGTCCGGCGTCACGGAACTGGACGGTGACCTGCCGGTGAACATGTCGGGCGGCGTCCTTTCGACCAACCCCATCGGCGCTTCCGGCATGATCCGCTTCGCGGAGGCGGCACTTCAGGTGCGCGGCCAGGCGGGGGAACACCAAGTGGAGGGCGCCCGCAAGGCACTTGGACACGCCTACGGAGGCGGCTCGCAGTTCTTCTCCATGTGGCTCGTCGGCGCCGAACCACCCACCAGCTGACGGAGCCCTGTGCCGCCGCACGCCCAGAGGTCCTGCCGCCGCGGCCTGTCCGGCGCCCGGAGCGAAAGCTAGGCTGGCGCCGGACCGACGCATTCGGGAGGAGCACGGACGTGGCCGACAGCACCACTCAGCAGCATCCGCTCGCGGGCTGGGACAAGCCGGAGCTCGACCTCAGCACGGCGGACTGGCGATCGAGCAGCGAGGGGCGCGGGGACGTGGAGATCGCCTTCGTCGAGGGCTTCGTCGCGATGCGCAACAGCGACCGCCCGGAGAGCCCTTCCCTGATCTTCACCCCGGCGGAGTGGGGGGCCTTCGTCCACGGCGCCCGGGAGGGCGAGTTCGATCTGACGTAGCGCGCGGTCGCGACGGCCCTTCGGCCCTGCCGATCACATGACTTTCGACTCTGCCCGCGGGCGCAGCACCGCACCAGGCTGAAGCCATGAGCAGCGAACCGGTCAGCAGCGTGCGCAGTGAGTCCGTGAGCGGCAGTGGAGCCTGGCCCGCCGTCGGGCCCGACGGACCCGTCGTCGTGGCGGTGGACGGTTCTGAGGGCAGCGGCCGCGCCCTGGAGTGGGCGCTGGACGCCGCCCGGCTGCGCGCCGCGCCGCTGCGGATCGTGCACGTGCGGGGCTATGAGGTGCCGCTGGTCGACGGTCCCTTCGCGTCCGTGGTGGAGCGCGGTGAGGGCGACCCGGTGCTGGACCGGACACGCGAGTCCCTCGTGGGGCGCGCCGGTCTGCCCGAGCTTGAGTTCGTCACGGTGGACGGCAGCCCGGGGCGCGAGCTGCCCCGGCTCGGTGCGGAGGCCGGGCTGCTGGTCCTCGGCTCGCGCGGCAGGGGCGGCTTCGCCAGCCTGCTGCTCGGCTCGAACGGTCTGGCGTGCGCGCGGGACGCGGCCTGCCCCGTGGTGGTCGTGCCGCGGCCCGCGGCGGACCCGGAGCCCGGGAGCCCCGAGGCGTCGGTGCCGGACGCGGGCCCGCGCGTGGTCCTCGGCCACTCGGCGCCCGCACCGGACGAGAACGCCCTCGCGTTCGCCTTCGCCGAGGCCGGGCGGCGCGGGGCCCGGCTGCAGGTGATCGCCGCGTATCCGTGGCCCGTCCTCAGCTGCACACCCACCGGCGAGTTCGTGATGAAGGCCGTCGAGGACGCGGAGACGGAGCGGGAGTACGGCAAGCTCACAGAGGATCAGCTCGCCCCGTACCGGGAACGTCACCCGGAGGTCGGGGTCGACGTGTTCATCGCGCCGGGCGACGCGGCGCGGCACCTCGTGGAGGCCGCACACGCCGCCGATCTCGTGGTCGTCGGCCGCCACCGGCGCAGGCTGGGCCCGGGGCGCATGCTCGGCTCCGTCACCCACGCGGTGCTGCTGCACGCGGGGATCCCGGTGGCGGTCGTCCCGCCGAGCCCTTCCGGCGAGAACGCCTAGCCACGTCAGGCCACGTCAGGCCCGGCTACGACAGCACGACGCAGCCCTTGCCCTCCAGCGTGCGCAGCAGGTCCTGGCGGACCGGGACGTTCGTCCAGCGGAGGTCGAGCTTTTCCAGCGCGGGCAGCTCGCCCAGCCAGTCGGGCAGCGCACCGAGGGGATTGGCGCGCAGGTCGAGGCGGCGCAGCCGGGGCAGGCCGCGCAGGGTGTCGGGGACGGTCGTGAGCGCGTTCTCGCGGAGTTCCAGTTCGCGCAGCTCGGTGAGGTGGCGTACCCCGGTCGGCAGCTCGGTGAGGTGGTTGCCGCGCAGCCACAGTTCGCGGAGCGCCGTGAGCGAGCCGACGGTGTCCGGCAGGCGGGTCAACTCGTTCTGCTGGGCTCGTAGTTCGAGCAGGCCGGTCATGTCGCCGAGAGTGTCGGGGAGTGCGGTCAGACGGTTCTCGCCGATGTTGAGGTACGCGAGCCGGGTGAGGCGGCCCAGGGACGCGGGCAGCTCCGAGAGTGCGTTGTCGTGCAGGTAGAGGAAGCGGCTGAGGGCCGTGAGGTCGCCGAGCCCGGCGGGGACCGTGCGCAGTCTGTTGTGACCGAGGTCGAGGGTGTGGAGCTTGCTGAGCGTGCCGATGCGGTCCGGGAGGTCGGTGAGCGCGTTGTCGGGGAGGAGCAGGACCTCCAGGTGCGGGTGGTGCCACACCTCGTCCGGTACGGCGTCGAGACCGCCGTGCCAGTAGTTCAGTACGGACCCGTCGGTCACTGGAGCTCCGCCTCTCGGTGGCCGCGGGCAGGTGACGCCCGGGTCGCGCCCATTGTGCCCGAGGCCCGGCCGGGGCTGCTCCGTGGCTGGTGGGGCAGTTCGGCCGCCCGTGCGGGACGCGCCCGCCCCCGCGCCGGAACGCCTCGCAGGCCACGTACCATGGGCGCATGTCCTTCCTCCGCCGCCGCAGCTCCGCCACTCCCGCGGGCCCGGACTTCGACGTCCTGGCCATGGACCCCGGTGACTGGCCCGGCAATCTCGGCGCGGGCCTGCTGCCCGCCCCCGACGGCAGCTGCCAGGGCGTCTTCCTGCGCTACGACCTGTTCGGCGGCCGCGGCCCCGCGATGATCATCGGCAACCTCCCCGAGGGGTCGCCCGCGCGCGAGACCGCCGAGGGCGAGGTCCCCTTCGAGGTGGCCCAGCTGCTCCTGGCCCTGGAGAACGAAGAGGAGATCACGGTCGTCTCCAGCGAGGACATGCCGGTGATGCAGGGCGACAACCTCCTCATCGTGCGCCGCCTCAAGCTCTCCGAGAGCCGGATCTCCTGCGTCCAGTTCGACCGCAGCGACAACGTCCTGGTGACCATCGCCGCCTGGGACCGGCCGATCACCGATGACCTGTACGCGCTCCTGAAGCCGCTGCCCGCGGAGCTCTTCCAGCAGGGCTGACACTCCGCACGTACGCACGCACTTCCGTCCAAGTCCTGCCCCGTTCCGTCCAAGGAACGGGGCAGTTTTGTGTGCTGCTCCCGCGAACCTGTTGCCAACCTGCCGCCGACCTCTTGCCAGCCAGTCATCGGACTTTTAACGTAACCGGTCATGACTCAGGGGATCACGCGAAGAACGACCATGAGGTCCGCCATCGGTGGTGCGGCCGCTCTGGCAGCGGGTGGCGGTGCAGTCGGTGTAGCTCCGGCGGCCTCTGCGGCTTCCGGGGCTGCCACGGCTACCGAAGGCTCGGGGCGCGATACATCCGATGAATCGCACGAATCGCATGAATCGCTGCTCTGGTACGGCGCTCCCGCCGCCGACTGGGAGCGGGAGGCCCTGCCCATCGGCAACGGAGCCCTCGGCGCCATGGTCTTCGGCACCCTCGCCTCCGAACGGCTCCAGTTCAACGAGAAGACCCTGTGGACCGGCGGCCCCGGCTCGCGGGAGGGCTACGACTTCGGCAACTGGACCGCGGCCCGGCCCGGTGCCCTGGACGCCGTGCGCGACGAGCTCGACGAAAAGGGCAGGCTGACCCCGGACGACGCCGCGGCGAAGCTCGGCCAGGCGCGGCGCGGCTACGGCGCCCACCAGACCTTCGGCGACCTCCACATCGACGTGCCCGGCGCCCCGGACGCGCCCGACGCCACGTACCGCCGCGCGCTCGACCTCGGACAGGGCCTCGCGACCGTCACGTACCTCCACGAACAGGTGCGCCACCACAGGGAGTTCTTCGCCTCGCACCCCGACGGAGTGATCGTCGGCCGTCTCTCCGCGGACCGCGCCGCACACGTCACCTGCACCTTCCGCCACACCTCGCCCCGCGCCGACTTCACCGCGAAGGCGGACGGCGACCGGATCACGGTCCGCGGTGAACTCGCCGACAACGCCCTGAAGTTCGAGGCCCAACTCCGCGTACGGCACCAGGGCGGCACGAGCGTCGCCCACGACGACGGCAGTGTCACCGTCACCGGCGCCGACCACGTGTGGTTCGTCCTCGCCGCGGGCACCGACTACGCCGACACCTACCCCGACTACCGGGGCGACGACCCGCACGCCACCGTCACCCGCACCGTCGACGAGGCCGTCACGGCGGGCCACGGCACGCTGCGGGCCCGCCATCTGCGCGACCACCGCGCCCTGTTCGACCGCGTCACCCTCGACATCGGCCAGGCGGCACCCGCCGACGTGCCCACGGACCGGCTGCTCAAGCAGTACGGCACCGGGGCGGACGCCACCGCCGACCGGGCGCTGGAGGCGCTCTTCTTCCAGTACGGCCGCTACCTCCTCATCGCCTCCTCGCGCGCCGGATCACTGCCCGCCAACCTCCAGGGCGTCTGGAACAACAGCACCACCCCGCCCTGGTCGGCCGACTACCACACCAACATCAACCTCCAGATGAACTACTGGCTCGCCGAGGCCGCCAACCTCCCCGAGACGACCGCCCCGTACGACCGCTTCGTCGAGGCCCTGCGCGCGCCCGGGCGGCGTACGGCCAAGGAGATGTTCGGCAGCCGCGGCTGGGTGGTGCACAACGAGACCAACCCCTACGGCTTCACGGGCGTGCACGACTGGTCGACCGCGTTCTGGTTTCCCGAGGCCGCGGCCTGGCTCACCGCCCAGCTGTACGAGCACTACCGCTTCGGCGGCTCCACGGACTACCTGCGCACCATCGCGTACCCGGTGCTGAAGGAGGCCGCGGAATTCTGGCTCGACAACCTGCGTACCGACCCGCGCGACGGCACCCTGATCGTCACGCCCAGCTACTCGCCCGAGCACGGCGACTTCACCGCGGGCGCCGCCATGGCCCAGCAGATCGTCCACGACCTGTTCACCAACACCCTGGAAGCCGCCAGGGTGCTCGGGGATTCACCGGCCTTCCGTGCCGAGCTGGAGAAGACCCTGGGGTCCCTGGACCCCGGACTGCGCATCGGCTCCTGGGGACAACTCCAGGAGTGGAAGGCCGACTTGGACGACCGCACGGACGGCCACCGGCACGTCTCCCACCTCTACGCCCTGCACCCCGGGCGCCAGATCGAGCCGGGCAGCAAGTGGGCCGAGGCGGCGAAGGTGTCCCTCACGGCGCGGGGCGACGGCGGCACCGGCTGGTCCAAGGCCTGGAAAATCAACTTCTGGGCGCGCCTGCGGGACGGCGACCACGCACAGAAGATGCTCGGCGAACAGCTGAAGTCCTCGACGCTGCCCAACCTCTGGGACACCCACCCGCCGTTCCAGATCGACGGCAACTTCGGCGCGACGTCGGGCATCGTCGAGATGCTGCTGCAGAGCCAGCACGACGCCATCGAGATCCTGCCCGCGCTGCCCGCGGCCTGGCCCGACGGATCGGTGCGCGGCCTGCGGGCGCGCGGCGGCGCGACGATCGACATCGACTGGGCCGCGGGCCGCGCCACCCGCATCGCGCTGCGGGCCTCGCGCACGCGTGAACTGACCCTGCGCAGTGCGCTGTTCAGCGGTGGAGCGAAGACGTTGAAGGTGCGCTCGGGACAGCGGTACGTCTTTGACCGGTGAGCGGCCCGGCGGCCCAGGGGGGAATCAGGCAGCTCCGCCGAGCGCCACCCTGTGCCGCTGCGCGGTCCGGATCATGGGGCGCGTCGTTCCGGGGCGGCCCTTCGCGGCCGGGCGAGCGGCGGTCCGCACCAGTTCCGCGTACGCGCAGCGCAGCGCGACCAGCGACTCCTGGGCGTCGCGATAGGCGTCCGCGTCCGGGCCGCGGCGGTGCGCGAGCGTCCGCACGGCCGCGCTGCGGCGGTCCAGGGTGGAGAGCCAGGCGCGGTGCTGGGCGGGGAGGTGCCGGCGCAACTGGTAGCGGCTGCCGACGCCCATGCGGCCGCCCATGCCGAGGACGGCATCGGAGGCCAGGAGCACCGGCGGCTCCAGCGCCTCCTGCTCGGCCAGCGAGGTGAGTACCGCACACTGCTGACCGGTCGCGGGCGCCAGGCTCAACTTCACCGTGCTCGACCGGAGTTGCCCGTGCAGGGCGTGCTGGATGCGGGTCATGCGGCGCAGCGCGACGGAGACGGACCGGTCACCGGCGGACCGGCCCGCCAGGGTCTCGGCGAGCCGGAACAGCCAGACCCCGTGGGCCTCCAGGCGCACCGTGGCCAGCATCAGCCGGTCCAGGCGGGACAGCGGCTGGTCCCCGGCCGACCAGCGCACGATCGGCACGAGGGATTCGGTACGGGCCAGCTGGTCGACCGGCATGGCACGGCCGGGCTTGCGCAGCGGCGCCCAGTTCAGGAGCGACAGCGTGGGGAGCGCGACGAACTGAGGGTGGTCGCTGCGGTGCGCGAGCGACGACCACAGGGTGCGGAACTGCTCGTTCACCGCGCGCCGGGACATGGGTGACGCCGGGTCCAGACCGGTCCACCCGCAAGCCGCCACGATGACCGCCAACCGCATCGTCGCCGCTCTGGCCCGGTGCTCCGACAGCCGGGCGACCCGCTGGCGAAGCACCGTCAGCTCGGCGGACCGGCAGGCCTGCTCGACCAGGAGGCGGGCGTCCTCCCGGCACGGCGCGGCGGCGGCCGCGTGGGCCAGCGCGTCCAGACCGGTCCAGGCTCCGGAGAGACGAGGCGCCGGGAGCCGCTCGGGAAGGAAGCCGTGGGCGAGCGGTGGATTGTCCGAGGGGGAGGTCATCGGGGCGGCCTTTCTGGGAGAACCGAAAGGGTGATGGATGATCTTCGGGTATGTCTTGATCGTCACAGCTCTTCGCGCTCGATCTCTTTGCTGAAAGTCCCCAAACCCAGGGACTTTCGCCCTACGGCCCGCAGCCCGGTGAGGACCGGCCGGTGGTCGCTGCCGAGGTCGGGGAGCACGGTGGACCCCGTCGACGCGAGGCCGCGCACCAGGACGTGGTCGAGACGGACCACGGGGAACGCGGCGGGCCAGGTGAAGCCCAGACCGCGGCCCGCCCGGTCGTCCGCGGGCCGCAGCCCGTGGGTCAGCGGTGCCAGCCCCCGGTCCCGCAGGCTGCCGTTGAGGTCACCGAGGAGCACCACGCGCCGCGTGGGATCCCGGGCGATCCGTTCGCGCAGCCGGTCCGCGCTCGCGTCACGCCGGGCCACGGCGAAGCCCTTGTCGAAGGTGACGCGCACGGACGGCAGGCGCACCGCGTACACCGCCGTGTCGCCGACGGGTGTGCGGGCGACGGCCCGGATCGCGTGTGGCCAGGCGCCGCCGAGATCGAGCTTCTCGACCTCGCGCAGCGGATAGCGGGACCACAGCCCGAGCGTGTCGCCCACCGCGTGGTGCGGATAGGTGCCGCGCAGCTCCTCCTCGTACGCCTCCATGGCCTGCCTCGGCACCTTCTGCAGGGCCACCACATCGGCGTCGGTGGCGAGGACGTCACGGGAGACGTCCCGGGGAGCGGTGCGGTCGCCGCCGACGTTGAGCGTCAGCACCTGGAAGTCGGTCCGGCCGGTGCCGGGTTCGGCGAAGGAGACGATGCCCGGGCCGAACAGAACGGCCCAGGCGACCGCCGGGACCAGGGCGAACGCCACCCCCTTCAAGGAGCGGCGCACCGCCGCCCACGCCAGCAGGAGCGGCACGCCGAGGCCGAACCACGGCAGTGCGGTCTCCACCAGACTGCCCAGGTGCCCCGGCGTATTGGGCAACACGCCGGGGAAGACCAGGAGCGCGGTGAGGAGGAGGGCGGAGAGGGCGATACGCATCTTCGGTGCAGTCCGTTCAGAAGTCGCCGCTGGTGGTGCGCCGACCGGCGGCACCCCACCCGACCAGGGCGAACGCCACCGCCGTGACCGCGGCCAGCAGGACCGCGGAGACCGCCGCCAGGGCGACGGCGGTCCGCAGGGACTCGGGTGACGTCATCGTTCGTCTCCCGCCGTGTGGTCCTCGCGCGGCAGCAGCAGGACGCCGTCACGGGCGTCGTACTCGAAGAGCTCGGCGTAACGGCCCCAGGTGATGGCGATGGTGAGCTGCTGCTGCGCGGTCTGCTCCGAGAAGTTCGCGCGCAGCCGGTCGGTGATGTGGTGCTCCCGCAGACGCCCGCCGTCGGACGCCATGAGGAGCGTGCGGATGGTGGCGATGAGCGGGACGTTGGCGAGGACGGCGGCGGCGAAGAGCCGCTTGCGGGTGAGGATGTCGGCGCTCGCGAAGCCGCTGCCGGTGGTGGTCAGGCGCAGCTCGCCGGACCTGATCCTGGCGTAGGCGAGCGCCTTCGCCGCCTCCACCAGCGGCATCAGGTCGTCGACCTCGTACGACAGCGCGTCGGCCAGAGCGGGGAGTTCCACCGCGCCGCCCCTGCCGTCGAGCTCTTCGAGGAGCCCGGTGAGCTGCTCCACGTCGGCGTGCGGCAGGGGAGCCGCGGCGCGGAGGGGGTCGTGCGTGCCGAGAGTGGGCGGGAGCTCGGCCCGCTCGCCGGTCAGACACTCGTACGCGTCCTCGATGAGCGCCTCGAAACCGCGGGTGCGGCGGTTGCGGGGGCGCGGCAGGTCCACCCGCAGTTCGACCTGGATGGTGCCGGGGTCGGTGCCGAGGATCAGGATGCGGTCGGCGAGCTGGACGGCCTCCTCGATGGAGTGGGTGACCAGGAGGGCGGTGCGCGTGGGGCTTTCGGGGCGGGTGAGCAGGGCGAGGAGTTCGTTGCGCAGGGTCTGCGCGGTCAGCACGTCCAGGGCGGAGAACGGCTCGTCCATCAGCAGCACGTCCGGTTCGACGACCAGGGCGCGGGCGAAGCCGACCCGCTGGCGCATGCCGCCCGAGAGCTCCTTGGGGTAGGCGTTCTCGAAGCCGTCGAGGCCGACCATGTCGATGGCCGCGAGCGCCCGCCGGCGGCGCGCGACGGGCTCGACGCCCTGTGCCTGCAGGCCGAGTTCGACGTTCTGCTGCACCGTGAGCCACGGCATGAGGGCGAAGGACTGGAAGAGCATGGCCGTGCCCGGGTTGGGGCCGTTCACGGCCGTGCCGCGGTAGTGGACCGTACCGGCGGACGGGGCCAGGAGCCCGGCGATGTGGCGCAGCAGGGTCGACTTGCCGGACCCGGACTTGCCCAGGAGCGCGACGATCTCGCCCTCGTGCAGGGTCAGGTCGATGTCCTGGAGGACCGGCAGCACACCGCCGGTGGGGGAGGAGAAGTGCTTGTGCAGTCCGCGGACGGCGATGACCGTGGAGTCGGTGACGGAGGGCGCCGTACCGGCGGCAGAGGTGGTCGGGGCGGAGGTGTTCATGGAATCGCTCCTCGGCGACGGGGTGGTGAGGCGGTGGCAGTGGCGGGACCGGAGCCCGTGGCGCGCGGTCACAGCGCGCAGCGCTTCTGTGCGAACCGGTACAGGCGCCGCCAGAGAAGCCGGTTGATGATGACGACGTAGACGCTCATGAGGACGGCGCCGAGGAAGTTGCGGGCGAAGTCGCCCGAGTCCGTGGCCTGCGTGATGTAGGCGCCGATGCCGACGGCGGTCAGCGTCGTCGTGCCGTAGCTGACGAGCTCGCCGGGGATGGAGGCGTTCCAGGCACCGCCGGACGCGGCCAGCGCACCCGTCGTGTACGAGGGGAGGACCGCGGGCAGGATGAACTTCTTCCAGCGCAGCCAGCCGCGCAGCCCCAGGTCGGCGGAGGCCTCGCGCAGATCACCGGGGATGGAGCTGGCACCGGCGATCACGTTGAACAGGACGTACCACTGGGCGCCCAGCGCCATCAGGGCGATGGCGCCCCAGTTCAGGGAGATTCCGGAGGCGCCGAGCACCACGACGGCGAGCGGGAAGAGGAAGTTGGACGGGAAGGAGGCAAGGACCTGGACGATCGGCTGGGCGATCCGGTTGACCTTCGGGTTCATGCCGATCCAGGCGCCGATCGGCACCCAGACGAGCGTGGAGAACACCACGAGGATCATGACGCGGCCGTACGTGATCAGCGCGAGCCAGGCCGCGTGCCCGATCTCGCCGACCGGGACGTTGTCCAGGATGTACGTACAGGCCTGCCAGAGGATTGCGGCGACCGCCGCGGTGTAGAGGATGTAGAAGGCGATGTCGGCGCGCCTGCGGCGGACCGGATCGTGGTGCAGCCGCCCGGGGCTGGTGCCGAGGACGCGCATGGCGCGGTCCAGGCGCTCACCGGCCGGGCGCAGCATCCGGCCGAGCAGCGCGGGCACCGTGGAGCGGCGCAGCAGGTCGAGGAACCAGCTGCGGGGCTGCTCGGCGATCTCGCAGTCCTCGGTGCGGAACCGCTCCGCCCAGGCGGTGACGGGCCGCCAGAAGAAGAAGTTCACGGACACGACCATCGCGATCATGACGACGACGGCGAGCGCGACCCGCAGGCCCTCACCGTTGTCGAGGGCCTGCGCCACATAGGAGCCCACGCCCGGCAGCCCGTTGTCGCTGCCGTTGACGCTGATCGTCTCGGAGGCGGACAGCGCGAACCACGCGGCACCGAAGCTGATCATGCCGTTCCAGACCTGGGCGATCATGCCGCTGGGCACGTCCACCTTCCAGAACCGCTGCCAGCGGGTGAGGCGCATCAGCCGGGCCGCCTCGTCCAGTTCCTTGGACTGGGTGATCAGGGACTGGTAGAAGGCCATCGCCATGTTCCACACCAGCGCGGTGAACACGGCGAAGACCGAGGCGAGTTCGAGCCCCAGGGTGGAGCCGGGGAACATCGCGATGAAACCGGTGACGGTGATGCTCAGGAAGGTCAGGACCGGCACCGACTGCAGGATGTCGATGGCCGGGACGATCACCTTCGCCGCGCGCCGCGAGCGGGCCGCCCAGGTGCCGAAGACGAAGGTGAAGATCACGGCGGGGACGAGGCCGACGAACATCCGTAGCAGGGAGCGCGCCGCGTAATAGGGCAGCTCGCCCGGATCGGTGGAGACGACCGGGGGCTCGTCGGCGTCGAAGGGCCGGTCGGTCGAGGCACCGACCCGGGCCACGAGGTAGAAGACCGCGACGACACCGAGCAGGACGAGGACGTCGACGGGGCGCATGCGGGCGACGCGCACGGCGCCGCGGGAGGGAAACTGACGGAGTTTGGACATGGGGGAACCCGGAAGGTCTTGCGGGCACGACGGCACGGCGCGCAGGGCGCGGCGCGGGGAAGGGCCCGGGGACGGGTGAAGTCAGGGCTGCTTGCGTCAGGCGGCGGTACGCCGCGGCTGTCCAGCGGTGTCGACACGCGTGGAGCAGCGGGACGCGCGACTGGGAGGGTCGCCGTAGAGCACAACGACCACCTCCTCACATCCTCGGGCAGCGCGTTTCTCGCGCCGCCCCTCAACTCTCGCGCAGGACCCCTGAACGCAACCTGAGCGACCTGAGGCCCTCTTCAGTTTTCGGTGCCCGCCGCCTCGCCACAGGGGCTTCAGGATCCTCAGCAAGGGCTCAGGAACGGCGACGTAGGGTGGGAGGTCCGCGTCTTATTTACGAGATATGTGATATTTGAACCGTGAAGATCCTGGTCATCGAAGACGAGCACGCACTCGCCGACACCCTGCGCCGGGCCATCTCCTCGGACGGCCACTGGGTGGACGTCGCCCACGACGGGCACACGGGACTGGAGCTGGCGCTGACCGGTGGCTATGACGTGATCGTGTTGGATCTGATGCTGCCGGGCCTCAGCGGCCTGGAGGTCTGCCGCAGACTGCGCAGCCACGACGAGCACGCCCTCGTCCTGATCCTCACCGCCAAGGACAGCGAGTACGACGAGGCCGACGGGCTCGACGCGGGCGCGGACGACTACCTGACCAAGCCGTTTTCGCTCGTCGTGCTGCTCGCCAGGCTGCGCGCGCTCGGCCGCCGGGCCGGACGCGACCGGCCCGCGACGCTGCAGGTCGGCGACCTCACGCTCGACGTCGTCGCCCGGCTCTGCAAGCGGGGCGAGCAGACGGTCGAGCTGACCGCGCGGGAGGTCGAGGTGCTCGGCTGTCTGCTCGCCGCGGACGGCGGCGCGGTCTCCAAGCAGGACATCCTCGACGAGGTGTGGGACTCGCCGTCCGACCTCGACCCCAACATCGTCGAGGTGTACGTCAGCTCGCTGCGCAAGAAGGTCGACGCGCCCTTCGGCAGACACACGATCCGCACCGTGCGGGGCATCGGCTACCGGCTGGCTCCCGATGCCCCCTGACGCGACGCCCCCTGAGCGGCCCGGCAGGTTCCGCCCCCGCATGCCCCGCACCTTGCGGGCCCGCGCCACCGCCGCGGCCGTCCTCATCATGGTCGTGGCCCTCTCCATCGGCGGCGGCTGGCTGTACGTCACCCTGCGCGGCAACCTGATCGACAACGCGGGCGCCCGCACCGAACTCGCCGCCCGGCAGGCCGCCGCGGACATCGCCGCCAAGCCGGGGCGCCCGCACGGCGACCTGCCGGAGCCCGACGGCGGCGTGGACGCGGTGCTCGTCCTGGACGGCCAGGGCCGCCCGCTGGCCAGCACCGCCCCGCACCCCGCCGCCCGCGCCGCCGTCCTCGCGGGCTTCCGCCCCGGCCCCGGCGAGGACTCGGCGGTACGCGACTTCGAACCCGCCCCCGCACTGGCCAGCCTCACCAGCGTCGTCGCCGTCGTCCGCACCCCTTCGCCGGACGGCGACCTCTACGTCTACGCGCTGACCGTGCTCGACGCCGTGGCCGACGCCGAACGGGCGCTCGGCGTCACCGTCCTGGTCGGCGGCCCGCTGGTGGTCCTGCTCACCGGACTCATCGCCTGGTCCGTGACCGGCGCCGCGCTGCGGCCCGTCGAATCCATCCGCAGGGAACTCGTCGCCGTCTCCGCGGACCGGCTCAGCCGCCGCGTCCCCGCGCCGGGCGGCAGGGACGAGATCACCCGGCTCGCCGAGACCGTCAACGACACCCTGGAACGCCTGGAGGACTCCGTCACCCGGCAGCGCCAGTTCGTCGCCGACGCCTCGCACGAGCTGCGCAACCCCATCGCCGCGGCGCGCGCCGAACTCGAACTGGCCCTCCTCAACAAGCCCGACCCCGACTCGGCGGCCTCACTCGCGCAGGCCTTCGACTCCACCGTACGACTGGAGCGGATCGCCGCCGACCTCCTGCTCCTCGCCCGTCTCGACGCACAGCAGCCGCCGAGCGTGGAGCTCGTCGACCTGTCGCTGCTCGCGGCCGAGAAGATCGCCCGGCGCCGTTCGGCACGGGTACCGCTGGTCCTCGTACAGCCCGACGAACCGGTCCTCGTACGCGCCGATCCCGGACAGCTGGAGCGGCTGCTCGCCAACCTCCTCGACAACGCTCAGCGGTTCGCCGACTCCGAGGTGCGCGTCATCACCGCGACGGACCCGGCGACCGGCACGGCACTGCTCGAAGTGGCCGACGACGGACCGGGCATCCCGCCCGAGGCGACGGAGGAGGTCTTCAACCGCTTCACCCGGCTGGAGGCGGACCGCAACCGGGCCAGCGGCGGCACGGGGCTCGGCCTCGCCATCGCACGCGAGATCGCCCGTGCGCACGGCGGGAGCCTGCGGGTGGCGCCGGGCGAGCGCGGTGCCCGCCTGGTCCTGCGGCTGCCCACGGCGGACTCTCCGGCCCGCTCCTGACCGGTCCGCCCCTGCTCCGGGCCCCGTTCCTGAAGACCCCTTCCGTTTCCTCAGGATCCGTTCAGGAAGGGGCGTTCAGGATCATCCCCATGTCTCAGCACCGAGCCGTCAGCCCCCGCTCCCGACGACATCGCGCGCGCCGCAAGCAGCCGCACGCGCGCGGGCTCTCGCGAAGGGCGCGGCTCGGCCGCACGCTGCTGGTCCTCACCGGTGTCCTCGTGCTCTGCGGCGGCGCCGCGGCCTGGTACCTGTACCGCGAGCTCGACAGCATCGGCTCCTCGGCCGCCCTCGGCTCCGACGCGCCCAAGTCGACGGACGGCTCGACGAACATCCTGCTCATGGGCCTCGACACGCGGAAGGACCAGAACGGCGAGGACCTCCCCGGCGACGTACTGAAGAAGCTGCACGCCGGGAGCTCCGACATCGGCGGCTACAACGCCAACACGCTGATCCTGCTGCACGTTCCTGCCGACGGCGGCAAGGCCAAGGGCTTCTCCATCCCGCGGGACGACCTCGTCGACATACCCGGCTACGGCAAGGACAAGATCAAGAAGGCGTACGGCCTCGCGAAGGCGGCGCAGGAGAACAAGCTGCGCGGCGAGGGCGTCACGGACGGACGCAAGCTGGAGCACGAGGGCAGGGAGGCGGGCCGACAGTCCCAGATCCGGACCGTACGCGACTTCCTGGGCGTCCCCATCGACCACTTCGCCGAGGTCAGCCTCTCGGGCTTCTACCGCCTGGCCGACGCCCTCGACGGCGTGGAGGTCTGCCTCAACCACCCGGTCAAGGACCGCTATTCGGGTGCCGACTTCCCGGCGGGCAAGCAGGAGCTCAACGGGCAGGAGGCGCTCGCGTTCGTCCGTCAGCGCCACGGTCTGCAGCGGGGCGACCTGGACCGCACCCGCCGCCAGCAGGCGTTCCTCGCCTCCGCCCTGCACCAGGTGAACAGCGTCGGCACGCTGACCAGCCCCACACGTCTGCTCGACCTGAAGAACGTGGCCAAGGACAACGTGGTCCTCGACAAGGGCTGGGGCGTCTTCTCCTTCGTCAAGGAGGCCAAGAACCTCACCGGCGGCAAGGTGGAGTTCACGACCCTGCCGGTGGAGAGCTTCGCCAAGCACAACGGCGAGGACGTGAACATCGTCGACCGCGACCTGGTGCGCCGCAGGGTGCAGGAACAGACGGGACAGGGTCCGCACGCGGGCCGCACGGGGTCCTCCGGGCACAAGACCGAGGACAAGGCCGAGAAGAAGTCCGACGACAGCGCCCCGAAGGTCGCCGGGGGTGGTGTGCCGTGCGTGGACTGAACGCCTGGGAAGCGAGCCCCGAGGGGCTCGACGCCCGGCGCACCGAGGCGCTGCTGCTCGCATTCGCCCTCGCCGTCATCATCTACGGTTACGCGTCCGCCGGCCTCGCCATGACGGGCGGCCTGCCCTCCCACCTGACCCACTTCGCCGTCTCCCAGCTCTGTCTGGCCACGGCCGCCCACCTGGCCGTCCGCAGGTTCGCGCCGCACGCCGACCCGCTCATCCTGCCGCTCGCCTTCCTCCTCACGGGCCTCGGCCTCGTCCTGATCCAGCGTCTGGACCCGGCCTACGCCGCGCGTTTCCACTCGGCCCCGGCGAGCGGCGGGCAACTCGTCTGGACCGTCCTTGCGGTGGCCGCCACGATCGTCGTGCTCTGGGCCCTGCGGGACTACCGGCAGCTGCAGCGCTACCTCTACGTCACCATGGCGGCCTCCATGGCCCTGCTCATGGCACCCGCGTTCTTCCCCGGAGACACCTACGGCGCCAAGCGCTGGGTCTACCTCGGGCCCCTCTCCTTCCAGCCGGGCGAGTTCGCGAAGATCAGCATCGTGGTGTTCTTCGCGGGCTTCCTGGTGCTCAACCGCGACGCCCTGTCCTGCACCGGCCGCCGGATGCTCGGCATGACGCTGCCGTACGGCAGGCAGATCGGCCCGATCGCCGCGGTGTGGCTCCTGAGCCTGCTGGTGCTGGTCTTCGAACGGGACCTGGGCACGTCACTGCTGTTCTTCGGCGTCTTCGTCGCCATGCTCTACATCGCGACCGAACGCACCAACTGGGTGGCGTGCGGGATCGCCATGACCCTGGTGGGAGCCGTCGCCGTCGGCGCCACCGAACCGCACGTCAAGGGCCGGATCATGGCCTGGCTGCACCCCTTCGACATCTACCTGCCGCCCGAGCAGCGCCCGCCGGGCCTGATCTCCGACCAGGCCGCGGAGGCCCTGTTCGGCTTCGGCAGCGGCGGCGTCACGGGCACCGGTCTGGGCCAGGGCCACCCCGAACTCATCGGCTTCGCCGGGCGCAGCGACTTCATTCTCACCACCGTCGGCGAGGAGCTCGGCCTGGCCGGGGTGATGGCGGTCCTGCTGCTCTACACCCTGCTCGTCGCGCGCGGCTTCCGCACGGCCATCACCTGCGGCAACCCCTTCGGGAAGATGCTCGCCGCAGGCCTGTCCGTGGTGCTCGCGTTCCAGGTGTTCATCATCGTGGCGGGAGTGACCGGCCTGATGCCGTTCACCGGCAAGGCCCTGCCGTTCCTCGCCCAGGGCGGCTCGTCCATGGTCGCCAACTGGCTGCTCATCGCGCTCCTCCTGGCCATCAGCAACCAGGCCCGCAGAGACCTCCACCAGGACGCCCCGTCAGACACGCACGTCGACCATCCCGAGCTCGTCGGCAGCGGTGTGCCGGGTCCGGGCCTGCCCCCACGCAGACCCGGACCCGACTGATTCCGGCGCGGTTACGAACTCGACCGCGCCACCTGGACATCGGCCGCCCGCACATAGCCGACCCGGTGCCCGTACTGGATCACGTAGTACATGTCCTTGCCGCGCACCACCTTGTGCGGTGCGGTGTCGAACGTCGGGGAGTAGAAGTACTCGCCGGGAACCTTGTCGCCGATGACGTACTTCTGACCCGCGAGGATCTTGTACGGCAGCGGTGAGACCGTCTGCACCGGCACGCCTGCCGGGTAGGCCTCCTTCTCGGGATAGGCCCGCCCGTACACCGGGACCTCGCTCGCCCCGGCCTTCGGCGTCAGCACGAGGCCCTTCGCGTCGACCGCGGTGGGCTGCTTCTTCGGGTTCTTGAACCAGGCCTTCTGGCCGAGGTACCAGACGGCCGTCCAGTCGCCCTTGCGCTCGGCGACCGCGTACTGCTGGCCGGTGGAGAGCCGTGCACCCGTGTCGTTCACGTCGATCGTGGAGTCCTGGCCGCCGGGACGCTTGCCGATGTCCTTGATCAGCGGCGCGTCGTCACGCGGCTCGGTGTGCACGCGCACCGCCGCCGAGCCGTGCGGCACGCACGTCTCGCCGGGCTTGACGCAACCCGTGTACTCCGGCTGGTTCTTGGAGTACGTGGGCGCCACCGTCACCACTCCGCCGTCCGGGCCCGCCGTGCGGTGGAACGGCTTGCCCAGCAGGGTGAAGTAGTGCTGCCAGTCCCAGTACGGTCCCGGGTCCGTGTGCATGCCGGGGATCGTCGACGTCACGGTGCCCTGGACGTTGTCGTGGCCGAGGATGTGCTGCCGGTCCAGCGGGATGTCGTACTTCTTCGCGAGGTACTTCACCAGACGCGCCGACGAGCGGTACATCGCCTCCGTGTACCAGGTGTCGGGCGCGGTCAGGAAACCCTCGTGCTCCAGGCCGATCGACTTGGAGTTCACGTACCAGTTGCCCGCGTGCCAGGCGACGTCCTTGGCCTTCACGTGCTGGGCGATGTGCCCGTCGGTGGAGCGCAGGGTGTACTGCCACGACACGTAGGTCGGGTCCTGCACCAGGTTCAGGACGCCTTCCCACCTGCCCTCGGTGTCGTGGATGACGATCGTGTCGATGCTCTGGCTCTTCGGCCGGTCCGACAGGTCGTGGTTGCCGTAGTCGGGATTGCCGTTGGGGTCCTTGAACTCCTCGTACGGCGCGGGGATCCACTCGCACGACACGGTCTTGGGGCACTCCGTCTCACCGGCGGCCGCCCTGCGCAGGCCCATCCGCTTCAGCTGCGCCGCGTCGGGCGCGAGGCCCGGCTCCGGCGCGAGCGTCACGTGCTGGCCCGCGTCCGTGGTGCGCTGTTCGCCGTCACGGATCACGGCGAACACGTCGTTGGCGTACGTGGCCGCCGTGGCCTGGTCGTCCGCCCCGGAGAAGCGGGCGACCGCGCCGTACCAGTCGGCGGGGTCGCTGCTCAGCGGCTTGCCGAGCTTGCGCTGGGCCGCCACGAGCAGGGCCGCGCCGCCCTCGACGTTCGCCGCGGGGTCGGTGCGCAGCTCGTCGGCGGACCGGCCGGACAGCTCGGCCGCGCGGGGCAGCGTCTTGAGGCGGGCGGGGAGTTCGGACTCGTCGGGCACCGCGGTCTTCGGCGGCGGCGCGGGACGTGACGTGTCGCCGCGCGGGTCCTCCGTGCCCTCGCTGTGGTGCGGGGCCGAGGCCAGGGCGGTGCGCGCGTCGGTGAGGTGCATGGGGCCGTAGCCCCCGGTGACGCTGGCCGCGCCGCCGTGCGCGTCCCAGCGCGACTGCAGGTACGAGACGCCGAGCAGCACGCTCTGGGGCACGCGGTACTCGGCGGCGGCAGCGGCGAAGGCGCCCTGCAGTCGCTCCGCGGATACCTGTTGGGGAACGTCCGACGACGGGGCCGCGCCGAGCAGCGGAATCAGCAGACCGGCCGACGCGAGGGCGCCCACCGTCCTGACGGTACGTCTGCGCGCGGACGAATGGGGGGCGGTGGCGGATCCTCGCAATGCAGCCTCCTGGGACTCCTGGGCCGGTGAAGCGTGGCGGGGCGTGCGGGGCCGGGCGTGCGTCAGTGGTACCGGCTCTCCGACGATCCGTCAATCATGCCCAGGAAGCGGGATTTCGCATGTCAGCGCTGGTCCTGACGGGTCAAGGGCGTGTCAGGGGCCGGTTTTCGCCAGAGGTGGCCCCACCGCCTGCGGCGCGTCAGTGGCCTGGACCAATGAGCGGTGCCGAGATGCACCTGTTCGGTTCAGTGCCCGGAGCGGGACTCAGTCGAGGACGGCGACGGCTTCGACCTCGACCAGATGGGCGGGCACGTCCAGCGCGGCGACCCCGAGCAGCGTGCCGGGCGCCATCGGGGTCACCCCCAGCTTCGCGGCGGCGCGGGCGACGCCCTCCAGGAACAGGGGCATCTTGTCCGGGGTCCAGTCGACGACGTGGACGGTCAGCTTCGCCACGTCGTCGAAGGAGCCGCCGACCCCGGCGAGGGCGGTGCCGACGTTGACGTAACACTGCTCGACCTGTGCGGCCAGATCGCCCTCGCCGACCGTGACTCCGTCGGCGTCCCAGGAGACCTGTCCGGCGATGTGGACCAGCCTCGACCCGGACGCGACCGACACCTGCCGGTAGACGCCGACTTCCACGAGTCCGGGCGGGTTCACCAGGGTGACGGTCATGTTGTGCCTCCTCGTCGGACCAAGGCGCCCTTGGTCTCTTGTGGTTACTCGGGAACCGTAAGAGAGTCGGTGCTGACGTGGAAGAACGCACTTTTTGGTGACCGGGGAACCTCTTGGTGACCGCCTCCTGAGCAGCCCCCTCCGAAGCCCGGCCCGGCCGCCGTCCGGCACGTCAGGCCTCGGTCGGCTCCCCGGCCTGCCGCGCCCCCGCCACCGCGTTCCGGATCCCGCCGTTCGACCAGGCCGTCAGCGGCTTCAGACGCGCGACGACGTCACCCAGCCAGGCCGCGTCGGCGAGGCGGTGCGCCTCGCCCGCGGCGACCGTCTGCTTCAACAGTTCGTCCAGCAGCAGCACTTCGGTGAACCGGTACGAGCGGTGGTGCCGACCGAACTCCACCGACCAGTCCTCGTACGGGTGACGCAGTGTCATGTCCAGGTGCCCGACGCCGCGCCCCCTGAAGCCGGGCAGGCCGCCCAGCAGGCCCCGGAGGCTGTAGTTGCCGCCCTTGGAGGGGTACCCGCGCCCGATGATGACGCGGAGGCCCAGCATGACCCGGTTCCACGGGATCAACTCGCCTTCCGCGGCGGCGGGCACGTGCCGGTACAGCCCCTCCTCGCGGAACTCCACCCAGCAGCCGCCGGGCCGCCGGACGTCCCCCACCACGCACCGGCCGTCCACCAGCTCCAGCGGCCCCAATGTCGCGTTCATCGCATTCCGTTCATGCCTTATTGGAGCATGTGTGCCATGACGGTCCGGAGGCGCCGCCGTGGCCGGATTCCCCGATCTGCAGACGAGGCCAGTGAGCCAGGTCCCGCAGCAGCTGCCGGTCGTGCGTCGCGACCACGACAGCGGCGCTCGTGTCGCGGAGCGCCTCGGTCAACTCGTCGACGAGCACGGACGACAGATGGTTGGTCGGCTCGTCGAGCAGGATCGCCCCGGGCCGCCCGGCCAGCGCCAACGCCAGGTCGAGGCGCCGCCGCTGGCCCTGCGACATCCGCCCGACCGGCGTGCGCAACGCGTCGCGGTCCAGCAGGCCGAGCGAGCCGAGCGGGACGACATCAGCGTCGCGGAGCACCCCTCGGGCCACCAGCCGCCCCACGTGCCTGGCATGCACCTCACGGGCCGTCAGCCCGGGGTCCTGCGCCGCGGTCTCCTGGGTCACCCGGACGACCCGGGCCCCGGCAGCCGTGACGACGTGCCCGTCCGTCGGCGCGAGCGCACCGGACAGGACCGCGAGCAGCGTGGACTTCCCGGCGCCGTTCGGCCCCGCGACGAGCAGCCGGTCGCCGCCGTCGAGCGTGAGGTCGACGGGACCGGCGAGACGGCCGCCGACCGCGACGCCGTACGCCCGCAACTGCGGCGCGCCCCGACGGACACCCAGGTCGGGCCCGCGGAACACGGGAGGCGGCTCCGGCACATCGATCCGGTGTGCCTCCAGGGCGTCCTGCTGCCGCTTCAGCGCCTGCACGACACCCGGGGCCCGGGACTGGCGCTGGTGCCTGCCGGTGCCCTTGTCCGGACGCCAGCCCGTCGAGAGCCGGTCGCGGGCCTTCGCAGCCGCGTCATGCAGCCGCCGGTGCTCCTCCTGCTGCTCCTCGTGATCCTGCTCCCAGCGCTCGCGCTCACGGCGCCGGGCGGCCTGCCAGGCTTCGTAACCGCCCGCGTACAGACGGGTCTTCCCGTCGCGCGTCGGGTCGAGGTCGAGGAACCGGTCCGCGACGTCGCGCAGCAGCGCCCGGTCGTGGCTGACGAGGGCGAGACCGCCGTCGTGCTCGCGCAGCCTGCGGGTCAGGAAGTCGAGCCCGGCCGCGTCGAGGTGGTTGGTCGGCTCGTCGAGCAGCAGGACGTCGTGCCGCGCACCGAGCAGGCACGCTAGCCGCACCCGGTAGCGCTGCCCGACCGACAGGGTCGACAGCGGACGGTCCCGGTCCGTGCAGGCGCCGAGGGCTTCGAGGGCTACGTCGACACGGCGTTCGGCGTCCCATGCGTCGAGCCGGGTGGCGGCGTCGAGTGCCGTGGCGTAGCGGTCGTCGGCGGCGGGGTCGCCGTCGGCCATGGCGCGGGTCGCCTCGTCCAGCGCGCCGAGCGCCGTGAGCGACGCCGCCAGCGCCTCGGACGTCAGGGTGCCGACGCGCTCGCCGTCCCGCGCGGACAACTCCTGGCGCGCCAGGCCGATCGTGCCGACCCGGTGCACGGCGCCCTCGTCGGGAGTGATCAGCCCGGCAAGGACGTGCAGGAGGGTCGTCTTGCCCCGGCCGTTCTCGCCGACGACGGCGATCCGCGACCGGGCGGAGACGGTGACCGAGACGTCGTCGAGGACGTTTCGGGACCCGAGGGTGACGGTGACGCCGTCGGCGCGGATGTGTGCGCTGCCGCCCGCCTCGACGGGCAGGGGCAGGGGCAGAGGAACGGTTTCGGGAAGGGGGGTGGGGTTCACGGGGTGCTCCGCAGCTCGCAGGGGAGCCAGGCAGCGACGATCGGCCGCCCGGCGGGAACCGGGACGGCGAGCGCTGATTCAGTGGGAGAAGGGCGCCGCCGTCAGCGGGCGGAGCGGACCTTCTGCGACCAGATACCTCGTGCCATGAAAATCATGCTAACAGTGCCACCTGCCGCTCTTCCTGTGGTTTTCCGGGCGTGCGGGTACGGGTGCGGGCGCGGTGGCCGGTGTGCGGTCATCGAATGTCCCCGGTCCACTCGAAGCCGGGCGGACCGCCGTGCCGCGGGCGGTACGTCGCCCGGCCACCGGCGCCGAACTGCCCCAGCTCGGTCGGGAGTGCGACGCCCGCGTCGACCTCCTCGCGCGTCCAGCCGGTGATGTCGAGCAGCAGCCCGTCCAACGGGCCGCCCACCAGCTCGGCATAGGACTGCCCCGGACGCGGGCCCGGCCGGTCGTGATCCTGGCCGTAGACCCGCCCGCGCAGCAGCTGCTCATCGTCGCTGTCCATGAGGACCAGCCTCCCAGCCACCACTGACAGCGGGCCTTCGAGAGGAGGAGGGAGGAGGCGGGAGGAGGCACTCGGAGGCAGGAAAGTGCGGATCCGCAATTTGTCTTGCAGGGGCGAAACAGGGCTGCCGAAGCTGTCGGTACATCACCGGCGACAAAGGGGCACGACCAATGGATTCCACCGAAAGCACCGCTGCAGGCGAAAGCGCCGCCTCAGGCGAAAGCACCGCCGAGGCCGAGAGCGCGGAGCAGTTCTGGGACCGGCACTACCGCACCCACCGCAACTGGGGCACCCGCGTCAACCCGCTGCTCGCCGAGACCGCCGCGCCGCTGATCCCCGCCACCGCCCTGGACCTGGGCTGCGGCGCCGGAGGCGACGCAGTCTGGCTCGCGCAGCAGGGCTGGCACGTCACCGCCGTGGACATCTCCGCCACGGCCGTCGAGCGGCTGTGCGAACGCGCACGCCATCTCGGTGTCGCGGAGCGGGTCACCGCCGTACAGCACGATCTGGCCGGAGGCTTCCCCGCAGGCCGCTTCGACCTCGTCTCCGCCCAGTACTTCCACACCCCGTTCCCGCTGCTCCGCACCCACGTCCTGCGCGCAGCCGCACGCTCCCTGCGCCCCGGCGGTCTCCTGCTGATCGTCGACCACGGCTCCACCGCGCCCTGGTCCTGGAACCAGGACCCCGCCCTCCAGTACCCGACCCCGGAAGCGGTGGCCGCCGAGCTCGGTCTCGACCCGACGCGCTGGCCCGTCCTGCGCGCGGAGACGGCCCGCCGCCGGGCCACCGGACCGGCCGGCGAGACCGCCACCGTCGTGGACAACGTCCTGCTCATCCAGTCCACCGCCGGCCTCATCCGGCCCGCCACCGGAACGGAGTGACCCGATGCGGAAGAACACCGGACCTCCGAGGACCGTCGCCGACTCCGACGCCGCCGAGAAGGCCACCCTCCTCGGCGTCCTCGACCAGCTGCGGAACTCGATCGCGGACAAGGTCACGGGCGCACCGGAACCACAGGTCCGCACGGGCGGAGTCCCGTCGGGCACCAGCCTTCTCGGGCTGCTCAAGCATCTCGCGTACGTAGAGCGGTTCTACTTCCTTGGCGAGGAGCCCGGCGACTGGCAGGCGACCATGAGGCCTTCCACGGTGGACTCCGTCGACAGCGTGCGCGCCGACTACCTGAAGACCGTCGAGCGGGCGAACGAGGTCATCGGCGCCTGCCCGGATCTGAACCTGCCCGCCCCGCGCGCACCGCGGCGCGGGCCGGTGCCGTCGATGCGATGGGTCCTGGTGCACATGATCGAGGAGACCGGTCGGCACGCCGGTCACGCCGACATCCTGCGCGAACAGATCGACGGGTCGACCGGTCGCTGAGTGGCGGGGGAACTCGGGGAACCCGGAGAAGATGGAGGCATGACAGGGGAGACGAGCGAGACGGCAGAGGCGGCCGCGGCGGCTGAGACAACTGCGACATCCGAGATCGTGCTGAGCAAACAGGACCTCCGCGAGGTCACGGCGTTCGCCGCGGCGTGCGCGGAGGAGGTGCTCGCGGTGTTCGAGGCCGGTCAACCGGACGACACGCGGCCGCGGGACGCGATCGGCGCCGCATGGGAGTTCGCTCGGGGCGGCGAGCGGGGGAAGGCCCTGCGCGACACGGCGTGGGCGGCGCTGAAGGCGGCCAAGGGTGCGGACACCGAGGCCGCGCGCGAGGCGGCGAGGGCGGCGATGGCCGCGGCAGGCGCCGCGTATCTGCATCCGCTGGCCAAGGCCACCCAGGTCAAGCACATCCTGGGAGCGGGCGCCCACGCGGCGAGGGCGGCCGAGCTCGTGGCCGGTGACGACCGGACCGTCGGAGCCGAGCGCGTCGAGCGGGCGGCGCGGCACGTGACACCGGCTGTCGTCGACGTACTCGGACGCTTTCCGGCGGCACCGGGCGGCGGCGGACGGGTCGGCGAGCTGATCCGCCTCCTGGACGCCGCCCTCCGCCCTTGACCGGAACCCCTCGGCCGGGCAAGAAAGAGCCCCGACTGGACGGGGGAGACCAGCCGGGGCCGTTGGGTGTGGTCAGCGGAGGGCGGTCGCCTCTCGGCGAAAGGCTCCATGGGGCTTCAGCCGAACGATCTTCCCCATGGGCTATAGGTGAGGCCCGGGGACACTGTCCCCTCCGCAGCCACACCTGGAAGAACGACGCACCCTCGCCCGTTGTTCCGGGCCACTGCCCCGTATGGGGTGAAGTGGGACACACGGAAGCGCGCGCGGTCCGCACACCCGCCCACAGACGCTCGCCTACGCTGCCCACATGCACATCCGCCTGATCGATCCACGCGACACGGCCTGGGAACAGGACCACGCCACCTTCCGGGTCCACTTCTGGGACGTACCCGCCAAGAGTTCCCACGAGTACGAGGTGCTGGCAGAGGTCGACGTCGATGAACTCCTCACCTGGGCAGGGGAGTACGCGACGGAGCGCGGATGGACCTACACCGTGTACGCCGTGGTCACCGACGTCTCCGGCCAGGGGCTCATCCGGTTGGCGGGAGTCTCGGGCGATCCGTTCGGAAACGCTTAGCGCCCAGGGGCAGTTGGCGGGGGCGGGCGGGCCTGCTGATCGTTGACACCCCGTCGCGGGGTGCAGGAAGATCACCTCTCTGACCCCGCCCCTGGTCCCACGCCGCCCCGCGAACGCCGCACGCCGTGGGCCCGATCGTCGACGGAATCGGTGCAATGCCTTCATATCCGGAATCTCCGGCCCGCGTCACCGCCCCCTTACCGTCGGAGCCTTCCGCCGGTGGCCCCGCCCACGGGAAGGCGCTGCCGCTCGAGGAGATCGACCGGCACCCGGATCCGCGGGAGCTATACCGCGGGATACGGGCCGAGCACGGCCCCGTGGTCCCCGTCACCCTGGACGGCGCCTTCGCCTGGCTGGTCATCGGCTACCAGGAGGTCGTGACCGCGATGCGCAAGGAAATGCTGTTCAGCCGTGATCCGCAGCATTGGCGGCCGCGCGATCCGATACCCGACGACTGGTCGTTGGGGCTCCACACACAGCGGCGGCCCAACGCCCTCTTCGCCACCGGCGACGAGCACGAACGGCTGCGCGGGGCCCTCACACGCAGCATCGGGATGATCCGGCCCGGCACCGTGAAGCGGTACACGCAGACGCGCGCCAACCGCCTGATCGACGAGTTCTGCGAGGCAGGAACGGCGGATCTCGTCGCCGATTACGCCGCGCGGCTGCCCCTCATGGTCCTGATGCGCATCTTCGGCTTCCCGGAGCGGGCCGAGCAGCAGCTCATGGCCGCCATCCCCGCCCTGCTCGACAGCGGCGACGAGGCACAGGCGGCCAACCAGCAGATCATGGACGTGATCGAGTCCCACATCGCCCACCGGCGCCAGGAGCTGGGCGCCGACGCGATGGCGTGGCTCATTGAGGGCTCGAACGCCTCGACCGACGAGGAGATCGCCCGCAGCAACGCGGAGATCCGCGAGCAGGTGTGGCTCACGCTCGCCTCCGCCATGGGGGCCATGGGCAACTGGATCACCAACGGCCTGGAGCGCCAGGTCAGCAACATGCACCTGCGCAACGGCCTGAACCACGGCCTCGTCGACATCGAGGAGGCCATGGAGGCGACGCTCAGGAGCCGTCCGCCGCTGCAGCGCGTGATCGGGCGCTGGGCGACGCGGGACACGCTGCTCGGCCCCACCCGGATCGCGGCGGGCGACATGCTCGTACTCGACCTGGCCGCCACCAACTTCGATCCCTGCATGGAGCCGGACGGCCGTCCCCTCACGCACGACGACCACAACCGCGCGCACTTGCAGTTCGGCGCGGGCTCGCACGGGTGCCCGTTCCCGGACCCGGCCCGGCTGATCGCGACGGTGTCCGTCGACTCGCTGCTGCAGCGCCTTCCCGATGTACGCCTCGCCGACGGCGCGGCCCTGAACCGCCGCCCGTCCATCATCGTGAGCGCCTTGGAGTCGCTGCCCGTCACGTTCACGCCGACCGCCCGTTCCGTTGCCCAGGAGGCTCCCCTTGGTGCTTGACACGACGACGCCGCGAGCCCGGTCGCTCAGCCCGCACGACGCGGTCGTGCCGGAGGGGCACGGGCTGCGCGGTGACGGGCCGTTGGGCCGCGTCGTGCTCGACGGCGGAGTGCAGGCGTGGGCCACCGGGGACTACGCCGTCGCCCGCGAGATCCTCACCCGCCGCGGCGACTTCCTCAAGAACCCCGCGAACTGGCGGGCTTACAACGCCGGTGAGATTTCCGAGGGTTGGGGCCTGCTGAAGTTCATCACGCTCTCCGGCATGCTGAACGCGGACGGCACGGACCACGACCGGCTGCGCGGGCTGGTGGGCAAGGCGTTCACACCGCGGCGGATCGAGGACCTGCGGCCCCGGGTCGAGGAGATCGTCGGCACGCTGATCGACGACCTGGAATCGCAAGCCGCCCCGGAGGCCCGAGCCGTCGCGGAGGCCCGAGTCGAGACCGGCCCCGTCGACCTGCGCCAGGCCTTCGCCTTCCCGTTGCCGATGACGCTGATCTGCGACCTCTTCGGGCTCGACGCGAGCCGGAGCCGACAGCTGGCCGACGACTTCGCGGTGCTGCACGACGGCCGCCGCGCCCAGGAGGTGCAGGCGGCGGAGGCCGGTCTGGGGTCGGTGATCGGCGAGTTGATCGCGGTGAAGTCCGCCGCTCCCGGTGACGATCTGACGTCGGCGCTCATCGCCGCGCACAGCGAAGGGGAGGCGCGTCTCAGCGAGAAGGAGCTGGTGGAGACCCTGCTCCTCTTCCTGTTCGCGGGGCACGAAACCACCGCCAACCTCATCGCGAACGCCGTGCTGAATCTGGCGGGACACCCCGAACAGCTCGCCGCGGCGCGTGAGTCGGGCGACTGGACGGCCGTCGTCAACGAGACGCTGCGGCGCGACAGCCCGGTCCGCACGGTGATGTTCTACTACGCGGCGAGGGATGTGACCCTCGCGGGCACGGAGATCGCGGCGGGCGATCCCGTGGTGATCCACGTCGCGGCCACCGGCCGTGACCCACGTCAATTCGGCCCGGACGCCGACGAGTTCGACGTCCTTCGGGAGGCCGCGGACAAGCACCTCGGCTTCTCCCACGGTGTCCACTACTGCATCGGAGCCCCGCTGGCCCGGATGATGGCCACGACCGCGCTGCGGGTGCTGTTCGACCGCTTCGACGTGGAACTGACCGGTGCGCCGGAGCCGGTCCCCTCGTACTCCTCCAACGCGCCGCAGACTCTCCCGGTGAGGCTGACCCGCCGCGCGGGTTCGCGGAAGCGGTAGACACCACGTATCACGGCAGGCGACGATGCTGTGACGGAAGGTGAGGGTCGCGCCCCGGGCGGCCGCATCGATAGGGAGTGCTCTGTGGAACCGTCCGAAGCGCCCATCGCCCTCGACCGCGACGTGTTCATGCGCAGCCTCATCCGTGAGCTGGCGCGCGTGCTGGAGGACGTGGTCGGTCTGGAGGAGGCGGCAGGGTACGTGAGTCTCGTCAGCCAGACCATCGGCGGCGACCTCAACCACCAGTACACCAAGGCGCTTTCCGTCGACCGGCTCGACCGTGGCCAGATCGCCAAGGTCATGGTGGACCTCAAGGGGCGCATCGGCGGAGACTTCTCCGTCCTGGAGGAGAACGACCAGCGCATCGTCCTTGGCAACCGGGTCTGCCCGTTCGGCGACAAGGTCATGGGGCGCCCCTCGATGTGCATGATGACGTCGAACATCTTCGGCACCATCGCCGCGGAGAACCTCGGATATGCCCGGGTGGAGCTGGACAAGACCATCGCACGCTGGGACGTCGGCTGCCGCGTCGTCGTCCATCTTCGTCCGCCAGTCGAGGCGGAACAGAGCACCGGACGTGAGTACTACGGCGACCTTCCGTGATCCGCGACGAGGCGCTCGGCCTCTTCCGGAAGATCACCGGTCTGCTCACGGAGCCCGTACTGCTCGTCGCCGCCGACACGGAGGTCCTGGCCGCGAACCCGGCGGCGATCAGGCTGCTCCCCGGCGTCGAGGACGGCACCCCGCTGAGCGCCCTGGTCTCCGAATCCGCCGATGACGTCGCCCGGTGCGTCCGGCAGTGGCTGCGCACCGGCCATCCGACACCGGCGGGCCTCACCCTGCACGGCTACGACGGCGCGCGGCTGCGCTGCCGCTGCTTCGGGGCCCGGGCGCAGTGGATGCCCGTCCCGAGCGTCCACCTCCGAGCCGTCCGCATCGACCCCGGGGACCGCTTCCTCACCCTCAAGGAGCGCGTCAACGCACTGGAGCGGGAACGCACGCTCCGCTTCCGTGCGACCGAGGACCGCGCCGCGCTCAACGCGTCCCTGTCGGCCGTCCACGCCCGGCTCGACCATCTGCACGCGATGATCGTGGCGCTGACCGCGGCCGCCACGCCGGAGGCCGTCGGCGAGCTGGTCGCCGAACACGTCCCGACGATCCTCGGCTGCACGGGAGCCGATCTGCGGCTCGCTCCCTCGGCCCCCGCCCGCACGCACCTCCACATCCCGGTCACCCCGCACGCCACCCTCGCCCTCACGGCGGACTCCCCGCCTTCGCCGGAACATCTGGAGTCGGTGACTTCGCTGATCGGTGGCGCGCTCAGCAGGTTCTAGGGGCCGGGCGCCGGGCGCCGGGGGCCGGTGCTGGCTCCCTCATCCGATCTGGATGACGTGCTTGCCGCGGACGCCACCGGCTTCCAGGGCCCGGTGGGCATCGGCGAGCCGGTCCAGAGGGTGGACGGTGTCCACGACGGGGACGATGGCGCCGTCCTCCGCGTAACGCGTGATCTGGGACAGGAGTTCGGTGCCGGGGTTGCCGCTGAAGACGCGGATGCGTCTGCTCCCGTGGACGGTCGAGGCGAGGACGGTGGCGAGGGCGGCGAGAGGCCTGTCGAAGTCGAGGGTGACGGCGACCATGCGTCCGCCGGGTGACAGGAGTCGGCGGAAGCGGGACTGCTGGGTTCCTGCGGTGTCGATGACGACGTCGAAACGGCCCAGCTCGGAGAGGCGAGTCGTGCGGTAGTCGAATGCCTCGTCGGCGCCCAGGCCGCGGACGAAGTCGAGGTTCTCCGCGCCCGCGAGGGCGACGACATGGGCACCGAAGAGCTTGCCGATCTGCACCACGACACTGCCCACGCCTCCGCTGCCCCCGCGCACCAGGAGCCGCTCACCGGGCTTGATGGCCGCCTTCTCCCGCAGGGCGGTCACCGCGGTCGCCCCACCCGCGAGCAGCGAGACGGCCTGCACCGGGGTGAGGTTCGCCGGGGCGGGGGCGATCCGGCGGGGACGCACGGCGACGTACTCGGCCATGCTGCCCGTCGTGCGCCCCAGGAGCCCCCACACCCGATCCCCTGCACGTACTCCGGTGACCGACGAACCGACCTCGGCGACCTCGCCCACGAAGTCGATGCCGCTCGTCCTGGGGAAGGCGCGGCCGGTCACCAGGCGCGTCTTCCCGGCCCGGTCGAGCAGCTCGCCGCCGTTGACGCTGGCGGTGTCCACCCGCACCAGCACCTCCTCGTGTGCGGGGCTCGGCGTCGGCCGCTTGCTCACGTAGAGGACCTCCGGAGGGCCGTACCGGTCGAAGAGGGCTGCGCGCATGTCGCTCATGGTCTTGTCCCGTGTCGTGTTGCGGAGCTGCGGAAGCGCCGGGTGCGCCCGCTGGTAATCTCACGCTAAGCCCGTAAGTGGATGACCTCGTCCGGTTAGCTCGAAGTGGGAGACATTGCCTGATCAGCCGTCTCAGAAGCCGTCCGGGCACGTCGGCGACGTGCCCGGCGATGCCGATCCCGCGGGTCTGCGCGCCGATGCCCGGCGCAACCGGGAACGCATCCTCGAAGCCGCGCGCGAGGTGTTCGCGGCCCAGGGCACCGACGCCCCCATGAGCGCCGTCGCCCGCCGCGCCGGTGTCGGCGTGGCCACCCTCTACCGCCGCTTCCCCACCCGCACCGCGCTGGCCACCGCTGCCTTCGGCGAGCAACTCGCCGTGTGCGCGGCAGCCTTCGACGAGGCCCTTGCCGACCCGGATCCCGGACACGGCCTGTACGCACTCCTGGAGAAGGTGTGCGCCACCCAGGTGACCGACCGCGGCTTCGCCTCCGTGTTCCGGGACCAGTTCCCCGACGCCCTCGATCACGACCGCGAGCGCGACTGTGCCGAAGAGGGTCTTGCGCGGCTGGTCCAGCGGGCCCGCGAGGCCGGACAGCTCCGCGACGACTTCGACCCCGCCGACATCACCCTTCTGCTCATGGCCAACGGCGGTCTCGCCGGGCAGCCGAGAGAAGTCGCCCTCGCGGCTTCCCGGCGCCTGCTGGCCTATCTGTTCCAGGCTTTCCAGGTCCAGCGCCCCGGCTCTCTCCCGCCTCCCGCGGCGCTGGAACTGAGTGAGATGCGCAGGCCACCGGGCCACCCGTGAGACCGGTTGCGAACGTCAGACGAAGCGCCGCACGAACGTCAGCGCGACGTCGGCGACCTCCTGCCACCTGCTGTCGAGCGTCAGCGCGTGGTCACGCCCGTGCAGCTCGACGACCTCCGTGACGCACGTGTTGCGCTTCTGGCGCTTGTACGCCCCACTTGCGAGCGCCCAGGGGATGGCGTTGTCCTGGCCGCCCGAGACGATCAGCAGCGGGCCGCGCTGCGGATTGCGGCAGTCCGCCTTGACCTCCGTGCGCGGGTTGAAGTTGGCGAGCGCCGCCTGCATGGGAGGGGCGCACGGTGCGGGCACGGCGTACCGGTCGTAGATGGAGCGGGCCTCTTCCTCGCTGACGGCGTTCGCGTAGGCGTAGCGGAACTGCTCGTAGGTCAGGGGCTTCGCGCGCTTGCGGTTGGTGGGGTTGGCGATCATCGGGATCAGCGACCGCACCGTCGACAGGGGCATCGCGAGGACGCCGCGGAACGGGGCCGGGTCGATCGCCACCGAGGCGGCGGAGAGGCCGCGTCCCGCGAGGATCTGCGTGAGCAGCCCGCCCACGGAGTGCCCGATCACCACGGGTTTGCGGTCCAGCTTGCCGATGAGCCCCGCCAGATGATCGGTGACCTGCCCGACGGTCCTGCCCGCGATCATCTCGGGTCGCTGCCTGGCCTCGGTCGTCGTCGCCGCCTCGCCGGGCCACGTCAGGGCGACCGGCGCGAACCCGGCGGCCTCGAAATGCGGAAGCCAGTGGTCCCAGCTACTGGCCAGCATCCACAGGCCGTGCACGAACACGGCCGGGGTGCGGCCGGAGGAATTGGCCAGGTCGATCTGCTCTGCGTCGGTTGCGGACATACCCCGACGCTACGGTCGCAAGTGCCGTGCGGTAAGGGGGAGTTGGTGGTGTTGGCCGATAC
This sequence comes from Streptomyces sp. NPDC004732, assembly GCF_040609235.1. Lineage (NCBI taxonomy): Bacteria > Bacillati > Actinomycetota > Actinomycetes > Kitasatosporales > Streptomycetaceae > Streptomyces > Streptomyces sp. NPDC004732. The sequence goes on from NZ_JBEXJR010000004.1 coordinate 402,566, forward strand.
TGCCGCCCGCCCTTCCGGATCGTGTCGTCACGGGTGGTGCGGGTGTGTCAGCGGACGGCACCCGACAGGACACGGTCCACCTGGCGCGGCGACAGCGCGTGCTCGACGGCGAGGATTCCGGCGCCGATCGCCGCCGCGTTCTCCCCGGTGCGGCTCGGCTCGATGCGCAGCACATGGGTGGCCAGCGGGTGCGAGCGGCGGTACACCGCTTCCCGGACGCCCGCGAGGAGCTGGTCGTGCACGGCGGCGAGCGCCCCGCCGACGACCACCGTGTCCGGGTTGAAGAAGTTCACCAGGCCCGCGAGCACCTCGCCCACCGACCGGCCCGCCTCGCGCACCATGCGCACGGCATCGCGGTTGCCGGACTTGACCAGTCGTACGACATCGCTGCCCGACGTCGCCTCCAGACCGAGCGCCGACAGCCTGCGGGCCAGCGCCGCGCCGCCCGCGACCGCCTCCAGGCAGCCCGTGTTGCCGCACCGGCACGGATCCTCGGTGTCGCCGACCCGGATGTGCCCGATGTCGCCCGCGCTGCCCTGCGCCCCCCGGTGGAGGCGGCTGTCGGCGACGATGCCGCAGCCGATGCCCGTGCCCACCTTGATGTAGAGCAGGTAGCGGGTGTCCGGAAAGGCGCGGCGCTGCTCGGCCAGCGCCATCACGTTCACGTCGTTGTCGACGAGGGCGCGCGCACCGAAGCGTTCCGCGAAGAACTCGGGGATCGGGAACTGGTGCCAGCCCGGCATGATCGGCGGATCCACCGGACGGCCCGTGGAGAACTCGACGGGCCCCGGCACGCCGACGCCGATCGACTGGAGTCCCCCTGCGTCACGACCCGACTCCTCGAGCAGCGCCCGCAGTGTCCGCTCCACATGACCGAGAACCGCCTGCGGCCCGTCCGCGATGGACAGGGGGTCCTCGCGCAGCGCCAGCGTCTCGCCGCCGATGTCCATGAGCGCCACCCGGCAGTGCGAGGCGCCCAGGTCCACACCGGCCACCGCGTGCTCGCGGGTGCGCAGCCGGAGCCTGCGCGGCGGTCGGCCGCCCGTCGAGCCGCCGTCCGCCTCCTCCGCGAGGAAGCCGTGCGCGATCAGCGCGTCCACGCGCTGCGAGACCGTCGACCGCGCGAGCCCCGTCAGCCGGGAGATGTCCGCACGCGTCTCCGCGGCCCCGGTGCGCAGCAGGGCGAGCACCTCGCCGGGCGAGGACGGGACGGCTGCGGGAAGGTGATCCGGCGCTCCAGACATGCCGCCACCCTAGGGACGACTTTCGCTGCTCACAAGGCCGATGCTGTTCGATGTCCGACCTAAGTCACCGTCAAATACCTTATAAACAAACGTGCTTGAGCCCTTGACAGGTCAAAGCGCGCTCATCACATTGCTCTGCAGACCGCTGCCGAAGGAGCCGAGGGTGCAGGCGATGCAGGCAAGCCAGGTGAACCGCACGATGCTGACGATGCACGGCGTCTCCAAGAGCTTTCTCGGGGTGCGTGTGCTGCACGGGGTCTCACTCGACCTGGCCGCGGGCGAAGTACATGCGCTCGTCGGCGAGAACGGGGCGGGAAAGTCGACCCTGATGAAGATCCTCGCCGGGGAGCACGTCCCGGACGAAGGCACGATCACGCTCGACGGCACGGAACACGCCTTCACGCATCCCGCGCAGGCACAGGCCGCCGGGATCGGCATCATCCACCAGGAGTTCGCGCTCCTGGCACACCGGACCGTCGCCGAGAACGTCTTCCTCGGCCGCGAGCCCACCCGCCTCGGCCTCGTCGACCGGCGCACGATGGAGGCCCGCACGGCCGCACTCCTAGACGAGGTCGGCGTATCGGGCATCACCCCGCGCACGTACGTCCGCGACCTGTCCGTCGCCCGCCAGCAGACCGTCGAGATCGTCAAGGCGCTCGCCTCCGACGTGCGCGTACTGGTCATGGACGAGCCGACCGCGCCCCTCGCCGACCACGAAGCGGGCCTCCTGCACACGCTCGTACGCCGCCTCGCGGACCGCGGACTCGGCATCCTGTACATCTCGCACCGCCTGCGCGAGGTCTTCGACCTGTCGCGGCGCATCACCGTCCTCAAGGACGGCCGCCACGTGACGACCGTGCCCACCGCACGGACGGACACCGATCAGGTCGTACGCGCCATGGTGGGCCGGGAGTTGAGCACCTACTACCCGCCCCGCGCCCGCCCCGAAGACATCGGCGACGTCCGCCTGAGCGTGCGCGGCGGCGGCAACGGCCGCCTGGCGGGCATCGACCTGACCCTGCGCGCGGGCGAGGTCACCGGCATCGCGGGACTGCAGGGATCCGGCCGCACCTCCCTGGCCCGCGCCCTCTTCGGCGCCGCGCCCTTCACCGAAGGCACCATGGCCGTGGACGGCGCCGCGCTGCGCCCCGCCTCCCCGCGCCAGGCCATCCGCGCGGGCATCGCCCTGGTCACCGAGGACCGCAAGGCCGAAGGCCTCGCCCTGCGCCAGTCCGTGCGCGACAACGCCCTCCTCGTCACCCGCGCGGTCCCCGCCAGGGACCGGCCGCCCGCTCCACGCGAGCTGACCGCCCTCCTGGCACGGGTCAGGCTGCACGCACGCGGCGAGGACCAGCAGACCCAGTACCTCTCCGGCGGCAACCAGCAGAAGGTCGTCATCGCCAAATGGCTCGCCGCACGGCCACGCGTGCTGCTCTTCGACGAGCCGACCCGCGGTGTCGACGTGGGCGCCAAGGCCGCCATCCACACCCTCGTCCGCGACCTGGCCCGCGAGGGCCTCGCGGTTCTCATCGTCTCCTCCGAACTGCCCGAACTCATCGGCATGAGTGACCGGATCCTCGTCATGTCCGAAGGCCGCATCGCCGGGGAACTCCCGCCGGGCGCGGCCGAGGAGGACGTGATGCACCTCGCCACCGGACACCCCGAAGCGCCCCCGGCGCCGGGCCAGCACCCACCCGCGCCCGGCAGCACCGCAGAGGAAGGAGCCGCATGACCGGCACCGCCGTCGCGCCGCCGCCCACCCTGAGGAAGAGCGCGCCACGCCGCCGCAGCCGCCTCACCGACCCGGCCGTCGGCGTCTGGCTCGCCGCCGCCGTCGTCACCGCACTCGGCTGGATCGTCGTCGCCGCCCGCGGCGGTGACTTCCTCACCCTCGCCAACGTCGTCGGCATCCTGCAGAACTGCGTCGCCCTCGGCCTCGTCGCCGTCGGCCAGACCGCCGTCATCCTGACCGGCTCCCTCGACCTGTCGGTGGCCTACCTCATCAGCCTCGGCACGCTCGTCGCCGCCACCACCATGGAGGACAGCGGCGTCGTCACCGCTGTCCTCGCCGTCCTCGCCCTCTCGGCAGCCGTCGGTCTCGCCAACGGCCTGATCGTCACCGGACTCAAGGTCAACGCCTTCATCGCCACCCTCGGCACCGCGTTCATCCTGCGCGGCTGGATCGAGGACAACTACACAGGCCCGGCGGGCAAGGTCACCGCCTCCTTCCAGCACCTCGGCTACGACCGCGTCGGCCCCGTCCCCGTCTCCCTCTTCCTGCTCATCGCCGTCGCCGCCGCGCTCTGGGTGATCACCCGCCGCACCCGGTTCGGCCACCACCTGTACGCCACCGGGGGCGACGAACACGCGGCGCGCCTCTCCGGTGTCCGCACCCGGCGCACCGTCATCGCCGCACACGTCCTGTGCTCGCTCTGCGTGGGCGCCGCCGCCCTGTTCCTCGCCGCACGGCTCGGCGCCGGTGCCCCCTGGGCCGGTACGGAGGCCCGCTACGACCTGGAGTCGATCGCCGCCGTCGTCCTCGGCGGCACGGCGCTCGCGGGTGGGCGTGGGGGAGTGGCCGGCACGCTCGGCGGCGTCCTGGTGCTGGCCGTCCTGGACTCCGTCTTCAACCAGCTCGGCGTCGACCCGTTCTTCAAGAACGTCGTCCGCGGTGTCGTCATCATCGCCGCCGTCGCCCTCTACGCCCGGCGCGGCAGCAGGAGGCCCGCATGACCACTGCCACGGCAACGAGCCCCACGTACAAGCGCGTTGTCCGTTCCCTGGGGACCGGCGCTCCCGTCTACGCGCTCCTCGCGGTGCTCCTCGTCCTCCTGGCGATCACCGACATCGGCTTCTACGAACCCGACCGCTTCCTCGCCTTCGTCAAGCGCGCCGCGCCCCTGGTGATCCTCGCCGCCGGTCAGTACCTGGTCATCGTCTGCGGCGAGTTCGACCTGTCCGTGGGCGCGATCGTGACCGCCGGGGTCGTCGCGACGGCGGAGGTCTACGGCTCGTACCCGGACGCGCCCTGGCTGCTCATGGCGGCCGGACTGCTGCTCGCGGGAGCGCTGGCCGGGCTGGTGAACGGTCTGATCACCACCCGGCTGCGCGTCCCTTCGTTCATCACCACGCTAGGCATGATGCTGATCCTCGAAGGCGCGGTCTTCTACTGGACCGGCGGCTCCCCGCACGGCCAACTCCCCGAGGACTTCCGGCAGCTGGGGCGCGGCACCGCGATGGGCTGGCTGCCCTGGGCCGTCCTCGCCTGTCTGGCGGCGGGCGCACTGGCCGTCCTCCTCATGCGCTCCGACTTCGGCCGGACGCTCATCGCCACCGGCGACAGCGAACGCGCCGCCGCCCTCTCGGGGGTGCGCGTGCACCGGGCCCGTGTCATCGCCTTCGTCCTCTCGGGGGCGGCCGCCGCGCTCGCCGCCATCCTGGTCGGCGGGTTCTCCGGCGTGTCCGCGCAGGCCGGAAGGGGATACGAGTTCGAGGCGATCACCGCCGTGGTCCTCGGCGGTGTCGTGCTCGGCGGCGGCCGCGGCAGCGTCGTCGCCGCGATGGCCGGCGCCTTCTCCCTGCAGGCCCTGTTCACGCTGCTCAATCTGCGGGGCGTGTCCGGCGCCCTGGAGTCCACCGTCCAGGGCGTCATCGTCATCGCCGCCGTCGGCATCGGGGCCGCCGACTGGTCCCGGCTGCGCCGTCGTCGTACCCATCCCTCGGGAGGCACACCCTCATGAACCGCAGACGCACCCTCGCGTCGGCCGCCGTCCTGCTGACGGGCGCCCTGCTCGCCTCGTGCTCCAGCGACCTCCCGGCCGACGCGCCCGCCGCGGCGAGCGGGAGCACGGAGTCGGGCGGCGACAAGCCGTCCAAGTTCTTCGAACGGGCTGAGTACAAGAAGCAGTTGACGCTCGCTGAGGAGACCCCGAAGGGCCCGCCGGGCAAACCCTGGGAGCAGATGCTCGAACCGCAGATGACGAGCACCGCCCAGTACGAGAAGAAGGGCTCGGGCGGCGTCCACCTCTGCTTCTCCAACGCGGGGGTGTTCAACCCCTGGCGGCAGGTCGGCCTCAAGAACATGAAGGCCGAGGTCAAGCTGCACAAGGAGATCTCCGACTTCACCGTCCTCGACGCGCAGGGCAAGGACGACAAGCAGATCTCCGACATCCAGGAACTCGCGGGGAACAAGGACTGCGACGCCCTCATCGTCTCCCCGAACACCACCGCCACCCTCACGCCCGCCGTCAAGGAGGCCTGCGACAAGCTGCCCGTCGTCGTCTTCGACCGCGGTGTGGAGACGGACTGCGCGGTCACCTTCGTCAACCCGATCGGCGGGTACGGCTACGGAGCGGTCGCCGCCGACTTCCTCGTCGACAAGGTCAAGCCCAAGGGCAAGGTCCTCGCCCTGCGGATCTCGCCCGGCGTCGACGTCCTGGAGACCCGCTGGTCGGCGGCGAAGCTCGCCTTCGACAAGAGTGAACTCGACGTCGCCGACGTGAAGTTCACCGACGGCGACCCCGCCAAGACCAAGTCGATCGTCGCCGACGCGATCTCCCGGCACGGCTCCATCGACGGTGTGTGGATGGACTCCGGCGCCACCGCGGTCGCCGCCGTCGAGGCCTTCGAGGACGCGGGCGTCGACGTGCCGCCCATCACCGGCGAGGACCAGCAGGACTTCCTGGAGGCATGGAAGGAGAAGAAGCTCACCGCCATCGCCCCCACCTACCCGACCTTCCAGTGGCGCACGCCCGTCATCGCGGCCCTGCGCGTCCTGGACGGCAAGCCGGTGCCCAAGGAGTGGAAGCTGCCGCAGCCGACCGTCACCCAGGACAACCTCGACGAGTACCTGCGCGACGGCATGCCGCCGCTGCACTACGCCATGTGCGGCTGCCAGAAACTGCCCGGCTTCCCCGGGGACTGGGGAGGCAAGAAGTGACGGCCGCGGACCGACCTCAACAGCGCGCCACAGAATGGCAGCTGGGCGCCAACCCGTGGATCTGGCACTCGCCCGTGACCACCGAGGCCCTCACCGAGACCCTGCCCCGGCTCGCCGACTGGGGCTTCGACTGCGCGGAGCTTCCGCTGGAGCGCCCCGACGACTGGAACCCGGCGGCCGTCGGCAAGGTTCTCGATGCCACGGGAGTCGCCCCGGCCGCCGTCGTCGCGGTCATGTCCGACGGACGCAACCTCGTCCGCGCCGACCCGATCACGGCCCGCACCACCCAGGACTACCTCCGGCGCTGCGTCGACGCGGCCCACGCGGTGGGCGCCCCCGTGGTGGCGGGCCCCGTGTACGCGCCGGTCGGCCGCACCTGGCGCATGGACCGGAACGTCCGCACGGCCGCGTACGAGGAATGGCGGGCCAACATCGCCCCGGTCGTCGCCTATGCCACCCGCGCCGGAGTCCGCATCGCCGTCGAGCCCCTCAACCGCTACGAGACGAGCCTGCTCAACACCGTCGCCCAGACCATCGACGCCCTCGAAGGCCTGCCCGAGGACGCGATCGGCATCGCCCTGGACACGTACCACCAGAACATCGAGGAGCACTCCCTGCCCGCGGCCGTCCGCGCGGCGGCGGGGCGCATCGCACACGTCCAGGTGTGCGCCAACGACCGCGGCGCGCCCGGCGCCGACCACCTCGACTGGCCCGGCTTCCTGTCCGCGCTGAGTGCGGCGGAGTACCGGGGCCCCCTGTGCATCGAGTCGTTCACGGCCCACAACGACGCCATCGCGGTCGCCGCCTCCGTCTGGCGGCCCCTGGCCCGCAGTCAGGACGCGCTCGCCACCGATGGCCTCGGCTTCCTGCGCCGCACCCTCGCGGCCCGCTGAGTTTCCGGCATCCGGCACCCGCACCCCGTCCACACAGAGAGGACCACCTCATGGGCTGTCATGCTCGTGACATAAGAGGTCTCGGAGGTCCCAGAGGCCTGCGCAGAGGGATCGTCGCCCTGATCGCGGCACTGCTCCTCACCGTGGCCTTCCTGCCAGGCACCGGAGCCACGGCGGCCGACCGGGCCCCGGCCTTCCGCGCCCTGCTCTTCACCAAGGCCGTCGGATACGTCCACGACTCCATCCCGGCCGGCGTCCAGATGGTCAAGGAGCAGGCCGCGGCGGAGAACTTCGAGGTCGTCCAGACCGACGACGCCACCGTCTTCGACGACGCGAAGCTCAAGGACTTCGACGTCATCATCATGCTGCAGAACTCCGGCATGGTCTGGGACACCGAGGCGCAGCGCGACGCCATGAAGAAGTACGTGAAGAGCGGCAAGGGCGTCGTCGCCCTGCACAACACCCTCGACATGGGCGTCGAGGACTCCTTCCCCTGGTGGGACGACCTCATCAACGCCGGTGCCCACATGCCCGCCCACTCCCCGGGCGTCCTCAAGGGCACCGCCAAGGTCGCCGACCGCGCCCACCCCTCCACCAAGGGTCTCCCGGAGCGCTGGGAGCGCCCCGAGGAGTGGTACAACTTCGACAAGAATCCCCGGGGCGACGTCCACGTCCTCGTCACCGCTGACGAGACCACGTACAACCCGGGCGGCTCCGCGATGGGCGCCGACCATCCCATCTCCTGGTGCCGCAACGCCGAAGGCGGCAAGGTGTGGGCCACCGCGATGGGCCACGACAAGGCCTCCTACAGCGAGCCAGCATTCCGCGAGCACGTACTCGGCGGCATCAAGTGGGCGGCGGGCAACGCCCCCGGCGACTGCGGCGGCACCGTCTGGTCCGGATACGAGAAGACCGCCCTGGACGACAACACCGCCGACCCCATGGAGCTCGACGTCGCCAAGGACGGCAAGGTCTTCTACGTCCAGCGCAGCGGCGAGGTGAAGATCTTCGACCCGAAGACCCACGCCACCACCACCGCGGGCAAGCTCGACGTGTACACGGGCGGCGAGGACGGCCTGGTCGGCATGGAACTCGACCCGAAGTTCGCCGACAACCGCTGGATCTACCTCTACTACGCGCCCGGCAAGGCGACGGACGACGTCAACCGCCTCTCCCGCTTCACGGTCAAGAAGGACAACACCCTCGACCTCGCCAGCGAGAAGAAGCTCCTCGACGTCCCCGCCTACCGCGACCGCACCTTCCCCGAGCCCGGCCACACCGGTGGCGCCGTCGAGTTCGGCCCCGACCGCACGCTGTACCTGGGCGTCGGCGACGACACCCCGCCCAACCTCGACCCCGCCTGGCAGGGGTACGCCCCGCTCGACTGGCGCCCCGGCAAGCAGATGCTGGACGCCGCGCGCACCGCGGGCAGCACCAACGACCTGCGCGGCAAGATCCTGCGCATCAAACCCAAGGACAGCGGCGGCTACACCATCCCCAAGGGCAACCTCTTCAAGCAGGGCACGGCCAAGACCCGCCCCGAGATCTACGCCATGGGCTTCCGCAACCCGTTCCGCTTCACCGTCGACCCCAAGACGGGGTACGTGCACGCCTCCGACTACGGCCCCGACCGGGGCGGCCCCACCACGGACCGCGGCCCCGAGGGCCTGGTCGAGTACAACGTCATCAAGAAGGCGGGCAACTTCGGCTGGCCCTTCTGCCACGGCAACAACCAGGCCTACGCGCCCTACGACCCGGACACCCAGAAGGCGGGTACCAAGTTCGACTGCACCAAGCCCGTCAATCCGTCGCCGAACAACACCGGCCTCACAGACCTGCCCGCCCTCCAGCAGCCCGAGGTCTGGTACGGGTACGGCGCCTCGAAGGAGTTCCCCGAAATGGGCTCCGGCGGCTCGGCGCCCATGAGCGGACCGGTCTACCACTACGACGCGAAGAACCCCTCCAAGACGAAGTTCCCCGCCTACTTCGAGGGCGCGAACTTCTTCTACGAGTGGGCGCGCGACTCGGTGAAGGAGATCCGTTTCGACAAGGACGGCAAGCTCCTGAAGATCAATGACTTCCTCAAGTCGGCGAAGTTCGCCAAGCCCATGGACATGACGTTCGGCCCCGACGGATCGCTCTACGTCCTGGAATGGGGCAGCGAGTTCGGCGGCGGCAACAACGACTCCGGCCTCTACCGCATCGACTACGCCCAGGGACAGCGCATCCCGCTCGCCAAGGCCAAGGCGTCCGCCACCAACGGCCCCGTCCCACTCACGGTCGACTTCTCAAGCACCGGCAGCTCCGACCCCGACGGGGACTCCCTCAGCTACGCCTGGGACTTCGACGGCAACGGCACCTACGACTCGACGGAACCGAACCCCTCCCACACCTACACCGCCAAGGGGGACTTCAACGCCCAGCTGAAGGTCACCGACTCCTCGGGCAAGTCCGGCTACGCCAACGTCCCCGTCACCGCGGGCAACACCGCACCCAAGGTGACGATCGAGACGCCGGTCGACGGCAAGCTCATCGACTTCGGCGACAAGATCCCGTACAAGGTCACCGTGACCGACCCGGAGGACGGCACCGTCGACTGCTCGAAGGTCACGGTGAACCCGGCACTCGGCCACGACGACCACGAGCATCCCACCACCGACATCCCCGGCTGCGAGGGCACGGTCGACACCGGTGACCTGGGCGGCCACCCCGAGGGCGCCGACCTCACGTACGTCCTCAACGCGAAGTACACGGACAAGGGCGGCGACGGCGTCAGCGCCCTGACCGGGTACGGCCGCTCGGTGCTGCAGCCCAAGCACAAGCAGGCCGAGTACCGCGACGACCAGTCGGGGACGCGCATCGTGTCGCAGGAGGGCGCCGAGAACGGCAAACGCATCGGCGACATCAGCAACGGCGACTGGATCGCCTTCAACCCGATGAGCGTGGAGGGCATCGGCAAGGTCGCGTACAAGCTGTCCTCGCCGTACGGCGTCGGCTCCGTCGAACTGCGCGCCGACGCACCCGACGGCAAACTGCTCGCCACCACTCCCGTCCCCAACACCGGGGGCTGGGACACCTACCAGTCGACGCCCGACGTTCCGGTCGAGGCCCTCACCGGAACACACAAGCTGTATCTGGTCTTCACGTCGGGCCAGGACAATTCCTTCGATGTGGACGCGGTGCAGTTCTCCGCGTCCTAGCCACAGCGAAGGTCCGCGGTGCGCCCCTGTCCAAAGCGCACCGCGGACCTGTCTCCCCGTCAGCGAGTGCCGACCGCCGCACGCACGGCCCTGCGGGCCAGCTGGCAGTCGTCGTGCAGCCGCCTCAGCAGCAGCCGCTGTTCCTCGCCGGACGGCGCAGCACCGGGGTGGGCCGAGCCCGGTGCCGCCGGGGCCGAGTCGTGTATCGAACGCTGCACGGCCGATTCGTACGTACGGATCTCGCGGGTCAGGACCAGCATCAGGTTGACCAGGAACGCGTCGCGCGCCGCCGGACCCGCGGACTGCGCCAGCTGGCTGATCTCGCGCCGGGCCACCGGGGCGTCACCCAGGACCGCCCACAGTGTCGCCAGGTCATACCCCGGCAGATACCAGCCCGCGTGCTCCCAGTCGACGAGGACGGGACCGGGGGGAGAGAGCAGAATGTTCGACAGCAGGGCGTCGCCGTGGCAGAACTGCCACATCGAGTGGTGGCCGTTGCCCTGGTGTCCGACGGAGTGCGCGATGCCGTGCAGCAGCTTCTGCAGGTCGCCCATGTCGCGGTCCGTCAGCAGGCCCAGCTCGTGGAAGCGGGTGATGCGCTTGCCGTAGTCCATCGGCTTGCCGAACATCTCCGCCGGCGGCCGCCACTGGTTGAGGCGGCAGATGGAGCCCAGCGCCGCCCGGATGTCCGCACGCGGCGGGGACTCGATGGGGTGCCGGTGCAGCGCCGCCACCCTTCCGGGCATCCGCTCGATCACCAGCGTGCAGTCGTCGGGATCGGCGGCGATGAGCCGGGGCGCCCGGACCGGCGGGCGGTGCCGGACGAACGAGCGGTATACCGCTATTTCGTGCCTGATCCGCTCCGCCCACCCGGGCGAGTGGTCGAGCAGACACTTGGCGACGGCGGTGCTGCGGCCCGCTGTGCCGACGAGCAGCACGGTGCGGCCGCTTCTGCGGAGCACCTGCACCGGATTGAACTCGGGGCAGATGCGGTGCACCGAAGCGATCGCGGTGCGCAGTTGCGCCCCCTGGGGGCCGGACAAGTCGAGTCTCCCGCTGAGCGTTTGCGTGCCGGCCCCCGGCATACGGGGCGTGCGGCCGACGCCTAGCGGTGCGCCCGCGGGGCGCACCGGCTCCAGATAGGGGCCGTTCCCCGACGACGGGGTCACCTCACGGCTCCGGTGGACCGGGGGGCGCGGGTGCAGTGGCCGGGGCGGGGCGGACACGGAGGACGATGCTGCGTACATGGGCGATACAGATCCCTTCGTGTGCCTGCGAGTTGCGTGCGCCGCCCGGCCCGGTCGCTTCGGGTGCACCCTGGGGAGTGCCTTGCGGCGACCGGGTCGGGGTGGCGCACTCCTACCTGACACCCGCCGTCCCCTGGCACACCATGTGGCGCACCCTGGCGAACCGTGGCGAATAGTCGCTCTGCAACTGACAGAGGGCTACTGTCAACTCAGCCGAGAACCTGGGGGCTTGACGTGAACGGACAACCCAATACCCGCCTCTCCGACCTGTTCGGCCTCGCCGGCTGGTCCAAGGGGGAGCTCGCGAGACTGGTGAACCGGCAGGCGGCGGCCATGGGCCACCCCCAACTGGCCACCGACACCTCGCGGGTGCGGCGGTGGATCGACATGGGAGAGATCCCGCGCGATCCGGTGCCACGGGTTTTGGCCGTCCTGTTCACCGAGCGTCTCGGCCGTGTCGTGACCACTGAGGATCTGGGTCTGGTCCGGCACGGGCGCACAGGGAAGCGGCGTGGCGACGGGAGTGTGGAGCACCCCGACGGCGTGCCGTGGGCGCCCGAGCGGACGGCCGCGGTCCTCACCGAATTCACGGGAATGGACCTCATGCTCAACCGACGCGGCTTGGTGGGCGCGGGCGCTGCGCTTGCCGCAGGCTCCGCACTCAGCAGCGCCATGCACGACTGGCTGCACGCCGATCCGGCCTTGAAGGCCGACGCCCCCCGTATCGAAGATCCCCTGCACGCCGATCCCGCTGGGCTCGACCGCTATGAGGCCGCCCCCATCGGGTCGCAGGAGATCGAGGAACTGGAGCGCTCGGTCGAAGTGTTCCGCGCGTGGGACGCGGCCCGCGGAGGCGGGCTGCAGCGCAAGGCCGTGGTGGGCCAGCTGAACGAAGTGGGCGGCATGCTCGCCTACCGACACCCCGAACACCTTCAGCGACGCCTCTGGGGCGTCGCCGCCAACCTCGCCGTGCTCGCGGGATGGATGTCGCACGACATCGGCCTGGAGCCCACGGCGCAGAAGTACTTCGTCATCGCGGCCCACGCCGCCCGCGAGGGGGGCGACCGTCCGCGCGCGGGGGAGGCACTGTCCCGGGCCGCGCGCCAGATGGTGCACCTCGGCAAACCGGACGACGCCCTGGACCTGATGAAGCTCGCCAAGTCTGGCGCGGGCGAGGAGGCCCTGCCCCGCACCCAGGCGATGCTGTACACCATCGAGGCCTGGGCGCACGCGTCGATGGGGCGCGGCCAGGCGATGCGGCGCACGCTCGGCCTCGCCGAGGACCTCTTCGTGTCGGACAAGGGGGACGTGCCGCCGCCGAGCTGGATGCAGATGTTCGACGAGGCGGATCTGCACGGCATGCAGGCGCTGGCCTACCGCACCCTCGCCGACCACGAGGCGTCCGCGGCGAACGCCGCGCAGCGCCACGCGAAGGAGGCGATCGAGCTGCGGGCCAAGAACCGCGACCGGTCGCAGATCTTCGACTACATCTCACTGGCGTCGGCGTGCTTCATCGCCGACGACCCCGAACAGGCCGACAGGTACGCGCGGTTGGCGCTGGTTTCGATGCGGGCCAACTCCTCGCACCGCACCTGGGACCGGCTGCGCGAGATGTACCGGCTGACCGCGCAGTACGCGGGCTATCCGAAGATCCAGGACCTGCGCGAGGAGATCAAGTTCGCGCTGCCGAAGGGCAGCAGGGGGAGGACCGCAAGGGCGTAGCGCACCGGAGCACATGAGACATCGCGCGATCGGACGATTCAGAGACGGTTCAGACTCGCGCGACCAACAGGCAGGCGTCGTCCTCACGGGCTGCCTCGCCGCATTCCTCGACGACGGTCCGCACGCAGTCCTGTGCTGTTCGCGCCTCGGCGAAACGGGACGACAGGGAGAGCAGCAGGCCCGTCGCCGTGTCCCTGTCGCGCCGCGGCACCAGGCCATCGGTGTGCAGCAGCAACAGGTCTCCGGGCCGCAGTTGCTCATCGGCCTGCTCGTACGTCGCCCCGGAGGTGGCGCCCAGGAGCACGCCGTGCGGTGGCGTCAGCGCGCGCCCCGTCCCGTCGCGGAAGAGCAGCGGGGCGGGGTGCCCGGCCTGCGCCCACGTGAGTAAGTGCGTGGTGGGGTCGAAGCGACAGCAGACCGCGCTGCCGAGGGCGGGCTGGACCGTGGCATCCAGCAACTGGTTGAGCCAGCCCATGAGCTGGCCGGGCTGCCCGAAATGGCCGCCCGGCTGCGCTCCGGCGACCGCCATGCCGCGCAGCGCGCCGAGCAGCATCGCCATGCCGGAGGTGACGCCGACGCCGTGCCCGGTGAGGTCGCCGACGCTCAGCAGGGCGTCGCCTCCGGGCAGTTCCATCGCGTCGTACCAGTCGCCGCCGATGAGCGTGCTGGTCGAGGAGGGGAGGTAGCGGGCGGCGAGGTCGAGCTTGCCCGGCCCGCCGTGCGGAAACCGCAGGGAGCCGCGCCACGGCGGGAGGACCGCCTCCTGCAGTGCGACGGCGAGGCGGTGCTCGGTCTGTGCGATGTCGTGGTGGCGCTGCAGCGAGTCCTGGCTCTCGCGCACGACGCGCTGGCTGCGGCGCAGCTCGCTGATGTCCCGCAGGACCGCCCACATGGAGGCGGTGGAGCCGTCGGCGGCGAGCACGGGCTCGCCCATCATGTGCACCTGGCGTACGCGCCCGTCGGAGCGCAGGATGCGGAACTCGCCGTCGATGGGCTTTCCGTCGACGAGGCAGTCCGTGACCATCGAGGTCAGCAGGGGCTGGTCGTCGGCGTGCACCAGGGAGGGGAGCTCGTCGAGGGAGAGCGGGGGAGCGGCGGGGTCTCGGCCGAGGATTCCGTAGAGTTCGCCGGACCAGCTGGCCTCGTCGGTCAGGAGGTTCCACTCGGCGCTGCCCACCCGGCTCAGCAGGGATCCGCGGCCCGGTTCCGTGGGCTCCGGTACGGTCGGCGCCGCGGGCTCCCCGTCCGTCCGCGGCGGACCGTCCCGCAGCTGGGCCAAGTGGTCGTCCAGGTCGTTCAGCTGGTGGACCGCCAGGTCGCACAGGGCCCGCTGCCAGCGGCCCGTGGGGTCCCCGTGGTCGTCCACGGCGTCGCGCCGCACGGCGTCGACCTCGCCGCGGAGCCGACGCGTCTGCGAGATCAGCGCGTCGACCGTGCCACGCTCGGGCGGCTGGGCGGCTGCGTGGTCCGCAAAGACATGGGACGGCATGAGGTGCTCCGTTGAAGGTGCGGTGCGACCAGCTTGACGGGTGGTGGACCGCTAATGACTTTCGCACAGCAGGAGAGGGGCCGTAAGGGATTTGGCAACACACGATGCGGTGGTGCTTCTGGCATATGCCCTTGTCCTGCGGATACGTGGGCCGGGGGCGGAAGTCTAGAGGCAAAGGGTGAAGAAAGCGTAGGGGCTTGACGTGGAATATGGGGATCCGGTGGGGGCGGCGGGGCCGAGTGGTGCACGCGTCGGTCACGGCGGGTGGGGGCGGCTCCACGGCTTGGGCTGGGCGACACGTCAGGGGCATGTGCGCGACATGAACTACCGCTCACTGAGGCCGTGTTGGCCTCATCAGAACGGCGCGATTTGACCCCTGGGCGAGGGGGCGGTGCAGGGGGCGGCGACTCACGAGCGCAGATGACGGATGACCGCGAGCACCCGGCGATTGTGGTCGTGCGACGCCGGCAATCCGAGCTTGTCGAAGACGGCCGCCACGTGCTTCTCCACCGTGCCGGACGAGACGAAGAGCGCCTGGGCGATGGCTGCGTTGGAGCGGCCTTCCGCCATCAGGGAGAGCACCTCGCGCTCCCGTGCGGTGAGCGGCGCCAGTTCGGCCCTGCGGCTGCCCGCGCCCGCGAGCTGCGTGACGACCTCGGGGTCGAGCGCGGTGCCGCCCGCCGCCACCCGCGCCAGCGCGTCCGTGAACTCCGCGACGTTCGCTACCCGGTCCTTGAGCAGATAGCCGACGCCTGCGGAACCGGCCGCCAGCAGCCGGGTGGCGTACTTCGTCTCGACGTACTGGGAGAAGAGCAGCACGCCGGTGCCGGGGTGTTCGGCGCGGATGTCGATGGCGGCGCGGAGCCCCTCGTCGGTGTGGGTCGGCGGCATCCGGATGTCGACCACGGTGACGTCGGGCCGGTGCGCGGCGACGGCCTCGCGCAGGGAGTCCGCGTCGCCCACGGCGGCACAGATCTCGTGGCCGCGCTCGGTGAGCATCTGGGCCAGCAATTCCCGCAGTACGGCGGCATCCTCGGCGATCACGACACGCATGGCCCACATGCTTTCACGCACGCTGTCACGCACGCAGGGGGAGCTGGACGGTGACGGTCGTCGGCCCGCCCTCGGGGCTGTGGATGCCGATGCGTCCGTCGACGGTGCGGACGCGCTGGGCGAGCCCGGTCAGGCCGCTGCCCGCCCCCATCTCGGCACCGCCCCGGCCGTCGTCGGTCACCTGCAGCCGCAGCAGCCCGTCCCGCTGCGTCACGCCGATCGCGGCCTGTCGCGCCCCGCTGTGCTTGATGACGTTCGTGAGGAGCTCGGCGGCGCAGAAGTACGCGATGGTCTCGATCGCCGGAGTGGGGCGTACCGGAACGTCCGCCGAGAGCCTGACCGGCACCGTGCTGCGGGCGGTGAGCGTGGTGAGGGCGTTCGGGAGGCCGTCGTCGAGAGCGGGCGGATGGATGCCGCGGGCCAGATCGCGGAGTTCGGTGAGCGCCTCGGTGGCGTTCCGGTGCGCGCCGTCGACGAGCTGCCGGATGCGGCCCACGTCCAGCGGCTGCCCGTCGACGAGCCCCTCCTTGATCATGTCGAGCCCCATCGCCACCGCGACGAGACGTACCTGCGCCCCGTCGTGCAGGTCGCGCTCGACCCGGCGCAGCAGCGCCACCGAGTCGTCGACGGCGAGCGCACGGGTCTCCTCCAGGTCACGCACGCGGTCGGCGAGCCGCCCCGGCCCGAGGAGCGCCCCGATCAGCCACCGGTCGCCCGCGACCACGAGCCGGGTCACCCACGGCGCGCACAGCAGCGTGACCCCGCCGACCAGCACCGCGAACCAGGTCCCTGCGAACGTGTCCACGTCCGGGCTCCCGAAGGGGATCGGCGTGAGCAGCGGCATGCCGTCGGGGTCACCGGGCCCGGGCTGCTGCCCGAACACCGCCCACCGCAGCGGGGCGGTGAGGTTCACCAGGCCCGTGACCCACCACAGCACGGCGTACGCGCCGAGCGCCCCGACGGGCAGCTTCGCGAGGACGTAACCCGCCGCCCGCCAGCCGACGCTGTCCCGCAGCCGCGCGTCGACGCGCCCCACGACACCGCCGCTGGGCCGGAACGCGGGCGGCGTGGGCGTCCGTACGCCGAGCAGCGCCCCGGCGAGCGCGCGGTGGACGCCGCCCAGCCCGCGGGCGAGCCGCAGCCCGCCGATGAGCAGCAGCGCGCCCACGACCGCCAGGACCAGCGAAACGCCGAACCCCGCACCGAGCGCCAACACCACCGCCAGCAACGCCCCGCCCACCACCCCCAACGGGAACCCGATCAGGCAGTACACAGCCTCGGCCCAGGCCCGCCGGGTGAAGGGGGCGCGGAGGACGGAGCGGAGGGAGTCCTGCACGTGCATGATGATCAGTTTCCTGTCAGGCGTCCCTGTGGTCCAGCAGCAGCGTGCCCACGGGACCTCGCTCGGGCGCGCTACTGAAAACCACGCTAGGCCGCGGCCACACCGCCCCGGAACGGGGCTTACCTCCGTCTGGGGTGGGGGATAGCCCCCAGGGCGGAACGGGTCGGGACGACGGGCTCTAGAGTCGCCGCATGCGGCGAGGGACTGGACTGGCGGTGGCCGGGGTTGTGGCCCTGGCCTGGGGTGAGTGGCTGAACTGGCGATGGTCTCGGGCGCTCGTGGGGGAGAGCGGTGGCGCTTCGGTGGCCGTGGTGGTGTTGGGGTACCGGAACCCCGGGGCGACGGCGAACCTGATCAACCGCTGGCGGGTCCGTGCCGGAGTCCGCTCCACCGCCGCTGACGGTGCGCTGCGAACCTGCGTGATCTTCAGCGGTGGCGCGACCGGGACCAGCGCCACGGAGGCTGAGTTGATGGCCGACCACGCGCAGTCGGTGCTCGAGTTCGACGGCACGGTACTCCTTGAGGACCAGAGCACGACGACGTGGGAGAACATCACGAACGTCATCCCACTGCTCGAAGACGCGGACCGCATCAAGATCGTCTCCCAGCCCGCCCATGCGCTCAAGGCCCGCGCATACTTGCGGCGGCAGCGCCCCGACCTCGCGGAGAGGCTGGTGCGCGCGGATGACTACCGCCCTGGCGAGTGGACGGTCTTCAAACCGCTGCTGGCTCTGTACGGACTCTGGACCCTCCGCGGCCTCAGCGCCGACGAGCGGCGGGTGACCTCAGGTCTGTTCAGAAGCCGGAGAACACGCGCTGGAACAGGTCCAAGGCCTCGTCGGCCCAGCCGATGACGCGCAGGGCCGAGTCCAGGTTGCCCGGTGGCCGGTTGATGAGGGTGTCGTGGCGGATGAGTCGGTCGAAGTCGACGTGCACCGGGCCCTCGCGGCGGGTCTGTCCGTCGGGTCGGAAGAACTGGACGCCTGCCAGCCGCATCACCTGGATGAGTTCCTGGGCGAGGATGCCGTATCCGACTGTCGTCGGGTGGACCCCGTCGAGCGAGAACAGGCCGCCATCGGTGCGCCGTTCCGCCTCACCGGCGAGGAAACGGGAGTTCGGCCGCGGCGTGAGCGCCTGCAGTGCCGGCGGCAACTCGTAGGGCCGCCACCAGTCCGGGCGGGCCGACGGATCCTCGGCGTACCGGCGGGCCGCGAGCCGGTCCAGCAGTCCGCAGGTCTCCAGCAGGTACCAGTCCTTGCCCGTCCGCCGGGCATGGCGGACCTCCGCCGTGATCGCGTCGTTGTAGTCGTCGATGGCGTCGTCGACCTGCCGCGCCTCGTCACCTGTGATGTGCGGGTCCTGGCGGGGGTCGAAGTCGTCGTCGTCGATCCATGGGCGGGTGTAGTACGGGA
Source organism: Streptomyces sp. NPDC004732 (assembly GCF_040609235.1). Classification (NCBI taxonomy): domain Bacteria; kingdom Bacillati; phylum Actinomycetota; class Actinomycetes; order Kitasatosporales; family Streptomycetaceae; genus Streptomyces; species Streptomyces sp. NPDC004732. Next base: position 421,107 of record NZ_JBEXJR010000004.1, read on the forward strand.
AGTACCGGGAGCCCTTCGCGATCTTGCCTTTGACGCCGCGCGCGATCGGCGCGATGGTGACGTGCGGGACCGTGCACCATATGACGTGCCGCGCCTTGATCCCGTGGACCTCGGCGGCCACCTTGCGCAGTTCGGCCGCGAAGTGCTGTGGCTGCCAGACGGTGAAGCGCCCTTTGCGGGACAGGTCGTCGTAACCGTCCTCGCTCCAGGCCACGTTGAGCTCGGTCACCGCCTGCAGCGCATTGTTTGCGCCCAGGAAGACGACGAGGGTCTCGATCCCGTGCTCAGAGCCGGTGCCGTCGGTCTCCTCCCCGAGCCGGGCGGCAGCGCCCAGTTGGGTCAGGGCCCCCGCCGCCGAGGGCCGCGTGGGCAGGACCCGGAGGGCGGCGCGCTCGCACGCGTTCTGGACGACCTGCTTGATCAGGTTGTCCTCCGGGGCCTCGATCCGTTCACGGCACTCGTCCGCCGACTTCGAGAGCGCGTCCCGCAGGTCCCACCCGAAGACCGCGAGGTTGTGCATGATGGCCGTCGTCGAGGGCACCGCATGTCCCGGCCCCCGCTCCCAGTAGTCCTCCACCCGGTCCATGAGACTCCGGGCCCGGAACAGCGCGACCGGCGTCTCCCTCAGCTCCACGGTCCGCCCGTAACGGGCTTCCAGGTCACGCAGGAGGAACTCGATGTTGAAGGGCAGCCCGCCCAGACCCTCGTAGAGGGGGTACCGGAACCGTTCGACGCACCCCAACTCGTAGGCCACGATCGCCGGATACGAAAGCCCGGTGTTGAAGATCGCCAGGCTCTGGAACCCCTGCGTCAGCGAATCCCCGATCGCGACCAGCCGGTGCCTCGGCTCTCCCTGCCAGTCGGCGTTCACCCCGACCCCGACCGTGGGGTCGGCCTCGGGCACCCGTGGCTGCTGACGGCGTACGGAATCGGTCATGATTCCCCCTGGCCCGTCGAGGCGCACCGGCTGCGCACTCGCAGGGCTTGTTCCTGCATAGCGCAGCCCGGTGGGGAGCGGGACCTTGCTGACGGGGGATACGCATAACTCGGTGACGCCGGTCGAGACGGCCAAGGGACTGTCAGTGGCTGGTGGCAAGATCGCAGGCATGGTCTTCGTACGCAATACTCCGCCGCGTCCGTTCGACGTGACCGCGGTCTTTCCTGAGCTGGCTCCGTTGGCGCGAGAGGCAACTCGGCTGCACCCGCGCCCCGGGTCGCCTTCCGTGTGGGACAGCTCGGTCGGGGGGCCGTTGCTGTGGCCGGCCGGGGAGCCATGGCCGCACTGCGAGAGCGCAGAACACCAGAACAGCGGCTTCCGCGAGTACCCGGCGGCAGTTCTTCTCGAAAGACGCAGGCAGGCCCGGCTGCACCGGGAACCCGAAGGCCCGGAGTACACGCCTGAAGAGTCGGCGATCAAGGAGCGCAACGACGCGGCACTCATGCGGCGGCTCGAGGCGGGCCCTCCGCCCGCCGAGTGCCCGGTCCCCATGCTGCCCGTGGCTCAGCTGTACGTGCGCGACGTACCGATGCTGCGGCCGCCCGAACAGGCCGACGTGCTCCAGGTGTTGTGGTGCCCTCATGACCACGAACCGGATGTCAAGCCTGCGACCGCCCTGTTCTGGCGAAGCTCTGCGGAGGTCGGCGATGTCCTCGCCGTGCCGCCGAGCCCGTATGAGGCGGACTGGGGAGGCTCCTATGTGCCGGAGCCTTGTCTGCTGGCACCGGAACAGATCACCGAGTACCCCAACTCCTTCGATCTGAGTGCGGAACTTCGGCAACTGGTCGGGGACTGGAGCAGATGGCAGGCAGCTGACGTCGGCGTGGACAGCTCGTACGCGGAATATCCGCAGGAGTTCTACGACGCCGAGTTGGCCGACGCTCCCGGCTGGAAGGTCGGCGGCTGGCCCCCGTGGGGCCGCACCGACCCGATTCCCTGCTTCTGCGCAGTCTGCGACACCCGGATGGTCCCGCTGCTGACCATCGCCTCCTTCGAATGGGACGGCGAATCGGGCCGCTGGGTACCGTACGAGGATCAAGCCGCCGAGTCCGCCGGTCGCGTCGCGGGCCGGAGCCCCACGCAGCCGACCGCGGTCCAAGTCGGCAGCACCGACAACATGCAGCTCTACGTCTGCCCGGTATCGCCGGAGCACCCGCACACCGACCTGATCCAATGAGCTTCTTCAGCGGTGACGGTCAGGGTCCGTCAGTTCTTCAGGTGGGTGAACCGGTCCCGTCGCGGCACTAGTGTGAAGGCCGTACCTGCGACGCCCTGTCTGGCGACTTCGGCGGAGGCACACATGGGTGGGGAGACAGCGCGCAACGAAGCGCGGCAGCTGACGCGATTGCGGCTGGATGAGCTGCTCGAAGAGCTCGAGGGGCGGATCACTGCCGTTCGCGGTACGCGGGACCGGCTGCACGGGCTGCTGGAAGCGGTGCTTTCGGTGGGGCGGGAACTCGATCTTCCGCAAGTGCTCCGGCGCATCGTCGAGACCGCCGTCGTACTCGTGGACGCGGAGTACGGGGCGCTCGGCGTCATCGGTGCAGGGAGCAGGCTGGACCAGTTCCTGCCGGTGGGGATCGACGAGCAACTGCAGGCGCAGATCGGGGATCTGCCTTCGGGGCACGGACTGCTCGGTGAGCTGATCCGGCACCCCGAGCCGTTGCGGCTGCGGGAGCTGTCGGAGCACTCGGCGTCGTCCGGGTTCCCGCCGCATCACCCCCCGATGCATTCCTTCCTGGGGGTGCCCATCCGGGTGCGGGAGGAGGTGTTCGGGAACCTCTACCTCACCGAGAAGCGCGGCTGCGCCGAATTCGACGCCGAGGACGAAGCGGTGCTCTCCACGCTTGCCGTGGCGGCTGGGGTGGCCATCGAGAACGCCCGGCTCTACGAGGAGGCGCGGCTCAGGGAGCGCTGGCTGGCTGCGAGTTCCGAGTTCACCAGCGCCCTGCTGTCCGGTGCGTCGGAGGCCCGCGTACTGGAGTTGATGGTCGAGCGGGCGCGGGAGATCACCAACGCCGACATCGGTGTGGTGGACCTCGTGGTGGCGGAGCGGGACGAGCTGGAGGGGGCTCTGGCACTCGGTGAATGCTCGGAGGTGCATCAGGGGCAGTTCATTCCCCGGGAAGGGACCTTGGCAGGGGCGGCGCTGCGTGAGGGCGGGCTGGTGGCCACCGGGGACGTCGCCGGTGATCCCAGGGTCACCTTCGCGCCGGAGCGGTGGAAGGGCATGGGGCCCGCCGTGGCGGTGCAGATGGGTACTGCGGAGGGGCTGCGCGGCGTGCTGGTCCTGGCCCGGCGGAGCGGACGGCCCGCCTTCGGCGAGGCCGAGACCGCTCCGCTGCCCGGTTTCGCCGGACAGGCGGCAGTGGCCCTTGAGCTGGCGGACCGGCGGCGCGACGCCGAGCAGATGAGCCTGCTGGAGGACCGCGACCGGATCGCCCGGGACCTCCACGACCTGGCCATCCAGCGCCTCTTCGCGACCGGCATGACCCTGCAGAGCGCACAGCGGTTCGTCCAGCACCCCGAGGCGTCCGAGCGCCTGACGCGCGCGGTGGACGACCTGGACACCACCATTAAGATCATCCGCTCCACCATCTTCGGCCTGCGGGCCCACGAGGCGCACACGACCCGCAGTCCCGGGCTGCGGGTGCGCACCGCCCGGACGGTGGAGGAAGCGGTCGCGGTGCTGGGCTTCACACCGGCGCTGCGCATGGAAGGTCTGATCGACACCGATGTACCGGCCGCCATCGCCGACGAGGCGGTGGCGGTGCTGAGCGAGGCGCTCGCCAACATCGTCCGGCATGCGCGGGCATCGGCCGCCGAGATCTCCGTCGTCGTACGCCGTGGGGAGCTCACCCTCACCGTGGCGGACAACGGGGTCGGCATCGGCAGCAGCGGACGCCGCAGCGGCCTGCGGAACATCGCCGAGCGGGCCGAGAACCTCGGCGGCTCGCTGTGTCTGGATGCGGGGCCGGACGGGGGCACGCGGCTGGAGTGGCGCGTTCCGCTGGCAGGCCGATGAGGGCGGCCGTCGGCCGACGAGGGCGGTCAGCGGGGGCGGTCGGAGGGGCGTTCGGCTTCTAGGTGGGCGGCGAGCACCGCGGCCTGGACGCGCCGTTCCACGCCGAGCTTCGACAGGAGCCGGGAGATGTGGTTCTTGACGGTCTTCTCGGAGAGGTAGAGCCGCTTGCCGATCTGACGGTTGGTGAGGCCTTCGCCGATCAGGGTGAGGATGTCCCGCTCGCGTTCGGTGAGGCCGGACAGCCTGCCGTCCGGCTCCCGCGGCTCGTCCGGGCCGCGCAGCGTGCTCATCAGACGGGTCGTGGTCGCCGGGTCGAGCAGCGACTGGCCGGATGCGACGGTGCGTACCGCGTCGATGAGGTCGGTTCCCTTGATCTGCTTCAGGACGTAGCCCGCTGCGCCGGCCATGATCGCGTCCAGGAGGGCGTCGTCATCGTCGAAAGAGGTCAGCATCAGACAAGCGACCCCGGGCATCTTCGATCGCAGTTCGCGGCAGACGGTGATGCCGTCGCTGTCCGGCAGGCGGATGTCGAGGATGGCCACGTCGGGGCGCAGGGCGGGGCCACGGACCAGTGCCTGGTCGCTCGTGCCCGCCTCACCGACGACCTCGATGTCGGGCTCCGCGTCGAGCAGGTCGTGCACTCCTCTGCGGACGACCTCGTGGTCGTCGAGGAGGAAGACCCGGATCGGCCGTGCCGACGAGAAGGTGCGTGCGGTCATTGATTGCCCCCTGGATGTCTGCGGTCCCCCGACCTGATCGTTGCGCGTCGACGGGGCCCGCACCAGGGCCGAGTGGGCCCCATCGCGCCCGGCGCGTGCCGCCTCGACCTGAGACCTGAGCTCCCTCCGGGTGCGCGCGAAGGGCGGTCAGCGCCTGGTCTTCATCGGGGCGGTGCCTGATCGGGTTCGGAGAGATCCATGCGTACGTCCACGACGCCCTCGACCGCACGGGTGAGCCGGGCGGCGACCGGGACGAGGGTGCGGTCGCGGATCTCACCGCCGAGCGTGACCACGCCGTTCTCCACGACCACCGTGACCGCACGGTCCGGGAAGAGCAGGGCGGTCACGGTGCGGGTCACCTCGTCCGCGAGTTCCTGGTCGGTGCGCAGGAACACCTTGAGCAGGTCGCTGCGGCTGACCACGCCCTGCAGCAGCCCGTTGGCGTCGACCACGGGGAGGCGCTTGACCTTCCGCTGGGCCATGATGCGGGCGGCCTGCGAGAGGGTCGCGTCCGGGTGCACGGTGACGGCGGGCGTGCTCATCACCTCGCCCGCGCTGATGCCACCGGCCTTGGCCAGGTCGGTGAGGCGGCGCTGTTGGTCGAAGCGGGAAGGGTCGCTGTCGCGGAATTCCTCCTTCGGCAGCAGATCCGCCTCCGAGACCACACCGATCACCCGGCCCTCTCCCGCCAGGACGGGCAGCGCGCCGACGTTCCACTGCCCCATCAGGGCGACGATCTCTTTGAAGGGGGCCTCGCGGCCCACGGCGATGACCGTGTGGGTCATCACGTCGCTCACGGTGCGCGGTGAGTGGAGCACGGCGTCCTCCCGGGAGATGGAGTGCGGGCGGTGGCTACGTTCGGGCGACGGTCAGGCCGAGGAAGGGGGTGGCGCAGGAGATACAGAGCCCTCGACCAGCTGCCAGCCGTCGCGGGAGGCCAGCTTGCGAGGTTCCGCCCGGCTCCAGGTGACGACCGGGCCGTCCCTGCACAGCAGCAGCGGGCCGAGCCGGCAGTCTCCGCAGTGGCCGGTCGCGCAGTGCATGTTGCGATCCAGGGAGACCTTGATGCGGTCGCCGGGCACTCCCCGGTGCAGCAGTTCACGGGCCGTCGCCCGGAGCATCGGTTCGGGTCCGCACACGAACGCGGTGGTGTCGCGCGGGGTGAAGTGCGCCTGGCCGATCAGCTGGGTGACGACGCCGGTGCGGCCCGTCCAACCGGTGGCGGGCCGGTCGACCACCACCCCGGTGTAGGCGGTCCGCCACAGCCGGGTCTCGGCCTTCGCCATCAGGTCCGCGGGAGTGCGCGCACCCACCAGGACGTTGAGGCGTCCGTACGCTTTCGGATCCGCCACCGCGTCCCTCACGAGGGGGCGCAGCGGGGCCAGTCCGATGCCCACGGCGACGACCAGGAGATCCTGCCCGTGGGCCTTCTCCAGCTCCCAGCCGGTGCCATAGGGTCCGCGCAGCCCGAGCTCGTCACCGACCTCGGCGGCGAACAGCCCCGCGGAGACGGCGCCGAGTCTGCGCACCGTGTGCGCCAGCCCGCCGGTGGTGGGGATGGCGCTGACCGAGAGCGGGATCTCGCCCAGGCCGAACGCCCACACCAGCGCGAACTGCCCCGGCGCGAAGGGGGCAAGCGGCCCCCCGACCGGCTCCAGACGGAGCGTGGCCGTGTCCGGTGTCTCCGCCCAACGGGCGACGACCCGGTAGGGAACTGGCACGGCGGTCACCCCCGTACGCCTTGTCCGCTTCCGTAGGGGGCGTACAGGTCGAGGAGACGCGTCCTGGCCGACTGCAGCCGGTGCGCCAGGACGCGGCCCACCCAATGGCCGACGAGCGCGCCGAGCGCCGGGTCGTCCTCGCACATCAGACGGACCGCGAGAGCGTCGAACTCCTCGGCCCGCACCGGGCTCTGCGCCACGGCGCCGAGCTGCCAGACGTACGGCGGGAAGAGCCAGGACCAGCCGAGCAGCTCGCCGTGACCGATCGTCTCGATCGCGGGCGAGCGGCGACCGGGGACGTGCATGTCGAGGACGACCGACCCGGTGCGGACGATCCAGAACCGGTCGGCGTGACCGCCTTCCTCGAAGATCCGGGTCCCGACAGGGAAGGACACCTGCCGGGCGATCCGCATCAGCCGTGCGCGGTGCTCGGCGGGAAGTGCGGCCATCATGGGCGGGGTGCTGCTCATCGCTCCGTCTCCTTCGCGTTCGTCCTGCTCATCTCGTTGTTCTTGTCCGTCTCGGCCCCGGGGCCGCTGCCCATGGAGACGCCGAAGCAGGTCGTCCCAGGTTCTGTGCATTCAGCGGCTACGAGGAAGTCATGGCTGTCCGCCCCGGTCCGTCGCGGGCTCGCCCAGCAGGGTGGCGCCGATGCGCTGCGCCCACGCCGAGATCTGCTCGAAGTCGCGGAAGTCCCCGCCCTTTCCTGCCTTGACGATCATCCGTGCCATCCAGCCCTGCGCGTCGTCGGAGAGACAGCCGCCGAAGGTGACGTGCTCCCTGGCCTGGATGCGGATGCTGATGCGACGCACGGAGGGCACGGGCGGAAGGTCGCCCTCATTCGCCGACTCATCAAGGGGGCCGCTGCTGAACAGCCACACCGGCCGCCCTGCGAGGGCCTCCCGATGCCGCTTGGCGAACCGGCGGGCGTCCTTGTGCCACTGCCCCTCGTAGAGCGGACTGCCGAGCACCACGGCGTCGTACACCTGGAGCTCGCCGACGTCGCGCGCCAACCTCATCTCGGCGTCGATGCCCTGCTTGCGGAAGACCTCCGTGAGGGTGCGGGCGATCTCGGCCGTGGACCGGTTCTTCGTCGCGTAGGCGACCAGCACCTTGACGGTCATGGTGGTCCGCCCCCTCTCAGAGTTTGCGCAGCCAGTCGTCGGCGACGCCGCGCAGGGCTTGTTCGGTCGGCCGGAGGTGGGAGTCGTCCACGCGGTAGGTGAGCCTGTCCAGGACCGCGACCACGCCGTCGATCTCACGCGTCATGTGCATCGCGACGGGCACCTCGCTGCGGCGCTCCAGCGACCCGGCGAGGGTCACCACGCCGTTCTCCACCTCGACCTCGATGCTCTGCGGGGCCAGCCACAGGGTGTGGACCAGGACCTGTGCGATCACCTCGCGGCGGATCTCGGCGTCCGGGCGCAGGAACACCTGGAGCAGGTCCCTGCGCGTCACGATGCCGACCAGCCGGTCCTCGTCGTCGATGACGGGCAGCCGCTCGACCTTGTGCTCGGCCATCCGGCGAGCGCCCTCGGCGATGGTGTTCTCGGCGTGCACGCACACGGGCGGCGTGGACATGAGCTGCCCCGCGGTACGGGCCGTGGCCTTCGCCCGGGACTTCCGCGCCGAGGGCCTGGCCCACGACATCCGGAAGCGGGGCTGCGGCCGGTACGGAGCGGGGGCCTCGGCCTCGCGCACCAACAGGTCCGTCTCCGAGATGACACCGATCACCTTGTCGTCGACGTCGATCACGGGCAGCCCGCTGATGCGGTGCTCGGACAGGAGCCTGGCCACGTCCTTGAACGGGGTGCCGTACCCGGCGCTGACCACCTCACCGGCCATCACGGAACCGATCTTGCTGTGCTTCATCTCTGTCTCCTTCCAGCCCTCAGCCTTCAGCGGAGTCGGCGCAGATGGGGGTCGTTGGCGGTCCGGGGCAGCAGGCGTACGCGTACGTCGAGTGCCGTGACGCCGCCCGGCCGGGCCAGGACGGGGTTGAAGTCGGCCTCGGCGAGCTGCGGCAGGTCGCAGGCCATCCGCGACAGCCGGTGCAGCAGTTGCTCCAGTCCTTCGAGGTCCACAGGCCCGCTCCCGCCGTGCCCGAAGAGCAGCGGGGCGCAGCGGGGTGCGGTGATCAGGTCGTGCACGTCCAGGTCGGTGAGCGGGGCCAGCCGGGCCGCGTGGTCGGCGAGGAGATCCGTGGCCGTGCCGCCGAGCCCGAAGAGGACGAGCGGGCCGAAGACCCCGTCCTGGACGACGCCCGCGAACAGCTCGGTACCGCGCTCGGCGAGCGGCTGCACCACCACACCGCTCAGCAGCCCGGCGAAGCGGACCTCGAAGTCCCGGTAGGCGGCGCGTACTTGGCTGTCACCCTGCAGATCGAGGTGGATCGCCCGCTGTTCGCTCTTGTGCACCAGGCCGGGCCAGTGCGCTTTCAGTACGACTCTGCCGTCCGGGCCGCGCAGCCGCTCGGCCGCCATGACGGCGTCGTCCTCGGTCTCGGCCCAGGCCCAGGGGAGCTGGGGAATGCCGTAGCAGGCGAGGAGTTGGGCGCAGGTCTTCGGATCGAGCCAGCCGCCGTCCGGGTGCCCGGCCAGCCAGGTCTCGGCCACGTCGTGGGCGCGGGACGTCTCCACGTCGGGGATGTCCGGGATGCTGCCGGGTGGGCGGGCCAGCCACTGAGACCGTCGGGCCCCGTGGGCCAGGGCCCGCGCGGCGGGCTGTGGATCTCCGTAGCAGGGGATGGAGCCGCCGCCCGCGGTCGCCAACAGCCTTACGGGCAGCGCTTGGTCGAGGAGGACCGCGGCGATCGTCCGGGCGTGATGGCCGGGTGCGTGGGTGAGGGCCCGGACGAGATCGTCGCCGGTGGCCGCGGCGACCGCGGTGGGCACGAGCACCACCAGCACGGCGTCGATGCCGTCGTGTGCCATGAGCCGGTCCACGCCGTTCTTGAGCTGGCTCTCGGTGACGGCGGCGGTGGCGTCGACCGGGTTGGTGGCGGAGGCCCCCTCGGGGAGGGTGGCGAGCAGCTCGTCGATGAGGGGGATCGGCAGCAGCGGCAGGGCGAGCCCGGCCTCGGTGCAGGCGTCGGCCGCGAGGACCCCGGCGCCGCTCGCGTTGGTGACGATGGCGACGCGGTTTCCGGCGGGCGCGGGCTGCGCGTGCAACAGGGCGGCGGTCTCCAGGAGTTCACCGATGGTGCGGGTGGCGGTGATGCCTGCCTGGGTGAACAGGGCCTGGCGGGTCATGGTCCGGGTGGCGGCCGCCGCGGTGTGCGATGCGGCGGCCCGACGCCCTGCCCGGGTCCGCCCTGCGTCGACGGTGAGGATGGGCATGTGCCGGGTGACCCGCCGCGCGGTCCGCGAGAACGCCCGGGGGTTCCCGAAGGACTCCAGGTGCAGCAGCGCCAGATCGGTCACGCCGTCGCACTCCCACCACTGGAGCAGGTCGTTGCCGCTCACGTCGTACTTGTCGCCCAGCGAGACGAAACTGGAGACGCCGAGGCCGAGCCGGGACACTCCGTCGAGCAGCGCGATGCCCACGCCGCCCGACTGCACGGCCAGACCGGCCGTCCCTCGACGGGGGTGCCGCGCGGCGAAGGTCGAGTCCAGCGACAGCTCCTTGTCCGTGTTGGAGATGCCAAGACAGTTGGGACCCACAAGGCGCATCCCGTACAGCCGACAGGTGGCGAGTACGGCGGCGGACTGTTCGGCGTCCAGTCCGGCCGTGACGACCACGAGGGCGCGTACACCCGCTTTCCCGCACTCCTCTGCCGTGGCGGGCAGAGCCGGGGCGGGCACGGCGAGGACCACGAGGTCGGGGACCTGGGGGAGCGCGGCGACCGAAGGGTAGGCGGGCACGCTCATCAGCGAGGAGACGTTCGGATTGACGGCGAAGAGCTGCCGGGTGAAGCCCCCCGTGCGCAGATTGCGCAGGACGGCACGGCCGACGGAGCCCGCCCTGCGGCCCGCCCCGACCACGGCGATCGAGTCGGGCCGCAGCAGCGGTTCGAGGCTGGCGACGTCTGCCGCCCGGCCCCGCGCCTCGACCGCTGTCAGATACGTCTCTTCCTCCTCTCTCAACTGGATGGTGCAGCGCACCTCCGGGCCGTCGAAGCGCCGGGCGGTGCGCAGTCCGAGATCGGCGAAGACCTTCAGGACCTCGTGGTTCTCGGCGAGTGCGTCGGCGGTGAACGCGGTGATGCCTTCGGCACGGGCGGCGGAGACGAGGTGTTCCAGGAGGAGGGTCCCGATCCCTCGGTGGTGCAGCCCTTCCGCCACGGCGAGCGAGATCTCCGCCGTGGCGGTCCCGTCCGTCCTCTCGTACTCGACCAGGCCGATGACACGGCCCTTGGCCTCGGCCAGCAGTGCGCGGTGGCCGGGCCGAGGAGGCGCACAGGAACGGTCCGCTGCCTGTGCGGCACACCGGTTGCCCGCCACGAAGAAGCGACGCCGCAGGTTCTCGGGCGACATCCCCTCGAAGAGACCTCGGAGCCGGGCAAGATCGTCGGAGCTGACATCCCGTATGCAGGCGGTGGTCCCATCGGCGAGCAGCGCGTGGACCGGCGGTCGGCTTCGCTCGTCGTACGTCATCTCGGGCCTCCTGAGGGCGGGGTGTCCCCTCCAGGGTCGGCGCGGCACGAGGTGGCTCCCAGGGGCCGGGCGGGTAGGGCCCGGGGCCGATCGGCCCTACGCATCGAGTACGGGGGCAGCGCCCACTGTCAGGTGTCAGGCAGGCGAGGGGCGTTGCGCACGACCGTCGCCGTGGCCGTTCAACGGGATCAGGCTGTCCAGCCGGGCGCCCCTGACCCAGGCACCCAGCAGATCGCGGTGGAGCGCAACGATGTCGTGCCGCACCGCCAGGCCCAAGGCGGCCGCGGTGAACCTGCGGCAGGTGGTGACGAACAGGGCGACGTCCGCGCCGTGCTCGTTGCGGGCCGTGCCGAGGAACTTCTGCATGTCCTGCGAGGACACACTGCGCTCGGGCGCGTACTTCTTGCACTGGATCACCAGCTTGCGGCCGTCCGCGAGGTAGCCGATCACATCGGCGCCCAGGTCACCGCTCTTGCCGCTGACGACGACCTGCGTGCAGCCGTCCCGACGGCACAGGTCGGCGACGTACCGCTCGAAGTCCTGCCAGGAGAGCGCGTCGACCTCCGTCATCGACAGCTCCCGCGCCCGGGCTTCCTCCTCCCGCCGCCACGCCCGGTCCTTCCCGACCGCGCTCCGGTGCGCCTGCCACAGTCCGTACCCGCCACCGCCCAACACGGCGACGAGCACCACGGCCAACAGGACCGGCCACACGCTCGCCCATGCCGCTGCCATCAGCTCCCCATCTCCCGTGCCCCGGATCGCACCATCGTGGCCGATTCGGAAGGGTTTGACAGCTCCCGAGGGCGAACATGCCCGCAGGGCTGCCCTCCCGTACCTCGTCCGTTCGCCGTCGCCTCCCTACGCTCGACGACATCGACCAGAAGGACGAGAAGGCATGCGTGAGCAACGGAGAGCCCCGGAGGCGCAGGCGGTGCCGCGGGCCGTCGCCGGGCGTGGTGCGCCCAGCACGTCCCGCACCGGGATGGCCGCGCTTCAGCAGCGCGCGGGGAACGCGGCGGCGACTCACTGGGTGCAGCGCCAGGCGGGCGCCCTGAACGAGCACTACGCCGCGAGGCCCACGGAGCATCCCGAGTGGGGGCCCTACCAGGAACTGACGGAGGCCGCGGGCATTCCCCGAGCCGACGCCGACGACGCCTGGCAACTCCTGCTCGGCGGAGTCGACTCGCAGGGTGCGCTGAACGACGAGGCCACGGCGAGAACGAGTGACCGCCAGGAGCAGCGCGAAATCCGTGCGACGAACACGTGGTACCAGGAATTCGTCAAGCTCATGACCCAGCATCTGGAGATCAAGACGCCCACCATGGCCCTGTGGGCGGGCGGTATCGAGGTCAACGACTACGCGTACGAGAAGGGCCACACACCGCTGGCGCGGACCCGGATCGGCAGCGTGCTCAACGTCCTGGAGATGCATCCGGACTGGAAGCTGACAGGGCCGATGTGGAGCATCCTGTCCAAGGCCTTCGTGTCCCTCGCCACCGGACCCGTGCACATCTTCGTGCGGGCCTACTCTCCGGACAGCATCCTCATCAGGCTCGAAGTCCCGGAGCTCCAACGGGTCCAGCGGTTGAACCCGAACGTCACATTGATCTGGCACCCCTTGTACACGGGTCCGGACGGGACGACGAGAGAGATCTCCAAGGACTGCCGACTCGTCGACAACGCCGAGTACGACAAACGCGACACGTGTGTGGGCGCCCTCATCCAGTACCTCAGGCTCTTCCACGACGAGAGCAACACCAAGGCCGGGCCCGCCCACAAGAGCATGGAGCAGCTGCTCGTCGCGAACGGGCACAAGGACGGCGTCTGAGGCGTCTGAAGGGTCTGAGGGGTCTGACGATCCTGCCGTTCCCTGCGGTGGCGCCCTACCGCCCCGCAGCCTCCCCGACCGCGACGTACACCCAGCCGCCGTACCGGGTCAGCACGCGGTGGCGGGCGGCGCCCTCCTGGATCGGCTCCCACGGGTGGCGCTGCACCATGCTGGTGTCGCCGCCGAACGGGGCGATCATCGGGCCCAGCGCGGGGATGAGCCGGTCGGGCCACCAGCCCGGCAGGCGGTAGTCGAGGACCACCCAGCGCCCGCCGGGGGCGAGTGCCTCGTAGCCGCGCTCGATCACCTTGGCGTACTCGCTGATGAGGGTCAGCGAGAAGCAGGCGGTGATCCCGCGGACGTTCTCCGGATACTGGTAGGTCGTCAGGTCGCCCTGCACCAGTTCGACTTGGGTGAGTCCGGCGCTTCGCACCCGGTCCTCCGCCTGTTCCAGCATGGCGTCGGTGAGGTCCACGCCGATCACCCGTCCTGTCGGACCCACGGCCTCGGCGAGCAGCGGCAGGTTGTGGCCGGTGCCGCAGCCCGCGTCGACGACCGTGTCGCCGGGGCGCAGCGCGAGCTGCTCCAGGGCCAGGTGCTTGTAGGCCATCGTGCGCTGGCCGATGAGGTAGAGGCGGTTGGAGGTCAGGTCATAGCGTTTGGCCCGTTTGCGGTAGACCTTCACCATGCGTTCGGACTCGGTGGTCATGAGCTTCCCTCGGGTAGGTGTGGGCAGTGGGGCCGACGGAGAGGGCGGGGTTCTCGGGCCGCGCAGGACCGAGGCCAGCACCCGCGGCCTGAACACGGCCTGGGGCGGGGCCAGCAGGTGGGTCATGTCGAGCAGGGCGATGGCCGCGGTCCGGTCGGTCGTCGCCACCTTGAGGAGCCGGTCGGTGTAGCGCTTGCCGAGCCGTGCGGCGAGCGGCAGCGGGCCGTCGGAGGCTCCCGGGTACGCCAGGTCGGCGTTGCCCGAAAGCATCCACGCGGCCTCCACGCAGTCGGCGATCGGCTTGCGCAAGGAGGCGGTCAGGCCGTCCGGGATCCGCGGGGTGCCCGGGGCAGGGTGGGTGCCCTGGGCCGGGTTCCGCTCCAGGGCCCGGCGCAGTACGAGCGCACTCATGCCCGCGACGGAGATGCCCTGCCCGTAGGCCGGGTTGAAGGCGCCGACGGCGTCGCCGAGCACGAGGAAGCGGTCGGGCCAGCGCGGCAGCCGCTCGAAGTGGCGCCAGCGGTTCTCCGTACGGCCGGAGCCGTACACGTCGCCGAGGGGCTTCGCGTCGCGGATCGCGTCGTACAGGGCGGTGCTGCGCAGGCGTTTGGCGAAGTCGACGAAGCCCGCGTGGTCGAGCGGCGGGCGCTCGCCGCCGAGTCCGGCCACGGAGACCATCCAGCGGCCGTTCTCGATGGGGTTGAGGATGCCCGAGCGGGGCTCCTCCGGTGTGGACTGGAGCAGGATGCACTTCCAGTCGGCGGTGTGCTCAGGAGCGGGTTCCAGGATGCAGGTGGAGTAGGCGCAGCCCGCGTCGACGACGCTTTCCTCGGGCGTGCCGTAGCCGAGATCCTTGAGCCAGGCCGGGGCCCGGGAGCCGCGGCCGGTGGTGTCCACGACCAGGTCGGCCGCCTGCTCGTACGGCTGGCCGCCACCGGCGCGCGCCTCGGGGCGCCGGTCGCGGAGCAGTACGCCGCGGACCGTGTCGCTCGGTCCGGCGACGAGGCCGACGGCCTCCGTCTCTTCCAGGATCTCCACGGTGGGCAGTTGCCGCAGCCGACGGCGGACGGCCCAGTCGAGGAGGTCGCGCGAGCCGGACAGGACCAGGTGCGGGCCCTCGAAGCGGTCCACCCAGCCGCCCGGCACCATCAGCAGCATGTCCTGCGGCATGCGGACCTCGACCATGCCCAGGTCGCGCAGCTCGCCGAGGAGGCCGGGAAAGAGCAGTTCGAGGGAGCGCTGTCCCGCGCCCAGCAGGTTGTGGGTGTGGCGGGCCTGGGGCACGCCGCGGCGCCAGCGCGGTTCGTCCGGGTAGCGGTCGCGCTCCACGAGCGTGACCCGCTCCACGTGCGGGGCGAGTGCGGCCGCCGCGCAGAGTCCGGCGAGGCTGCCGCCGAGGACGACGGCGTGGCTGCCGCCCTGTGGACGGGTGCTGCGGTCGGTCATGTCCTGTCCCCTCCTCTCGGCTCAGTGCCCACGTGCGGGGCAGCGGCGGTCGAGCCACTCGTGTGCGGCGGCATACCAACTCGGGGCGGTGCGGTGGACGTTGATGGAGTGCGCGGCGTCCGGGACGACGAACGCCTCCAGGTCGGTGGCGCCGGTGTAGAACTTCCGCTCGTACGCGACCACGGACGCGGCGCCCTCGGTGGAGGCGTCCCCGCCGCCGAAGAGACGGTCCTCCTGGCCGACGACCAGCAGGACGGGCACCCGCACCTCGGCGGCCACCTCCGGCTGGTAGATGGCATCCAGGGTGAAGCCTTCACCGGCGGTCACCGTCGACTTGGTGTCCTCGTGCCAGGCGGATACGCCGGGGTCCATGCCGGGCGGGTGCTCGTACAGGGCGGCGCGGCGGCCGGGGCGGGTGGTCAGGTAGTTCTCCGGCGGGTTCGTCGGGGCGAGCAGCGGGTCCTCGGCCGCCGGGTACAGGGCGGGCATCGCCTCCGGGTAGAGCGGGCCGACCGCGTGCAGCAGCCCGGTGATCACCAAGGCGTCCAGATCGCGATGGCGGGCCGCCTCGATCAGGGCGATGCCGGAGCCCAGGGAGTGTCCGACGGCGACCACATGGCGGAAGGCGGGCAGCCCGGGAGCGCCCCGGCGCAGGGCGGCCACCACCTGGTGCACGGCCTCGACGTTGCTCTCCACCGTGACCTGTTCGGCGGCCGGGTGCTCGCTCGCGCCGGTGCCGGGGCGGTCGAGGGCGAGGACGGCGTAGCCCTCGCCGATCGCGTGCCGCGTGTAGTCGAGGGCGCCCGGAGCGGTCCAGTAGCGTCGGTCGTAGGTGAGCCCCGGCAGCAGCAGCTGCACGGTGTCGGGTGCCTTGCCGGGCGGCAGGAACAGCTCCGCTTCGAGCCGCCAGGTGGTGCCGGGGGCGTGCGGAGGGGTCACGTCGAAGGTGACGGTATTCATGCGACTTGCACCCTTCTGCTTCCGGATTCTTGGGCTTCCGCCGGGACCTGGCGGAAGAACAGCCGGGTTTCCGGCCGCAGCTCCAGGTCGGGACCCGTGACCAGGTCGTCGACGGCGATGAGCACGTTGTAGTGGTTGGGGAAGTGGCAGGAGTCGAAGCCGAGCACGGTGCCCACGAGGCGCCCGTCGACCCACACCTCGTCGCCCCGGTCGATCACCCCGGCGCCCTGGATCTCGGCGAAGCCGAGGAAGCCGACCCGGTCGATGCGGGAGCCGGGGGGATCGCCTGCCTGGTCGGTGGTGACCAGCTCGTGCACCTCGCCGGTGCGGACGCAGCGGCTGGTGAACTCCTCCAGGCGCATGCCCCGGTCGACACGGCGGTGGGTCAGCACCTTCACCACCGTGGCGGGCACGGTGCGTTTGCCGCCGTCCTCGGCCGGGTTCACCGTGTGGCTCCTTCCGCGCGGTAGACGGCGTCGACGAGTTCCAGGGCGGCGAGACCGTCGCGGGAGGCGTCCTGTCCACCCCGCAGGCGGGTGTCGAAGTCGGTGAGCACGCCGACGTACTCGTGCCAGAGCGAGCCCTTGAACTCGGGGTGCCCGTCGAGCATGTCGGCGAACAGCCGGGTGCCGTCGTGGAGTTCGACGGTGACGTCCTTGACCTCGCCCTCGTAGGCCCAGTCGAGTTCGACCCGGGCGGTGGCTCCGGCCGTCGAGCGCAGATCGACCGAGGCCCGGCGGTCGGTGCCGAGCTCGTCACGGACGACGTCGGCCGCGGCCAGTTCGACGTCGCCGAGGAACAGCCGTACGACATCGAAGGCGTTGGGGCCGTTGTCGGCCACGCAGCCGCCGCCGCAGCGCTCGGCGTCGAGGTACCAACGGTCGCTGCCCGCGTGCTCCTCGATGCGTTCGAGGTAGCGGACGGTGAGGGAGCGTACGGGGGAGTCGGCCGCTGTGACCTCGTCGAGCAGGCGCAGGACGGCGGAGTTGTAGCGGCGGTGGAAGGAAGTGAAGAGGGTGGCTTCCTGCTCGCGGGCCAGTGAGGCGAGCGCCCGGCCGTCCTCGACACGGATGGCGAGCGGCTTCTCCACACAGACCGCGACCCCCGCGGCGAGGGCGTCCCGGCACACGGTGGCGTGCGCGTCGTTGGGGACGTTCACGACGACCGCGTCCACGTCGGCGTCGGCGAGCAGTCCGGCGTGGCCGGTGTAGCACTTGGCGACGTTCCGGAACGGCTCCAGAGCGGCGGGCCGCAGATCGCACACGGCGACGAGGTCGAGCCCGGGCAACTGGTCGAAGGCGGCGACGTAGAACTTCGAGATGACGCCCAGACCGATGAGGCCGACGCGGGTCCGCACTGCCGGGCGGCCGGTCATCGGGCACCCGCCGGGGGAAGGGCGTCCTGCGACGACCCGACCGGCTCGGGAAACCGGAGGCCCTGTTCGGCGGCGAGCGCGGTGAGCTCGGCGTGGCACTGGCCGGACAGCGGGACGCCGTGCCTCCTGCGGTGCTCCGCGGTCAGCTCCTCGGGCCTGCCGGGGTAGCTCACCGGCCGGGCGGGATCGAGGGGCGGACAGTCCAGGAGCGCTCCGAAGAGACCGTCGGCCTCGGCGCGGAAGTCCTGGCCGGGGCGGAGCGCGCCGGGTGCCACGACGAGGGCGGTGAGGCCGATGTCGTCGTCGCGCCCGGAGGGCTGTCCTTCGCCGTTCAGGGCCTCTGGAGCGGGGCCGAGCCCGGCGCCGGGCACCAGCGCGGCAAGCACCTCGACCATCAGACCGAGCCCGTACCCCTTGTACGCGCCGGTGGCGGGGTCGCCGCCGAGCCAGCGCAGGAAACCCCCGCCGGAGTCCAGGGCATGGGGGTCCGTCACCGGACGCCCCTCGGCGTCCTCCAGCCAGCCCTCCGGTATCGGCTCCCCGGCGCGCGCGGCGGCCCGCACCTTGCCGGTCGGCACCACGGTGGTGCTCATGTCGAGTACGTACGGCGGGCGGTCGCCCGCGGGCGCGGCGATGCTGAACGGGTTGGTGCCCAGCATCGCGGCACGGCCGCCCGGCGGGCGTGCGATGCGCTGGCGGCCGCAGTTGGAGGCGAGGAAGGCCACCATGCCGCGCCGGGCGATCCGGGCCGTGTGGTGTCCCGCGCAGCCGAAGTGGGTGGCGTCGCGCATGGTCACCAGGGCGATGCCGGTCTGTGCCGCGCGGTCGGCGGCCAGCTCCAGCGCCTCCGTCGCCGCCCACAGGCCGAGGGAGCGGCGGCCGTCGAGGAGGACGGCGGCACCGGTGTCGGTGATCTTCTCCGGTTCCGCGGTGGCGTCGATGCGGCCCGCGTCGAGGGCGGGCAGGTACAGCCGGGTGAGGTTGGCGAGGCCGTGCGAGGTGAGTCCGGTGAGATCGCCGTGGACGAGAGCCTCCGCGGCGGTGCGGGCCCGGCTCTCCGGTACCCCGCGGCCGGTGAAGACCTCGGCGCTGAAGGCCACGAGGGCGTCGTGCGGGACGGTCACCTCGCCGTGCGGCGGGGCATCGGTCGACTGGGTCACTGTCGCATTCCTCCTGTGGTGGCGTGCTGCCGGGCGGCGAAGCGGACGAGGATGCCGCTCACCGCCCCGGCGAAGGCTTCGAGATCGGACAGGTCGGCGTACTCCCCGGCCGCGTGCGCGTGATTGCGGTCGAGGTCGCCGGGGCCGAGGACGGCGGTGTGGGCGCCGGGCAGGCCCGCCATCCAGATCGCGTCGCAGGTGAACGCGGGTTCGTCGGCAGGCCAATGGGCGGGCTCGTCCTCCGGTGCCAGCAGGTCGAGGGCCCAGGGATCCTCCGTGGCCCGGAGCGCGGGCAGACCGCGCTTGTGCCACTCGACGCGGGTGATCGCCGCGGCATCCGCCGCGGTGCGGGCCAGCACCCGGTGGGTACGGTAGGCAGCGCTGAACTCCCGTACACCAGCCGCCACTTCGCTCTCCAAGCGGTCGGCGAGAGCCCGGCCGGT
This sequence comes from Streptomyces sp. NPDC004732, assembly GCF_040609235.1. Lineage (NCBI taxonomy): Bacteria > Bacillati > Actinomycetota > Actinomycetes > Kitasatosporales > Streptomycetaceae > Streptomyces > Streptomyces sp. NPDC004732. The sequence goes on from NZ_JBEXJR010000004.1 coordinate 440,085, forward strand.
GGCGGAGTCGGGGTAGGAGCAGTTGAGCATCAGGCGGCCGGTCCCGTACACCCGGTTGTGGAGGCGCCCGGTGTGCAGTCCGGCGACGCAGACCTGGCCGTCGGCCGCGTGCTCCGGGAGCCGGGCGGCGAGACGCTGCGCGAGGTGGCCGAGCAGGACGGTGGCGTTGTGTCCGGCGGCGGGGCGGTCGTCGATGGCGTCGTCCCCGTCGACCCGGACACAGGCGGTCATCGCGGCCGTGGAACGCGAAAGCAGCCGCATCCCGGTGGGCTCGCAGAACAGGTTGAGCCTGCCGTACCAGCCACGGCGGAGCAGCGGGCGGGTGCCGAACACGCCCATGGCGCCGCCCTCCTCGCCGGACACAGCCTGGATGAGCACGCGGGTGCCTGCGAGACGGTCGGGGGCGGCGTCGAGTGCCGCCCGTATCCCGGCCAGCAGGGCCACGGCGGGGCCCTTGGCGTCGATCGCGCCGCGCCCGGTGAAGCGCTCCCCGTCGAACCCGACCGGTTCGAGACCGGCGACGGTGTCGAGGTGCACGTTGAACATCACCGTGTCCGTCCGCGGCAGTTCGGGGCCGAGCGCGAGCACCAGGGAGGGCTGCGCGGCCAGGAAACCGGGGTCGTCCTCGACGGCCCGGCGCACGGCGAGCGGTACCTGGTCGTCCGTCAGCTCGGCCGCCTCGGCGGCGGCGTGGTGCACGACCTCGAAACCCAGGTGACGTGCGGCGTCCGCGTAGGCCCGCTGGGCATCGCGCAGCCGGGGCTCGTCCTCGCTCTCCAGCATGCTCACGGTGGGGAGTTCGAGGAGGTGCAGCAGCAGGTCGCGTTCGGCGCGGGTCAGCTTCGTCATCGGACGGCCTCCCGGTGGGCACCCGCGGCGGCGGGCAGCCGGGTGGCCAGACGCTCCAGGGCGCGGCCGTACCGCACGAACTCGTCGATGCCGTTGCTGCCCGCGTCGGTCCGGCCCTCGTGGGGGCGGACCGCGCGGTGGGGTTCGATGGTCCAGATACCGGCGTTGCCATGGTCGAGGAGGAGCCCCAGACAGTCCGCCACCCGGCAACTGCCTTCCCCCGGCAGGGTGTAGACCGCATCGCCCGCCTCGGCCCGCGCGTCCTTGATCTGCACGTGGTCGACCCACGTGATGAGCTCGGTGAGCAGGCCGTACGCCTCGTAGCCGTACGCCACACCGTTGCCGGTGTCGAACAGCAGCCGCAGCGCCGGGCTGTCGACCTCCGCGAGCAGCCGGATCGTGCGGGCCGGGTCGGCACCGGCCCACCCCGCACAGTTCTCGTGCAGCAGGACGAGCCCGGCGTCCTCGGCCTGCCGGGCCAGACGCGTCATCCGGGAGATCGTCCGGCGGGCCCACTCCGGCTCGTCGAGCGGCGCGCCGGGGTCGTTCGGGTACGACATCACACGGATGTGACGGGTGCCGAGCGCGGCGCACATCGGGGCGAGGCGCTCCAGCTCGCCGCAGTCGAGCTCGAAGTCACCGGTGACGGGGCGGGCCCAGTTGGCGATGCGGGAGTTGACGCACACCACGTCGAGGTGCGCCTCGTGCAGGGCCGTGACGACGTGGTCGAACGCGGCTTCGTCGAGGTCGGCGAGTGCGGTGCCGTCGATGTCGCGCAGCTCGATCGCCGACCAGCCGAGGAGCTGATGGGCGCGGATCTGACCGGCGAGGTCGGGGGCGGCCTCGTCGCCGATGCCCGCGTAGCGGATGCCGGGCGGCGGCGCGAGACCGGGCGTTCCGGCGGAGGCCGTGGGTGTCCCGAGGATGTCATCCCGCATGGCTCACCTGCCGCCCGTCGGACCCGGCGGGGGAGTGGGCGCCTGCCGCGCCGCGCCGCCGGGTCGCGTCCTTGGCGTCGGCGAGGAGTTCCACCACGCGTGCGGCGAGCCGCAGTTGGGGTTCCAGGTCGGTGCCGTCGCGCAGGGTGCGGTAGGTGTCGACGAAGTAGGCGGACAGCGCGTCGTCGGGGAAGACCTCCCAGGTCTCGGGGCGGCCGGTGCGGCTGAACCTCAGCTGGGCGTAGTGGTCGTCCTCACCGTTGGGATAGTGCGCGACCGCCCGGCCGTCGGTGAACTCCAGCTGTACGCGGCGCTCGCGGACCGGGGCGGTGAGGTCGGAGACGATCCGGCTGGTCGCTCCCTGGTGCCGGAAGACCAGTTCGGCGCGGCCCATGCCGGGGATGGTGGTGTCACCGATCCGCATGTCGGTCAGCTCGGCGGCGGCGAGAGTGGCCTCCCCGGCGAGCCGCAGACAGACCCCGAGGGAGTGCGGGGGCTCCACGTCGAACGCGGTGGGATGGCCGCCGTCGGTCAGTGTGCGGCTCATGCGCGGCTTGCTCTGACGTATGTCGATGGAGCGCAGTTCGCCGAGCGCCCCGTCCTGCACGACGCGGTCGAGCCGTGCGGTCAGCGCGCTGGCCAGCCAGGGGGCGACGATCGCCAGGCGCAGCCGCTCGGTGCGGGCGAGCGCGAGGATCTCGCGGACGGACTGACGGTCCACCGCCAGGGGTTTCTCCACGATGATCCGGCGGAACCCCGCGGCGGCGAGTTCGTGCAGCAGGCCGAGCCGGGCGATGGGCGGAGTGCACAGGTGCACGACGGTGTGCTCGGGGTCCAGCAGGGTGCGGGCCTCGGCGATCGAGGCGACGGGACGCAGTCCCTTGGCCCGCGCGGCAGCTTCGGGGGCCATCGGGTCGAGCGTCAGGACCGGGGCGGTGTCGAAGAGGTCCGTGTGCCGCCCGGCGGCGCGCAGCTTGCGCAGGACCGCCCAGTGCAGTCCGAGGCCCGCCCGCCCGAGCCCGATGATCAGTGTTCGGTCCATGCCGGTGCGGTTCCTTTCGGTGATTCAGGTAGGGCTTGGTGATTCAGGTATGGCGCGGTGATTCGGGTACGGCTTGGTGGTTCCGGTACGGATACGTGGTTCCGGTACGGCTTCGTGGTTCAGATACGACTGCGTCGGTTCCGGTACGGCTCAGCGGTCGCGATACGCCACGCGGGCCGTGAGTTCCATGAGTTCAGTGCGCCACCGGGGCACCAGAGGTGCGTCGGCCACCGCCTTGCGCGCCTGGTCCACGAGGTTCGCGATGCGCTGTTCGACCTCGTCGGCCACACCGGTCGTGACGAGCAGTTCGCGCATTCTGGCCGCGCTGTCGGGGGCGGCGGGGGTGGCGGCGAGTTCCCGGATCCGGTCGTCCCGGCGTACGGCGAGACTGAGCAGGTAGCTCATCTTGAACCGGTCGAGGTCGAGACCCGCGGGTTTGCCGGTGTCCTCGGCGTCGCCGAAGGTGTCGATGAGGTCGTCCCGGAGCTGGAACGCCTCGCCCAGCGGCAGGCCGTAGCTCTCGAAGACGTCGGCGAGATCGGGCCGCCCCGCCAGGGCGGAGCCGAGTTGAAGGGGGCGCTGGATGGTGTACCGGCCGGACTTGCAGACCGCGATCCAGCGTGCGAGCTCAGGGTTGGCCACGCCCTCTGCGGCGATGGCGATGTCGAGGTACTGGCCGACGGTGACCTCGATCCGCGTCTCGTCCCACACCGCCTGGGCCGGTGCGGGCAGAGCGTGGGCGAGCCGGTCGGCGTAGACGTGCGCGAGGTCGGCGGCGAGGTTGGCGACGCCTTCCCCGTAACGGCGGGGTTCGCCGCGCAGCAGGCGCGCTCGGTGCTCCTTGGCGTGCCGTTCGTGCGCGGTGACGGCGCCCCGGCGCAGCGGTGAGTCGTCGAGTACGTCGTCGCGCAAGAGAGCGAAGGTGTGCAGGAGTTCGAGGGCAGCGGCCGCGTCGACGGCACGCTCGCAGTCGGGGTCGCCACCGGCGGCGAGGTGGCCGAGGAGACAGAAGCGGGGGCGTAGCAGCTTGCCCTTGGCGGTGGTGATGGCGGTGACGCTGTCGACGAAGGGGGCACAGCGCGGATCCACGGCGGTCCAGCGCGCGCTCTCCTGGGTGAGGACGGTGTCGATGCGCTCCTGGACGGCGTCCAGCGACCGGGTCAGCACGGCGTCGCCGCTCATGCGGTGCCTTTCGTTCGGGAGGGCGGCCCGCACAAGATGCCCTCTGTGCAGGCGATTTCGACTACGTCGTGCTCGGTGGGATGCAAAGTCGTCGCATGAGGAACCGCCGGATTTTCCGGTCCTCCGGGATGGCCAAGAAATTTCAAAGGAAGCACATCCTCTGTAACCCGCTGATCGGACTCTGGAACTCGTGTCTGGCAAAGCGGCGGCACTTGGGAAAAGCTGCGGTGAGGGGGAGGTCCCTGTCAAGCGGCGGACCCTCACAGCCCGCCCGCCGCGCCAGTTGTCGACCTTCACCAACCCTGTCTGACCTGGCAGTTCGACATCCCCGACGGTTTGCCATGGCTGATACTTGCCGGGTTCTCGGGCCTGGCCCCGGCAAGGGTTTGTCATTGCCATCGGGAAAGCGACCGGCCTAGCTTCGCATCATCCATATCTCCGGCCTGCTTCACGGAGGACTGTGTGATCTCCCCTGCCCGGAACGTCGATCAAAAAGCGGAACGAGAAATCGGAGGCCCGGTTCCGTTCTTCACTCAGGCCGACACGTTCAACGACTGTTGGCCGGACATTAACCGCCACCTCAACGAGATGTTCGACCGTGGAAAGTACTCCCACGGCCAGCAAGTCGCAGCATTGGAAAAGGCGCTCGCCGAATACACCGGAGCACGGCACGTGGTGGCGGTGAACAGCGGGACGGACGCCCTGGTCCTGCTGCTGCGAGCCTGTGGCGTCGTCCCGGGTGACGAGGTCGTCGTGCCTGCCTTCAGCTTCGCCGCCACGGCCACCTCGGTGGCGCTGGCCCGCGCCACACCGGTGTTCGCCGACATCGACCCGGAGAGCTACTCGCTGGACCCGCGGTCCGTCGAGGCGGTCATCACTCCGCGCACCAAGGCGATCATGCCGGTGCACCTCTTCTGGCAGCTCGCCGACATGGGCGCTCTCGGCGCCCTGGCGGAGCGGCACGGCGTGCAGGTGGTCGAGGACAGCGCGGAGGCGATCGGCATGCGCCGCGACGGCGTGCACGCCGGACTCCTTGGCGACGCCGGTGTGCTGTCGTTCTTCCCCACCAAGACCCTGGGCGCACTGGGCGACGCGGGCGCCGTCCTGACGGACGACCCGGACATCGCCGAGCGCGTGGCGATCCTGCGCCACCACGGCCGGATGGGCCGCACCGTGGACCACATCGCCGGGATCTCCAACCTCTCGGGGGCCTCGGGCACCAACAGCAAGATGGACGACATCCAGGCGTCCGTGCTGCTCGGCAAGTTGCCCCGGCTCGACGCGGCGATCGACCGCCGCACGGAGCTGGCAGCGGTGTACACGGAGTTGCTGAGCGACATGCCGGGCGTCACGCGGCTGCCCACGGTGGTCGACCGGGGCGTGACGGCGGACCCGGTCTTCTACGTGTACGTGATCGAGGTGGAGCGGCGGGACGCCCTGGTGGAGCACCTCACCCGGGAGGGCGTCGGCACCGAGGTCTTCTACCCGATCCCGCTGCACCTCCAGCCCTGCTTCGCCGAACTCGGCCACCAGCGGGGCGACTTCCCGAACGCGGAGGCGGCCTGCGAGCGCACCGTCGCGCTGCCCTTCCACCCCGACCTCGCCCTCGACGACATGCACCGGGTGTGCGAGGCCATCCGCCGCTTCTACACAGGGGTTGCGTCATGAGAACTCTGCCGTTCTTTCCCCCCGATCTCTTCGAGGCGGACCGTGAGGCACTGCTTTCGGCGGTGCACGAGCTGGGCACGGGCCCCGAACAGCGCTTCATCCTCGGCGAGCGCACCGCCGAACTGGAAGAGGCGCTGCGCGAGATGACCGGCGCGGAGCACGTCATCGCCTGCGCCAGCGGCACCGGAGGCCTTGAGCTGTCCGTGCGCGCCCTGGGCATCGGGCCTGGCGACGAGGTGATCGTGCCGGCCTTCTGCTGTCAGCCGGTGGCCAGTTCGGTGGCGAACACGGGGGCCACCCCGGTCTTCGCCGACGTTGACCCGTGGACGATGGTCCTGGACCCCGACGCCACGAAGTCACTGATCACCGAACGCACGAAGGCGCTGATGCCCGCCCATGTCTTCTCGATCATGGCGGACATGGAGCAGCTGGGGGCGATCGCCCGCGACCACGGTGTCGCACTGATCGAGGACGCGGCAGTCGCCCAGGGCGCCGTCCTGGACGGCCGTCCGGCCGGGCGCTGGGGCGACCTCGGGGTGTTCTCCTTCTTCCAGGTCAAGGCGTTCGGCACGGCGGGCGAGGGCGGGATGGTCCTCACCGACGACCCGGAACTGGCCCGTAACGTACGGATGTTGCGCAACCACGGGCAGGACGGCGTCCACCGCTTCCTGCACCACCGCATCGGCCAGAACAACCGGTTCGACGAGGTGCTCGCCGCCTTCCAGCTGCACCGGCTGCCCGGCTTCGCGGACCGCCTTGAACGCCGTGCGCGGATCGCCGACTACTACACCGAGCGCTTCGAGCCCCTGCGCGAGCGCGGCGCGCTCGCCCCGCCCGCGGGGCGCAACGGCCGCTGCTACTACGTCTACTCGCTGCTGGTCGACCGCCGCGAGGAACTCAGTTCCTACCTGGCGGAACGCGAGATAGGCAGCCACATCTACTACCCCGTGCCGCTGCCGCGGCAGCCCGCCTTCGCACCGTGGGCCGCCCCCGAGGGCAGCTGGCCGAACGCCGAGCTGGCCTCCACCCACAACCTGGCCATCCCGATCTGGCCCCATCTCAGCGACGCCGAGGTCGAGTACATCGCCGACACGGTCTGCGAGTTCTACGCATGAGTACGCGAGAGCAGCCTATGGAGATCACCATGACGAGCCCACCGGCACAGCGTGAGTACGTCTTCGACCCGGTCTGGGAGAAGGAGACCGAGCGCCTGCGGACCAATGAGTCGATCTGGGACCCGGGCACCCTGGAGCGGCTCGCCGCACTGGGTGTCGGGCCGGGCTGGCGCTGCCTGGAGATCGGCGCCGGTTCGGGTTCCGTGGCACGCTGGCTCGCCGACCGCGTGGGCCCCACCGGCCACGTCCTCGCCACCGACCTCCAGACCGAACGCCTGGCGCCACTGGCGTCGCTGCCGCAGGTGGACGCCGTACGGCACGATCTGCGGCAGGAGGAGCTGCCCGAGGCGGCGTTCGACCTCGTGCACTCCCGCATGGTGCTCCAGCACCTGCCCGACCGGGCCGCCGCCGTCGACCGCATGGTGCGCTCGCTGCGGCCCGGCGGGGTGCTGTTCCTGGAGGACACCGACTCCTCCACACTGTTCCGCACCGCCCTGTCGGAGGACTTCCTCCAGGACGTACGGGCCGCCGGATACGGCCTGATGCGCGAGTCGGGCCATGACCCGCGCGGCGGCCACGTCGATCTCCAACTGGTCCTGGCCGCCGGTCTGGAGGCGACGGCGGAGGGCCGGGCGGTGATGGTGCGCGGCGGCTCCGACCAGGCCAGGCACTACATGCTGTGGCTGGAGTTCATGCGCCCGCGCATCGTGGCCGCCGGACTCCTGGACGACGCCCGGATCGACGCGGCCCTGGCCGAGATGGCCGACCCGTCCCACCACTGGCTGAGCCAGGTGCTGATCAGCACGGTCGGCCGCAAGAGCGGAGCGGAGCGGGGATGACGGCGACGATCTCGACGCCACCCCGCCCGGGCATCCGGGAACGGGCGGGCGCGTACGCGAAGTTGGCGAAGCTGTCGTTCTTTGACTACTACCTGTGCGTCTTCGTGGTCCTGGCGCTGCTGCCCGCCGCGATGTGGGACGAACCGCGCACCTGGTGGGTCCTGGTGCTGTTCGACCTCGGCTGGGTGGGGATCGTGGCGGCCACCGTCGCACTGGACGACGTCACCGGGGTGCGGGACGGCAGCGACGCCCGCAACTACGACCCACAGGAGGCGCTGCGGGCCCGCGACCGCAAACCACTGCTCAACGGCTCGCTCACCACGCGGCAGGCGCTGCGCTTCGGCTGGGGGTGCGCCATCGGCGGCAGCGCCCTGTGGGCGCTCACCGCGCTGGTCGCACCGCACCGGCCCTGGTGGGCGCTGGCGGCGGCAGGCTTCTCGGTGGTCATCAGCGTGCAGTACTCCTACGGCCTCAAGCTCAGCTACCGGGGCGGCCAGGAGACGGTCATCTGGCTGAGCACCGGCCTGTGCGTACTGATCCCCTTCGCCCTGCTGAACGGGGAGATGACCGGCGCGGCGTGGCTGGAGTGCTTCCTGTTCGGACTGTGGAGCCTCATGGTCTCGGTCTACTCCAACATCAACGACGTGGACGGCGACCGGGTGGCAGGCCGCCGCAACCTGGCGACCAGCGTTTCCCCCGGCGTCTACCGGGGCTTCATCGCCGGGCTCTCGCTGGCCGAGACCGGCGCGATCGTCGGCACCGCGGCGGTCGGCGCGGTGCCCTGGTGGTTCTGCGCGTTCCTGCTGCCCGTGATGGGCCTGCGCGCCCGGCAGGCGCACGCCGGGCTCGTCGCGGGCGAGGTGCTCTCGGCCCGCAAACAAGGCGTCACCATCCACCGCTGGGGCGTCGTCCTGCTGGTCGCCGCGAACCTGGCGCTCGTGCACAACGGCTGAAAGGGCACACGATGTCCGGAACGAAGAACGACGCCGTCCCGCGCAGCGCGGGCCGCCGCGTGGTGGTGGTCGGCCAAGGGTATGTGGGGCTGCCGCTGGCCGTGGGGGCGGTGGAGGCGGGCCACACGGTCGTCGGCTACGACGTGGACGAAGGACGGATCGCCCGGCTGAGGTCGGGCGACTCCTACGTGGAGGACGTGGGCGAGCAGCGACTGACCAAGGCGCTGCAGTCCGGGGCCTACCGCCCCACGACTGACGCGGCGGAGCTCGCCGGATTCGACGTGGCCGTGGTCACCGTGCCGACTCCGCTCCTCGACGACGTCCCCGACCTGAGCTGCATCGAGGAGGCCGCGCTGACGCTGGCAGGGCATCTGCGGCCGGGAGCGCTGGTCGTGCTGGAGTCCACCACCTACCCGGGTACCACCGAGGACGTGTTCGGCGCGCTGCTCCAGAAGGAGAGCGGCCTGTGCCCCGGCACCGACTTCCACCTCGGCTACAGCCCCGAGCGCATCGACCCGGGAAACCGGCGCTGGACCCTGCGCACCACCCCGAAGATCGTGTCGGGTGTGGACGCGGAGTCCCTGCGCCGCACCGAGGAGTTCTACGACACGGTGGTCGAGCGGACCGTGCCGGTGCGCGACCCGAAGACCGCCGAACTGACCAAGCTCCTGGAGAACACCTACCGGCACGTCAACATCGCGCTCGTCAACGAAATGGCGGTGATCGCGCGTGAACTCGGCGTCGACGTCTGGGAAGCGATCGACGCGGCCTCCTCCAAGCCGTTCGGCTTCATGCCGTTCACACCGGGGCCCGGCGTGGGCGGCCACTGCCTGCCGGTCGACCCCCGCTACCTCTCCTGGCGGGTGGAGCGTGAGCTGGGCCGCCGGTTCCGCTTCGTCGACCTCGCCAACGACGTCAACAGCCAGATGCCGCAGTACGTGGTGCAGCGCCTGGTCGAAGCCCTCAACGAGCTCCAGCGTCCGGCGAACGGCTCCCGCGTGCTGCTGCTCGGTCTTGCGTACAAGCGCAACACCGGTGACGCCCGCGAGTCGCCGGCGGTGAAGGTCGCCGAGCTGCTGCTGCGCACCGGCGCCCAGGTGCACGCGGTGGACCCGCACGTACGCGAGTCCGTGCCGCTGGACGCCCGGGTGCGCAGGGTGGAGCTCACCGAGGAGGAGGTGGCCGCCGCGGACGCGGTGGTGCTGCTCACCGCCCACGACGACTTCGACTACGACGTGGTGCTGCGCGGAGCCCGGCATGTCCTGGACTGCCAGCGGCGGCTGCGGCCTGCCGCCAACGTCGAGATCCTCTGATGGCGGAGGCCCTCGGCGGCCGCGCGCGGCGGGTGTGGCAGGACGCGTCCGTCTCCGCGGTCGTCGCGGGGGCCGTCGCGGTCGTCGTCTCCTTCGCGGGGCCCCTGACCATCGTCGTCCAGGCCGCGCACGCCGGTGATCTGGACGAGGCCCAGCTCTCCTCGTGGATCTGGGCGATCGCCGTGGGCAGTGGTGTGACCGGGTTCGTGCTGAGCCTGCGGTGCCGCGCGCCCATCGTGGCCGCCTGGTCGACCCCGGGTGCGGCGCTGCTGGTCACCCAGCTGGCCGACGTTCCGTACGCGACGGCGATCGGGGCGTATCTGGCCGCCGCCGCGCTGACCGTACTGGTGGGGGTGACGGGCTGGTTCGACGCGCTGATGCGGCGCATCCCGGGTGCCGTGGTCTCTGCCGTACTGGCCGGGATCCTGCTGCGGTTCGGCCTGGACGCCTTCCGGGCGCTGGAGAGCGGTCCGGCCGTGGCCGGGGTGATGATCGCCGGGTACGTGGTCTGCCAGCGGGTGGCGCCCCGGTATGCCATCGCGGCACCGCTCGCCGCGGCCGTCGCGGTGGCGGGCGCCACCGGCACGCTGTCCCTCGGCGGAACCCGTCTCGCCCTCGCCGCCCCGGTGTTCACCGTGCCCGCGTGGCCCGGAGAGGCGCTGGTGAGCCTGACGCTGCCGCTGTTCCTGGTGACCATGTCGGCGCAGAACGCGCCGGGGGTGGGGGCGCTCAGGGAGGCCGGGTACGCGGTGCCCTCGGGGCAGTTGGTCCGTGACACGGGTGTGGCATCGGCTGTCTTCGCGCCGTTCGGGGCCCACGCGATCAACCTCGGCGCGATCACGGCGGCGATCTGTGCCGGTCCTGACGCTCACGAGGACCGTGCCCGCCGCTACGTGGCCGGATTGAGCTGCGGGGTGTTCTACGTCGTGGTGGGCCTGTGCGGGGCGACCGTCGCCGACCTGTTCGCGGCGCTTCCGCAGGACCTGATCTCGGCGGCCGCGGGCGTCGCCCTGCTGGGTGCCCTGGGCGGCAGCATGTCGGCGGCATTCACCGAGGCGGACAGCCGAACCCCCGCGATCGTCGCATTTCTCACCACCGCTTCCGGTCTCACCTTGTGGGGACTCGGAGCGGCTTTGTGGGGTCTTGTCTTCGGAGTGGCCTGTCGGTTGGTACTGACGAAACCAGAGCGGAATGGGAATTCTGACATGGACAGCTCGTCCCCCCATCTAAAGGGGAGGCGACAGTGAAACCATGAAAGTGAAAAGAAGGTTCCCCTGGAGATATGCGGTCCGTATGCTTTCTCCAGAGGTTCACGCATGGGGAACTACGGGGGTAGTGTTATGCGGAATGCGAGACTTCATTTGCCTGTACACGGGCAATTCGCGCCATTAGTGATCGTGATATCCCCATGACGGCCGTGGCGCTCGCCACCGGGGAACTGTCCCCACAGCTGATCATCGACATGGCGTCCCGCCTGCCCAGCCACCACGACACGCTGGTGGGACGCGACCTGGAAGTCCTCACCCTCTCCGCACTGCTCGGCGAGGAAACACACCGGCTGATCACCCTGACCGGCCCCGGCGGAGTCGGCAAGAGCAGGTTGGCCTGCGAGGCCGTGGCCGATGCCCGGATCGCCCGGGTCGCCTATCTGGATCTGCACGGGACCACCGGGCGCGACGACCTCACCGAGACGATGGCCGCCCTGCTGCCCGACGAGCCGTGCCTGTTGCTGCTCGACGGGTGCGAACAGGCCGCCGACGCCACCGCCGCCGCGGTCGACACCCTGCTGAGCCATGTGCCCGGACTGCGCGTCCTCGCCACCAGCCGCCGTGCGCTGCGCCTGTACGGGGAGCAGTTCTTCCCCGTACCGCCACTGCAGGCCCCGCCCTCGCCGTACCGGCAGGACGTCCTCGAACTCCAGGACTACGCCGCGGTGCAGCTGTTCGTCGAGCGCGCCCGGGCGATCGACCCGTCGTTCGCGCTGACCGCGCAGAACGCCCGGGTGGTGGCGGAAATCTGCACCCGCATGGACGGACTGCCGCTGGCGATCGAGCTGGTCGCCGAGAAGCTGCGCCTCTTCCGGGTGGACGGTCTGCTGACCCGACTGCGCCAGGACCAGCCGGTGCCGGACGGCAGGCGGGCCGTGCGCTCGCCGATGCACCGCAGCATCCGCTCGATCGCCGAGCACAGCTTCCGGCTGCTCGACGAGGAGCAGCGCGCGCTGCTCACCCGGCTCTCGGTCTTCACGGCCGACACGAACTTGCCCACCGCCGAGGAGTTCTGGGACCTGCCCACGCACCGGACGGAACAGGCGGTGGAGACGTTGGTCGGCCACCATCTCCTACGGGTGACGCCGGGCGGCGACGAGCCGCGGTTCACGATGTTCAACACCGTCCGCGAGTTCTGCCTGGAGCGACTGTCCGCCGAGGGCGAGTTGCCGGACGCCCGGCGTCGGCACGCGGAGTACTTCCTGCTGCTCGCCCTGGAAGCCGAGCCCTACCTGACAGGGCCGCAACAGGCGCAGTGGCTCCAGCGCCTTGCCCCGCTGCACGAGGACCTGCTGGCCGCGCTGACCTGTCTGGAAGCGAGCGGCCGCCACGTGGACGCGGCCCGCGCCGCCCTCGCCCTGCACCGCTTCTGGCTGGTGCGCGGCCACCTCGACCTCGGCGAACAGTGGCTGGCCAAGGCGGCGCAGGCGTTCGCCGCCACTCCCGGACACGAGGAACAGGCCGCGCGGGCCGAGGCGGCACGGGGCGAGGTGGCCCTGGTGCGCGGCAGCGTGCGGCTGGCGGCGGACTGCTTCTGGCGCGCGGCCCGCGTCTTCCGCGAGCAGGGCGACACCGCCCACGAGGGGGCCGCGCTCGCCTGGCTCGCCTCCACCGACCACCGGCCCACGGGGCCCGAAACGGTGCACCAGGCCGCGGTGCAGCTGCTCCGCGTGGCGGACCACGAGCAGGCGACCGTCGAGGTGGCGAACGCCGCCCTGCCACTGGCGGTCGGCAGCGCGTCCACCGACGCCAAGCTCACCGCCGACCTGCTGGAGGTGGCCAACGCACTGTTCATGCGGGCGCGGGACGTCCGGGGCGAGGCGCTGGTCCTCGGCATGCGTGGGGCGTTGGCCGACTCCCGGGGCGACCGGGCGCTGTCGGAACAGCTGCTGTGGAAGGGGCTGTACCGGCTGCGGTCCATCGGGGAGCACATGGTGCTGCCCATGGTGCTTGAGACCCAAGCGGTGCACCTGTGGCACCGGCTGCCGCACCAGGGGCACCGGCTGGCCCGACTGCTCGCGGCCGCGTCCGCCGTGCGGGAGTCGACCGGGGCGCATCCGCCGCCGATGGTCCACGGCGCGGCCGCCGCCCTGCCCGACATGCGCCGCCGGTTGTCAGGCTCCGAATACGCGGCGGCGTGGCGGGAAGGCCGGGTGCTCTCCGCCGTCGCGGCCGCGGGCGAGGCGCTCGCCTTCGGCCCGCCGCCCGCCGGGCCCGCCTCGGCGGCGCCCCGACCGACGCAGCTCACGGCCCGTCAGCACGAGGTGGCGGTGCTGGTCAGCCAGGGGATGACCAACCGCCAGATAGCACAGCAGCTGCGGTTGTCGGAGTGGACCGTGGTGAACCACGTCCGGGAGGTCATGCGCCGGTTGGAGGTGCCGTCGCGCCTCCACGTGGCGAAGTGGGTGCTGGGACGGCAGCACCAGGACGCTCCGGACGCCGTGGCGGAGTGACCGGACCGCGGCCGACGTCCCGGGACTCTCGGGACGTGCCGCGGCAGCTCAGGGGGTGACCGGGATCCGGCCGAGCTTCTCGGGGTTGCGTACCGCGCGTACGGCGGTGATCCGGGGGAGGTCGCCCGTCAGGTCGACGTCCGCGGTGACCACGGCGAACACCCCTGCGGGAGTGGCCAGTACGGCGGCGGGCATGCCGTCGTGCTGCACATCCATCCGCACCACGAGCCCGGCCGGATAGGTGCCCGCGGTGGACGCGAAGTACTCGGCGACACCGGTGGCCCCGTGCAGCGGAACGCGCGGGGTCTCCGCATGGCCGTTGCCGTCCGCCCACATGGTCACGTCGGGGGCCAGCACCGTCATGAGCGACTCCATGTCGCCGTCGAGGCAGGCGGCGACGAAGCGCTCGGTGATCTCACGGACCCGCCGACTGTCCGACTCGAAGCGCCGGTCACGCAGCCGCACCCGGCGCCGGGCCCGGCTGCCGAGCTGCCGCACGGCCTGTTCGCTGCGGTCGACCGCCTCGGCGACCTCGGGGAAGCTGAACCCGAACACCTCGTGCAGCACGAACACCACACGCTCGAGCGGGGACAGCGTCTCCATCATCACCAGGACCGCCATGCCCACCGACTCGCCGAGCAGTGAGGACTCCACGGCGACGTCGGAGGAGACCAGCAGCGGCTCGGGCAGCCAGGGCCCCACGTACTCCTCGCGCCGGGCCCGGCTGCGACGCATCTCGTCGATGGAGGTGCGGGTGACGGCCCGCACCAGGTAGCCGCGTGGATCGGCCACGACGTCAGGGTCGATGCGCTGCCACCGCAGCCAGGTCTCCTGGACGACGTCCTCGGCATCGGCGACGGTGCCGAGCATGCGGTACGAGATGCCGAACAGCAGCTGCCGGTACCGTTCGAACGGATCCGAGGTGCCGGATCGCTCGGAGGTGGCTGTCGCCTCGGCCATGACTCTCCGTTCCACGTTCACTCAGGTTCAGGGCGCATCGGGATCGATCGCCAACTGCCCACCGAGTCTACAATCGTGGCCTCTCGCGACTCATACCGATTCTTGCCGTTCTCGAGCGGTGGCTCGGAGGACGTTCATTAATTCCAGATGAGAAATACCTCTCCGGGAACCGGGAACAGGCCGATATCGCGGAAGGAATTCTGCTAGTCCCGCGCCTGGACGACATCCGATTCCGTACGGGGCTGCGCGGACAATTCCGGCTCGGGGCGCCGGGCCGGCGGCAGGAACATGGCGAGTGCGGCGGCGACGACGGCCACCGCGACCGTCAGGAAGAGGCCATAGCGCACCGCGTCGGTGAGCCCTTCGGCGTACACCGAATCCGTGAGCCGCCCGGCCTGCTGGCGCACCTCCTCCGGGACACCCTCGGCGGCGAGCCGGTTCTGCAGGAGGGCGCCGACCGCGGCACCTCCGACGACTGCGCCGATCTGCCGGAACGTGGTGAACATGCCGGAGGCGACACCGGTCAGCTGCGGCGGGATCTCCTGCATGGCGAGCGTGCTGGTGGGCGCGAACACCAGACCCATGCCGACACCGAAGACGAGCTGGCCCGGGACGATGGCCCATACGTCGGAGTCCGGCTTGGCCATGACCGCGATGAGGGCGATACCGGCTCCGAAGATCAGCATGCCGGGGATGAGGAGCTTGCGGCCCCCCAGCTTGCCGACCGCGTTTCCGGCCAGGGGTGCCACGACCATCGAGATCAGGGGGCCGGGCACCAGGGCGAGACCTGCCTCCCCCGCGGAGACCCCGAGCACGGACTGCAGGTAGAGGGTGAGCGGCAGCAGCACGCCGATGGAACCGAACAGCAACATCGCGCCGAGCAGGGCGGAGATGGTGAACCCGCGGCTGCGGAACAGCTCGAACGGCACCAGCGGACGCTGCCCCTGACGGGTCCGCTGGTGCAGCGCGAAGACCCCGAGGAGCACCACGCCGAGCGCGAGGACCAGCGGGATGCTGAGGAAGGACTCGATGGTGCCCCAGTCGTAGCGCTCGCCCTCGATCAATCCGTACACGATCAGGCTGAGGCCCGCCGTGGCCAGCACGGCGCCCGTCAGGTCCAGCGAGGGCCGCTGCTCCCTCCGGATGTCGGGCACCACGACGATCGCGCCCAACAGGGCCGCCGCGCCGATCGGGAGATTGATGAAGAAGATCCAGCGCCAGTCGAGGCCGGAGACCAGCGCGCCGCCGAGGGTGGGACCGGCGACCGTCGCCAGGCCCGCGACCGCCGACCACACGCCGAAGGCCGCCCCGCGCCGCTCCGCCGGGAAGACGGCGCTGATCAGGGCCAGGGTCTGCGGCATCATCACCGCGGCGCCGAGCCCCTGGACCGCCCGGGCCGCGATCATCTGACCCGGCGTGTCCACGAGCCCGCACACCACCGATGCCAGGGTGAAGACCGTGAGTCCGGTGGCGAAGACGCGTTGAGCCCCGAAGCGGTCGCCGAGCCGTCCGGAGAGCAGCAGCAGCGCCGCGAAGACCAGCATGTAGGCGTTGGCGAACCAGAGGATGTCGTCCAGCGACGCGCCGAGCCCCGCCGCCATCTCGGGAATGGCGATCGTGACGATCGTCGTGTCCAGCAGCGTCATGAAGGAGCTCGTGCAGAGCACCGTCAGCACCAGCCAGGGGTTCCGCTGTCGAGTACGTGGTGCGTCCGTGACCATCCCGCGGCCTCTCGTTCGTAGTCGTGTGAGGTGCTTCCAACAGGACCGACGCAGCCGGGCGCGAAACCGTGACATGGGCAGCGGCCCGGAATGGAAACCCCTGGTCAGAGCGGTGCTGTCACACTTCGCGGCGCCGCTGCGTCGGTCCTGGTTGAGGGCGGAGCCCCACCGGCCGTGGGAGAGCCGCCCCGACACGGACGACGGACCGA
This sequence comes from Streptomyces sp. NPDC004732, assembly GCF_040609235.1. Taxonomy (NCBI): domain Bacteria; kingdom Bacillati; phylum Actinomycetota; class Actinomycetes; order Kitasatosporales; family Streptomycetaceae; genus Streptomyces; species Streptomyces sp. NPDC004732. The sequence goes on from NZ_JBEXJR010000004.1 coordinate 456,595, forward strand.
CAGGCACCACGACATGAGAAGGCAGGGCGAAAATTGAACGGCGAGACGCTCATCCAGCGATACATCCGGGCCCTAGGAGAGCAGGACTGGGACACCCTCACCGAGCTCTACGACGAGGACGCCGTCTTCTACACACCCCTCAAGTGGGGGGTCAAGGGCGTCCCGTTCATCGTCCAGTTCTGCAAGGCGGTACACCAGGGCTTCCCCGGCGTACGGATCGCCCTGCACGACGAGTTCTCGAACGCGGACGGCACCCGGGTGGCGTTCCGCTTTTCGATGCACTGGCACAACACCGGCCCGTTCCTCGGGCACGAGCCCACCGGTGAGCGCGGGTCGAGCATCGAGGCCCACACCCTGCGGGTCCGCGACGGCCGGATCACCGAGCAGGTCGTGGCCGTGAGCTCACTGCACCTGCCGTACATCGAACTCGTGCGCTGGGGCATGGAGTTCCCCCGAGACCTGATCGATCCCGCGCCCGAGATCCTGTCCTCCCCGCAGGACGGGGGAACGCATGGCTGAGCCCGCCGCTTCCCCCGCCCCCGGACCGAGCGGACCGCAAGCCACGGAGATCCCCTTCGAGGCCCGGCCGCCCGAGGACATCGCCGCGCGCATGCGCGAGCGCGGCTGGTGGCGCGACCGCTCCATCATCCGGGACCTCCTCGACACGGCCGCCGCGCAGCCCGACGCACCCGCAGTCGTCGCCGCCCGCACGGACGCCACCGACCCGGTCACCCTCACCTACGCCCAACTCGCCCGCCACGCCGAACGGTTCGGCGCCGCCTTGCTCTCCCTCGGGGTCCGCCGCGGTGACCGGGTCGCCTTCCAGCTCCCCGGCTGGTGGGAGGCCGCGGCGCTGACCCTGGCCTGCGCCTGGACGGGGGCCGTCGCCGTACCGCTGCTGCCCACGATGCGCAGCCGTGAGATCGAGCGCCTGCTCCGGGTGACCGGGGCGAGCCTCTGCGTCGTCCCGGACACCTGGGGCGGCCACGACTACGCGGCGGCCCTCGAAGAGGTCGCGCCCAAGCTCCCCGAGCTGCGCCACCGGGTCGTCTACGGCGACAAAGTGCCCGACGGAGCCGTCGACTTCGCCACGTACTTCCTGCACACCGAGCACGAGACCCGGCTGCCGCACCCGCTCGAGGTGCCCGCCGGGCGGGACCTCGACTCCGTGATCCTGGTGATGTTCACCTCCGGCACCACGGGCGAGCGCAAGGCCGTGCTGCACACCGAGAACACGCTCTACGCCGGGACCGCCGCAGCGGCCGGTGTCGCCGAACGAGGCTGGGACGAGGGCGAGGTGTTCTGCTCGCCCCACCCCGTATCAGGGCTCGCCGGTCTCCTGTACTGCCTCTGGGGGCCGATCATCGCCCGGGGGACCGGGGTGTATCTGGACACCTGGAACGCGCCGGAGCAGCTGGAGCTGATGGCGAAGGCGCAGGTCACCCAGGTGTTCGCCGCGCCACCGTTCGCGGCGCAGCTGGTCGAGGCGCAGCGGGCGGACCCGCACCGGTTGCCCGCCCTGCGGTTCGTCATGTGCGGGGGCGCGCCCGTGGTGCCGAAACTCGTGGCCGACGTCACCGACGCCTTCTCGGTGCCGGTGCGCACCTGTTGGGGAATGACCGAACTCGGCATGGGCATCCGCACCCCAGAAGGGGGGCCGCCGCCCGGTGCCGTCCGCAGCGACGGACGTCCCCTCGCAGGCCTGGAGATCTCCCTGTGGGAGGTCGAGGGGGAGGACGGCGTGTACCGGCTCTGGGTCCGTGGCCCCTCCGTCTGCATCGCGGTGTGGTCGCCCGGTGTGGACGGCGGTGCGGCGCAGCCGACCTGGACGCACGACGAAGGGTGGATGGACACCGGCGACCTGGTCCGTGACGACGGCGCAGGCGGCGTGCACTTCGAGGGGCGGGCGAGCCGCCGCGTCGGGGGGCCGTACATGATCCCCGTGGCGGACGTGGAGGGCGAGATCCTGCACCACCCCGATGTGCGCGAGGCCGTGATCATCGGATACGCGGGCGAGGACGGCCAGGAACACGCGTGCGCGGTACTCGCACCCAGGGCGGACCGGACGCCTGACCTGCCCGAGCTGCACGCATTTCTCTCCGGGCGCGGAATGACGGAGTGGTACATCCCCGAACGGGTCCTGGGAGTCGCGGAGCTTCCCAAGAACGAGAACGGCAAGGTCCTGATCGGCCAACTGCGTCCACTCCTGGCCTGACGGACCCGCACTGCGTACGGCCGGAGTGCGGAGGGCGGCGGGGCCGGCCCCTGGCTCTTCGGGGTCCGGCCCCGCCGCCCCCGCCCTCGGCCGCTACCGAGTCTGCCGCTGCGCCACCCACTGGGCGATGTGGATACGGGACGGCACGTCCAGTCGGCGCATGATGTGCCGCACGTGGTTCACCACGGTCCACTCCGACAGGTCGAGCCGACTGGCGATCTGCCGGTTGGTCAATCCGTTGCTGACGAGCAGGGCCACCTCGTACTGGCGGGTCGAGAGGCGCGCGGAGCGGGGCGCCGCCGACGGCGCGGACCTGGCGGACAGGGGAGCGGCCAGTGCTTCCTGGGCCGCCGCCCACGGCGTCAGGGTCCGCCCCTCGTGTCGTGCCGCCTCGTACTCCGGAGCGGAGAAGAGCCTGTGCAGCTCCCGCGCGGCGGTGGCGGGCACGGCCGTGGCGGGCAGCGGGTTCGCTCCGGTCGACTTTCGGATGGCCGCCGAGGCGGCGAGTATCCGGGCGACCCGGCGCCCCTGCTCCGGCAGGCGCTGCCACAGCAGATAGGCGCGGGCTTCCAGGGCCCGGGGCAGCATGGTGCACTCCCCGACGGCCTGGAGCCTGAGCAGGCCTTCGTGGAGGAGGCTCTCCGCCAGCTCCTGATCGCCGCGCGCGATGCTCAGGTCGGCGCGCTGGATCAGGACGAGCCCTTGGCCGCGCACGTCCTGCGCCCGCGCGCACACGGTCTCCGCCGCGTCGAGGAGTTCCGAGGCCAGCTTGACGTCGGTCTGGCGTACCTGCGCGGCGAGCGCGAGTGCCGCCGCCCCGACCTCCTCGGGCGCCGGGGACGTCCGTGCGGCCTTGAGGACATGGTCCACCAGGGGCCGGGAGTCGCCGGATGCCGCGCCGGGCCGCGCCGCGGCGAGTCGGGCGAGGGCGGTCAGCTGGTGGTCGCGCTGCCCGCACTCCGCGTAGGCGATGGCGGCCCGCTGGAAACAGTCCGTCGCGAGGTGGCCGTCCCCGCTGGCCATGGCCAGCGCGCCGCGCGCCGCCTCGGCCCGCGCGGTGAGCTCCCGTTGTCCGGGGTCGGTGAGGAGCACAGCCGCGGCGTCCGACAGCCATCGCTCCCCGGCCGCGAGGTGACCGCGCGTCAGCCAGTAGCGGCGCAGGGCGAGTGCGGCCAGGGCCGTGTCGTGCTGCCGCCCCCGCGAGACGAGTTGGGCGAGGGCGGCCTGGACGTTGCCGTGATCCCTCTCCAGCCTGCCCAGCCATTCGTGCTGCCGCGGCCCGGCCAGGTGTGGCTCTGCTGCCAGCACCTGTGCCAGGAAGAACTCGGCGTGCTGATCGCGGGCGTGGGTCAGGGCACCGGTTGCGGCGAGCCGCTCCAGGCCGCACTCCCGGACGATGTGGTAAACGGAGTACCTGGTCTCCGAGTCCGTTGTCTGCAGGCGCAGTTGCTCATCGGTGACCAGGGCGTCGACGGCCTGTTGCGCCCTGTCGGCGGGCAGGCCCCAGAGCTCCTTGATCGTGCTGAGGCTCAGGCTGCCGACGGCCACCGACAGCCGGTCGAGCAGCTCGCGCTGACGCTCGTCGAGCAGGTGGCGGCTGCGTTCCGAGATCGCGCCGATGGAGCGGTGCCCCGGCGAGCGTGCGGGGTGCGAACCCCCGAGGACCGGCCTGCCGTCCCGCAGCCGAGCCAGCAGGACATTGAGATCGAACAACTGAAGCCGGTTGGCGGCGAGTTCGATGGCGAGGGGAATGCCGTCAAGGCGGGCACAGATCTCGGCGACGGGCCGGGCGTTGTACGCGGTCAGGGCGAAGGAGGGGATGATTCTCCTGGCCCGATCGACGAAGAGTGCCACCGCAGGGTATTCATGCAGCTCCGACACCTCCTGATGGCAGGGAGGCGTGGGCGCGGACAGCGGCTGCACGGAGAACACCTGCTCGCCGCGGACCTGCAGCGGCCTGCGACCGGTGGCCAGAATCCGCAGCAGTGGCCGCTCGTCGAGGAACGCGTCGACCATGGCGGGCGCGGTGCCCCCCGACGGTTCGAAGCCGCCTTCGAACCCGTCTTCGAAGCCGTCGAGGACCAGCCAGGCCTCGGCCGACAGCGAGGGAATGTCCTCCGCCTCGGCCAGCGCTTGAGCGGCCGCCACGCCGTGTGCGTCCACATGGCGTACGACGGACAGCGCGGCATCGGCCACCGCGGCCTCGGCAAGACAGCTCTTGCCGACGCCACCGGGCCCGACGAGTGTGAACAACCGGCCGCTGTGCTGCCGGAGTTGAAGGGAGAGGTTCAGCAGGTCGATGTCGCGCCCGACCATGGAAGTCATGGGCAGTTCCTGATCCCACCCGAATGCTTCTCGGGCCTGCCCAGCAGTGCATAGATCATCCTGATACCCCCGTCGATCTTGAGAAGAATCTTGGCGTTCAAAACCGCGATGTGGGTCTGTTCTCGAGTCTATGGGGTGTCGGTTTTTCTCTGTCCGGCGCTGGGTGGGCGTACAGTCACGCTGCTTTCCTGTCCTCGCCGGTCAGGAAGGGACGCAGCAGTTTGAGCAGGGCGTGCGGACGGTGCAGGGGGATGATGTGGCCGCAGTCTTCGATGACGTGGCCCGTGAGGTCGTCGGTGACCGGGCGGAGTTGGCGTTCCAGTGCCGCGCCGACGGGGTGGGCGCCCAGCGCCATCGTCGGCACCGTCAGGCGGGCTGTGGCGACCGCCTGCTCGATCTGTGCCGCGCTCTCGGGCAGCGCCCGGTAGTACGAGAACGCGCGGCTCAGCGCCTCGCGGCCGGTGTATGCGCGGACGAAGGCGTCCCGGAGGGCGGGGCGCACCCCCTCGCCGAGCGTCCCGGCACGCAGAAACCAGTCGACGTAGGCGGCCTCGTGGCCCTCCAGCACGGTTTCGGCGAGGCCGGGCGCGGCGGTGTGGAAGCCGAACCACCACGGCGGTCCGTCGGCGAGGAAGTCCCCGGCGCCGGGCAGCCTGCCCAGCAGGGACTCCATGACGACCAGGCGCCGGACGAGACCGGGGCGGCGCAGGGCGAGGAGGAAGGCCGGTGCGGTGCCCGCGTCGATGCCCACCACCGAGGCCGAGGACACGTCGAGCGCGGTGAGGAGCGCCGCGGCGTCCTCGGCCAGGGTGCCCGCGTCGTACCCGGCGGCGGCCCGGCTGCTTGCGCCGAACCCGCGCAGGTCCGGCGCGATGACGCGGTAGCGGTTGGACAGGTCGGCCATGACGTCCGTCCACAGTTCCCAGGTGTGCGGGAAGCCGTGCAGCAGCAGGACGGCCGGGCCCGATCCGGCGAGGGCGACGTTCAGTTCGACACCGTTGGCGAGGACGCGTCGCAGCTCGGGGGGCTCGGGCAGCTCGGGCATGAAGGGACTCCAGATACGTGGTGAGTGATGGTGACCAGGTCACGCTAGGGAACTAACCTGGTCTGCCCAAGACGGCACTTTCTCTTCAGGTGGTGAGCCCCAGGTGACCACGTCGAGTCCCGGCGGACGTGACCAGCAACCCGGTGAGCGCGGGGACCTGCTGGATCCGCTCTGCCCGACCCGCCAGTTGCTCGACCGTATCGGCACCAAGTGGACGTCGATGACGGTCAAGGTGCTGGCCGAGGAGGCTCCGGGAGAGATCCGTTTCGCGGAACTGCGGCGCCGTATCCCGGGCATCTCACAGAAGATGCTGTCCGTCACCCTGCAGAGCCTCGTCCGCGACGGCCTGGTCGCGCGCCGCGTGGAACCCACCGTGCCGCCCGCCGTCCACTACCGGCTCACCGAGCTCGGCCTGTCCCTCGAAGAACCGCTCGCCGCCCTACGGGTCTGGGCCGAGACGCACATGCCGGAGATCGACCGCAACAACCAGCTCGCGGACCGCTGACCCGGCATACCGCGTGGGTACGGCCCGGTGCCGCCTCAGTACTGTGACTTCGCATGACCGACACCGAGATCGAGATCACCGCAGACCTGGTCCGCGACTTGCTGCAGGAGCAACATCCAGACCTTGCGGGGCTGGCCATCCGCGAGGTGCCGGGCGGCTGGGGCAACCAAATGTGGCGCCTGGGGGACGAGTTGGCCGTGCGGATGCAGCGCATGGACCCCACCCCGGAGCTCCAGCTCAAGGAGCGTCGGTGGCTGCCAGTGCTGGCCCCGCACCTGCCGCTCCCTGTGCCGACCCCGGTGCGGTTCGGCGAGCCGTCCGTGCGTTTTCCCAAGCACTGGACCGTGATGACGTGGGTTGCCGGTGAGCCACTGGACCATGGCGCGATCACCCGCGGCGCCCACGCGGCCGACACCCTGGCGGGCTTCCTCCGGGCGCTCCATGTGGAGGCGCCCGCCGAGGCGCCGACCGCCACGGACCGCGGCGCCCATCCCAGGAACTGCACGGACGGCTTCGAGAATTTCCTCCAGGCCGTTGCCCTCGACGACATCGCTGCCGACGTCCGGGCGGTCTGGGACGACGCCGTCGCAGCCCACGCATGGGAGGGCCCGCCGGTGTGGGTACACGGCGACCTCCATCCGGCGAACGTCGTCGTCTCGGACGGAACGCTCTCGGGCATCGTCGACTTCGGTGACCTGTTCGCCGGTGACCCGGCGTGGGACCTTGCCGCCGCATGGGTGTTGCTGCCCGCGGGCATGGCCGCACGGTTCTTCGATGCGTACGAGCATGCAGACGAGGCGGCGATCCAGCGCGCCCGCGGGCTGGCTGCTGTGAAAAGCCTCTTCCTGATGCTCATGGGACAGAACGGAGATCGGGGCCTTCCTGGCGGCAAGCCGAACTGGGGACCTGTAGGCCGGGCGGCACTTGATCGTGTGCTGAAGGGCGTTTGACGACAGTGCTTTGAGCGGCACGGCGTACTGAGCAGGTCGAGAGGTGTCGCCGTGCCGCACCCGCCACCGATGGCACCCCCTTGACCTGCGTGAAGCAAGTCACTACCTTGCGATGACACTGACCCATGGCATCGAAGGGAGGCGACCAGCAGATGTACATCAGCTCTGACCTCGGTCGCCTCGCCCAGTGCACTGCCTGGGCCCCGGGCCGGATCGCGCACGGCTGCTGAGTACGCCGTCCTGATGGGCCGCTCTGCGGCACTTTCCGGTCTTCTTTCCACCACTTTTCGGCACGTCGCTGTCCCGTGCCCTCCCGCGCCCGTTTCTCTCACGAGGCGCGTCTGAACACAGAAAGCTGCCTGAAATTGGCGAACATGACATCGACCGATCACGCACCGGAACAGCTGCCCGGCGGGGCAGAGGCACGGATCACGGTCAACGGGAAAGAGGTGCCGCTCTCGCCCGCCACACCCCACACCACTGCGCTGGACTTCCTGCGCGAGCGCGGCCTCACCGGCACCAAGGAGGGCTGTGCCGAGGGTGAGTGCGGGGCCTGCTCGGTCATGGTGGCCAAGCCCGGAGTGCACAAACCCACCGACTGGGTCGCGGTCAACGCCTGCCTGGTCCCGGCCGCCGCACTCGACGGCCAGGAGATCATCACCTCCGAAGGGCTCGCCACGGCCGGTGAACCAGGTGCGATGCCCGCCCTGCACCCCGTACAGGAGGAGATGGCGGTCCGTGGCGGCTCCCAATGCGGCTACTGCACACCGGGATTCGTCTGCAGCATGGCCGCGGAGTACTACCGCCCGGGCCGCTGCGAGCACGCCGGAACCGGTGCGGAAGAGGGCGGCGGCGCGGCAACCGGCCATGGTGCGGAGGCGGACGCGAGTGCGGACCCCGAGCACGGGCCGAACGGCTTCGACCTGCACGCGCTGAGTGGAAACCTGTGCCGCTGCACCGGCTACCGCCCCATCCGCGACGCCGCGTTCGCCGTCGGCGCGCCCACCGAGGACGACCCGCTGGCCGCGCGCCGCGAGCAGGCTCCGCCCGTGCCCGTCACCACGGAGTACACCCAGGACGGCTGTACGTTCCTGCGGAAGAACACCCTGAACGAGACGTTGCAGCTGCTGCGTGAGCGGCCCGACGCCGTCGTGGTCGCCGGTTCCACCGACTGGGGCGTCGAAGTCAACATCCGCTCCCGCCGGGCCGATTGCGTGGTCGCCGTCGACCGGCTGCCCGAACTGCGGGAGCTGCGCGTCGAGTCCGACCACGTCGAGATCGGGGCGGCGCTGACGCTCACGGAGATCGAGCGCCGCCTGGACGGAGACGTCCCGCTGCTCGCCGAGCTCTTCCCGCAGTTCGCATCCCGGCTCATCCGCAACGGCGCCACCCTCGGCGGCAACCTGGGCACCGGCTCGCCCATCGGCGACAGCCCGCCGGTGCTGCTCGCGCTCGACGCGTCGCTGGTGCTCGCCGACGCCGACGGCGAGCGCGTGGTCCCGCTCGCGGACTACTTCACCGGATACCGGCAGAGCGTCCGCCGCCCCGGTGAGCTGATCCGGGCGGTCCGCATCCCACTGCCACTGTCGCCGGTCACGGCGTTCCACAAGATCGCCAAGCGGCGTTTCGACGACATCTCCAGCGTCGCGGTCGCCTTCGCGCTCGACGTCGAGGACGGGATCGTACGCAGGGCACGCATCGGCCTGGGCGGCGTGGCCGCAACGCCCATCCGCTCCCTCGCCACCGAGGCCGCCCTCGAGGGCAAGCCGTGGTCGGCCGAGACGGTCGAGGCCGCGGCCCGGGTGCTGCGCGGGGAGGGCACCCCGATGAGCGATCATCGCGCCAGCGCCCTCTACCGCTCCGCGATGCTCGGCCAGAGCCTGCTCAAGCTGCACGCACAAACCACCGAGGCGGTGTCGTCATGAGTCATCTGTCCGAGCGTCCCGAAAAGCCCGTCGTCGGCGTCTCCATGCCGCACGAGAGTGCCGTCCAGCACGTCACCGGCAGCGCCCTCTACACCGACGACCTGGTCCAGCGCACCAAGGACGTACTGCACGCGTACCCGGTACAGGTCATGAAGGCCCGCGGCAGGATCACCGCGCTGCACACCGCGCCCGCGCTCGCCGTGCCCGGCGTGATCCGCGTGCTGACCGGCGCCGACGTGCCCGGCGTCAACGACGCGGGCATGAAGCACGACGAACCGCTCTTCCCCGACGAGGTCATGTTCCACGGCCACGCGGTCGCCTGGGTGCTGGCCGAGACCCTGGAAGCAGCCCGGCTCGGCGCGGCGGCCGTCCAGGTGGACCTGGACGAACTGCCCTCCCTGGTCACACTCCAGGAAGCGATCGAGGCCGACAGCTACCACGGCGCCCGGCCCCTGATGGAGACCGGCGACATCGACGCGGGCTTCGCCGACTCCGCACACGTGCTCAGCGGCGAGTTCCAGTTCGCCGGACAGGAGCACTTCTACCTCGAGACCCATGCGGCGCTGGCCCAGATCGACGAGAACGGGCAGGTGTTCATCCAGAGCAGCACCCAGCACCCCTCGGAGACGCAGGAGATCGTCTCGCACGTGCTCGGCGTCCCCGCCCACGAAGTGACCGTGCAGTGCCTGCGCATGGGCGGCGGCTTCGGCGGCAAGGAAATGCAGCCGCACGGGTTCGCGGCCATCGCCGCGCTCGGCGCCAAGCTCACCGGCCGCCCGGTCCGCTTCCGGCTCAACCGGACCCAGGACCTGACCATGTCCGGCAAACGGCACGGATTCCACGCCACATGGAAGATCGGCTTCGACGCGGAGGGACGTATCCAGGCCCTGGACGCCACCCTCGTCGCCGACGGCGGCTGGAGCCTGGACCTCTCCGAACCCGTCCTCGCCCGCGCGCTGTGCCACATCGACAACACCTACTGGCTCCCCAACGCACGCGTGGCGGGCCTCATCGCCAGGACCAACACCGTCTCCAACACCGCCTTCCGCGGCTTCGGCGGCCCCCAGGGCATGCTGGTGATCGAGGACATCCTGGGCCGCTGCGCACCGATGCTCGGCCTGGACCCCATGGAGCTGCGGGAACGCAACTTCTACCAGCCCGGACAGGGCCAGACGACCCCATACGGACAGCCCGTCACACAGGCCGAGCGGATCGCCACGGTCTGGCAGCAGGTGCACAAGGACGCCGGTATCGCCGACCGCAAACGCGAGATCGCCGCGTTCAACGCCGCGCACCCGCACAACAAGCGGGCCGTCGCGATCACCGGCATCAAGTTCGGCATCTCCTTCAACCTCACCGCCTTCAACCAGGGCGGCGCGCTGGTGCTGATCTACAAGGACGGCTCGGTCCTGATCAACCACGGCGGCACCGAGATGGGCCAGGGCCTGCACACCAAGATGATGCAGGTGGCCGCGACCACGCTCGGCATCCCGCTGCGGAAGGTGCGCCTCGCTCCGACGCGTACCGACAAGGTGCCCAACACCTCAGCCACCGCCGCAAGCGCAGGCGCCGACCTCAACGGCGGGGCGATCAAGAACGCCTGCGAGCAACTGCGCGAGCGCCTGCTCCAGGTGGCCGCCACCCAGCTGGGCGCGAACGCGTCGGACGTACGCATCGTCGAGGGCGTCGCACGCTCCCTGGGCAGCGACAAGGAGGTGGCCTGGGACGACCTGGTGCGCACCGCGTACTTCCAGCGGGTCCAGCTGTCGGCCGCGGGCTTCTACCGGACCGAGGGCCTGCACTGGGACGCGAAGTCGTTCCGGGGTTCGCCGTTCAAGTACTTCGCGCACGGAGCCGCCGCGACCGAGGTGGAGGTCGACGGCTTCACCGGCGCCTACCGGATCCGGCGCGTGGACATCGTGCACGACGTCGGCGACAGCCTCTCGCCGATGATCGACATCGGTCAGGTCGAGGGCGGCTTCGTCCAGGGCGCGGGCTGGCTGACGCTGGAGGACCTGCGCTGGGACACCAGTGACGGCCCCCACCGCGGCAGGCTGCAGACCCAGGCGGCGAGCACGTACAAGCTGCCGAGCTTCTCCGAGATGCCGGAGGAGTTCAACGTCACGCTGCTGGAGCGCGCCACCGAGGAGGGCGCGGTCTACGGCTCCAAGGCGGTGGGCGAGCCGCCACTGATGCTGGCGTTCTCGGTGCGTGAGGCACTGCGGCAGGCGGCCGCGGCGTTCGGACCGAGCGGCATCAGCGTCGAGCTGGCCTCACCGGCGACGCCGGAAGCGGTGTTCTGGGCGATCGAGGAGGCACGCCGCGGCGGCGCTCCCCAGCAGAGCCCCGGCCGGAACGGTCACGACCGGACCACCCGCGACCAGAACGGCCACGCGATCGGCGAGTCGTCGGCCAACGGCCAGCTCGAGCCCGCACAGGCCACCGAGGACCGGGAACGGGCCGACACGGCCGCGTTCAACGGTGCCTGACATGACGTGGATCGCCGCGGTCGCGCGGTTGCGGGCACGCCGGGAGTCCGGCGTGCTGGTGACCGTCGCGACCGTGCGCGGCCATGCCCCGCGCGACGCCGGAGCCAAGCTCGTCGTCGGACACAGCGAGGCATGGGGCTCGATCGGCGGCGGCAACGTGGAGGCCGTCGCCATCGACCGCGCACGAGAGATGCTCACCGCGGCCAAGGCGGAGCCGGAACTGATGGATTTCGCCCTGAACGACAAAGTGACCAACCAGCACGGCGTGCAGTGCTGCGGCGGCACGGTCTCGGTCCTGCTCGAACCACTGCCGGTGGTACGGGCGGTGGCGATCTTCGGCGTGGGACACGTCGGGCTGGAACTGGCGCGCATCCTGGCCCGCCAGGATCTCGACCTGCATCTGATCGACAGCCGCTCGGACATGCTCACAGACAAGCGGCTCGACGCACTCTCGGACTCGGTGGCGCAGCTCCACGTGCATCACACGCCCCTGCTGCCCGAGGAGATCCTCGAAGACCTGCCGCGCGGCACCCACATCCTGATCATGACCCACGACCACGCCGAGGACGCGGCCCTCTGCGACGCCGCCTTGCGCACCACCCACCTCGGCTCCGTCGGGCTGATCGGGTCGGCGGCCAAGTGGGCACGGTTCCGCAAGCGCCTTGCCACCGAGGGCGGACACGACGACGCCGCCATCGACCGGATCCAGACCCCGATCGGACTGACCGACATCACCGGCAAGGAGCCCGCGACGATCGCGGTGAGTGTCGCGGCGGATCTGCTGCGGACGTTCGAGAACGAGGGGGGAGTCTGAGGGCCGACCTGTGAGCGAGCTTGCCATTCCCGGAACGTGGGGCCAGCGAGCTCGGCGTGTGAGCTGGGCGGGCAGCGGGCTGGACAGGGTGGCTGTCTCGTGCACCTGCCGGGCGGCGACGAAACCGGCGGTGGCCTTGTTCGTGCCGATGGTCGACACGGCGACGATCCCCCTCCGTGCGCCTCGAGATCACCATCGGCCGCTGATGCTCAGGGCGCCCTCGCACGCGGCGAGACGAAGCTTCAGGCTGAGGGGACGCGGTCCAGGAATCCGTGAACGGTACGGATCCGGCCGTCGTCGGCCAGAGTGACGACGTCGAAACCGGCGACGGGCGCGGATCCGTCCGCGAGCGACACCAGCTCCCAGGTGAAGCGCGCGATGTCGTGGTGCCCGTCGATGGTGCCGGTCTGGCGGAACTCAAAGCCGGGGAACTGCTCGTGGGCTGCGTTGATCACGGCAGCGATGCCCTCGTGTCCGGAGACGTCGGCCAGCGGGTCCGTGTAGCTGCCGTCCTCGGTCCAGGCTGCGGCCACGGCCTTGTTGATGTTGTCGGTGCCCTCCACGTTCCAGGCCTCGAAGTATCTGGCGACGGCGGTCTGGTAGACGGCGGTGTCGTGTGCGGTCATGGCGGGTCAGCCTCCTGTGAGGTGGTTGGCGTCTTGCGGTGCGATGACTCAAGACTGCCGCTCGGCCGCACGATGGTCGATTACCTTCCGGGTAATGGGGGGGGGTGGCAGGCGATCGGCAGCGAAGCCACCCCGAATCACCCCAGTCCGGCGGCTAGTCACGGCCGCCGGGGGCGTATCCCTGCAAGAAGGCGGGCGCGAGCAGGCGCTGCTGCTCGAGCAGTTGAGGAAGCTCGCGAGCGAGGTCCGGATGGGACGTGGCCCAGTCCGGAGCGTGCGCCACGAATTCACGGCTGTTGAAGACGCTGTAGCGGTTGATGTCCGCGGCGCTCAGTCGCGCTGCGTCCTGGGGGTCACGGGAGATGATCAGGGCGAGCCTGCTGCCCAGCGGCAGCGTCAGGCGCCGGAAGTTGTGGAACCCGGTCCCGACGCCATGGTCGAAGAAGCCGGGCGGAATGCCCTCCGGCGGGTCACCCACCACACCGGAGAAACAGACCGAGTTGTCACCGATCAGGAGCCCTCCTCCCCGGGGGCGGTAGCAGGACCAGTGCATGTCACTGGACAGCAGAGTGGAGACGAGGTGATTCCACTGGTCCTTGTAGTACGCGTCGTCGTCGTGACGCAGCTGCCATGGATCGATCACGTACATGGAGACGAACCCCATCATGCTCGTCTGGAACTGCTCCTTGTCTTCGTCCTCATCCTCGTCCTCGACGTCGATCGCCTTGCCCGTCACGTGCATCAGGAAACGGCTGCGCTGCCACTGGAGGGCCAGGAACCAGGCCAGGGCGCTGCGGGCGTGGGCGGGTACTGCGCGCTCCCTGCCCTGTACCAGTTCCCTGACGACGGTGGCCGCCTCGCCCTCGATCTTCCCCATGGCCTCCTCCATCGACACGTGGTCGGGTTCGTGCCCCGGGCGGTAGATCGAGTGGCCGAAGTTGCGGTGGCCGAGGTCGCGGACGGCCGAGCCGAATCGCCGCTCGCTCATCACCTGGTGGACGATCAGCTTCCCCTTGGGACCCGCAAAGTGGTGGAGCAGGAACTGGGGGACGAAATGGTGCTTCTTGGCGTGCGGGGGCATGGGGCGACTGTAGCCAGGCCGGACGTGCCGCCGCCCTGCCAGTCCCGAGGTCGGGGGGGAGTCTGAGACGCAAGGTGCGTGGGAGTCGTGAAGAAATCGCGTATGAATCTTCGGATTCGGTCACATGAGCGGAAAACTCGGAGGGCTCACACGGCGTTTCGAACAGGTCGGGCGCCGCCCCACGTGATGGGAGACCGATCAACGATGTTCACTCTGGCACGGAGCAAGGCAAGGAGCAGAGTGCGGACCGCCGCACTCGCGCTCTCGGCCGTCGCGGCCCTCACCCTCGGTACGACCGCCATGACTGCCACGACCGATGCGGCGGCGGCCCCCGCCCCTGCCCCGGCGCCCAAGAAACAGGGGCCGACCTCGGTGGCGTACGTCGAGGTGAACAACAACAGCATGCTGAACGTCGGCAAGTACAGCCTCGCCAACGGCGGCGGCAACGCCTTCGACGTCGCCGTGATCTTCGCGGCGAACATCAACTACGACACGAGCAAGAAGGCGGCGTACCTGCACTTCAACGAGAACGTGCAGCGTGTCCTCGACAACGCCGCGACGGAGATACGGCCGCTGCAGGACAAGGGCATCAAGGTCGTCCTCTCGGTGCTCGGCAACCACCAGGGCGCCGGGTTCGCCAACTTCCCGTCCCAGCAGGCGGCTTCGACGTTCGCGAAGCAGCTGTCGGACACCGTGAGCAAGTACCGCCTCGACGGCATCGACTTCGACGACGAGTACGCCGAGTACGGCAACAACGGCACCGGCCAGCCCAACGCGAGCTCGTTCGTGCACCTGGTGACGGCGTTGCGCGCGAACATGCCGGACAAGATCGTCAGTCTCTACAACATCGGACCAGCCGCGTCGCGCCTGTCCTACGGCGGCGTCGACATCTCGTCCAAGTTCAACTACGCCTGGAACCCGTACTACGGCACCTGGCAGGTTCCCGGCATCTCCCTGCCCAAGTCGAAGCTGTCCCCGGCGGCCGTCGAGATCGGCGGGACCTCGCAGAGCACGGTCGCGAGCCTTGCCCGCCGCACGGTGAGCGAGGGGTACGGCGTCTATCTGACGTACAACCTCGACGGCAACGATCGCAGCGCGGACGTCTCCGCGTTCACGAGGGAGCTGTACGGCAGTGACGCTGTCTATAAGCGGTAGAGCGACGGCACGGCGCATCCCGTAGAGCGGTACGCCCGCGTACAAGCCGCGCCTTCGACAACGATGTCGGAGGCGCGGCCGTACTGCGCGGTCACCCCAGGAGGTCGGGGGAGCGGAGCATCTGCGGCGGGACGTTCCAGGCGTCGACGAGGTCGCCCGCGATCGGCCGGACCCTCCGGCACAGGTCGTTCACCTCGCGGTGGATCGCCTTGGAACGCTGGACCGTCAGCCGTCCGTGCTCCATGAACCAGGCGCGGTCCGCCTCGATGGTGGAGAGGGCGAAAAGGTCGCACAGCAGGGCCAGCGCGGCCTTGTTCTCCCCGCCGTTCTCCCCTTCGCTGCCGCCGTCGCCGCTCCCGTCGGGCAGGTGCCGCACCTTGTCGACGAACGCTTCGAGCACGAGCCGCTCGACGTGCGCGTGGGCCACCGCGATGACGTGGTCCTGCACCTGCGAGAAGACGACGCCCGGATGCTTCCCCTGGTCCACCCCGCGCTTGAGCCGACGCGCCAGACCGGCGAGCATGTGCTCCTCGCGGAAGCGGAGCATGGCGAGCTGGTACTCCGAGTCGAAGAGGCCCGCTTCCTGGTCCCACTCGTCGCCACCGGGCAACAGGTCGCGTACCCGTTCGAGCAGCTTGTGGGCGGAGGTCTTCTCGATGACCGTGTCGACGGCGAGGCCCGTGACGTACCGGACCATGCCGAGCTGGTCCATGTTCTCGAACTCGCTCGCGTAGTGCGTCAGCAGCCCCTTCGCCACCATCTGCAGCAGCACGTGGTTGTCGCCCTCGAACGTCGTGAAGACGTCGCTGTCGGCCTTCAGGGCGGCGAACCGGTTGACGGCGAGATAACCGGCGCCTCCGCAGGCCTCGCGGCACTCCTGGATCGTGCGCGTGGCGTGCCAGGTGCCGAGGGCCTTGGTGCCCGCGGCCCGTGCCTCCAGTTCACGCCGTGCGCGCTCGTCGTCGTCGAGGCCCGAGAACACCTCGTGCAGCTGCGTGCGCACGACGTCCTGGGCGAAGTGCAGCGCGTACGTGCGTGCGATGAGCGGCAGCAGGCGGCGCTGGTGCATGCCGTAGTCGAGGAGCACCTGCTCCTCGCCGTCCGATGCCGCCTCGAACTGCCGACGGCGGTTGGCGTACTTGGTGGCGATCGTCAGAGCCACCTTGCTCGCGTTGATGGCGCCGCCCGCGACGCTCACCCGCCCCTGGACCAGCGTGCCGAGCATGGTGAAGAAACGGCGGTCGGGGTTGTCGATCGGGCTCTCGTAGACCCCTTCCGGGGTCACGTCGGCGAACCGGTTGAGCAGCGCCTCGCGGGGCACGCGCACACCGTCGAACCAGATCCGGCCGTTGTCGACGCCGTTGAGGCCCATCTTGCGACCGTCGTCCTCGATCCGGACGCCGGGGGCCACCGCACCGTCCACGCGGACCGGCACGACGAAAGCGTGCACGCCCTTGTGCTCCCGGCCCACCTCCAGCTGGGCGAAGACGACCGCCAGCTCGGCGTGGCGGGCCGCGTTGCCGATGTAGTCCTTGCGCGCCGCGTCGCCATGGGTGGTGATGACGAACTGCCCGCTGTCGGCGTCGTACCGGGCCACGGTGCCGAGGGCCTGGACGTTGGAGCCGTGGCCGGTCTCGGTCATCGCGAAGCAGCCCATCAGCTCCCCGGTGATCAGACGCGGCAGATACGCCTCGTGGTGTCGCTCCGTGCCGAGCTGCAGGATCGCGCCGCCGAAGAGCCCGAACTGCACGCCGACCTTCACCAGCACCGAGAGATCGCCGAATGCGAGCGTCTCGAACGCGGCGATCGACGCGCCGACGTCACCGCCCCCGCCGTACTTCTTCGGGAAGCCCATGCCGGTCTGCCCCGTTGCAGCCATCTCGACGACGACGTCCCGCACACGCTCACGGAACTCGTCGAAGCCGAGCTCTTCCGCTTCGTCCAGCACGCCCGCGTACGTCGCCAGATTGGCCCGCACCAGAGTGCGGACCTCGGAGTACTCGCCGTCCAGCAGCTCGGCGAGAGCGCGGACGTCGACGGCGGGCGGCACGTAGCCTCCCGGGGGAACGGTGCTGTCGGTGACCATGACGCCCTGCTACCCGACCCTGCGGTGATCAAATCGGTCAGTTGCTCCATTCAGGCGGACGGACTTCCGCGTCATGACCGCTGAGTACAGTGATCGAACAGTCGGCGACCGCGAATGCCGCCGACGGGCCGTCGTAGCCACACCTCTGGAGAACCCGTGACACCGCACCAGCCCCTCGACCACGCCGCGCGCCGAGCCGCCACGACGACAGGCCGGCGAACGGGCAGGGGCGCCGCGGTATGCGCCGTGGTCCTGCCGGTGGCACTACTGGCCCTGCAACTCGGCTCCGGCACCGTGGCCCAGGCCCACACGCAAGCCCAGCCCCAGATCCGGACCCAGGAGCACGCCGGAGCGGGACCGCGCGCGGCGAGCCCGCTCGTGGCCCCCGACCGGGCGACGATCACGGAAGGCCAGGTCAAGGAGGTGGCGCAGGGCGGTGTGATCACGTATCCAAGTGTCACAAGCTGCCTCACGGTGACCGTGCGCCTGAAGGACGGCGGCCTCGTCGGGGCGCACGCCAGCCTGTTCCAAGTACCGGGTGAACTGCGTTCGGACCAGATCCTGGCCGCGCTCAAGGACCGCGTCGGTGACCGACCCGTGTTCGCGGTCGAGGTCAGAGGGGCAGTGGGTGCCTGGCATCCCAGCTACTTCGTGAAGGCGATCGAAAGCTACGGCGACGGCGAGCAGCCGCCGGTCCCGACCGGCCAGGACCTGGACGGGATCGCCCGGTCGGTGTCGCAGGGACTCGCCCAGCCCCGCGGCACGGTCACGGTCGAGGACGTGCCCGATGGCGACCAGATCGTCAGCTGACACTGCCGGTGGGTTGCTTGCCGGGCTGGATGAGCTGGACCTTCACCGCGCACGCCGAGCACGCCGCGGCGACCCGCGAGTACGTGGTTGTGACGAGCCGTACAGGAGAATGCCGACGTGGACGACCGCCAGGAGAAGGAACCGGAGCGCTACAAGGTCGAGTTCGCCAGCGGCACGGCCGCGTCGGTGGAGAAACGGCGATCCTTCCGCGACCGGGACCGCAACGACATAGAGGCCGACCTGCCCGGCTGGCCCGTTGGCAAGCCGTTCAAGGTCCGCGGGTTCCTCGGCAGGGTGGGACGGCATGTCCTCAACGTCGTCACCGCGCTCCTGATGCTGCCGCTGCACATCCTCGCCGACGCCCTGGGCGGCTATTCGGCGCCCGACAAGCGCGGACCGTTGGAAGACCGGGCGAACGAGGTCGACGACTTTCCCGTCATGTGGGCGGGTACGGGTGAGGCCGCGCGCACGCTGCCCTGGCAGCTCGATCCCTCCCGGCGGCCCATGCGCGTGGTGACCGAGCTGGAAGTGGACGCGGCCGACGGGCTCGTGCGCATCACCTCGTACGAAGACACCGCACGGGGCAATCGGTTCATCGAGTGGGGCGGCGGCGAGAAGGTCCCGGGGTCTGAGGCCGTGTTGTGGTCGATGCCGTTGAAGGAGATCGCGGGGGCGGAGGTCAAGCGTTTCAGTATGGCCGAGTCCGACTTCACGATCCTCTTCCGGGACGGTTCGTGGGCGCGCCTGGAGACACCGGCTCACTGCGCCGAGGAGGTCGTCTCTCTCCTCGCGCCGGGCCCGTGATCGCAGTCCTGTCGATCGTGAGGGCGGTTCTGGTCGAACCGGTTGCCTGGGCAGGTGATTTCGTCCGGTTGGGCGGCGCTTTCGCGTTTCTGCCCCATCAGCCGCAAACCAAGTGAGACGGCGAGGCCAGGGGCTTCGTCGGCACGGTGCGCAAATTCCGTGGACGGACCCGGCGGTGTTCAAGTAGCGTCTGGCCCCGGACCACGCCGCGTGAGACGAACGGAAGGAGGCGAGTGCCGTGCAGTTCTCAACCATCCAGCGCTCCCTCCCCGCTACTCCGGTGTGGCACCTCTGATCCGATGATCCGACCGGGAGCGCTTCTGCCTTACGCATCCCGGAGGAACCCATGACCGATACGGTCATCCGCGTGCTCGACGAGAGCGACGCCCATCTGTTCGACGCACACCCCGACCCGTTGAACGCCCGTGCCGCGCACCAGCGGACCACGCACCGCCCCCAGTGGAAGCGAGTGGCCCTGCGCGACGGCACCGTCGTCGCCCGCGGCGCCTGGTGGGGCGGTCCCGATGACGAGGAACCCATCAACCTCAACTGGTTCGACGTCGCCGAGGGCGAGGTCGAGGCGGGGGCGGAACTCCTGCGCTCTGCCCCGTGGCGGGTCGAAATCGAGCTCAACCTGCCCGGCGACTGGCGCGAGCATCCCGCCCTGGCCGCGGCGGCCGAGACGCGCTTCGCCGCCGCCCGGGCTGCCGACTACGAACTCCTGGTGGAACGCTTCCTGTACCGCTGGACCCCGGAGCACGGGCTGCCCGCACGGCCCGGACGCCTCGTCTTCGGCCCCGAGCCCGACGACGCAGTCTTCTTCGACGCGCTGCGCCGCATCCACGCGGCCACGCTGGACGCCCATGCGCTGAAGGCCATCGAGGAGGGCGGCCTCGACCAGGCCGCGCGGGAGGAACTGGAATTCTTCCACTGGTGCCCGTCTCCGCGGGAATGGTGGCAGCTCGCCCGCACCCCGGAAGGCGAACTGGTTGGCATCCACATCCCGGCGCACAACTCCTCCGGACCGACCGTCGCTTTCATCGGCGTCCTGCCGGAGCATCGCGGCCATGGTTACGCCTACGACCTCCTCGCCGAGTGCACCCACTTCCTGGTGGAACAGGGCGCGGAGGTCGTGACCGGCGCCACGGACCGGGGCAACTTCCCCATGGCCGCGAACTTCACCAAGGCCGGTTTCCCCGTGGTGCGCGAGCGGATCAACTTCCACCCGGTTGCCGGGACCGCCTCCGTGCCCACTGACGTCACCGGCTGACACCAACAGCGGCGGTCGTGGGCGATCACTGGCGAACCTGCACGGCAGCCGTAGTGGGCGCCTGAAGGCAGGACCTCCGGTGCAGCACGAGGGTGGCGAAGCCAACTTGTCTGCCCCGGAGGTCCTGTTACCGCAGTTCTACGCCGTGCCGCCGGTTGTCTTCGACACTGGGTCCCGGCCTGGGTGGAGGGAAGGGTGGACACGACGCCAGGGAACCTCCAGACCGTCATCGGAGTCGATCCACGCCAAGCACCCCAGTGCCAGCACCGGTTGTCGCCTGCCTGTCTGTTCCAACAGGGGCCCGCCACCGGTCTGGAGCAGCTCGCAGACCGCCTCCAGGTAGGTGGTCACGGACGGCCAGGCCGGGGGTGACAGATCCGGTCCGGTCGTGGTCGACCAGTCCCCAACACCCCGCAGGGTCGGATCCGTCGAGTACGAGACGTACATGCCGCATTCGCCTGCGCCGCTTGCCTCCTCGCCGTCGAGGAACGATACGAAGTCAGCCCCGTCCCACGGATCGTCCTCACCCGGGCCGAAACGCAACCGCTGCCAGAGCGCGGCTTCGGGGGCAAGGAAGATCCCCCCAGGCAGGAACTTGCCCGCCCACAGTGCGCCACCCTCGTTGCCCGGCACCTCGACGTCCTGGACACCACCGCACATCTGCCAAAGAGCCTTCAGCTCGGGCGGGAACGCGAAGTCCAGCTCATGCGTCAGACGGCCCTCTGCGGCGCCGACGGCGCCCGCAGCCGCCGGTGGAAGCAACGAGGCATGCGAGGCAGGCGCATATTCGGCAAGCCATCCAGTAAGCCGCTCCCACACCGCAGCGATTTGCTCTATCTCGCTCTGATCAGACACTCGCCCAACCTACAAGCAGGCACCCTGAGCGCCCGTGGCTGCCTCCTGGGTGAGCTTGCGGCTAGGTTTGCGGGGTGACTGACACCGCCTACCTCGCCGGGGTCCGGGAGTCGTACGACACCGTGGCCGCGGACTACGCAGCAAGCGTCAAGGCCCCTGCCGAACTGGATCCGCTGTCCCGGGCGATGCTGACCGCGTTCGCCGAACTCGCGCAGGCAGCCGGCCGCGGACCGGTCGCGGACGTGGGGTGCGGTCCTGGCAAGGTGACCGCGTACCTGACCGATCTGGGGCTCTCGGCATTCGGCATCGACGTGTCGCCGAAGATGGTCGAACTGGCCCGGGAAGCCCATCCCCACCTGCGGTTTGCCGTGGGCTCCATGACCGCGTTGGAGATCGGCGATCACGACCTCGGCGGCATTCTGGCCTACTACTCCACTCACCACACGCCGCCGGAGTTGCTGCCGGTCGTGTTCGCCGAGTTCCACCGCACCCTGGCGCCCGGAGGGCACCTGATGCTCGTCTGCCGTGTTGGGAAGGCTGAGCATCTGCGCAGGACCCTTGCCTATGGGGACCACCCGGCGCCCTTCGAGTCCTATCGGCTGCCGGCTGAACGCATTGCAGAACTCCTGGAGCAAGCGGGGCTCGTGGTCACTTCGCAACTGGTGCAAGCCAACGAACAAGGGGTTAAGGGAGCGATCGCCAGCTTCATGGTCGACAAACCGGAATAGCGCGGATTTACCGCGCCTGTGGCGGGACAATTCCGCGACCTTCCTGCTGAACTACTCAGCGCAGTGGCGGAGTTCAGACTGGGAGCGGTTGATGATGAGCAGGGTGAAGCAGACGATGGCGCAGGCCAGGCCTGCGTAAAGCAGAGGCGTGGTCCAGAACGACACAGCGTTGGTGCTGTGTCCGCTGCTCCAATGGCAGGTAACGGATGGGGGGAAGTGGTGGATGGTCGCTGACGTCAAACTGAAGTCCCGCATGACGTCCATGTAGTCGCCACTGCCGGTCTTCGATGCGCAGAGGTCGAGCGGGTGCGTGTAGGCGAGACCATAGAAGGTGCCGGCACCGTAAGCGGCGAGAGCTGCTGCGCTTCCGACCGCGGCCAGGCGGGCCGTTCGTGTGGGCTTCTTCCTGATTACCCACAGTCCGTACGGGAACACTGCGATGACGAAGAGCAAGAGTGTGATCGCGGGCGGGCCGAAGAGTGCGAAGAGCTCCATGTGTCCTGACGCTACTTCGATGCCCGGTCCGCTACATAACCCTCCGCCAGTCCGTCCCGCCAGTCCTCGACGACCACCGCGGGGCCAGCGACGGGAACCCCCACGCGGCGCCCCGCCTCACGCTGGTGGATCGCCGTTCAGGTCGTCTTGATAGACGATCGCCACGGACCGCATGCCGATGGCCTCATAGAAGGCGCGGCCGCCGTCGTTCGTGGGCGAGCAGTGGACGCCGGCCTGCGTCACCGATTCGGCACCGGAGGGCGGGCTTCAGCCCAAAACGCACGCTGTTACACACCTGTGGCGATTAGCCCTACAACGAACCCCGGAGGTACGTGGTCTAGCAGGTGGGATCAGACCCGCAGACGAATGACGAATGACGAACGAGGAGTGGGCAGCAATGGGGGACATACGCAGACGAGGAGCCGCGGTCGTGGGGATCACCATGTTGGTGGCCCCGCTCACGGTGGCGCTCGGCTCTGGCAGTGCTCAGGCAGCGTCGTGCTCGACACAGACCGGCCCGTACCAAAAGCAGGTGGAGAAGTTCCTCGGCCGCCCGGTGGACGGCAGGCAGTCGACGGCTGACTGCAAGGCCATTCAGGCCTTCCAGACCAAACACCAGATCGCCCCGAACGCCGGTTACGCGGGCAGCGTCACCTGGGGCGTCATGAACCTCATGAACAAGCAGAAAGCGGTGGGCAACAATCCCAACAAGGCGGGCAAGTGCCCGACCAACAAGGGGCGCATTGCCTGTGTCGATCTGACGCTTCAGATCAGCTGGATCCAGGACGGCAAGAACCTCAAATACGGCCCGGTGCCGGTGCGCACGGGCCGCAATGGCCACGAGACCCGCACGGGCCTGAAGAAGGTCTACTGGCGCGACATCGACCACGTGTCGAGCATTTACCACGTGCCGATGCCGTACAGCCAGTTCTTCGACGGCGGCCAGGCGTTCCACTCGGTCGGCATCAGCGTCTGGGCCCCGCCGGGCTCCCACGGATGCGTCAACATGACGAAGAAGGACGCCGCGAAGTACTGGAGCATGCTGCGCAAGGGCGACGACGTCTTCGTCTACGGCCGCAAGCCGGGCACCTGATGCACGGCGGCTGCCTGCGCACCCGGTGACCGGTGCCTCCGCGCGGCGGCCGCCAGCCTGGAGGCTGGATCAGCACGCACCGACCCGCAGCGAACTGATGTTGTCGTTGCGGTTGTACTGGGAGGTGTTGCCCTGCCAGTTCCCCACCGGCCACGTCGCGCCGTCGCGGTTGATGTTCAGCCATGTGCAGAACGTCTTGCCGGTCCTGTTCCACACCGAGGAGATCTGGTCGTTCAGATCGAAGTCGCGGAGATCGTCGGAGCCCACCTGGAACCGCGCCATCCGGCCCCACCCTCCCGCGTCCTCCCAGGCGCAGAACCAGCCGACGGGGCAGTCCTGGTACGCGGTGATCGACACATCCGTCGCGGCCGGTGCCGTGGAGGCCTGGGCAGCGGGAACAGATACCAGCACTCCGGCCGCGGCGAGTCCGACGGCGGAACAGAGTCGTGTGAACCGTTGCATGAGGGTAGTGCCCTCCTTCGATTCAGGGGCATGTGTCGCCGGGGAAGTCCGGCCGTTCGCCCCGCATCGCGCGGGGGAAGCGCGGCGTGCTCAGGGGAGTTCTCAGGTGCATTGTGGCCGTGGTTCGTATGGGACGCCCCGGGCGCGCGTGACTCTGGCCGAAAAGCCGCCATCGCCCGTACGACCGGCCAGGGCGATGCCGGTCCGGGACGCGACGTTCAACTTCCGCATGATGCGCGCCACATGGTGCTCGACGGTCCGGGTCGACAGCACCAGGCTCTCGGCGATCTCCCGGTTCGCCCGCCCCTGTACGACGAGTTGAGCCACTTCCTGCTCGCGGGGCGAGAGCTGGTCGCCGTACCCGAGGCGGCCGCGGCGGTGGGTGGTGACGATGTCGTGGCGGCGCAGCAACCGCTGACAGCGCGCGACGTCCCAGCGCGCGCCCAGTTCGCGGTAGGCCTCGACGACGTCCTGGATGACACCGGCCGCCAGAGCGACGTCCCGCGCCGCACCGGGCACATCGAGCAGGCAGCGCCCACGGGCCTCGGCCGCCCGCGCGGCGTCGAAGGACCTGCCGAGCCCGCGCCACCGTACCTCCGCGTCCTCCCACAGGCCGACGGCCTCGTCCGGCCGCTCGTCGGCCTCGGCGAGCAGCGCCCGGCACATGGTCAGCGCGGCGCGGGCCGCGGGCGCGTCCAGCCGCTCGGTCGCCGCGTCGAACTCGGCGACGAGCCGCCGGGCCCGCCCGCCCTGTCCACTGCCGTACAGGGCCTCCACCGCAGTGGGCGCCACCTCGCCCGCCCACACCCAGCCGCCGGTGCGCTCCAGGCGGTGCAAGGCCTCCTCCACCGCCTCGCACGCCTGGCCGGGGCGTCCCGCCTCCAGATGGACACGGGCTGTGGCGGCGGCAGCGGCGGTGAGGATGACGCCGGTGTCGTAACGGGTGGTCCGGGCCGCCTCCGAAAGGTCGCGACGGGCTCGCGGGACGTCGCCGAGGACGTGCAGCCCGGTCAGCCCACGGACCAGCATGGCCTCGGCGGTCAGGTCGGGTATCTCCGCGTAGAGCCGCGTGGTGCGGTCGGCCGCGGCGTGCAGCCCGTCCCACCGCCCCTCGTGCCAGCCGAGCACCAACTGGGCGGTCTGCGTGAGCCCTTCCAGATACGGGCTGCTGGTCTCGGCGAGGCCGTGGGCGGCTCGCGCGAGGAACTCGCGGGCCCGCGCGTCGTACCCGAGTGCGGTGGCCGCGTGCGCCAGATTGGTCCAGCCGCGCGCGTGGTGCGCGGCTTCCATGGCGGTCGCTGCCGGACCGCGCAGCGCGTCCGCGGCGGCCCAGGCGCGGGGATCGCCGAGCAACATCAGCGCGGTCGCGCGGTTCGCGGCGATGGCGGCGCGGGCGACCGGCTCCGTGACCTCGCCGTCGAGGGCCTCGCACCGGTCCAGCCAGTGCAGATGACGGTCGACGTGCCAGCCCTTGATGGACGGGATGGCGGCGACCGCCATGGCGCGGGCGGCGGTCTGCGGGTCCGTCAGTTCGAGGTCGGGTATGGCACGGGCCACCTCGGTCAGGCTGTCCAGCGCCCCGCCGCTCTGGTTGCGGAGCACGACGCTCAGGTGCAGCCGGATCTCGCCGCGCAGCCGGGGCGGCGGGGCATCCTCGTCGAGTACGCGCCGTACCGCGGCGACCACATGCCCGTCGGCGCGGGCGAGTTGGGCCGTGCGCGCGAGTTTCGCGGCGGTGCGGATGCGGCCGTCGGCGCGCGGGTCCTCGTCGACGGCGCGCGTGTAGAGGCTGGTCGCGGTGGAGTAGTCGCCAGCCGTGGCGGCCCGGTCGGCCGCGGCGACGAGGCAGCGTACCCCCTCGCGTACGCGCCCGGCCGCCCGGTACAGCCGGGCGAGGTCGACCAGCGGCAGCGGACCGTCACCGCCCCGGTGCAGGGCCCGCGCGGCGCGCAGACTCAACCGGGCCAGCCGGGGCCCGGGCATGCGGGCCAGCGCGGCGCGGCGGTCCAGCGGATGGCGGAAGACGGGGCGGGGGCCGTCGGCCCGCAGCACGGCCCGTCGCAGGCACGTCTCCACGGCCGCCCCGGCGCGGGCGGGGGCGAGGCCGCCCACTTCGGCGAGCACGGCGACCGGCACGGGGCGGCCGAGCACCGCCGCCGCCTCGGCGATGCGCAGGGCGTCCTCGTCGAGGCGGGCGTACCGCAGTGCGAAGTCGCGCCGGAGCGGGGGCGGAACGCCCACGGACCGCACGGCCGCGAGCACGGAGTCCGCGGAGGGCAGCGCGCTTTCGCAGCCGACGGGTGCCGGGGCTGTCTCCGTCGAGCCGATGCCGTCCACGGCGGTCGGCTCCCGGTGTGTTCCGTAGGCGTCGGTGCCGTCGGTGCCGTCGGCGCTGTCGGTTCGCGTGTGCGGTGCGTCGCTCTCCCGACGACTGTTCCCTCCTGTCGTCATCGGTGGACCGGCGCTCCCGATGTCCCGTACCTTCCGGTTGTCGACCGCGGCCAAGGGGGCGCGTCGGCCGCCCTCTGCCCGAGCGTGCAGCAGTTCTTCGGCGGCCCGCAACAGGGCCTCGGCGACCTCCGGGAGGCCGCCGGTCCACTCGTGCACCAGGACGACCAGGTCGTGCAACTCCTCGACGTGCTGCGGACGGTGGACGTGCAGCCACCGGCGTACGAACTCTTCCGTCTCCCCGCACGTCCAGGGCCGGACGTCGATCTCCGCCACCGGGGCCCGCACCGCCAGGCCGACCCCGAAGAGCGGCAGGCCGGGCGCGGCGTCCTCGGTGACGACCAGCCGCAGCCGGGGCGGCATCGCGCTCATCAGGTGGTGGAGCAGGGCGAGGGTGGCGGGGTCGGCGTGGTGGACGTCCTCGACGACCAGGACGGCGTCCCCCAGACCCGCCAGCAATGCCGCGACGGCACGCGGCAACAACGCACGTCGCGACGCAGGGTCGGCCGCAGCCGCGGGTGGTTCCGGCAACTGCTCGGCCAACTCCGGTACGAGGAGTCTCACGATCCCGGCGACGGCGGGCAGGGACCACGCCGGACCGCCGGGACGGCACGGCAGCCCGGCGAGGGCGTCCGCTATGGGAGCGGGGGTGTAGGCGAGGGCATTGTCGACGGGTGGCGCTGCGACGGTGGCGACGGACGTGTGCGTGCTCGACCCCGGCGGGACGGACGGAAGGTGCGTGACGTCGTCGGCGGGGGAGAGGGGTGGCTGGGTTGGCGCACTGCCACCCCGAACTTGCGGCGCCGCAGCGACCTGTGCGGCTGCGGCGACCCGGCGCGGGTCGGCAATCGTGGCCTCACTCGACGCGGCAAGGTAGGCCTCGCCGGGCGCAGGTATGTCGGCGCCGCCGGGTGCGGCGGCATCGGCCTTGCCGGGCGCGGTTACGTTGGTCGCGTGGAGCGGCTTGCCCGCGGCAGCCTCACTCGGCCCGGCAATATTCGCCCCCCTCGGCGCGGCAGCGTCCCGGTCGGCGTCGAGGCCGCCCCACTCCGCCCTCCTCGGCTCCGGGCACGTCCCGCGCAACTGTGTCCACCCGGCGAACTCCGTCTCACCGAGGATCTCGTCCACCAGACGGGACACGCCCGTCCCGGTCTCTCCCCGCACCACCGCGATGACCGGACCCGCGCGCAGGGCGTCCCGCAGACGTCGGGTCTCCTCGTCCCGACCGCCGGAACCGTCCCCGGAACCGCCGCTCTCGGCGGCAGCTGCCTCTACATCCCAACCGGAGTCGAAAGAACGGTCCGCATCGAAGGAACGGTCCGGATCGAAGGAACGGTCCGGATCGAAAGAACGGTCCGTATCGAAGGAACGTCGGGTCACGGCTCCGCCTCTCGCCTGCCGTCACCCCGGGCAATCCGCCCTCGGCGAGGAGGACGCTGCGCGTCGGTGCACGGCGTTCGTTGAACCGTGGTCTACCCGTCGTTGGTACGACGTCGCAATAGGGGCCCAGCACCTACGGAATGCCGACACCCGCCGTCAGGGCGGTCTTCGGACCGTGCGGCGCCCCGAACGTCACCCGGAACGACGAGAGGTCCGGACCGCAACCCCGCCCCGCCTCCCACTCTTTGGGTAGCGCTACGGATTGCTGTGCCGCTTCCGCGTGACCGAAGCTCTGCCCCGTCCGACGACGCCACCTCGTACGTCTCGGTCCCAGCCCATTCATCCCCGCGTCCTGACCGCACGTATGGCTCGCTGTCATGTGCATGACGTTATTCGCGCACCCGGCACCCCCACATGGTGCAGAGCCCCCACCCCGTACCCGAGGAGAACCCATGAAGATCGACGCTCGCGTCGTCCGGCGCGTACTCGCCGTCGGCGCAAGTACCGCCCTGCTCGCGGGAGTTGCCGCGACCTCCGGCGCCGTCGCCGCTCCCGTGCCGCCGGGCGGCGGCGAAGGCCGCATCGTCGGGGCGGACCGTCCCGGCGCCGTCGACGGCTCGTACATTGTCACCTTCAAGAACTCGGTGGCCCGCGCCGACGTGCCCGCCTCCGCGAAGGCCCTGGCGAAGGAGCACGCGGGGAGCCTGCGCTACACGTACACCGCCGCTCTGCGCGGCTTCGCCGTGCGGATGACGGAAGGGGAGGCGAAGGAACTGGCCGCCGACCCGACGGTGGCCCGCGTGGAGGCCGACGCCGTCGCCTACGCGGTCGACACGCAGACCAACCCGCCCTCCTGGGGCCTGGACCGCGTCGACCAGCGCGATCTGCCGGTCGACAAGAGCTACACGTACGACACGACCGCCTCGGGCGTGAACGCGTACATCGTCGACACCGGCATCCGTATGAGCCACCGCGACTTCGGAGGCCGCGCGGTGAGCGGCTACGACTTCATCGACGACGACTCCAACGCCTCCGACTGCCAGGGGCACGGCACGCACGTCGCCGGGACCGTCGGCGGTGGCGCGTACGGCGTAGCCAAGGGCGTCAAGCTGATCGGCGTGCGCGTGCTGAACTGCCAGGGCACCTCGGGCGACACCTGGGCCCCGGTCCTCGCCGGGATCGACTGGGTCACCAAGAACGCGGTCAAGCCGGCCGTGGCCAACATGAGCATCGGCGGCGGCAAGACCCAGTCCGTCAACGACGCGGTGGCCACCTCCATATCCTCCGGTGTGGCCTGGGTCGTGGCGGCCGGGAACAACAACGCCGACTCGTGTTCGTACTCCCCGTCCTCCACCCCGTCGGCCATCACGGTGGGCGCCACCAACAGCCGGGACGCCCGCGCCACCGGCTGGTCCAACGGGCAGGGCTCCAACTACGGCTCCTGCCTGGACATCTTCGCCCCGGGCGACAGCATCGTCTCCTCGTCCAACGCCGGTGACAGCGCCTCGCAGACGATGAGCGGCACCTCCATGGCCTCCCCGCACGTCGCGGGTGCCGCAGCCTTGCTGCTCGCCGCCCACCCGGCGTGGACCCCGGCCCAGGTCCGCGACCAGCTGGTCGCCGACGCCACCTCCGGCAAGGTGACCGACCCGCGCACCGGCTCCCCGAACAAGCTCCTGCACACGGGCGGCGACGACAGCACCCCGCCCACCGGCAAGAAGTTCGAGAACACCGACGACTACCCGATCCGCGACAACGCCACCATCGAATCGCCCCTCCCCGTCACCGGCGTCACCGGCAGGGCCCCCGCCGACCTGTCCGTGACCGTGGACATCCGGCACACCTACCGCGGCGACCTGAAGGTCGAACTCGTCGCGCCCGACGGAACCGTCCACCTCCTGAAGAACTACGACAGCAACGACAGCGCCGACGACGTCCGGGCCACCTACCGCGTCGACGCCTCGAGTGAGACCGCCGACGGCACGTGGAAGCTGCGCGTGACCGACAACTGGGCCAACGACACCGGGACGATCGGGTCCTGGTCCCTGCAGTTCTGACGTTCCGACCGCGCTCAACAGGGGAGCCTTCTGACCCGCCACAGCCCGTGGGGCGTCGACCGTGCACACGCCGGTCGGCGCCCCACTGGTGTCTTGAGCGCCTCGGCGGCGGCCGGTGCTGGGTCACCTCGTGCAGAGCGCTCCGGGCGTGAACTGTGGGCGCAGGCAAGGTACTTGGAGGCGTGCAGGCCCGACGGGTGACCGAGGGGCGGGAGCGTGGACACGCGCCGTCGGGGGCGGACACTGCCACCGAGTCCTACCGGCTCGGCCACATGAAGGTGGTGGCCGAGCGCGTCGAAGTCAGCTGACCGGCCGCTCGCCGCGCGGGATCTCTCCGGAGATGGCCTGTCGGGCAGGCCCGGGTGGGCCTGCCCGACGGTGTGCAGTGTGTGACACCCGGTCAGTTGATGCCTTCGATGATGCGGAAGTCGCGCTCGACGCCGTCGGGGAGGGCCACCAGCGCCTTCTGGTATGCCTCGCTCTCGTATGCCGCGACGGCCTGTTCAAAGCTGTCGAACTCGATCAGAACGACGCGTTGCGTGATTCCGGCCTCGTGGGCGACGACTCGACCGCCATGGGACGGGAGGCGGGACAGGACGCGCCCGCCCCCGGCCTGGACAGCCGGACCGGCCAGCTTGTCGTAGGCAGCCAGCCTCTCAGGGCCGGAATTGGCGGGGTAGACACTGACCCAGTAGCCCTTAGCCATGGAAACCTCCAGTGTTCGGCCGGACACGTCCGACTTCGAATTGACACTCAGATCGGCCGGTCCCGGCAACAGGCACTGCGGTCGGTTGAATCGTCATATGCGCAGGTTAGGGCTTGATCTGCGGCCGAGGGAAAGACCGGTATTGGATAGACTCAGAACGGATCGTTATCAATCGGCAGGGAGGGCACGTGGCGCCGGACACGGTGAGCCTGCGGTACTTCCTGGTGCTGGCGCAGGAGTTGAACTTCACCCGCGCGGCCGCCCGGATCGGTATCGCACAGCCCGCACTCAGCGCCCGGATGCGCCGGTTGGAGGCGGAACTCGGTACGGCCCTGCTGGACCGCAACACGCGTAGCGTCGTATTGACCACGGCCGGTGCGGCTTTGGTGGAGTCCGCGCCGTCCGCGCTGGCGGCGCTGGACCGGGCATGGGACACCGCCCGGAGCGCGGCGGCCGGTGAACTGGGCACGCTCCGCATCGGATACAGCCTCAGCGCCGGGGCGGAGACGGCACCGGCCCTGGTGGACAGGCTGATGCGCGGCACCAGCGGACTCGAGGTCGGCGCGGTCCCGATGGCGACACCGGAGATCTCCGCCGCGGTCGCCGACGGCCGCATCGATGCCGGGATCACCCGCGGTGAACAGCCGGGCCGTGGCGTGCGCCGGTTCCTGCTGCGGCGTGCGCGCATCGGGGTCCAGCTGGCGCAGCACCATCCGCTGGCCGAACACCCGGAGATCGAGATCGCCGACGCGGCCGCGTATCCGCTGCGACTCCCGGAGCGTGCAGCCAACCCCGTGATCCACGATCAGCTGTCCGCACTGTTCCGAGACATCCGACCACACCCCCGATTCCACACGCCCGCAGTCTCTTTCGACATGTCGCAGAGCGACCTGCGCGACGGGGTCACCCTCGCCCCGGCCGGAGAAGCCGCGGCCACGGTACAACCGGCCGGTCTCACCTGGCGACCGCTGCGAGGCGCGCCCAGCCTGACGATCCACCTGGTCCTCCCGCGCGAGCAGTCGCCGCTGCACCGCCGCGTCCGTGCCGCCGCCAAAACCCTGGCGCACGAGCTGCACTGGCTGCCGGACTGACGCGAGAGAGGCCAAGCGAGTCCGAAAGGTGGGTTCTCAGCGTGCTTCAGGTACCGGGAGGGACAGCCGCACGGTTGCGCAACCATGCTTCCTCTGTGGTGGTGAGATGCGGGTCGGCCAGCTTGGCTTTGAGCGTTTCCTGGACCCGCGGGGCGGGGTAGTTCCGCAGCCGTCCTGGATGGCTCGCAGAAGGTCGGGCTGGACCGTCACGGCGTGGGCACCGTGGCCCGGGGTTCTTCCTGCGGCGCTTCGGCGGCCGAGGCGAGTCGCTGCTGCATGCGCAGATGACGGAACTCGTAGTGCGCGCCGGACTGCCGTAGCACCCCCCTGCGGTGCGCTTCGTCGAGGAACGTCATGATCCGCCACGGCAGCCGCCCCGTCAGCGCCAGCCAGACACGGGCAACCGCCAGTTGCCCCCAAGCGGTCAGCGCGAGTGCGGCGGTACCCATCGGCACCCACATCTGCGCCGCGACATGGTCGAGCCCGCCCCGCGATGCGAACACCCAGGCCAGGACGACACACACCCCGCCCGTCATGACCGCCACAACCCCGGACCGGGACAGCGACGCCATGCGGTCCGTGCGCAGGGTGACCTGCGGATTGGCCGCCCGGATGAGGTCGGAGGGAGTGCTGAGTGCGCGGTAGAGACCCGAAGCAGGGCCGCCGATCAGCGAGATCAGGACTCCGCCCATGGCACCGGGGAGCAGGAACCGGTCGAGCGGGTGCCGGGCGGCGCTCTGAGCGAGCCAGGTCCGGGACGGCTCGGGTAGCTCCGGCAGCATGTTCACCGCGTCGGCCGCGGTATTGCCGTCGACGAGTATGCGCAGGTCGCCTTGGGCAACGCGGAAGGTCACCGGTGTGTCGAGCGACTCGCACTTCTGGCCGCAGCTCGGCGGGCGGCTGCCGTGCGGATACGCCGTGGGCCGGGCGCCCGCGTGTGAGTACACCAGGATGACGGGGATCTCCGTCGAGGACTCGACGGTGCGCACGCCGTCAGACGTTTCCTGGTGCGACCAGTTCCCGAGCCGCCTGCCGTCCAGGTCGGAGCCCCTCGAAGTCTCCACCGCGGAGAACACGCAGGCGACGGCGCCCACCGTCCCGCCTGCCGCCACTCCGACGAGCAGGCACACAGCCCAGCCGTGCAGCAGCCCGGTCACGAAACGCCGGGCGATACGCCCCTCACTGGCACTGGCACCGGCACCGGCACCGGCATGGGAAACGCCCGTCCGCGTCCCCCGTCGCCCCGCTGCCACCCACAGGCACAGCGCCGCGGTGAAGCACAGGGCGCAGGCCACCATCGGCCATGTGCCGAGGCCGTGCCCGAGCAGCCACGGCTCGACCATGACGAGCCCCGCCAGGGCGAGCAGGCCGCTTCCGGCCCGTGCCGCGAGCCGACCGGTGGGGCTGCCCGCCCAAGGCAGCCCGAGCGGCACCGCATGACGGGCAAGGCCCGCAACCCCGAAGTACAAGGCGATCAGTACGCCGAAGACCGCGCCCCCGAACAACTCCGCCACCCAGCCGTCCGTGACCGTGCCGAACTGCAGCCCGAACTGCACGGAGCCTCCCGTGAGGCCATACCCGAGGGTGGCCGCGGCGGCCGTCGCCATGCAGACCGTGAGCTGCCGGGACAGCGCCGTGCGCCCTTCGCGCCGCGCCGCCGAAACGGGCAGGAGCAGGGCAAGACCACCGGCGAATCCGACCAGGTTGCCGACCAGATTGGCCGCCAGCGACGGCTTGTCGTCGGAGACGAAGACGTCGCCTCCGACGCTGGAGAGCAGGATGGGGGCAGCCAGGACAAACGTGATCGCCTGCGCGAGCAGGGCGGGCGCCGCCAGCCGCAGCATCCGTGGCAAACAGAGATACAGCTCCCACCAGGCAAGCCGCTTGGAATCCCGCCGCTCCAACTCCAGGGCCAGCCACGCCAGCCAGCGCCTGGCGTCCGCGGCGCGCCACCGGGAGTCCCCGTCTTCGCCACCTTCGTCGCCGAACGCGGCCGGTACGAACGCGTCGAGGAGATGCTCTTCGATCCCGGCCACCGTCTCGAACCGAGGCTCATCGAGGAGCTCTTGCGGATCGCGGGACACATCGCCGTACACCGTGCGGGCCAGGGTCACCATGAGCGGGTTGGTCAGGATCTGCCGGAGCGCGTCGGCTGCCAGGGGGCGTGAGTCCTCCTGGAGGGCTTCCAACACCGGGGTCCACACCGTCGTGCGGCGCTCGCAGGGACCGCATAACGGACGCGCGGTGCGCTCCAGATATGACGTCGCCTCGGCGAACTCCAGCGGCAGCAGCTCAAGGACCTCCGCACCTGTGAGCACGTCGCTGCACGCGACCGTGGAGCGCCAGGACGTGGTCCGCGAGGTGACGAGCACCGGCATGCCGTCGTCCAGCTCGGCGTTGAGCCTGCGCATCGCGGTGCCGTACAACGCCGGGGGCAGCTCGTCGAAGCCGTCGAGGACGGGCGTGATCAGCCCCGCGTCGAGCAGCGCCCCGGCCAATGAGGTGCCGTCGGTGGTGGCCGCCAGCGGCCGGTACTCCGCCACGAGCCGCTCGCGGAGCCAGCTACGCAGCGGGGTGGTGCCCGGGTCCCAGGCCGCCAGGGGGAAGATGACGGGCACCGCCGTGCCGGACGTACGCTTCCTCAGCAGATCGAGCGTGCAGCACACGGCGAGCACACTCTTGCCCGAACCAGGGCTTCCGAGTACGACCATGCGCCTGGACGGCACCTCCTCGAAGGCCGGGGCGATCGACGTCAGACAGTTGCCGCCGGGCAGGGGTTCCGGCGCCGGGCCGCCACACCGGATGTTCCGTACGTCGTCCGCGAGCAGCCTGTCGGCCCACCGCCAGCGGACGTTCAG
The DNA here is from genome assembly GCF_040609235.1 of Streptomyces sp. NPDC004732. Classification (NCBI taxonomy): domain Bacteria; kingdom Bacillati; phylum Actinomycetota; class Actinomycetes; order Kitasatosporales; family Streptomycetaceae; genus Streptomyces; species Streptomyces sp. NPDC004732. The sequence goes on from NZ_JBEXJR010000004.1 coordinate 490,868, forward strand.
CGGCTTCGGGTCCTGCAGCCGCCGCAGCCGTGCCTCTTGCGCCCATTGGACCCGTACCGCCTCGGCGAGCGCATCCGCGGTCTGCCGCAGCACAGCGCCGAGATCCGGGGGCGTGTCCGGGCGACGCAGGATGTCCACCAGCAAGGCCACGACGGACACCATGACGCCGACCACGGACACGACGAACGCGGGCCCGTCGTACTGCACTTCTTCACCCTGCCCTCCGCCGACCTGGCGGAGCGTGATGGCCAGCACGACCAGCGCCGCACAGCCGACGCCGACCCACAGCCTGCGTCGTGTCCAGACTTCCCGCCCCCGCATGCCGTCCCCTCCGTACCCCTCGCCCCGTGTGGAACTGAGCGTTTCAAGGAGGAAGCACCTGGCGGCGGGGTAGTGCACTTCTGCTGTGGGGCGCGTAGTGGTGAACGGGGGAGCGTGTGCGGCGTGCGCGCGCTGGACGGAGCGTGTGGGTCACGGGCACGCTGGGCCCATCAGCACGCGGCGGCCGGTGCCTGAAAGGCAGAATGCCGTTCACCACTGCGTGGTGGTCACTCCGCCGGACAGAACTTAGCCCCGCTGCCCTGCAAGCGTGTCCAGGACGTCGGCAACCGGGGTGGGATCCAGCGGGCCGACATGTGACGCCCCGGGAAAATCGTGCACGCGGAAGCGGTTGCCGGGTGTGGACGCGTCGGCTTCCGCGATCATTCTGTCCTGGAGCGCGGTGGCGATCGTACGGTCCTTGCCGAAACGCAGGTACGTGCGGGGAATGCGTCCCCAGTTGCCGGGTCGGCCGACCGCTCGGCCCGCATAGGCGGCGACGGGCTCATCGGTCTGCATGCCGGCCAGCATCCGGCGGAAGTCGGCGTCGGGGTGGTCCGCGCAGATCATCTCCTTCAGGAGGGCCAACTCACCGCGGACACCCGTACGGAAGTTCAGCCGCAATACCCCGAGCCGGTCCGGGTCACCCACCGTCAGCTCCACCGGGCTGACGGCGTTCGCGTTCTCGGGTGCCGCCGTGCAGGCGTCCGCCGTGGGCAGGACGCGGCTGGGGCAGAAGGCCGCCATGTAGCAGATGTGGTGAAGCAGGTGCGGGACGGCCTCACCGACACGGCTGACCGACACGCCACCCAGGCTGTGCCCGACCAGCACCACCGGGCCGTTCCGTGCGGCCTGCCGCACGATGCCCGTGACGCGCTCCTCGTAGTCGTCCAGCCCGAGGCCCTTCAGCGGGGAGGGTTCGACCGCCATCGCTGTGAGGTCCTGCCGCTGGTACGACTCCGCCACGAAAGCCTCCGCGCCGTGCCGCGGCTGGTCCACCATGACGACGCGGTGGCCGCGCAGCACCAGTTCCCGCGCAATCGGCATCCAGAACGCGCCGGCGCTGTGGGTACCGTGCACCAGCACGTACGTGACGATCCCGCGACGCGGGGCCGCCGTAGCCGGAGAGGTTCCGAGCCCGGTGGCCAGCGCCATGCCCCCCACCGTGAGTCCCAGCCCCCGCAGCGCCGTCCGCCGGGTGGCACCTTTTCGTTCTTCGCTCGTGTCCTTCATCATGAACACAACGCTATGAACGGCCCGTTCGGCCCACCAGTGGTCCAGCACCCCCACAAGGGTGGACCCAGAACCACCGCCACCCTGCCGCGCGGCTCGCAGGGTCCGCCCCGCGCGCCGCGCGCGACCGGACCGTCCGGACTCCCCGAACCGCCCCCGCAACCGCAGTTACTTGACGTCAGAGCCGAACCGTTAGGAGGGGCGGGACGATCAGGTGCCGCGCCCGATGCTCTGCCGCAGCCGTCACCGCGTAGCTGGCGGCCCCTTCCGACCTTGCAGGCCGATCCAGGTCCTCCCGACAAGCCGCGCACCGAGGGCACGCGGGATCGAAGTCGGGGAGCAGCTCCGAGTGCTCGCGCGCCATGTGCCGACTGAGAGCCAGCTGAGCAGACAGCCCCGAGTCGAACGGGTCGTGATCCATCGTCCGTGGCATGGTCAGCGCGGCTTCCGCGACAGCCTCTCTGACGTTGACCATCCGCTGGTAGAGGCTTGTGCACTGGTCACAGGCCATGAGCCACGCCGGTGGAACGGGCCACAGCTCGCCCTCGTTCAAGTCATCCTTCGCCATGGGCCGAGCCTAGGTCGGATGACCGGGGCGGTGGGTCGCTTCAAGGCAACAGCGCGGACTGTTGGACGGCATCGTGCGCTCCTGGAACAGGTTGGCGGCTCGTCGAACGGCCCCCTGGGCTTGGTTTGCTGTCTCGCACATCTGACGCACGCCGGTCGACGTGGAAGTGGGAGTGGTGTGCCGCACCAAGTCGAAGGACTGCGTCCATCAGCACTGCGTAGGCGTCTCTGCGGTCGACTAGGACGAGGACACGTCTTCCCTGGACCCGCCGAAGCCCCTCCCGTCGGCCGTGCGCGGACCGCCAGCCGACGCCCCAGGACGCCCAGGAACCCGCCCCCGACCCCTGACCTACGGCCGTTGAATTGTCGGCCTTCTCATCCCGGCCTTCCCGCCACGACAACCGACAGGCAATGATCTGCCGGACAGTGTGGACCCGGGGAGGGAACCTCGTGAACGACCCGGAACAGCGGTGGTCATCTTGGCGCAGCCGCGAAATCCTCATCCGTGAGGCGGGCGATGCCGCGCCCATACCGTTGGAAATCCGCGGAGTGTTCGGAGTGCGGCTCGACGCATACATCGTCCGGCGCACGGAGGTGACACAGGAAGCGGGATACGGCTCCACTCTCTCGGGTATGCAACGCCACCGGTTCGTGCTGCCGTCGGATTTCAATTCGCTCCGGCTGTTCCGCCACAGCGGCAAGGCGACTTTCACGGGGGTCGGCGGTTGGCAGGTGAGGCGGTTGGCCGAGCAGGACGTCGAGTTCGTCGTCGGTGAGATGTCCGGTGAAGGGCCGTGGGTGCTGCGGGTCGCCGAAGGCGCGAAGAAGCGGCTTCGCATCACGTGGAACAAGGGGCGGTACGCGGGGGCGTTGACGCTCTTCGGCCCTGCTTTCGGCGCAGGCAAGGAACTGTCCGCGCCGAACCACACGCACGAGACCATCAGTGTCACCGGGCCCGGATACCTCCTGTTGCACGCTCAGCACTGGAGCCTCACCACCGACTGAACGCACCAGCCCCAACTGGCGGCCTCTCATGACACGGACGCTGACGCGCTCTCCGGAAGGGGGTCGGGTTGGTGCCGTCCTCCCCGGAGGTTGGTCGTAGGTCGGTGGTGCAGTGATCGGTGGTACTGGAAGATTCGTGAGGTGGAATCTTCTCGTTTTGATGTGGACGCGTTCCTGCAGCAGCCGCTCATCGCTCACATCGCGACGGGCGGGCCTACGGTGCGTCCTGTCTGGTTCCTCTGGGATGAGGGAGCCTTCTGGATCCTGACAGGTCCTTGGACCCGCTTGTTCGTCCGTGTGAAGGAGGACCCGAACGTCGCCCTGGTGGTCGACGAGTGCGACCTCGCGACGGGGCGTGTCCGGCAGGTGATCGCTCGGGGCCAGGCCGAGCTCGTGCCCTTTGACGTGCCGCGGGGACGGCGCAAGCTTGCCCGCTATCTCGGTGCGGACGAGGCTTTGTGGGATGAGCGTTTCGTGCGCTATCTGCACGATGATCCGGGCGAGCGAGGCACGACGTGGCTGCGTTTGATGCCTGCCTCGCTCACCGCGACTGATCTCAGTTACTCCGTGGCGTCGTTCCTCTAGCTCCTTGGCGCGGGCGGCTTCGGGATGACGCGTTCTGTCACGTCGTTGCCGATCACGAGAGACTGCCCCGCAACCAGAATGAGGAGCGCCATGGTGCATGACGTCATCGTTGTCGGAGCAGGCATGTTCGGATCGGCTGCGGCGAAGTACCTCAGCCGTGCCGGGGCCGACACCCTGATCGTCGGGCCCGCCGAGCCCGAGCGCCTCGCTGCGGCCGGACTGCCGGAATTCGGTGCCCACTACGACGAGTCGAGGATCGCCCGCTGTCTGGGCTGGGACCGGTTCTGGGGCACTGTGGACACGCGCTCGACAGCCCGTTACCGGGACATCGAAGCCGAGTCGGGGATCGGCTTCTTCACCGAATGCGGGTCCCTCGCGCTTGTCTCCGCCGCACAGAGCGAACGTACTGGGGCCATGCTGAGGGCTGCCGGGGACGACGGCGTCGTCGTGGCACGCATGCGGGCCGAGGAACTTCGTCGGGAGTTCCCTGCGCTTCGAGCGCCGTCACTGACCGGCGGTGTCGAAGGACTCCTGGAACGCAAGGACGCCGGTCGCCTCGATCCTCGCCGATTGGTCGCAGCACAGTTGGAGCTTGCGCTCGTCTCAGGAGCCCGTCTGGTCCGGGGCACGGTGACGTCCTTGCGTCGGCCGGAGCGGGCGGGGCACTGGCAGGTATGGGTAGCGGAGGACGGCTGCGGCTCATACGCCGAGGCCAAGGCGGTGCTTTTCGCCACCGGGTCACTGATCAACCACAGCGCCGCCCTGCCCGCACGGCACGCGGTCGACCTCCAGGTCTTCACCGAACCCAATCTGCTCTTCGAGGTCGCCGATGACCACCTCGACAGGCTGCGCCACCTTCCCACCGTCGTGACCATCGACCCGGACGACACCGGCAACGACAACCTGTCGACCTACTTCATCCCGCCCCTCCGCTACCCCGACGGGAAGTGGTACGTACGCATCGGCCCGGGAATGCAGCCGATCGTCCGCGAACTGCGTACCACGGAGGAGATCCACTCCTGGTACGCCCAACAGCGCATCACCAAAGTGCAGTTGGACTTCCTGACCCACATGGCGCGGCTGCTGCTGCCCGGCCTGGAACCTGTCTCCGTACGTGAGGCGTGCTGCGTCGTCGACAAGACCCGGACCAGGTACCCGTACGTCGGGCACCTGGATGCCGACCGGACCCTGGCGGTCGCGGTCGGCGGCAACGGGCACGGTGCACGCGGCTCCGATGAGATCGGGCGCCTCGCTGCGAGCGTCGTACTCGGCGAGCCCTGGGACTTCCCCATCTCTCAGGAGACGTTGGCCCCCGTGTCGGCGCGACCCGACGGAACGCGCCGTGCCGGATATCTGCAGCCGCCCTTCGGACTCTGCTGACGGCGCCGCTCGTACGGTGCTCGTTCGGTACTCGTGTGGTACTCGTCATGTGGGCGTGGGGCATGACGCTGTGTGCAGTGGCCATGGTCCGGCATCTGTGAAGTTCTCGGCCATCGCGCGTTCCATGATGTCCGCGACCACCTCGGACTTGGCGTCGGCGTAGTTCTGTACGTACTCCCAGGTCTGCTGGGCCAGGAGGCGTTTGGTGTCGCCGTAGAGCTTGCGGTCGTCGCTGTGATGGCGCAGGCGGTCGCGGAAGAGCAGCATGCGGTCGGCCTCGGGGCAGCCCGCTGACAGGACGTGCAGGTTGGCCGTTTCGGCACTCGGGTCGAGGTCGTACTTGCGCAGGACGCGGTGCTCGTACCAGTCGGGCTCGCGGATGACGAGTTCGAAGCCGAGTTCTTCCAGGGCGGACAGGTAGGAGGCCTCGGCGGCGGAGTCGGGGACGGTCAGGAGTATGTCGATGACCGGCTTGGCGGGGAGGTCCGGCACGGAAGTGGAGCCGACGTGCTCGATCCGGTGCTCGATGTGGGCTAGGCGCTCGTGCATTCGGGCGGATTCCCGCTCGAAGACCGAAGGCCACTGGGGGTCGTAGTCGCGCACGGTGACCTGGCCGTTGAGCTTGGGCGGGGCGGTGAGGTGGGCTGCCTCGATCTCCTCGGCGGACATGGAGGTGCGCGGGATCTGCTGCTCGGGCATGGGGGTGGCTCCTGTCTTCGAGGTTCAGGGCATTTGTTGCTGTCGCTGGATGGAACCGGGACTGAGCTGCTGCATCTTAGGCGGCAGCCCCTTGCTCACCGCGGCAGCCGGGCAGCCTCCAGCACATGGTGGCGGAGCCATCGCGACGCCGGATCGTCATCGACGCGGCGGTGCCACCGCAGTTCGATGTCCGCGGAGGGGAGTTCCAGGGGCACCTTGTGCCACCGGAGGGGAACCTGTCGTTCGACGAGATGTTCCGCCACGACCTGCGGGCCGAGGCAGATGAAGTCTCCCTCCAGAGCCATCAGGGCCGCCACGGCGAACGAAGGGACGACCGCGACCACGCGGCGGGCGCGGCCCAGGCGTTGGAGCGCGTCGTCCAGGGGGCCGTGCGCAAGACCACGGCGGGAGGCGGAGATGTGCGGATGAGCGCACAGGTCGTCCACCGTGAGCCGCGCGGCCCTGCCCAGGCCGGAGTGGGCCGCCACCACTGCGACGAAGTCGTCGCAGAACAGGGTCCGTGAGCGCACGTCCGGCGGAGGTGGGTCGGCGACGCCGATGTCGAGGTCCAGTGAGCCGTCGCGCAGTTGATCGGGTTCCTTGGAATCCTGGGCCACGAACCGCAGGCGGACGTCGGGTGCCTCGGCGGCGATGCGGTGGGTGAGGCGGGGCGCGAGAACGGGACTGAGCCCGTCGTTGATGCGGACGGCGAAGGTGCGCCGCCACGAGCGCGGGTCGCTCCCGGCGGGGTCCATCCGGAGCTCGGCCGCGGCATCCAGCAGCGCCTTGGCCTTGGCGGCCGACTGCAGCGCGAACGGGGTGGGCACGAGGCCCCGGCCCGCGCGCACCAGGATCTCGTCGTTCATCGCTCGTCTCAGCCTGCCCAGGGCTCTGCTCGTGGCCGGGACGGAGAGATGCAGGCGTAACGCGGCCGCGGACACGCTGCCGGTGTCCATCAACGCGTCGAACACGCGCAACAGGTTCAGGTCCAACTGCTCCGGCACACAGGCCCCTTCGTTTGCGTCTGACGCAATCCACAAGTGCAAAATGTGCATTAGACATCAAAACAGGAGCGTTCGACAATCGTCTCCTCACTCCTGAGGAGATGTCGAAATGACGGACAACAACAGGCGGACGGACAACAACAGGCGGACGGACAACAACAGGCAGTACGAGAGCGCCAGTCGCGCCGATGTCGCCATCGTCGGCTGCGGGCCCGTCGGGATGACGCTCGCTGCCCTCCTGGGCAGGGCCGGGCACTCGGTCGTCGTACTCGAACGACACTCCAGCCTCTACGGACTTCCGCGCGCCGCCAGCCTCGACGGCGAGACCATGCGTACGCTCCAAGGGCTGGGCCTCGCCGACGAGTTGGCGCACCATCTGCGGGCGCAGGACGCGTACGAGTGGCGGAACGCGGCAGGTGACCTCCTCATCCGGCAGGAGTTCCGGGACGTCGGCGCCAGTGGTTGGGCCGATCTCTATCTGTTCCATCAGCCGACCCTGGAGGCGGCGTTGCACTCGCTGTGCGCGTCGCTCCCGAACGTCGACATCCGCCTGGGCGCGAAGGTCACCGGCCTGGCCCAGGACCGTGACGGGGTCACATTGGATCTGGCGGACGGCACGTCCCTCGGGGCGCGCTACGTGGTCGGCTGCGATGGCGGCAACAGCTTTGTGCGGGGCGCCCTCGGCATCGACCAGGACGACCTCGGCTTCTCCGAGCCCTGGCTGGTCTGCGACTTCGCGCTCCGGCGGCCCGCAGCCGAACTGGGGCTGCCGTCGATGCTGCAGATCGGCGATCCCGAGGAACCGACCACCATCATCACCACCGCGGCCGGGCACCAGCGGTTCTGCTATCTACTTGATGCGGATGATGCCGAGGATGCCGACGATGACGGCGACTTCGAGCGAGCCCGTGCGGCGGACCGGGTGTGGTCCCGGGTGGGCCGTTACCTCTCCCGCGACGACGCCGACATCGTCCGCACCGCCACGTACACCTTCCAGTCGCTCGTCGCGAGGCGGTGGCGGGTGGGCCGTGTCCTGCTCGCCGGGGACGCCGCACACCAGATGCCGCCCTTCCTGGGGCAAGGGCTGTGCTCGGGTATACGGGACGTACGCAACATCGCCTTCAAGGTGGATCTCGTACTGAGGGGCGAACAGGGAGCCGAGGTGCTCGACACCTATCAGAGCGAGCGGGAGCCGCATGTGCGCGGCGTGACGGCCACAAGCATGCAGCTGGGGCGCCAGCACACCTTGCGGGACCCCGCCCTCGTCCGGGAACGCGACGTCACACTGATGGCCCGTCGAGCCGCCCTCCAGGAGCCGGAGCGGATTCGGCTGCCCGACCTCGGCCCCGGCCTGCTCGCCTCCGGCGGAGGGCGGTTGTCGGTGCAGGGGCGGGTGAGTGACGGCCGACGGACCGGGCTGCTGGACGATGTCGTCGGTGGAGGCTTTCGTCTGCTGGTCGCCGAGCAGGCTCTGCGTCGGGTGAGTCCGGCCTCGCTCGCCTCGCTCGGTGAGCTGGGCGTCACCGTCGTGGGCCTCGGAGCCTCCGCCGCCGGAGCCGTTCTCGCCGACCTGGACGGCACCCACCTGCGGTGGCTGTCCGACATCGGCGCCACCGCTGCCGCCGTACGCCCCGACAACTACGTCTACGCGGCCGGGCCGGACGCGGGCACGGTGGCCGACCGGCTGCTGGCGGCCCTCGTTCCCGATCTGTGTGCGTGAGGGCCCCGGCGATCTGTGCGCGTGAGGGCCCCGGCGCGGGGCATGTGCAGTGCCGCCCGCAGCGGTCAGCTCGTTGCGGCAGGCAGGTGGGGGCGGCGGGCCGTGCCGGTGCCGCGGGAGCGTAACTCCAGTGCGCGCAGGACGAGTTCCGTGGCGAAGCGGTGGTCCGGCGAGGCCAGCAGGTCGCCGAAGGCCTTCTCCAGGTTGCGCAGCCGGTAGCGGACCGTCTGCGGGTGCAGGTGGAGCAGCTCGGCCATCTGTACGACGTTGCCGCGGGTGTCGAGCCACGCCCGCAGGGTGTAGATCAGGCGGTCGCGCTGGTTGGCCGTGAGGCCCACGAGGGGAGCGAGCTGGCGTTTGGCGAGCGCCGTGACCAGGCCGGGGTCGGCGAAGAGGGAGAGCGTCACCAGGTGGTCCTCGCAGTGGATGAACGCGTCGCCCTCCAAGACGCCCGCCTCTGCGAGGCTCAGGGCTCTTCGGGCCCAGCGCAGTGACTCCGCGGCGTCCGCGAGCGGCACGGTCAGCCCGACGGCCGCGCGGATGGTGTGCGGGGCCGCGCGCATGAAGGCGCGGCGGTGCTCGTCGACGGCCCCGGGGATCAGGGCGCGCGGGTGCGGCGAGTTCAGGTCGAGCAGGACGTCCTCGGACATCGCGCCGCGTTCCGGCCTGCCGTCCGCGCTGAACGCGATCGGTGTGACCTCGTCGGGCAGCTGCCACTTGGCGCGCTCGGCGAGTTCGACCAGGGTCGCCCGCGGCGTGGCCACGTCCGACAGCAGGTGCTCCAGGAGCCGCTGCCGCTGGATGTCCTGGCCTTCCTCCATCTCCGCGCGGGCCTCCTGATAGCCCTCGCGGGAGACCTCTATCAGCTTGTCCACGTACGCAAGCAGGGCGTCGGCGAAGGAGAGCATCAGACCGGCGGGCAGGTTGAGCCGCCGGAGTACGCGCTTGGCGCGGTGGAGGGCGAGCCGGGCGCCGAGCCGGAAGATCGCCTGCATGGTGTCGAGACTGCGGCCCTCGTAGGCCTCGAATCGCCCGAACATGCGGCACACCTTGTCGCGTTGGACGGTGGAGGCGTCCGGGGCGGCGACCTGGTCCACGAAGTTCGTCAGATTGTGCTCGACAATGAGATGGACGGCTCGGGAATAGGGGCCGTCGAGGAGGCCCGCTCCCTGGCCAGTCGGACCGCCGCGCGGTACACCACGAACATGACCCACGGAATCCCCGATGACGAAGCCCGGAGGCCGAAGGGACGTCTTGCGGGCAAGGTGGCCTTCGTCACCGGCGCGGCCGGAGGACTCGGCCGCAGCCACGTACGACGGATGGCGGAGGAAGGCGCCGACCTGGTCATCGTGGACATCTGCCGGTCGGTCGACACCGTGCCCTACCCGCAGTCGACGCCGGAAGAACTGTCCGAAGCGGTCGAGGAGGTGCGGTCGTTGGGCCGCCGCGTCGTGGCGCGGCAGACGGACGTACGCGACCGGGACGCCCTGCAGGAGGCGTACGACGCCGGGCTCGCCGAGTTCGAGCGGATCGACGTCGTCGTCGCCAACGCCGGTATCGCGCCGCTGCTTGTGGAGGACAGGGTGCAGGCGTGGCACGACGCCATCGACATCAATCTCACCGGCACCTTCCACACCATCGAGGTGGCCATTCCGTCGATGATCGACGCGGAGCAGGGCGGTTCGATCGTCATCGTCAGCTCCACCGCGGGCCTGGTCGGCATCGGCGGGGCCAGCAACGGGGGCCTGGGCTATGCGGCGTCCAAGCACGGTGTGGTCGGGCTGATGCGCACCTACGCCAACAACCTCGCCCCGCACAGCATCAGGGTGAACTCCGTGCACCCCACCGGCGTGGCCACCCGCATGGTCGCCGACCCGGCCATGGTCGAGTTCGTCGCCCAGGACCCGATGCTGTCCGAGGGGGCGCCCAACGCCCTGCCGGTGGACACGATCGAACCGGAGGACGTGGCCAACGCGGTCCTGTGGCTCGCCTCGGACGAAGCCCGCTACGTCACCGGCGTCACGCTGCCCGTCGACGCCGGATTCATCAACCGCCGTTGAGCGCCGAGCCGCCCGATCTCGAGATGGAGCGCCATGACCGATCAGTACGCGGACACGATTCTGGTGGGCGGGCCCGTCCGGACGTCGTCGGGCTGGGCCGAGGGGCTCACCGTGCGCGCCGGTGTCATCGAGACCGTCGGCGGCCGCGAGGACGTGCTGCGACGGCGCGGACCGGACACGCGGGTGACGGACCTGGCCGGTGACACCGTCCTGCCCGGCCTGCACGACCTGCACGTGCACCCCATCTACGCCGGGATCCGCGAACGCCGCTGCAAGATCCCGCAGGGCTCCGGCCTCACCGAGACCCTCCGCATCGTGGCCGAGCACGTCTCCCGGTCCGCCCCCGGCGCGTGGGTCCTGGGCGGCCAGTGGGACGCCTTCGCCCTCGGCGGCACCCCGGACCGGACCATGCTCGATGCCGTCGCGCCCGGCCATCCGGTCCTCCTGGAGGACACCAGCGGGCACAGCTCATGGGCGAACAGCGCGGCACTCGCGATCGCCGGTATCGGCCCCGGCACGCCCGACCCGTCAGGCGGCATCTTCGAGCGGGACGCGACAGGCAACCCGAGCGGCATACAACGCGAGACCGCCGCCGATCTGCTCGCCGCCTCGGCCCCCAAACCGGCCGACGACGAGGTCGAGGCGGCTCTGGAGTGGGCCCTCGGCGAAATGCTCTCCTACGGGATCACGTCGTTCACCGAAGCCGCGGTCGGATTCACCGCCGGGCCGCGGGCCGAACTGCGCGCCTACACCCGCCTCGCAGCGCGGGGAGCGGTGCGGCAGCGCGTACGCCTCAGCCTCGTGTGGTCGCCGTACGATCCGGCGTGCGAAGAAGTGATCATGAAGCGCAACCTCTACGCGAGCGCCCACATCGCACCCGACTGCGTGAAGATCTTCCTCGACGGGGTACCGACCGACAGTCACACGGCGGCCATGCTCGAACCCTACAAAGACACCGTGGAGGGGCGGGGTGACGACGCGAGCAGGCACGGCATGCTCGTGATCGCGCCGGCCGTCCTGGACCAGGCAGTGACCCGGTTCGACCGGATGGGCATCACGGTCAAGTTCCACGCCGCGGGCGACGCGGCGGTCAGAGCGGCGCTGGACGCCGTCGAGGCCGCCCGCACGGCCAACGGACACGGCCCCTGCATGCACAACGTAGGACACTGCACGTTCGTGTCGAAGACGGACATCGAGCGCGCGTCGCGGATCGGCGCGACGTTCGAAGTCTCTCCCTACCTGTGGCGGCCCTCCCCGATCTGCTCCGACATCGCTGCTGCCGTCGGCCAGGAAGCGGTCGAACGCGCCTGGCCGGTCCGCGAGATGCTCGCATCCGGCGCCCTGGTCGTGCCCGGCTCCGACTGGTGCGTGGTGCCGTCGGTGAGCCCCTGGGCCGCCATGGAAACGCTCGTCACCCGGCAGGAGCCGGGAGGCAGCGCCGACCGCTTCGGCGCGTCCCAGGCCATCACCCTGGAAGAGGCCTTCGACCTGTTCACGGTCAACGCGGCGCGCCAGGAGGGGATGGCGCACCGCGTCGGGCGCATCGAGCCCGGCATGCTCGCCGACGTCATCGTCGTCGACCGGAACCCCTTCGAAGTGCCGATCACTCAAGTGCACGCCACCGAGGTCAAGATGACCTTCGTCGAAGGGGAGCAGATGGCTCAGCAACCCCCGCAGTTGTAGTACAGGACGTCCCAGTGGTTGCCCTCGTCGGCGTAGATGTTGCCGGAGCCGGACTTGTACTGCGGGGCGCCGTCGCCGCGCGGGCCGATGTAGGTGAAGGTGTTCTTGACGTAGTTCGTGACGCAGGTGTTCTTGCCGAAGTCGAGCTTGTAGCCGTTCCAGTGGGAGTACGTGCCGCTCGCGTGGCCGGTCTCCGTGCCGCCCGTGATGTTGAGGCCGCACCCGCTGGCGCTCTTGAGCGTCTGGGCCCCCTGCGCGGTGGCGAGGTTGAGCTGGTCGAAGGATGTGCACGTCGAGTTGTTGCGGTCCGAGCAGCCGCCGGATGACGACCAGGTGACGCCGGACTGGCGGAACATCGAGGTCGCGGTGGCATGGCTGATCTTGGTGGCGGCGAGGGCGTCCGTGGCCGAGGTGAGGACGCCGAAGCCGGGGGCGACCAGGGCGCCGGTGGTGAGCGCGAGCGCGGTGAGCGCGGAGCGGATGCGCATGGTGGTTACTCCCTGCTGGTGACCGTGCTGACGATGGGTCGGCTGTGGTGCAGGTGGCGCAAGGAGATGGTGCCCGGATCCGCGCGTCCGGGCCAGAGGACAAAGCGGAAGGTGTGGCGAGTCGCTACTTGCCGCGCGGACGGAGCAGGTCCTGTGCCTGCTTGTCGAGGGCGGGCGCGACGCTGTCGGAGAAGACGCCGACCACGTCCTTGGTCACGTCCCCCACCGGCAGCGGGTTGCTCTCCTGCGCCTGCGCCACACCGGAGAAGGACAGGGCGGCGGCACCGGTGAGGGCGACCGCGGCCAGGACACGCGTCGTGTTGTTCATGGCTTGCCAACGATCACCGTCTTTGCGGGTCACGCGGGTCACGCGGGTCACGCACAGGGAGGTCACGTCAGAGGGTTCGACTCCAGCGATTCGAAGGCATACGGCTGCCGCAGCTCCGCCGGAACCTCGGCCGTCATGGTGTCCAGGGTGAACCCGGCCCGGTGGTGCGCCTCGTAGGCCGCGGGGGGCAACGCGGCGCGGGTCCGCTGTTCGCAGGTCGCGCGCCGGGCGACCATGTCGGGGGAGCCCAGCTGGGGCACGCCGACCTTTCGCCACACCTGGTCCCCGAGCCCGAGCAGCCACGCCGCCCACTGGGCCTGTCCGTCGTCGACGGCGGCCAGAGCGAGGGTGTCGAGGGTTATCCCGATGCCGTACGCGTCATTGAGCAGCCACTTCGCCTGCAGCGCCGTGCGCAGGGAGCGGATCGCCCGGTCGGGGTGGCCGCGGAGCGTGTCGACGGTGCCGACCACGTAGTGGCCGAACGACCGGGCCCAGATGTCCTCGGAGGGCGCGGCGCGCGCGATGACCCGCTCGGCCAGGGCCTGTGCGCGGTCGAGGTCGCCGAGGGCCATGTGCAGGTAGCTCGTGGATGCCATGCAGAGCAGCCCGGCGATCTCTTCGTGCACGGTCTCTGCGAGAGGGAGGGCGGCGGTCAGGCGTTCCAGGGCGGGATCGGTGTCGCCCTGGAGGGTGAGGGCGAGCCCCTGCGCGTAGGTGGCCCATGCCTGGGAGGGACCGTCGTCGGTGCGTGTGGCCAGTTCCAGGGATTCGGTGGCCCGCTCCAGAGCGGCGCTGTGGTCGCCCTGGCAGGAGGAGATGACGGCGCACACCCACAACGCCCGGGCCCGTCCGGTCTCATGCTGTGGGTCAAGGGCCAGGGCGGAATCGAGGAAGTGGCGTCCTTCGCGGAGGTTGCCGCACGCGAACCAGAAGTAGAAGAGGTCGGCCGCCATGCGCAGAGCGGCCGACACGTCGGTGCGCAGACAGTGCTGCAGGGCCGCGCGCAGATTGGCGTGCTCGGCCGCCGCCTGCCGGTAGAGCTGGGGCTGCTGCGGACCGAGCCAGCTCTCGCCCCCGCTCATGGCGAGATGCCGGTAGAAGTCCCGGTGCCGCAGCTGCAGGTCTTCCTGCTGGCCGAGGCGTTCGAGCCACTCCGCACCGTACTCACGGACCGTGTCGAGCATGCGATAGCGCCGTGCCCCCGGTGGCCCTTCGCGGAGCACGACGGACTTGCTCACCAGCGAGGCGAGGGTGTCGGTGAGGTCGTAGCCGAAGAGCGGCTTGATCGTGCAGACGAACTCCATCGCGGGCATCGTGAAGCTCCCGGGGAACACCGAGAGCCGGGCCCACAGCAGCCGTTCGTGGGGGCTGCACCATTCATGGCTCCAGCCGATGGTGGTGCGCAGCCCCGCGTGCCGCGGACGTTCCGCCGTCAGATCGGTGTCGGACGGGGTCTCCGGCGACAGGAGGTCGAGGCGCTCGGCGAGCTGGCGGGTCAACTGGCGTGCCGGGACGGTGCGCAGATGCGGGGCGGCCAGTTCGATCGCGAGGGGGATGCCTTCCAACGCGTCGCAGAGGCCGACCAGTTCGGCCGGGTCGTCCTGCGAAGGCACCCGGTTCGGGGTCGGCTCCGGCGCCCGCCCTGCCCGTGCCTTCAGCAGCACGAGGGCGTCGCCGTCGGGTCCGGTCGACATGGGACCGATCGGCACCACGCACTCGTTCCGCACCCCCAGCGGAGCACGGCTGGTGGCCAGGATCCGCAGCCCGGGCAGCGCCGCCAGCAGCGCCCCGGCCAAGGCGGCGCACTCGTCCATGAGGTGCTCACACGTGTCCAGTACGAGGAGCACCTCCTGCTCCGCCAGATGCTCGGCCAGGACCGCCACGGACGACCGGCCCGTCTGGTCCTGCAGTCCCAGCGCGGTGATGACCGCCTGGCCGACCAGCGAACCGTCACGGACCGACGCCAGATCGACCCACCTGCTCCCCTGCGGCAGGGCCGTCCGCGCCGCCACCTGCCACGCGATGCGGGTCTTGCCGACGCCACCGGGCCCGCGCAGCGTGACCAGCCGGTGGGACGCCAGCCGCGTGCGGGCGAGATCCACCTCGCACACCCGGCCCACGAACCCGGAAGGCTCCGCCGGTAACCAGCCGCCCGCCTCTTGCCCCTGCACGTCTCGCATCGGTTCCGGAACCCCTCCCGCCACGCAGGGCAACGCCGCCCCGGACGAGGATGCCTCATGTCGCCGATCAAGGCGCGGAAAGCTGCTGGATGCGTCCTTTGGTGGACGTGGTCACGAGTGCCCCTCCTCACCGCCCGTCCGTTCGGTGAGCGAGGCCAGGTGGGCCGCATTGAGGTAGTGCCGCGGCCGCCAGTGTGCGTGGTCGGGGTGGTCCCGCCACTGCTGGGCGACCCAGACCAGCAGGTTGTGGTCATGCCCGATGTCGCGCCGCAGGGTCTGCAGCAACCCCGGCTCCTCGCCGCGCCCTTCGGAGAGGGCGCGGCGCCAGGTCCCGATCGCCTCGGTGAGCCGCATGGCGGTGGACAGCATCGCGTTGGTCAGGGCATGGGCGGTGAAGTGCTCGTCGCTGCCCACCGGCCACCGCGCCTTCAGCTCGCCGAGCCGGGCGCGCAGGAAGTCCTGCAGCGGGACGACGTCGGCCTCGACGAGGTCGTCGGAGTACGAGGGCGGTGGCATCGGCGTGCGTTCCGCGAGCTCCAGAGCGCGGCGGATGTCGTCCTCGGTCGGTTCTCGGGACACGTTCCCGACCCCCTCCCAGGCCGCTTCCCAGGCCATTTCTGGGCAACGTACGCCTGCAAGCCTGCCTAGGCCAGGCTTGCGTGACGCGGCCTCAGGGCCACAGGGCCTCAGAGGTCGAGGACGAGGCGGGGCGACACGGCGCGGGACACGCAGGGGAACATGCGGCCCTCGGGAGCGCCGATGTCGTCGCGGTGTTCGGGCGTGCCGTCCAGGACGGTGACCTCGCAACTGCCGCAGATGCCCTCGCGGCAGCCTGCCGGCAGGGGGCGCCCGGCGTGGGCGAGGGCGTCGAGCAGCGACTCGTCGGCCGGGACGGCGACGGTCTCCCCGGACCGGGCGCAGAACGCCTCGAACTCCGTGTCGGGGCCGAAGGCGCGGGCCACCGGCTGGAAACGCTCAGCGTGCAGTCGGTCGGCGGGGAACGCGGCGTCGGCCGCCGCCAGCATCGTCGCGGGGCCGCAGCAGTAGACCAGGGTGTCGGG
Organism: Streptomyces sp. NPDC004732; assembly: GCF_040609235.1. Lineage (NCBI taxonomy): Bacteria > Bacillati > Actinomycetota > Actinomycetes > Kitasatosporales > Streptomycetaceae > Streptomyces > Streptomyces sp. NPDC004732. Next base: position 507,179 of record NZ_JBEXJR010000004.1, read on the forward strand.
CTCCAGGGTGGCCGCGAGGGCGTGGAGGTCGGGTCTGCCCTGCCGTTCGGTTTCCACGATCCGCACCCGGTCCCCGTAGGAGCGGCGCAGTTCGGCGGCGAAGGGCATGCTGTCCAGCGAAGGACCCACGTACACCAGCGTCGCGGGCAGTCCGGACGCCGCCGCGGCGCGCAGCATGGGCAGCAGGGGAGTGATCCCGATGCCGCCCGCGAGGAACAGATAGCGGGGCGCGGGGACCAGGGGAAAGTGGTTGCGGGGGAGGGAGACTCCAAGGGGACGGCCCCGGCGCAGGAAGCGGTGGACGTACTCGGAGCCGCCCCGGCTGAGCGGGTCGTACCGGACGGCGACGCGGTAGGCGTCACGGTCGGCGGGGTCCCCGCACAACGAGTACTGCCGGGCGAGCCAGTTGGGCAGCGACAGGTCGATGTGGGCGCCGGGGTCCCAAGGGGCCAGCTCTTCCCCGGCGGCGGCGCGCAGGGTGAGGGCGGCGACGTCCTCGGTGATCCGGTCGATGTGCTCGACGACGGTCTGTTGCATCGGTGAATCCTCGGTCGGTGGGGGCGGTCAGTAGAGCTTGCGGTAGGCGTCCTCCAGGGACGCCTCCAGCAGCTTCGGGTCCACGTCGACACTGAACTGCGCGGCCGCCATCTCACCGATCGACGGCATCTCTTCGGCGAGCGCCTGACTGGCGGGGTCCCACAGCCGTGAGCGGACCAGCGCCCGCCCGCAGTGGAAGTACACCTCCGCCACGTCTACGACGATCGCCAGCTCCGGCCGCTTGGCCTCGATGCGCATCCGGGCCAGCACATCGGGTTCGTCGGTGACGTAGGCGCTGCCGTTGACGCGCAGCACCTCCCGTATGCCGGGGACGAAGAAGCACAGCCCGATGCCGTCGTTCTCGGCGAGGTTGCGGAATGAGTCGGCGATCTTGTTGCCGGGGCGGTCGGGGAGGGTGAGGGTGCGCTCGTCGAGGACCTTCGCGAAGCCCGGATAGTCGCCGCGCGGCGAGCAGTCGGCGCGTCCGGCCGCGTCCGCCGTGGCCATCGTCAGGAACGGCGAGTGGGCTATGAAGTGGCGTACGTGATCATCGATGCGGTCCTTCACCTTGTCCTTGACCATGGCATCGGGTTGCCCGAGCCGCGCCAGAACCTCTTCCGGAGCGACCCGTCGAGGGCGTGCGGGGGCATGCGTCATGGCGGCTTCCTCACGGGGACGACGGCACGCGGCTGCGGGGCTCGGCCCGGTATCGCCGCAGTTCATGACAGTATTGTGAGCAATTACTCAGGTCGTGCGCTACTCGCTTTCACGGCCCGCCGCAGGAGGTGTCATGCCGTACGACGGCCGCGGGCTCCAGCCTCGTAAACAGCCGCGTCAGATCCGCGCCGAGCTGACCCGGGAGCGCATCCTCGACGCCGCTGCTCACGTTTTCGCCGAGTACGGGTATGCGGCGGGGACCACCAACCGGATCGCGGAGCGGGCCCGGGTGTCGATCGGGTCGCTGTATCAGTACTACCCGAACAAGGACGCGATCCTGGTCGAGCTGCTGATCCGGCACCTCGACGCAGGGATCACCGCCGTCGAGGCGGCCCGGCTGGACCAGGAGGCACTGCGGTCGGAGTCCGTCGAGGACCTCATGCGCCTGTACGTGGGACGGGTGATCGCGAACCACCTGGACGACCCGAAGCTTCTCCGCGTGATGATCGAACAGGGGCCACGCGCCCCGGAGCTGCTGGAGCGCGTGGCGGAGAACGAGCTGCGGCAGATCGAGGCCACCCGCACGCTGCTCAGGAACCACCCGGAGGTGCGGGTCGCGGACGTCGACGTCGCGGCCCGGCTCGTCGTCTCCACGGTGGACATGGTGGTGCACAAGGTGATGGCGGGGCCCGGCGAGGTCGACGCGGCGCGGTTCGAGGACGAACTCGTCACCATGCTCACCGGCTATCTGACCGGGGGCCGGTTCAGGGGCGGGGCCGAGTAGCGGTGTCGAGGTAGAAGGCGTCGATGCTCTGCACAGCCGTCTCGAACTCCTCCAGGTTCACGGGCTTCGTCACGTACGCGTTGGCGTGGCTGCTGTAGGCGCCGGTGACGTCCTCCGGGGCGGTGGACGTCGTGAGGACGACCACGGGGATGGTCTGCAGGTCTTCGTCCGCCTTGAGGACCTTCAGCAGGTCCCGGCCGTTCATGCGGGGCATGTTGAGGTCGAGGACGATGAGGTCGGGCCGAGCGGTGCCCGGCGTGCGCAGATGCTCCAGGGCGGCGACTCCGTCGGTGACCTGAACCAGATTGCGGGCCCCGCGCTCGGAGAGTGCTTCCTCGATGAGCATCGCGTCGGCGATGTCGTCCTCGACGAGCAGGACGTCGAAGGGACGGGCGGGGGTCGTCATCATTGAACGCTCCGTGCGTTGCTCGGTGGAGTGGTGGAGGAGCCCCGGCCAGCGGCGCCGCGCACCTTGACGGGTCATGCCGCACGCGGCGCCGATCTGCGGATATCCGGCACCCGCGTCGGCGGCGGCACCGGCCGCCGCGCGCTGGAGCCGTTCGGTGGCCTGCTGAAGATGGTCCAGCACGTGGATCAGGAGCAGCGCCTGCGCCGGGTCGTCGGACACCGGGTTGCCGGATGCCGGATCGTCCGATGTCAGGCTGTCGGGTGCCCGACCGTCCGATGCCAGGTCGTGCGTCGCCGGGTCCGAGGGACCGTCAAGCAGCTGCCAGGCGAGGCGTTGCGCGACGTCGCCGACCGCCGTCTCCGCGATGGCGGCCGTCTCCTGCGGAGTGGCCCGCAACTCGAAGTTCATGCCTGGCATGTCGGGCACTGTAGGTCCCCTCAACAGCTGGCGACAACAAGTGTTGTCAGCCTCTAGAGTATGCGGGCCGCAACTCCAACGCGGCTGCCCTGACGAGGAGTCCACAGGATGACCGGCGAGAAACGGCGGCCGCGCGTGGGGGCGTTCTCCACCTGGACGACGCGGAGATGGCTCCGCGTCGGGGTGGCCCTGTCCCTGGCGATCCTGGCGCTGCTCGGCGTGACCGGGGCATGGGTCCTCGCACGCACCGCGGCCATCAGCAAAGACCTGGTGGACGTGCGCTCACCCGCGCTGACCACCGCGATCCGCCTGGAAACCGCCATCCTCAACCAGGAGACCGGCATCCGGGGTTACGGCCTCACCGGTACCCCGGAATTCTTGGCCCCCTACCGGCGCGGCCTCACCGAACAGCAGGCGAGCGCCACCCGACTCGCCGACCTGCTGGCCGACGACTCCACGGGCAAGAAGGACCTGATGGCCGTTCAGGAAGCGGTGACGCGCTGGCAGGTGAGGATCGCCCGGCCGATCGCCGCGGCACCACCCGGCTCACCCTCACCGCTCGCCACCGAGCGAGCGGCGGAGGGCAAGAAGTCCTTCGACCGGGTACGGGACGCGCTGGACAGCCAGCAGGAGCGGCTGCGCGCAGAGCGCGTCCGGGCCAGGGACGACCTGATGGCCACGACCACCGTGCGGAACTGGGTGTTCGCCGCCATCGGGGCCCTCATCGCCCTGCTCACCGCGCTCGTCTTCGACGGACTGCGCCGCGGCATCAACAGGCCGCTGGACCGGCTCGGTTCGGAGGCCCGCACCATCGCGGGCGGCGACTTCGACCACGCCATCACGCCGACCGGCCCCGCCGACCTGCGGCACCTCAGCGCCGAGATCGACTTCATGCGCCGACGTCTCGTACGGGAACTGGCCTTCAGCGAAGAGGCACGCCTGCGCCTCGACGCCCAGGCCGCGGAGCTGCAGCGCTCCAACGCGGAGCTGGAACAGTTCGCCTACGTGGCCTCCCACGATCTGCAGGAGCCGCTGCGCAAGGTCTCCAGCTTCACCCAGCTCCTCCAGCGGCGTTACGCGGGACAGCTCGACGACCGGGCGGACCAGTACATCGAATTCGCGGTCGACGGCGCGAACCGCATGCAGATCCTCATCAACGACCTGCTCGAATTCTCCCGGGTGGGGCGGCTGCACAACGCCCACCAGAGCGTCGACCTGGAGACCGTGCTGGCACGCACCTTGTCCGCGCTGAGCGTCGGAATAGAGGAGGCCGACGCGACGATCACCCACGATCCGCTGCCGACCCTGGTCGCCGACCCCACTCAGATGGGCATGCTCTGGCAGAACCTCATCGGCAACGCGGTCAAGTTCCGCCGCCCGGGAACAGCACCCGAGATCCGCGTCACGGCCGCCCGGGAGGGTGAACTGTGGCGGTTCACCGTCACCGACAACGGCATCGGCATCGAACCGGAATACGCCGACAAGGTCTTCGTGATCTTCCAGCGGCTGCACACCAAGGACGCCTACAGCGGCAGCGGCATCGGCCTCGCGATGTGCAAGAAGATCGTCGAATTCCACGGAGGCACCATCGGCATCGACCCGGAGTACCTCAAGGGCGCACGTCTCACCTTCACACTGGCGCCCGAGCCCCCGGTAAGCACCGACCCTTCCACCATGCCGGAGGCCACCCGCGGCCCCAGCGCGGAGCATGCGCCATGACCTCAATCGTCTCAGCCGTCCCTGACGGGCAGATGTACCGCATCCTGCTGATCGAGGACGACCAGGGCGACGCCCTGCTCGTCGAGGAGCTCCTCCACGACACGGGGCTGCGGTTCGAGCTGACCACCCGTACGACTCTGGCCGAGGCGCGCACCGAGCTGTCCGGCAGCCCGATCGACTGCGTCCTCCTCGACCTGCACCTGCCCGACGTGGCGGGCATCGATGCCGTCACCGCCGTCCGGAGCCTGGCACCGCACACCGCGGTGATCGTCCTGACCGGTCTTTCCGAGGCCCAGGCGGGCGCGAACGCGATGGCCGCCGGAGCCCAGGACTACCTCGTCAAGGGGAAGGTCGACGGGGACCTGCTCCACCGGACGGTGCGGTACGCGGTCTACCGCAGCCAGACCGAACGCACGAACGCCGAGGCGCAGGCCGCCCGGCTGCGTGCGGAGGAGAACGCCCGCCTGGAACGCGGCCTGCTGCCCCAGCCCATCCTGGACACCTCCACGGTCAGGGTCACCACGCGCTACCTGCCCGGCGCGGCGTGGGCCCTGCTCGGCGGGGACTTCCTCGACGTGGTGGAGGGAGAGGACGGGCTGCTGCACGCCGTCGTGGGCGACGTCAGCGGACACGGCCCCGACGCCGCCGCGCTGGGCGTCTTCTTACGGATCGCCTGGCGCTCCCTCGTCCTCGGCGGACATCGCGGCAACGACCTGCTGCACCTGATGGAACGCATCCTGATCGCCGAACGCGGCAGCCAGCACCTGTTCGCCACGTGCACCCTCCTCACGCTCGACCAGAGCACCGCCACGGGCACGCTCCACCTGGCGGGCCACCACGAACCCCTCCTCACCACGGCGGAGGGAACCCAGGAGCTGGCCGCCGCACACGGCATCGCCCTCGGCGTCGTCCCCGGGCTGCGCAGATGGCCCTCCACGGTCGTCCCGCTCCCGGCCACCGGCGCCCTGACCCTCTACACCGACGGGCTCACCGAGGGACACAACGGAGCCACGGGCGAACGCCTCGGCGTCGACGGGCTGCTCACACTCATCGAAAACCTGCCGCCGACGGACCCCGCGGACCACGTCGACCGCCTCATCGAGAAGACGCACGCGCTGAACGAGGGCCGCCACTCCGACGACCTCGCGGTGCTCCGCCTGGACTGGGGCGGTCGGCCATAGCCCTCTGAGGAGACAATGACCGAGAGGCACCTTCGTCCTTCTTTGGAGTCGTCGATGACTGTTCGCCGTGTCGTGCCCAACCTCCAGTCGGAGGCCGTGCAGGAGAGCCGGGAGTTCTACGGCCTCCTTGGCTTCGAGGAGGTCATGAACCACGGTTGGATCGTGACGCTCGCGTCCCCGTCCAGCCCGGCGGCGCAGATCAGCTTCATGACACGCGACGAGACCGCGCCTGTCGTCCCCGACATGAGTGTCGAGGTGGACGATGTGGACGCGGCTTATGAGGCCATGCGGGCGAGCGGCGCGGAGATCATCCACCCCTTGCAGGACGAGGAGTGGGGCGTGCGGCGGTTCTTCGTCCGTGACCCCGGCGGACAGGTGGTCAACGTGCTGGGACACCGCGGAAAGCCCTGAACCCCTGAACCCCTGAACCCCTGAACGCCTGAACCCCGACGATCCCTAGGCGGAGTTCTCCGCCAGCGCGATCACCGCGGTGATCCGCTTGCCCACCGGCTCGCGGTGCACCGCGAAGCTCTGGGAGAGGGCCATCACGATCTCCAGGCCGTGCTGGCCGATTCGGCTCGGGTCCGGCGGCAGGATCGCGGGCAACGCGGTGCTGCTGTCCCACACGCTCACTTCGACGGCACCGGACTGCACGTCCAGGGTCAGCAGCGACGGTCCGGGCGCGTACTTGCGGGCGTTGGTCACCAGCTCGCTGACCACCAACTGCACCGTGCCCAGCGACCCCACGGAAACGGGAAACCCGTGCACGACCTGCACGTCCGTCAGAAAACTGCGGGCAAGATCACGGGCGGCACCGATCTCGCCGCTCTCCTCGAACGCCGCGGTGACCGACAGATACTCACTCACCGGGGACTCCCGGTCGTCCATGCCCGCCGTCCGGCCGCGGTCCGCCATACCAACCAAACACTCCTGTTTCACAACGCTCCGTCTACCCAGAAAACATCAGAGCATCATCCTCAATGTGACCTGATTCCGATGTGCCCGCGGACGACCGCTCGATAACGCGTATCGCCGCAGGCAGCACGGCATCTAGCCTGTCGGCCATGCACCAGAACCGCAGGCGCGACCGGCGTCCGGCCCGCCGCGTGGGCCCGTGGCGGGCCCGGCCCGTGGCGCCGGTCTCCGTCACGGTCGAGGGGGCGGACATCGTGCTCGTCGGCTACTTCTCCGGCAAGCAGAAGGATGTCGCCGCCCTGATGAACGCGGCGGAGCAGCAGCTTACGTCGCGCGGCGCGCGGGTCGTGGGCCGGATCGTGCAACGCCGCGGTGTCTCCGACGGCGGAGCCGAGGCGATGGGTCGGCCCTACTCGTCGCGGACGCTCCTGACCTACGGGAAGGTGCGCGAGGCAGCCGCGCTCTGCGAGCGGTCCGGTGCCGAGGCGGCAGTCTTCCTGACCGCCCGGACACCTCTGACCACACGTCAGTCCCGCACACTGACCACAATGCTCGGCTGCCCCGCCGTGAGCTTCGCCGAAATCCTGACACTGACGGACGCGTGACCGCGCCCTCAGCTATGCATCCGAGCCCCCTTCAGCACCTTGTCGACCGCGTTGCGGGGGCCGTACACCGCCATCCCGACCAGGTCCAGCTGATCTCCGGGCACGGCCCGTACCGCCGCGCGGTTGTCCCGGTCGTTGCCGGTGGTGAAGAGGTCGGAGGTGAAGAGGGAGCGGGGCAGGTCGCGGGTCAGGGCGCGGCCGTGGGCCGCCGTCACCACTTCCTTCGTGGCCTCGAAGACCATGACTGGCTGGCGGAACATCGGCAGATACGGGGTGTCGTCGGCGTCGGCGTACGGTTCGCCGATCACCTCCGGATGCCGCGTGCCGAGGCCGCTGACCAGGAATGCGGTGACGTTCAGCCGCTGCCAGACCTCCAGGTCGTCCCGCAGTACCACTGCGATCTTGGTGTCGAAACGTACGGGTGCGCTCTGTGCGGTGTCGCTCTGCGTGGTGTCGTTCGTCATGCGTTCCAGGCTGCCGACCTCGCCGTACCTGAGTCTTGTACGTTCTTGGCATGCCGTCGCCGCAGGAAGTCTCAGCGTGGCGCCCGCGGGTCCCGGGCGTCGTGGAGGTCTTCCACGCGCACTTCACCGAGCACGCCTACCCGATGCACGTCCATGACGTATGGACGTTGCTGATCGTCGACGACGGCGCGGTCCGCTACGACCTGAACCGCCGTGAGCGCGGCACTCCGGGGGACACCGTGTCCCTGCTGCCGCCACAGGTGCCGCACAACGGTTCCCCCGCCACGGCCCACGGCTTCCGCAAGCGCGTGCTGTACCTGGACGCGCCCCTGCTCGACGAGAGCCTGATCGGCCCGGCGGTCGACGACCCCGACATCGCCGACCCGCTGCTGCGCCGACGCATCGGGCAACTGCACGGAGCCTTGGCGCGGCGCGGCGACGAGCTGGAGGCGGAGAGCCGCCTCGCCCTGGTCGGCGAGCGGCTCCGCGGTCACCTGCGGCCCCGCGCCGACGCGTCCCGCCCGGAGCCGGGCCGCGGAGTGGCGCACAGCCTGCGGGAACTCCTCGACGAGCGCGTGCTGGAGGGCATGACCCTGGACGAGGCGGCGAAGGAAGTGCAGGCGCACCCCACCCACCTGGTGCGAGCGTTCAGCGCCGCCTTCGGCATCGCCCCGCACCAGTACCTGATGGCGCGCAGGGTCGAGCGCGCCCGGCGGCTCCTCCTCGACGGTCGGCCACCCGCCGACGTGGCGACCGCGGTCGGCTTCTACGACCAGCCCCATCTGAATCGGCACTTCAAACGGATCGTGGGCATTCCCCCCGGCCGCTATGCCGCCGGAAAGGGGGCGGGCAGGTTCGGGGGAGAGGCGCGGGGAGCGGTTCCGGGAGTGCCTCCAGGGGCGGTGGCGCAGCCGCTAAGTGCGCCTCGTCGGGATCGCTGAGGACGGTCCGCGTCGATCCCGGCTGGTCCGCGTCACACGGCGGCGTGTCGGTTGCCCGTCGGGTCCTCAGTGGCGATGCCGTGCTGCTCGTCTTCGGGACGTCCCTGTCTGGGCAGCAGGAAAGTGATCGCGAGGAACGCCACCAGCAGGCACGCCTGGACGATCAGCGCCCGGTGGAAGCCGCCCGTGAATTCACCGGTCTTGGCCTGGGCGAAGAACACCGATCCGAAGACCGCGACGCCGATGGACCCGCCGACTGCCTGCACGGCCGACAACACGCCGGAGGCGGAGCCGATCTCGTCGTCGTCGACCGCGGCGAGGATGAAGCTGAACAGGGCGGCGATCACCATGCCCGCTCCGATACCGGCCACCGTGATGCCGGGGACGATGTCCCCCATCGAGAACGAGGCGGAGTCGAGGCCGTCCAGTTCGAACCAGAGCAGAGCCGCTCCGGCCAGCTGGATCAGTGGGCCGATCTGCAGCACCTTGCGGCCGATCTTGTCGGCGAGGAACGCGCCGCTGACGGCTCCGCCGATCGCGGTGCCGATGGCGAGCGGCAGGTTGCCGAGTCCCGCGTCTCCGGCGGTGAAGTGCTGGCCGATCTGGAGGAAGAGGGTGAGGACGAGCTGTGTGCCGATCAGGCCGCCGAAGAACAGGGCGATGCCGCCGAGCCCGACGGTGAAGGCGGGTTTGCGCAGGAGGCCGGGGGTGACCAGCGGTTCCCGGCCCGCTGCGGCCGCGCGGCGCTGCTGCACGGCGAACAGGCCGAATCCGACCGCGGAGGCGGCCATGCACAGCCATGTCCACAGCGGCCAGCCGTTCTCCTGCCCCTGGTTGAGGGGCAGGACCAGCAGGGCGCAGGAGACCACGACCAGGGCCGCGCCGATCATGTCGACCCGCACCGTGCGGTCGCCCGGCTTCTTGGGAACGAACTTCGCGGCGATGACGAGCGCGGCGATGCCGATGGGCAGATTGACCAGGAAGACGGAGCGCCAGCCCAGGCCGAAGAAGTCACCCTCGATGAGGAATCCGCCCAGGACCGGGCCGATGATGCCGCCCAGACCGAGGACGGGGCCGAAGATCGCGAAGACCTTGGTGAGTTCGGGCCCGGAGAAGTTCTCGCGGAGCAGGCCGAGTCCCTGGGGCAGGAGCATCGCCCCAGCGGTGCCTTGCAGCAGCCTGAAGACGATCAGTGACGCGATGTCCGGTGCGATTGCGCAGAGCAGGGAGGCGGTGGTGAAGGCGGTCAGGCCGATCAGGAACATGCGGCGGCGTCCGTAGCGGTCACCGAGGCGGCCGCCGAGCACGAGCCCGGCTCCCAGGGTGAGGGCGTAGCCGCCGATCACCCACTGCAGGCCGACGGAACTGGCCCCGAGGGACTCCTCCAGTGCCGGTCCTGCGACGTTGACGATCGACGCGTCCAAGAGATCCATGATCTCCGCGACGATCATCACGACCAGGATCAGCCACCGCCACCGGTGGGGCCCGGTGGTCTCGTCGGCGGTCGGGGACGGGTCACGCATGCTCAATACCTCCATCATGAAGTAATTCCACCATGAAGGTAAAGTGATGACGGTAGGTTGTCAAAGCGGCCGCCGACGCAGACCGTGCGGCAGGAGAGAAAGGTGGCAGGCCTCCATGGAGGAACCGATGCGCGACGGCGTCGCGGCGCAGCGTGAGCGACTGATGGAAGGGCTGAGGATCTACGGCGGCCACTACGCCGAGCTCAGCCGACGCTTCGCCGCCTGGCTGGGCCTGCACTCCACCGACGCGACCGCGGTACTGGAGATCGCCGCTGCGGAAGAACGCGGCACGCTGCTGTCACCGGCACGGCTGAGCGAGCGCATCTCCCTGTCCACGGGCGCCACCACCGCGCTCCTGAACCGCCTCGAAGCGGCGGGACACATCACCCGCACCCGCGAACACTCCGACCGGCGCGTCGTCTCCCTGCGCAGCGGCGCGCACATCCAGGAACGCGCGGACGAATTCTTCGGCCCGCTCGCCCGCCGCCTCGACACCGCGATGTCGCCCTACCCGCCGGACCTCCTGGCGCAGTTCGAGTCCTTCATGGCCGATCTGAACTCCACCGTGGACACCTACCTCGCGGAGCGGATCACGGCGACACGTTCCCCCGACGCCCTCGGCGGTCGGCCTCAGTAGCCAGCAGGGTGGCGATGAGGGCGGCACCGGCCAGGAGGAGGACCGCGCCGACGACGAGGGCAAGTGAGAAGCCTTGCGTCGCGGCGTGCAGCGGGCCGGTCGAGTCGGCCAGCGCGTCGCTGCGGCGTGCGGCGAGGGTCACCAGAACCGCCAGTCCCACCGCCCCGCCGATCTGTTGCACGGAGGTGACGACGGCCGAGCCGAGACCGGCGTTCTCCTCGGTGGTGGCGGTCAGCGCGGTGACCGTCAGGGCGGGCAGGCTCAGGCCGCAGCCGACGCTCATGACGAGCATGCCGGGCAGCACGCCGGACGCGTAGTCGTCGCCGGGCGCGATGCCGGACAATAGGAGCAGTCCGGCCGCGCTGATCAGGAAGGAGACCACCAGGGTCCGGCGCGCGCCCAGCCTGATCACCGCGCGGGAGGAGCCCCACATGCCGGTGAGTATCCCGGCGCAGTAGGGCAGGTAGGCGAGACCTGCCTCGAGCGGGCCGTAACCGAGCACGGTCTGCAGGTGGATCATCAGCAGGAAGGCCATCGCATAGAGGGCGGCGGAGAACAGCAGGGTCGCACCGTTGGCGACGGCGCGGGTCCGGAAGGTCAGGAACGACAGCGGCACCAGGGGCTCGGCCGTGCGGGACTCGACCGCGAGGAACGCGACGGCCAGCACGCAGGCGAGGAACAGCGGCCAGGCCACGGCCGGTGCGCCCCAGCCCGACTCCCCGGCCTGGAGCAGACCGTAGACGAGGGACAGGACCGCCCCGGTGCCCAGCGCCGCACCGGGTGCGTCCAGGCGGGCCCGGCGGGTGGCCCGGCTCTCGTCGACCAGGCGCGGCACCAGCACGAGCGCCAGGACGGCCACGGGCAGGTTGATCAGGAAGACCCAGCGCCAGGAGGCGAGTCCGGTCAGCGCGCCGGAGATCACCAGGCCCGCCGTGCCGCCCAGACCGGCGATACCGCCCCAGATGCCGAGCGCCTTGGCGCGCTCGGCGCTGCCGGGGAACAGGATGGTGATCATCGAGAGCGCGGCCGGGCTCGCCATGGCGGCGCCCGCACCCTGGACGAACCGCCCCGCCACGAGTTGCCAGGGTTCCTGGGCAAGACCGCACGCGAGACTCGCGGCGCCGAACAGGGCCACACCGCTGAGGAAGACGCGGCGGCGGCCCAGCAGGTCGGCCGCGCGCCCGGACAGGAGCAGCAGCCCCCCGAAGGCGAGGAAGTACGCGTTGACGACCCAGGTCAGGCCCGCCGCGCTGAAACCGAGTTCGTCCCGGACGCTGGGGAGGGCGACGCTCACCACGTTGTCGTCCAGGACGAGCATGAACTGTACGAAGCACAGCATGACAAGGGCCTGCCGACGACGGCCACCGGTGGCCGCGACAGGGGTTGACGTTGCCGTCACGACGGGCACTCACCCGGGTTGACCTGCACATCAATACGGCGATGGTGTCCCTGGTATGCATGATCGATCGACATGCCAACGACGCTATGCACCGGCCGGGTTGGCCACAATCCGCTATGGGGCCACGTCATGTCGTACTGAGGCCATACGGTGGGACACATGATCGAGGCCGTCGCAGGTGCCGCCCCAACCGGGGTGGGAGCCATCGTGGTTGGGCGCTTCCCCCTGCCGACGGGACAGTGGGTCGTCCCGCACAGCCATCCGCAACACCAGCTGGCCTGGACGCCACGCGGAGTGCTCAGCGTCGCCGTCGGCGAGACCTACTGGGTCCTGCCGCCCACCAGGGCGCTGTGGCTGCCCGCAGGAGTCGTCCACCGGACCGGCGCGACCCGCGACGCGCTGCTGCGCAGCCTCTACCTCGAACCGGACCGGTGCCCGCTGAACTGGGCCGACCCCACACCCGTCGGTGTCGACGGGCTGCTGGCCCACCTGATCCGCCACCTCGGCCGACGGGACCTCGCCGACGACGTGCGGCTGCGGGCCGAGGCAGTCGTCATGGATCTGCTGCACCCGCTCCCGGCCCTGCCCATCGACGTACCGACCCCCGTCGACGAACGCGTACGTGCCGTGGCCGACGCCCTGCTCGACGATCCCGCGGATCCGCGGAGCCTCGCGGCGCACGCACAGGCCGTCGGCGTGAGCCGACGCACCCTGACCCGGCTGTTCACCCACGACACGGGGATGAGTTTCGAGCGCTGGCGCACCCACATGCGGCTGCGGGCCGCCCTGCCGCTGCTGGCCGAAGGCCAGCCCGTGTCCCGGGTCGCACACACCGTGGGATACGCGACACCCAGCGCGTTCCTCGCGGCGTTCCGCCGAACCGTCGGTACCAGCCCGAAGAGCTACCTCAGCGGCAATGCGCTGGACGAGAGGTGAGGCCCACGGCCGACGGCGACAGGGCCGCACTAACTCGCCGCCGAGCGGAAACGTTTCACCTGTGAAGGGATGGGCAGGCGCGGCAGCTGAGGCCGGACACGGAAACACGTGTCCGGCACGCTCTTTCCGCGGCGCCAGCACCTTCCTGTGCCGCGCCCGGACGGAGCGCAGCACAGGAACGGACGGAGAAACAACCGTGATACATCGAGCCCGCACCCGCTCGACCGCGCGAGCCGCGTCGTTCGCCGCCGCGAGCGGCGCCTTGGTGATGGGTCTGGCCGCCCCGTCGGCGAGCGCCGCCCCCGGTGTCGCCGACGCGGAGTCCGGCAAGGCATCGCAGGCCACGTCAGAGGCCAAGTCGCAGGACAAGCGGCCGGTCTGGGCGATCGCACACCGCGTGCTGACCGTCGGCGGCGTCGACAAGGCGCTCGACCACGGGGCCAACGCGATGGAGATCGACGCCACCGCCTGGAAGAAGGGTTGGTGGGCCGATCACGACGGGCTCCCCACGAGCTCCGGCGACACCATGGCGGCGATGTTCGACCGGATCGCGGAACAGCGCCGTGCGGGCAAGAACATCGGGTTCGTCTGGCTGGACCTCAAGAACCCCGACTACTGCGACAGCGGCGACACGAAGTGGCAGCACTGCTCGGTCGCGGCCCTGCGCGACCTGGCCCGCACCAAGCTGGAGAGCGCCGGAGTGCGGGTTCTCTACGGCTTCTACGGCACCGCGGGCGGGACCGGCTGGAAGGACGTGAGCCGCGACCTCACCGACCTCGAGGGCGTGGACATCAGCGGCGACTCCGCAGACGTCGGGAAGCAGTACGGCGAGTACGGCGGTGCCATCGCGAACAACCAACGCGTCATGGACAAGGGCCTGTTCAACCTCAACCTGCCGACCGTCCTCGGGAACGTGACCAAGCAGGTCCGCCTCGGCGCGGAGGCAAGGGACCGCGGCGAACTGGCGCGCGTCTTCGGCTGGACGACAGCGGCGAATGACGGCGACGCGACCAACCGACTCCTTGACCCCTCCGGCGGCAACGCCGACGGCCTGATCTACGGCCACCGCGCCTCCTGCTACCCCGACGGCGTCTCCGGCACCGGCGGCTGCGGCAAGGACGAGTCGGACGCGAAGCAAGCCCTCGGCCACATCCAGGAGTTCGTGCGGTCCCACAGCGAGACCCGCCGCATGGCCACGACGGACGACGTCCCCTTCGGGCGCTGAGTACGTCGATTCCTGCCTCACGCGTCCTGCGGGTACCAGCGCAGTTCCACCATGTTGCCGTCCGGGTCCTGGACGTAGAGGGAGAGTGCGGTGCCCCGGGCGCCGAAGCGCTTGCCGGGGCCGTCCACCACGGTGAAGTCGCCGGAATCGATGACCTGTTGCCAGTCGAGGGGCTCGACGACCAGGCAGATGTGGTCGACGTTGGAGCCCGCCGGTTCGCCGTCGGGCCCCTCGATGAGGTCGATGATCGTCGTGGGGCTCACCCGCACGGAGGGGAAGGGGACCTGCCCGGCCCGCCACTCGTCCACCCGCACCGGGTCGAGCCCCAGCGGGCCGGTGTAGAAGGCGAGGGAGCGCTCGATGTCGGCGACGTTCAGGACGAGGTGGTCGAAGGCGATGACGCGCATGGGAGTCTCCGTGGGGTCGTGGTGCAGGGGATGTCTGCCTGGCTCTGGTTCCAGCATCGCCTCTCATCGATCAATCGGTCCAACACATGGTTGTCATCCGATCCATCGTGTTTCACGATGGATCGATGGACCTCCAGCAGATGCGTTACGTCCTCGCGGTGGCGGAGACCGCGAGCTTCACCCGCGCGGCCGAGAAGTGCCACGTCGTCCAGTCCGCGCTCAGTCACCAAGTGGCCAGGCTGGAGAAGGAGCTGGGTGCCCGGCTGTTCGAGCGGACCAGCCGAAAGGTGTGGCTGACCAGCGCCGGAGAGGCGTTCCTGGCCGCCGCCCGGCAGGCCCTGGAGGCGGCCGAGCGGGCCCGGGCCGAGGTGGCCGCGGCGACCGGTGAGGTGCGGGGCAAGCTGACCGTGGGGTCGATTCCCACGGTGGCGGCCGTCGATCTGCCCGCGGTGCTGCGGGACTACCGGCTGCGCTACCCGCAGGTACGGATCAGTCTGCGGGCCGGGTCCAGCGAGCGGCTCGTGGAGCAGGTGCGCGAGGGGCAGCTGGACGCGGCGTTCCTCGGTGTGCAGGCCGGTTTCCGGCCGCAGGGCGTCCGGGACCGGGAGCTGGCTCATGGGCGGCACGTCGCCGTGGTCGCCCCCGGTCACCCGCTGGCCGCGGAGGAAGAGGTGGACCTGGGCCGTCTCGCCGACGAGATGTTCGTGGACTTCGCGGACGGCAGCGCCGCACGCGCTCAGTCCGACGAGGCGTTCGCGGCCGCCGGGATACGGCGTGAGGTCGCCTTCGAGGTGTCCGGCGTCGAGCTCATGTCCCGGATGGTCCGCCACGGCCTGGGCGTCGCCCTGCTGCCCGCGCTGTTCGCCGCCGAACTGCACGGCCTGCGGTGTGTGCCGCTCATCAATGGGCCGGTGCGCGTGGAGCGACTGGTCTGGAGTCCCTTCACGCCGTCACCTCCGGCTGCCGCTTTCCTCGCCCTGCTGGACGAACTGCCGTGCGGTGCAGGCGAGTTGGCCTCTTCAGCGAGCTAGAAATATCTCAAAACAGACATACGGGACTATTGGCCTTAGACTGGTCCGAGGGTGGGCGTCACTGGACTCGGTGGCGACGTATCTATGAGGAGGCACCGATGCTTGCTCAGCACACACCGCTTCTTGTCACTCCGACGGACGCCGCGGCGCTCGGAACGGCCATGGTGGAGCCAGAGGCGATCCTGAGCGACGCGCCGACGTACTCGCCGGAAGCAGGGGCTTTCCTTCTGCTGCTGGCGCTCATCTCGCCGAAGGAGCCGAAGGAGCCGACAGGCAAGTGAGCCCCGATCGATCACAGAGCGCGTACGCCGCGTCAGCGGCTGACCTGGCTCTCCGTGCCCTCGACGCCCTGCGTGGCGTCGGGGGCACCGCCATGATCGCCGAGCATGTCGAACGTTCGGACGATCCCAAGGCGGCGCTGGGTGCCATCCGCTTCGTCGGAGCCGACGGCTTCGCCCCCTATCTGTTCGGTGCCGCGGTCTTCCACCCCCAGGACGCGACGGCCGTCGCCCAGTCCTTCGCGGTGTTCCCGCCCGCGGTGAGCACCCCTGCCCCACCGCCCGCGGGTGGTGCCGAGCCCTGGCTCGTTGCGTGGCGCGACTGGGCCACCGCGGCTCTGCTCGCCCGGTTCGCCGACGGGGGCGATGCGCAGGTGGGCGAGGTTCTCGCACCGCAGCCCACGGGCGCCCCGGTCCTCGCGGAGCCGACGCGGACCGGCCACGCCGCATCGGACACCCTCCCCGCTGCATCGGACACCGACTGGCAGCGCTGGTCCGTCCGCATGGGCCAGCTCTCCCCGCTCGCCCTCCCCGGCCTCGAAGGCCCCGTGCACTCCGCGGCCCGCACCGACCCCGCTCCACGGGCCCTCGCCCGGGGCGCCACCCGCGCCGTGCTGCGCCGCGACTTCCCCACCGCCGCCCGCATCGTGCGCTGGCTCGCCCTGCTGCACTCCGAAGGCGTGCACCTGCCCCTCGACCCGGTGCCCCTCGTCGAACACCTCGGCTTGTACGGCGGCGGAGGCCCGCGCCTCGCTCTCGACGTCGCCATCGCCCGGCGCCTGCTCGGACTGGAGACCGTATGACCGCGCCCGTGACGCGGACCGCCCACGAGGTGAGCGCGCAGGCCCTGGCCTGGCTGCACGCACACCGCGAGCGCGGCGCGCTGCCCCCCGACACCACCGCCGACCTCGGCGACCCCGACAGCGTCTACAAGCCGCTCGGCGAGAGCGCCCTCGCCGCCTCGCTCGTGCTGCGCGAGTCGGTCGCGGGCAGCGCCGAGCAGCGCATGGCGGGCGAGTTGCTGGGTTTCGCCTGGGAGCAGCTCGGCGAGGGCGACATGCTGTACGAACGGCTGTTGCGGTACACGATGATGACCGACCCGCTGGAGACGTACTCGCCGTTCGCCCGAGGCGGCCTGCGCCACGAGGCCCTGGACCGGTTGCTCTCCCACACCAGCGCCCTGCGCTCCGTCCGTGGCGCCGAGCTCCTCCCCAATCGACGGCTCGCGGTGGCCAACGCGGCCCGGATCGTCGGCCTGGACAGTGGGGAACGTGCGTACGACTGGCATGAACTGGCCCGTGCCACCTGGCTTGGCGCGATGCCGGAGCCCTGGCTCATCGACTGGATGACCGGCTACTGCGTCACCCACACGGTCTTCCACCTCACCGACTGGGGTGGCATGCCCACCGGTCTGCCCGACGACCTCACCGCGTACGTGACCACGTGGCTGCCCGTGTGGATCGACATCTGGGCCGAGATCGAGCAGTGGGACCTGGTCGCCGAACTGATGATCGTCGGGTGTTGTCTGAAGGAGCCGTACTGCGAGCCCGCGGACTGGGAGCGGCTAGCCGCGGTCCAGCACCCGGACGGCCTGGTGCCGCGTGACGGGGAGCCCGTCCCCGACGACCCCGCGCGACGGTTCTCCGACCACCAGCACACTGCTGTCGTCGCCGCGATCGCGGGGACGCTCGCGGTGTCGCGGACGCTGGGCAGGGCGACGAGTTGATGAGCCCGCGCGGTTTCCCACGCGGGGACGGGCCGGGGATCGCAGAGGCGGCGGAACCTGCATCGGAACCCGCGGCGCCCCCCTGGGCCGCAAGAATCCTCGCCGCCCTGCACGCCACCGCTCCCGGCGCGAGCGCGGTGGCGCTCGCCGTGCGGCGCGGCTCCGAACACGCCCTGCTGACCACCGGCGACACCGCGTTCGACGGTGGCGTGCCCGCCGGTCCCGACACGCGGTTCGAAATCGGCTCTCTCACCAAAACGTTCACCGCGCTGCTCCTGGCCGAGATGGTGGCGCGCGGCGAGGTCGCGTACGAAGACCCGATCACCCGTTTCCTGCCGCGCGGCGCCGCCCCCCACCTGCCGGGCTCCCGCATCACCCTCCTGCACCTGGCCACCCACACGTCGGGCCTGCCCCGACTGCCGCCCGGATTCCTGCGCAAGGGGGCGCCGGTCTGGTTCAGCAATCCGTACGAGCCCTACTCCGTCGCCTCCTTGCGCCGCGCCCTGACCCGCACCCGGCCGCAGGCCGCCCCCGGCACCCGAGTGCGCTACTCCAACTTCGGCGTAGGTCTCCTCGGCGAACTGCTCACCCGCGCGGCCAACGGCGTCGGTGGCGGACACTTCGCCCCGCTGCTCGCCGACCGTGTCCTCGACCCGCTGGGCCTCACACACACCACCTGCACCACGGACCTGCCGCAGGCCACCGGCTACTGGCATCGCAGGCCCCGTCCCGCCTGGCAGATGTCCTCCCTGTCCGCGGCGGGAACGGGCCGGTCCACGGCACGCGACCTGCTGACGACCCTCGACCTCCTCCGCGACCCGGCCACGGCGCCCGCCACCGTCCCCGGCACGTTGCGCACCGCCCTCGCCGATGTCACCCGGCCCCGCATCGCCCTGCCCCGCACCGGCAGACGCATCGCCCTGATCTGGAACATCAGACCCCGCCCCGACCGCGACCTCTACCACCACTCCGGCGGCACCCGCGGCTTCACCGCCTTCGCGGGCTTCAGCCCACAGGCGGACGTGGCACTGGCCGCCCTGACCAACACGAACCCCGTACTGACCGGCACGTTCATCCAGCGGGCCTACCTGGAGCTGTGGGCCCTCGCCCAGCCCCCCGAGCGGAGCCGACGCCGACCGGGCGAGGGCTGACCCGCATGACCGCCCTGCCGCGCATCGCCCCCATGCTCGCCACCCCGGGGACACTGCCGCCCCCGGACAGTGAGCACTTGTGGAGTACGGAGACCAAGTACGACGGGCAGCGTGCGCTGGTGTACCTGCCAGGTGACCGCACCGTGGTCGTCCGCTCGCGCTCGGGCGCGGACATCACCGCCGCCTACCCCGAACTCCGTGGTCTGGGAGCGGCCTTGGGCGACGTGCCTGCGGTGCTGGACGGGGAGATCGTCGTTCTCGACGAGGCGGGCCGCTCCAGTTTCGAGCGTCTCCAGCCGCGGATGGGGCTGTCCGGCTCCCCGGCGAAAGCGGCCCGCCTGGCCGCGCAGACCCCCGCACACCTGATCCTCTTCGACGTGCTCCACCTGGACGGCAAACTCCTGACCCGACTGCCCTACACCCGGCGCCGCGACACCTTGACGCAGCTCGTCGGGTCGGGCCCGGACTGGTCGGTGCCGACAGCGGTGACGGGACACTGCCGCCAGGCACAGGAACTCGCCCGTGCGCAGGGCCTGGAGGGCATCGTGCTGAAACGGCTGGACTCCCTGTACGAGCCCGGCAGGCGCTCCCCGGCCTGGCTCAAGGTCAGGAACGTGCACACCGCGGATGTGGTCATCGGCGGCTGGATGCCCGGGCAGGGGCGGCTAGGCGGACTGCCGGGCGCGGTCCTGGTCGGTGAGTACGTGGACGGGGTCCTGACCTACAGGGGAAGTGTCGGCACGGGGTGGAACGAACGGGAACGGGCAGACATCGCCCGCCTCCTCGACGTCGCCGCCATCGACGACTGCCCCTTCACCCCCGCGCCCGCGGTGTCCGGGGCCAACTGGGTCCTGCCGCGGCTGGTCGCCGAGGTCCGGTACACCACCCGCACGCGGGCCGGTCTGCTGCGCCACCCGGTGTGGCACCGGCTGCGTCCGGACCTGGCGCCGGAGGTGTGACTCAGTCCTCGATGTCGTCGGGGTCCTCGCCCTCCGCTCCGGCCAAGCTCTCGGCGATCATGCGGGTGGCGAAGTCGGGGTCGTCGGTGATGCGGTTGATGTGCTCCGCCAGGAGGAAGGCGGTGGCCTCCAGGGGGTTCATCTCGGCCTCGGTCCAGTCCCCGTACTGCTGGCGCCACAGATTGGGACTCAGGCCGGTGCCCGCTGCGATGACCAGTCCGGCCATGGTCGGGATGGCCTCGGACGGGATGCTCTTGGGCATCATGCGCATCGTGGCCACGAGGGTGGGGACCACGTACTCGATGACGTCCTTGCCGTGGTCCTCGTGTGCCTGCCGCAGCCACGACATGAACATGTAGATGAGCGTGCACGCGCCGTTCAGCAGGTCATCGGCTCCTTTGGGCCCCAGCGACGCCGCGAACTGCCGGACCATTGCCTGCTGTTCGGGGTCCACCTCGGTCTTGCCGCTGTGAATGCTCTTCAGCCGCGAGTCGATCATCATGAGCGCCGTGCCCACGTCGCCGACGGGGGCGTGCTCGGGATCGCAGGGCGATGGCACAGTGTTCCTCCTCGGGTCGCCACGATGGGCAACAAGGCATGCTCGTACAGTAGTCGGCCAATGGGGTGACGGTCCGGCACATGACTGCTCGGCAGATCGCTGGTCGGAGCCGCGCCTGACGGCCGCTCCGGCCGGTGCTTGACCTAAACCCTGGTTGAAGTACGAGGGTTGTGTCATCGAACGGCGAGACGAGGAGATTCCGATGACACAGCCCGTGATTCTGGTGACCGGCGCGACGGGAAAGGTCGGCGGTGCGGTGGTCAGCCAACTGCACGCGGCGGGTGTGCCCGTGCGGGCACTGGTGCGAGGGGAGTCGGACTTCCCGGAGGGTGTGCAGGCGGTGCGCGGCGATCTCAGTGATCCCGCGTCGCTGGGCACGGCTCTGGAGGGCGTCGATGCGGTCTTCCTGGTGTGGCCGTTCCTGAGCGCTGAGGGCGCGTCGGACGTGATCGACGTGATCGGGAAGCACGCTCGACGGGTGGTCTACCTGTCATCCGCCGGGGTCGGGAGCGAGAAGGAGAAGCCGGGTGAGGCGATCACCATGTTCCACACGGAGCTGGAGCGGCTGGTCGAGGCATCGGGCCTGGAGTGGACGGCGCTGCGGCCCACCGGGTTCGCGGGCAACACGCTGGGCTGGGCGGAGGAGATCCGCACCACCGGTGCGGTACGGGCGCCGCTGGCAAGGCTGGCCCGTCCGCTGATCCACGAGGCGGACATGGCTGCGGTCGCCGTTCAGGCGCTGACGACCGACTCTCTGCTCGGCGCCCGCCCCCTGATCACCGGCCCCGAACTGATCACCCAGGAACGGCAGGTGGCTCTGATCAGCGAGGCGATCGGGCGACCGGTGCGGTTCGAGGAGGTCGCGCTGGACGAGGCCATCGAGCAGATGAAGGCCGCAGGCTATCCGGCAGAGCTGGTGGAGGCCATAATGCCGGCCCAGGCGGAGATGCTCGACCATCCGGAGCCGGTCAACGACGAAGTGGAGCGCATCACGGGGGCCCCGGCCCGATCCTTCCAGGAGTGGGCGGTGGACCACGCGGCGGACTTCCGCTGAGAGGGACGCCCATACACGTTGGCAGGGAAGCCCCTGGCGCAGACAGGTCACGTATCCGTGCGTGGGTGGACGTTGCCGTCGGCGTCGCAGCGTACGGTCCACGGGGTGGGGGAGTGCCCGAGGTTCTCGTGGAAGCGGATGTCGACCGCCGTGGGCGGCTCGTCGCCGGAGACGTCGGAGTGGGCGGCGGTGCAGGCGAGTTGGCTGACGGCGGCGACCTGCAGCTCCTTGATGTTCACCGGGAGGTAGATGTCGACCGTGTCGGCGGTCGCGGTGGCCGTCAGGCGCCCGTTCATCGGCGGGACTTCGCTGATGAGACCGCGTTCGCGTTCCGCGTCGGTGGGGCCTTCCAGGAGGAGGTCCAGGGCCTGTTGGGGGCCGAGCGGGCGGTCGGTGGGGCGGGTGGTGGCGCGCAGGCCGTACGGGCCCACGAAGTACAGACGCGCGTGGTCGGCGGTGGTGCCGGGGCGTTGGATTCCGGAGGCCGGGGCGCCCGCCTTCTCGGGTGCGGTGGTGCTGATGCCGCAGCCCGTCGCCACCATGAGCAGGACCGGGACGAGCAGGCAGGCCAGGGGCAGGGGGAGTCGTGTCCTCACGGCCGTTCCTCCACTTCGGGGTGGGCGAGGGGCAGGGAGAACATGAACTCCGCACCGGCCTCTGCGGAGTTGGCGGCAGTGAGGGTGCCGTGGTGCAGGCGGACGTTCTCCGCGGCGATGGCGAGGCCCAGGCCGCTGCCCTCGGAGCGGGTGCGGGCCGCGTCCGCCTTGAAGAAGCGGTCGAAGACATGCGGCAGTACGTCCTCGGCGATACCGGGGCCGTGATCGGTGACCGTGACGACGACCATGCCGCCCTCTGGGTCCGGGGGACCCGGCGCCTGCTGCGCCCGGACGACGACGGGAGGGGCGCCGTGCCGCAGTCCGTTGCCGATCAGATTGGCCAGTACGACATCGACCCGGCGGGGATCGACGGACACGCGCAGATCCTCGGGCACCTCCACCACGACGCGGCCCGGCGGAGTCTGCCAGCCGCGCAACTGCACGGTCTTCTCGACGAGCGTGCGCAGGCTGACGTCGTCCCCATGCAAGGTGGCGGCGCCCGCGTCGAAGCGGGACACCTCCATCAGATCCTCGACCATGCGGGCGAGCTTGCGGGTCTCGTCGCTGATGAGGAGGACGGCGTCGGCGGTGTCCGGCGGCAGGGCCCCGCTGTGCGCGTCCTCGTCGAGGACCTCGGTCACCGCCGACATCGCGGCGAGCGGCGTCCGCAGCTCGTGCGCCACGTCGGCGGCGAAGCGGCGTGCGGTGGCCTCCATGCGGCGCAGCTCCGCGTCGTCCTGCTCCAGGTGCGTCGCCATGGCGTTGAAGGTCCGGGTGAGGTCGGACAGCTCGTCGTGCCCGGTCACGGGGAGCCGGGTGCCGAGGTCGCCCGACGCGAGCTTCTCGGCGCCGTTGCGCAGTCCGCGTACGGGGAGAAGGACGCGGCGCGCCGCGAACAGGGCCGGGACGAGGGCGATGACGAGCGCGGGAACGGCGCCCGCCTGTGCGGCGGTGACCAGCGCGGCGATGTCGGCCTTGTCGCCGTCCAGGGAGAAGTCGGCGTACACGACGAGACCGGACGCGGTGGGCTCGTCGTCCCGTTGGCCGGTGCCGTAGACGACGGGCATGCCGATGGCGAGCCAGGGCGTGCCGTCCCGCTCGATCCGCTGGCGGACCACCGCGTCCTGCTGCTCCCCGGCCGCCGCGCGCAGGGCCGCGGGAATCGCCGCGGTCCGTGTGGCGCCCGGGGCGGTGACGGGTGGGCCGCCCCGATAGGAAGCGGCGGTGCGCCAGTCGCGGGAGGTGCCCGCCCTGTCCAGCTGGAGGGTGAAGTTGCGCAGGTCCTGCGTGCTGGGCGGGAAGGGCAGGTCGGGGGCGAGGGAGTCGACCTGGGCGCGCAGCTCGTGGACGGCGTTGTCCTGCGTCCGGTCGAGGATCGCGGACCGGGCCTGACGGAACGTGAGGGCGGCGGTGATCAGCGCGCTGAGCGCCGAGACGAGCAGGAACGCGACGACGAGGCGGACGCGCAGCCCTCTGGGCGGACGCAGCCTCACCGAGGGTCCTGACCCTGCTGCTCCTCGCCCTTGGGCCGGGGCACGGGACCGAAGCGGTATCCGAAGCCTCGTACCGTCTGGATGTACGCGGGGTGGCGCGGGTCGTCCTCGATCTTGCCGCGAAGCCGCATGACGCAGGCGTCGACCAGGCGCGCGTCGCCGTAGAAGCTGTGCTCCCACACCTGTTCCAGCAGGTGCTGGCGGCTGAAGACCTGGCCGGGCGCGGCGGAGAGGAAGAGCAGCAGTTTCAACTCGGAGGGTGCCAGAGCCAGTTCACGGCTTCCCTTGGACACCAGCAGCGCGCTGCGGTCGACGGCGAGGTCGCCGTGGTGCTCCAGGCTCCCGTGCCGGGACTGCCCGCCGATCCCGCCGATCCCGGAGTCGGCCGCGGGATCCTGGGGCACGACGCGTCGCAGGACGGCCTTCATCCGGGCTTCGATGACTTCCCCGCTGGCGGGCTTGACGATGTAGTCGTCCGCGCCCGCCTCCAGGCCCACGACCAGATCGATGTCGTCGCCACGCGCGGAGAGGATGATGATCGGCAGCTGCATGGTCTCGCGGATGCGGCGGCACACCTCCAGCCCGGACATGCCGGGCAGCATCAGATCGAGCAGCACCAGATCGGGCCGGATGCGCTCCAGCGAGAGCAGGCCGGTCTCGCCGCTCGCCGCCACCTCCAGCTCGTGACCGCGGCGGCGCAGCGCCAGCGTCACCCCCTTCTGCACCGCGGGATCGTCCTCGATCAGCAGAACTCGTGGCATGGCGATGTGCTCCCGTCGGTGATCTCTCTGCGATCTTTGCGTACTTCATTGCCATTTGTCGCCATGCGTGAGGGTCCGGTGCCTCCGTAGGTCTCCGTAAGCCTCTTCAGGCCTCTGTACGTGGCTTCAGCCCTCGGCGGTGAGTTGCGTGACGTCCACGGACCCGGCCCCTGCCTGCGGCTCCGGGATGACCGCCCACAGAGCGGCCAGGACGGCGAACGTGGCGAGGAGAGCGCACGCCCCCGAGCGGCCGTGCGCCCAGCGTGCCCGGAAGCGTACGGGGTCCTCCACCAGGTACTTGGACAGGGCGGCGGCCGCCACGGACACGGCGATGATGATCGCGGTCCGGTCCCAGCCCGTTCTGCCCAGGCGCTCCTCGCTCAGCAGGACGTAGACCGGCCAGTGCCACAGATAGAGGCTGTAGGAGATCGCGCCGAGCCCGCGCAGCGGCGCGCCGCCCACGACACGGCCGACAGGGCCGTCCGGCGCCTGCGCGAGGCAGCCGATGAGCAGGGCGGCGGCCAGCGCGTGGAGGAACAGGCCGCCGCGGAACAGCGAGGGGGAGTCCTGGCCGTCGGCCAGGGTCCAGTACACCGCGATGCCGCAGGCCAGTACCAGGGCGGCCCAGGACGCACCCCGGGACCCCAGCCGCGCCACGAGCCGAGCGGCGGGCTCGGTCGCCATCAGCGCCCCGAGCAGCAGCGAGAAGGCGCGGGTGTCCGTGCCCTCGTACACGCGCGTGGTGTCGACGGGGCCGGTGAAGGCGACCATGAGCGCCAGCGAGACGACGGCCCCGACGGCGGCCACGAGCGCGACGCGCCTCCCGACCCTCGGGCGCGCCCGGACCCGGCCCCGGCCGAGCGCCAGCAGGCACAGGACCGGCGGCCAGAGGAGGTAGAACTGCTCCTCGACCGCGATGCTCCACAGATGGCTGAACACCCGGGTGTCGGCGGAGTCCCAGTAGCCGACCTGGTCGGCGATGAAGTGCCAGTTGGCGAGGTTGCCCAGCACCCACGGGGTGTCGTCGAGCCCGAACCGCAGCAGGGACACCGAGCCGAAGGCCCATACCAGGAGCAGCGTCCCGGCCACGGTCACGGCCAGGGCGGGCAGCAGGCGGCGGGCGCGGCGGCCCCAGAAGGCGAGCAGGTCGACGCGGCCGTCGCGGGCGATTTCCGTCAGGAGCAGGCCGGTGATCAGGAACCCGGACAGGACGAAGAACAGGTCCACGCCGAGGAAGCCGCCGTCGAACCGGCCTGCGTGGAAGAGCAGCACACCCAGGACGGCCAGGCCCCGCAGGCCGTCGAGGGGTGCGATGTGGCGTCTGGTCACTTGCAGCCCAGCGGGCCGTAGACCTTGGCGCCGGTCCACGAGCCGGTCGCCCACCGGTCGGCCGGGGCGGGGGTGAACGAGTACACGCGGCCCAGCTCCTTGCCCAGCCACTGCGCGAATGCGGCCGAACCCTGCTGGCAGGAGTGGATGCCGTCCTTGCTGCGCAGGGCCTTGGGCGCCGTGCCGTCGGTGCCCCACAGGGCGGCGGAATCGAGGAAGCGGACCTTGCCCTCGTGCCGGTCGGCCACGGCCTCGGCGGACTTCGGGGCGGTCTTGATCTCTGCCGCGTGCGGCTTGTAGAAGGAGTCGATCTTGAAGGGGGGTGCCGTGACGAGGACGAGTTCGGCGCCCGCGTCACCGACCGTCTTGGCCAGCTTTTCGTAAGCGGCCCGCTGTTCGCCGGGCTTGCCCCAGTCGTAGGTGGTGATCTGGTACGCGACGACGTCCGGCTTGAAGGACGTGAGCTGCTTCGGCAGTTCGTCCCAGGTGGGCTCGGCCACTTCGCCGATGACGCCACCTCCGCCGTCGGCCGCCATCGACTTGAACGGCACGTCGGCGGCCTTCAGCGCCGCGCCGAGAGCGGGGGCCTCGGCTCCGGCGATGGAGTCGCCCATCCAGAGGACCTTCGGCGTGTTCGTGTTCTTGCCCGCGGTCTTGCTTTCGCCGCTGTCGCTGACGCCGTCGCTCCTGCCCCCACCGCAGGCGGCCAGGGCGGTGACGCCCACCGCGGCGACCAGTGCGAGTGCGGCGGCGCGCCACACAGGGCTTCGGGAAGAGCGGCGGGAGACGAGCGGGGCGGAGGAGGCTGTGGTGCCGGTGGTCTCGGTGTTCATGCCGTCCAGCTGACCCCCTGGAACCGCAGATCAGGGGCGCTGTCATCGTTTCATCACGTAGCGGGAGAACTCCCGTCATACGCAGCGAGCGACGCAGTCACAGTCGCACCGCCCGGGCCGGGCGACGGCCTGGCCCGTCGGCGTCGCGTCAGTGGGCGATGCCGTCGATCAGGTCTCGGGCTCCCTGGCGGAGCAGGGCCACGGCCACGGACGTGCCGAGGGTCGCAGGGTCGAGCGGGCCCGCCCACTCGTGGGCGTTGAGCACCGTCTTCCCGTCGGGCGTGAACACGCAGGCGCGCAGCGAGAGGTCGCCGCCGCGCTCGGAGCGTGCGTACCCGGCGATGGGCGAATTGCAGTGCCCCTGCAGCACGTGCAGGAACATGCGCTCGGCGGTCGCCTCCCGCCAGGCGTCCCTGTCGCCGAGGTCCGACACGGCGTCGATGGTCGCGGTGTCGTCTTCACGGCACTGCAGGGCGAGGATCCCCGCGCCGATCGGCGGGCACATCGTCTCCACCGACAGGATCTCGCTGGCCAGCTCGGGGCGGCCGATGCGGTCGAGTCCGGACTGGGCGAGCAGCAGTGCGTCGGCGTCACCTGCCGCGAGCTTCGCCAGGCGGCGGCCTGCGTTGCCGCGCATCGGCACGCACTCCAACTCTGGGTGCGAGGCGGCGAGTTGTGCCACGCGGCGGACCGACGACGTGCCGATGCGGGTGCCTGCGGGCAGCTCGTCGAGGGTGAGCCCGTCGGGGTGGATGAGTGCGTCCCTGATGTCGTCCCGCTTGAGGAAGGCGGCGAACGTGGTGCCCGCGGGGAGCGGCCGGTCCGCGGGGATGTCCTTGACGCAGTGCACCGCGAGATCCGCCTCACCGGCGAGCAGCGTGGCGTCGACCTCCTTGGTGAACGCCCCCTTGCCGCCGAGCGCCGCCAGATCGCCCATCCAGCGGTCCCCCGAGGTGGTGACCGGCACGACCTCGGTACGGATGCCGGGGTGCAGCTCGGCGAGTTCGGCGCGTACGCGCTCCACCTGGGCGAGGGCCATGGGGGAGGAGCGGGAGACGATGCGGATCAGCTCAGGAACGGACATGCGCTCCACGATAAGGGCTCCGGAGGTGTGCCTCGGACACACGTCCAACTGATCAAAAGAAGTTAGACATGGGGGAGTTGGCGAGGTGCGTGCCTGTCGGGCGCGTCCAGGTAGGTCTTCTGGGGGCGCGCCCCGGGGCCACCTCGGTAGTCACTCACCCCGCCCCATCCGCGCTTCTCCGGCATGCGCACGCCCCGCCCGCCTCATAGCGTGAGGTGCACGCAGCCGCGGCCCCGGCGCCGCACGGCCCCTGGGAGGCCCCATGTCCAGCCCCGCCGCGCCGGAGCGCCCGACGGAGATCGTCCTCGAACCGTTGAGAGCCACCCATCTGGCCGACGTCCTCGCGCTGGGCGAGCGCGTCTACGACACGACGGTGAAGCCGTACACCTCCTGGTCCCTCTCGGCGGTCGCCAGGCACATGGACGGTGAGGCGTCCGCCTGCTGGGTCGCGCTGGCCGGGGACCGCCTCGCCGGTTACGTGCTCGGCTCGATGGGCTTCGACCAGCGCACCGACTGGGGCAACCTGGAGTGGATCGCGAGCGCGCCGGAGTACCAGGGGCAGGGCATTGCGAGTCGCCTGGTGAAGGCCTGCTGCGCGACGCTCACGGAGGCGGGCGCGAGCGCCGTCGTCACGGACGTGGAGTCCCGCAACACCGCGTCGGCCGCTCTGATGCGGAGCAACGGCTTCGAAGCGAGCGTGTCGGTGACGTTGTTCGTACGCGATACGCCGCGGTAGCCGTCTCGCCCGCGGCGTGCCCGTCATCGGTCGTGTGAGGGCGCCCAGTGTTGGTGGTGCGGTGCACGACAGCAGCCGTGGTCCTTGGCGACGCGCGTCACTCGCCGACCCGGCCTCCGGGCTCCAAGGGCGGCGCCTGCACGCCGCAGCAGGTCTTGCACTGCGGCTCGTTGCCGCGTTCGTCGTGCCAGGCCGCCGGGCTCGGCCGGACGAACACCGCGGCGGCGGCCGCCGCGAGGGCGAACAGCGCCGCGCAGCCCACCGCCGCCTTGCCGAAGGAGGCGTTCAGCGCGTCGGGATCCGCGTACGCCGTGCCGGACAGGCCGACCGCCAGCGGCAGCCCGGCCACGACGAGCAACTGCGCGATGCGCGCCGCCGTGTTGTTGACCCCGCTGGCAAGACCCGCACGGCTCGCGTCGACCGAGGCGAGCACGGTCGCGGTGAGCGGCGCCACGAACAGACTCATGCCGAGGCCCAGTACGACGACCGCGGGCAGCACGTCGGTGACGTACGCCGCGCCGGGCCTGACCCGCAGCATCAGCAGCACCCCGGCGGCCGCGACCGACGGCCCCACGACGAGCGGCAGCCGCGGGCCGACGCGACGGGCCAGATCGCCTGCGGACGCGGACAGCAGCAGCATCAGGACGGTGATCGGCAGCGTCGCCGTGCCCGCCTGGAGCGCGTCGTACCCGAGGGTCGTCTGCAACTGCACCGGCAGCATGAACAGGATGCCGCCGATGGCCGCGTACAGGCAGAGCGTCATCACGTTGGCCGCGGTGAACAGGCGCGAGCGGAACAGTTCGAGGGGCAGCATCGGGTTGCGCCTGCGGTGTTCGACCAGGACGAAGGCGGCACCGGCCGCGAGACCCAGCACCCCCGGCAGGATCACCCCGCCCGCCGACGTGTCCCCGGACGCGCCGATCAGCGAGAAGCTGACGCCCGCCAGGAACAGCGCGGCGAGGCATGCGCCGGGCACGTCGAACGGCTGTTGGGCCGCCGACTCGTCACGGCTCTCCGGCACGTGCCGGACCGCGAACAGCACCAGCGCGGCCAGCGGCACATTGATCAGGAAGATCCACCGCCAGCCAGGACCGTCGATGAGCCAGCCGCCCAGGAACGGGCCGACCGCCCCGGCCACCCCGCCGAGCCCCGACCACGCGCCCACCGCGCGGGCCTGGTCGTCGGGGCGGTACGAGGCGCGGACGAGGGCCAGCGAACCGGGCGTCAGCAGGGCCCCGCCGACGCCCTGGAGGGCGCGGGCCGCGATCAGCATCCCGGCGTCCTGCGCGAGCCCGCACAGCGCGGAGGCCGCCGCGAACCACACCACGCCGATGACGAGAGTGCGCCGCCGCCCGATGCGGTCGCCGAGCGCCCCGCCGAGCAGCAGCAGCGCGGAGAGCGTGAGCATGTAGGCGTTGACGACCCACTGCAGGGCCGAGATGGACGCATCGAGGTCCTTGCCGAGAGTCGGCAGGGCGACGTTGACGACGGTGCCGTCGAGCATCGCCATGCCCGAGGCGAGCACCGCGCACAGCAGGACCCAGCGCCCGCGGGCGGACGCCAGCGCGACACCGCCACCACCGCTCCCGGCGCCGCCTCCGTCGCCGGAAGCCGGAGCCGGAGCCGTTTCCCGACCCGGGTCCGGGCTCGAACCCATAGCGCCACCGCCCTACATGTGGACCGCGCCGGTGTCCGAGTCAGTCGGGCGCGGCGCCCCTCTGCGATACAGGACGACGGTAACGACAAGGCCGATCGCGAAGAAGAGGGCCGACCACCAGTACGCGGTCGAGTACGACTGCATCGCCGCCTGTGCCTGGACCTGGGGCGTCGGTTGCTTGCCCACCAGGTAGTTGGACGCCGCCGTGGTGGCGAGCGTGTTCAGCAGCGCCGTGCCGATCGAACCGCCCACCTGCTGACTCGTATTGACCATCGCGGAGGCCACACCCGCGTCGTGGGCCGCGACACCGGCCGTCGCCATGCTCATCGCCGGGGCGAAGATCAGGCCGAGGCCGAGTCCGGCGACCAGCAGCGGCGGCAGGACGTGCGCGGCGTAACCGCTGCTCACGTCGAGGGCGGTGAGCCAGGCCATGCCTGCCGCGGAAAGTCCCATGCCCAGCGGCACGATCGGCTTCGCGCCCACCCGCGGCACCAGGTTGTTGGTGGTCACCACGGAGGCCACGACCATCACCGCCACCATGGGCAGGAAGGCCAGGCCGGTCTTGACGGGCGTGTACTGCAGGATCTGCTGCAGGTAGTACGTGAGGAACAGGAACACGCCGAACATACCGGCGCCCGAGATGAACATCGCGAGGAACGAGGCCCCGCGGTCCCGGTCAAGGACGACCCGCAGCGGCAGCAGCGGATGCGTGGCCCGTGTCTGCCACCATCCGAAGAGCACCAGAAGCACCACACCGACGACCAGGAAACCCCAGGTCAACACGTCACTCCAGGCGTGCGTCTCGGCGTTGGAGAAGCCGTACACGATGCAGAAGAGACCCGCCGACACCAGCAGCGTGCCGGGCACGTCCAGTCGGGGCCGGTCCGGCGGGGCGCCCGCGTGCAGCAGCCGCGCACCGCCGACCATGGCGATCAGGGCGAACGCGAGGTTCACGTACAGGCACCAGCGCCAGTCCAGATACTCGGTGAGTACGCCGCCGAGCAGCAGCCCCACCGCGCCGCCCGCGCCCGCGATCGCGCCGTAGATGCCGAACGCCTTGGCGCGCTCCCGGGGATCGGTGAACGTGGTCGTGAGCAGCGACAGGGCCGCGGGCGCGAGCAGCGCGCCGAAGACGCCCTGCAGTGCACGGGCCGCGACCAGCATCGAGAAGCTCGTCGCCGCGCCGCCGATCGCGGACGCCACCGCGAAACCGGCGAGTCCGGCGAGGAAGACGACCTTGCGTCCCACCAGGTCGGCGATGCGCCCGCCGAGCAGCAGCAGGGAACCGAAGGCGAGCGCGTACGCGGTGACGATCCACTGGCGGTTGCCGTCGGAGAAGCCCAGATCCTTCTGGGCCGAGGGCAGCGCGATGTTCACGATCGTCGCGTCGAGCACCACCATGAGCTGGGCGATGCCGACGACCCCGAGGATCAGCCAGCGGTGTTCGTGCCGCCCGCCTCCCGTGTGGGGCACGGACGCTCCTGCGTCGCGTTCGCGTACGGGATCGGGCACCGGGGCGGGTTCCGGCGCGGGCACGGCTTCACGGTCCATGGCGATGGCCTCCAGACACCCCCGCACCACGCTAAACGGCCTGCTCGGGGGCCGCGACCGGGGACTTGCGCGCGCTGCGGCCTGGGCCCTTCGCGCACCGCGGCAGGGGCCTCCCGCGAGGAGGCCCCTGGCACGGTGCGGGACCGCTAGGGCCTGTGTCGGAAGTCCCGCCTGCCCCGCGGCGTCCGGCACGCGCCCTCGCGGCGTTGTCGGATCACCCCGATACATCCAGTATCGGGGCGACCCTCCGCCTTGCGATCGCACGCGCCGGACGCCGCGGGGCCCGCCCTCCGGGCGAACGACGGGACTTCCGACACAGGCCCTAGGCGGCGTGGTCCGCCGCGACCAGCAGCTCGCTCACCCGCTCCCGGGCCCGCGCCACGCGCGAACGCACCGTGCCGATCGGACAGCCGACGGCGGCTGCCGCGTCCGCGTACGGAAGCCCGGCGAGCTGGGTCAGGACGAACGCCTCACGGCGCGGCGCGTCGAGCGTCTCCAGGAGGTCGAGCAGGGCCACGCCCTCCTCGAACCCCGGCAGACCGTGCGGCTGGGCGCGCTCGGCGGCCGCCTGCCAGTCGCCCGTGTCGGCGATCCGGGGCCGGGCCGCCGCCGAGCGGAAGCGGTCCGCGACCACCCGGCGCGCGATGGCGAGCAGCCAGGTGCGCGCGCTGGACCGTGCGGCGAAGCCGGGCAAGGCGGTGAGGGCCCGGAGGTACGTCTCCTGGGTCAGGTCGTCGGCGCCGTGCAGGTCACCGCTGAGATGGGCGGTGAAGCGCCAGACGTCGAGACGCGTGGCCCGGACGAACTGTTCGAACGCCTGGGCGTCGCCGTCGCGGGCCGCTAGCGCCCACTGCGTGGTCAGTTCGTCGCGGGTCGGGTCCACGCCCGTCCGGGATCGCAAAAGGGCAGGAGTCATCGCAAAAGGTCCTTCGGTGAAGGGAGTTCAGGAAGCGGCGCGGGCGCACGACGGGGCAGGGACTCCCCGCGGGCGGACGCCGAAGATCCGCCCGGCACCGAGGGGTGCGGGCGGTGTCAGGAACTGGCCGGAAGGACCGGTGGACCTCTGCGCGATACGACGTGCTGGAGAAGGACCCCGCGCAGCCGCGGCACAGGCACGAGCGCGGCGACGTGGGGCGGTGTCGGCGGCAGGGCCGCGACGACGGCCGCGAGGACGAACCGCAGCGGTACGAAGACGGCCGCGGCCAGCGCGCGTCCGGTACGGAAGACGGCGGCCTCGCCGCGCCACAGCCACAGGGCACAGATCAGCGCGGCGGCGACGTGGGCGAGGAACATGCCGAAGCCGCTGTGCCCGAAGACGGACATGATCCAGTGGGACATGCCCTCGTCCGGCATGGCGGCGGCATGCATCGAAGCAGCGGACGAACCGCCGGACGAACCGGCACCGGACGGCGGAGCGGTCATCGGCATCGGGTGGTTCAGGTGATTCATGCCGTCGTCGGGGTAACCCCGGGCCGCACCCACCGCCCCGCCCCCGGCCGTCGGCCCGGCCATCCGCTGCGCAAGGCCGAACAGTTCGTGCAGACAGAGCTGCGCCGCGACCGTGGCGCCGATGACGGCGACCGCCCCGCGCTCGCGCCCCGTCAGCCACCACGCGGCGGCGACCGTGGCGGCGAACGCGTACCCCAGTGCCCACCAGGGCAGCGCGGCACCGGACATGACCGCGTGACCGAGGCCCGTCGCCACCACACACACGGCCGCGAACATCGCGGCTCGTGCGAGGCGGAACGCGGGACCTGAGGTCATGGAGAGCATCGTGCCAGGCCGGAGTGGTCTCGTGGGAGGCGAGTCCGCGAATGCCCGAACTGCCCGTATGGCGCCGGTGATCGGAAGGACGCCTTCCGCGCACGAAGAATCCGTACTGGTCAGTAAACCTCTTGACGTGGCGTGTACGCACCGAAAATGATCTCGACCAGCGGTCGACATTGCCGAACCCTGTTCGTCGATGCGCCACGTACATCTACACACGTCACTTCACGTTGGGAATGCCGATGCACCTGCGTCACGCCGTACGGTCCTTGGTGACCGCCGCGGCCACCCTCGCCCTTGGCCTCTCATGCGTGGGCCTGGCCGTCCCGGCTCAAGCCTCCGCGCCGACTTCGGTCCTGGACGTCCCGCCCCGTGGCGCCAACGACTGGTCCTGCAAGCCGGACCCGGCGCACCCGCAGCCGGTCGTCCTGGTCAACGGCACGTTCAAACTCATGGCGGAGAACTGGGCGACGCTCTCGCCGAAGCTGAAGAGGGCGGGCTACTGCGTCTTTGCGTTCAACTACGGAAAGATGGCCACCGCTTCGGTCCCGCGGTCGGCCGCGGAGCTCCGGGACTTCGTCGAGGCCGTGCGCGCCGCCACGGGGGTGGCGAAGGTCGACCTCGTCGGGCACAGCCAGGGCGGCATGATGCCCCGCTACTACGTGAAGTTCCTCGGCGGCGCGGACAAGGTCGACGACCTGGTCGGCATCGTGCCGTCCAACCACGGCACGGCGAACCCCCTGGCCAAGCCGCTCGGCGACATCGCCTGCCCCGCCTGCATCGACCAGATGACGGGGTCCGAGCTGCTGGCGAAGCTCAACGAGGGGACCGAGACACCGGCCGGGCCCGACTACACGGTCGTCACCACGCGGCACGACGAGGTCGTGATCCCGTACACCAGCGCCCTGTTGAACGGCCTCAAGAAGTACGTCACCAACGTCGTCCTGCAAGACCGCTGTCCCTTGGACCCGTTCATGCACGACCAGGCGACGAAGGATCCCGTCGTCGCTCAATGGGTGCTGAATGCGCTGGACCGTGAGGGGCCTGCCGACGCGGCCTTCCGGCCCAGATGCGTCGGCTAGTCGGCCGCCGTTCCGACGACGGCCCGGACGGCCCGCGGGGTGATGTCCCGCGTGCCGTCCGGTGCGATGGCCGTGGTCGTTGCCTTTGGCCTCGGCCCGTCCTAGGACCGGTCGGTCGCGTCCTGCCCGTCCAGGGCCTCGACCGTGTCCCGGGGGCCGGGCACCTGCGGCGCTTCGACGGCCGTCTCGCCCGTGGTGCCGGTGTCGGCGACGGGAGCGGCGTTACGGCGACGCGCCAGTACCCCGCCCACGTAACCCGCGATGGGCTGGGTGTAACGGGCGGTCAGCGGTCCGACGATCACGAGGATCAGGACGTACGCCGTGGCCAGCGGGCCGAGCGACGGTTCGATGCCCGCCGCGACCGCGAGTCCCGCGATGACGATGGAGAACTCGCCGCGCGCCACCAGTGCGCCACCCGCCCGCCACCGGCCCTTGACCGAGATGCCCGCACGGCGGGCCGCCCAGTAGCCGGTCGCGATCTTCGTCAGGGCGGTCACGACGGCGAGCGCGAGCGCGGGCAGCAGCACCGGCGGAATGCTCGACGGGTCGGTGTGCAGCCCGAAGAAGACGAAGAAGACGGCCGCGAAGAGGTCCCGCAGCGGCGCGAGCAGCGAGTGTGCGCCCTCGGCGACCTCACCGGACAGTGCTATGCCGACCAGGAACGCGCCGACGGCCGCGGACACCTGGAGCTGCTGCGCGATACCCGCGACGAGGATGGTCAGACCAAGCACTACCAGAAGCAGCTTCTCCGGGTCGTCGCTGGAGACGAACCGCGAGATGAGCCGTCCGTAGCGCACCGCGATGAAGAGGACGATCCCCGCGGCGCCGAGCGCGATGGCGAGCGTGAGACTGCCCGCCGCCAGGCCGACCCCCGCCAACAGGGCGGTGATGATGGGCAGATAGACGGCCATCGCCAGGTCTTCGAGGACCAGAACGCTGAGGATGACCGGGGTCTCGCGGTTGCCGAGCCTGCCGAGGTCGCCGAGGACCTTGGCGATGACGCCGGACGACGAGATCCAGGTGACACCGGCGAGCACGACGGCGGCGACCGGACCCCAGCCCATGAGCAGCGCGGCGATGGCGCCGGGCAGGGCGTTCAGGGTGCAGTCGACCAGACCGGCCGGGTACTGCGTCTTGAGGTTGCTGACCAGGTCGTTGGCCGTGTACTCGAGCCCGAGCATCAGCAGCAGCAGAATGACGCCGATCTCGGCGCCGATGGCGACGAACTCCTCGCTGGCGCCAAGCGGCAGCAGTCCGCCCTCGCCGAACGCGAGCCCGGCCAGCAGATACAGCGGGATCGGCGAGAACTGGAAGCGTCCCGCGAACCTGCCGAGCAGGCCGAGGGCGAGGATGATCGCACCGAATTCGATCAGAAAGACAGCGGAATGCATGCGATCACTCCCGCCCGAGTATCGTCGCGGCGGTCTCGACGCCCTCGCGCGTTCCGATGACGATCAGGGTGTCCCCGCCGGCCAGCCGGAAGTCGGGCGCGGGCGACGGAATGGCATCGGCCCTGCGCAGCACGGCCACGATCGACACGCCGGTCTCGGTCCGCATCCGGGTCTCGCCGAGCAGCCGCCCGTTCCAGTGCGAGGTGGCGGACAGCAGCACGCGCTCGGCGACCAGGCCCAGGTCGGTGGTGTGCAGGAGGGTCGGGCTGTGGTGCGAGGGCATCAGGGCGTCGATGAGCGCGTCGGCCTCGCCCGAACTCAGTCGCGTAGACAGCGCGCACTCGTCCGGGTCGTCGGACCGGTAGGCGCTGAGCGTCCGTGCTCCGTCCCGGTGCGCGACGACCGACAGACGTTGCTGTTCTCGGGTCGTGAGGTCGTACCGGATGCCGATGCCTGGAAGCGGCGTACGGCTGAGTCGTGAGGCGGGCACAGCTTCTCCCCTTGCGTGTTGGATTGATCTCCCCCGGCCCGTCACCCTATCGGGGCCAAGGATTGGCAAAATCCACCCTGGACGTCGAGCGGCCCCACCGGAGTCTCCGGTGGGGCCGCCAAGGGGCAGTGGCCGAGATCAGTCGGTGAGGGTCACGCAGGGGAGCCCCACGCTTTCCCCGCCGCGGAAGCCCTCCGCACAGAGCCGGGTGCCCGCGGGGAAGTGTCGCTGGGGGTACGCCTGGTCCCGGTAGGTCCTGAACTTGTCGACGTCCTCCACCTTCGTGTTGGCGCTCCAGCCGTTCGTGGTCCACACGCGGGCGCTGATGCGGTTCGGCTGGTTGGTGTTGACGACCGACACCTCGACCCGGCCCAGATAGGTGCCGGAGTCGTACGTCTCGATGCAGACGGAGTGGTTGCACCACTTGCCGTCGGCGACCGCCGAGGGCCCGGTGGCGATGAGGCAGCCGAGCGCGGCGGCGATGGTGGCGATCCCTGCGGCGAACTTCTTGGTGATCTCGTGCATGCGTGAATCAACGCGCCACAAGATCATGAGTTACGCCGCGCCGGGACCGTTCCGCAGCACCGTCTCGACCGAGTCCGCCTCCTCGGGGGACTTGTCCTCGCGGTACCGCACGACCCTGGCGAACCGGAGTGTGACGCCCGCCGGGTAGCGCGTGGACTTCTGCAGCCCGTCGTAGGCGATCTCCACGACGAGCTCGGGGCGCACCGTCACGACGTAGCCGCGCTCCTCGACCGCCAGTTCCTGCAGCCGCTCGGTCTGCCAGGCGAGCATGGCATCCGTCATTCCCTTGAAGGTCTTGCCCAGCATGGCGAACGTGCCGTCGGGCCGACGCGCGCCCAGATGCAGGTTGGACAGCTTGCCGGTGCGGCGGCCGTGCCCCCATTCGGCGGCCAGCACCACCAGGTCCAGCGTGTGTACGGGTTTGACCTTCAGCCAGGAGGCGCCCCGGCGGCCCGCGCTGTAGGAGGCATCGAGCCCCTTGAGTACGACTCCTTCGTGGCCGCGCCCCAGCGTCGCCTCGAAGAACTCCTGGGCCTCGCCGCGCAGCCGCTCGTCGTCCGGGTCGGCCACGAGCGCGCGCCGCACCCGCATCGGCTCGGGCACCAGCGCCGCCAGTTCCGCGTGGCGCTCGGTGAACGGCAGGTCGAGCAGGTCCCGCCCGGCCACGGACAGGGCGTCGAAGAAGACGGGGGACAGCGGCAGTCCGGCTGCCGCCGCCGACACGTCGACGCGGGAACCGACGCGCCCCGCGATCTCCTGGAACGGCCGGGGCCGCCCGTCCGCGCCCAGCGCGATGACCTCGCCGTCCAGAATGAAGTGCGTGCCCGCCAGGCCGAGCGCCGCGGCGGTCAGCTCGGGCAGCCGGTCGGTGATGTCGTCCAGGGTGCGGGTGTAGACGCGTACGTCGTCCCCGTCCCGGTGCACCTGCACGCGGATGCCGTCCAGCTTCTCCTCGACCGCGCACGCCCCCAGCTTGTCGATGCCTTCCGCGACGGAGGCGGCGCTGTGCGCGAGCATCGGCAGGATCGGCTGTCCCACGGTCAGCCGGAACTCGTCCAGGGCCGCCGCGCCGTCCGCCAGCAGGGCCTGGGCGACCGGACTCACGGACCCGGCGAGCATCACGGAACGCCGCACGGCGTCCGCCGGAGTCTCCGTGGCCAGCGCAAGCCCTTCCACCGCCACCGCGTCCAGCGCGCCCTGGCGGACCTCGCCGGTCAGCAGCCCGATCAGGAACCCCTGTTCGTCGGCGGTCGCCGCACCCATCAACTCCCCGACGAGACGCTTGCGCTCGGCCTGCGACCCGGCGCCGGACACCGACCCGATCGCGGTGAGCGCCGCATCCACACCGCGCACGGTGAGCGTCGGCTCCGCGGCGGGCGGCACCGCATGCTTGAGCGTGCTCCAGCCGATACCGAGTCGCCCCTGGGGCAGCCGCCCCGACAAATAGGGGATGGCGATCGGTACGTCCTCCGGCTCCGCGGCCCGGAACAACTCGGCGAGCAGACCGATCTTCCGGGACCGCGCCGACGTGGCGGCCACTTCCTTGGACACGTGCGCGAGCCGGGCAAGCAGCATGAGGCCATCCTGCATCGGGGCCGGGCGCGGCGCATGGCCGGACCGGCGCGGTCAGGGCGCGGAAAGGACGAGCCGACGGCCGCTGTTGCGGTAGCCCGCGCGTTCGAAGGCCGCGGCCATCGGCGTGTTCGTGAGATCGGTGTCGGCGCGGATCAGGCGTGCGTCCGTCTCGGCGACGAGGAGTCGTGTGGCCTCGGCCAGGAGGTCGTCCGCGTAGCCGCGCCCGCGGTGCACCGGCAGTACGCCGAGGTAGCCGATCACGGATGCGGTCTGGTTGCGGGACGGGATGACGAAGCCGACCACTTCACCGTCCGGAGTCCGGGCGATCCGCCACCACGACCGCTTCCCGGGCATGTCGTCGCGGTAGAAGGCGACGTCCCCGCGCGCCTGCGCCTCGGCCCCGATCCGGTCGGCCTCCTGCCGTGACGCCGCGTCCAGCGTGTCCGCCAGGACTCCGCGGAACAGCCCGACGAACACCTCGTCGTCGGGCTCGGCGTGGAATTCCAGACGCGCCGACGCCGGTGTCGGCGCCGATGTCGTTGCCGCGGGGAGACCGTCCGATGGAGTCCACTCGTAACGCAGCCGCTCCACCTCCGCGGACAGGCCTGCCCGACAGGCTGCTTCCCGGCGCCAGTCCAGGGCCTCGACCGTCGTGGGACGGTCGCGCCAGTCCACGGGCACGAAAATGTGAAACGCCGGTGGAGCGGTCACGCCCTGCTGTGCGTACTGCCCGTGCGCCGCGGTGAGCAGCGCGGCGGCGATGTCGGCGCGACGCCCGACCGCACCGGCCGAGGCATCGACGAACACCGCGTCGAGCGCGCCGGGCCCGGACGCGTCCGGGCCGCCCCACCAGACGGCGACCGCGAGCGGCACTCCGTCCGCGGAGTCCTCGGCGATCCACGTCCACTCGTGCCGGTACTGCCCGTCTGCGAGCCGGGACCGGTAGGTGTCGGGCGTCAGACCGCAGACGGGGTCGGCGATGAGGAGGGGGAGGAAACGGACGAGGTCCGGGGCGATGACGGGACGTATGCGCATGGCCCCATCCTTGCGCCCATGGCCTGCGCCGGATCAAGGGCTTTCCCAGGTCGAGGGGTGCGGCGGATCAAGGGCTGTGGCAGATGTGGATCGGGCCGATCCAGGGTTCGCAGACGGTCGGCTCGGGGGACGGGGGGTCCGTGGGGGTGGGCTCGACGGGGGTGGGCTCGACCGGGGTCGGGTCGATGGGTGTCGGGTCGACGGGTGTCGGGTCCACGGGGGTGGGCTTGGTTGGTGTTGGTGTTGGTGTTGGTGTTGGTGTTGGTGTTGGTGTTGGTGTTGGTGTCGGGGTGGGGGTGGGGGTGGGGGTCGGTGGGGGCGGCTCGGTCGGTGTGGGGGGTGGGGGAGTGGCCGGATTCTCCGGGGCGGGGGCCGTGGGGGTGTCCGGTGAGGGCTGCTCGGGTGCGGGTCGGCCGGGTGCGGGCCGGTCGGGGGTTCGGGGCTGTTCCGGAGCTTGAGGTTGTGCGGAGGGAGTACGAGGAGGCGGGGGCGCGTCATGTGCGCCGCCACGGTTGCCTGAGGACTCCTCGTGGCCCGCGTCCCCCGCGGGGCCCGAGTCCTCCTTGCCTCCGGTGTCCGGTGCCGCCTGCCACGGCGGTGCCGGTGGCTGCGGCAAGCCGCTCTCCGCCGTCGCGGCCCGCTGCTCCGGCACGGTCGGCCGCTCCGTGCCGCCGAGGACGAGTGCGGCCGCCACCGCGGCCCCCGCCACGGTCGCTCCGATCGCCCCGGCCGCCGCGACGGACACCTTGCCGCCGCCGGTCAGGACGTGCCGCAGCCCGTGCAGCGGCCCGCCGCCGTGGCCCGCTGATCCGGCGGCGGCCGCCGTCCCCGTGGCAGAGCCCGCGGCCAGCGGAACGAGGAACTTGCCCGCACCGCCGAGCACGAAGATCAGCAGAGCGGGACCGGTGAGCGCCGGGAGCCGGTCGTTGGCGCGGCTCAGCAGGGTGAGCCGGGCGCGGCAGTCCGCGCACCCGGCGAGGTGGGACAGGAGCCGTTCGGACTGCCGGGGCGACGCCTCGCCCCGGACATGGCCGGGCATGCGGTCCCAGTGCGTCTCGCAGGAGGGGTTCTCGGGGGTGCCGGGGTGCGCGCGCAGGAAGGCCTGGCGCATGCCTTCGCGGGCCCGGTGCAGCAGTACGGCCGTCGCGCCGCGTCCCGCGCCGATGCGTCGGCCGATCGCTTCCAGGGGCTGGCCCTCGGCCTCGGCCAGCCACAGCGCCTTCACCCACCGCTCGGGCAGCTGCCCGAGGACGCGTGTCAGCAGATCGACGGAGGAGACGCGCGCGGCAGGATCCGGTTCCGCGCCGCTGCCGCCGAAGGGGGAGTCCGCCACGCCCGTGAGCCGGAGGGTCTCGGGGGCCTGCGGGTCGTGCGGCGTCTCCCGGCTACCGGCGCCCCGGCCGACCGCCGCCGCCAGGTGCCGCACGGTCGTCGTCAGATACGCGGGTACGTTCTCGATCTCGTGCCCGGCGGACAGGCGCCGCCACACCCGGAAGTGCGCCTCCGCGACGAGGTCGTCGGCGAGCCAGGCGTTGCCGGTGAGCGAGCGCGCGTAGGCCAACAGGCGTGGCTGCTGTTCCTCGAAGACACGCGTGTACTCGCCTGTGATGGGCACTCGGGCGGCCGGACCGGCGGATATGCCGGAGGGGACGTCGGCAGGGACGTCGGTCATGGCAGGACACTCTCCCGTTCCCACTGTTCCCACTGCGGTGGGTTCGGACGAGTTCGAAACTCTAGGTCACAAATGTCCGAGTGAGGAAAGGCGAGTGGCGTAGGTCACATGGATATCTCGACATGTTGGCGTAATAGCACCCCTTGGTGAGGGGTCATAAGGGCACAGGAGTCCCCGCAGCCGGTTACCGAGCGCTGGAACATCAGAAGTGGAGCACGATCATGACCGTCACCCTCGAGCAGCCCGCCCGTGCCCGTCTCATCACCCCCGAGGGTCGCGAACGCGCTCTGTCCGTCGTCCTGCGCTATGCGGCCGAGGACCCCTTGGCCGTCCAGATGGCGTTCCCCTCACAGGCGTCGCTCGACGGCGCGGAGGTCACCTGGATCTTCGCCCGTCAGCTCTTGGAGGAGGGGCTCGGGGCACCGGCCGGCAGCGGTGACGTGCACATCTGGCCGTGCGGGCGGGCCCGGACGGTCCTGGAGTTCCACTCGCACCAGGGTCTGGCGCTCGTGCAGTTCGACAAGCTCGCGCTGCGCAGGTTCCTGGTGCGGTCGTACGCCGTGGTGCCCGCGGGCGGCGAGGGGCAGGGCCTCGATCTCGACCAGGGACTCTCGCGGCTGCTCGGCGGCGTCTGAGGGACTGCGCTCAGCCGTGCATCGCGGACCGCTCAGCCGTACAGCGCGGGCCGCCCCGCCATCTCCACCACGACGCGCGTGCCGGTGCGCAGCGCGGAGACGCCCGCCTCCGCGACAGCCGCCGCCGCGTACCCGTCCCATGCGCTCGGCCCCGTGACCCGGCCGTCCCGGGCAGCGGCCGCCCACGCCCGTACCTCGCGGTCGTACGCATCGGCGAAGCGCACCAGATAGTCCTGCGCCACGTCCTCGTGCGCCCGGCCCGGCGACCGTACGACCATCGTGTGCGCGTCCCCGATCTGCGCGCTGCCCCGCTCGCAGACCGCCTCGCACCGCACCTCGTAGCCGAATCCGCAGTTGACGAAGACCTCCACGTCGACGACCGCGCCCCCGGACGTCTCGAAGAGCACCAGCTGCGGGTCGAGCAGACCCCGCGGGGCGTCCGCCGACGGCGTCGGCCGTACCACCGTGACCGCGGTGATCTCCTGGCCGAGCAGCCACCGGGCCGCGTCGATCTCATGCGAGACGGAACTGCTGATCAGCATCGAGGACGTGAAGTGCGGGGGAGAGGAGACGTTCCGGTGGCGGCAGTGCAGCAGCAGGGGACGCCCCAGGTCCCCGGAGTCGAGGAGCGATTTCAGCGCCGCGTACTCGGTGTCGTACCGGCGCATGAACCCCACCTGGATCAGCCTGCGCCCGAGGCGGGCCTCCGCCTCGACGACCCTGAGGGCCGCGGCCGAATCGGGGGTCAGCGGCTTCTCGCAGAGCACCGGCAGGCCCCGCGCGCAGGCCGCCAGAATGGCCTCCTCGTGCGCCGCCTCCGGCGAGGCCACCAGGACCGCGTCCACCCCGGGAGCACGCAGCGCGTCCTGCGCCTCCCGGTGGACCGACACTCCCTCGCGCCCCGCCACCGCGGTCTCGGCCCGTGCCGTGTCGGGATCCGCGACCGCCACCACACGGGCCCCGCCCACCGTCTCGCCGATCCGCCGCACGTGGTCGGCGCCCATGTGGCCCGCCCCGAGCACGGCCACCCCCAGCAGCTCACTCACCGGACGACCTCCCCGAATGTCCCCGAATCCGCGCGCCCACGATTCACTCGATGACGCGCCGCGCGTCCCTGCGCCGGGCCACCGTAGCCCTCCGCCGACGGACGGCCAGGACGCACCCCGCGAGCAGCACGCCCGAGCCCGCGACGACCAGCAGCACCGCAGGCCAGTCCGAGTCGCCCGGCTGCACGGCCAGGGCGGTCTGCTCGCCCGCGTGCGCGGGGCTGGCTGCCGGGCGGGTCTCCTTCGGCGGCAGCAGCGATCCCACCGGACGTACCTTTCCGGCCGCCGCGAACCCCCAGTCGAGCAGCGACCTCGCCTCCTCGTACACGGCCCGTCCGCCGCCCGCCTGCGGGTTCATCACCGTCACGACGAGCGTGCGCCCGCCGCGCTGGGCCGCGCTGATGAGGGTGGAGCCCGCATGGGTGGTGTAGCCGTTCTTGACGCCGAGCAGCCCCGGGTAGGGCGTCACGCCGTCAGCGCCGGTCAGCAGCCGGTTGGTGTTCTGGATGGGGTACGACCAGCCGCCCGCAGGGAAGCGCGCGACACGGGTCGAGCAGTACCGGGCGAACTCCGGGTCGGCGAGCCCGGCCTTGCCGAAGACCGCGAGGTCGTACGCCGACGAGACCTGCCCCGCCGCGTCGTAGCCGTCCGGCGACACCACGTGTGTGTCGCGCGCGCCCAGCTCGCGGGCCTTGGCGCGCATCTGCTGGACCGTCTTCTGCAGACCGCCGTTGAGTCCCGCGAGGACGTGCACGGCGTCGTTCCCCGAGCTGAGGAACACGCCCCGCCACAGGTCGGCGACCTGGTAGGCGCGCCCCTCCGCGACGCCCACCATGCTGCTGCCCTCACCGACCTGGTCGAGTTCGTGCTCCGAGACCACGTGCCGCATGTCGGCGTCGAGGCGGGGCAGCGTCGCCAGGGCGAAGAGCGACTTGAGCGTCGAGGCGGGCGGCAGCGGGCGGTGCGCGTTCCGTGCGCCGAGCACTTCGCCCGTATGGGCGTCCGCCACCACCCACGCGAGCGCGGACACCCCGGCGGGCACCGTGGGTGCGCCGGGGCCGGGCCTGACCTGGGTGCCCGCCCGGTCGAGG
This sequence comes from Streptomyces sp. NPDC004732, assembly GCF_040609235.1. NCBI lineage: Bacteria > Bacillati > Actinomycetota > Actinomycetes > Kitasatosporales > Streptomycetaceae > Streptomyces > Streptomyces sp. NPDC004732. The sequence goes on from NZ_JBEXJR010000004.1 coordinate 551,042, forward strand.
AGGGTCGAGGAGTAGGCGGGGACCGGCCGCGGGGGCGCGGGTTCGGCCGGGGCCTCGGAGGCCGCGACCGGTGAGGACAGTACCGGTGAGGACAGGAGGACCAGAGCACCGAGGGCGAGGGCCGCGGTGCGTACGGAGAAGGGACGCGAAAGGTACCTGATGACCATTCAGCCACCGTATGAGCGCTGCCCGGAGTCCGCAGATCGGCTTGGCCCGGCTGGAGGTACCGCTGCTCCGTGCGGAGGTCGGGGGAGGCCCTGGTCCGGTCGCCCGTGAAGGTGTCGCCCCGTCACTTTGCTTGCCCTGCACGGCGGCTGGGCTCGGGCGCGCGATGGAGAGTTCCCTGTGCGCCGGGAACGGGTCGCTCGGCCCGCAGCCGTACAGCGGCGCGAGCACGATCCCGAGGGCGGACTCGGCCGCTGTGAGGTTCCCCAGCAGGAACTCGCCGACGAAGGGTGTCAGCAGGAAGAGCGCGACAGCGGGGCCGAGCCGCCGGACGGAAGCCATGCTTCGACGCCAGGCGGCAAGGCCCCGCTCACGAGTCGCCCGAAAGTCGACGACGGGCGGACCGAAGTCGCCGGAGGTCAGGCCGGAAGGTGCTTCTCGACGGCGGCTACGAGCTCGGCGGAGTCGGGCTCGGTCTGCGGCGAGAAGCGCGCGACGACGTTGCCGGACGGGTCCACGAGGAACTTCTCGAAGTTCCACCTGATGTCACCCGTGTGCCCCTCGGCGTCCGCCGTGTCGACGAGGCGCGTGTAGAGCGGGTGCCGGTGCTCGCCGTTGACGTCGACCTTCTCCGTCATCGGGAAGGTCACGCCGTACGTCGCCGAGCAGAACTCGGCGATCTCCTCCGAGGTGCCGGGCTCCTGCCCCATGAACTGGTTGCAGGGCACGCCGACCACGCTGAACCCACGAGCCGCGTACTGCTCGTGAAGCCGCTCAAGCCCCGCGTACTGTGGAGTGAGACCACACTTGGAGGCCACGTTGACGACAAGCACGGCCTTGCCCTCGTACTGACGCAGGTCGGCGGGGCCGCCCTGAAGAGCACCGATTTCTTCTTGGTAGACAGACATGCTCCGGAGCCTACGCCCCACGAGTGGCCTGCTTCATCGTCACCCACACCAACACCCAAGGCACCCGTCCATCCCGGACCGGGCGCCTTCCTCGTGCCGTTGCCGCAGGGCGCTGGTTGGGGGTGTGGTGACCTCAGCGTTCTTCGGGGGGCGAGCCAGCGATGAGCGAGCGTGCGCCTTCCGGTATGGCCAGGAAATTACGGCGCGGAGTAATGCAACGACGCCCTCCGTTCAAGCCGACCGAGGCGCGCAGGAGAACCGGCAGGCCGGGGAGGAGTTCGCGGAATCTGTCGACGGACGGCCATATGGGCATGACCCACTCCCGTGTTTCTCCCGGAGCGAGTAGGTAGTAGCTACCGGTCATGGTGAACCCGAGAGGCATGGTTCCAATGCCCCAGTGCAGCTTGCGCCCGAAATGAGCGTTGGGCCAGCTCACGGCTATAGGTGCGCGGCCGGTGTTGGTGGCCTGAATCATGAGGACGTCGTACGGAAAATCTGTCCGGTCGTACGCGGCATATGTGTCGTAGGGGCGATCGCCGGCAGGGAAAGTGCTCAGGCTGTAGTCATTTCCTTCGGCGAAAGTGGATCGCCCACTCAAGCCCACAGACATGTGGCAGCGAACACGTCCGCTGTTCAGAAAGTGACTGGTGATCTGCCAGCAGACCGAAACGGCCGACAGCGCCAAGCCGACGGCTGCCATGACGAAGGTGCTGTCCACGCCAGCAGCGTAGGCCGGAGAGCCCTGGGCTGGTAGACGCTCTCCTCGATGGCAGTGCCACTGCGGCAGGCAACGGCGGTCAGTTGTTTCAGGTGACGAATCGGTCTCGTCAGGCCCGCCACCAGGCCCAGTTCGTACGCCGGCTTGTGCACATCTGTCGCTGCGGTGCGGATTCCTGCGAGTCCGATCACTGCTGCCACGCCTGCGAGGTCCATGGGACAGCATCCTGACCGGCCACGGGGGATCAAGGAGGGGGCTCGGCCCTTTTCGTCGGCATCGGGCAGGTGCTTCGGCTTTCACGCAATCCCCGCAGCCCGCGGCTTCGAATCCTCCCGCGAGCGTGGTTACGCATCCAGTCACCGCCTTAGGGGGAGTCATGGCGACCATCGCAGACCTGGACGTGACAGAGGAAGAACTGGAGCGGCGCATCCGTGACGGGGAGGCGGCCGAGATGCGGCATCTGCTGCACGACGCGGACGCGGACAGCGTGGTTCCGGCGTTCGTGTGTCTGCGGAAGGGCAGGCGTACGAAGGGGAGGCACGCGTGACCCGTCGAACCGTTCGGCTCACCAAGGAGAAGGGCGTGCGGCGCCGCGCGGAGCTCGGGGCGGACGCAGGGGGCGCAGGGGACGCAGGGGGAGGCGATGATCGGGACCGTGCCGCGGGTGCGTCGCGCAGGGCGGGGCGTGTTACTGCGGCGGCGGCGCGGTTTCTTGAAGGGGCGTAGTGGCGTCTCGGTGCAGCCGCCCGCAGGCGACCAGTTCGACCGTGAGGGCCACGGCGAGCGCCTGGACCGCCATCAGGGCGATCAGGACGAAGAGCTGCACTGCTCCGGCGAGCGCCGGTGACGCGCCGCCCAGGAGCATGCCGACGAAGGCGCCGGGGAGGGTGACCAGGCCCACCGTCCGGGTCTGGTCGAGTCCCGGCAGCAGCGCGTCCGACGCGGCCGGGCGGATCACTTCGAGGCGCGCGTCGCGGTCGGGCAGGCCGAGGGCGATGCCCGCCTCGAACTCGCCGAAACGGGTGCGCAGCTCGTCGAGGGCGCGGCGCCCCGCGAGGACCGTCGCGGTGAGCGCCCCGCCGATGAGGATGCCGGTCACGGGAATCATGGCGATGCCCCGCACGGGGAGCAGGCCCGCGAGGACCAGTCCGGCGACCACGGGGACGACGGGTCCCGCGACGGGCAGCGCCGCCCACCACCACGTGGAGTTCGGGGTGATGCGACGGCCCGCGGTGCGGGTGGCCACGGCGAACATGAGGAGGAGGAAGGCGTAGAGGGCGGCCGTGTGGTGCACGACCCAGGCGATCACCAGGGAAGCCGCCGCCAGCTGGACCGTGGCGCGCACCCCGGCGACCACGATCTCCCGGGCCCTGCCGCGCGAGCCGTCGGGGGCGAGCCGGAAGACGGCCGCCGTCGTCGCGGCGGCCAGCAGCAGCACGAGCAGGGCGACGGCGAGCGCCGTGTTGACCGGCAGCAGGGCCTGGGCGGCGAGGGTGCGCACGGGCACACCCTAGATCCCGGGACGCGTGGACCCGGAAAGGAGCGGAGGGAGTGCTGTGTCGGGGCGCCCGACCTGTAACGATGTGGGAGTAAGACGTGTAGAGATAGAAGGGCTGAAGTCATGGCGCAGCAGGTGCAGGGCGTGATCGCACGCGCGAAGGGCGAGCCGGTGCGGATCGAGACGATCACCGTCCCGGATCCGGGCCCGGGGGAAGCCGTGGTGAAGATCCAGGCGTGCGGGGTCTGTCACACGGACCTGCACTACCGCGAGGGCGGCATCAACGACGACTTCCCGTTCCTGCTCGGGCACGAGGCGGCGGGCCTCGTGGAGTCGGTCGGCGAGGGCGTCACCGAGGTCGCGGTCGGCGACTTCGTGATCCTCAACTGGCGCGCGGTGTGCGGGCAGTGCCGTGCGTGTCAGCGCGGCCGCCCCCAGTACTGCTTCGACACGCACAACGCGAAGCAGAAGATGACCCTGGCCGACGGCACCGAGCTCTCGCCCGCGCTCGGTATCGGCGCCTTCGCCGAGAAGACCCTCGTCGCCGCCGGGCAGTGCACCAAGGTCGACCCGGCCGCCTCGCCCGCCGCGGCCGGACTCCTCGGCTGCGGCGTGATGGCGGGCATCGGCGCCGCCATCAACACCGGCAACGTGGGCCGGGGCGACTCGGTCGCGGTCATCGGCTGCGGCGGCGTCGGCAACGCCGCGGTCGTGGGCGCCCGCCTTGCGGGAGCCTCCCGGATCATCGCCGTGGACATCGACGACAAGAAGCTGGAGACGGCGAAGGGGCTTGGTGCCACGCACACGGTCAACTCCCGCTCCGTCGACCCCATCGAGGCGGTGCGCGAGCTGACCGGCGGCAACGGAGCCGACGTCGTCATCGAGGCGGTCGGCCGCCCGGAGACGTACGAGCAGGCCTTCTACGCCCGCGACCTGGCGGGCACGGTCGTCCTGGTCGGAGTGCCGACGCCGGAGATGAAGATCGAGCTGCCGCTGCTCGACGTCTTCGGGCGCGGCGGTGCCCTCAAGTCGAGCTGGTACGGCGACTGCCTGCCGTCCCGCGACTTCCCGATGCTCATCGACCTGTACCAGCAGGGGCGCCTTGACCTGGACGCGTTCGTCACGGAGACCATCGCCCTGGAGGACGTGGAGAAGGCCTTCGAGCGCATGCACCACGGTGACGTCCTCCGTTCGGTGGTGATGTTCTGATGGCGGCCGAAGCTGCTGCGGGCGCGTCCGGCGCGCGGATCGACCATCTCGTCACGTCGGGGACCTTCTCCCTGGACGGCGGCACCTGGGAGGTCGACAACAACGTGTGGATCGTGGGTGACGACAGCGAGTGCGTCGTCATCGATGCCGCGCACGACGCGGACGCCATCGCGACCGCGGTGGGCGAGCGGCGTCTGGTCGCGATCGTCTGTACGCACGCGCACGACGACCACATCGACGCGGCCCCGGCGCTCGCGGCCCGCTCGGGCGCGCCGATCCTGCTGCACCCGGCCGACACGGAGCTGTGGAAGCAGACCCATCCCGACCGGGCCCCGGACGGTGAGCTGTCCGACGGGCAGGAACTCACCGTGGCGGGCACGGTCCTGAAGGTGCTGCACACGCCGGGCCACTGCCACGGCGCGGTCAGTCTGTACGCGCCCGCCCTCGGCACGGTCTTCACGGGCGACACGCTGTTCGCCGGTGGTCCGGGTGCCACGGGCCGTTCCTTCAGCGACTTCCCGACGATCGTGGAGTCCATCAAGGAGCGGCTGCTGACGCTGCCGTCCGAGACGGTGGTGCGCACCGGGCACGGCGACAGCAGCACGGTCGGCGCCGAGGCGCCGCACCTGGAGGAGTGGATCGCCCGAGGGCACTGACGCCGGGCTTCGTTCGACGCCCGTTTCCGCCGCTCGACGTACATCTCTCGGCCCCGCGTGGTTCGCCGCGCGGGGCCGAGACGCGTACTGGCCCTGTTCAGCAATCTTCGATAAGTTAGGCAAGGCTTACCTAATGGAGGTTGAGGATGGGTGTCCGTCACAGCAGCACAACCGTGCCCACAGCGGCGGCACGCGCGCGTTCCGTGCTCGCCACCGCGTGGTCCTGCGCGGTGACCACGGAGATCGGCAGGGACGAACTCGTGGGCGCGCACACCGTGACCGAGGACGGCAGGATCCTCCTGTCGCCGCCGGACGACAGCGCGCTCGCCGCCGCCCTCATCTGTGCGCCGCGCGGCGAGCCGTCCACCCTGGTCGAGTTCGCCGATGTCTCACCGGTGCCGATGCGGGACCGGATCCGCGCACGGCTCTGGCTCTCCGGGGCGCTGGGGTACGACGGCGAGCACCTCGTCTTCGAGCCGACGTGCGCCGTGCTGCACGACTCCAACGGGGAGCGTCAGGGGGTGGAGCTCGACGAATTCTCCCTGACCGTGCCCGATCTGCTCGCCGAGGCGGAGTCGCGCCTGCTCACCCATCTCGCCGACGCCCACCCGGACGCCGTCGAGCAACTCACCCGCCTCATCAGCCCCGACAGTCTGCAGGGTGTGGTGCGGGTCCGCCCGCTCGCCATCGACCGGCACGGGATCTCCCTGCGCCTCGAACGCGCCCGCGGTCAGGCGGACGTCCGCCTCCCGTTCCACCAGATGGTCGAGGACGTCACACAGGTGACGGAGTGCATGCACGCCCTCCTGATGAAGGCCCGCCTCTCAACCACGCGGCGCGGACGGCCCGTCGGAGGCTGACCGCAGGGACCGCAGCGCCAGCAGCAGCACCCCGATGTCATCGAGGTAGACGGGGTCCGGCACCAGGTCGGTGGGCAGCACGAGATAGACGACCGCGGCCCAGAAGACCCACTGCCGCTCCACGGGGAGCCCGGCTCTGAGCAGGGCGCGGCGGGTCCGGACCAGGCGTATGAGCAGGGCGACCGCGACGGCGAGGGTCGCGGCGACCAGAACGGCGGCGACGACGAGGAGGACGGTCAGGTCCGTGCTCATACCCCCGTACGTTAATCAAGTTGAGGTCTCGCGTCTCGTAGGGATGATGGCGGGGTGACGAACCCGCCGATGCCCACGCAGCCCATCCCGTCCCTCGCCCCCGACCAGGCCGTCGCGCCCGTCCAGGCACTGATCGTCGTCGACATGCAGAAGGCTTTTGTCGACGGCGACGGCGCCGTGCCCGACGTGGAGCGCCTCCTGGAGAGCGTGCGGGGGCTGTTGGCCAGGGCGCGCGAGAGCGGCGCGGTCGTGATCCAGCTGCAGAACGACGGGGAGCCCGGCACCTCCGACGAACCGGGCACTCCCGGCTGGGAGATCCACCTGCCCGTCGACACGGACCGGGGCGAGGTCCTCCTGCGCAAGACCGTCGACGACGGCTTCGAGGAGAGCCCGCTCGAAGGGCTGCTGCGCGACGCCGGAGTGAAGGAACTCGCCGTCTGCGGCGTGATGTCGGAGATGTGCGTGCGGGCGACCGCGAGCACCGCCCTGGAGCTCGGCTTCCGCGTCGTCCTGCCGCACGACGCCCACGGGACCTACGACATCCCGGCCGCCGAGGGCATCAGCGACGTGGTGCCCGCGGCGACGGTGTCGCGCGTCGCGGAGTGGACCCTCGGCGACGAGGTCGAGATCGTCGCGCGGGCGGCCGACGTGGGCTTCACGAAGCCGTAGCGGAGGCCGCGGCCGCCGCGTCCCGCCGCCGCCACTTCCAGTGCAGGAGTGCACTGGCCCGGTGGTCCTCCTCGAAGCCCGGACCGAGAGGGCCCACACGTTCGTACGCCTCCTCGGTGCGCGGGTCGTCGCGGCGGGCCAGCCCCCATGCTGCCTCCAGACGCAGGATCTGGTCGTCCTCGTCCAGCATCGCCATCAGGGCGTCCGTGACGGCGGGCCCGCGGTCGGCGGAAGCGGCCAGGATCTCGGCCGCCCTCCTGCGCACAGCGGCGTCCGGGGCCTCGATCATCAGGACCAGCGCCCGGGTGACCTCGGACCGCAGGACCTCATCGTTCGCGCCCACCGAGCAGGCCCTGAGCCGGACTTCCGTGTCCGGGTCGCGGGTGAGGACGAGCAGCGCGGCCCTGCCCGCCGGGGAGCGCCGACCGCCGTCGTCCGTGAGGAGGGCGTCCGGCACTTCGCGGCGTACGCGCGGGTCGGGGTGGTCGGCGTGGCGGAGCCCGGCGGCCTCCAGGTCCGGGTGTTCGTACTCCGTGAGCGCGCCGAGCACCTTGGCGAGGACCGCGCTGTCCCTCTCCTCGGCGGACCAGGCGACCAGGACCTCGGTCTCCCGCTCGCCGTAGCGGGGACGGTCGCAGTCGACGAACGAGCGCGTCCGCAGACAGTCGGCGACGAACCGGCGGCGGGCCGGGTCCGGGTGGTGGCGGTGGGCGACCAGGGCCGACCAGGTCTCGTCGCTGCGACGGTCGACGAGGACCCAGCAGACCGCCGACCAGTCGGCATGCTCCTCGTCCGGCGTCCGGACGGCACGGGTGACCAGTTCGTCGACGGGGGTCGGGATGCGGAAGGCCCATTCCAGCGTGCTCAGCACGGCGCCGTGCCCGGCCCGCACGACGCGCCCGCCGAGCGAGACCTCATCGACCCAGTCGTACGCGTCGTCGGTGACCCGGACCGTGGTGGCGGACCCCGCCGCACCGGTCCTGCGCCGCAGCCCCTCGACCGCCCCTGTTCCGTACCAGTCCGCGGCCAGGGCGATGAGCCGTGCCCGCTCGGATTCCGGCAGCCGCAGCCGGGGCTCCCTGCCGAGCACGGCCGCGAAGACCGCGTGCGAGCCGCCGTCGACCGCACGCCACAGCGGCGTGGTCCCGTCGGGCAGCACCCGGTCCGGGTCGGCCCCGCCCTCCACCAGGGCTTCGGCGACCGGCGCGTCGTACGCCGCGACCGCGACACACAACGCGGGCAGCCCGCTCCCGTCCACCGCGTCCGGATCCGCCCCGTCGTCCAACAGTGCCCGCACCGCCTCGACATCCCTGGCCCGAACCGCCGCCATGAGTCGCACACCGAGCCCGTTCTCGTCCATGCACCCGCCCCCTGATCCGGACCGAGTCTCGGACCGGTCCGGGCGGCCCCGCAAGTGAGTTGTCACTGTGGTTGTCACTGTGGAGGAGCACTGTGGGGGATCTCATGATCTTTGAGGGGTGTGATCCCGGCCTGTACGGGTTTTACTCACCGCATGACCGAATCGAATGGAATGCTGGCCGGCAAGGCCGTCATGATCACGGGGGCTTCGAGCGGGATCGGCGAGGCCGCCGCACGGCTGTTCGCCGCCGAGGGGGCGGCGGTCCTGCTGATGGCCCGCCGCGAGGACACACTGAAACAACTCGCCCGCGAGATCAACGACTCGGGCGGCCGCGCGGCGGTGAGCACCGGCGACGTCGCGGACGCCGACGACGTCCAGCGCGCCGTCGACGCCACGCGCGAGCACTTCGGCGCCCTGGACGCCGCGTTCAACAACGCGGGCTATGCGGGTACGGAACTTGCGCCGCTGCACGTGCTCGACCAGGCCGTCTTCGACCGCACGATGGACGTGAACGTCCGCGGCACCTGGAACTGCCTGCGCTCGCAGATCCCGGTCATGCTCGAAGCGGGCAAGGGCGCGATCGTCAACACGGCAAGCACGGCGGCGATGGTCGCCACCGGGGCACCCGTGCCCTACGTCGCCGCGAAGCACGCGGTGCTCGGCATGACCAGGGCCGCCGCGGCCGAGTACGCCGCGCACGACATCCGCATCAACACGCTCGTCGTCGGCACCACCCGCACGGAAATGATCAGTCACGCGGTCGAGGCGCATCCGGAACTGGAGCAGGCCTTCGTCGCCCGCCAGATGCAGAAGCGCATGGCGGACCCGGTCGAGATCGCCCAGGCGGCCCTGTGGCTGTGCAGCGACCGCGCGTCGTTCTCCACGGGGACGGCGCTGGCCGTGGACGGCGGGATGACGTCCAACTGAGCCACTTCGAGGGCGGGCTGATCGATTTCGCGCCACGCGGTGCCTGGGGCCCATCGACGCAGGCCATACGGCTGCGCGGATCAGGCCGTGGTGCGAGTCGGTCGGCGGATTGGCGGGGATTCACGCCGGGAGCACCGGAGTTGGACACCTTTCGTCATCCGCATCGCGGAATTTGAATTCCGGACCATGGGCTGATTCTGGACTGACGACGGCGCCGCGCCCGGCGATATAACGCCGCAATGACCTCACAGAAACCATCCCGCCCCAAGCGCCGCAGCGTCCTCGCCGGTGCCGGTGGAATCTCCCTCGCCGCTGTCTCCGGAGCCACCGGATCGGCGGCCGCCGGAACCGACCGCCCCGGGCGAACGACCCTGCTCCGGGGCGCCGCACTCGTCCTGACCATGGACCCCCACATCGGTAAGGGGGAGCTCGGCCTGCTCGAAAATGCCGACGTTTTGTTGCGGCACGGAAAGATCGCAGACGTCGGTACGGATCTGGAGGCGCCGTCGGACGCCCGGGTGCGGGACGTCTCCGGCCGGTTCGTGCTGCCGGGGTTCGTGGACATCCACAACCACCTGTGGCAGTCCAGCATCAGGGGCGGCTGCTCGGACCAGGACGTGGTCGGCTGGCTGAAGACGTGCAACCGCCCGACGCTGCCGAAGATCGACGCCGCGGACATGTACGCCTTCGTCCACCTGTCCGCACTCGATGCCCTCCAAGCGGGCGTGACCACTCTGGTCGACTGGGTGCACGCGATCCCGTACGCGACGAGCGAGCAGTACGTGCAGGCTCTGGACGACGCTGGGCTCCGCTTCGTCTACGCCATGGCCGCCTTCGAAGGCGCGGAGGAACAGGTCCGCGTTGTCAAGGAGAGGCTCATCGATCCGCTGCCGCTGGCCTCCGCCCAGGTGGCGGTGCACGCGCGCAGGGATGGCATCGCGTCGCTGCGCGCCTCCTGGAAGCAGGCCCAGGAGTTGGGGCTGATGCTCAACTCGCACGTGCTGGAGCACCGTACGGACCGCGACGACGAACAGATCCGGACCTTGCGGGAGATCGGTGCATTCGGCCCCGACCTGCTGATGAACCACGCCATACACCTGAGCCGCGAGGAGATCGCGCTCCTCGGCGACCACGACGTACGGGTGGCGCACTGCCCGCTGAGCAACATGCGTCTCGCCTCGGGCGTCATGCCGCTGCCCAAGATGCACAGGGCCGGGGTGAAGGCGGGCCTGGGCCACGACGGCGGAACCAACGACACCTCCGACATGTTCGCTCTCATGAAGGCCGCGGTCGGCCTCCAACGGGCCGTGCACGAGGACCCGCAGATCCACCCGACGCTCCCCGCCGTACTCCGCATGGGCACGATGGGCGGCGCCGAGGCCATCGGCATGGCCGACCAGGTGGGTTCGCTGACCCCCGGCAAGCGCGCCGACGTCCTCGTCCTCGACCCGGGCACCTTGAACTTCGCCCCCCGCTTCGACTGGACGAGCCAGATCATCCTCAACGGCCAGCCGCACAACATCACCGACGTCTACGTGGACGGCAGACTGCGCAAGACCGGCGGCGAACTCGTGGGCGTGGACACCGAGAAGGTGGTCCAGGCGGCGGAACGGGCTGCGACACACCTGCCCACCGCTCCCTGACCTGGGAGAGGGGCCGCGCAACGCGGCTCGTGGGCCGACCGAGGTGGGGGCAGCCCCAGTAGTGCTCCTGTGGCTGCCCGGATGGTGCGCCCGTGCGGGCCGCCAGCAGGCTGGACTCCGCTGCCACAGCCCCGTACCGGAGGAAGGCCCCTCATGTCGAAGCGCTCTCACCGTCGGCGGATCACGGCGGTCGCCGTGTCGGGCGCGGCCGCCCTGGTCCTGGCGGGCACACTCCCAGCGTCCGCCGCGCAGACCCGCGTCGCCGGGCCGGTCCAGCGAGGGCTGGACCGGCTGGTGCAGGACGACGGCTACCCCGCCGCGCTGGCCGCTGTCACCAGCCGCGACGGGCGCACCCGCAACGCCGTCGCGGGCGTCTCGGACCTGCGGACCGGGGCAAAGGTACCGGTCGACGGGCAGGTGCGGGCCGCGAGCAACACCAAGTCCTTCACCGCCGTCGTCGTCCTGCAACTCGTCGGCGAGGGCAAGGTCGCCCTGGACGCCCCGGTCGACACCTACCTGCCGGGGCTGCTGCGCGGCGACGGCATCGACGGCCGCCGCATCACGGTGCGTCAGCTGCTCCAGCAGACCAGCGGACTGCCCGACTACGTCCAGTACCTCGACGACCTGGTCGGCAACCGCCACCGCTACCACGAGCCCCGGGCACTGCTCGACCACGCGCTCCGGCACAAGGCGACGTTCCCGCCCGGCACGGACTGGCAGTACAGCAGCACCAACTACGTGGTGGCCGGGCTGCTCGTCGAGCAGGTCACCGGCCGCCCGGTGGGCGAGGAGATCACCCGCCGGATCATCGACCGCGCAGGGCTGCGGCGCACCTACTTCCCGGCCGTGGGCGACCAGGGCATCCGGGGCGCCCACCCGCACGGCTACGTCGCGTCGGAGCCGGGTGCGCCGCTGCTGGACGTCACCGAGATGGACCCGTCCGTGGCCTGGGCCGCCGGTGCCCTGATCTCCACCCCCAGCGACCTGAACCGCTTCTTCGGCGCCCTGCTCGGCGGCAAGCTGCTGAAGCCCGCTCAGCTCGCCCAGATGCGCAGGACCATGGAGCTCCCGGCCGACTCCGGGTACCCGGCGGGCACCCGGTACGGGCTCGGTCTGTTCAGCCGCCCGCTGAGCTGCGGCGGCCTGTTGTGGGGGCACGACGGCGACGTCCTCGGCTACTCGACCTTCCCGGCCGCGACCGACGACGGCCGCGCCGCCACCATCGCCGTCACCGCCTTCCCGGGCTCCGACAACGAGGGCCGCCACGACGCCGAGCGCCTGCTGGACACCGCGCTCTGCAACTGACCGGAGAGGAACTGCCGTTGGCTGTCCAGGAATCCGTCCGCGAAGAGCGAGTGCGGGGAGAAGAGCGCGGTGAGGGTCGTCCTGAGCTCCGACCGCTCGATGGCCTGCTTGAGCAGCGAATGGGTCGCGTCCGGGTAGCGCTCAACCGTCAACGAGCCCGCCGCGCCCAGCACCTCGCGGTAGACGCGCTCCGTATCTGCGGTGTCCACGTTGACGTCATGGCCTGCGAGGGTCAGCAGCACCGGTACGCCGCGCAGGGCGCGGAGGTCCTGAGTGGCATCCGCGGTGTGGTTCTTCGAGATGAAGCCCCAGCGACCGGCGGTCATGCCGTCCGCGTCGCCGCCCATTGCACTGACGTACTCCTCGAAGGTCGCGCGGCGCCCCAGCAGTCGGCGAGTGGCGTCGCTCTTGGCGACCTCCGCCTTGATGCGGGCTGCTGACGCGCCGTCGGCGCGCAGCTCGGCGAGGAGGTTGTAGCGGCCCTGCTGGAGCCAGTTGATCGCGGGCGAGACGGCGATGACGAAGCTCACCGGTGTCTTCGCGGCGATCTTCGGCAGGACCCAGCCCGCCTGGCTGGCGCCCCAGAGCCCGATCCGGTCGCCGTCGATGTCCGGGCGGGCGCGTGCCCAGGCGATCGCGGCGGCCGCCTCGTCGGCCCGGTCGGCCATGGACTGGCCGAGCCAGTCGCCGGGCGCGCCCGCGACGCCGGGCTTGTCCCAGGACAGGGAGGCGTACCCGGCCTTGGCGTTCGCCTCCCACATGGGCTTGTAGCCGTCGTCGTGGGTGGCGTCGACAGGGCCGTCGCCGTGGACGTACACGACCAGTCCGTGGCGCTTGCGGCCGTCCTTGGGAGTGGCCAGAACGCCCTTGAGGGTGCGGCCGCCGTGGCGGATCGTGACCCGCCGCTCGTCCATGTCGTACGAGTTCTGCCACAGCACGACACCGACGAGGCCACCGGTCACGACCAGGATCGCGACGAGTGACCATACGGCGATGCGGAGCCCGCGCCGTCGGGGTCGGGTCTTCGGACACATGGGATGGCTGCCTCCGTCCGGTAGGGAGTAGGTACTTAAACTATCGTTTCGAGTACGACCGTAGAGATTGCGATAGATTTGAGTCTAGGATGGAGGAGAAGTCGGAGGGAGAAAGGGGGCACAGCATGGGACTGGAAGCGGCAGAGCCCGGGGGCGGGGCCGGGCCGGTGACAGTGCGGCGGGGCCTTCCGGACGGAGCCGAGCGGCGGGCGGCCGAGCTGTACTGGAATGCCTTCGGCCGCAAACTCGGGCCCGCCCTGAACCCGCCGCGCAAGGCGGTGCCGTTCATCGCCGCCCACCTGCACGCCGATCGCGCGGTCTGCGCACTCCTCGACGGGCAGCTCGTCGGCCTCGCCGGATACCAGCACGGCGGGCGGGCCCTGACCGGTGGATCGGCTCGGGCCGTGCTGCGCGCGTACGGACACCTGCGAGGACTGCACCGGCTTCTGCTCCTCGCCCTGTTCGAACGTCACCCGGCCCCCGGGCAGCTCGTCATGGACGGCATCGCCGTGCACCCGGACATGCGCGGCCGGGGCGTCGGGAGCCTGCTCATCGAGGAAGTGGCCGCCATCGCGGCGGAGCAGGGCTGCCGGGAGATCAGACTGGACGTGATCGACACCAACCCGCGCGCCAGGGCCCTGTACGAGCGACGCGCATTCACGGCCGTACGCACCGAGCGCACGCCCTACCTGCGCAGGCTCCTGGGCTTCGGCGCGGTGACCACCATGCACCGCACCGTTGCGGGAAGAAGGGCGAGAAAACTGTGAGCACCGAGGCCGACCGCGTCGAGGTCCCCACCCGCATGCTCGTCCATGCGCTGATCCGCGAGGACGGCACCGTCGGCGCGGACGAGCTGTACACCGTCGCCAACACCCTGGGCATGAGCGACCAGCAGGTACGACTGTGCGTCAAACGCCTCGTCGCCGAAGGCCGCTTCACCCACGAGGGCCGGGGCCGCAAGGCGCAGCTGCACGCGACCCCGGACACCACACGTGCCCTCGCGCCCAACGCGGACTTCCTGCGGCACGCATTCCAGCAGGACGCCGGGACCGCACCCTGGGACGGTGTCTGGCACCTGGCCGCCTTCGCGGTGCCCGAATCGGCACGCACCGCCCGGGACACCCTGCGCGAGACGCTCGTCCACCTCGGCGGCGCCCCGCTCCAGGGCGGCCTGTACGTCTGCGCCAACGCATGGGAGCCGTACGTCGAAGAGGCGGCCCACCGCCTCGGCGCCCACGGCGCGCTCACCCTCCTCAGCGCGACGGACCTGCGCAGGGGCGACACCCAGGAGCCTGCCGAACTCGCCCGCCAGCTGTGGCCCCTGCAAGAGATCGCCGACCGCTACCACCGCCTAGGCCGCGTCGCCCGGCCCCGCCTCGCCCGGCTCAAAGGACCGGCCGAACTCTCCTCGTCCGCACTCCTCACCATCGCCGTCGAACTGGCCGCCGAACTCACCCGCGCCATGGACCCCGACCCGCTGCTGCCACCCCAGCTCCTGCCCCGGCCCTGGCCCGGCACCCGGGCCCGGGAGCACATCGCCCGGTGCTGGGCGGCCCTGTACGAACGCGAACGCGACCGCGACCAGAGCGAAGCCCGCCCGGCCCTCTTCCGCCTCTACGCCGACATCACCCGAGAAGCGGCAGCAGCCTGGACTGGTTCCGGCTAGAGAGGCAGCGCGCACACCGCGAGCGGCGCGGCGAACGGCTTTCCCGCGAGGCGGAGCGCGCCGCTCTCCCCGTCGACCTGGAAGACACTCACCGAACTCGACTTCTGGTTCGCGGCGAACAGCAGCCGCTGGGACGGCGAGAACGCGAGCTGCCGCGGGAAGTCCCCGCCGACGGAGACCGTGTCGAGGAGCCGCAGCCGGGCTCCGTCGCCCTCGACCGCGTACCGCGCGATGCTGTTGTGCCCCCGGTTGGCGAGGAAGGCGAAGCGGCCCTCGCGCGTCACCAGGATCTGGGCCGGATAACTGGTGCCCTCACCCGTGCCGGTCGACTGAGGCTCGCCGGGCGTGAGGCGGCCGGTGGCGGAGTCGTACGCGCAGACGACGACCGTGTTGTCCAGCTCGTTGGCGAGGTACGCGAAGCGCCCCGACGGGTGGAACGTGAGATGGCGCGGACCCGCGCCCGGCCGCAGGCTCGCGTACGAGACGCGGCTGAGCCTGCCCGCCTTCTCGTCGAGACGGTAGGTGTAGACGGTGTCGTTGCCGAGGTCGACGGCGAGGACGTGGCGGCCGTCCGGAGAGGTGCTGATCTGGTGGGCGTGCGGCCCCTGCTGGCCGGGGCCCGGCTGCGGTGAGGAGTGCGTGACCAGGTCCGTCCGCTCGCCGAGCGCTCCCGACGTCCCGATGGGGTGGACGGCCACGCTGCCGGAGCCGTAGTTCGCACTGAGCAGCCAGCGGCCGCCCGGGTGCACGGAGAGGTGACAGGGGCCCGCGCCACCGGTGTCCCGCGTGCCGAGGACGTCGTGCTCGCCGGTGGGGGAGAGCGCGACGGCGGTCACCCCGCCCTTCTCCCGCTCGTTGACCGCGTAGAGCGTGCGGCCCGACGGATGCAGCGCCAGGTAGGACGGGTCGGGGACGCCGCCGAGCGTGCCGGTGCCGGTGATGCGGCCCGTCGCGTCGTCGTACGTCGCCAGGCCGATGCCCGAGCCGCCGCCCTCCTGCGAGGTGTACGTCCCCAGGAACAGCTGACCCTCGCTGCGCGGGCGGTGGACCACGTCGGAGGCAGTGTTGGGGCGGGTGTGGCCGGAGGGCTCCCGGCCCGCCCGGTCCGGCGAGGCGCAGGCGGAAGTGGAGGCCACCGCCGCGGTGGTGGCCGCCCCCACCAGCGCACCGAGGAACCGCCGCCGCCCCGGGCCGCTACCGGAACCCGCGCCCGACTCTGCTCCGCTGCTCATACCTGCACCTCGTGGGTCGGTGGTGACGGATGTGGCAGACACAGTGCCCCGTACCTGAGCGACCGGACAAGAGGCACGCGCGTCGGCGCGGCGGCAGGACCGTGCGGGGAGCGGCAGGGGCGGTGCCGGGCGGCGACGGCAGCGACCGGAATCGGCCAACGAGGGCGAACATCACGGCGACTTGACCAGAGGGAACAGCAGAGAGCCACCACTCCGATACGGTGTGCGAGCGATCGTTGCCAACTGCACGCAGATGCTTGAGGAGTTGCCGAGTGGACCACAGCCGTGTGATCCGGATCCGTACTGTCCTGGCCGCGCTGGGTGTCGCGGGCGCCATGGCGGCCGCACCCGCCGCGAGCGCTGCGGCCTCCGCTGCCCCCGCCGCCCCCGCGCCCTCGGCGGCCGCCGGGGGCGCGGCGCACGAGCCGTGCACGGGGGAGTTCCACGGTGACGCCCGCCTCGGCCCGGCCTGGCTGCCCAAGAAGTGGCAGCGCCCCGTCGGCCCGCTCCTGAAGGACTGGAAGCGGACCGGCAAGCTGTCCCCGAAGGCCTTCCTGAAGAAGTACTGGGAGGGCCCGGCCGACACCGGCAGCTGGAAGTATCCGCCCAACGACGGCTTCGACACCGTCAACGGCCAGGTCGACAAGCACCGTGAGCTCCTGGAGGAGGGCGAGGAGCTGGACCGCTTCGGCTCGGAGTTCGGGGGATACCTCGCGCCTGCCGGAGACCCCTACGCGAAGCGCGCCCTGCCCCCGCAGAACCTCAATACCCGCGATGCCGCCTTCGCCTGCGACTACCGCGTCTACGAGGTGAGCAAGCCGTTCCACGTCTGGCAGGGCAGCATCGCCCCCTGGTTCGAGCAGCCCGGCCACGGCCAGCAGATCAAGCTGGACCCGGCCTTCCTGGACCCGGGCGAGGGGCAGCGGCTGAACGTGAAGTGGCTGCTGGAGCACGGCTACCTCGAGCCCGCGAACGACTGAGCGCCCGAGTGGACGTCAGGGAAGCGGCGGCGGCTCTGCGCGATGCCCGGGTCGCCGACGGCTACTACTGGATCGACGGCGTCCACGAGCCTGCCCCCACGCCCCCCGACTTCGTCTATCTGCGCAGGGTCGAGGGCGGGGAGTGGGAGGTCGGAACGTACGAACGAGGCGTGCACCAGCCCCTCGCCCGGTACGCGGACGAGGCGGCCGCCTGTGCGCATCTGCTGCGCCAGCTGACCTGACCCGACCCGACCGCGCGTGTGTGTCGTGCCGTCAGTTTTCCGGGCGCAGCAGCCCTCGCTCGTATGCCTTGACCAGCCGCTGCGGCACCATGTGCGGCACGCCGTCGACCGTGACGGGCACCAGTTGCACGGTGGTGGCCTTCCACTGGGCGCGGCGGTGCCGGGTGTTGCTGCGGGACATCTTCCTCTTGGGTACGGCCATGAGGTCCTCCGGGTGGGGGGGGGCGGTATTCGGGAACGGTGATCGGGTGCGATCACTCGAACGCTATATGAAAATGGATCCCATTAGCAATTGAGGGGGCGGGGAGGGTCCGGGAGAGAGCCGGGGAAGGCGATGGCCCGTCGGGTCCGGCCGCCCCGGTTGACCCTCACGTCGCGTCAGGCTTCAAGCTGGGCGTCGACGAAAGGCGAGGTCCATGAGTTACACCGTCGGTCAGGTCGCAGGCTTTGCGGGCGTCACCGTCCGCACCCTGCACCACTACGACCGGGCCGGGCTGCTCGCGCCCGGTGGACGCAGCGCAGGCGGCTACCGCCTCTACAGCGAAGCCGACCTGGCCCGGCTGCAGCAGATCCTCTTCTACCGCGAGCTCGGCTTCACCCTCGACGAGATCGCCGAGATCCTGACCGATCCGCAGGCCGACGCCCTCGGCAGGCTCAAGGCCAGGCGCCGGGCGCTGCGTGAGCAGATCGACAAGCTGGAGCGCCTGGTGGAGGTCGCCGAGCGGGCGATGGAGGTGCATCAGACCGGGGTGGACCTCGATCCCCGGGAGCGGTTCGAGGTGTTCGGCGAGATCACTTTCGATCTCAGCTACGCCACCGAGGCGGAGTTGAAGTGGCAGGACAGCGCCGGGCATCGCGCGGCCATGCGGAGCGCCGCCGAACACACCAAGGAGGACTGGGCGGACCTCATGGGTGAGGCCGCGCAGTGGCGGGAGGAGCTGCTCGACGCCTTCGACGCCGGGGTGACTGCGGAGAGCGAACGGGCCCTGGAGCTGGCCGAGGCGCACCGGCAGCACATCGCCCGCTGGTTCACGCCGTGCCCGCCCGAGATGCACCTGCGCATCGCGGACGACTTCGCCGACGACGCCCGCGCGTTCGCGCTCGTCGTGCCGCCGTCCCAGCAGCGGCCGGGGCTCGCCGCGTATCTGCGTACGGCGGTACGGGTCAATGCCGAGCGTCGCAGGGGACCTCAGGCTCGACCTGAGACCGAGGGTAACCCTCACGCTAAACCTGAGGTTGAGAGAATCCGATGACACACGTTCTGATCACCGCGGCCGGATCCTACGGCGATGTCGCCCCCTACACCGGTCTCGGCTTCCGGCTCCGCGCGGCCGGGTA
The DNA here is from genome assembly GCF_040609235.1 of Streptomyces sp. NPDC004732. Classification (NCBI taxonomy): domain Bacteria; kingdom Bacillati; phylum Actinomycetota; class Actinomycetes; order Kitasatosporales; family Streptomycetaceae; genus Streptomyces; species Streptomyces sp. NPDC004732. Next base: position 569,704 of record NZ_JBEXJR010000004.1, read on the forward strand.
CGACGTCGCGCTCGCCACCCACGGCTCCTTCGCGCCGCTCGTCGAGGCCGCGGGCCTGCGGTTCCGCGAGCTGCCCGCCGGTCCGGCCGGTGGGAAGCGTGCGGGCGCGGAGAGCGCGGGCGCGCCGGGTGCGGGCGGCCGCAAGGAACTCATGCGGTCGGCCTCGGCCTTCGTGCGAGAGCTGGGGTCGGGGCTGGTCGACGCCGCCGTGCGGGGTGCCGACGTCCTGGTGCTCTCCACGACCACGGCTCCGCTCGGCTGGCAGCTGGCCGAGGCGATGGGCGTACCTGCGGTGGGGGCCTACCTGCAGCCGACGCATCCCACCCGGGCGTTCCCGCCGGTCGTCGGCGGCACGCGATCGCTCGGCGGCTTCGGGAACCGCGCCCTCGGCGCCTTCTCCCTGCGCATGGTCGACCGTGTCTACGCCGACGCGGTACGCGACCTGCGGGCCCGCCTCTCCCTGCCCGCCGCAACGCCGCGGAGCGTCCGCGCCCGACAGGAGCGGGCGCAGTGGCCGGTGCTGCACGGCTTCAGTCCGGCCGTCGTGCCGAGGCCCGCGGACTGGCGCCCCGGACTCGACGTCGTGGGCAACTGGTGGCCGCACCACGATCCTGCCGACCGGCTGCCGCCGGAGCTCGACGACTTCCTGCGGGCCGGGCCGCCGCCGGTGTTCATCGGGTTCGGCAGCATGGCGGGAGGGGACGGGGAGCGGCTGAGCGGGATCGCGGTGGCGGCGTTGCGCGCTGCCGGGCTGCGCGGGGTGCTGCAGGCGGGCCGCGCGGGGCTCGTGGCGTCCGGCGACGACATCCTGACGGTCGGAGAGGTGCCGCACGCGCTGCTGTTCCCCAGGGTGGCCGCCGTGGTGCACCACGCGGGGGCGGGTACGTCGGCGGCGGCGCTCCGTGCGGGTGTTCCCGCCGTCCCCGTGCCGGTCACCGCCGACCAGCCCTTCTGGGCCGCCCGGCTCGCCTCTCTGGGCGCGGCGACCGCTCCCGTCCCGTTCAAGAACCTCACCGCACCCGGCCTGGCCGACGCGCTCGGTCGCGCCGTCCGCGAGGCTGCGTACACGAGCGCTGCCGAACGCATCGCCCGGCAGATGGCGACGGAGGACGGTGCCGGGCATGTGGTCAAGGCGGTCGAGCGGGCGCTCTAGCTCCGTCTCCTAGCCTCGCGTGCCGTCTCCCCGCCGTCGGCCTTCGGGCCGGTAGCCCGAGCGGCCGACTGGCGAGGCGGGTTCGCGGGTTGCCGTGGAAGAGTTCCGGATATGACCGAAAGCTTCCTGTACATGGCGAATCCCCGGATCACGGTCCTCGGGGTCCAGCCCGGCTGGCCCCCGTTCCGCATCGTGGAGATCGACGGAGAGGTGGTGGGCAAGGCCAAGAGCGTCACGGACGTCCTCGACGCGGCCGCCATGGCAGGCATCACCGTGCACGACCTCGACGACCCGGACACCGTGCGCTGGGTGGGCGGTGACAAGTTCACCTGGAAGCCCGACAAGGAGCCGACAAGGCCGTGACCGCGGCTCAGGGGCGCCCCGTCTCCGGCACCTCCTCCCCGGAGGGGACGGGCCCCGGAGGAGTGCCGTCGCCGAACGGGCGCCCGCCCAGCTCCTCGCGGTGATGCGGCGTCAGCCAGCCCGAGAGGTCCGGGCCAAGCGGCACGATGCCGGTCGGGTTGATGCCCGTGTGCACTTGGTAGTAGTGCCGCTTGATGTGGTCGAAGTCGATGGTGTCGCCGAAACCGGGGGTCTGGAACAGATCCCGGGCGTACGCCCAGAGGACGCGGTCCTCGGACAGCTTCCAGAGGTTGCACTTGAAGTGGCCGTGGTAGGCGGCGTCGAACCGCACGAGCGTGCAGAACAGGCGGATGTCGGCTTCGGTGAGCGTGTCCCCGACGAGGTACCGGCGGTTCGACAGGCGCTCTGCGGTCAGTTCGAGGCGGCGGAAGACATCGGCGCACGCCGATTCGTAGGCCGCCTGGTCGGGGGCGAAACCGGTCCGGTAGACGCCGTTGTTGACGTCGCGGTAGATGCCCTCCATGACGGTGTCGATCTCGTCGCGCAACGCCTCCGGGTACAGATCCGGCGCCCCCTCGCGGTGCAGGGCCGTCCACTCCGTGGCGAAGTCCGGCGTGATCTGCTGGAAGTCGTTCGTGACCAGCTTGCCGCTCGGCACGTCCACGAGCGCGGGAACGCTGACCCCGCCGGGATAGCCGCTCTCCCGGGCTTCGTACGCCTCACTCAGGAAGCGGATGCCGAGCACCGGGTCGCGGTCGTCGGGATCCAGCGTGAACCGCCAGCTGCGGTCGTCCTGGATCGGGTCGGTGACGGCCAGGGACACGGCGCTCTCCAGGCCGAGCAGCCGTCGCGAGATGAGTGCACGGCCCGCCCAGGGGCAGGCCCGGCTCACCACCAGGCGGTACCGCCCCGCCTCGACCGGCCAGCCGTCCCTGCCGTCCGCCGTGACCCGGTCGGCGAAGTGGCTCTTGGAGCGCTTGAACTCCTTGTGTCCGTACGAGGCATTGCCCTTCTCCGCGCTCATGACTGGCTGCCCTCGCACGCGCAGGAGTGCGTCATCGGCGTCCGCCCGGCGGGCGGGCCCGGATCCGCGGAGCGCGGGGGAGGCGGCGCGAGGTCGTAGATCCGGTCGATCAGCACTGCTTCGTTGCCCGCGAGGCCCGCGCGGCGCAGTGCCTCGTCGGCCTCCGCGATCGGCCCCGCGAGCAGCGTCGCCGCGGCCACCGGGGAGACCGACGCGGAGTCGGAGAGCGTGGCGCGCGCGGTGTGCAGCAGGCGCAAGCAGGCCTGGGCGGCGAGCAGTTCCTCGGACGTCGTGCCGGTCATGTCGAGCGACTCCTCTGCGCTGGGTGGCATGGTGGCATCGCGGGATGCCACCTCCACTCTTGCGCACGGGTCTGACAATGGCGCCTCACGCAGTCCGGGCGCGGCGGGTGAGCCGCAGGGTGAGGCCGTCCGGCATCAGGGTGAGCCGCTCCGCGATGCGCAGCCGGTAGGCCGGATCCGCGTGCAGGTCGTAGCGGCGAAGCAGCAGTCCGAGCACCAAGGTCGCCTCGTGCAGGGCGAACTGACGCCCGATACAGGCGCGTGCGCCGGTGCCGAACGGCTTGAAGACATGAGCGGGCCGTGCGCGTACGGCCGAAGGGGCGAACCGGTCGGGGTCGAACTCCTCGGGGTGCTCGCCCCACGCGGCCGGATCGCGGTGCAGCATCGTCGCGAGAACCAGCGCCCACGCGCCGCGGCGCATCGGGTGCTCGCCCCCGAGGGTGGTGTCCACGCGCGCCTCACGGGCGAATCCCGGAGCGGTCGGCCACAGCCGGAGCGACTCGTCGAGCACCCGGCGCAGATAACGCAACTTGGCCACCTGCTCGTACGCGGGCTCTTCCGCGGCGCCCCAGACCTCGTCGACCTCGGCCCGCGCGCGGGCGAGCACTTCCGGGGAGCGCGACAAGTAGTGCAGCGCGAACGACAGCGCGCCGGACGTCGTCTCGTGCCCGGCTACCAGGAAGGTGATGACCTGCCGGCGGATGTTCTCCGGAGTGAGCCGTTCTCCCGTCTCCGGGTGGGCCACTTCCAGCATGCGGTCGAGCAGGTCGCCGCTACCGACAGCACCGGAGTCCGAACGGCCCTCGGTGCGGCGGGCCGCGATCACCGCGTCGACGGTGCGGTTGAGGTAGGCCATGTCGGCGTCGTTGCGCCGGTCGGCGCCGCGCAGCACGAGCGGGGTCAGCAGCGGCGGCACGACGTTGCGCCGTTGGGCGAAGGAGAGCGTCCCGACCATGGCCGACACGAAGGGATGCGGCGCGGACCGTTCGAAGGAGCCGAAGTCGTGCCCGAAGCCGGTGCGGGCGATCGTCTCCAGCGTCAGCTTCGTCATGTCGCCCGGCACGTCCACCGCCCGGCCCGCCGCCTCGCGCTCGTCCCAGCGCGCCGTCAGCTGTCGTGCGACGTCCAGCATCAGCGGGTGGTAGCCGCTCATCGCGTCGCGGCTGAAACCGGGGGCCAGGATGTCGTGCGCCAGCTGCCAGTTGGGTTCGTGGTTGTACGCCGTGAAGAGGCCGTCGCCCGCGACCGGCCGGAGGTTGGCCACGCCCAGGCCCACGTGCTTGGCGAACCGCGACTCGTCGGCCATGTCCGCGGCGAGCTCGGCGCCCCACACGAAGACGAACTCCTTGCCGAACGCCTTGCGCCGGAAGATCGGCCCGAGCTGGTGGGCCATCTTCATGGAGTCCTGCAGCGGCGTGCGCACGTTGGCGCCCAGGATGTCGCCGAGCAGCGGGAGCCGGCGCGGCGGATGCGGTATCCGGTGCAGCTCGGGCCAGCCGAGTTCGGCGCTGCGGAAGCCCTTCGGGGGAGCGGCAGGAGCGCGCTGCCCGTCAGGACCGTTCGCCGCCGCGGACCGCGTCGTCTGCGCCATGTGCCCATCTCCCTTGTCCGACGGGCCCGTTGGGCCTGTTGTACGTGGATTCAATAGGAGATCCCAGTCTGGTGCCCCTATTGAATTCGCGTCAAGTAAGGTGCCTGCATGGCCGCGAATCCCCAGGAGCGCACGCGCCGCAGACTGAGTACCGAGGAGCGGCGTGAGCAGCTGCTTTCGGTCGGGGCGCGGCTCTTCGCGCAGAAGCCGTACGACGACGTGTGGATCGAGCGGGTCGCGGAGATCGCCGGCGTCTCACGGGGGCTTCTGTACCACTACTTCCCGACCAAGCGGGACTTCTTCGCCGCCGTGGTGCACCGGGAGAGCGAGCGCATGCTGCGCCTTACGGCGGCGGAGCCCGGCCTGCCGGTGCACGAGCAGATCAGCACCGGCCTCGACGCGTTCCTCGGGTACGTGGAGAGCCACGCACAGGGTTTCCGCGCCTTCCACCGGGCCGAGGCGGCGGGCGACCCGCTGGTCCGCGAGGTCTACCGCAACGGTCTCGCCGCGCAGGAGCGGCAGATCCTCGCGGCCCTCGCCGCGGACCCGGACGCCGCGGACATCACCCAGGACCTGCCCGCGCTGCGCCTCGCGGTGCGCGGGTGGCTCGCGTTCATGGTGGCGGTCTGTCTGGAGTGGCTCGAGGAACCGGAGCTGACGCGGGAGCAGGTGCGGGACCTGTGTGCCAAGGCCCTGCTCGGCGCGATCACGCGCTGAGGCGGAGCACCTCGCGCAGTCGGGCGGGCGTCGTGAAGAGGTGCCCCTGAATGCCGACGGCCTCGGCGGCGCGGATGTTGTCCTCGCGGTCGTCGACGAAGAGGATGCGGCCGGGAGCGGCGCCGAGGGCGTCCAGGCACCAGCGGTAGGCGTCGGGTTCGGGCTTGGCGTGGCCGATGCGGCAGGAGAAGGCGCACACCTGGAAGAGCTTGAGCCAGGAATGCCGCTCTTCGTAGTGGGCGGCCAGCTCCTCGGGGATGTTGGAGAGCAGTGCGATCGGTTGCCCCGCGGCCGCCAGCTCCTCCAGGAGGGAGACCATGGTGGCGTCGACGGCGCTCCAACTGGCGAGGTCGGCCTCGACGAGCCGCGCGATCCGGGCGTCGTCGAAGTCGGCGCCGAGCGCATCGGCCACCTGCCGCCAGTACGCGGCGCCGGTCACGTCCCCGCGGTCGTACGGCTGGCGCAGCCCCCAGTAGGCCTCCCAGAAGGCCGGGGCGGGCCCGCCCGCGATGGCGGCCAGACGCTCCTTGCCGTCCTCGGACTGGTGGCGTGCGATGACGCCGAACATGTCGAAGAGCACGACGTCATGCGCGGCGGCGGGGTCGCGGTGGCTGTCGTTCGTGTCGTTCGTGTCGTTCATGGGGGTCATACCTTTCGTACGGTCACGCCCGCCGCGGTCAGTGCGTCGGTCTCCGCGTCCGGTGCCGCGTCGTCCGTGACGACGGCGTGCAGGGCGGCGGCGGGGGTGACGAAGGCCAGGGCGGTACGGGAGAGCTTGGCGGCGTCCGCGACGGCGATGACGCGGCGGGCCGAGCCGATCGCGGCGCGTTTGACGGCGGCATCGTCCAGGTCGTAGGCGGTGAGGCCGTCCGCGGCGGTCAGTCCGCAGCAGCCGATCACGGCGGTGTCGAAGCGCAGGGCGGCCAGGGACGCGGTGGTCAGCGGGCCGGTGAGGGCCAGCTCGCCGGGGCGCGGGCGGCCGCCGGGCACCAGCAGCGTCACCTGCGGAGCGGCGGACAGGGCGTTCACCGCGTGCAGGGACAGTGGCATCACGGTCAGTCGGCGGTGTTCGAGGGCGCGGGCCACCTCCAGGCAGGTCGTGCCGCTGTCGACGACCACGGACTCCCCGTCCGCGATCAGCCCGGCCACCGCGGCGGCGATGCGCCGCTTGACCGCCAGGCCCTCCTGCTCCCGCAGCGCGAACGGCGGTTCCTCGCCGCGCAGCAGGAGGCTCCGCGCCCCGCCGCGGTAGCGCTCGAGAACGCCCTGCTCCGACAGGGCCTCCAGGTCGCGGCGGATGGTCATCTCGGAGGCGCCGGTGAGCTCGGCGAGCTCCGCGACGCCGATCCGCCCCGCTTCGCGCACGGCGTCGGTGATCTGCCTCAGTCGATCTGTACTGGCCACACCCATATCAAACATCAAAACTGTTCGAGAATCAAACTTCCGAACATTGAATCTGTTCGTTATGTTCGAAGGCATGGACAGAACACTGCGATCCGGCCGACTGGCCACCTTCGCCTACTTCGCGTTGAACGGCTTCCTCATGGGCATGTGGATCGTCCACATCCCCGCCGTGGAGGACCGCGCAGGGATCAGCCACGCCGTGCTCGGCTGGCTCCTGTTGCTGCTCGGAGCGGGTGCCTTCGTGGGCATGCAGATCGTGGGGCCGCTGACCGACCGGCTCGGCGCCCGTACCGTCGTGCCCGTCAGCGCGGCCCTGTGCGCCGCGGCCGTGGTGCTGCCGGGACTGGCCACGAACGTATGGGCGCTCGGGGCGGCCCTGCTCGCCCTCGGCCTCGGCAACGGCTGTCTGGACGTCAGCATGAACGCCCACGCCGTGCAGGTCGAGCGCGGCTACCGGCGGCCCGTCATGTCCGCCTTCCACGCCACGTTCTCCATCGGCGGCGTCCTCGCCGCGCTGGTCGGCGCCCGCACGCTCAGCTGGGGCTGGAGCCCGGCGGCGACCCTCGGCGCGGTGGCGCTGCTCGGCGTCGCGGCCGCTGCCTTGTCCGCCCCCGCGCTGCTGCGCCCCGAACCCGCATCCGAACCGGCGCAGGAGTCGCAGGAGTCGCAGGAGTCGTCGGGATCGCCGACGCAGGCACGGCGCGGCACCCCGCGCCGGATCTGGGCCCTTGCCGCCCTCGCCCTGATGCTCATGCTCTGCGAGGGCGTGGCGAACGACTGGAGCGTGCTGCAGCTGCGCGACGTACTCGACGCGCCCGCCGCGACCGCCGCCCTCGCCTATGGTGCCTTCGCCACGGCCATGACCGTCGGCCGTCTGCTCGCCGACCGCGTGGCCGCGCGGTTCGGTCCGGTGGCCATCCTCCGGTACGGCGCCGCCGTTGCCGCGGTCGGCCTGACCGCGGCGGCCCTGTCGCCCTGGATCCCGCTCGCCCTGGCGGGCTGGACCGTGTTCGGCGCGGGCCTCTCCGGCTGCATCCCCCAGCTCTTCAGCGCCGCGGGCCACGCGGACCCCGACGCCGCGGGGGCCAACGTCTCCCGCGTCGCGGGGCTCGGCTACCTCGGCATGCTCGCGGGCCCCGCGGTCATCGGCCCGCTGACCCACTTCATGCCGCTCAACCTGACCTTCTTCCTGCCGGTCGCGTTCTGCGTGATCGCGGCCTGCGCGTCGGGCATCCTGCGGGAGAACCCTCAGGTGGCGGGGAACCCCGACCGGAAGTGCTCCAGCAGCGTCTGACGCGATGCGGCGGTGGCGAGCCGGTCGGCCACCCAGAGGTAGAAATCGTCGGCGAGCTCGTCCAGCCAGTCGTACGCCGGGTCGAAGGGGCCGGAATCCGCTGCCGCATAAGGGAGTTCGAACTCCGGGTCGCCCCCGGAACCCGTGCCCGAACCCGAGACGGTGAAGCGGCGGGTGCCGTCCGGCAGAGACGCCTGCCGGACGGAGACCGACGCGCAGTCCCAGCGCCGCGCCCCGAACTGCAGCCAGAGCGTCCCGTCTCCCGCCCCGGCGCCGTACAGCGCCGCGGCCGCCTGTTCGCCCTCTCCGGGAAGGTGCACGAAACCGTGGCAGCTGCCGCCGGGTGCGGGGGAGAGGAGCCCCGAAGCGGGGTCCAGGTCCCACACCCGGCCGTGCCGGTCGTAGTCCGACAGACGCGTCATCAGCCGCGCGGCTCCAGGCCGAGCTCGCGGTCCACGGCGGCGCTGCTCCGGGTGGCGGCCGCGATGACCGCGCGCCAGTTGCCGTACTTGGCGTACTGCTGATCAGCCGTCGGGCCCAGCGGGTTGCCGTACTTCTTCATGTTGCGTGCCTCCAGGGCCTGCACGGCCTCGGGCGACATGCCCGCGCGCGTGATGTCCTTGGCATCGTTACGCATGTCCACCAGCGTGCGGGCGATCTCCTCGTCCGAACTGCCCGCCGCATGCATCCGGTCGGCGACGTCCTCCATGGTGTCGAGCAGCTGGTGGTAGCGGATCCGGGTCTCGCGCGCCTGCGCGCGCTGCTCCGGGGTCATCTCCCGGATCATGCAGACGGCGGGATCGCTGCTGGTGCACGGCTCGTCGACGGCGGCGGCCGGTGCGGCGATCGTGGCCGCGGCGGGCGCCTGGGCCGCATGGGCCTGCCCCGGGGCGACGAGGAAGCCGCTCGCCGCGGTGAGCAGGGGGAGCAGGAAGAGGACGACGAAGCGGGTCAGGGAACTGCCGCGGTGGACCGTTGCCGCGGCAGCGGGCACGGATGTCGACATGGGGAGTGGGTCTCGCTTTCTTGCCTGCTGGGTGTACGAGTTGGGGTGAAACGGACGTTACGGCGGCACGTCGAGGTCACGCGCGTGCGGCGGCGACGCGTACGGGTGACCGTGCGAAGATCAAGTGCATGGAATTCGAACCCGCCCGCGAGGAAATACCCGGGGTGCTGCCGACGTGGTGACCCTCGCGCGCTCCTCGCTCCTCATGGCCTTCGGGACCGTGGTCTCCCGCGCCACCGGCCTGATCCGGCAGGTCCTCCAGGGCGCCGCCCTCGGCACCGGACTTCTCGCGGGCACGTACAACACCGCCAACACCGTCCCCACCAGCCTCTACACCCTGCTCATCGGCGGCGCCCTGAACGCCGTCCTGGTGCCCCAGCTGGTGCGCGCCCGCGCGAACGACGCCGACGGCGGGACGGCGTTCGAGCAGCGACTGATCACCCTCGTCGTCTGTGTGCTCGGCATCGGCACGGCCCTCGCGGTGTGGGCGGCCCCGCAGATCGTGAGTCTCTACATGCGGGACACCGCCGAGAACCACGCGGCGTTCGAGCTCACCGTCGTCTTCGCCCGGTTCCTGCTGCCCCAGATCTTCTTCTACGGGCTCTTCGCGATCCTCGGACAGGTCCTGAACGCCCGCGAGAAGTTCGGCGCGATGATGTGGACCCCCGTCCTCAACAACGTCGTGCTCGTCGCCATGTTCGGCGCCTATCTGGGCCTGATGACCGTGCCCGACAGCGTCGACGACATCACCGCGGCCCAGGTCAGACTCCTCGGCATCGGCACCACCATCGGCATAGCCCTGCAGGCCCTCGCACTCGTGCCGTACGTGCGCGCCGCGGGCCTGCGCTTCAGACCACGCTTCGACTGGCGCGGCACCGGCCTCGGCAAGAGCGCACGGGCCGCCCGCTGGACGCTGCTGCTCGTCCTCGCCAACCAGGTCGCGCTGACCGTCGTCACGAACTACGCCAACGCCGCCGACCGGACCCTGCCGAAGGACGGCGTCGGCTACACCGCATACTCCTACGCGCAGACGATCTGGCTCCTCCCGCAGTCCATCGTCACCGTCTCCCTGGTGACCGCGCTGCTGCCCCGGATGAGCAAGGCCGCGGCCGAGGGCCGGACCGCCGACCTGCGCGGCGAGCTGTCCCGCGCGTTGCGCATCACCGGCACGGTGATCGTGCCCGCCGGATTCTTCTTCCTCGCCTTCGGGCCGCAGACCGCCGAGTTGCTCTTCGCCCACGGCGCGTCCGACGCCGCGGCCACCGAGCCCCTCGGCCACATGCTCCAGGCGTTCGGCATCGGCCTCATCCCCTTCTCGGCGCAGTACCTCCTGCTCCGCGGCTTCTACGCCTACGAGGACACCCGCACCCCGTTCTGGATGGCGGTCTGGGTGGCCGGAGTGAACATGGCCCTGGCCACCGCCTGCCACCTGCTGCTGCCCGCACGCTGGGCGGTCACCGGCATGGCCGCCGCCTACACGCTGTCGTACGCGGTGGGGCTGCTGCTCACCGCGCGGCTGATGCGCCGCCGCCTCGGCGGCTATCTGGACGGCCGCCGACTGTCCCGCACCTACGGGAAGTTGATCCTGGCGTCCGCCCTGGCCGGTGCCCTCGGCTGGGCCGCCGCCCGCGCGGGAGCCGAGGTGACACCGACCGGCACCACCGCGACGGCGCTCACTCTCACGGCCGGCGCCGTGACGATGGCGGTCGGCTATCTCGTCCTCGCCCGCCTGCTGCGCATAGGGGAGGTACGGATGCTGCGCGGCCTGCGCGGCTGAGACCGCGCAGCATCCCTGTCGAAGGACGGGCCGTCAGGCGGCCCGCGCGGTCCCGTGGCGGTGGGCCCGGACGAGGTCCGCGTAGTGGCGGCCGCTGCCCTTGACCGTGCGGCGCTGCGTCGCGTAGTCGACGTGGACGAGGCCGAAGCGCTTGTCGTAGCCGTACGCCCACTCGAAGTTGTCCAGGAGCGACCACGCGTAGTACCCGGCGAGTGGGGCGCCCCGGCGGGCCGCACGCGCACAGGCCGCCAGGTGCGCGCCCAGATAGCGGGTGCGCTCCACGTCGTCGATCGTGCCGTCGGCGCGGACGACGTCGGGGTACGCCGAACCGTTCTCGGTGACGTACAGCCGACGTGCCCCGTACTCCTCGGTCAGCCGCATCAACAGGCTCTCGATGCCGCTCGCGTCGATCTCCCAGTCCATGCCGGTGTGCGGCACCTCGGGCCGGTACACCTGGCGGGCGAACGGCGCGGGACCGGTGGGATCGTCGGCGACGACGGCCGGGAAGTAGTAGTTGAGGCCCAGCCAGTCCAGCGGCTGCGCGATGGTCGCGAGGTCACCGGCCCGCTCCGGCAGGTCGACGCCGTACACCTCCCGCATGTCGGCGGGGAAGCCGAGGCCGTGCAGCGGATCGAGCCACCAGCGGTTGGTGTGTCCGTCGACCCGGCGGGCGGCGGCGACGTCCTCGGTCCGGTCGGAAGCGGGCTCCACGGGGGAGAGGTTGTTGACGATGCCGACCTGCGCGCGGGGCACCGCCGCGCGGATCGCCTGCGTGGCCAGACCGTGCCCGAGCAGCAGGTGGTAGGAGGCGCGCACGGCGGCCGTCAGATCGGTGAGGCCCGGCGCCATGCGGCCCTCCAGATGGCCGATCCAGGCGGAGCACAGCGGTTCGTTGAGCGTTGCCCAGTGCGGGACGCGGTCGCCGAGCCGTTCGGCCACCACCGAGGCGTACGCCGCGAAGTGCTCGGCGGTCGCACGCTCGGGCCAACCCCCGCGGTCCTGCAGCGCCTGCGGCAGGTCCCAGTGGTAGAGGGTCGCGTTCGGGGTGATGCCCGCTTCCAGGAGGGCGTCGACGAGCCGGTCGTAGAAGTCGAGGCCCGCCGCGTTGACCGGTCCGTCGCCCCCGGGCACGATGCGCGGCCAGGCGAGCGAGAAGCGGTAGGAGTCGACGCCGAGCTCCTGCATCAGCGCGATGTCCTCGGGCCAGCGGTGGTAGTGGTCGCAGGCCACGTCGCCCGTGTCCCCGCCGTCGATCGCGCCCGGGGTGCGGGCGAAGGTGTCCCAGATCGAGGGTGCGCGGCCGTCCTCGTCGACGGCCCCCTCGATCTGGTACGCCGATGTGGCCACGCCCCACGCGAAGTCCCGGGGGAGCGCGGAGAGGTCCACGGAGGAGGAATCCAAGGAGGAGGGGTCGGTCACGGAGTTCCTTTCGGGGAGGGTCACTTGACGGCTCCTGCGGTGAGCCCGGCGACGAGATACCGCTGCAGGAGGAGGAAACCGGCGACTACAGGGATGCTCACGACGAGGGAGGCGGCCATGACCTGGTTCCAGTACACGTCGTTCTGGGTGGCGTAGCCCTGCAGGCCCACGGCGAGGGTGCGCGTGGCGTCGTTGGTCATGACCGAGGCGAAGAGGACCTCGCCCCACGCGGTCATGAAGGCGTAGACGGCGACGGCGACGATGCCGGGGATCGCGGCGGGCACCACGACACGGAACAGGGCGCGCAGCGGCCCGCAGCCGTCGACGAGCGCCGCCTCGTCCAGCTCCCGCGGCACCGAGTCGAAGTATCCGATCAGCATCCAGATGGAGAAGGGCAGCGAGAAGGTGAGGTACGTGAGGATGAGCCCGGCACGCGAGCCGAACAGCGCGATGCCCGTGGCGTTGCCGACGTTCACGTAGATGAGGAAGAGCGGCAGCAGGAAGAGGATGCCCGGGAACATCTGCGTCGACAGGACGGTCACGGTGAACACCCGCTTGCCGCGGAAGCGGTAGCGGCTGACCGCATACGCGGCGAACACCGCGATGACCACCGAGCACACCGTCGCCGCGCCCGCCACGATCAGCGAGTTCATGAAGTAGTCGGCCAGCGGCACCGTCTTCCAGATGTCGAAGTACGGCCGCACGGTGAACCCGGTGGGCATCCAGCGGAACGAGCCGGACACGTCCTGCAGCGGCTTGAGGGAGCTGCTCACCATCACGTACACGGGCAGCAGCACGAAACCGGCCAGCAGCGTCAGGAAGATCCGCCGCGACCACAGGAACGAACGCGGCGCGGCCATCGGTGAGCGCCTGGACGAGCGCCTAGACATCGGCGGTCTTCCTTCCCCGCGAGGTCACCAGCAGATACCCGGCCGTCACCAGGAGCAGGAAGAGCAGCAGCAGGACCGACATGGCGGAGCCCGTGCCGAAGTTCCAGGTGACGAACGACGACTGGTAGATGTGGATGGAGATGAGGTCGGCGGCCTCGGGCGCCGACTTGCCGAACAGGACGTACGGCGTGTTGAAGTCGTTGAACGTCCACAGGAACAGCACCAGGACCAGGACCTGGTTCACCGGCCGCAGCGACGGCAGCGTGATGCGCCGCACCTGCTGCCACATCCCGGCCCCGTCGATCGCCGCCGCCTCGTACTGCTCCTTGGGGATGTTCTGCAGCCCCGCCATGACGATGAGGAAGGCGAACGGCCAGCCCTTCCACACCGAGACGGTCAGCAGGGCGACGAAGCTGTTGTCGCCGATGAGCCAGAACGGGCGGCTGTCGGTGAGCCCCAACTGGTCGTGCAGGACGTGGTTGATCAGCCCGGTGTCGCGCTGGAACATGAACGACCAGGTGATGACTGCCGCGTAGACCGGCAGCGCGTACGGGATGAGGAAGACGGCCCGCAGCAGACCGCGGCCGCGGAAGTGCTCCTGCATGAAGACCGCGGCGGCCGTGCCGATCAGCCAGCACAGGCCCACGGACAGCACGGTGAACGCGACGGTGACGTAGAAGGAGTGCAGCAGCGCCTCGCCGACCGGGGCGTCGAAGTCCACGGACAGCTTGTAGTTGTCCAGGCCCGTCCAGGGGGCGGCGCCCCAGTCGCGGATGAAGAACTGCGTGAGCTCCTTGAAGCTCATCACGATGCCGACGGCCATCGGCACCAGATGGACGACGAGTTCGAGGAGCAGCGCGGGGAGCAACAGGAGGTAGGGGAGCGAGACGCGGCGCAGGCGGGCGGGCAGGCGCAGCCGCGAGGGGCGCTTGCCCGCGGGCGGCGCCTGCTCCTTGGCGGCGGGGGGTTCGGTGAGGGTGGTCACGGGGCGGCTCTCAGCTCTTCGGCATCTGCTGCTGCGCCTTGGACAGCTCGGCCAGCACGGAATCCGTGGTGACCGCCCTGCCCGCCGCCGCGTCGGCGAACAGCTTCTTTATGGCCGTGCCCACCGACGTCTCGAACTGCGACTCGTTCGGCACCTGCGGCAGCGGCGCGGCGCTCTTGCGGAGCGTGTCGCGCAGGACGGCGGTGTCGGCCCGGTCGAAGGCCGCGTCCTGCTGCGCGGCGGTGACCGGCGGGATCGACCCGTACGCCTTGTTGAGGTGGGCCTGTTCGGCGTCGCTCGTCATGAACTTCACGAACTTGCGGGCGCCGTCGAGGTTGTCGGTGTTCTTGAAGACCGCGAGGTTGATGCCCGCGACCATCGAGTTGACCTGCCGTTCCGCGCCGGGCTTGCCGGAGGCCACGGGCACGGGGGCGACCCCCCACTCGTCGGGCTTCATGCCCTGCGCCTCGAACGTGGTCGCCGCGGCCTGCCACAGCACCATCGCAGTCTTGCCCTGGGCGAAGTCCCGCAGCGACTGGTTCTGCGCGTACTCGGCGTTGCCCGGCGCGATGATCTTGTCCTTGGCCATGAAGTCGACGTACTGCTTCACGGCGGACACGGCACCGTGCGAGGTGAACGTCGGCTTGCCCTGCGCGTCGAAGAAGTCCGCGCCGTGCTGCTTGCCGAGGGCGAAGGCCTGGTGGATGTTGTTCACCAGGTTCGAACCCTCCGCACCCAGCGCCCACTTGCCGCCCTTGGAGAGCTTCTTGCCGTCGGCCACCAGCTCGTCCCAGGTGGCCGGAGGCTTGCTGATGCCCGCCTCCTTGAACATCGCCTTGTTGTAGTAGAGGGCGTACGAGAGTGAGTACAGCGGCACCGCCGCCGGGTCCTTGCCCGCGGTGCCGGTCGAGCCGAGCGCCGCGTCGACGAAGCGGTTCTTGCCGCCGATCGCCGCGAAGTTCTTCGCGTCCCAGGGCAGGAGGGCACCGGTGGCCTGGAGCGAGGACGACCAGGTGTTGCCGATGTTGAGGACGTCGGGGCCCTGGCCGGACGTGGTCGCCGCGAGGATCCGGTTGAGGAGGTCGGACCAGGGGATGACCTCCAGCTTGACCTTGATCCCCGTCTGCTGCTCGAACTTCTTCAGCTCGGGCGTGAGGATCTTCTTGTCCGCCGCGATGTTCGGCCCCTGGTTGGAGGCCCAGTACGTGAGCGTCTTGGGCGAGGCGTTGCTGCCTTCGCCGCCCGTGCTCGTGCCGCCGCCGCAGGCCGTGAGGGTGGCACCGGTGAGAGCGGTCACGGTGGCAAGAGTTGCCACGGCTCGGAGTCTGCGCATGGCGGATCCGTCCCTTTCGTGGTGGATGAGCGGGAATGAGAACAGGCGTATGGGAGCGCCGAGTTCGAGGTCTGAACGAATTCACGACTTAATTTAGGACGTGAGTTAAAACCTGAGAGAAAGTCGCGTCAAGGGGTCGCGCACGGGTATGTTGCCGATCGGAGAGGAGCCACATGGCCGAGCGGAGCAGTCGAACGGTGCGCGACCTGCGCGTGGGCAACCGCGCCTCGGTGTTGCAACGGTTGTATTTCGGCGGGCCGATGAGCCGTCAGGCGCTCGGTCCCGCGACCGGACTCAGTTCGGGCTCCGTGAGCAACGTCGTCGCCGAACTCACCGCCGACGGGCTCCTGGAGGAGGCGGGCAGCGTCGAGTCGGACGGCGGCCGCCCACGCACCCTGCTGCGCGTCGCCCCGTCCAGCGGCCGCCTCATCGGCGTCGACGTGGGGGAGACGCGGGTCCGCGTGGAGGCCTTCGACCTGGCGTTGACGGAACTGGCCCGCACCGAACACCCGTTGACGGCCACCGGGCACGACGTGGAGACGATCGTCCGGCACATCGCGGACGGCGTGGCGGAGGTGGCGGCGGAGGCGGGCATCGAGCGAGGCGGATCCCTGATCGGGGTGGGCGTCGGCGTGCCCGGCATCGTCGACCGCGATGACACGACCGACACAGCCGACGCAGCCGACTCCGGCGGCACGGTGGTGCACGGCCAGACCATCGGCTGGGACGCCGTCCCGCTGGAACGCATGCTGCGCGAGACGATCCAACTCCCCGCTGACACGGCCTACTTCGTCGACAACGGAGCCCGGGCCCTCGGCCAGGCCGAGATGTGGTTCGGCGGCGGCCGCGGCGCGCGCGACGCGGCGATCGTGCTGATCGGCTCCGGAGTCGGCGCGTGCGTCGTCACCGGTGGCGTCATCCACGGCGGGGCGCGCGGCGGGCCCGCCGAGTGGGGCCACTTGACCGTGAGCGTCCGCGGCCGCCGCTGCCGCTGCGGGGCGCGGGGCTGCCTGGAGGCATACGCGGGGGCGGAAGCGCTCCTCGCGCGCTGGCAGGAGGCGGGCGGCGTGCTGCCGCCCGGCGCCGACGAGGAGACCGGGGTGAGTGCCCTGCTGGCGGCGGCGCACCCGGGGGACGGCGGCACGCCTGACCCCGTCGCCGTGACCGTCCTTGACGAGACCGCCGAGTACCTGGGCGCGGGCATCTCCGACCTCGTCAACCTCTTCGGCCCCGAACGCGTCCTCGTCGGCGGCTGGGCAGGACTCCAGCTCGGCCCGCACCTGCTGCCCGCCGTCCGCCAGTACACCGAGGCGTACGCACTGCGCCACCCCGCCGCCCGCGCTACGGTCGACCTCGGCCAACTCGGCCCCGACGCGGTCACCGTGGGCGCGGCGACGCTGCCCCTCGCCGACTTCTTCGCCCGCGGCGGCCGACGCCGTACGACACCGTCACGAACCGAGTCGGCGATGCCCGGGGTGCCGGACTGGCAGGTGGTGCTGGAGGGGCGGGGGGCACGGTGAGGTGACGGCGTCGACGGGGATGGGGAGGCCGGGCCGCCAGCGCGAACCGAGCGACGGTCAGTCCGCACACATGTCGCCGACGGCTTGTTCGGCGACTTCGATTGCGTTCACGAGGGCGGTGGCGGCCCGCCCCTGTCGCTCGGCGCACTTGAGGAGGGTCGCCAGATCCCAGTCCATCGGCACCTCGTCGGGCCCGGAGGCCCGGTAGTAGACCACCATCGCCTCAGCAGCCGTTGGGACGGCGGTGGCGATGTAGGCGTCCATGGATTCGCCCACGACGGCGAAGGGGCGTCGGAGAGGACCAGGACCTCGGTCGGCCACGCGATCGAAGCGCGCCTGGAGTTCCTGCAGACGTGTCAGATCACATTGACTTGCCGTGTGTTCCAGCCGGGACAGCATGCGCATCTGAAGGTCGGCCGCTTCGAGCAGTCGGCGTTCGAAGGCCAGATCTTCCCGCTGACGATCGTCGTGCCGTTGATCGTCAGCACGCCGATGATCCTCGCGACGGTACCTGCGAGCGAGCCACCAGCCGATGCAGGCAATGCCGATCAGCGCGACGGTTCCGACGACAGGTGTCCAGGCCGATGCGCCGCTGGTGTGCGGTGCGACATCTTCCGCGCCGAGGTGGAAAAGAACCGAATGGTGTCCAGTGCGGCGGATCTTTCCCGTTTCGGCCCATGGCCGGAGGTCGAGTGCGATGTTCACGTCTGCTCCCAGGGAAAAGAGCAGCGGTGAGCCTCCGGAGCAGAAGTGGCGGAGGTCCGGAGGCGGAGAAGTTGGGCGGCCTGCTCGGCACGCGGCGCAGCTGAGGCGATGCGCCGGCTCTGGTTCAGTAGGTCGGCGAGAACGCGGTCAGGACTGGTCCAGGGCCCGTTCGATCGCGCGGCGGGCCCGGCCCGCGGCAGCCTGGTCGTGCTGGAGCTGCATGGCCGCATTCAGTGCCAGCCCGGCGGCGACGATCTCGAACAGCGCCTGGTCGATGTCGAACCCGGCCGGTAGTTCGCCGTTCTCCACCGCCGCGGTCAGATCCGCCCGCAGTTGTTCCCGCCAGCGCGACCACACCTCGGCCACCGCGTCGCGGACCCGGCCGGGGCGGCCGTCGTACTCCGTGAGCGCCGCGGTCATCAGGCAGCCGCCGGGCAGCAGGGGTGACTCGAGGTAGTCCACGGAGTTGGCGCACACCCCGCGCAGCCGCCGCAGTCCCGGGGGCTCGGTCAGCGCGGGCTCGACCACCCGGTGCCAGAAGTCCACGAACGCCTTGTCCAGCGTGGAGATCTGCAGCGTCTCCTTGGTGCCGAAGTGCTTGTGCACCCCGGACTTGCTCATCTCCAGCTCCTCGGCGAGCCGGCCGATGGTGATGCCGTCGAGGCCTTCCTCGGAGGCGATCTCGGCGGCACGGTCGAGGATCCGGCCCCTGGTGGCCTGCGCTTCGGCCGCTGAGCGTCGTGGTGACATGCGACGAAGATAGCGTACGGCCGTTCGCTATTGATATGGCGAACGATCGTACGCTAAATTTCGCGGCACCTACCGGAGTGAAGGAGTGCGACATGCGGGTGCGACGACTGGGCTGGGCCGGACTGGAGATAGAGGCAGACGGCAAGCGGCTGTTGATCGACTACGTGCGGGACCTCTCACCGCTGTTCACGGGGTGGCAGCCCGGCGAGGGTCTTGCGGTGCCGAGCGGGAAGGCCACCGCCGCACTGGTCACCCACCTGCACCGGGACCACACCGACGCGGCCGCGCTCGCGGGCGCCCTGCCGCCGGGAGCACCGGTGCTGCGACCGGCACCCGGCCACGGCGACGACGTGGACAACGTGACGACGCTGGCGGCCGAGCGCGAACTGGCCCTGCACGGGCTGGCCGCCGAGGTCGTGGATGTCTGGTCCACCCGCGAATTCGGGCCGTTCGGCGTCACCGCGGTCCCCGCCGTCGATGGGCTCGGCGACCCGCAGCTGAACTGGGTGGTGCAGGCCGACGGGCAGCGGGTCTTCCACGGCGGCGACACGATGTTCCACGGCTTCTGGTGGCTCGTCGCGCGCCGGTTCGGCCCGTTCGACGCGGCGTTCCTGCCCGCCAACGGCGCGGTGGTCGACGCTCCGCACCTGCAGCCGCCGAGCCCGCTGCCCGCCGCGCTGGACCCGAGGCAGGCCGCCGCGGCCGCGGAGATCCTCGACGCCCGGTACGCAGTGCCGATGCGCTACGAGACGGAGCAGCCGGACAAGATTCCGGGCTACGTCGAGAGCTCCGACCCGGAGGGCGAGTTCTGCGCGCACGCGGGAGGGCGCGCACGCGTCTTGGCCGTCGGGGAATGGCTGGACCTGGCCACCTGAGAGGCCAGGAGCCGAAGTGCCTCTTCGGAGCTGGAGCCTTCCTCGGCGGTGTAGACACTCAGCCGCTGGTCCGGGTCGGCGGGCAGGGTGAGGGACTCGTAGTTGAGGGTGAGCGGGCCGACGACCGGGTGGTGGAAGTGTTTGCTGCCGTGCGTGTGCCGATGCACGTTCTGGTCGGCCCACCAGGTGCGGAAGTCCTCGTCCGCGATCGAGAGTTCGCCGACGAGTTCGGCAAGCAGCGGATCGTGGGGATGGCGTCCGGCGTCGCGCCGGAGCGAGGCGACGATGTCCTGGGCGTGGGTGCTCCAGTGGGTGTACAGCGACCGGGCGGTCCCGTCGCAGAACATGAACCGCACCAGGTTCCGCTCGCGGTGCGGCAGCGCGTCGAAGTCGGTGAGCAGCGCACGTGCCATCCGGTTGGACGCAAGGACGTCCAGTCGCCGCCCCAGCACGAGGGCGGGGGTGTGCTCGAGGATCCGGAGCAGGTCGCGCAGCCCGGGGCGGACCGGCTGCGGACGCGTCGCCGTGCGGCGGGGCCTGCCCGCGGCGGGCTTGGCGAGCTGGAACAGATGGGTGCGTTCGACGGGATCGAGGTGTAGCGCGCGGGAGATGGCGTCGAGGACGGTCTCGGAGACGTTGAGTCGGCGGCCGCGTTCCAGGCGCACGTAGTAGTCGACGCTCACGCCCGCCAGTTGCGCGACCTCTTCGCGGCGCAGTCCCGGCACGCGCCGAGCGCCGCCGTCGTCGGACAGGCCCGCCTGGCGCGGCGTGATCCGGGCCCGCCGGGAGCGGAGGAACTCACCGAGAGCTGCGTTGCGGTCCATGCCGTTCACGATACGGCCCAAGATCGCTCCGACGGCCCGCGAAGGGGGGACCGGCAGTCCCCCGGTCCGGCTGTCCCCGGGGTGAAGCGGACCCCCCTGAAGCCGATCAGCAGCCGATTCCGGTGCTGAAGTGGAACGTGTCGAGACCGACCGGGGCCGCACCGCCCCGGGTCGGCCTCCGTTCGCATCGTACGAAGGGAACTCCTGTGTCGGACACCAAGACATTCCTGATCACCGGCGTCAGCACCGGCCTTGGCCGCGCACTCGGACGCGCGGCGCTGGCCGCGGGCCACCGGGTGGTGGGCACGGTGCGCACGCCCGCCGACGCACGGGCCTTCGAGGCGCTCGACGGCGACGCGCACGCCCGCATCCTGGACGTGACCGACCACGACGCGGTGGACACGGTCGTGGCGGAGACCGAGCGCGACCTGGGCCCGGTCGACGTCCTCGTCGCCAACGCCGGGTACGGCCATGACGGCCTCTTCGAGGAGTCGTCGATGGCTGACCTCCGCCGTCAGTTCGAGGTGAACGTCTACGGAACCGTGGCGGTGATCAAGGCCGTGCTGCCGCACCTGCGGAAGCGCCGCCGCGGCCACATCATCGCCGTCACCTCAATGGGCGGGCTGATCACCATGCCGGGCCTGAGCTTCTACCACGGCAGCAAGTTCGCGGTGGAGGGCATCCTCGAAACGCTCGGCAAGGAGGTCGCCGATTTCGGCATCCACGTCACCGCCGTCGAGCCGGGCAGTTTCCGCACCGACTGGTCCGGCCGCTCGATGATCCGCGCACCCCGTGCGATCGCCGACTACGACGAGCTGTTCGAGCCGTTGCGCGCCCGGCGCGTCAACGGCAGCGGGACCCAGCCGGGCGACCCGGACAAGGCCGCGGCCGCGGTGCTGCGCATCGTGGCGGCCGACCAGCCGCCGACGCGGCTGCTGCTGGGCAACGACGCGCTTCGGCTCGTCCGGGCCGGACGCGACGTGTTCGAGCGCGACATGGTGGCATGGGCCGAGCTGTCGGCCTCCACCGACTTCGACGACGTCAGCCGGACCGGCTCGTAGACGGCGGGCCCGACTCGATTTCGGCGATCAGTTGGTGGATGAGTGCGGCGCCAGGTGGTCCTGCCATGGAGGCCACGGCGCGGACCTCACCTGCACCGCTACCGCTGCCGTCGCCGAAGCTCGTGGAAGCTCCCGCGACACCGAGGGCGCCTGCCAGCGCCTTGTGCGCCCGGCGCCAGGCCCGGCTGCGGCGCCCCCGTAAGTGGTCGAGGAGCGCCTGCGCGTACTGCGTCATGGAACGCGTCCACAGGTCGTGCCGCGGCTGCGGCCCCGCCGAGGCACGGCGTACGCTGCGCCACGCGTCGGCGGGCCGCACCCTGGCCTGCGCCACGGCCAGCAGCGCCCAGCTGACGGCGGCGGGCGGACCGTGCTCGGCGTGCACGGGAATGGTGTCGGCAGCCTCCCGCAGATGGGCGATGGCCCGCTCGGTCCTGCCGTCCGCCAGGGCGAGCGCGCCCAGCACGTGCGAGACGCGCCCGACGGTGGCGTCGTCCCCGGCGAGCAGGGCCACGCGCCAGGCCTGGCCGAGCAGTTCGGCGGCCTCCGGAGAGTCGGTGCACACGGCGAGCCAACCGGCCAGCCACAGCGCCTGCCCGCACACCCGCGTATCGGTCCGGGCGAGCGGCAGCAACCGGCCCAGCAGGGCGCGCCCCTCCTCGGCGTGGCCGCACACCGCCCACCAGAACCACAGGTCCACCGCGAGCGCGAGCGTCGCCGACGCCGGGTCGGCGCCGCTCGGCTCCCGGGTGAGGGCGGCGCGCAGGTCGGTCTCCTCGTCGCGGACGAGCGAGGCGGCACGTTCGTGCAGCCCGGTGCTCCACAAGTGGTGCGCGGTGGAGGCGACATGGCCGTACCAGTACAGATGGCGGCTGACGGCCGCGGCCGTCTCCCCGGCGGACTGCAGCCGCTCGGCCCCGAACCCGCGGACCGCGGCGGGCATCCGGTAGCGCGGGGCGAGCACGCCGCCCGGATCGCGGACCGGCTCCAGGACCGAGGCGAGCACCAGGCGGGCCAGCGAGGCAGGCACGTCCTGGGCGTCTAGGCCGCCGCCCGAGCACACATAGGCGGCCGCGTCCTCGTCGAAGCTCCCGGCGAACACGCTGAGCCGGGCCCATACGGTCCGCTCCGCCGAGCCGCACAGCGCGTACCCGGCGCCCACGGCGGCGCGCAGCGACCGGTGCCTGCGCAGCGGGGCGTCCGCCACCCCGAGCCAGCCCTGCGCGGGCTCCAGCATCCTGGCGAGCTGCGGCAGTGAGTACTGCACCGCCTGCGCCGCCGCCAACTCGATGGCCAGCGGCATGCCTTCGAGCCGTCGGCAGATGTCGTCCGCGAGACGCAGCTCGTCCACGTGCTCGCCGGGCGGGGGAACGGGGCGCCCGCGGGGCGGCCCCTCGTGGCCCGCGCGGCGCCGGGCGGCCCGCATCCGCTCCAGGAAGAGCGTCGCTGCAGGCCCGGTGCCAAGCGAGGCGTCGGGGTCGGGGGCGGCGGCATCGGAGGCACCGCTGCGCGTCGCGCCCCCCAGTGGCCCGAGCCGCAGCACCGTCTCCTCGCCTAGGCCCAGCGGATGGCGTCCCGCGCTCAGGACCCGCACGTCCGGTGCCTCGTCGAGGAGCGCCCGTACGACGCGCACGCACTCTCCTCGTACCGGATCGAAGTCGTCCAGGACCACCAGCATCCGCCGCGACCGCAGCCGCGCCACGAGCGCCGCGACCCCGAAGGCCGCCCCGGCCCGCCCCGCCGCGCTCGCCGCTTCTTGAGAATCTCCCGCCTCTCCCGCCTCTCCCGCTTCTCCCGTCTCGCCGTCCAACGCCTCCGCCACCGTCTGTGCCACCGAACGCCGTCGCGCGGGAACGCCGTCCCACCACCGCACCCGCACCACCCCGTCCGGCATCGAGCTCCCCACCGCGGCGGCCGCGTGCTCGGCGAGCAGGCTCTTGCCGATCCCCGCACCGCCCACCACGGTGACGAGCCTGCCCTGGGCGAGCATCCTGCGGAGCGCCCCCAACTCCTCGGCCCTGCCGACCAGGCCTCCCGCGCTCCGGCCGAACCGCGCCGGCCGCCCGGTGCCCTCCCAGTGACCCCACACCCGCACGCCACACCACTCCCGCTCGCGTTGTTCACTACCGCGAGCCCGTTCGCCCGCCCCGTGTCACCGTCCACCGTCCCTGTGCAGAATCGTCACTGCACCGGTTTCGGCTGATCGACTAACTCCCCTCCCGCATTCGGGGTAGTGAAGTACGGGACCGAATCATGCGGGACGGCGACTTGTCGCATTCCTGTTCGACGGCGGTCGGGGTGTCAGTCAGGTGGATCAGGCCCCACTGCGTCCTGTCCGACGTGACCGACGCAGCCCCCACCCCGAGACCCATGCCGCCCGCAGGAACCCAGGACGCCGCGGAGAAGCCCGAGCGGCTGCCCGCGAAGGAGACCTGGCGCGCCCTGTACCGCCACTTCCGCCCGCACCGCGGCGCCGTCGCCCTGGGCGCCTTCCTGACGCTGATCGGCTCGGCGACCGGCCTCGCCCAGCCCCTGGCGGCCAAGTCGCTCGTGGACCGGCTCGGTGGCGACGACTCGATCGCCGGAATCCTGCTGCTCCTCACCGCGCTGGTGGTCATCGGCACCGCGATCGAGTCCGTCGGCGCGTACGTTCTGGAGCGCACCGCCGAGTCCGTGGTGCTTGCGGCCCGGCGCACCCTGATCGGGCGGCTGCTGCGGCTGCGCCTCGGGGAGGTGGAGCGGACCCAGCCGGGCGACCTGATGTCGCGCGTCACCTCGGACACGACGTTGCTGCGGGCGGTCACGACCCAGTCCGTGGTCTCCGCGGCCTCCGGAGGGCTCACCTTCATCGCGACGATCGTGATGATGGGGCTGATGGACCCGGTGCTGCTCGGCGTCACGCTCGGTGTGATCGTGCTGATCGGCGGCGCGGTCTCCCTCGTCATGCCGAAGATCGCACGGGCGACGCAGCGCGCCCAGGAGGCGGTGGGCACGATCTCGACCGCGCTGGAGCGGGCGTTCGGCGCCTTCCGGACGCTGAAGGCCTCCGGTGCCGAGCAGCGCGAGTCGGCCGCGGTGGAGGCGGCCGCGCAGGAGGCGTGGCGGCACGGCGTGCGGTCGGCGAAGTGGCAGTCGGTGGCGTGGAGCTCGGTCGGACTCGCCGTGCAGGTGTCGTTCCTCGCGGTGCTCGGGATCGGGGGCGCGCGCGTCGCGTCGGGTGCGATCTCCGTCTCGACGCTGGTGGCGTTCCTGCTCTTCCTCTTCTATCTGATCGACCCGGTGTCGCGCCTGGTCGAGGCGGCGTCGCAGTACCAGGTGGGGTCGGCGGCGATCGCCCGGATCGTGCAGGCGGAACGCCTGGAGACGGAACAGACGGAACAGACGGAGAAGCCCGCCCCCACCGCCGACCGTCCCGCCTCGGTCGTCTTCGACGGCGTGACCTTCCGCTACCGCGACGACCTCCCGTACGTCCATCACGGCGTGACCTTCGATGTGCCGGGCCCGGGCATGACGGCGTTCGTCGGTCCTTCGGGCGCGGGCAAGACCACCGTGTTCGGTCTGATCGAGCGGTTCTACGAGGTGACGGGCGGCCGGGTCCTCGTCGACGGGAAGGACGTGCGGGAGTGGCCGCTGGCCGCACTGCGGGCCGCCATCGGGTACGTGGAGCAGGACGCCCCGGTCCTCGCGGGCACCCTGCGCGAGAACCTCCTCTTCGCGGCGCCGGACGCCACCGACGCCGAGGTCCAGGACGTTCTGGTGCGCGCCAGGCTCGACGCCGTGGTCGAGCGGCTGCCCGAGGGCCTGGACACGGTGGTCGGCCACCGGGGCTCCAAGCTGTCCGGCGGCGAGCGGCAGCGGGTGGCCATCGCCAGGGCGCTGCTCAGGAAGCCGCGTCTGCTGCTGCTCGACGAGGCGACCTCGCAGCTGGACGCGGTGAATGAACTGGCACTGCGGGACGTGGTGGCCGAGGTGTCCCGCGAGGTCACGGTCCTGGTCGTGGCGCACCGCCTTTCGACGGTGACGCTCGCCGACCGGATCGTGGTGATGGACGCGGGGAAGGTGCGCGCGGTGGGCACGCATGCCGAACTCGTGGCGGCGGACCCCCTGTACGGGGAACTGGCGGCGACACAGTTCCTGGCGACGTCGGCATGACCGACAGACCGACGCCTTCCCGGCCGACATCCCGGCGCCCCGCGCCCTCGGCCGTCTTCGCCAGCCCCTGGTTCGTGCCGAGCACGCTGCAGTCCGTGGTCTACGGTGACGCCATGACGCGTCCGAGCCTCCACGCGGTCCACGACCGCTACGCCGACCGAATCATCGACCAGACCGCCCAGTTGACCGCGGCCATCGCCGGTGCGGACGCCACCGCGCCCGTGCCGGGCTGCCCCGGCTGGACCCTCGCCCACCTGCTGCGGCACGTGGGCGGCGCGCACCGCTGGGCCGAGACGGTCGTCCGGACCCGGGCCACCGGACCCGTCCCGGACGAACAGGTCAACCTCGTCACCCCCGAAGCGGACGACGACGTCCCCGCGCTGTCCGCCTGGCTCACGGAAGGCGCCGCCCAGTTCGCGGACACGCTGCGGGAGGCGGGCCCCGAGGTGAAGGTGTGGACCGTCGCCCCGGGCGGCACCCCGCTCTTCTGGGCCCGCCGCATGACGTACGAGACGGTCGTCCACCGCTTCGACGCGACGGCGGCGGTCGACGGGACGTACACCCTCGACGCGGACGTCGCGCTCGACGGCCTCGACGAGTGGCTCGAGTTCAGCACCCTGCCCCAGGCCTACGAGTCGGAGGCCGAGCTGCACGCGCTCCTCGGCCCCGATCGCACGCTCCACTTCCACGCGACGGACGCCCCGGACGGCACGGGGGAGTGGCTCATCGACCTCACCGGGACCCCGATCACGTGGTCTCACGGCCACAAGAAGGCGACCACTGCCGTACGGGGCCCGCTCACCGACCTCCTGCTCCTCCTCTACCTGCGCCGCTCGCCGACCCCCGCCGACGGCATCGAAGTCCTCGGCGACGAGGCCCTGTTCGCCGACTGGGTGAAGGGCGCGGGGCACTGGCTGCGCAGGTGACGCAGGGGCGGTCGGCATCAGTCGACCGTCAGGACCACCTTGCCCCGGCCGTGCCGCGTGGCCACGAGGCGGTGTGCGTCGGCCGCCCGCGCCAGCGGGAACGTCGCGCGCAGGTGCACGTCGACCGCGCCCTTCTCGTACAGTGCGGTGAGTTCGGCCAGCCGGGCCGCGGACCTGGTCCCGCCCCAGTCGGGCAGCCCGAGGCGTGCCGCCTCCTCCGTGGCGACCATCGTGACGACCCGGTCGCGGTCCTTGGCCACGGCCACGGCGGCCCGCAGCCCCTCCGGCCCCGCCGCGTCGAGCGCCGCGTCCACGCCGTCCGGCGCGACGGCGCGGATCCGGTCGACGAGTCCCTCGCCGTACGTCACGGGGACCGCACCGAGCGCCCGCAGGTGGTCGTGGTTGGCCTCGCTCGCCGTGCCGATGACGGTCGTGGCGCCCCAGGCCCGCGCCAACTGCACGGCGAACGTGCCGAGCGCACCGGCCGCCGCGCCGATCAGGACGGTGTCCCCGGAACGTACGCGCAGGTGGGAGAGGGCCAGGTGGGCGCCCTGGCCGTTGCCGGAGAAGCCGCCCGCGACCGTCCACGGCATGGCGGCCGGTTTGTGGACCAGTTGTTCGGCGGGTACGGCCGCGTACTGGGCGTATCCGCCGAGCAGGGAGTATCCGAGAACTTCGTCGCCGGGTGCGAAGTCGCCGACTCCCTCGCCGATCAGATCCACGACGCCCGCGAACTCGTTGCCGGGGACGACCGGGAACCCGGGCTCGGCGCCCGGCGGCACCCAGCCCTCCCGCACCCCCAGGTCGAACGGCTGGACCCCGGCGGCCCTGACCCGGACCCGCACCTCACCGGGGCCCGGCTCCGGAGCGTCGAGCTCCGTCGGCCGCAGGACCTCCGGCGGTCCGTGGGCGGTCAGTGCGGCGGCGGTCATCTTCATGCCAACTCCCTGGTCGATGCGGCTGGGTGGTGATGCGGTCAGGCGGCGTAGGGGCGGACGGTCTTGCCGTCGCGCAGGGTGCGGCCCCACCACGTGAGCTGGTCGAGCATCGTCTTGGCTGCGGTCTCCGGGCCGGTCGGATCGGTCGGCTCACCGGACTCGTCGAAGCAGCTCCACACGCCGTGGAAGCTCACGGTGTCGCGGACGGTCACCGCGTGCAGCTCGGCGAAGACCTGCCGCAGGTGCTCGACGGCGCGCAGGCCGCCCGAGAGGCCGCCGTAACTGACGAAGCCCACTGGCTTGGCACGCCATTCCTCGTAGTGCCAGTCGATCGCGGTCTTCAGCGACGCGGGGAAGCTGTGGTTGTACTCGGGCGTGATGACGACGAACGCGTCGGCCGCGGCCAGTCGCGCGCCGACCTCGGCGACCTCCGGGCCCGGCCGCTGGGACAGCTCGTCCGGCAGGCGCGCCTCGGCCAGGTCGATCACGTCGACGTCCAGATCGTGGCGCTGCGCGGTCTGCCCGGTGAACCAGTCGGCGATGGTGGGCGCGAAGCGGCCCTCCCGGGTGCTCGCGATGATGACGGCCACCTTCAGGAGTCCCGGCCCCCCGACCCGCTCGTCCTTGTGGGTCCTTCGGACGGTCTGCTGGGTGTCGCTCATGTCTGTCTCCCCGGCTCGGTGCTCGCTCTTGACACCGACGAAGTTACGAAGGCGCGCCCCGGCCCCGCATCTGTCGCACGACCGGGATCGGTACCGGCTCCAGGACTAGGCCGACCGGCGGAGCACCCGGTGCCCCGGGCGTAGGCGATCGGCCCTGACCACGGCGCGAGCGCCCGGGTCCGTGTACTCCGGGGTGCGTCCGGGCAGGTAGCACCGGGACGGCCACGGCGGGGCAGGTCGTGGCGCGGGACGGCAGGAGGAGTCGGAGATCATGGCACAACACACGGACAGGGAGTGGGAGTTCACCGACGACAGGGATCACCTGGTGAGGGCCGCGCGCCGCCCGTCCCGGCTGGTCGCCTACGTGCCGACCGGTGCGGCGCTGCACGACCACGGCATCCGGCCCGCCGGTGTCTTCGGCTCCGCGCACGACGACCCGGCCCTGCCCGACCCGGCCAAGACGGGCAGCCTTCCCCTCGCGGACCTCCCCTACTTCGGCGCGGGCCCCGAACTGGACCTCGACGCCCTCCTCGCCGCCGGGCCCGACCTCGTCGTGGCGCTCACCTACGGCGGCGGCCAGGTCTACGGCATCGACCCGGAGGCCGCCAAGCACCTGGAGGAGCAGGTCCCGCTCGTCGTGCTCGACGTCGGCGGCGGCCGCAGCCTCACCGGGATCAGGGAACGCCTCACCGCCCTGGCACGGAGCCTGGGAGCCGCCCCGGACGCCGATGCGGCCACCGAACTCGCCGCCGCCGAGCGTCGGTTGACCGCATCGGCCGCGGGCCCCGCACGCTCACGCGTGCTCGCCCTCTCCCCGGCGGGCCCCGACTCCGTCCATCTGGCGAGGCCCTACGCCTGGCCCGACCTCGCCGCGCTCGCCGGGTTCGGCGTCGGCCTGGTGGACCCCGCGCCGGGGCAGGGCGCGAACTGGTCCACGACGACCTGGGCCGAGGCGGCAGCGCTGGAGCCCGACCTCGTCCTCACCGACGTACGAGGCAACGCGTCGCCCCTGGGGGACGCCCTGGGACGACGTGTCCCCACGCTCTCCTGGAACCCTGAACTGCCGCCCAGCGCAAGGGAACACGCCCGCTTCCACACCGCCGTCGCCGAAGCG
This sequence comes from Streptomyces sp. NPDC004732, assembly GCF_040609235.1. Classification (NCBI taxonomy): domain Bacteria; kingdom Bacillati; phylum Actinomycetota; class Actinomycetes; order Kitasatosporales; family Streptomycetaceae; genus Streptomyces; species Streptomyces sp. NPDC004732. Next base: position 598,486 of record NZ_JBEXJR010000004.1, read on the forward strand.
CTGGAGGCCGTGCGCCCCTGACGTCCGCGTACCGTTGATCCATGACACGACTGCTGCACATCACCGAGCGCGCCCTGTGGGACGCCGCAAGGGAAGCCGGGGCGTACGAGATGTCGACCCGCGGCAAGACGCTGAGCGAAGTGGGCTTCATCCACTGCTCGCTGCCCGAGCAGCTGTCAGGCGTGGCCGAGTTCCTCTACGGGGGCTACGAAGGCCCCGACGACCTGGTGGTCCTCGCCATCGACAGCGAGCGGCTCACCGCGCCGGTGCGCTTCGAGGCTCCGCGGCCCGGCGGCGTGGAGTTCCCGCACATCTACGGGCCGTTGCCCGTGGACGCGGTGGTCGAGGTGTCCTTGTGGGACGCGGCATGACGGCTCGATCGGCAGTCGCGGGACCGCCCGGAGAGATCATTCTGATGGCGGACCCGCGGGTCGCCGCCGTCCCCGTGCGCGAGTGCGGGGAGCGCCTCGTCGACGTACGGACGGCAAGGGGCGGGGAGTACGGCACGGGCCTGCTGGTCGACGCGCGGCAGCAGGCGGGGCCCGAGGCCGCGTTCGCGCTGCTGCGCGAGGGCGTCCTGCGGCGCCTCCTGCGCGCCGATGAACTGCTCCCGGAGGGGCTGCGGCTGCTCTTCGTCGAGGGCTACCGGCCGCCGTCGCTGCAGCGGCACTACTTCGAGGAGTACGTGGACCAGCTGCGCGCCCTCCACCCGCACCGGCCCGCCGCCGAGATCCACGCGGCGGCCAGCCGCTACGTCTCCCCGCCTGACATCGCCCCGCACAGCGCGGGCGCGGCCGTCGACCTGACACTCGCCGACGCCGAAGGGCGCGAGCTCGACCTGGGCACCCGGATGAACGCCGACCCGGAGGAGAGCGCGGGCGCCTGCTACACCGAAGCGGCGAACATCGGCGCCGAGGCGCGCGCCCACCGCACGATCCTCGGTGCCGCACTGACGGGTGCGGGCCTGGTCAACTACCCGACGGAGTGGTGGCATTGGTCGTACGGCGACCGCTACTGGGCGCTGGCCTCGGGTGCCCCGTCCGCGCTGTACGGTCCGCGCGAGGCGGGCCCTGACGACGCGCCTGCCGAGGCCGGGGACAGGTCCGAGAGGTAGCGGTGCAGGTGGGCCGCGCCCTCCAGCATGGCCCGTGCCCGCTGGTCCAGCGCGGCCTCCCGCTGCGCCAGGGCCGTGCGGAGCGCGCCGACGCTGCCGCTGCGGCGCAGGTCGTCCAGGACCGGGCGGATCTGTGGCAGGAGATAGTGGCTCTGCCGCAGCATGTGGACGATGCGTGCGTCGCGTACGTCGGCGGGCAGGTAGGAGCGGTAGTGCGTGGCCGGGTCGCGGGACGGGGTCAGGAGCCCGGCGGCCTCCCAGACCCGCAGGGCCGAGGCGCGCACGCCCAGATGGGCCGCCACCTCTCCCACGCGCAGCCGTGAGCGCGGCAGGGTGGGAGCGGTCGGCCCGTCCTCCGCCACGGCCTCCAAAGCCTCGCCCGTCGTCCGCAAGGAGCTCCGCTGCTCGTGCAGGAGGGCATGCCCGGCATCGATGAGCGCGAGCGCCCGCGGCACCTCACCCGCGTGGACCGCCCGAAGCACCGCCCGGGCCGCGCCCGAACCGTGGCCGCGGACCAGCGCCCGGTAGGCGAGCAGGGCCTGCCGGTGGTGTGCGTCGAACCTGCGGTACCCGGCGGGGGAGCGCGGGGCGGGCGGCAGGATGCCCGCGTCGGCGTAGTTGCGGATCTGCTGCGGGGAGACACCGGCCGCACGCGCCAGGTCGACCGGGCGCAGTCCGCCCGCTTCCGCGTCCCGACGGCTCATGGGCGACCTTTCCGGCGGTGTTCTCCTGCCCCCTGCCCCCAGGGAGCACGGGGGCGACGGAGATCTGGGAGTTGTTGATCCACATCCCCTCGAACCCTATAAGCTCCCTCGTGGCGCGCCGTGTTGACGAGGTCCGAACGGTCACCGGTGTCGCGATGCCGCCCTGTGCGGCCTTTTGTTTGTGGTTGTCTCCCGTTCGATCGCGTTGGTTTGAGGATGCAGATGGAACTTGCCACTCCACCACCGGCGGCGGCCCAGGAGTCCGGGGTCTGGCGCGCCTGGTGGCTGTTGCCGTCCGGCTTAGGCGCAAGCACGATCGCCGCCGCGGTGACCGGCCCCGATGAGGCCCGAATACCCCTGGTTCTCGCGGGACTTGGTGTCACCGCGGCCGCGGCCTGCTGTGTACGGCTCCTGCTGCGCGCGAGAGACGAGTTGCGCCGCACCACCGAGCAGGTCCAGGTGGACCAGCTCAGCCACTCACGCCAGTGGCAGCACCACGTGGCCTCCCTGGAGCACCAGTACGCGACCGACCGCGCGGCCCTGGAGGCCCGTCTCATCGACGAGGCCAAGGCCTCGGAGTGGCGCGTCGACCGCCAGCACGAACTGCTCGTCCGCCTGGGTGACGAATTCCTCCCCAAGGCGCTGAAGGGACTGCGCTCCGGCGAGGCCATCGACGACGTGCTTCCGCAGTTGGCGCAGGAGACGGATGTGTCTCCCGAGTTCCGGCTCGAACTGCGCAAGGTCCTGCGATCAGGCCTCATCGCCGTCGAGGAGGAGTTCAACCGCAGCACCTCCGCCGAGCAGGCCGTCATCAGCATCGGCAGCCGACTGCACGTCCTCACCGGCAAGATCCGCGGCCGTCTCCACGAGATGCAGGGCGAGCACGGCCGCTCGCCCGCCGTCGCCCAGGGACTGATGGAGCTCGACCAGGCGATCGGCCCCGCCGACTGCCTGGCCGCCAGCATCGGCGTCCTCGGCGGGACCGACCGGCCCGGCAGGCAGTGGCAGGAGCCGCAGCGCCTGCTCGGTGTGGTCCGCGGCGGCATCGGCCGCATCAAGGACTTCGACCGCGTGCAGGTCCGCCAGCTGCCCGAACTCGGCGTCGACGGCGGCCTGGTGGACCACCTCACGCTGATCTTCGCGCACCTCCTGGACAACGCGGCCCGCTACTCGCCGCCCACCGAGCCCGTGATCGTGTCGGGCAAGGAGGTGCCGAACGGCGTGGGCATCGAGATCCAGGACGCGGGCAAGGGCCTGAGCGACGAGAAGAAGAAGCAGGCGATCGAGTCCCTCGAAGGCGTCGGCGAGGGCCCCGGCCTCGGCGGCCTCGCGGAGAACGCGCACCTCGGCCTGCGCGTCGTGGGCACCCTCGGCCGGAAGTACGGCATCCGGGTCACCTTCGCGGATTCGCCCTGGCTCGGCACGTCCGTCGTCGTGGTCGTCCCGCACAAGTACTTCAGCAGGCTCCCGGCGGGCGTGGCACCCGCACGGCCCCCGGCCCCGGTCCCGGCCGCCCACACCAGGACGCAGACGGCACCGCGACCGCCTGCGACTCCCGAGGCCACGACTCCCGCCCCCGCCCCTGCGCCGACCGCCGCCGAGCCCGAGCCGGAGACCACGGCGGGCGGCCTGCCGAAGCGCCGCCGGAGCGGCAGACCGCGCGCCGACGTGTCCGAAGCGGCCGGTAAGGCGGCACCCGCGGCAGCCCCGGCCCCGTCCGTCGTGCCGCCGGACGCGTCCTTCACCGGCCTGGCCGCCTTCGCCACCGCCGGACGAGAGACCGAAGAGCCCCGCACCGAAGAGCCCCGCACCGAAGAGAGCGACCAGCGATGACACAGCACGAGACCGACGTGAGCTGGGCGCTCCGTGACCTGACCGAGTCCATCCCGGAGATCCGCTTCGCGCTGGTGGCCTCCAGCGACGGCAAGGCCATCACGTCGTTCGGGGCCGAGGACCCGGACGACGTGGACCGGTTCGCCGCCGTCGTCGCGGGTCTGCAGGCGCTCGCCCAGCCCGTCGCCGCGCAGTTCCCCAAGTACAGCGGTCAGCTGCGGCTGGCGATGATCGAGGTCGACGGCGGGCACCTCTTCGTGGTGCGGGCCGGCGTGGAGACGTATCTCGGGGTCCTCGCCAAGGAGGGTCTCGACCAGGGACTGCTCGGGCACCAGATGAGGGACCTGGCCCGCCGGATGGGTGAGCTGCTCGGCACCACCGCGCGCGGGGACGAGCAGCCTGGATGAGTGGCCCCCAGCGGCCCACGGACCCGGCCGGTCTGGAGCGCTACTACGTCGTCACGGGTGGCCGCAGCGGACCGGGCGGGGCGGCCGCGGGGCTCGACGTGGCCACTCTCGTCATCAGCCGTGCCGTCCGCGCGGCGCCCGACGAGGGCCTGCAGCACGAGCACGAGGAGATCGTGCGCCGGTGCCGCGATCCGCTGTCCGTCGCCGAGCTCTGCGCCCATCTCGGACTGCCGTTCAACATCCTCGCGGTGCTGGTGACCGACCTGCTGGACGCGGGCCGGGTGGAGACCCGCGACCCCATCCCGGCTACTTCCCCGTCCGGCCACGGGCCGGACGTCGCGCTCCTGGAGGAGGTTCTCAGTGGACTTCGAAGGCTTTGACCGTCCCGGCCGCCCGTCGTCGGCCGGGGCCCTGCCCGCCGGAAGCCGCTCGGTCAAGGTGATGATCGCCGGGGGCTTCGGCACCGGAAAGACGACCATGGTCGCCTCGGTGAGCGACATCAAGCCGCTCACCACCGAGGAGACCCTGACCCGGGCCAGTATCGACGTGGACGACCTGGTCGGTGTCGCGGACAAGCAGGAGACCACGGTCAGTCTGGACTTCGGCCGCATCGGGCTGAACGAGCAGCTGGTGCTCTACCTGTTCGGCACCCCAGGACAGGAACGGTTCTGGTTCCTGTGGAACGGACTGTTCAAGGGCGCCCTCGGCGCGGTCGTCCTGGTCGACACGCGCCGACTGGCCTCCAGCTTCCGGGCCATCGAGGAGATGGAGCGGCAGGACGTCCCCTTCGTCATCGCGCTGAACGTCTTCCCTGACTCCAAGGAGCATCCTTTCGAGGAGATACGCGAGGCCCTGGACATCTCCCCGGACATCCCCATCATCGCGTGCGACGCCCGCGAGAAGGAGTCGAGCCGCGACGTGCTCATCGCCCTGATCCACCACCTCAAGGAACGTGCGGCCGTTCCGCAGACCCGCTGAACCGTCAGTGGTGGTGCAGCACGTCGATCAGCTGGGTCCTCGTACGTCCCGGCCTTGCCGCCCTTGCGGCCGGTGGCCGTGCGGGAGCCACCGGAGTCATGCCATCCGGACGTGTTCCTCAGCCGTCTCAGCCCTCCTAGGAGCGGCGCGCCCGCAGCGTCCGTACCTTGTGGCGGTTGCCGCAGTGCTCCATCGAGCACCAGCGACGGCGGCCGGGGCGCGAGGTGTCGACGTAGATCAGGGCGCAGTCCTCTGCCGAGCACGTGCGGATGCGGTGCGCGAACGGTCCGGTCAGCAGCTCCACGGCATCACGCGCCACGGTGGCGAGCAGCCGGGTGCCGTCCGCGGTCCCTGCCCAGGCGCGCTCGCCGCCCGGTCCGACGGCGGGGACCAGCGGAGCGTGGGCGGCCGCCGCGTTGACGGTGTCGATGTCGGCAGGGGCGGCGGGCTCGTCGTGCGCCCGCGCGGTCGTCACGCGGAACAGCGCGTCGCGCAGCCGCCGGGCGTCCGCCACCTCGGTGTCGGACACTTCCAGGACCGGGGGCGGCGTCAGCCGTGACCGCTCGGCCCAGGCGGTCAGGTCGCCGGGCGCGTGCAGTACCTCGTACCGCCGGAACTCGCCGGGGCCACCGGTGGGGAGCAGCTCCAGGCAGAGCGCGCCGGGGTCGAAGCGGAACGTGGACCCGCTGTAGGAGCGCAGCACGATGCCGGAGGTCCCGGAGGGCAGGGGCGGCGGGGACTGGTCCATGTAACCAATATAAGGAGTTACGAGGTGTGGGTGCGGGGCGCCCTAGACTCTCGGCATGGTCGACACCCTGCTGACGCGGCTCAGCTCCGGAAAGTACTTGCTGGTCAGCAGCTACCGGAAAGACGGCACCCTGGTCCCGACCCCCGTATGGGTCGTCGAGGACGACGGCGCCCTCGGCATCTGGACGCCCGGCGAATCGTGGAAGGTGAAGCGGATCCGCAGGCGCGCGGACGTCATGGTCGGCCCCTGCGACCGCCGCGGCAAGCCGACCGGCGAGCAAGTGCTCGCCACCGCTGAGGTCTGCTCGCCCGAAGCCACCGCCCGCTACCGCACCCTCATCCTGCACAAGTACGGGGTGCCCGGCTTCCTCACGCTGTTCGGCAGCAGGCTCCGCCGCGGCCTCAAGGGCACGGTCGGGGTCCGCATCACGCTCACGCCCTGACGGCGGGCGCCGACTCGGCGCGGAAGGCGACGACCATGTCGCGGGCGTGCCGCAGCCCCATGCGGTCGAAGTCCTCCTCCAGCACGGCCAGTTCGGCGAGCGTCGCCTCCCGGGCGCGCCCGAGCCGCGCCCGGCACTTGGCCAGGCCGAGCCGGGAGAGCGCGGTGCCGCGCGGCTCGTGCATCGCGGTGAACTCGTCGAGGGCGATCGCGTACGTCTCCCGGGCCGCCGCGTAACGCCCGGCGCGGTACAGGACGTTGCCGCGCATCTTGTGGTTGTAGGCGAGCGCGCTCGCCAGGTCCATGGACCGGCACACGTCCTCGGCCTCGGAGAGCAGGCCGAGGGCCCGGTCCGGATCGCCCTGCAGGGACACCACGTCCGCCACGCCCCGCAGCGACCAGGCGCGCCCCCGCGCGTCGTCCGCCTCGGTGGCGATCCCGACCGACTCCTCGAACAGCTCAAGGGCCTTGGCGTGATCGCCGCGGTTGCGGTGCATCTGCGCTATCCCGGTCATCGCCCACACCATGTGCCGGGCCTCGCCGCGCGCCCGCCCCTGCTCCAGCAGTTCCTCGTGGAGCGCGGCGACGGCCGCGTAGTCCCCCTGGATGCGCCCGGTCTCGGCGAGGCCCGCGAGCGCGTACCCGTGCGCGAGATGGTCACCGCTGTGCGCGGCCAGCTCCACGGAGTGGGCGAGCAGCCGCCGGGCGAGCGGCAGCGCCCCGCACTGCCGCGCGAGGGTGCCGCCGCTCCACAGCGCCCAGGCCATGGCCCCCTCGTCCCTCGCGACGCGGGCGCTGCGGTAGCTCTGCCGCCAGGCGGCGCCCGCGTCGTCGACCCGGCCGAGCCGCCTGCTCGCCTCCGCGAGCGCCAGCGCGGCCCGCGCCCGCTCTCCCGGGCCGTCCGCCCGGGAGAGCGCCCGTCCTGCCGACGCGCGCACATCCTCGTACGAGGAGTTCACGCTCAGCTCCGAGCCCAGCTCACCCTGGTACTCCGGGGCGAATGCCTTGACGTACATGGATCCGAGGCCTCTCGATCGGTCGGCAAACTGACGTGATCAAGAAGCTACGAGCCGGGCCCGGGTGGGCGAATCCCTCCCGGTACGGGTCATTGCGTACGACCTGAGTGCTACGACCGGGGGTCGTGATCAGTCTCGGGACGTACGGTCGCCGTCTGGAGCGCCGTGATGCACGCGCCGATGGCCTGCTGGAGGTCTTCGAGGCGCTTCATCATGTCGTCCTCATAGATGTCGTCGATGTCCTCTACATCGTCGAACGTCAGCTCCTCGAAGACCTTCGTGGCCTTCTGCAGGCTGCTGTAGAACTTCGCGCGCCGCTCCTGCACCCGCAGCTCGGGGTCGCTCTGCACGGTCTGCGCCACCAGGTCGCGCACGGTGTCGTACGCCTCGCGCGCCCACTCGCCCGACTCCTCGCCGTCGTCCAGCTCGTCGATCAGGGACAGATGGCGCTCGGCCTCCTCGCGCAGCTCGGCGGACGCGTCGATCATCTGCCCCGCGGGCGTCTTGACCTGGCCCTTCTCCACGATCTGGCGGACGTACTCGACGCGGTCGCCCGCCTTGGCCTCGGCCGCCACGGCCTTCTTGAGGTCGTCGGTGCGGACGATGTCGCGGACCAGCTCGGTGCGCAGCGCCGGGTCCTCGTCCAGGCGGTCCATCAGGGCCTTGCGCGCCGCCTCCGCGGTGCCGGGGTCGGCCAGGATCGCGGCGCGCAGCGCGGTGGGGTTCTCCGCGACCTCCAGGGCCTTGGTGGGACGGATGCCCTCGGCCTCGGCCGCCTCGGAGATCGCCTCGCCGCGCTGGCTGAGGGCGCTGGAGCGGGCGGAGTAGTACGACAACCAGATGTCGGCGTCCGGGAGTTCGACGTCCATGCCGGGGGAGAGCGCCTCGAAGTGGGGCACCATCCCGTCGTCGGCGGCCTTGTCCCAGGCCTTGTAGTAGCGCATGACGCGGTCGGCCGAGCAGCCGGCCAGCTCCGCGAACTCCTTGGCGGAGATCTTCGGCGTCTCACCGGCGCTCTGCCCGCCGGGCCGCACGCTGCGGGCCACCTTGAGGCCGAAGGCCCAGCCGCCGGTGCGCGCGTAGGCCCCGAAGTCGCGGGCGTCCTCGGCCACCAGCGCGGCCGCGTCGGCGGTAGCCTCGGAGGAAGCTGCGTTCTCCTGGGGCGGGACGATGGCTACGGTCACAGATGTGCTCCTGAGTGTCACAGGCATACGGACGTTGACGCGATACTTTATCGCTCCTATTGAGATGTTTTGCGCGCGAGTTGGCGTGCCGGTCGGCCGCCCGGAAGCAGTCCGTTGTTCGCTCCTCGCCGAACGGCCCCCGCAGCCCGTCGTACCGGGCCGCCCCCTCGATAGGCTGCCTGGATGAGCATTCTGGATGACGCCCGCCCGGGCATGAACCCCGAGATCCGCCCGCAGGACGACCTCTTCGGTCATGTCAACGGAGTCTGGCTGGACACCGAGAAGATCCCTGAGGACCGCTCCAGCTGGGGGCCCTTCGTACAGCTGGCCGACACCGCGGAAGAACAGGTCAAGACGATCATCCAGGAGCTGGCCGCGGAGGTGTCGGCCGACCCGGGCGCCGTCTCCGAGGACGCCCGGAAGATCGCCGCGCTGTACGCCTCCTTCATGGACGAGGAGACCATCGCCGCCCGCGGTCTGGCCCCCGCCAAGCCCTTGATCGACGAGGTCGCGGGCCTGCGGGACACCCGGGAGCTCGCGGCCTTCATCGGCCGCTTCGAGCGGATCGGCGGCTCCGGCCTCTTCGGCGCGTACGTCGACTCCGACGACCGCGACTCGGACCGCTACCTCTTCAACATCCTCCAGGGCGGTCTCGGCCTGCCCGACGAGTCGTACTACCGCGAGGAGAAGTTCGCCGAGATCCGCGAGAAGTACGTCACCTACCTCACCGAACTCCTCACCCTCGGCAAGCACGCGGACCCGGCGGCCGCCGCCCGGACCGTCCTCGCGCTGGAGACGAAGCTCGCCGAGGGCCACTGGGAGCGGGCCGAGACCCGCGACGTGCTGAAGACCTACAACCTCACCACCCTGGACGAACTCACCGCGCTGGCACCCGAGTTCGACTGGCGTGGCTACGCCGCCGCGCTCGGCGGCTCGGACACCACCATCGCGGAGACCTGCGTCCGCCAGCCGTCCTACCTCGCCCACCTCTCCACGGTCCTCGCCGAGGTGCCGATCGAGCAGTGGCGCGACTGGCTGCTGACGCGCGTGCTGCGCTCCTGCGCGCCGTACCTGTCGGACGAGTTCGTGCGGAACAACTTCGAGTTCTACGGCCGCACCCTCAACGGCACCCCGGAGATGCGTGCCCGCTGGAAGCGCGCGGTCGCGTTCGTCGAGGGCTCCATCGGTGAGGCCGTCGGCAAGCAGTACGTCGCGCGGCACTTCCCGCCGGCGTCCAAGGCGAAGATGGACGACCTCGTCGCCAACCTCCTCGAGGCCTACCGCCAGTCGATCGCCCGCCTCGACTGGATGACCGACGAGACGAAGGAACGGGCGTACGAGAAGCTCGCCACCTTCCGCCCCAAGATCGGCTACCCCGACACCTTCCGCGACTACTCCGCGCTCCAGGTCTCGGCCGACGACCTCCTCGGCAACGCCCAGGCGGCGTCCGCCTTCGAGTCCGCCCGCGAGCTGGCGAAGATCGGTGCGCCGGTCGACCGCGACGAGTGGTTCATGCTGCCGCAGACGGTCAACGCGTACTACAACCCGGGCACCAACGAGATCTGCTTCCCCGCGGGCATCCTGCAGAAGCCGTTCTTCTCGCCCGACGCCGACCCGGCGGAGAACTACGGCGGCATCGGCGCGGTCATCGGCCACGAGATCGGCCACGGCTTCGACGACCAGGGCGCGCAGTACGACGGCGCGGGCAACCTCAACGACTGGTGGACCGCCGCCGACAAGACGGCGTTCGAGGGGAAGTCGAAGGCGCTCGTCAAGCAGTACGACGCCTTCTCGCCCCGCAACCTCCCCGGCGAGTTCGTCAACGGCTCGCTCACCGTCGGCGAGAACATCGGCGACCTGGGCGGCCTGACCATCGGGCACACCGCCTACCTCATCGCCCTCGACGGGGCGGCGATGCCCGAGAGCGACGGCACGACCGGTTCGCAGCGGCTCTTCATGAACTGGGCGTACTGCTGGCGTGCCAAGCGCCGCAAGGAGCAGGAGCAGCAGTACCTCACGATCGACCCGCACTCGCCGCCGGAGTTCCGCGCCAACATCGTCCGCAACCTGGACGAGTTCCACGAGGCGTTCGGCACGGTGGAGGGCGACGGGCTGTGGCTCGACAGGTCGGAGCGCGTCCGTATCTGGTGACGCGCGCACGGCGCCGCGGGGGATGTTCCTCCCGCGGCGCCGGGGCCGTGCCCGACATCCGGCCCGTCAGGTGAGGAACGCCCCGGTGGACGCCGCGAACGCGGCCGGGTCGTGCAGCCAGGGGAAGTGCCCGGCACCGGGCTGCACCACGAGCTCGACGTCCGGGAACAGCCCGGCGAGCTCGGTCATCGCGGGCGGCGGAGAGTTCAGGTCGGCCTGCCCTGCGAGCACCAGGACGGGCGCCCCGAACTTCGCGAGCGCGGCACGCGTGGCCTCCGGGTCGTAGGCACCCTCGGCACCGAAGGCCGCGGCCGCCTCGTCGTTGCGCTGCCCGTCCTCGGCGGCCCGGTGGGCCCGTGCCTCCGCGTCCCAGCGGCCGTACGCGAAGGGCGCGATGGCCTGGAAGGCCTCGGCGGTGGCCCCGCCGCCCACGATCGCCTCCAAGGCGGCGAAGGCCGTGGGGAACCACGGCTCGTCCCTGCGCAGGAGCGCCGCCTCCCGTCGTGCGGAGCCGTCGACCGGGATGCCGACGGCCATGACGCTCGGCGTGATCAGCGCCAGCCTGCCGACGCGCTCCGGGTGGCGGGCCGCGTAGAGCACCGCGAGGTTGGTGCCGCCGGAGTGCGCCAGCAGATCAAGCACCTCAAGACCCAGGTGCACGCGCAGGGCCTCCACGTCGTCCACGAGCCGGTCGCAGCGGTACGAGGAGCGGTCCTCCGGCACCGCGGAGTCACCGGTTCCGCGGAGATCCAGCATGAGCAGCGGCCGCCGCGCGGCAAGGCCCCCGAGATCACCGAGGTATGCGGAGGCCTGCATCGGGCCGCCGGGCAGACACACCACCGGAGGCACGTCGAGGCTGCTCGCGTCGCCCTCTCCGCCGTCCCTGATGAGGTGATAGGCGAGCTCGGTTCCGTCGGGAGCAGTGAAGGTGCGCATGACCGTGACCTTGTCAGCGGCGCGGGTCGGGAGCAACCGAATTGGGTGCGGGCAGCGGGCGGGCATCGGCCTGCGCGGCACCGTCGCCGGTGGCCTGGGCGAGCAGGGCGAGAGCGGCCCGCGAGGGCGAGCCCGCCTCCGTGGTGGCGACCACGACGACCGGGCCTTGCCCGCTGGTCATGCTCTGCTGGATGACGGTCAGCGGCCCGACCAGCGGATGACGCATCTCGTAGTCGGCGCCGGTGCAGGCCTTGACCCGGTGGTCGGCCCACATCGAGGCGAACTCGGTGCTCTTCGCGGACAGCTCACCCAGGAGCGCATGGAGCGACGCGTCCTCCGGGTGCTGGGCCGCCACCACGCGCAGATTGCCGACCACGGCCCTGGCCTTGCTCGGCCAGTCCGCGTACAGGTCACGGACATGGCCGTCGAGGAACACCAGCCGGGCCATGTTGGGACGCCGCGCCGGAAGGTCGGGGGCGTCGAAGTCCAGATGCCCGGCGAACAGCGCATGGCCCGTCCGGTTCCAGGCCAGCACGTCGGTGCGTCGGCCCAGCACGATCGCGGGAGCGTCGCCGAGCACGTCCAGGAACTGACGTGTCGCCTCCGGCACCCGTTCCGGCGCCGGACGGCGGCCCCGGGTGCGCCGCCGGTCGACCCGGGCCACGTCGTGCAGGTACCGCCGCTCGGAATCGTCCAGCCGCAGCGCCCCGGCGATCGCGTCGAGCACTTCGGGCGACGCGCTCAGCGACTGCCCCTGCTCCAGCCGCGTGTAGTAGGAGGTGCTCACCCCCGCCAGCAGTGCCAGCTCCTCGCGCCGAAGCCCCGGTACACGTCGGCGCTCTCCGTAGGTGGGTACCCCGATGTCCGCCGGGCGCAGCTGGGAGCGCCGCGTCTGCAGGAAGTCTCCGAGCTGCGTCTTTCCGTCCATGGTCCCGAGTATGGGCCGCCTCGCGGCACGGAGCCTGACCCAGCTGTGGATAGGCAAGGGCGGGGCTGGCTCCGCGCCCGCGTCCCCGATGAAGTCGGAGGCACCGAACCCGGTACCTCGCCCTCACCCAGGAGACCGCCTTGACCACTGCCAACACGGCCACCACTGCCACCACTGAAAACGAGATCACCCTCGGCGATGTGTCCATCACCCGAGTACGGGAGTACTTCGGCTCCGTCGACATGACGCCCGAAATCTTCTTCCCGGAAAGCTCGAAGGAAGTCTGGGAAGAAGGTGGCCCATGGCTGGCCCCGCATTTCCTGGATCCCGAGTCCAACACCGTGAACTCCGCGATCCAGACCTGGCTGCTGCGCAGCGAGGGCAGGACGATCCTCGTCGACACCGGCGTGGGCAACCACAAGGAGCGCCCCTACGCCCCGGTCTGGAGCCACCTCGAAACGGGTTTCCTGGCCGATCTCGCCCGGGCCGGAGTCCGGCCCGAGGACGTGGACGTCGTGATCAACACGCACCTCCACGTCGACCACGTCGGCTGGAACACCCGCCTGGACGGCCGACAGTGGGTCCCCACGTTCCCCAACGCCACCTACCTGATGCCCAAGGACGACTTCGACTTCTGGAACCCCGAGAACGGCCATCAGCCGCTCCTCGGCCGCGGCAACCAGAACGTCTTCGAGGACAGCGTGGCCCCCGTCCACCGGGCAGGCCTGACCCGCTTGTGGGAGAACAGCCACCGGATCGACGCGAACCTGCGCCTGGACACGGCTCCCGGGCACACCCCCGGCTCCTCGGTGCTGACCCTCACCTCCGGCACGGACCGTGCGGTGTTCGTCGGCGACATGCTGCACAGCCCGGTTCAGATCCTGGAGCCGGACGCCAACAGCTGCTTCTGCGAGAACCCCGCCGAAGCCCGCGCCACCCGCCGCAAGGTGTTGGGCTGGGCCGCCGACAACAGCGCCCTCGTGATCCCGGCCCACCTGGGCGGCCACGGCGCCACCGAAGTCGTACGCGACGGCAGCACCTTCGCCATCAAGGGCTGGGCGCCCTTCGCCCCGTACACCGAACAGCGCTGAAGCCCGCGGAAAGGCACAAGAAATGAACCACCATCCCGAACCCGTCGTGACCACCGCGCAGGGAGCCGTCCGCGGCCTGCGCCGACAGGACGGCACTGCCGCCTTCCTGAACATCCCGTACGCCGCCCCGCCCCGCGGAGCCGACCGGTTCGCCCCGCCCCGGCCGCACGAGCCCTGGGCGGGCCTACGGGACGCCACGGTCCGCGGACCCAACGCGCCGCAGTCCGAGCGCAAGCTCGGCAGCATCGACTTGGCCCCCTACTTCGGCACCGGCTGGAGCCGTGGAGAGGACTACCTCACCGTCGACGTCCGGACGCCCGCCGCCGCGCGGAGCGACCTGCCGGTCATGGTGTTCGTGCACGGCGGCGGATTCGTCGCCGGTTCGACGCGGTCCGCGCTGTACGACGGGTCGGCCTTCGCCCGTGACGGCGTCGTCCTCGTCACGCTCAACTACCGGCTCGGCATCGCCGGTTTCCTCGATCTGCCCGGGGCCTCCGCCAACCGCGGCCTGCTCGACGTCGTCGGCGCGCTGCGCTGGGTCCAGGAGAACATCGGGGGCTTCGGCGGTGACCCGGGCAACGTCACGCTCTTCGGCCAGTCGGCCGGTGCCACCATCGTCGGCGGCGTCCTCGCCGCCCCCGAGGCCGCCGGACTGTTCCGCAGGGCGATCGTGCAGAGCGGCAGCGGCCTGGGCGCGTTCAGCCCCGAGCAGGCTGCCCGTGTTACCTCCGCGGCCGCCGGGGTCCTGGGCGTCGAGCCGCACGTGGACGCCTTCGCGGACATCTCCGACGAACGACTGGTGGCGGCGGCCACCAGGCTCGCGGGCATCGACCTGCGGACCGCCACCCACCACGACCCGCTGATCGGCCTCAGCCTCTTCAGCCTCGTCCTGGACATCCAGCCCGCCGAAGCCGTCGCCACCGGACACGGCTCCGACGTCGACCTGCTCATCGGCACCAACACCGAAGAGGGCCGCCTCTACCTGGTCCCCGTGGACAAATACGCCACCTCCACGGCCAAGGACCTGGACGACACGGCGGCGCGCTCGCACCCGAACCCGACGCGGCTCGTGGAGACGTACCGCAGGACACGTCCCGAGGCGTCGTTCGGCGAACTGCGCTCCGCCGTCATGGGCGACGCGCTGTTCGGCGCGGGCACCCGCGCCCTGGCCGCCGCCCACGCCGCCCACCCCGGCTCCGCGACCTTCGCCTACGAGTTCGCCTGGCGTTCGCACGCCCTGGACGGAGAACTCGGCGCCACGCACGCGGTCGAGCTGCCCTTCGTCTTCGATCTCACGCATCTGCCGCAACTGCACGGCCCCGCCGCCCTGCTCGGCCCGGACAAGCCCCCGGCGGATCTCGCGGACCGCATGCACCAGACCTGGATCCGGTTCGCCACTACCGGCGACCCCGGCTGGGATCCGTACGACACCGAGCGCAGGGCCACGATGCGCATCGACGCGGAGTGGCAGCAGATCGACGACCCGCACGGCCAGGAACGCCAGGCCTGGAGCTGACCCGACGCGCCCTCAGGCAGGGACGAAGACGTCCTCGTGGGCCCCGTCGAGGATGAATCCGTTGTCGAAGCGGACCCGCACGCTCACGCGCGGCCCCCGTTCCTGGAAGGCGGTCCACGCGGGTTCCAGGGAGCCGACCTTCTCTTCGAGCTGCCTCCTGCTCTCCGTGGGCATCTCGCGCCCGAAGGAGTCGAGCAGCGACTTGAGCCGCTCGTACTCGCGCACGTCGTCGCTCTCGTCCTGGTGGCCGACCACCTGCTCGACGGTCCCGCCGGTGCCCGCCGCCAGGGACAGGAACCCGACGACGACGCCCGCCACCTCGGCCGAATCGCTCAGCCGGGTGTCCTCCGCAAGGACCACCCGCTGGCCTTCCTTCAGAGTCATCTGCTCCCCATCTCCCCTGCGTCCGCGCGGTGCAGGAACGCCTCGACGAGGCGGTCGGTGAAAGCCTGGTCGACGGGTTCCGCCGTCACCAGGACACGGTGGTAGACCGGCCCCACGAGCTGGTCGATCTCCGCAGCCATGTCGAGCCCGGCGGCGAGCTGGCCGCGTTCCACCGCGCGTTCCAGCGGGAGCCGGTCGCGTCGGCGCTGTTCGTCGAGGTACCCGGACCGCAGGGCGGCGGCGAACGCGGGATCGTGCTGGGCGTGCCCGATGAGGGCCTTGAAGACGGCGCCCGCGTCGGACCGGGTGAGGAACAGGGCCAGTTGGCGCAGGTGGGCGCGGAGGTCCGGGGCCAGGTCGCCGTGGTCCGGCGGGACCAGGGCCTCGGCCGCGTCCTGGAGGAAGGCGTCCAGGAGGACGTCGGTCTTGGTCTTCCACCAGCGGTAGACGGTCTGCTTGGCGACACCCGCCCGGGCGGCGATGCCCTCGATGGTGACGCCGGTGAAGCCCTTCTCGACCAAGAGGTCGTCGGCCGCCTCAAGCACTGCCTGCCGGGCCTGTTCGCTGCGGCCGTGCCTGTTGCCGTGGTGGCGTGCCGCCGGTTCCGGCCCGGCCGCCGCGGCGGCCGTACTTCCTCGTCCCATGTCTGCCTCCTGGGGTCAGAGTAGGCCAGAACCTCTAGGCGCTACGCAACGGTGCGTCTAGCCTAGGCTCCATGACACCCACCAACACCCTCGAAGATCCCCGCGTCGTCTCCGCCCTCGACCGGATGTTCCGGCACGCCGAGCGGGACGAGGAGACCAGCAGGCGGATCCGGGCGGCGTGGCCCCAGGGTTCCGCGCCCCTCGGCCCGCAGGAGCAGGCCGACGCCAAGGCGGAGGTGTACATGCCGATTTCCGCTCAGGGCGGCCGCCTCCTCTACAACCTGATCAGGGCCACCCGTCCCGCCACCGTCGTCGAGTTCGGCACGTCCTTCGGCATCTCGACGCTCCATCTCGCCGCAGCGGTGCGCGACAACGGGACGGGGCGGGTGATCAGTACGGAACTGAGTGCCGCCAAGGCCGCGGCCGCCCGCCGGACGTTCACCGAGACGGGCCTCGACGACCTGATCACCGTCCTCGAAGGGGACGCCCGCGAGACCCTCGCCGCAGTCGACGGCTCCGCGGACTTCGTCCTCCTCGACGGCTGGAAGGACCTGTGCCTGCCCGTCCTGCGACTCCTCGAACCACGCCTCGCGCCCGGCACCCTCGTCATCGCCGACGACGTCGACCTGGCGGACCTCGCGCCCTACCTCGACTACGTCCGCGACTCCCGGAACGGCTACCAGAGCGTCACATTCCCCGTGGAGGACGGGATGGAGATCAGCTGCCGCCTCTAGGGGCGGGGCGGGCCCAGAGCCGTGGGCCCAAAGTCACTGCCTCAGGGCCGAACGTCACCCAAGATGTTGTGCCCGGCATGTCGCCCATGACACCAGATGTAGTGTTTCGGCAGTCGGTTCGGCGGGCGCTCACGGGCGTCCGCCGAGGCAACTGGGAACCCGGTGCGATTCCGGGGCTGCCCCGCAACGGTGAGCGGCCGCACAGCGGCCCGAGCCCGATACCTGCCGACCGCCCCCGCGCACATCGGCGCGGCGGGACTCCTTTCCGTACTGCCTCGTGGGAGGGCCGACGTGACGCAGATCGACGCCGTGGACTCGGTGACCGAATATCTCGACCGCAGCGACTGGCGGGTGAACGCCAACGCGAACCAGGGCTATTCGCTGGGCGGACTGATCCTCAACACCGCAGGGAAGGTCGTCGCCAACTACTGGCTCGACCAGGTGTATCCCGAGGCGGTGGGCCGCGCGCACCGGGAGGGCGACCTCCACATCCACGACCTGGACATGCTGTCCGGCTACTGCGCGGGCTGGTCGCTGCGCACCCTGCTGACCGAGGGCTTCAACGGAGTGCCGGGGCGGGTCGACTCCGCGCCGCCCCGGCACTTCTCCTCCGCCGTCGGCCAGATCGTCAACTTCCTCGGCACCCTGCAGAACGAATGGGCGGGCGCCCAGGCGTTCAGCTCCTTCGACACCTACATGGCCCCTTTCGTACGCCAGGACTCCCTGTCGTACGCGGAGGTCCACCAACACGTGCAGGAGCTGGTGCACAACCTCAACGTCCCGTCCCGCTGGGGCACCCAGACGCCGTTCACCAACCTCACCTTCGACTGGACGTGCCCGCCGGACCTGCGGGACCAGGTGCCGGTCATCGGCGGGCGGGAGGCGGACTTCACGTACGGGGAGCTCCAGGCCGAGATGGACCTGATCAACCGCGCGTACATCGACGTGATGACGGCCGGGGACGCGACGGGGCGGGTGTTCACCTTCCCCATCCCCACCTACAACATCACCGCCGACTTCCCCTGGGAGAGCGAGAACGCCGAGCGGCTGTTCGCCATGACCGCGAAGTACGGGCTGCCGTACTTCCAGAACTTCATCAACTCCGATCTCGCACCGCACCAGATCCGCTCGATGTGCTGCCGCCTCCAGCTGGACCTCACCGAACTGCTCAAGCGCGGCAACGGATTGTTCGGCAGCGCCGAGCAGACCGGCTCGCTGGGCGTCGTCACCCTCAACTGCGCCCGGCTCGGCCACCTGCACGCCGACGACGAGCGCGGCCTCTTCCGCGCCCTCGACCGGCTGCTCGGGCTCGCCAGGGACAGCCTGGAGATCAAGCGCGTCACCGTCCAGGACCTGATCGACGGCGGCCTCTACCCGTACACCAAGCGCTACCTCGGAACCCTGCGCAACCACTTCTCGACGATCGGCGTGAACGGGATCAACGAAATGATCCGGAACTTCACGCATGACGCCCACGACATCACCACCCCCGAAGGGCACGCCCTCGCCGTCCGGCTGCTCACGCACGTACGGGAGCGGATGGTGGAGTTCCAGGAGCGGACGGGCCACCTCTACAACCTGGAGGCCACCCCGGCCGAGGGAACGACCTACCGGTTCGCCAAGGAGGACAGGCGCCGCTTCCCTGGCATCCTGCAGGCCGGCACGGACGACCGGCCCTACTACACCAACTCCTCGCAGCTGCCCGTCGGATGGACCGACGACCCGTTCCTGGCCCTGGAGATGCAGGACGAACTGCAGACCAAGTACACCGGCGGCACCGTCCTGCACCTCTACATGCCCGAGCGGATCTCCGATGCCGAGGCCTGCCGCAAGCTCGTGCGGCGCTCCCTGGAACGCTTCTCCCTGCCCTATCTGACCGTGACCCCGACCTTCTCGATCTGTCCGCGGCACGGCTATCTGGCGGGCGAGCACACCACCTGCCCGACGTGCGAGGGCGCCTGCGAGGTGTGGACGCGGGTCATGGGCTACCACCGGCCCGTGTCCTCCTTCAACATCGGCAAGAAGGGCGAGCACGCCGAACGTGTGCCCTTCCGGGAAGCGGTCGCGTGATACGGATCGGTGGGTGGGTGCCCCTGTCGAGCTGCGACTGGCCAGGGCGTCTGGTCACCACCGTGTTCTGCCAGGGCTGCCCCTGGCGCTGCGGCTACTGCCACAACCCCGGCCTGCTCGACCCGCGCGGGCGGGCGGCTGTCGAGTGGCGGGAGGTGGCCGCCCATCTCGCCCGACGCGAGGGGCTGTTGGACGGGGTCGTCTTCTCCGGCGGCGAGCCACTGCTGCAGGCCGGGCTCGCGTGGGCGATGCGGGAGGCGCGCGGGCTCGGGTTCGGAGTCGGCCTGCACACGGGCGGAGCCTTTCCCCGCCGCTTCGCCGAGCTCCTGGCGGACGGGCTCGTCGACTGGGTGGGGTTCGACGTCAAGGCGGCACCGGACACGTACGACCGCGTCACCGGCGCCCGGAACAGCGCCGCTCCCGTCCTGCGCAGCCTCCGTCTCCTGCGGGAGTCCGGGGTGGCGCACCAGTTGCGGACGACCGTCGGCCCCGGGTTCCTCGACCGGGACGACGTCGCGGAGCTGCGGGAGTGGCTGGCGGGGGAGGGGCTGTCGGGGCACGTCTGGCAGCGGGCCCGTCCCGTCTGACGTGGGCGACCGCCGCGGAGGCTGCGGTTCACTGGTGAGTCACCGGACGGTAACTGGTCTGGCCTCGTTACCTCACCAATGCCATCTAGCGTCACGGGAGTTCATGCCGGGCGGCACGCACCGTAGGCCCGGCCATAGGCAAGGATCCGGATCCCCGTGAGACGTACCCCCTTCGTGATCACCGCGGCGTCCCTGGCGCTGCTGCTCCCGGCCGCCGCCCACGCGACCGCCCCGACGGGCGGGGCGGCGGCCAGCCCCGCCCCGTCCAGCCCGGCACACGCCACCCCCGCACCGCCCACCTTCA
The DNA here is from genome assembly GCF_040609235.1 of Streptomyces sp. NPDC004732. Lineage (NCBI taxonomy): Bacteria > Bacillati > Actinomycetota > Actinomycetes > Kitasatosporales > Streptomycetaceae > Streptomyces > Streptomyces sp. NPDC004732. The sequence goes on from NZ_JBEXJR010000004.1 coordinate 618,256, forward strand.
GCAGCCCCGGCGGCCGCTACGAACGCCCCGTCTCCCTGACCCTGCGGGCCGCGCGCGGCACCACGGTCCGCTACAGCCTGGACGGCACCACACCCACGCGCGCGGACCGCGCCTTCGTGCCGGGCCGTCCGCTGCGCCTCACGAAGGACACCAACGTCACCGCCGTCGCGTTCCGTGGCGGCCGGGCGAGCATCCCGGTATCGGCCGGATATCTCGTCAAGAGCAGGGAGAAGCCCCTCGCGCGGCTCGTCGTCATGTCCGACGTGCACATCGGGGACCACGAGAAGAACGACAAGAAGTACGAGAGCTTCTTCGACACCATCGGGTCGGTCTTCCCCGAGCCCGACGCGATCCTCTCCAACGGCGACATGATCAACGACAACGGCGACGGCCGCGGCGCCGACCACCGCATCGTCTCCGAGATCTTCCGCGCCAACCTCAAGCGCAAGGGCATGGACGACACACAGGTCCTGCTCTCCAACGGCAACCACGACGCGAGCCTCGCCGACATCCGCGCCCACTACCCGCGCGCCTGGTTCCCCGACTCGGGCGGCGGCTACTACGAGTCGACGGTGCGGGGCCTGCACCTGTTCACCGTGAACACGGAGACGTACGACTCGGATCCCGCACAGCGCGCCTGGCTCAAGAAGCGGCTCGCCGAGATCACCGCGGCCCCGGCGAACGCCCGCACGCCGATCCTCGTACAGGGCCACCGCCCCGCCCCCGGCACCGCGATGGACGGCCAGCAGGCCGCCAACCCCCAGCTCACCAAGGACCTCAGCGCCCACCCGCAGGTGATCTACTTCTCCGGCCACTCCCACCTGAACATCAACGACGAGCGCTCCGTCCACCAGCGGGACTTCACCGCCGTCAACGACGGCTCGATGTCGTACGTCGAGATGGACCACGGCTACCAGGCGATCACGGAGACGGGCCTGGCGGACCGCTTCGAGGCGCCGACCGCGCAGGCCCTGTTCGTCGAGGTGTACCGCGACCGCACGGAGATCGCGCGCGTCAACATGGCTGCCGACAAGCACGACATCTACACCGGAGGCAAGTGGTCCGCCGACTGGCAGCCCCCGTACGCCAGCGCGGGCACGCTCAGCGGACCGACGTGGACCGTACGCCTCAAGGGGAACAGCCCGCAGCAGATCAAGGACGCCTTCACCTACACCGACGCCCGACGCAACACGACCGCCCCCAGGTTCACGGGCCGCCGCCCGCTCGCCGTCGTCGAACGCGGCCGGGCCCTGCGTGTCCAGCAGGCGCGCGACGACCAGATGGTGCACCACTACCGCGTCGACGTCGAGAACACGGCGACCGGCACGAAGCTGCTCTCGTCGAAGGTCCTGTCCGAGTACTACTTCATGCCGCGCCCCAACTCCCTGGACATCCCGCTGCCCGCCCTGAAGAAGGGTGCACGCTACGTGGCGAAGGTGCGTGCGGTGGACGCGCAGGGGAACGCCTCGCGGGAGACGACGCTGAGGTTCGTGGGGTGACCGTCTGACGGGAAAACCGGATGCGCCGCGAGTCCGGTTCGCTGCACAATGCCCGCCGGGCCGCCGAAAGGGAGCGACGTGAACGGTGCGAGTCCCCGGGCGGAGACGCCGGGGTGCGTGATCATCACCGGCGTACCGGCGGCAGGGAAGTCGACGGCCTCACAGCTCGTGGCCGAGCGGTACCCGCACGCGGCCCGCATCGACGGCGACGCCCTCTCGTACATGGTCGTCAGCGGCAGGGCGGGCCCGGTGAGCAGCCCCGGACCCGAGGCGGACCGGCAAGCGCGGCTCTGCGCCCGCAACATCTGCGCCCTCGCGCGCAACTTCGCGGACGAGGGGTTCGTCCCGGTCGTCGACACCGTCGTCGCCGACCGGGCGGCGCTGGACTTCATGCTGGCCGAGCTGAGCCCGCTGCCGGTCCTCTTCGTGGTCCTGGCGCCGCCGCTCGACGTGTGCCACCGACGTGACGCCGAGCGCGCCCCGCGCCAGCGCGTCGGCATCGACTTCGGTCCGCTGCGCCGCACCATGCTGGACGAACTGGGTGACGCGGGATGGTGGTTGGACAACGCCGGGCTGACACCCGACGAGACCGCCGACGCGATTGTCCGGCGCCTGGGTGCGTCGGCTTCCACGCCCCGGGGTGTGGGGTCCTGAAGAGTCCTGCGCGTTGATCGTTACCATTTGTCAGATGGGCGTAAACAAGCAGGAATCGGGCGTTCGGGCCGGGGTGTCCGAGGGGCAGGTGGCCGATGCCAAGGAGAGGGCGGCGCGTCTGCTGCTGGCGTTCCGGCACGGGAACCAACTCGCGTACGACACCCTGGTCGAGGAGTTCGGCGCCGACGAGCCGACCACCGATCTGATCTCGGCGCTGTGCTGGATCGCCAACGAAGGTGTGCGCAAGGCGTATCTGCCCGAGGCGGGGGACCGGGTGCTGCGGCACATGGCGCGCCGGGCCGACCCGGGCGACCGGTCCGTGCTCACCGAGGAGGGCGCGGGTCCTGACGCGGCACGGCTGCTGGAGGCCATCGCGGCGCAGGACGTCACGTCCGTCCAGGAGATCGTGCGCAGAACGCCGGACACCACGTTCCTGCTGGGCAAGTTCGTGCTGGCCTTCGCGATGGTGCTGCCGGAGGTCCCGGAACCGGTGCTGCGCGAGGTGGTCGAGGAGCTGCGCGGGGAGTGACGCGGAAGAGGCGGCCTGGCGCCCGCGCCGCGAGCGAGGCGGAAAACGCGATGCGGGCCGCATGCCATCCGGCCCGCATCGCGCCATGACTCAGACGAGTCAGTGGTTGTTCACGCCGTTGCCCGACAGGGCCGGGATGTCGCTGACGAGGTGCGACAGCGGCTCGTCGCCCTTGGCCTGCGTCGAGTTCTCGACACACTGCTGGTTCTGCGGCGCCGAGAGGACCGGGATGTCCTGGACGGCGATCGGCACGACCCCGACCAGGGAGCCCACGTTCGCCTTCACGGGAATGCCGGCGCAGAGCTTGTTCAGCGAGCCGTCGACCAGGCTCGCCTGCGGGCTGAGGTCCCCCTGGGTGGCGCTGTTGCCGAACGCCTGCTCGGCGCCGTTGCCGCTGAGCGACGTGGTGCCGGTGTCGTCGCCGATGGCGGCGGCGCTTCCGGCGCTGCCGGCCAGCGCGGCGGCGGCGAGGCTCAGGGCGAGGGGGAGATTACGGGTACGCATGTCACTCCAGTACGGAACGTCAGTTGCCAGAAAGGGCAGGGCCCAGTACATCCGGCAATGCCCGGAATCCGAAACTTATTCACCCATTGGCGGAGTGTCGGCGTTGCGAGGCTGACGCGGAGCCGCCCTCATCGGGCGCCGCGAGCGGTACCCCGAGGGGCCGGGCCAGGCCGACGATCCCTTCGTCGAGCCGCTGCAGGTGCCGCAGCACGCGGAACGCCACCGAGCCGGTCCGCAGCACCTCGTGGCGGCCGCTGTCCAGCATCGAGGCGATGCTGGACCCGGACTCGATGACCCCGTCGGGCTCCTCGTCGCGCACCTGCGCCGCGATCAGGTCGATGTTGTGCGTGATCCGCCGCCCGGCGAGCGCGAGGCGCGCGTCGGCCGCGACGCTCTTGCTGGAGGGCACCAACTCGGCCGTCGCCGCCAGGGAACGCGCGTGATAGGCGCAGGTCTCCAGGAGCGCCACGATGTAGCGGGCCGTCTGCCTGCGGGCCCGCAGCGGCGCGATCGGATGGGTCAACGGCTTCGTGGAGCTGCGCAGATCGTCGAGCGCGGTGTCCAAGTCGCGCGCCAGGTCCACGAGGTCGACCGCGGGCCCACCGCTCAGCTGGGACACCGCTGCCGACACGACGTCCCGCAGCCGTGCGAGGACCGTGCCGAGCTCCTCGTCGGTCCGGTGCGAGGTCCGCACCGGAAGCACCAGGACCGCCGCGATGATCCCGCAGGCCGCACCCAGCGCCGTCTCCTCGATCCGCAGCACCAGGACGTCGAGGCTGTAGGTGTTGAGCAGGGTGTAGAGCAGGCCCAGCATCGCCGTGACGAAGAACGACATCATCGCGTACGAGAGGGGCGCGGTGAAGAACATGCCGAAGACGCAGAGCACGACGAGGGCGAACGCGGCCCAGGTGTGGTTGCCGACGGCACCGGCCAGCGCCACACCGGCCACCACGCCGAGCACCGTGCCGAGCAGACGGCGGTAGCCCTTGACCATGATCTCGCCCGTGGACGCGGTGTTGAGGAACACCACCCAGCAGGTCAGCACCGCCCAGTACCACCGCTGCGTGGACAGGAACTCGCCGCCGACGATGGCCAGCGCCGAGCCGACCGAGACCTGCACGGCCGCCCGGGTGGTGGGCCGCCGCAGCCCGGTCTGCTCCTCCTCCGCCTCCGCGGCCTCACCGGAGATCGAGATCTCCTCCGCCTCGAACTCCTCACGGGACCGCATGGCTTCCGGGCTGTCGTACTCCTCGTCCCGCGCCCCGTCGACCGCGAGACGCAGGCCCAGAATGGCGCGCGCCGCCTCGCCGATCGCGCGGAAGCAGTCCTGGACCGCCGGGGAGCCCTGGGGCAGGCCCTGCTCCTCGCGGTAGCCGAGCAGCCTGTTACGTACGTACGGGAGCGCCGTGCCCCTGTCGTCGGGCACCAGGCGCACCACGAGCAGGTGCAGGGCCCGCAGATCCCTGCGCAGGGCGGTGCCCGCGTCCGGTCCGATCCGGCCGCGCCGCGAGAGCGCGACGGGGGCGCTCGGCAGGTGCAGGGTGAGCGTCTCCACGCGTTCCGCGCTGCGGGCGTTGAGGAGCAGGACGCCGAGGCGCTCCGCGGCGATCTCCGCGTCGGCCACCCTGCGTTGCAGCAGCGCCGCCGCTGCCGCGTCGCGGGTGCCCTCCTCAAGGCGGCCCTGGATCATCAGCGCGGCCTCGTGCAGCCGGGCGGTGCTGCGCCGCAGGTCGTCCAGGACCTTCTCCGGGGCTTCGGCGGATCCGCTGTCCGTGTCGAGGAGTTCGATCTGGTGGGCGATGAGCTGGGCGAGCCGGGCACGGAACGCCTCGCGCAGCCGCGCCAGGGTGCGTTCGGGCGTCTCCGGCACCACGGCGAACCGCACGACCGCGCTGCACGCGAAGGCGACGGTCAGGGTCAGGTAGAGCCCGGGCAGCGCGGACGCGGACGCGCCGACGAAGAGCGAGACGAAGTAGACCTGGAAGCCGATGAGTCCGAGTGCGGTGCCGCGGTCGCCGAACCTGCGGCAGTAGACGGCACCGAAGATCAGGAGGATGAAGAAGACGTCCCCGCCCACCACTCGGGAGTTGAGCAGCGCCCCCAGCGACATGGCCGCAAGGGCGACCGGCAGGCCGAGCGCCAGGGTGATCGCCTGGCCCCGCACTTCCTTCTCCTGGATCGCGAACGTGGAGACCATCGCGGTCATCGCGCCCGCGACGAGGTGGGTCACCGACGTGCCGAGCGGCGCGAGCACGGCGAGCGCGAGGAGGATCGCCCCGACCGTGCGCAGTCCCGCCATGAGCCGCAGGAGCCCGGGGTCGGACGCCGAGAAACGGTCCCAGATGCCCTTCGCTGTCCGTCGTACCGCTGCCATCGTGATGCCCGTACTCCCCGTCGCTCTCTCGGTGCCTCTCGGCGTGCCCCAGCATCGCACGAGGTCGTTTCGGGAGGTCAAGGCCGGTGGGGAGGGCTGGCGACGGGGAGTTGCCGACCGTCGAGTAGGGTTTCGCTCCCGCACTCGAGGAGGCACCGTGTCGCCGATGGACCGCACGTCGCACAGGAGCCGGGCATGACGGCGCGCGTGGCGGTGGGTGACACCGTCGAGGACTTCACACTGCCGGACGAGACCGGCACCGAACGCAAGCTCTCCGAACTCCTCAAGGACGGCCCGGTGGTGCTGTTCTTCTATCCGGCGGCCCTCACGCCCGGCTGCACGGCCGAGGCCTGCCACTTCCGCGACCTCGCCGCCGAGTTCGACGCGGCGGGCGCGCGGCCCGTGGGGATCAGCGGCGACGGGGTCGAGCGGCAGCGGGAGTTCACCGAGCGGCACACCCTCGGGTTCCCCCTGCTCGCGGATCCCGAGGGCGTGGTGCGCGGCAGGTTCGGTGTGGCGCGCGGCTTCTCGCTCGCGCCCACCAAGCGCGTCACGTTCGTCATCGGCAAGGACCGCACCGTCGCCGAGGTGGTCCGCAGCGAACTGCGGATGAGCGCCCACGCCGACCGTGCGCTGGCGGCCGTACGCCGCCTGGCGGCGGGCTGACTTACCGCGAGGCGTCGAGCCAGTCCTTGTAGCGGGTGGGCGCGAGGCGCGCGTCCGGCCCGCCGATGAGCACGTCGCCCTCGACGGCGGCGAACATGCCCGCCTTCTCGTCGGTGACGACGCTGCGCCCGTCCTGTCGGGCCGACAGCGTGAAGCGTCCCAGTTCGTCCAGGCGGAAGACCTCGGGTCCCGCGACGTCCAGCGTGCCGTTCAGCGGCGCGCCGGTGGCGACGTCGGCGAGCGCCGCGACCACATCGGCCGTCGCCATGGGCTGGATGTGCGTGGCGGGCAGCCGGACGGTGCTGTCGTCGGACGTCCATGACATGACCGCGTCCATGAACTCGTAGAACTGCGTGGCGCGCACGATCGAGTACGGGGTGGGGCCCTGGCGCAGCAGGTCCTCCTGGAGCGTCTTCGCGCGGTAGTAGTCGAGCTGCGGCACCTGGTCGACGCCGACGATGGAGAGGATGACCTGGTGGCGCACGCCCGCGCGCTCTCCCGCGGCCAGCAGGTGCCCGGAGGTCGTCCGGAAGAACTCCGGTGAGGCTTCGTCGAACGTGGGGGAGTTCGTCACGTTGACGACCGTGTCCGCGCCGTCGAGCGCCTGGTCGAGCCCCGCGCCGGTGAGCAGGTCCACACCGGTCGACAGGGACGAGGCGACCACCTCGTGGCCCGCCTCGCGGAGCCTGGAGACGAGCTGCGAACCGATCAGTCCGGTGCCGCCGATGACCGTGATCTTCATGATCGAGCCCTTCAGTCCCGACCGAGTGCCGCTGCCGTGGGCCTGGTGCCACGGGTGCGCAAACTCGGATACCTGATGTCCGAGATGATACTCGGATAGTCTCTGTCCGAGTCAATCGGGAGGGCGTATGAAACTGTCCGGCGGCGTCGAGTGGGCGCTGCACTGCTGTGTGGTGCTGACCGCGGCCACCGAGCCGGTCCCCGCCGCCCGGCTGGCCGAGTTGCACGACGTCTCACCCAGTTACCTCGCGAAACAGATGCAGGCCCTCTCCCGGGCAGGGCTCGTGAAGTCCGTCCAGGGCAAGACGGGCGGATACGTCCTGACCAGGACCGCGACCGACATCACGGTCCTCGACGTCGTGCAGGCGGTCGACGGGGCGAGCCCGGCCTTCACCTGTACGGAGATCCGGCAGCGCGGCCCGTTCGGAACCCCTCCCGAGGACTGCACGAAGCCGTGCCCCATCTCCCGCACGATGGCGGCCGCCGACGCCGCCTGGCGCGCGTCGCTGCAGAGCGTCGCCATCGCCGACCTGGTCGGATCGGTGCGGCAGGACAGCGGACCCGAGGCACTGCCCCGCATCGGGGCGTGGCTCAACTCGGCGAACGGCTCCGGCGGCTCCGACGGCTGAGAGGCGAGGGGTGGCGAGGGGGAGGGGTTACGTACGGGGCCCGCGGGACCGATACTTCGCCGGGACACCGACCCGACGACGAAGGGGAACCGATGCGGTTGAGGTCGAGGGGGAGGCGCCGCGCCGCGTTACGCGGGCGGGGCGGCATGCCGACAGCGGTCCCGGCGACAGTGGTTCCGGCGGTCGTCGTGGTGGCCATGGCGCTGGCCGCGGGGCTGCTCGCGCCCGCCCCCGCACAGGCGGCACCGGCCTGCGCCGCGCCCGAAGCGGCGCCACCGGCCCAGGTGGCGCGGATTCCGGACTGGGCCGAGTCGATCGCCGTCGACGCGCGGGGCCGGATGTTCGCCACCGCGTACTTCACCGGCCGCGTCTACCGCATCGACGCACCGGGCCGCACCCCCGTACCCCTCACCGGCAGTATTGGCGCCAACGGCGGCATCGTCGTCCGCGAGGACGGCCGCCTCCTCGTCGGCACCGGCAACGACCTCGCGCACTCGCTCACCGGCGACCTCCTGCCGACATCGGAACTCCTGCTCGTGGACCCGGACTCCGGCAAGGTCACCACGTACGCCAGAGGGCTCGGCGGCATCGACGGCGTCGCCCTCGCGCCCGACGGCACCGTGTACACCACGACCCTGGGCGGCAGGAACATCGGCCGCGTCACCCCGGGCGGCCGGGTCGACCCCGCCTGGGCGAAGGTGCCGCAGCCCAACGGAGTCGCCGTCTCCCACGACGGCAAGCACGTCTACGTCATCCAGACGACCGTCGCCCCCGGGCTGTACCGGATCCCGGTCGACGATCCGGCGCACCCGCGGCGATGGATCTCCGCATCCGCGTCCGACGCCCTCTCCCTCCCCGACGGAATCACCCTTGACGGCGCGGGACGGCCGCTGATCGCCACCCACGCCGCCGGACAGATCTGGCGGGTCGAGGACGGCCGCCTGTGCGCCGTCGAGTCGGGCCTGCACCTCTCCACCCAGGTCACCTACGGACGCGGCGACCACGGATTCTCGGCGGGCAGGCTCTACCGGGCGGGGGTCGACGGGAAGATCCAGGAGATACCCGCGGGGGCCGAGCCCTCGACGGCGGGCCGCTGATCGTGCAAGTGGGCCGCTGATCATGCAGGTGAGCCGTGTCTCACCTGGCCGGTGCCGCTTGTCTATGCAACAAGTTGCATAGAAGGATTCGGGCATGGCGCTCGAGCACGCGATCCTCGTCTCCCTGCTGGAAAAGCCGGGTTCCGGTTACGAACTGGCCCGGCGGTTCGACCGGTCCATCGGCTACTTCTGGGCCGCCACACACCAGCAGATCTACCGCGTCCTGAAACGCATGGAGGGCGACGGCTGGATCGATGTCCGCGAGGTGGTGCAGCAGGACCGGCCGGACAAGAAGGAGTACTCCGTCGCGTCCCTCGGCCGGGCCGCGCTCTCCCGGTGGCTGCACGAGCCGATCGAACCCGAGAGCGTCCGGCACGAGCTCGCCGTGAAGATCCGAGGCGCGGCCTTCGACGACCCGGTCGCACTGATCCACGAGGTGGCACGGCACCACCAGGCGCACGCCGACCGCCTCGCGCACTATCTCGCGGGCGAGCGCCGCGACTTCACCGGGCCCGACGCCCCGGCCCGCGAAGCACCCGACGCCGGACAGGAACTCCAGCACGTCGTGCTGCGCGGCGGCATCGCGTACGAACGGATGACGCTCGCCTGGCTCGACGACGTGCTCGCCACCCTCCACCGCCTCGCAGCCGAGCACTGACCACGCACCACTTTCCCCCTGCCCAACCCCTCCCCGAGCCGGAAAGGCGAACCGCCATGGCCGACCCGCTGCTGTTCAACCCGAACACCTATGACCCGACCCACTTCGACCCCGAGACCCGCAGGCTGCTGCGCGCGACCGTCGACTGGTTCGAGGCGCGCGGCAAGCGCAAGCTGATCGAGGACTACCGCACCCGCGCCTGGCTCGCCGACTTCCTGGAGTTCTCCGCCCGGGAAGGACTGTTCGCGACCTTCCTCACCCCGGCCTCCGCCGCGGGGGAGGAGCAGGGCGACAAGCGCTGGGACACCGCCCGCATCGCCGCCCTCAACGAGATCTTCGGCTTCTACGGCCTCGACTACTGGTACGCGTGGCAGGTCACCATCCTGGGCCTCGGCCCGGTCTGGCAGAGCGACAACGCCGCCGCCCGCACGCGCGCGGCCGAACTCCTCTCCCAGGGCGAGGTGTTCGCCTTCGGTCTCTCCGAGAAGACCCACGGCGCCGACATCTACTCCACCGACATGCTCCTGGAGCCCACCGGTGACGGCGGTTTCCGGGCCACCGGCTCCAAGTACTACATCGGCAACGGCAACGCGGCCGGGCTCGTCTCCGTCTTCGGCCGCCGCACCGACGTCGAGGGCCCCGACGGCTACGTCTTCTTCGCCGCCGACAGCCGCCACGACGCGTACCGCCTGGTCAAGAACGTTGTCGACTCGTCGAAGTACGTGAGCGAGTTCCGCCTGGAGAACTACCCGGTCGGTCCCGACGACGTGCTGCACACCGGCCGCGCCGCCTTCGACGCCGCCCTCAACACCGTCAACGTCGGCAAGTTCAACCTCTGCACCGCCTCGATCGGCATCTGCGAGCACGCGATGTACGAGGCCGTCACCCACGCCACCGGGCGCATCCTCTACGGCCGCCCCGTCACCGCCTTCCCGCACGTGCGCCGCGAGCTGACCGACGCCTACGTCCGCCTCGTCGGGATGAAGCTGTTCAGCGACCGCGCCGTGGACTACTTCCGCTCGGCAGGCCCCGACGACCGCCGCTACCTCCTCTTCAACCCCATGACGAAGATGAAGGTGACCACGGAGGGCGAGAAGGTCATCGACCTGATGTGGGACGTCATCGCGGCCAAGGGCTTCGAGAAGGACAACTACTTCGCGCAGGCGGCCGTCGAGATCCGCGGTCTGCCCAAGCTGGAGGGCACGGTCCACGTCAACCTCGCACTGATCCTCAAGTTCATGGGCAACCACCTCCTGAACCCGGCCGAGTACGCGCCCGTGCCCAGCCGTCTCGACGCGGCCGACGACACCTTCCTCTTCCAGCAGGGCCCGGCCCGCGGCCTCGGCGCCATCCGCTTCCACGACTGGCGCACCGCCTTCGACGCCTACGCCGAGCTGCCCAACGTCGGCCGTCTCCGCGAACAGGCCGACGCCCTCTGCGAGTTCGTCACCACCGCGGCCCCCGACGAGAAGCAGAGCCGCGACCTCGACCTGCTCCTCGCCGTCGGCCAGCTCTTCGCGCTGGTCGTGCACGGCCAGCTGATCCTGGAGCAGGCGCGCCTGACCGGCCTGGACGAGGACGTGCTCGACGAGCTCTTCGCCGTCCTCGTACGCGACTTCTCCGCGCACGCCGTCGAGCTGCACGGCAAGGACTCCGCCACCGCGGACCAGCAGGCCTGGGCCCTGGGCGCGGTCCGGCGTCCGGTCGTCGACGAGGCCCGCTCGGCGCGGGTCTGGGAGCGGGTCGAGGCGCTGGCGGGAACGTACGAGATGGCGCCGTAGCCGTCGCTCGTCAGGGGACCGGTCGGCCGGTGCGCGCGTCCAGCAGGACTCGGTCGCCGACCGGCCGGTCCAGTTCCACCGTCACCCGCTGCATCTTCGCCTGCATGGTGCATATCCCGTCGTCCTCCCCTTTGATGGAAGAGGCCAGTACGACGCTGCCGGTCGTTTCGAGCACGTCCACGGCGGCTCCGTCGTCGCAGGCACCATGGAGGGCGATCACGGTCACCGACCGCCCGTCCGCGGCGGTCCTGACGAGCCGGTGGAGCGGGAGACCGGGGAGGTCGTGGGCGCGGCCGATCGGGGGCCGAGGGGGCTTGGAGGGGAGCACCGCGGCCTGTTTGAGGGGCGAGGCATAGCCGTCCAGGGTGTAGAGCCAGGCCGGGACCGTCGCGGGGCCGCGACTGGTAGCCATCTGCATCTCGCCCCGCTCCACGCCGGTCACCGTGAGACGCGGCTTCCCTCCGCCCCGGGAGCCGACCAGTCTCTCGTACGACTCGTCCGCACCCACCAGCGGCCGTGTGAGCGTCGTCCCTCCGGGCCACCTGACCCGACCGTCCCTGGGCTTGGGGCCAGGCAACTTGCCGCGCAGGACCAAGCGACCGTCCTCGAACGCCTGCTCGTCGGCTCGGCCGCGCAGCCCTCCTCGCGGCAGCTGCACCGTCTCCCCGGTGGGGTGGTAGCCGGTGCGCCACTCGGCCGCCGCGGCGGAACCGTCCCAGGCCTCGGCGACCTGCCGGGCACGGTCCGCGAGTGGGTCCGCGCTGTCGGCGGGCGCGGCCTCCTGCTCGCCGCAACCGGCGGCGGCTGCCAAGAGGGCGCCGGACAGACCGACCCCTGAGAGCAGACGGGCGCGGCGGGCTGGGCGTGACGCCCTGACGAGCATGTGACCTCCCGGACGAAGCTGTCGCGACCGCTCCTTTGGTGCGACTGATCCTGGGACGGAGCGCGGCCGGGAAACGTTCACCGTGTCGGCGGGATATCGGTCGCCCGGCGCGCCCGACGCCGGTCTGTCGGCGATATGTCGGTGGCCGCTGACACCGTGGGTGTCGAATTGCCCGTCGGCAGAGGCAGCCGCAGCCGCAGCCGTCCGTTCCAGCAAGGGAGCTCCACCTTCATGTCCTCCGCATCCTCCACCCCGTCCTGGGACGTCCACCGGCTGCCGCGAGCCGATGGCAGCGTCTTCCTGGTCACCGGCGGCAACGCCGGTATCGGGTACTTCGTCGCGGAGCAGCTGTCGGCCACCGGAGCGACCGTCGTGCTCGGCAGCCGGAGTCCGGCGAAGGCCGAGGCCGCCATGGCGTCGATCCGCGCCCGGGTCGACGGCGCACGGGTGCGGGCCGTGCGGCTGGACCTCGCCGACCTCTCGTCGCTGCCGTCGGCCGTGGAGTCCCTGGAGGTGGCACGCCTCGACGCGGTGGTGCACAACGCGGGCGTCGCGCTCGACGATCCGCCCCGCGAGGAGACCGCGGACGGTCACGAGATCATGTTCGGCACGAACCACCTCGGGCACTTCGCGCTGACCCGGTGGCTGATGCCGCTCCTCTCGGCGGCGCCGGCGGCCCGCGTCGTGACCATGGGCAGCTTCGCGGCGAAGTCCGAGCGGCTCGACCTGAACGACCTGCAGTCCCAGAAGGACTACCGGCCCAAGCGCACCTACGGACGCTCCAAGTTGGCGCAGATGTACTTCGGCATGGAACTCGACCGCCGTCTGCGTGCCGCGGGCAGCACGGTGGCGAGCGTGGTGGCCCATCCCGGCGGCGCCCTGGACTCCCTCACCCCTTCGCGGCCGCCGGTCCACGTGCGGACGACCGGCGCACGGCTGAGCGCGGCACCCGCGGCCCTCCTCGTCCAGGGCAAGGACGCCGGTGCGTGGCCCGCGGTCCGGGCGGTGCTCGACCCGGCCGTGCGAGGCGGCCAGCTGTGGGGGCCGCGCGTCTTCGGTCTGCGGGGCGAGCCCCGGAACGAGCCGGTGTGGGACCACCTCGCCGACGCCTCCGTGGCGGCGCGGCTGTGGGACGCGAGCTGTGAGCTGACCGGTGTCCCCGCACCATTCCTGGCTCCCGGGAACTCCTGAAGCGACAGGTTCAGAGGAAGCTGACGTTCTGGGCGAGGGAGAGCCGACTGGAGTAGTTGATCGTGTTCGTGGCCGACCGCATGTAGGCGCGCCACGCGTCGGAGCCCGACTCGCGGCCGCCGCCGGTCTCCTTCTCGCCGCCGAACGCGCCGCCGATCTCCGCCCCGGACGTCCCGATGTTCACGTTGGCGATGCCGCAGTCGGAGCCCTCGACGGACACGAACCGCTCGGCCTCCTGCTGGTCGCGGGTGAAGATGCTCGAAGAGAGCCCCTGCGGCACGTCGTTGTGCAGGGCGATCGCCTCGTCGAAGGTGTCGTACGTCATGACGTACAGGAGCGGCGCGAACGTCTCCTCCCGGACCACGTCGGTCTGTCGGCCGACGCGGACCACCGCCGGTTCCACGTACGCGGCGTGCGGCGCGGACGGCGCCGGGCGGCGGGCGCCGCCCGCGAGCACCTCGCCGCCCTCGCCGCGCACCCGGTCGAGCGCGCCGTGCATGTCCTCCAGCGCACGGGCGGAGATCAGCGGGCCGATCAGCGTCGCCGGGTCGAAGGGATCGCCGACGGGGAGCTTCTGGTACGCGGCCGTGAGGCGCCCGACGAGCGTGTCCGCGATGTCGTGGTGCACGATGAGGCGTCGCAGCGTCGTGCAGCGCTGCCCCGCGGTGCCGACCGCCGCGAACACGATGCCCTGCACGGCGAGGTCCAGGTCGGCCGACGGCGCGACGACCGCCGCGTTGTTGCCGCCGAGTTCGAGCAGGGAGCGGCCGAAGCGGGCGGCGACGCGCGGGCCGACCTCGCGGCCCATGCGGGTCGATCCGGTGGCGCTGACCAGCGCGACCCGGGGATCGTCCACGAGCCGCTCGCCGACGGCGTGGTCGCCGAGCAGCAGCCGGTGCACGTCGCGGGGCGCGCCCACGTCGTCGGCGGCCCTGGCAAGCAGCCGGTCGCAGGCCAGGGAGATCAGCGGGGTCAGTTCGGAGGGCTTCCACACCACGGTGTCGCCGCAGGCCAGCGCGACGGCGGTGTTCCACGACCACACGGCCGCCGGGAAGTTGAACGCGGAGATGACGCCGACGACACCGAGCGGATGCCATGTCTCCGCCAGGCGGTGCCCTGGGCGCTCGGAGGCGATGGTGCGTCCGTAGAGCTGCCGGGACAGGCCGACGGCGAAGTCGCAGATGTCGATCATCTCCTGGACCTCGCCGAGCGCCTCGGTGCGGATCTTCCCCGCCTCGATGGTGATCAGGTCCGCCAGGTCCTCCTTGTGGTCGCGCAGCAGTTCGCCGAGGCGCCTGACCAGTTCGCCCCGGCGCGGGGCGGGGGTGGTGCGCCACTCCAGGAAGGCAGCGGAGGCCGCGGCGAGCGCCTCCTCGGTCCCGGCCTGCCCCGTTGCGGCCAGGCCGAAGAGGTCCTCGCCGGTGACGGGGGTGCGGGCCCGCAGACCGTGTCCTTCGGGGACGGTGACGCCGACGCGGTCGAGCGCGGCGCGGGCGCGGGCGCGCAGCTCTTCGGTGGCGGGCAGGGCGATGCCGGTCATGACGCTCCCTTGGACAGTGGTGCGCGGGTGGGACGCAGTGCGCGGGGAACCAGGGCGAGGGAGCGGTCCCGCTGCCGCTCGTACAGCGCGAACGGGTCGAGGACGTCCCGGCCCATGGCTTCGGCGAGCGTGTCGGAGTCGTACGCGCTGCCTTCCCGGCCGCTGTTCCTCGACCCCGTGTCACTGAGGTTGGACTGGAAGATGCCCGCGGCCGACCTGGGCAGGAAGTCCTCGTACACGATCGGCTCGGCCCGCAGCCAGCCCCCGTCCAGGAGCCCGCCGAGGTCACAGGGCGGGCGGCCGCCGTCCACGGGCCGGTCGTGGACGGCGTGGTAGGTGAAGAACCCGAGCCCCCGCGCGGCCAGTTCGTGCTCGGTCGGGGGCAGGTGCTCGGCCCACACGGCACGGGCCACGGCGTCCCGCCCGGCGGCCGGGAGGTTCGCCGCCCGCTCGTCGACGAGGCCGAGGAGCCGGTCGTACAGGACACGGCCCTCGCGGGTCAGCGCGATGCCACGGGCCTCGACCTCGCCGAACCGCACCCGCAGCGCGCCGCGTCGCACGCTGCCGTCCGCCGCCCGCAGCGCGCGCGGTTCGGCGAGCGCACGGAAGGAGGTCTGGCGCAGCAGCACGTCCGGACCCGCCCAGCGCGGCGGCCCCTGAACGGCGTCGATCATCTCGATGCCGCGCTCGGTCATGCGCCGGTAGAGCTCGTCGATGTCCAGGACGCGCGGGGTGAGATGGTTGATGTGGGTGCTGCGCACGCCGCCGATGTCCGCGGCGACGGCGGAGACGCGCTCCAGGGCCGCGTACCAGCCCTCGTCGATGGGTTCGGCGGACAACTCGAAGGCCCGCACGGCGAGTTCGAGGAACCGCCCGGCGGCCGCGTCGGACAGCTCCCGCTCCGCCTCGCCCCGGTCGGCCAGCGCGAGCAGCTCGGGCGGGAACAGCTCGCGCCCCGCGAGGAATTCGGTGAGGCGCGAGCGCAGGCCGTCGTCGAAGAAGCGGGGGTCGGAGACGGTGAGCATGGACGTGAAGACCCGGAAGGGGTTGCGGGCCAGCTCGTCCTCGTCCACCGGCCGGAACGCCGTCGACACGATGGGCAGCGCGCTCGCGGCGGTGTCGCGCAGGTCGTAGAAGCCGACCGGGTGCATGCCGAGAGCGCCGAACACGCGCGCGACCTGCCGCAGTTCCCCCGGCGTGCCGACCCGGATGGCGCCGTGCCGCTCGGCGGTGACGCGGCCGATGGACCCGAGGCGTTCGGCATCGGAACCGCGCGTACGCAGCACGTCCTCGTTGACCTCACGGGAGACATCCACCAGCGTCGTGTACGCGGGCACCTCCCGCCCGTACATCCGCGAGAGCCGCTCGGCGAACGCGGCGCGCAGCCGCCACTGCTCCATCATCGGCCTGTCGTCCTTTCGGCGTCACACGACTCGGCGTCATACGACTCGGTGTCACACGACATGGGCTTCCGGGCGGCTCGCGGACCCCGCACGAAATCGTTCCGCACCGAGCGGCCCGACATCGACGCACGGCCGCCGCCCCAGATACAGGTCGCGGACGATCTCGCCCACCGCGGGGGCCTGCAGGAAGCCGTGGCCGGAGAACCCGGTGGCGTAGAGGAAGTTGACCGGTGCGCCGGACCGGCCGATCAGCGCGTTGTGGTCGGGCGTGACCTCGTACAGGCCCGCCCACCCGCCCGACGTCTCCAGCTCCGCGAGGACGGGCGCCCGTTGCCGCACCACGTCGCGGAACAGCTCCAGCCAGCCGGGCGTCCACGTGGTGTCGAAGCCCTCGGCCTGGCCGGGGTCGGCGAGGCCCAGGAGCAGCCCGTCGTCACTGTTGTGGAAGTACGCCGACGACGCGAAGTCGATCGTGAAGGGGATGCGCGGCGCGGCGGGCACCAGCGGCGTGGTGAAGGCGAGTTGGCGCCGCAGCGGCCGCACCGGCAGCTCGACACCGGCCATGGCACCGATCCGCGCCGACCAGGCCCCGGCGGCGCAGACGACCGTGGAGCAGGACACCCGGCCGCGATCGGTGTGGACGGCCGTCACGCGGTCGCCCACCACATCCATGCCCGTGACCGCGGTACGGGTCGCGAACACGGTGCCGACCCGCGCCGCGGCACGCGCGTACCCACGGACGACGAGCGCGGGCCGTGCGTGCCCGTCGGCGGGGGAGTGGGCGGCCGCCACCAGACCGTCGGTACTGAGGTAGGGACAGAGCGCCCGCGCTTCCAGCGGCCCGATCATGCGGCTGGGCACACCGAGGGAGTTCTGCGTCCGCACCGCGACCTCGAAGCCGGCCGCCTGCACCGGATCGGTCAGCAGAAAGAGGTAGCCGACGGTGTCGAGGCCGATGTCCGCGCCGGGCCGGTGCGGGAAGTCCCGGAAGGCGCGCAGACTGCGGTGGCCCAGCTCGATGTTGAGCGGATCGGAGAACTGCGCCCGCACACCCCCGATCGGCTTCCCCGAGCTACCGTCTGCCAGCTCACCACGCTCGACGACGACGATGTCACGTACGCCCGCTTCGGCGAGATGGAACGCGATGCTCGCACCCATTACCCCGCCGCCGACGATCACGACATCGGCGGCGGCCGGGACGGCTCGGTGGGCGGACAGGGGCGACGTGGGCAGGGACGACGTGGGCAGGGACGCTGAGGAGGCCAAGAGGCCGCTCCCTTCCAGGCAACGGCCTGGGCTGTCATGGCGTGACGGGGAACGCGGAACAGCTGTCTGCCCGCCATGGTGCAGCACGCTGCCTGGTGGCGTCCATGAGGCGTGTGCGTGGGGCCGTGGGGGCTCCCGGACGCCTAATGTGCCTTCGGTCAGAGCGAGTTCCGCCCAGGCGACCGACTCGCCACCCGCCGCCACACCGCGAACCCGGCCATGGCGACCAGCAGGTACACGGGTACGAGGAGTTCCACGTCCGGGGACGACAGGTGTACGGACCAGCCCGCGTCGCGCTCGTCCCCCTCGAACACGACCCGGTTGACGGTCAGAAAGGCCAGGTGCGCCCCGATGCTCGTGCACAGCGGGGCGTGTCGCACCGCGGTGCGGGCGGTGACGAGCGTCAGGCCGAACACCGTCAGCAGGATCAGGTAGTCGACGGGGTTCTGTCCGCCCGGCGCGAGGCCGACAGGACCGGTGTCCCCGCCGACGAGGGGCGCGACCCCGGCCTCCACCACCGTCGACAGGCCCGGCACCACCAGGAACACGGCCGTCGTGCCGAGCGCGGAGACCATGCCGCCGAACCGGCCGCGCAGCGCGGTCCACGTGTGTCCGCGCAGCGTCGTCTCCTCGGGCAGCGCCTCGAGGAGCAGCGCGACCACGCCGTTCGTCACCAGGAATCCGGCCAGCCGGGGCAGGTCGGGGCGGGACCAGCTCAGTAGCCCGGCGGCCGTCCCCGCGCCCAGTACGAGCGCCGCGGCACCGGCCGTCACCCCCGCGCCGACGAGCAGGGCCCGCAGGCTCGCGCCCGGACCGCCGAAGCCGATGTCCCGCAGGGAGTTGCCGCGGCGGCGCAGCGCGAGCACGACGAGCGGCACCGCCACCGCGCTGACCAGCGCGGCCGGGACGAGCCTGGCCAGGAACCCGGTCAACCCGAGGGCGTCGGCGAGCACGGGGCCGATCGCCGTGCCCGCGCCCAGTGCCACGGCCATGACGAGACCGCCGCCCAGCGCCCGACCCAGGGCTCCGACGAGCGAAGGGGCGGGTGGGCAGGGCCGGTTGCCTGTCGTGCGTCCTGTCTGGATGCCGGTCGCCACTGTCTCTCCTCGATACCGGTCGCCGCTGCTCGATGTCGCCGCGGCAAGGGGTACGTCCCATCCTCGGCGCCCCCGCGATCATGGGAGTCGTAGCCGTGGACGAGATGGGCGTACATCTTTTGATGCAGTGGTGGCGACCGGCGGAGGTGTGGCGGTGATGCTTGCGGGTCGGGTCACATGGGGGGAGTGGCGGGCGCGGGGCCCAGCGTGGTGGTGCCGGGTGCTGCCCGGTGGCCGAGGCCCGTGCGGTACGCGTCCATCGCGGCCTCCACCCGCCCGGTGCGGCGCAGCAGATCGCCGAGGAGACGGCAGAGGTCGGCCAGATCGCCCACCGCGCTGGAGCGTTCGAGCAGGGAGAGCGCGGCGCAGTAGTGCTCCTCGGCCGCCTCGGTGTCGCCCCGCTCCTCGGCGATGAGCCCGAGCAGCCGGTGCGCGCCGCCCGCGTGCACCGCGCCGCGCCCGGCCCCGAGCGGTTCGGCGGCGCTCCCTGCGCCCCCGGCGCTCCCAGCGGCTCCGTCGCCCGTGGTGAGCAGCGGGCGCAGCAGTGTCTCCGCCTCGCCGGTCTTGCCGCGACGCCGCAGCACGTCCGCCAGTTCGACCTCGACCTGCTCGGTGAAGAGTGCGGCCCGCTTGGAGGCGAGGATGTCGCGGGCCGTGCGCAGCTCGTTCTCGGCCTGCTCCAGGTCGCCGTCCTGCGCGTGTACGTAGCCGCGCATCCAGTGGCAGTGCGCCAGTTCGGTGCGGATGTGCAGCTGGCGGTAGAGCTCCTGGGCCTTGGCGAGGGACGCGTCGGCCTCGGCGATGCGTCCCTCGGCGATGAGCGTACGGGCCACCCCGCGGTGCATCCCCGCCACGAGTGCCGGGTCGTCGACGCGCGGGGCGAGCGCGAGTGCCAGCTCGGCGGCGTGCGCGGCCCGGGCGTGCGCCCCCATGTCCATGTAGGGCGCGATCGACGCCGTGTAGAGGAGAAGGAGGGCGTCGGGGTCGTGCAGCCCCGCGGCGTCGAGCTCGTCGAGGGTGCTCTCCAGGAGGTAGCAGGCGTAGCGCAGTTCACCGGTGAGCAGGTGGGCGGTGGCGCGTCCCCGGACGGCCGGGACGCGACGGGGCAGCGGCTCGTCGGCGAGGAGCCGTTCGGCGGCGGCGAAACGGTCGCGGGCGCCGATGAGTTCACCGGCCTCCAGCAGGCAGTCGCCGAGGCCGAGGAGCGCATCGGCCTGCTCATCGGTCAGGGCGTGCGCCACGGCTTCCTCGTGGACGACGCGGAAGAGCTCGGCCGCGTCGTCGGGCGCACCGGTGGCCAGCGCACGCCGGGCGTCGGTGAGCCGCAGGCGCAGCTCCGCGGCGAGGTGGGCGGGGCGGCCGGTGGCCAGCTCTTCGTAGCTGACGCCGAGACGCTCGGCGAGGTGACGCAGGGCGGCCTCGGAGGGGCGCACCTTGCCGGACTCCAGGGTGGAGACGTACGCGGCGGTGTAGGCGGGCTCGGCCAACTGTTTCTGGGTGAGGCCTCGTTCGCCGCGCAGGCGCAGGACACGCCGCCCGATTTCGGCGGGGTCGTCGGATCGCACACCCTCGGAACTCTTCTGCGTCACCGCTGCCCCTCCACCGTCTTGCCGGACGCCTGTCTCTTCGTACGCCCGTCACTCCGTACGCACCGCCGAGCGCATCCGCTCAGGAGCGGCGTGAACTGGCCTGCCCCCCAAGCAACTTGACGCCCACCCATTGCCTGGAGTCCCGGGAACCTCTACGTTGAGCCGCGCCTTAACTCTGCTTAACCCGCCATTTATATCGCGGACTTCGGAAGGACGCCCATGCCCCCCACGCAACGAATACCCGGTCGTGCCAGACGCACCCCTCTGCGCGTCGCCCTCGCCACGGGCATCGCCCTCGCGGCTGCGGCCGCCGCCTCCGGCACCGCGGGCACGGCCGCCGCGGCGGACCCGGAGGCGACCGCCGGGTCGGCCGCCGCGCAGAGCCAGCGCGTCGAGTACTTCACCGGCCCCGACGCCCACCCCCGGCACACCGACGTCCCTGCCTCCCCGACGCTCTCCGCGAAGGAGCGCAGCAGGATCAAGGGCGACGGCGACGTCGTCCCGATCGTGCAGGCGGGACCGACCGACGCCAAGCTCGACGTCGTCTTCATCGGCGACGGCTACACCGCCTCCCAGCAGGAGGACTTCCACGCCGACGTGCGCGCCAAGTGGGCGAAGGTCTCCGCCGTCGAGCCCTATGCCTCGTACAAGGGCCTCTTCAACGTCTGGGCGGTCGACGCGGTGTCCCGCCAGTCCGGCGTCTCCAACGACCCGGCGAACGGCACCGTGAAGGACACCGCGCTCGGCTCGGCCTTCTTCTGCGACGGCATCGAGCGCCTGCTGTGCGTCGACACCAACAAGGTCGAGACGTACGCCAAGAAGGCCGCCGACCCCGACCTCGTCATCGTCCTCGCCAACTCCACCAAGTACGGCGGCGCGGGCTACAACGACATCACCTCGCCGTCCGGCTACGACGGCATCGCCACGGCCTCCTCGGACAACGCCCAGTCCGACCAGGTCGTCGTCCACGAGACCGGCCACTCGCTGGGCAAACTGGCGGACGAGTACTGGTACGACGACTACGGCACCTACACGGGTGCCGAGCCCTGGGAGAGCAACACCAGCAAGCTGACGGCCGCCCAGCTCACCGCGCAGAAGAAGAAGTGGTACCGGTGGATCGGCCAGACCTCGCCCGACGGCGGCAAGGTCGGTGCGTACGAGGGCGGCGGCTACTACCCGCGCGGCCTCTACCGCCCCACCTCGGACTCGATCATGCGCACGCTGGGTCGTGAGTTCAATCTGCCCGGACGCGAAGCCATGATCGCGGGCTTCCACCGGCACGCGTCCGTCGTCACCGCCGAGACGTCCACGGACCGTGCGGTGCGCCGCGACGACAAGGTGGGCGTGCGTGTCGCGGACGGCATCCGGCTGCGCTGGAGCGTCGACGGCCGCGAGGTCCGCCACGCCAGGGGCGACACCACCGTGACGCCCCGCTCCCTCGGGGTCCCGGCCGACGGCCGTACCCACACGCTGTCGGTCCGCGCCACCGACCCGACGGACGCGGTGCGGGCCCCCGAACTGCGGTCCCTCCTCACGGACTCGCTCACCTGGCGAGTGAGCCGCTGAGGCTCGGCCACGGCCGTCCCGCCGCCCGTCGGCGGGACGGCGTCGGACTCGCACCGGGCATCCTCCGTCAGATCCAGCGCACCAGACCCTTCACGATCCGCAGTGCCTTTGCGGGCCGAGAGGCTTGCGCGAGCCACTGAAGGTCACGTTCGATGCTGGCACGGGTCACTCCGGGGCGGCGCCTGCTGTCGTGGGCCGGTACGAGATGCTCGCTCATGAGGCGCCAGACCACCCGTGCCGTCGACACCCCGAGCAGCCGGGCCGCCTCCTGCTGGGAAACCCACTCGTCGTCCGCGCACGCCACCGGCGCATTGCGCCAGCCCTTCGTGACACGTGGATACGGCCGCTCTTCCGTCATGCTCGGCCCTCTCTCAAGGCGGGAGACCTTTCCCGGCACACCGGCTGGGTCAGGGTAGCCGTGCGCGATCTCCGGACAACCACCCGCTGGCTCCCGCTGGCTAAGCTGTCGCCATGCGGATCGGAGAAGTGGCTCGGCTGACGGGGGCCAGCGCCCGCTCCCTGCGGTACTACGAGCAGCAGGGGCTGATCAGCAGCACACGCTCCGGCGGCGGACAGCGGCACTATGCCGCGACGGAGGTCGCACGGGTCCGTCTGATCCGGCGGCTGTTCGACGCGGGACTGGGGAGCAAGGTGATCGCCCAGTTGCTGCCCTGTGTGGACACCGACGACACCGGCGTCCACGAGGAGGCGTTCGGGACGATGGTCAGGGAACGGGACCGCCTGACCGCCGACATCACCCGGCTCGTCGAGACCAGGGACTCCCTCAACGTCTTGATCGAGGCCAACTCCCGGCACCGGCTCGACGCGGCTCGGCGCGGTCCCCTGCCTGCCGGGGACGGTCTGCACTGCGAGGCGTGAGATCAGAGCCGCATGTCGATGACGAGTTTGCCCGACGCGTGGCCCGACTCGACGAGCGCCAGCGCCTCCTGCGCCTGTGACAGCGGATAGGTCGCCGTGATGTTGGGATCGAGCCGCCCGGCGGCCATCAGCTCGGCGACGCGCTCGATGCTGCTCCGGTCCAGACGGCGGCGGACCATCGTGCCACCGAGCTCGGTGACCGACGGGTCGCCCACAGAGACGAGCGCGTCCGGCTTCGTCACCAACGGGGCGACGCTCCGCAGGGAATCTCCGCCGACCGTGTCGACCACGGCGTCGAAGCCCTCCGGGGCCTGCGCCCGGAGCAGGGCCACGACATCGCCTGCGGTGTACTCGACGAAGGCCGCTCCGGTCGCCGTCACGCGATCCCGCTTGGCCGCACTGCCGGTGCCGACCACGACCAGGCCACGGTCCCGCGCGAGCTGGGCGAGAGCGATCCCGACGCCGCCGCCGACGCCGTTCACGAGCAGCGACGCCCCTGCCGGCAAGCCGAGTTGGTCCAGGGCGTCGAGGGCGGTGGTGCCCGCGACGGGAACGGTCGCCGCCCAGGTCTCCGGCAGCGTGTCGGGGATGCGGGCCGTGGACTCGGCGAGCAACAGGGTCGTCCGCGCGTACGTGCCTGCGCCGGTCAGGGCGAATCCGGTGACCCGGTCGCCGACGGCCAGGCCTGTCACCTCGTCGCCCACCGCCAGGACGGTGCCCGCCGCCTCCATTCCCAGGACCTGCGGAAAGGGCACGTGGCCGTTCAGCTCCCTGACGTGTCCGGACCGGAGCAGGTGATCGAGCGGATTGACTCCCGCGGCCGCGACGCGGACCAGGACTTCTGAAGGGCCGGGCGTCGGAACGGGCCGGTCGAAGAACTCGTGGACGTCGGCGGCACCGAAGGCTCGGTACCCCAGGGCTGTGCTCATCGCAGACTCCTTAGCGCTGTTCTCGCCCGGTGTTCGGTCGAGGACAGCGCCAAGCTATTCCTTGACATCAATGTCAGGTTCAAGTCGGCATGACGCAAGTAACAGCCTTGGACGCGCAGTTACGCGGTGAAGGGCTCAGCGGCGATCACGGATCGGTCCGCTCGACTCGCGCACCACCAGCTCGGGCGCCAGCCGTATCGCCTGCCGCGGGCCCTCCTCGCCCCCGGCGAGGCGCCGGGCCAGCAGGCGGGCCGCCTCCGCGGCCAGCTCGGCCACCGGCTGGCGGACCGTGGTGATGCCGGGTGCGGAGAGCGCCGCCATCGGGATGTCGTCGAAGCCGGTGACGGCGACCTCGCCGGGTACGTCGACGCCGAGCTGCTGCAGGCGCTGCAGCGCGCCGACGGCGATCAGGTCGTTCGCGCAGACGAGGGCGTCGGGCCGGGTGGGCCACACCTCGTCGACCGCGGCCCGGCCCCACTCCACGGAGAAGTCGCCGAGGGCCACCCGGTCCGGCGCCCCGGGGTCGAGCGCGGCGGCACCGGCTGCGTAGGCACCGCGTCGCTCGGCGGCGGTCGAGGCCGTGCCCGCCGCGCCGAGGAAGCAGACGCGACGGCGGCCCGTGGCGGCCAGGTGATCGAGGACGAGGGCCATGCCCGCGGAGTTGTCCACCGCCACGGAGTCGGCGACGGCGGGCCCGCAGCCCCGGTCCATCAGGACGAGCGGCACCCGGGCGGCCGCCGCGGTCACCGCCTCCCTGCTGCGCTCCTCGTGCGCCGGGATCACCAGGAGCGCGTCGACCTGCCGACCCAGCAGGTCGGCGATGTACTCCGCCTCCGCCACCGGGTCGTCGTCGCAGTCGGCGAGCAGCACGGCGCGCCCCTCGGCGTGCAGGGCGTGCGTCAACTCCCGGACCAGCGTGGGGTAGAAGGGGTTCGTGATCTGCGGCAGGACGAGTCCGACCGTGCCCGTGGTGCGGCTGCGCAGGGCGCGGGCCGCGTGGTTCGGCCGGTAGCCGAGCGCCTCGGCGGCCGCGCGGACCCGGCGGGCGGTCTCGGCGCCGACGGGGCGGGTGCCCGCAAGGACCCGGGAGACCGTGGCGACGGAGCAGCCGGAGGCCCGGGCCACGTCTCTCAGCGTTACGTCGGCCACGCCGCGCCCACCCTTCGATGCGTTTCGGCAAACGTTATCAGCGGGCCATCGGCGTCACCAGGCCCGATTTTCCGGGCGTATTCTCCCTGTTGAACCAATTCTGTACGCGCTGGTGCCCCCTAGAACCATGTCCGTTCCGGGCGAGTTTGCCGGGGTGTGTCGTTGACCATTGACATAATTCGCACCGGTGCACACAGTCTTGGGAGAACGTTTTCCCGAGCCGTCGCCGCGCAGCGTCCCGCCACGCGGCGTCAGCTCAGCCGAACAAAGAGGTTCCGCGATGCCCCGAAAGATCATCCTGGACTGCGACCCCGGACATGACGACGCGATCGCCATGCTCCTGGCGCACGGAAACCCGGATGTCGACCTGGTAGCCGTCACCACCGTCGTGGGCAACCAGACCCTGGAGAAGGTCACCCGCAACGCCCTCTCGGTGGCCCGCATCGCGAACATCACCGGCGTCCCCTTCGCCGCGGGCTGCCCCCGCCCCCTCGTCCGCGACGTGGAGACCGCCCCCGACATCCACGGCGAGAGCGGCATCGACGGCCCGGTGATGCCCGAGCCGACCCTGGCCCTGGACGAGCGCCACGCCGTCGACCTCATCATCGACACGGTCATGGCCCACGAGCCCGGCGAGATCACCATCGTCCCCACCGCGGGCCTCACCAACATCGCCCT
The DNA here is from genome assembly GCF_040609235.1 of Streptomyces sp. NPDC004732. Classification (NCBI taxonomy): domain Bacteria; kingdom Bacillati; phylum Actinomycetota; class Actinomycetes; order Kitasatosporales; family Streptomycetaceae; genus Streptomyces; species Streptomyces sp. NPDC004732. The sequence continues at coordinate 643,558 of NZ_JBEXJR010000004.1, forward strand.
GGCCGCCCGCAAGGAGCCCCGCATCGTCGAGCGCGTCCGCGAGGTCGTTCTGATGGGCGGCGGCTACCACGTGGGCAACTGGAGCCCGGTCGCCGAGTTCAACATCAAGATCGACCCCGAGGCCGCGCACATCGTCTTCAACGAGAGCTGGCCGGTCACGATGGTCGGCCTCGACCTGACCCACCAGGCCCTCGCCACCCCCGAGGTCGTCGAGCGCATCGCGCAGGTCGGCACTAAGCCCGCCCTCTTCGTCAACGAGCTCCTCGACTTCTTCGGCGCCATGTACCTGGAGGCCCAGGGCTTCGACGCCCCGCCGGTCCACGACCCGTGCGCCGTCGCCTACGTCATCGACCCGAGCGTCATGACCGTCCGCAAGGCCCCCGTGGACATCGAGCTCACCGGCACCCTCACCCTCGGCATGACCGTGACGGACTTCCGCGCGCCCGCCCCCGACGACTGCACCACCCAGGTCGCCGTCGACCTGGACCACAAGCGCTTCTGGGACCTGATCGTGGACGCCCTCGAGCGGATCGGCGACGTCAGCGCATGAACGCCCTCACCGAACCCGCCGCCGCTCCGGGCGGCGCCCGCGGCTCCCGGCCGGTGCGCATCGGGGTCCTGGTCACCGCGCTCCTCGCGGCTTGCTTCGCCTTCCAGCTCAACGCGAGCATGCTCAGCCCCGCCCTGAAGAACATCGAGGACTCCCTCGGGGCGACCTCCGCGGAGATCGGACTGACCCAGACCGCGTTCTTCACCTCGGCCGCGCTCTTCTCGCTCTTCCTGCCCCGCCTCGGCGACCTCGTCGGGCGGCGCAAGGTGCTCGCCGGAATGCTCGCGCTCATGGTCGTCGGCTGCGTCGTCGCCGCCCTCGCCGAGAGCGTGCCGATGCTCTTCGCGGGCCGCGTCATCCAGGGCGTGTCCGGTCCCACCGTGCCGCTCTGCCTCATCATGCTGCGCAACGAGGTCCACGAGCCGAAGAAGTACGGCACGCTCCTCGGCGTCATCACCGCCGTCAACGGCGGCATCGCGGGCGTCGACTCCCTGGCCGGCGGCTACCTCGCCGACCACCACGGCTTCCAGTCGGTGTTCTGGGCCATGGCCGGTGTCGCCGCGATCGCCACGCTCCTCGTCGCCACCCTCACCCCCGAGTCGAAGGCGGCCCTCTCCGCCGACAGCGCGGACAGCCGCATGGACTGGCCCGGAGTCACCCTCCTGGTCATCTCGGTCGGCGCGGCCCTGATCGCCCTGAACGAGGCGGGCAAGCTCGGCAACGCGAACTGGCCGCTCGTCGTCGGCCTCTTCGTCGTCACCGCCGTCGCCTTCGCCCTGTTCTGGCGCGTCGAGGACCGCAGCAGCCACCCCCTGGTCGCCACCCGCCATCTGCGCCAGCGCTCCACCTGGGCCCTGCTGCTCACCACCGTCCTCACCATGACCGGCGTGTTCGCCGTGATGAACGGCATGATCCCGGCCTTCGCCCAGGACGCCCAGGCAGGGTTCGGCATGAGCGCCGAGCAATCCGCCTGGTGGACCCTGACGCCGTACGCCCTCGCGGGCCTCGCCATGGGACCCATCGCGGGACGCCTCGCCGCCACGTACGGCTACGGGCGCATCCTGCGCTTCGGCCTCATCGGCTCGGCCGTGACGGTCACCCTGATGCTGTTCACGCTGCACGCCGACTCGCGGCTGCTGCTCCTCGCCGCGTCGATCCTCATCGGCGTCACCTACGCGGGCGTGGGCAACATCGTCCTCAACGGCCTCGGCATCGTGCTCTCCCCGAAGGAGAACCCCGGCTTCCTGCCCGGCCTGAACGCGGGCGCCTTCAACCTCGGCGCGGGCCTCAGCTTCGCCGTCCTGTACGCCGTGCAGACCGCCGCGGAACCGGCCGACAAGACCTCTCCCGCCGGATACACGGCAGGCATGATCGCCGGAGTCGCCCTCATCGCGGCGGCCTTCGTGACGTCCTTCCTCATCCCCAAGCCGGTGGAGGCGGAAGCCACGGAGTGAGCGGTGCGGGGCACCGGCGGACGGAGTCCCACGGTCATCGACCGTGGGACTCCATTGGTATGGACATGCCCAACTCGTGGGGCTAGTCTCGGACTTGGTCTAGACCGCGTCGGACGTGTGCCCTCCGGTTGTCCCCGCACCGCCGCCCCGCTCCTCAGGGTTCGATCGGTGGTGCTCCAGAGGTGTGCGTCCGCCCCAACCGCATCCTCGGACCACGGGAGCCCCTCGTGAGAAACAAACTCACCTCGTTACTCCTGGGCCTCGGCCTCGCCGGTTCGGCCATGCTGGCCACCAGCGGCAGCGCCCAGGCCCACGGCTACACCGACTCGCCCGTCAGCCGCCAGCAGTTGTGCGGCAACGGCACCGTCAAGAACTGCGGCCAGATCCAGTGGGAGCCGCCGAGCGTGGAGGGTCCCAAGGGGTTCCCCGCGCGTGGGCCCCAGGACGGCAATATCTGCTCGGGCGGCATCGGGCGCTTCCACGAACTGGACGACCCGCGGGGCGGGAAGTGGCCGACCACCAAGCTGACCGCGGGCCAGAACCACACCTTCCTCTGGCGCATCACCGCCCGCCACGCCACGACCGACTTCCGCTACTACATCACCAAGGACGGCTGGGACCCGACCAAGCCGCTGACCAGGGCCGACCTGGAACTGCAGCCATTCCTCGCGGTGCCCTTCGGCGGCCGTCAGCCCGGCTCCACGGTCACCCATGACGGTGTCCTGCCCCAGAAGACCGGGCAGCACATCATCCTCGGCGTATGGACCATCGCGGACACCGGCAACGCCTTCTACGCCTGCTCCGACGTCCGCTTCTGAGGTACCGCTCAGCGGCGCACGCGCGGCAGCCCGGTGACGGCCATGACCAGTGAGTACAGCGAGCTGGTCGCGGTGATGAACAGGCGGTTGTTCTTCGGGCCGCCGAACGCGATGTTCGACACCGGCTCCGGTACCCGAAGCCGCCCGATCAGGGTGCCGTCGGGGTCGTAGCAGTGCACCCCTCCCTCGATGGCGGCGGCCCACAAGCGGCCGCCGTCGTCGAAGCGGATGTTGTCGAACCGGCTGACGCCGTCCTTGGCCTCGGCGAACACCTTGCCGTCGGAGAGCGTGCCGTCCTCGCGCACGTCGAAGACCCGGATGCAGCCGCCGCGGGTGTCGGAGACGTACAACTGCCGTTCGTCGGGCGAGAAGACGAGCCCGTTCGGCGCCCCGAAGCCGTCCGCGACCAGGCGCACCTCGCCCGTCGACGGGTCGATCCGGTACACGTTCAGGCCGTCGAGCTCGGGCTCGGCGCGGTATCCCTCGTAGTCGCTGGTGATGCCGAAGTCGGGGTCGGAGAACCACACCGATCCGTCCGAGCGGACGACCGCGTCGTTCGGGCTGTTCAGCCGCTTGCCCTCGTACCGCTCGGCGAGCACCGTGATCCGGCCGTCGGGCTCGGTGCGGGTGACCCGGCGGTTGCCCTGCTCGCAGCTGATGAGGCGGCCCTCGCGGTCGAGGGTGTTGCCGTTGATGTGCCCGGCGGGCGAGCGGAAGACGGAGACCGCGCCGGTCGCCTCGTCCCAGCGCAGCAGCCGGTCGTTCGGGATGTCGCTCCAGACGAGCTGGCGCCAGGCGGGGAGGTAGAGCGGCCCTTCGGCCCACCGGCAGCCCCCGTGGAGCCGCTCGAGCCGGTCGTCCCCGTTCGCACACCGTCCGGTACGGAACCGCTCGTCCAGGATCTCGTACAGGGAGGTGCTGTCATTGCCGGACATGGATACCCCTAGGTGGCCTGAAGCTGAATGATGTTCGGTCGATCATGACTATGTCAGAACGATGTATGGTTGCGCCATGGTGACCGTGGATGACATCGACCGTCGGCTGATCGCGCTCCTCCAGGAGGACGCGACCATCTCGTACGCCGCTCTCGGCAAGGGGGCGAGTCTCTCCGCGGGCGCCGCCCACGAGCGGGTGCGCAAGCTCCGTGAGCGCGGAGTCATCCGGCGCACCACCATCGAGGTGGACCCCGCGGCGCTCGACCGCGGGGTGCTCGCCTTCGTGATGGTCGAATCGACGGCGTGGATGGGGGAGTCCGCCGAAGCGTTCGCGGCGATCGCCGAGATACAGGAGGCGCACGTCATCGCGGGCAGCGCCTCGGTCCTGGTGAAGATCCGCACGGCGACGACCGTGCAACTGCAGGACGTGCTGCGCCGGTTGTACGCGATCGAAGGGGTCAGCGGCACACAGGCCACGGTCTCCCTGGAGACGTTCTTCGAACGCCCCGTCTCACCGCTGCCCGGCTGAGCACGTATCGCCCGACGCCGCCCGCAGTGCTGCGGTGTCTCAGACGCTGCCCCCGCCGTCGACCGTGAGCACGCTGCCCGTGACGAAGTCGGCGTCGGGACCGGCGAGGAAGGCGACCGCGGCGGCGATGTCCTCGGGCGTCCCGATCCGGCCCAGCGGCCGTTCGGCGGCCTCGGCGAGGAACTCGGCGTCGGACTGGCCCAGTTGGCGCGCTTCACGGGCCAGCATGGGGGTTCGGGTGTCGCCCGGCGCGACGCAGTTGACCCTGATGCCCGCGGGGCTGTGGTCCAGCGCCATCGCCTGGGTCAGCATCACCACGCCCGCCTTGGCCGTGCAGTACGCGGCTGCCTTCTCCCCGGCGCGCAGCCCCCAGCCGGAGGCGACGGTGACGATGCTGCCGCGTCCGGCCCGCTCCATGAGCGGAAGCACCGCCCGGCACACGAGGAAGACCGAGTCCACGTTGTCCGCGAACGACCTGTGCCAGTCCTCCAGGGACAGGTCCTGCACCGTTCCCCGCCGGATGCTCCCCGCGACGCAGCACACGTCCGTGATGCCGCCGAGCCTGCCGACGACCTCCTTCACGAGCGCCAGGACGTCGTCCTCGTCGGAGACGTCGCACAGGAACGACTCGGCGACTCCGCCGTCGGCACGGATGCGGTCGGCCACGGCCGCCGCCTCGCGGTCCCGGTCGACGACCGCGACGGCCGCTCCCTCGTCCGCGAGCCGCCGCGCGACGGCGCCGCCTATGCCACCGCCGCCCCCGGTGACCAGCGCCACCCGTGCGCCCGATCGTCCCGCCCTCATCGACTGCCTCCCGTGAGCGTTCCGTCGAACAGCTGGGTGAGCAGGGCCTTCTGGGTGTGCAGCCGGTTCTCCGCCTGCTGGAAGATCTTCGACCGCGGCCCGTCCTTGACCTCGGCGTCGACCTCCTCGCCCCGGTTGGTGGGCATGCAGTCGAGGAACACCGCGTCGTCGTCGGCCAGTTGCATCAGCGGCGCGGTGATCCGCCACCGGTCCGCGAGCCGCGTCCGCGACTGGATCTCTTCCTGGCCGACGAGCGTGGGGGACTTCCAGCTCAGGGTGTACACGGCGGCGCTGCCGCGGACGGCCGCCTCCAGGTCGTGGGTGAGCTCGACGCTCGCGCCGGTGCCTGCGGCGACCTCCCTGGCGGCTCGGGTCACGCGCTCCTCGGGGGCGAAGCCGGGCGGATGCGCGACGGTGATGCGGTGCCCGAGCAGGGCCGCGGCCATCATCGAGGAGTGTAGGACGCCGGGGGTCTTCTGCCGCGGCGAATAGGACCACGCGTACACGATCCGTTTGGCCGGAACCTGCGCACCGAACAGCTCCCGCAGCGTCATCAGGTCGGCGAGGACCTGGCACGGGTGCTCCTCGTCGTCCAGCGCGTTGATGACGGGAATCGTCGCCTGCTCGGCCATCGCGCGCAGCCGGCGGTGCCCCGCGCCGTACTCGTTCATGTCGTACCAGCGCACCACGAGGGCGTCGAGATAGCGATTGAGTACGCCGATGGTGTCCTCGATCGACTCGCGGTTGGCGAGCCGCAGCTCTTCCACCCCGTACGGGTAGCTGTCGGCGCCGAGTTGGGAGGCGGCGACCTGGAAGGAGACCCGGGTTCTGGTGGAGGGCACGTTGAAGAGCAGGCCGATGCAGCGGCCCGCCAGATGGGCGCGCGAGTCGTCGCCGCGCTTCATCGCTTCGGCGAGGTCGAGCAGGGAGCACATTTCCTTGGCGGAGAGGTCCTGTATGCGCAGGATGTGTCGCGCGGTCACGTGAGTACTCCTGTCTCGGTGGAGGGAGGGACGCGCCTGCGCAGCCAGCGCTCGGCGACGACGGAGACGAGCAGCATCGTCAGCGCCACGGCCACGCTGACGCCGAGGAACGGCAGCATGGCGACGGTGGAGGCGATGAGCGCGAGGTTCAGGCGGGCAGTGCGGCCCCGGGGGAGGAGACGGGCGGCGGAGAGGAAGGCCATGAGGAAGATGAGCAGGTAGGTCGCCGACGACGCCTTGATCAGCGTCGTCTCGCCGGAGTCGGTGGCCAGGAGGAGCTGGACCGGTACGGCGTAGCCGGGCAGGAGCGCGAGAACGGCGCGCGCCGGGACCTTGCCCGGTCGGGAGAGGCGGCTGAGCCCGGTCGGCAGGATGCCGTCCCTGGCGAGCGCGAAGACGACGCGGGAAGTGCCCAGGCACCAGGCGTTGGTGGTGAGCAGCAGCAGGACTCCCGCGATGAGATAGCCGGTGCTCTCCAGCCCCGACCCCGTGGCGACCTGGAGGAGCCGCACGAACGCCGTCAGATCGGACTGGCCCGCGGACGTCTCGGGCAGCGCCACGGAGACGGTGAACGCCATGGCGAAGTACAGGAGACCCACACAACTGACGGCATAGAGAATCCCTCTGGGAAAGGTGCGTCCTGGATCCCGCACCTCCTCGGCCACCGGGGCCGCGTTCTCCCAGCCGATGAACCCGAAGAAGCAGATGAGCAACGTACTGCCGAGGGAACTCCAGCCGTGCGGGGCGAACGGCGCGAGACGTCCGTAGTCCCCCTTGGGAAGAGCCAGACAGATGACGACGGCGAGCAGCAGCACCACGCAGCCGAGAACCGTCATCTGGACGCGCGTACTCACCTTGATTCCCCAGAGGTTGAGCGCGACGCAGAACACGATGACGGCGGCGCCCGCGAGGAGGGAAGCCCGGTTCGACGCCGCGGGATCGACGGCCGCGAGCAGATAGCGCCCGGCCGCGAGCCCCAGTACCGGATTGCCCGCGAGCAGCGTGAGGAGGAGGAAGACGGCGGCGATCCGGCCCGCCCGGGCGCCGAATGCCGCCTCCACGAACTGGGCGACGCCCTTGCTCGTGGGATGCCGTACGGACAGTTTCGCGAAGACGAGGGCGAAGGGATAGCTGTAGAGGATCAGCACCCCCCAAGCGACCAGGGAAAGCGGTCCCGCCTCGGCCCAGGCGAGAGCGGGAATCAGCAGCACGCCCGCGCCCATCACGGAGGTGACATAGTGCGCCACGAGCCCCGAGGTGTCCAACTGGCGGACCAGTCGAGGGGGCTCGGACGCCTCCGGCGCGGCCCCCTCCACTGGGGTCATACGGTCTGCTCCGCCTGGTCTTTGCGTGAGCCGTTCCAGAGCCCGTCCATGGTTTCGTGGCTGATCGGTTTGTGCAGGTCGGCACGGGACGCGTAGCCCATGTTGATGATGAGGCGGCGGCCGCGGGTGAGCGGGTAGACGCGGTGCAGGGTGGTGTCGGTGCGCATCAAGTAGAGGTCGCCCGGCTGCAGTTCGAAGGAGTGGATGGGCTGTGCGATGAACTGCTGGTGCAGTTGCGGGTCCTCCTTGTTCCAGTACGTGCGGGGCACGCACTGGACGAACCCGCCGTGCTCGGCGGGCGGACAGGCGACGACCCAGACGAGCGCGAAGCTGTAGTCGTCCCAGTGCCACCCGTGCGTGTCACCGGACTGCTCCAGCTCGGTGATCACATAGCGCTCCGGCTCGTAGGGACACGTGAGCACCGGCTCTCCGGCGACCCTTCCCAGGGCGCCGAGCAGGTCGGTGGACGCGTACACCTGTGGAATCACGTCCCCGTGCTCGCTGATTTCGCGATGGCGGACATTGCGCATCAGCCGGGGCGTGCCGCCGGTTTCCTTGAAGCTCATTCCGCGCCGCACGCCGTGTTCGGCGACAAGATCTTCTATTTCGGCCGCGACCGACGACTTCACGGGGTCGGGCACCAAGAAGGGTAATTTGGTGAATCCGTTCTGGAGGAAATCGCGGCGCGCGCCCTCCAGCATTTGTTCCTCGACATTGTTGACGAGGTGTTCCGAGAGGGACTGAACGAGGCCCCCGATCCGCTCGCCCGGTCGCATGACCAGCTCCCCACGTGGTCGGCAGGAGGTTTACTCATGTTGTCTTTTGGCGGACCGAAGCCTACCCGGTCGACCTGTGAGCCCCACGGAAAGCGATCTGTTCAAGCCAGCGTGAATGATTCGTATTGCATACATCCGTATAAACAGTGCGGCGGAATTCTTGACACGCCGATTCTTTTTGTCACTCCGCAGGGGCGACCCGCACCGACAATCCGTAGTCCAGTTCGGACCCGTCGACGAGTACGGCCTCGACCGACCGGGTCTCGGGGTCGATGTCGGCCTCCATGCCGTCCCCCACGTACCGCGGATAGCCGGATGCACCGGTCTTCCCGGTGGCCACCACCACCGCGGAACGCAGCGCCCCGGCGGAGCCGCCCGCCCCCGCCCCGTCGCCCGCGGTGAACTCGGGCACCAACAGCAGCTCGTAACTCTGCGGATCAGTGTTCATGCCAGTGACGCTAGACAGGACTCGCGTACACCGCACGTTCTGTTCGCCCCGTGTCACCGGTCCAGTGCGGTCGCGGCCGCGGCGACCACCGCGTCCGCCATCGCGGCGAGCGCGGGGGAGTCGAGCTTCCACTGCTGCCAGAACAGGGGTACGTCCACCACGCGCTCGGCATCGAGCAGGACCAGCGTGCCTGCGCGAAGCAGCGGCTCGGCCTGCGCCTGCGGCACCACGCCCCAGCCGAGGCCCGCCTCGATCGCCTCGACGAAGCCACGCGACGAGGGGACGTAGTGCCGCAGCGGGCTCGCGCCGCGCCCACCCGTCACCTTGCGCGCGAAGTCGTCCTGCAGACAGTCGCGGCGGTCGAAGAACATCACGGGAGCATCCGCGAGGACCTCCCCGAGCGGCACGCGCGGCCAGTCGCCGAGCCGCCGCGCCACGAACTCGGGCGAGGCGACCGGCAGATACCGCATCCGTCCAAGCCGCCGCACCGTACAGCCCGACACCGCGTCCGGCGACGACGTCACCGCCGCCATCACCGAACCCTCGCGCAGCAGCGACGTCGTGTGGTCCTCGTCCTCGCGGCGCAGCTCGAAGCAGATCCGCAGCTCGTCCGGGATCCGGGCCAGCGCGGACATGAACCAGGTGGCGAGCGAGTCGGCGTTCACCGCGACCGGCAGCACGGCGGGCTCGCCCGTGTCACTGATCCCGAGCTCGGCACGCGCGTCCCGTTCGAGGCGGGCCAGCTGCCGGGCGAACCGCACGACGACCTGCCCCGACTCGGTGGGCCGCACCGGCTTCGTACGCATGAGCAGGACACGGCCGGTCCGGCGCTCCAACGCCTTCACGCGCTGACTGACCGCCGGTGGCGTGACGTGCAGGGCGGCAGCGGCGGCGTCGAAGGTGCCCTCGTCGACGACGGCGAGGAGCGTGCGCACATGCTCCAGCGGCAGCTCCGACAGCGCCCCGGACTTGAATGCCGCGCCTCCAGAAGATGACATCACGATTGCTTAAGCTACATCAGAATCCTTACCTGTACTTAAGGCATCAATGATCTTTAACGTCGATGCCATGGGAACAGCACTGACCGCCGCGGCTGCCGGATTCGGCACCGGACTCTCGCTCATCGTCGCCATCGGCTCGCAGAACGCCTTCGTGCTGCGCCAGGGCATCCGACGTCAGTCGGTGCTCAGCGTGGTGGCCATCTGCGCCGTATCCGACATGGTGCTCATCGCGGCGGGCGTGGCCGGAGTCGGCACCGTGGTCACGGCCTGGCCGCCCGCGCTGACCCTCGTCGGCCTGATAGGCGGAGGCTTCCTCCTCTCGTACGCCGTGCTCGCCGCACGCCGGGCCCTGCGCCCCACCGCCATGACGGCCACGGGCGCGACGGCCGGGTCACGGCGCGGCGCCCTGCTCGCCTGCCTCGCCATGACCTGGCTCAACCCGCACGTCTACCTCGACACCGTCCTCCTCCTCGGCTCGGTCGCCGCCGGTCACGACACGCTGCGCTGGGCCTTCGGGGCGGGCGCGATGCTGGGCAGCGTGTGCTGGTTCGCCGCGCTCGGCTACGGCGCGCGGCTGCTGAGCGGCTTCTTCGCGCGGCCCGCGTCCTGGCGGGCGCTGGACTTCCTGATCGCCGCGACGATGACGGTCATGGGCCTGACGCTGGTCATCGGCGCGCTCTGACCCCTGCCCTGCTTCTAGCCCCCCTCAGTCCCACAGCTCGGCGCGGTGCGCCCCGATCAGGGAGCCGATGCGGGCCAGCGCCTCGGCGGCGGGCAGCGGATCGACGCGTCGGCCGTCGCGCAGCCGCAGCGCGACCAGGTCGTCGGCGTCCTCCTTGGCGCCGATCACGGCCTGGTAGGGCACGAGACGGGCCGCCCGGACGCGCGCGCTCAGGCTCCCGAGCTCCGGACCGGCGAGCTCGGCCCGCAGCCCGAGCTCCGCGCACCGCTGCAGCAGCCGCTCGGCGCCCGGCAATTGGGCCTCGGAGACCGGCAGGACCGCCACCTGGACGGGGGCGAGCCAGGCGGGGAACGCGCCGCCGTGCTGCTCGATGAGATGGGCGACCGCTCTCTCCACGCTGCCGATGATGCTGCGGTGGACCATCACCGGCCGGTGCTTGGCGCCGTCCGCCCCGATGTAGTGCAGATCGAAACGCTCGGGCTGGTGGAAGTCGACCTGAACGGTGGAGAGGGTGGACTCGCGGCCCGCCCCGTCGACGACCTGGACGTCGATCTTCGGCCCGTAGAACGCGGCCTCTCCCTCGGCGGCCTCGTAGGGCAGTCCGGAGCTGTCGAGCACCTCGGTGAGCAGGGCGGTGGACCGGCGCCACTTCTCGGGGTCGGCGACGTACTTGCCGCCGGGGCCCGGCAAGGAGAGCCGGAAGCGGGCCGGACGGATGCCGAGCGCGTCGTACGCGGAGCGGATCATCTCCAGGGCGACGCGCGCCTCGTCGGCGACCTGGTCCAAGGTGCAGAAGATGTGCGCGTCATTGAGGTGGATGGCACGGACCCGGTTCAACCCGCCCAGCACGCCGGAGAGTTCCGCGCGGTACATACCGCCGGTCTCGGCCATGCGCAGCGGCAGCTCGCGGTAGCTGTGGGAGCGGGAGCGGTACATCACCGCGTGGTGTGGGCACAGGCTCGGTCGCAGCACCATCTGCTCGCCGCCCACGTCCATCGGCGGGAACATGTCGTCGCTGTAGTGCGACCAGTGCCCCGAGATCTCGTACAACTCCCGCTTGCCGAGCACCGGCGAGTACACGTGCCGGTAGCCCGCACGCCGCTCGGCGTCGCGGATGTACTCCTCCAAGGCGTGCCGCACGGCCGCGCCGTCCGGCAGCCAGTAAGGAAGTCCCGCACCGAACAGCGGATCGGTGCCGAACAGGCCGAGCTCGCGCCCGAGTTTGCGGTGGTCGTGGTCGTGGTCGTGGGCGCGGGGCTGGTCGTGGTCGTGGGTCGCATTGCTCATGGCGGTCTCCTCGCGGACGTGAGGCGAGTGACCGCAAGCAGAAGCCCCGGGGCACTCGCCCCGGGGCTTCGGACTCAGACATCGGTCAGCGCGCCGGGACACTCTCCGGCGTCGTCGTCATCGCAGCGCGCTTGTTCATGTCGGGGACCGTAACAGGGCGGAGTCCGGCACGGCACGTGATTTGTCCGCGAGGATTTCCGCCGTCTCGAAGTACGGGCGGCTCGCTGCCTCCGCCCCGTGGGCGAGGAGGTAGAGCGCAGTCGAGACGCGTTCGAGGTAGCCCCACTCCCACACCGCGGTGGCGTCGGCACCGCACTCCTCGGCCAGCAGTGCACAGTAGCGACGCGCCAGCCGCGGCGCGTCGCCGTTCAGCAGCTCGGCACACCAGTCGCGCAGCACCACGCCGAGGTCGTACGAAGGGTCGGCGAGGAAGCCGTCGGGGTCGACGAAGACGAATCCGCTCTCCGCCCCCGCACGTGGCGTCGGCACGCGCAGCAGGTTGTCCGGGTGGGGATCGCCGTGGACGACCACTGCTCGGGACGGGCAGTGCGCGGCGGCGCGACGCTCGGCGTACACCATGGCCTTGTCGTACGCGGCCACGGAACAGGGGCGCCCCAGGTCCTTCCACAGCTGCTCGACGAGCACGGCGAGCGCGGTGGCCTTGTTGTCCGCCGCTGCGGTCTCCGCGGGCCCGGGGGAGCGCGGAACCCGCCAGGCCCGGCGCAGCGTCGCGCACAGGGCGGCGATCTGCTGTTCGGGCGCGAGGGCGAGCTCGGACAGGGGTTCGCCGAGGTGCTCCATGAGCAGGGCGAACCGGTCGGTGTCGTGGTTCAGCACACGCACGTAGCCGCGGCCTCCGGCGCGCAGCAGGGTCGTGATCTGCCCCGCGCCCTCGGCCTCGGGCAGGGCCAGCTTGAGGACCACGGCAGCTCCGCCGTCGGTGCGGGCCCGGGCCACGTAGCCGCCCGCGCCCGCCCGGAGCGGCGGTCCGACGGCGACGGACCACTGACGTTCGAGGTCGGCAATCAGCGCGGGCAGCTCCGCCAGCCACTTCTCACCGACCGGCCCGAGCCGCTCGGCCCGGCGGCGTACGACGGGCGCCACCTCGATGCTCTTCTCGCGGCTCTCGTCGCGGCTCTCCTCGCGCACGGAGTCACCCTAGGTCGCCCGGGGTCCCTTCGGACCCTGCGGCCCCTGCGTGTGAAGGTGGTCACAAGCGGCCGTCTCATGATCGGGGTCGGGTGCCACGGACGTACCGAGTTCGCGTAAGGTCGCGGGTCGGCCACCCACGGCCGACTGAGCTACACCGTCACCGAACAAGGAGCCGCAGGTCATGCCGGCCAATGACGCCACCCAGGCGCCGATCTACCACACGCTCATCCAGGAACACGGCGACGTTGTCGCCACGGCCCGCAAGGCCGCGGAGGAGACCCAGCAGACGGCCGAGGACCTGTTGGACTTCAGCACGCCCGCCCGCGCCCGTACGCCTGCCGCGCCCACGTCCTAGAGACGACGGTGCGGCACGGGCGCCGTGCGGGCGCCCCGGCCGCCGTTCGCGTCGACGCCGCCCGATCGGCCAAGATGGCGCAATGGACTACGAGTTCTGGAAAGAAATTCACGAACGCGGCGGCATCCCGGCGGTGAAGAGCGCGCTGGAGGCTCTTCCCGGCGACCTCCCGCCGCAGGACGCGGATGCCGCGACGGAGATGGCCCTCAAGGTCATCGAGGACGACATCGCCCGCATCAACGCGCGGGCGGACCAGGCCGAGGCGCGGGCCCGCCAGCTGACCGAGCAGACCCGCGAGGTGAACCAGCAGCTCACCGAGCACGCGGCCCGCGGTGCGGAGGAGTCGGCACCCGGGAGACCCGCGGAGTGAGGCGGACGGCCGGGGTCGCCCGGCCTGACGGAGGCTCCGACCGGGTGTGACCTCGGGCGCACCCGTACCCGCCGCGCGCACGAGTCACGCCCGAGCCATCAGCCGCACCATCGCCGTGTCGTACCGCGCCTGCAGCCCCGCGTCCGCCGACACCCGCAGCAGTGCCCCGAGCGCGCGGACCGCGCCGTCGTCGTAGCCGGACGACTCGGCTTCGCGGGCCGCGCTCTCCAGCCGCCGGATCCCCTCGGCCTCGTCGCCCATGCCGAGCAGCGCCTCCCCGATCACGGTCCGCAGCAGCACCCGGGCCGCCGCCGACGCCTCCGAGGGGCTGTCGAGGTCGAGCGCGGCGACCGCCGTCTCGAAAGCGGGCCGCCACTCCCTGGCGTCGAGGCGGTGCCGGGCGAGGTGGTACAGCGCGAGGCGCTCGGTGCTCCGGTCGCCGACGCTGTGGGCGAGCTCCGCGGCCAGCGCGCACCCCTCGGCGGCCTCCTCGGGACTGCCGAGTTCGGACTGCGCGAGCGACAGGTTGATCAGCGCGGTCGCCTCGCCGCGCCGGTCGCCCACCTGGGCGGCGAGCACGGGCGCGGCCTCCAGATGGGCCAGCGCCTCGGAGGTGCGGCCCTCCTCCGTCAGGACCCATCCGAGCAGTGCGCGCACCCGCGACTCGGCCCGCGCGTCCCCGTCGGCCCGCGCCGCCTCAAGTGCCGTGCGCAACAAGGGAGCCCAGTCGTCCCGCACCCGCCACACGATCTGCGGCCACAGCGCGAGGACGATCCGCCACGTCCTGCCGTGCAGCCCCGCGGCGCGCGCGGCGGACGCCGCCGACGTCAGGTCGTCGCGCTCGGCCGCGTACCAGGCCATGGCCTGCTCACGGTCGGCGAACTCCCTCGTGGCCTGCGGCGTACGGAAGTCCGTGGGCAGCGTGAAGCACGACTCGTCACCGGGCTCGGCCGCGTCGGCGGCGGCCAGCGCCGTGGCCACACTGTGGTCGAGCCCGCGCACCAGGGCGTCGGGCCCTGCTTCCAGACCGCGCGCGTACAGCCGTACGAGATCGTGCAGCGTCCAGCGGTCCGGCGCGGTCCGGATCACGAGGTGCGCGGCGGTGAGCTTGTCCAGTGCGGCGCCCGCCGCCTCCGGGTCCGTCCCCGCGAGAGCCGCGGCCGCGTACCGGTCGACGTGCGTGCCCGGGTGCTGCCCGAGATGGGCGAAGTGGTGCGCGGCGTCACCCGGCAGCCGCCGCACGGTCAGCCGCAACGCTGCCCTGACGCCGGTGTCCTCCACGTCCAGGAGGTTCAACCGCCGTGACTCGTCGGACAGTTCGGCGCTCATCGCGCTCAGCGGCCAGTCGGGCTGGTCCGCCAGCCTGGCGGCCGCGACCCGCAGCGCGAGCGGCAGCCCGCCGCACAGCTCCGCGAGGTGGCGGGCGGCCACCTCTTCCGCGAGCACCCGTTCCTGGCCGAGCACCGCGGCGAGCAGCGCGGTGCTGTCCTCCGGTTCGAGTACGTCGAGGGGGACGGGCCGGGCCGCGTCGGAGGCGATGAGACCACGCAGCCGGTACCGGCTCGTCACCACGGTGACGCACTCGGCCCCTCCCGGCAGCAGCTCTCTGACCTGCGCGGACGCTCGGGCGTTGTCGAGTACGACGAGGAGCCGACGGTCGGCGCACAGGGACCGGAACAGCGCGGACGCGCCACCGGCCGACTCCGGTATCCGGCGCGGCGCGACACCCAGCGCGAGCAGGAACTCCCGCAGCACTTCGAGGAGGGCGGGCTCACCCGTGTCGCTGAAGCCGCGCAGATCGGCGTAGAGCAGGCCGCCGGGGAACTGCTCGCGGTTGCGGTGCGCCCAGTGCGCCACGAGCGCCGTCTTGCCGACGCCCGCGGGCCCGGTGACCAGACAGACGGGTGCTTCGCCCGCGGCGGCCCGGGACAGGGCGGTGAGCTCGGCGGCACGACCGTGGAAGCCGCGCGGCATGCGGGGCAGGAGGTCGACGGTGGGGGATGGGGGCGAGGGCGGGATCGGCGCCGGGGGCGCCTGCTGGGGAGCTGGGGCTGGGGCTGGGGCTGGAGCTGCGGTCGGGGGCGAGGGTGAGGGTGAAGCTGTGGTCGAGCCTGAGGTTGAGACCGGGGCCGGGGTTGAGGTCGAGGTGGAGACCGAGGCGGGCCGCCGGGCCGGAGCCGCACCCACCTCGTCGTCCCCGCGCAGCACGTCCGTGTACGCGTCGGCCAGCTCCCGGCCCGGATCGACCCCCAGCTCGTCGGCGAGCAGCCGCCGGGTGCGGTGGAACCAGTCGAGGGCCTCCGAACGGCGCCCCGCACGCTGCAGCTCCCGCACGAGCGCGGCGGACAAGGACTCCCGGAGCGGGTGGACGCCCGCCTCCGCGCGCAGCACCGCGGCGGCCCGGGCGTGCTCGCCCATCCGCGAGTAGGCCGTCGCCAGCGACTCCACCGAGGCAAGGCGGAGTTCCTCGAGCGCCTGGGCGGCGGCCTGCAAGGGCTGACTCGGAAACGCGCCGGTCAGCGCGGGTCCCTGCCAGAGAGACAGCGCCTCCTGGTACATCGCCACGGCGTCGTCCGGCGCCCGCTGACTGCGGGCCAGCGTCACCAGCTCCTCGAAGCGGTGGGCGTCCAGCAGGGACTCCGGCATTCGCAGGACGTACGCGGTGCCCTGGGTGAGCAGTTCGACGCCGTACATGTCGGCGTCCGCAGTGTTGAGCAGGACCCGCAGCCGCGACACGTGGCCCTGGATGACGCCGCGAGCTCGCGGGGGCGGTTCGTCGTCCCACAGCGCGTACGTCAGCTGATCCACCGGGACCGGGTGATTCGGCCTGAGCAGCAGGGCGGCGAGCAGGCTGCGCCGCTTTGCGGGGCCGAGGGGCAGCACGCCGACCTCAGTGGCGACGGAAACCGCTCCGAGCAGCCGAAACTCCACTGATGCAACTCCTCTTGCGGGCAAAGATCCAGATGTGCGAAGAGTACGGTCCGGGTGTGGACCCCGAGCGACGGGGGAGTACGAGAGGCGGCGGGCTGGCATGGTGGCCGGTTGGGAGTGGGACGACACGCTGTTCGAAGGAGCTGCCGCCTACTACGCGCGCGGACGGCTTCCCTACGCGCCCGGGCTGGCAGCCACACTGGCCGAGGCCCTGAACCTGGACGGGCGCGGGCGCCTTCTCGATGTGGGATGCGGGCCGGGAACCCTCGCGCTGACTCTGGCGCCTCTCTTCAGCGAGGTCGTGGGCGTTGATCCGGACGACGGGATGATCGCCGAAGCGGAGCGCGATGCCGCCGGGCGGGGAGTGGCCGAGCGGACGCGGTGGGTGCGGGCCCGGGCGGAAGACCTGCCCGCCGGGCTGGGCACGTTCACCGTCGCCACCTTCGGCCAGTCCTTCCACTGGATGGACCAGGACCTGGTGGCGGCGACGGTCAAGAGCATGCTCCGTCCCGGCGGGGCGCTGGTGCACGTCTCGGACCTGAAGCCGCAAGCGGAGGAGGCGGAACGGGAGGCGCAGGCCGTCGACGACCTGCCGTATCCGGCGCCGCCCCACGAGGCGGTGGGCGACCTCGTCAGAAGCTACCTGGGCCCGGTACGCCGGGCGGGCCGCGGCGTGCTGCCGCAAGGCACCCCCGGCGGCGAGCGGGTGGTGCTCGCCCGTGCCGGATTCGCCGGACCGCAGCGCCTTGTCGTCCCGGGCGGGCAGCCATTGGAACGCTCGGTCGACGACGTGGTCGCGGGCGTGTTCTCGATGTCGAGCTCCGCGCCGCACCTGTTCGGGACCCGCCGCGACAGCTTCGAGGCGGACCTGCGGCGACTGCTGCGGGAGGCGTCCGCGTCGGGCCGGTTCTCCGAACGCACCCCGAGCACGGAGGTTTTCGTCTGGCGGGTCGCCCTCCTGGAAAATGCGTGCTGACCCGGATACATGCGTAATCCGCGTGGTGCATGCAGAAGTCGCCACCCCCTTGGATAGGCTGGCGCCATGGGAATGTCTTCCACCGAGCGGCTGCGTGCGGCAGTGGCCGCGCTGATGCAGCTCACCGGCGACACGCAGGCGAGCCTCGCCGCCGTGCTCGGCGTCGACCAGACACAGGTGTCGCGCCGTCAGTCAGGCACCGCGGCCTGGAGTCTGGACGACTGCGACGCGATCGCCGCGCACTACGGCATCGACGTACTCGACCTGCTGGCCGGTCCCACGCGCGCGTGCGAGGCGCTGTCGGCCGACCGCCGCCGCACCGTGCCCGGGCGCCGCACCGCGGCCGATGCGCCGAAGGAGGCCCGGCGGTGAGCGACTTCGACGCGATCGACGCGCTGCTGGCCGCCTCCGGGCCCGAGGTGGAACTGCCGCCCGCCGAGGAGCGCCGCGCGCTGCGTGACGCCCTCAGCCTCTCCCAGGCACAGGTGGCGCGCGCCATCGGCGTGAGTCCGGCCACGGTCGGCGGCTGGGAATCCGGCCGTGAACCGACGGGTGGGATCCGTGAGAAGTACGCGTACTTCCTGGAGGCCGCACGCACGAGGCTCACTCCGCAGCCGGAGTCCCAGCCGGATCCCGATCCCGAGCCTGAGCCCTCTCCGGATCCGGATCCGGATCCGGACCCCGAGATCCTTCCTGAGCCCAAGCCGTGCGTCCTGTGCGGTCAGCCCGCGACCGATCAAGTCGAAGGCTTCCCGCAGCACTTGGACCACGCCGAGTGCGGTCCTGCCCCGGGCGGAGCCGAAGACATTCCTGCGCCCCCCGCCGCCCCCACCCGCCCCGCCACCCCGATGAAGCTCGTCCCGGTTGGCCGCCGCGCCCAGAGTGCCGCCGAGGCCCCCGACGCCATCGGCCGAGCCGTGACGGAGGCGCTCGCCGCGCACGAGGGTGACGTGGAAGCCGCCACCGCCGCGCTGGTGAGGCGCGCCATCCCGGACGCGATGGCCCTGCTGGACGAGACCCGCAAAGGCGGCCGCTACGACGTCGTGGCGCACCCCTGGATCCCCGACATCCTCCGCAAGCAGACCTCGCGCGGCGCGGACCAGATCTGGGAGGCCCGCCCCAAGTGGACCCGCCCCGAACTCCCGCCGGGCGCACACGAGGTGACCGCGCTCGACATCAACGGCGCCTATCTCTCCGCGCTCAAGACGCACCTCCCCCTCGGCCAGCTCGAGCACTCCACCGGCTTCGACCACGACCGGCGCCGCGCGGGAGTCCACCTCGTCACCCCGCCCCACTGGGACCACGAGGGCGTGCTGCCGAACCCCATCGGCAACCGCGACGAGCCGGGACCGCTCTGGATCACCGAGCCCACGCTGCGCCTGCTCCTGCGCCTGTCGTCACCGAAGTACGGGCTGTGCGAACCGCCGACGATCCACGAGTCGTACACCTCGGGCGCGACCGAGGGACTCCTCGAGAAGTTCCGCGTCGCTCTCAAGGACGCCCGCGACCGGGCGATCAACGAGGACGACGAGGTGACGCTGGAGTACGTGAAGGCGATGTACTCCAAGTTCGTCGCCACCATGGGGGAGTCGAACTACAACCGCGAGCTGTACCGCCCGGACTGGATGCACCTGATCCGCTCGCAGGCGTTCGCCAACCTTTGGATGAAGGCGTACAAGGCGTACGACGAGGGCCTCACCGTCGTACGGGCGATGGGCACCGACGAGCTCCATGTGATCGGCGACTGGCAGCGCGTCTTCCCTGAGGGCCGCTCGGTCGCCGAGGTGAAGGTCAAGGACCGGTACACCCTCAACTGATACGCACATGCTTAGCAATGCCATCCAATCTTATCTGCCGAGCAGGCTTGAATCCCTTGCTTGCGAAGCTTTAGCTTTATATCCATGGATGGGATCGCAGCGCAGGAGCACGAAGATCTGGTTCTGGCCGAGTCCGTGCGTTGGGCCGTGTCCCGACTCGCTTCGCGGCTGCGGGCCGAGCAGCCGGGCCCCGGCAGACCGTTGTCCCGACTCGCCGCGTCGGTCCTGGCGAACCTGCGCCACGACGGGGTGTCGACCGCCTCCGAACTGGCAGTCCTCGAAGGCCTCCAGGCCCAGTCACTGACCAGAGTGCTCAACGAACTGGAGGAACAAGGGCGCATCCTGCGCTCGCGCAGTACGGAGGATGCCCGTAGGCAGAACATCTCGATCACCGAGGCGGGGCGGGAAGCGCTGCGCGAGCATGTCCGGGACGGCAACGCCTGGCTGGCCGAGGCGCTGCGGCAGACCCTGTCACCGGCCGAGCGCGCCGTGCTGCAGATCGCCGCCGGACTGCTCGACCAGGTGGCGGCGGCCGACGTGACCGCAGGCGGCAGGAGCGGGTCGGACGAGCCGGCCGCTCGGGCGCCGGGAGCGGCTCCGGCGCTATGACCACCGCCTCTACCGGTACGGCAGCCACCCGTTCCCGCCGGTCGCACGGCCGGTTACTGATCGTCCTTGCCGGGCTGAGCGCCGCGAGCCCGCTGGCCACCGACATGTACGTACCCGCTCTCCCCGACCTGGCACGGTCGCTGGGGACGGATGCCGCCGGAGCACAACTGTCGCTGACCGGCTTCCTGGTGGGCATGATCATGGGGCAGCTGGTCCTCGGCCCTCTCAGCGACGCCACCGGCCGCCGCCCGGTCCTCGTCGCCGGTTCCCTGCTGTTCGCCGTCTTCTCCGCCGTGTGCGCAGTGGCACCGACCGCCGACGTGCTCAACACGGCACGGGTGGGGCAGGGCGTCACGGGTGCGGCCGGGATCGTGGTCGCCCGCGCCGTGGTCGCGGACCTCTTCGACGACCACCAACTGCCCACCGTCTTCGCCAGGCTGGGAGCGATCAGCGCCACGGCCCCGGTCATCGCCCCGCTGGCCGGTGGAGCCCTGCTCCTGGTCGTCTCGTGGCGCTACGTCTTCGCCCTGCTCGCCCTCATCGGGTTGCTGCTCGCCTGGGGCATCCTGCGCTGGGTACCCGAATCCCACCCACCGCGGGCCCGCCTCACCGGCGGTCCGGGCGCCGGTCTGCGCGCCATCGGCCACACCATCACTCAACGGGCACTGCTCACACCGGTACTCGCGCTCGCCTTCGGCGGAGCCGCCGTCTTCGCCTACATCGCGGGAACGACCTTCGTCTTCCGGGACATCTACCACCTGTCTCCGGCCCTGGCCAGCCTCGTCTACGGCGTCAACGCCCTCGGCAACATGGCAGGCAGCCTGGCTTACGGACGGCTGGCCCGACGCAGGTCCCCGGAAAGGCTCCTCGTCATCAGCGGCGCCCTGGCCACGGCGGGAGCAGCCACCCTCCTCCTGATCCAGACGACCACCGGCAGCACCATGCCCCTCACCTGGCTGTGCCTGCTGACCTGCCTCACCGCATTCGGCGTCTTCTTTCCCGCAGTGATCACCGTCGCGCAAAGCCGTGGACGCACCGCGCCGGGAGCCACCTCCGCCCTCCTCGGCGGTGGCCAATTCCTCCTCGGCGCAGCGGCATCCCCTCTTGTCGGACACTTCGGCACCCGGAGCCCGGCCCCCATGGCGGCCATCATGACCACCTGCCTCACCGCAGCCACACTCGCCGCCATCCTCACCGGAACCGGAACTTGCCGACAGCGGATGACCGCCGCCTGATTCGGATAAGGCAGAGCTCCGGCGCGACCTACGGTTTCGAGGAAACCGGAGCCCTGGAGGCGTACATGGACAGCTATCGCGGTGTGCGGACGGCCGTGATCGTGGGGGCGGGCGTGGCCGGTCTGACAGCGGCCACCGCCCTGGCGCGCGGCGGATGGCAGGTGGAGATCACCGAGGCGGAGCCGCCGGGGGCGACGTCTGGATGGGGGCTCTGCCTCACCGGGCCTTCGCTGCGCGCGCTGGACGAGCTGGGCCTTGCGGACGCATGTCTGGCCGAGGGCTACGGCATGAGCACGATCACGCACGTGGACGTCGACGGCGAGCCCGTGGGCGAGGTCCGGTTGCCGCGCCTGGTGGGCGGGCGACGGCCGGCGATGGCCGGTATCGCGCGTCCCCTGTTGCACCACATCCTGTACGCGGAAGCCGAGAGGCGAGGCGTAGTGGTACGCCATGGAGTGACCGTTGTCGCGGTGGACCAGGAGGGCGAGCTGGTCCGCGTTCGGTTGTCGGACGGGACGGTCCGCGAGGTCGCGCTGCTCGTGGGCGCGGACGGGATCCGCTCGTCGGTACGGGGCCTGTTGGGGCTCGACACCTCGGTCGACTTTCACGGGCAGATGGTCTGGCGGGCCCTGGTCCCCCGTCCGCAATGGGCCACCGGCATCCACCAGTTCGCCGGGAAGACCGACACGGCCGGACTCGTACCCCTCTCGGACCGGCAGGCGTACGTGTTCCTGACGGAGAACGGAGTGGCGCGGAGCGTTCTGCCCGACGCCGAACTCGCCCCACGCCTGCAGCAGTTGCTGGCTGCCTTCCCGGGCCGGGTGGAGGAGCTCCGCTCCCAGGTCTCCGGATCGGAATCGGTGGTGCGCCGCCCAGTGCTGACGGCGCTCCTGGACGGCGCCTGGAGCCGGGGAGGCTGCGTGGTCATCGGGGATGCCGCGCACGCGCCCGCGCCGCAGATGGCCAGTGGCGCCGCCCTTGCCGTCGAGGACGGGCTCGTCCTGGCCCGGGAACTCGGACGGCACGCGTCCGTCGACGTGGGGCTCCGGGCGTTCGTCGGGCGGCGCACGCGGCGGTGCCGGACGCTCGTGGAGACCTCGGTGGCGATCGCCGGTCTGGAGCAGGCGCAGCGCCACCCCGAGGCGTATCTGCTGGTTGACTCCTGCCACCGGCTGATGGCCGAGCCCGCGTAGAGCATCAGCCAGTGGGCTCCGACGGCGAGCAGGCCGACGACGGGCTCCGACGACGGGCCCCGACAATGGGCCCCAGGGAGGTGCCCCACCATCATGCCGACGCCGCTGCGCAACCACCTCATCACCAGGTCACAGAACCCCGCCGACCTGCTCAACGCCGCCACTCGCCTGTTCGGTGGCGCGATCGCCACATCGCCCCTGGGCGAGCTGTGCGGCGGCGATCACGAACTGCGCGGCGTCGCGGCGCACGACTTCGCGGTCGGGTGCTTCGCCTCGCCCCTCGGGGTGCGGGTCACCCCGGCCGAGGGCCGTGACCACGATCGCCATCGTGACCGCGGCCGAAGCCGCGGCTCCTACTTCATCAACATCGGTGTCTCCGGTGCCGTCGCCGCATCGTGCGGCGGCCTGCAGACGACCCTCGACGAGGCGACGGCGGGAGTCGTCAACCCCGGAGACACCCAGGAACTGCGGCCCCTGCGCAGCCGGCGGACCCGTTTCCTGGGCCTGCGGATCGACGCCGCCCTGGTCGACCAGGAATTCGCGGTGCTGACCGGCCATCCGCCGGTGTCCACCGTGCGGTTCACTTTCGCCCTCGACCTGGCCAAGGCCAAGGGGCGGGCGGTACAGCTGCTGGTCCGTTCCCTCCTCGAACAGCTGGACTCGGGCGACCCGCTGTTCCAGCGCGCGGAACTGCAGCGCAGCCAACTGCGTTGCCTCGTGACCGCCCTGCTGCTGGCTCAGCCGCACTCGCACACCGGCGAGCTCCACGACGGCCCGCAACCCGGCCACCCGCGCTCCTTGCGGGCAGCCCTCGCCTTCATCGAAGCGAATCTTGCGGAGCGCATCAGCCTCGACGACGTCGCCGGTGCCGCAGGCTGCAGCCCGCGGACCCTCACCTCCGCATTCCGCGACGGGCTCGGGATCTCGCCCATGTCCTACGCCCGGAACCTCCGGCTCGACAGGATTCGCGAGGACCTCCTCGCCACCGGCGACCCCGTCGGCACGGTCGCCTACCGCTGGGGCGTCTCGCACCTCGGCCGCTTCGCGGGCGAGTACCGCGACCGCTTCGCCGAACTGCCCTCCGACACCGCACACCGCAGCTGACCCGCCCCGTCCGCGCCGCGACGGGTCACGCGGTGTGCGTGTCCGCGTAGGCCGGGAGCTTCCAGTCGCCTCCGCGGTCCTCCTTGGAGAACCGCGCGACCAGGTCGGGAACGTGGAAGAAGCAGGCCAGCGCGGTGACGTTCCGGAAGGCGCTGATGGCGTGCTTGCTCATGGGCATGCCCACGCGCAGGATGCGGGGGTTCACCTCGGCCTGGATCCGGTCGGCGAAGGGCCGCAGGACGCGGTCGTAGTTCGCCAGGGCGGTGGGCAGGTCGTCGGCGTGCCGGTTGATCTCACCGGCCAGGACGTAGGCGCCGACCAGGCCGCCGGAGATGCCCATGCCGCTGTAGGGGGAGGCGCAGTGTGCGGCGTCGCCGACCAGGGCCACGCGGCCCTTGGACCAGGTGTCGGTGCGGACTTGGGCGATTTCCTGGGAGTAGAAGAACGGGCTGTCCTTCATGCCCTCGACGAAGCGATCGGTCTGCCAGCCCGCGTCGCGGAACCGGTCGGCCCAGAACTTCTGCTGCTGTTCGGCGGGCGCGCGGTGGATCGCGGAGGCTTCCGCCGACTCCTCGCGCAGCACGAAGTACACCTGGGTCTCGGTCGCGTTGTGGCTGCGCCGCATGATCTGGCGGCCGCCCGGGACCATGTAGGTGTCGCGGATGTTGGTGTCGGAGGCGATGCGCGGGACGAACCAGTAGGCCATGTGGATGCCGACGCGCCAGTACGGATCGAAGTCGTCGGGCAGGAGTGCTCGCCGGATGCGTGAGCCCTGGCCGTCGGCTCCGATCAGCAGGTCGTGGTCGCCGGAGGTGCCGTCCGAGAAGTGCGCGGTGACGTGGTGCTCGTCCTGGTCGAAGCCGTCGACGCTCTTGCCGAAGACGTACTCGGTGTCGCCCTTGGTCGCGTCGTTGAGGATGCGGACCAGGTCGCCGCGCATGATCTCGTACTCCGAGGTCAGGGTCTGGCGGCCCTTGCCGGAGGTGTTGGCCATGATCGTCGCTCTCGGCCTCCCGCGGGAATCGATGAAGGCCACGCCCGCCTCGTCCACCAGCTGACTGCGCACGGTCTCCAGCAGCCCCATGCGTGCGACCGCCTCGATGCCCTGGCCGCGCAGGTCGACCTGCGCCCCCGAGGCACGCAACCCCGGGGAACGCTCGACGACCGTCACCCGGTGACCGCCGCGGGTGAGCCAGAAGGCCAGCGCCTGCCCGGCGACCCCGCCACCTGCGATCAGAACCCGCAGGGAGCGCACGGAGCGCTTGGTGAACTTGTCCGTCATGACGGCACCCAAAATCTATCGGTGATTGATTCCTTTCGAGAGTCTTCTATCAGCGATAGATTGTCAACGTGACCAAGATGAACCGTGAGACCGTCGTCACCGAGGCGCTGGACCTGCTCGACGACGTGGGCCTGGAAACCGTGAGCACCAGGCGGCTGGCCAAACGGCTCGGCGTCGAGCAGCCGTCGCTCTACTACCACTTCCGGACCAAGAAGGACCTCCTGACGGCCATGGCGGCGGCCGCCATGGCTCCGCACGCGACCGCACCGCTCCCGGCGCCCGAGGACGACTGGCGCGAGTGGTTCCTGGAGAACGCACGCAGTTTCCGGCGCACGCTGCTGCAGCGCCGCGACGGCGCACGCCTCCACGCAGGCAGCACCCCGACCGGCGACCTCGACCGGATCCGCCGCAAGATGGCCTTCCTCGTCGACTCCGGCGTGCCCGAGCAGGACGCCCAGATGGCGATGCTGGCCGTCGGCCGCTACACGGTCGGCTGTGTACTGGAGGAGCAGGCGGACGCGGGCCGGACGGAAGACCTGCCACCCGACGTTCCGGTCCTCGACCACGAAGCGGCCTTCGAGGCGGGCCTCGCACTGATCCTCGGCGGTCTGACGCAGCACGCCACTCCGACCGAGAGCTGAGACGCTTTCCCGCAGGGGGAGGGGAAGGAGAGGCATGGACGCAGCGATAGCGGGGTTGATCGGCGCTCTCGGCGGTGCTGCTCTAGGCGCAGGCGGAGCCTGGGGTGCCGCGAAGATCGCCCTGCAGGGGGCCAAGTACCAAGCTGACAGGACCGCAGAAGCCGCTCATGCGCAGTGGCTTCGTCAGCTTCGACGTGAGGCGTACGTGCAGTTGCTCGGCACGTGCCGAGGACTGCACCGTGACATGACGATCGCCATGTACAACCGCCGGTTCATGAACCGGGAGGAGCGAGAAGCGGAAACACGACGCTTCACGGAGACCCTCGAAGAGCTCGACACGGCGATGATGACGGCACGCCTGGAGGCTGACGAGACCGTCGCGGATCTCATCAGCGAAACCCTGCTGACCTTTGGAATGTTCAGCGGCTACTTCGTCGGGCAAGGGGAGGGCACTGACACGTTGGATCCTCACTTGGCTCGGTTCGAGGAACAGATGCGGGAACAGCTCAAGCGGACCGAGAAGTACGCCCGTGATTCGCTTCAGGCCCCCGACGGAGCACCGAGTCACCTGACGTGGACCGGGATCCTGCCGACCTTCGACGATCCAGCACGCCCGGCGTCATAACCCCTGGCCCCCGTCCTCTCGTTCCGGATCAGTGCGGAACTCCGAGGCCGTCCATCACGATGCCCAGCGCGCGCTCGACGGCCTCCTCGGCGCCGGGGGCGGTGACGTGGGACAGGGCTCGCAGGAGCAGGGAGACGTCGTCGACGGCAACGTCCTTTCGGGCCGCGCCGACCGCCTGCGCACGGCTCAGGGCGCGCTCGACCGCGCCCAGGAGGGCGTCGGCCGACGAGACGACCAGGGGGGACAGGTCCTGCCAGTCGTCCCTGTGTGGCGGCAGCAGGTCCATGAGGGCTGTCTTCACTGCACCCACCGACACCAGCGTGCGCAGGAGCGCGACGAACGCCTCGGCGGGGTCGTCGATGTCGTCGGCCAACTCGCCCGCCCGGTCGGCGAGACCGTCGAGGTAGCGGGCGGCCGTGGCTTCGATGAGGTCGTGCTTGGTGGGGAAATTGCGGAACACGGTCGCGATGCTGACCTGTGCCCGGCGGGCGATCTCCTCCGTGGAGGCAGAGGCTCCCTTCTCGCCGAAGACCTGCTCGGCCGCAAGCAGAACGCTCTCCCGGTTGGCGGCTCCGTCTCGGCGCATGACGGCTCTCCTTGTTATCCGTAGTGGCGACTACGTATGATGCGTAGTGGTGACTTCGCTTAAGGGGATAAGGGTATAGCGGGCACGGCTCGTCGCCCCGCAGCGCACCCTTCCGGCCTCCTCAGGAGATGAAGGAGTTTCAGCTATGTCCTTACGGGACGAGAACACCACCGTCGTGATCGTGGGATCGGGCGTCGCCGGTCTCGCGCTGGGCAACTTCCTGCTGCGCAGCGGGATCGACTGCGTCATCCTGGAGCGGCGCAGCCGTGCGTACGTGGAGCGGCGGCAGCGGGCGGGAGTCATCGACACCCGTGCGGCACGCATGTTCCGCGAGTGGGGCCTGGAAGAGCGGGTCGTGGGCGGCGAGCCCTTCGAGCCGGTCATGAACTTCCGCATCGACGGCCGCACGCGGCCTTTTCGGTTCCTGGCCGACGACAACGGCGACGGTCGTTTCTGCCCGCAGCAGGTCCTGGTGCGCAACCTCATCGACGCCTTCGTGGGCGACGGCGGGGACCTGCGCTTCGAGGCCGAAGACGTCACGCTGGAGAACCTGCGCGGCGAGCGGCCTCTCGTGCGCTACCGCGACACCACCGGCGCCACGAGGGCGCTCACCTGCGAAGTGGTCGCGGGCTGCGACGGCGACCGCGGTGTGAGCCGGGCGTCCATTCCCGCCGACAGCATCACGCGCTACAGCCGCGAGTACGGCTACGCCTGGCTGACCGTGCTGGCAGAAGCCGCGCCCAACCATCAGTCCATGATGGCGATCCACTCCCGCGGGTTCGCCGGTCAGTTCGCGCGCGGCCCGCATGCCAGCCGCTTCTACCTGCAGTGTCCGCTCGAAGGCAGCACGCAGGACTGGCCCGACGAGCGGGTCTGGGGCGAGCTCGAGGCCCGCTTCGGCGAGCCGGTCGCGGCCCGAGGGCCGATCGTCAGCAAGCAGATGGTGCCGCTGCGGAGCGTGGTCTTCGACCCGATGAGCTACGGAAACCTCTATCTGCTGGGCGATGCCGCCCACATCGTTCCGCCCATGAGCGCCAAGGGCATGAACCTGGCCCTGCACGACGCCGACGTCCTGGCCAAGGCTGTGCTCAGCAAGGTCAAGGACAACGACCCGACGCCGCTCGAGGAGTACTCCGCAACGTGTCTGCGGCACGTGTGGAACTACCAGGCGTTCGCGGCGTGGTTCACGGACCTGATGCACGACAGTGGCGACGCCTCCTACCGGGGCGTGTTCCAGCAGCAGATCGCACGCGCCGAACTGGAGCGTCTCTACGCGTCGACCACGGCGAACCGGCTGTTCGGCGAGTTCCTCGTCGGCTTGAACGAGTAACGTGCCGCCGACCTGGCCGGGTTGACCCCGCTTGTGGTCGGCGGTCTTGACACATGCGTACGGTTTCGCGACCTTTGAGCCTCGCAGGACAGGGGGATGGGAACGGGGGAGCGGTCAGCCATGAGTTCCGTCAAGTCCACAACCAGAGCCAGCAGTAGACCCAGAACCAGCAGCAGACCCAGGACCAGATCCATCCCCCGCGCGGAGCCCGCGGAAGGATGGTCGGTCTGAGATGGACATCACGATCCACCGGCTCGACGGGCTGAGCCCCTCGCTCCGCGCTGCCTGGCACCGGGCCATGGATGAGTCGCCCAGGTTCGCGAACCCCTTCCTGGCACCGGAGTTCGCCATGGGCATCGCCCGGCACCGCGGCGGAACGCGCGTAGCGGTGTTGCGCGAGAAGGGGGAGGCCGTCGGCTTCCTCCCCTTCGAACGCAACGCGTTCGGGGTGGGCCGGGCCATCGGACTCGGTCTCTCCGACTGCCAGGCCCTCGTGCACCGGCCCGGGATCACCTGGAACCCTCATGCGCTGCTGCGGGCCTGCGGCCTCTCCGTCTTCGAGTTCGACCATCTCGTCGAGGACCAGAAGCCGTTCGGCGCGTACGTCACGGGCACCTTCTCCTCCCCGGTCCTCGACCTCAAGGTCGGCGAGGAGGAGACCTACGCGGAGTGGTTGCGCAGCGCCTATCCGGGCCAGGCCAAGACGATGCTGAAGAAGGAGCGCCGGCTGAGCCGCGACATCGGCGAGACGCGGTTCGTCTACGACGAGCGCGATCCTCGGCTGCTGCACACCCTCATGCGCTGGAAGTCCGCCCAGTACCGCAGGACCGGCCGCATGGACCGCTTCGCGAAGCCCTGGATCGTCGACCTGGTGCACGACTTCTTCGAGGTCCGCGAGGACCACTTCACCGGCGTGCTGTCCGTGGTGTACGCGGGTGACCGGCCGGTGGCCGCGCACTTCGGGCCGACGTCGAGCACCGTGTTCGCCGCCTGGTTCACCGCGTACGACCCCGAGCTCAGCTACTACTCGCCCGGCCTGATGATGCATCTGCGGATGGCGGAGGCGGCGGGCCGGGACGGCGTACGGCTGATGGACATGGGCCGGGGCGACAAGGAGTACAAGGACTGGCTCAAGACCCGCGAACTGCGCGTGGGAGAAGGCTTCGCGACCCGCCCCCACCCGGTGGCGGCGGCGCACCGCCTGTGGCGCAGACCGGTGCGCGGCCTGCGCAACACGGTCCTGGCCCACCCCCGGCTCAGAGAGCCTGCCGACCGGCTGCTGAAGACCGTCGGCACGATGCGCACGTCGCGCCACGGGGGCGGGCGCTGAGCGCCACCTCCGCCCGTTGCTCTTCGACCTTCGACCTCGACTTTCGTCCCTTCGACGTTCCCGGGCTGTCCGGTCCACTCCACTCCACGTGGCTGTCCGACGGCTGTCCGCTGTCCTTTGACGTTTCCTTTGACGGAAGAGGTGAGGATGCCGTACGGATCGGGGCTCGCCGCGGCCATGACGCGGCGACTGGGACGCGAGTGCGTCTACACGCCCTCGGCGCGGCTCGCGCTGTACCTGGCGCTGCGGCACTGGTGCAGGCCCGGCGCGCGCGTCCTGATGTCACCGGTGAACGACGACGTGATCCTCTTCGTGGTCCTCGCGGCGGGACTGCGCCCGGTGCAGGCCCCGGTCTCCGTCTGGGACGGCAACATCGACCCGGCCGCCGTGCCGGAGGAGACCTGGCGGAACGTGGACGCCGTCCTGACCACGAACCTGTACGGAATACCCGACCGCGTCGTCGAACTGCGCCGCCGCTGCGACCAGTTGGGCATCCCGCTCTTCGAGGACGCCGCCCACGCGATCGGCACACAGGTGGACGGGCAGCCGATCGGGACGTTCGGGACGGCCGCGGCGTTCAGCCTCTCCAAGCACGTGGCGGCGATGGCGGGCGGCTTCCTCGCCGTCGAGGACGAGCGCACCCGCCGCAAGCTGGAGCTGCTGCGCGACGAGCTCATGCTGCCGCGCAGCCTCCGCGCCGACCTGTCCACCACACTGCGGCCCCTGGCCCGCTCGACCGTGCGGGGCCTGCATCTCGTACGTCCCGTGTGGCGCACCATGCAGCGACTCGGGATGCTCGAACGCGACACGTTCCGGATGGACCTGCACGCCTCCCGCCTCACGCGCTGCGCGTCCGGGGCGCCGAGCCTCGCCGCGTACGAACCGTGGATCCGCGTCGACCTCCACGGCTACCGGGCCCGTCACGGGGCCCTGGTCCGCGGTCAGTTGAAGCTGCGCGTCGCACGGCTCGACGACGACCTCGCCCGGCGCAAGGCGGGCTCGTCGCTGCTGGCGGGCACCGGTTGGGCCACCAGGGCGCTCCGCGACCGGCCCGCGGACGACGGTCCGCCACCGCTCTTCCGCGTGCCGCTCCTGGTCCAGGACCGCGACACGCTGGTGGACCGTCTGGTGCGACACGGAGTGGTCGCCGGATACATCTACGATCCGCCGCTCGACGACTACGCGGGCGCGGAGTTCGTCGAACCGTCCCCGGACCCCACGGCCGCCCGCTGGTTCGCCGCGCACACGCTGCCCGCCGACCCGCTCCTGGCCCGGAAGATCACCAAGGCACTGACGAAGGAACGGGCGGCACCGGCGCATCCGCCGCTCGGTTCCCGCGATGATCTGGCGCTTCCCGTGGGACCTACTGGCGGGTAAGGTCGTGGGCCGAGGAACGGAGCATTCCCCATGGCCCGCACGTTCACCGTGTCCCGCAGCATCGTGGTCCAGGCGTCCCCGTCGGAGGTGTACGCGCAGGTCAGCAGGCCCGCGCAGATGGGCCGTTGGAGCCCGGAAAACCTCGGCGCGACCGTACCGGAACCGGACGAACCGGCCGCGGTGGGGCTGGTCTTCGACGGTCACAACAAGCGCGGGGCGTTCCGCTGGACCACCCGCTGCACGGTCACCGCCGCGGACCCGGGCAGCCGTTTCGCCTTCCGGGTGCACGCGATCGGCCTGAAGCGTCCCCGTCTGCGCGCCCCCATCGCCACCTGGGAGTACCGCTTCGAGGAAGAAGCCGGTGCGGCGGGAGCGGTGACGCGGGTGACCGAGACCTGGACGGACGACCGGCGCTCCTGGCCCGACTTCGTGGCCGGTGTCTTCGACCGGATCGCCACCCGGGGCAAGACCTTCGCGGCTTTCCAGGTGGGCAACATCGACCGGACCCTCCGCAATCTCAAGAGGGAGCTGGAGGGCGAGGGCGTACGTAGTCGCTGATCAGCGGCTGCCGAAGAAGTCCACGAGGGCCGCGGCCGTCGCGCCGGGCTGGTCCTCGGCGATGAAGTGACCGGCGGCGGCGATGGTGGCGAGCCGCGCGCCGGGGATGGCCGCCGCCAGACGTTCACCGGCGGCGGGCGCGAGCCACTCGTCCTCCTGGCCCCACAGTACGAGGGTCGGCGCGGTCACCCGGTCGAGCCGGTCCACGATGCCCCGGGTGTCCTCGAAGCTGACGGCGCAGACCTGCTCCATCCACCGCCGTCGGCCCTCGGCCCCGTGCCAGGGGGCGAGGTAGGCGGCGGCATCGGCATCGGTCATCGGAAGGTGGGTCGCGGTCCGCAGCCGCGCGCCGACGATATCGGCGAACACATGCTCCGGCATCGTGCGATACGCCTCCGCGTGGCGCTGCTGATGATCGGTGAACGGAGTGTTCCACGGGCCGATGACGGCGGCGTCGAGCAGGGCGAGTCCGGCTGCCGGAACCCGTTCGATCAGGTGGGCGCGCATCACGACCCCGCCGCCGATGTCGTGCCCCACCAGGCGCGGCGCCGTCAGCCCCCAGTGCTCGACCAGTTCGGCCAGTGTGCGGGCCTGCTGGGCGATGGAAGGCGTGGCGCCGGGAGCGAGGCGGGACTCGCCGAACCCGAGCAGGTCCCACACATGGACGGTGTAGTGGCGGGCCAGTTCCGGCACGGTGTTGCGCCAGAGGTAGGAGGAGGCGGGTGTGCCGTGGACCAGGACGAGGGGAGGGCCGTCGCCGAAGACATCGGTCGCGACCTCGCCCGCGGTGACCTGGACCCGCTGACGCAGCTTCCACGGCGTGGACTTGGTGGGCGTGCTCACGTAACTCTCCCGAGGTAAGAGGTAAGCGGTATAATTTCCTTTCTCCGATTACGCTAGCAGGGGTAAGGCTTGAAGTCTCCTTTTTCCGATTACTCGCTCGGGGCCGGGCTGGCGACCGACCTCGTCAATACGTCTGCCCTGGTGCGCAGGAGCACCGGCGAGGTACTCGTGGACACGGCCGCTCTCGGGCGCTTCCTCGCCGAACACCACCTGGCTCCGGCGGCGCTGCCGCCGTCGGGCCGCGGCCCGACGGGCAGGGACCTGGAACAGGTACTCGCCCTCCGCCAAGAAGTGCGTTCCCTGCTGGAGTCCGCGGACGAGAACGTCCTCGCCGACCGCGCCAACGCACTGGTCGAACGCGCGGGCACACGTCCGGTCCTTGAGCGGGACGCCGACGGACACTGGCAGTGGTTCGTGGCCGCCGGGCCCGGGCTCGCCGACGAACTGGCCGCGCTGATCGGCACCGGTCTGCTCGGCGTCCTGCACACGCTCAGCGGCGAGCGCATCCGGCACTGCGCCTCACCCGTCTGCGACGGCATGTTCGTGGACACCAGCAAGGCGGGCCGCCGCCGCTACTGCACGCCGGGGCTCTGCGGCAACCGCCTGAACGTCGCAAGGCACCGGGCCCGGCAACTCCCGGAGGAAACCGGGTGACCACCGACCTGACGCTGCTCCCGCGGGTGGCCCACCGCGGCCAGGAGGTCACCGCGCCCCGGCTCCGCGGCCT
The DNA here is from genome assembly GCF_040609235.1 of Streptomyces sp. NPDC004732. Classification (NCBI taxonomy): domain Bacteria; kingdom Bacillati; phylum Actinomycetota; class Actinomycetes; order Kitasatosporales; family Streptomycetaceae; genus Streptomyces; species Streptomyces sp. NPDC004732. Next base: position 676,191 of record NZ_JBEXJR010000004.1, read on the forward strand.
CCTCGCGCTGCTCGCGGGCGACCTGCGCACGGGCTGCAGCGTCGAGCGGCTCGTGGCAGGGCTGTGGCCGGACCGGCTGCCCGACCGGCCAGGAAAGGCGCTGCAGGTCCTCGTGTCCAGGGCGCGGGCGCAGCTGGGCGCCGACGTCATCGCCAACACGCCTGCCGGGTACCGGCTCGCACTCGCCGAGGAGGAGGTCGACAGCTCCGCCCTCCTCCTGCACGCCGCCGCGAGTGCGGACCGGGCCAGGGCGGGCGACCACGCGGGGTCGCTGGCGGCGGCCGACGCCGGACTCGCCCTGTGGGAGGGCGCCCCCGAGAGCGCCCCCGGCGGCGCGGGCACCACCGACGACCTCGTGGCCGCACTGCGCACCGACCGCGCCGCCGTCCGCGACACCCTCGTACGCGCGCGAGTACTCGCGCTCGCCCGCCTCGGACGCCACGCGGAGGCGGCCGCCCCGCTCGCCGCCGTCGTCGCGGAGCACCCGCGCGACGAGGAAGTGCTCGCCGAAGTCCTGCGCGGCGAGGCGGCTACGGCAGGCCCGTCCGCCGCACTGACGCGGTACGAGGCGTACCGGCGCGAGCTGCGCGACGGCCTCGGCACGGAGCCGGGCGCCGGGCTCAGGGCCGTACAGCAGGAACTGCTGCGCGGCGGGACGCCCGCCGTCGGACACGGCGTGCCGCACGAGCCGAACCAACTCCTCGGCCGGGACGGGGACATCGCGGCGGTGCTGCGGCTGCTGCGCACCTCACGCGCCGTCACCGTCGTCGGCACCGGAGGCCTCGGCAAGACCCGGCTCGCCCACGCCGTCAGCCGCCGGGCCGAACAGCGCGCGGTGCATTTCGTGCCGCTCGCGGGCGTCACCGCGGACGACGACGTGGCCGCGGAAGTGGCCTCCGCGCTCGGTGCGGGGGAGGGGCGGCACGGCACCCTCGTCGGTCACGTCCCGGCCGACCCGGTGACCGCCGTCCGTGCCGTGCTCGGGGCCGGGCCCGCCCTGCTGGTCCTCGACAACTGCGAGCAGGTCGTCCGGGGCGCCGCCGACCTCGTACGAACCCTGGTGTCGACCTCGAAGGACCTCCGGGTGCTCGCCACCAGCCGCGCCCCGCTGGACCTCACGTCGGAGGCGTTGTACGCGCTGCCGGAGCTGGGCCCCGACATCGCGGCCGAACTGTTCGCCCAGCGGGCCCGCGCCGCCCGCCCCGGGGTGGAGCTGCCGCCGGACGCGGTGGCCGAGCTCTGCCGCCACCTCGACGGGCTGCCCCTCGCCGTGGAGTTGGCAGCCGCCCGGGTCAGGGTCCTCTCGGTGCCGCAGATCGCCCGGCGTCTCGGCGACCGCTTCGCCTTGCTGCGGGGCGGCGCGCGGGACGTACCGGAGCGGCACCGCACGCTGCACGCGGTCGTGGAGTGGAGCTGGAACCTGCTCACGGCGGAGGCCGCGGCCGCGCTGCGCACGCTGTCCGTCTTCCCCGGCGGCTTCTCCGCCGAAGCGGCGGAGCGGGTGCTCGGCGCGGACGCGCTGGCCGTGCTGGAGCAGGTGGTCGATCAGTCGCTGCTCACCGTCGCGGACACGCCTGCCGGTGTGCGGTTCCGGATGCTGGAGACGGTACGGGAGTTCAGCGCGGCCCGGCGCGCGGAGGCGGGCGAGGAGGAGCTGGCGGTCGACCAATTGCTGTCCTGGGCAAGGGACTTCGGCGTCGCGAACCACGACGTGCTGGCCGACGCCGAAAGGCCCGCATCCCCTGAAGGTGAAGGTCCCCGTCGGGCCAGAGGCCCCGAAAGCCCCTATACCGCCAGGGGGCGGATCAGGCCCGAGCAGGACAATCTCGTCCTGGCCCTGCGGTACGCGCTGGCCCGCGCGGACGGACCCGCGACCGCGGCCCTCACCGCCGTCCTCGCCGCCCTGTGGTCGACCGACCTGAACTACTCACGCCTCGTCGCCCTCGCCGCCGAGACCGGCCCGCCGCTGTCGCGCTACCGCCCCGAACCCGAGTACGTCGAAGTCGCCCGTGCGGCAGCGGTGTTGTGCACGGCGAGCCTCTTCATGGGCTGCGGCCCGCACGCGGTACGCCAGTTGGCCACCCTCCGGCGGCTGCCCCCGGCCCCGCCGGACACGTTGCTGCGCGCCACCGCGGTGGTGCTGGGCGCGGTCCCCGCGATGCGGTCCCCCGACTACGCGGTGCTGCACGAGCTCTGCGCGAGCGAACAGCCGCTGGTCGCGGCCGTCGCCGAGTGCGTCGCCACCTACGTGTGGAAGTACGAGCACGACTTCGACCGTGCGCTCGGCTCGGCACACCGGATGCTCGCCGCGCTGGGGCCGGTCGACAGCCCGACCCTGCGGGTCGTGGGTCACGCCCGGCTGAGCGAGCTGTGCCTGCAGATGGCGCGGGGCGAGGACGCGTACGAACACCTGAAGGCGGTACTCGAAGTGCTGCCGCGGCTCGGCGCCGAGCACGACTACGTTGGCATCCGCCAGGGGCTGGCCCTCGCCTGTCTGCAACGCGGAGACCCCGACGAGGCCGAGTACTGGCTCCTGCGGGCGGAGGGCGACAACTTGCCGCCGCAGGACGCCTTCTACAGCCCCGACCTCGGCACGCGCGCGGAGATCGCGCTCGCCCGCGGGCTGACGGAGACGGGCCTCGGTCTGTGGCGCAGCGCCGTGGACCGGCTGCTTGAGGCGAGCCCGCTCTACGGCGGCGACCCCTGGGCCGACCCGTGGGCGCTTGAGATCCAGTCGGCGGCGGTGACGGCGCACGCACATGCAGGCCGTCCCGACCTCGTCGCGGAGCCGGCCGAGCGGCTGCGGCAGCAGTTGCGCGCACTGCTGTCCGGCTCGTCCGCCCCGGCCACGGAGCTCCCAGTGCCAGGGACGCTGCTGCACGCGCTGGGCATGGCGGGGCTCGCGTCCGATGGTGACCCGTCGGCCGTACGGATGATCGCGCTGGCCGAACGGATGCGGGTGCTGCGCGAGTTCCAGCCGACGATGTCGGCGGACCGTGCCCGGCAGGCGGCCGAGGACACCGACAGGGCGGCGTACGCCGACGCGGTGTCGGCGTACGCGGCCCTGGGTCGGGACGAACTGCGCGCGGCAGCCCGCGCGCTCGTGTTCATCCCGGGGTGCGATGGAACAGGGACGCCGACCAGAAGTACCCGAACAGGGCGAGCCCCAGACACCAGCCCACGCTGAGCCAGCCGTTGTTGCCGATCCCGCTTCCGAGCAGCAGGCCGCGCAGCGTCTCGATGGCGGGTGTGAACGGCTGGTACTCGGCGACCGGCTGGAACCAGCCCGGCATCGCCTCGATCGGCACGAAGGCGCTGGAGAGGAACGGCAGGATGATCAGCGGCACCGCGTTGTTGCCTGCTGCCTCGGGGTTCGGGCTGACCATCCCCACGCCGACGGCGAGCCAGGTGAGCGCGAGGGCGACCAGCGAGAGGAGCCCGAAGGCCGCCAACCACTCCACGGCGGTGGCATCCGTGGACCGGAAGCCGATGGCCACGGCGACGGCCCCGACGAGGACCACACTGGCGACCGACTGCAGCACGCTGCTGACGACGTGCCCGACGAGCACGGAGCCGCGGTGGATCGCCATCGTACGGAAGCGGGCGATGATGCCCTCGGTCATGTCCATGGAGACGGACACGGCGGTTCCGACCAGCGTGCCGCCGATGGTCATCAGCAGGATGCCGGGAACGAGGTAGTCGACGTACTCGGAGCGATCGGACCCGCCGCCACCGATGCCCGCGCTCATCACGTCGCCGAAGATGTAGACGAAGAGGAGGAGCAGGACGACGGGTGTCAGCAGGACGTTCAGGGTGAGGGACGGATAGCGCCGCACGTGCAGGAGATTGCGGCGCAACATCGTGGCCGAGTCGCGCAGGGCGAGGGAGAGGGCGCTCACCGGCGAGCCCCCTTGGACCGGTCCGCTCGACCTGCCTGATCCGGCTCATCCGGCTGATCCGCCTGCGTTTCATCACTACCGGTCAAGGCGAAGAACACGTCGTCCAGGTCGGGGGTGTGCACGGTCACCTCGTCCGCCTCCACGCCCGCCGAATCCAGCCGGTCGAGAAGAGCGCGCAGCTCGCGCTGACTGCCGCCGCCGGGTACGCGCAGCGACAGTGCCTCGTCGTCGGTGGCTGCCTCGCGCAGTGCCGCGGCGGCGGACCGGTACGCGACGGGATCGTCGAACCGCACCCGCACGTGCCCACCGGGCACCAGCCGCTTCAACTCGTCGGCGCTGCCCTCGGCGGCGACCTTTCCACCGCTCAACACGGCGATGCGATCGGACAGTTGATCGGCCTCCTCCAGATACTGAGTGGTGAGGAAGACGCTGCCCCCCTCAGCGACCAACTCCCGCACGACCCCCCACATGTTGTGGCGGGAACGTGGATCGAGGCCGGTGGTCGGCTCGTCGAGAAAGATGATCCGCGGCCTGCCGATCAGAGTCATGGCGATGTCGAGCCGACGCCGCATGCCGCCGGAGTAACCGAGTGCGGGTTTCCTGGCGGCCTCCACCAGGTCGAAGCGCTCCAGCAACTCCGCGGCGGCCCGACGGCCCTCGCTGCGGGGAAGGTGCTGCAGATCCGCCATGAGCAGCATGTTCTCCTCACCGGTGAGGAGGCCGTCGATCGCACTGAACTGCCCGGTGACACCGATCGCGGCACGGACCGCCTGCGGCTCGGCGGCGAGATCGAATCCACCGACACGAATCTCGCCGGAGGCCGGATCGGGGGAGACGAGGGTGGAGAGAATCTTGACGGCGGTGGTCTTCCCGGCCCCGTTGGGCCCGAGCAGAGAGAAGACGCTCCCACCCGGCACGGCGAGATCGACACCGTCGAGGACGGTCTTGTCGCCATAGGTCTTGCGCAGCCCCTGAGCGGCGATGGCGAGCGAGGGCGCGTGCGAACCCTTGGATGCGGTGGTGGCGGCTGTTGTCTCCGCCACGGCTCTTGTCGTCATGCGACAGAGGGTGGGGCGGGGCGCATTCAGTGTGGTTTCACGGTGGTTTCAGGGGAGGGGAACGATGCGAGGGGTGACGGGAGGGGCGGTGTCCGAGCTGGCTGCTAGGTTCCGCGCATGAATCAGCATGTGCCGTACACCGGCAGCGAGAAGGAGAGTCTGCGGGCCAGCCTCGACCGCCATCGCGACGCGGTGCTGTGGAAGCTCGACGGGCTGGACGACGAGGCGCTGCGGCGGCCGATGACCCCGTCGGGGACGAACCTCCTGAGCCTGGTCAAGCATCTGGCGACCGTTGAGTACGGGTGGTTCCGTACCACCTTTGGACGCGGGACCGAACCTCTCTGGTTCGACCCCTTCACCGAAGACATGCACATCGCCCCGAGCGAGACCACCTCCCAGATCGTGGAGTTCTACGGTCGGGCCCGGACCGCCGCGGACGCGACCATCGCCGAGCTGGAGCTCGAGGACCTGGGCACGGCCTGGAACGGCAACAGCGTGTCCCTGCGCTGGGTGCTGATCCACATGATCGAGGACACCGCCCGGCACGCGGGGCACATGGACATCGTGCGTGAACTCATCGACGGCGCCACCGGCGACCACCCCGGCGCGGGCTGAGGGGCGCGCGTTGCGCGTCCGACGGGTGGGGCGGCCTCGCCTGGCGGGAGGGGCGCGCCAGGGAGCTTCGCGGCCCCACCCGTCGGGACGGCTCCCGGTGGCGGGCAGGTGGCCGGATCTCTCCCGCGTCGGCTGCCTGCCGGTTGGTGAGTACACCGGGACCTGTGGTGGTGGTTGGGGGTCGGGACGATGAGTCATGGTCGGCAGGACAGAAAGACCGGTCTGTCTCGTGCGTCTCTTCCTCGACGATGGCAGCGGGCGGCGACTCTGTCCAGGGCTATTCTGGACGGCAATGGACAGCGAAACGCCGTCGGCGGCTGACCAACTCGCCCCTCGCGAACGGATATTGAGGACCGCGTACGAGCTCTTCTCGCAGCGCGGCATCCGTGCTGTCGGCATCGATGAAGTCATCGCGCGTTCGGGAGTCGCGAAGGCGACGCTCTACCGGCACTTTCCTTCGAAGGACCGGCTCGTACTGGCGTTCCTGGCCCGGAGGGAGCGGGAGTGGACGCTGGGACGGGTCGTGGCGGGTGTGCGCCGTCGCGGCAGGACTCCGGAAGGCAGGCTGCTGGCCATTTTCGACGTCTTCGACGAGTGGTTCCGAGGCGACGACTTCGACGCCTGTACGTTCGTCAACGTGCTGTTGGAGATGGGCTGGAAGCATCCGCTGGGGCTGGCGAGCATCGAGTACCTGGGGAACATCCGCTCCCTCGTGTGCGGCATGGCCGAAGAGGCGGAGCTGCGCGACGCCGACGGTTTCGCCCGGTCCTGGCACATCCTGATGAAGGGGGCGATCATCTCGGCGGCGGAGGGTGACGCCGACGCGGCCCTCCGGGCCAAGGAGATGGCGCGCATGCTGATCGACCGGCACCGCTGACGGCGACGACGGCTCGGGGTGGCGGGCGGGCAGGCGGTCGCTGAGTCGCTCAGTCGCGCGGCCAGGGGCGGCCGTCGAGGCGTTCGATGTCACGGTTGAGGCGGCCGAGGCAGTCCGCGAGCTGCGTCGCTTCCTCCGGCGTCCACTCGGCGAGGAGCTTCTCCAGGCCCGTGAGGTTCTCGGACCGGTCGTTGGCCAGGCGCCGCTCGCCGTCCTCCGTGATGGCGAACTTGCGGGCGATGCCGCCGTCGGGATCCGGGATGCGCTCGACGACACCGGCGCGCAGCATGGCGGCGGTCTGCCGGTTCAGCGTGGAGGTGTCCAGGCCGAACGCATCCCTCAACTGCCCGATGGACATGGGGCCTTCGGTCTGGATGCGGCTGAGGATGATGTAGGCGCTGCGATCCAGCCGCTCGCCGCCGCGCGAAGTGAGCAGGCTCATGTGACGGCCGAGGAGCATGGTCTCGAACTCGATCTGATCCAGCGGCTTGTCCATGCGGGCTTCCCTTCGGCTTGCCTCCCGTTGCCTCCCGGCCGGGTCGGGTCCGGACGGGCCGGGCCGGAACGGTCCAGGCGGCCGCACAGGAGTAGATATATCACGGATTGTGTGCATGTTGCACATGGAGTGCATGGTGCACGCCTCATGCATCATGCATATCTCGTGTACGGTGCACAACGATCCCGTGGTGTCGTGCCACGGCACGGCAGCAACAGGGAGCACCCGTGGACAGCGCACAACCAGCGACCAGAGCGACCCGGCCGGGTGCCGTGATCGGCATCCTCGCCTTCGGCGGCATCGTGGCCGCGATCACGCAGACCTTGGTCGTGCCGCTGATCGCGGAACTCCCCGACCTGCTCGACACCTCCCCGTCCAACGCCTCATGGGTCATCACGGCCACCCTGCTGGCCGCCGCCGTGGCGACGCCCGTCGCCGGGCGCCTCGGCGACATGTTCGGCAAGCGCCGCATGCTGCTCGCATCCCTGATACCCCTGCTCGTGGGCTCCGTGGTGTGCGCCGTGTCCTCGTCCGTCGTCCCGATGATCGCCGGACGCGGACTGCAGGGCATGGGCATGGGCGTCGTACCGCTCGGGATCAGCCTGCTGCGCGACATCGTGCCCGCGGAACGCCTCGGCTCGGCCATCGCCATCATGAGCGCGTCCATGGGGGTCGGCGGCGCGCTCGGCCTCCCTCTCGCGGCCGCGATCGCCGAGAACGCCAGCTGGCGGGTGCTGTTCTGGGTCGTCGCCGCACTGGCCCTCGCCGTCGGCGCCCTGATCCTCACCCTCGTACCTGAAGACCGGGAGAACACCGCGCGCGGCGGCTTCGACGGGCTCGGTGCCGTCGGCCTGGGAGTCGGGCTGATCTGCCTGCTGCTCGGCGTTTCCAAGGGCGCCGACTGGGGCTGGGGGAGCGCCACCACGCTGGGCCTCTTCGCCGGTGCCGTCGTCACGCTGCTGGCCTGGGCCTGGTGGGAACTGCGCCTGAGCGACCCGCTGGTCGACCTGCGGGTGACCGCACGCCCCCAGGTGCTGATGACGAACGCCGCCTCGGTCCTGGTCGGATTCTCCATGTACGCCCAGTCGTTGGTCGTACCGCAGTTGCTCCAGCTCCCCGAAGCCACGGGCTACGGCCTGGGCCAGTCGATGGTCGCCATGGGCCTGTGGATGGCACCGGCCGGTCTGATGATGATGGCCATGTCGCCCCTGGGCGCCAAGCTGTCCGCCGCCCGCGGCCCCAAGGTCACCCTCGCCGTGGGCAGTCTCGTCATCGCCGTGGGCTACGGCCTCGCCCTGCCCCTGATCAGCTCCGGTTCCACCTGGAGCCTGCTGATCGTGACGATCGTCTGCAACACGGGAGTCGGCTTCGCCTACGGTGCGATGCCCGCCCTCATCATGGGCGCCGTGCCCCCTTCGGAGACCGCGTCGGCCAACAGCTTCAACACCCTGATGCGTTCGATCGGCAGCTCCGTCTCCGCGGCCGTCATCGGTGTCGTCCTTGCCCAGATGACCACGGACTTCGGGGGCTACGCCCTGCCCTCCGAGAACGGCTTCCGCGTCGCCATGGCGATCGGCTGCGGAGTGGCTCTGACGGCCGCGGTCGTCGCCTCGCTCATCCCCGTACGCCCGACGGCCGACGCCGACCGGGGCGAACCCGCCGCGGCCCCGGCGCCCGCCACGGTCTCCGGGACGCCGGAGACGAAGGCCTGATCCGGGCCTGAACGCGGGCGTGTCTCGTCCCTGATCCGCGGCTTGACCTGGAGCTTTACCCGGCGCGCCGGAGAGCGGAAGGCGGTGGCCCGTTCAGTACGGCGGTGCAGAGCCTTTCAGCCACAGGCGGAAGAGGGGGGTGGCGCGCGATCATCCCCGGGGTAGGCCCTCGGTCATGTTGCTGAACGGACCCTCCTCTTCCACCACCGACGCAGGTGCCACCACCGACGCAGGTTCCGCCTCCGGCGGGCGCGCCCCGGCCGTCGCGATGCTGCGCCTGCTCGGTGGCTTCCAGGTATCCCAGGCCCTGTACGTCATCGCCCGCGCGGGCGTGGCCGACCAACTGGCCGCAGGACCCAGGCCGGTTGCCGAGGCGGCCGAGGCCGCCGGTGTCCGCCCCGATCTGTTACGGCGGCTGATACGCACCCTCGCCGCTGAGCAGGTCTTCTCCTTCGACGCGGGCCAGGACACCGTCGGCCTCGGCCCACTGGGCCACACCCTGTGCGGCGACGCCGACGACTCGCTGCGCGATGTGGCCCTGATGTGGATGGACACCCACTACGGGCCCTTCGCGAGCCTCTGGTCCACCCTGCACGACGGAGTACCCGCCGCCGAACGTGAGTTGGGCAAGCCGCTCTTCGACTGGCTCGCGGAGGAGCAGGACCGGGTCGACGGCTTCAACGCCGCCATGGGCAACCTGCTCGCGCTCCGGCGCGACGCCCTCGACAGCCTCGACCTGCGCAAGGTGCACCACCTGGTCGACATCGGCGGCGCCGACGGCACGGCGCTCGCCGCGCTCGCCCGGCGGCACGAGTGGCTGTGGGGCACCGTCTTCGACCTGCCGCACGTCGTGACTGCTGCCGGGCCCGTGCTGCGCGATGCCGGGGTGTCCGACCGGATCGGCACCTGGGGCGGCGACTTCTTCGAGAGCGTGCCGCCGGGCGCGGACGCTTACCTGGCCTGCTTCATCCTCCACGACTGGAACGACGAGCAGTGCGCCACCGTACTGGACCGCATCCGTGAGGCTGCTGGAACCGGCGCCCGCCTCTTCCTGGTGGAGACCGTCCTGGGCGAGGGCGCGGCCCCGGAGGTCGCGACGCTGCTCGACCTCACGATGATGGGCATGGTGGAAGGCCGGGAACGCAGCCGTGCCGACTGGCAGTCCCTGCTGTCGGGTTCGGGGTTCCGCCTCGACCGCGTGGTGCAGACGGGCGGCCCCATGTGCGTGATCGAGGCGACCAGCTCCTAAAGGCTTCTCCGCCTGAGTGGGCGAGCGTACGGCCCTACGATGAGCCCATGCCGGAGCGCACGGAAACCTCACTTGCACACCATGGGCACCAGCGGAGTCCGGGCAGGGCGCAGTTGGAGACCGCCACGACCGTGTTCGCGCTGCTCGCCGACCCCACCCGGCTGCACCTGCTGTGGCTCCTTGCCGAGGGAGAGGCGGACGTCACCGAGCTGGCCTCGGAGAGCGAGGCGGCGCGACCGGCGGTGAGCCAGCATCTGGCCAAGCTCCGGCTCGCGGGTCTGGTGCAGGCCCGCAAGGACGGGCGCCGCATGGTGTATTCGCTGCGGGACGGTCATCTGCGACGGCTGGTCACCGAGGCGTTGAACCACGCGGATCACCAAGTGACCGGAGCGCCCTGGCACTCATAATTTCATGATGACGTGTGCGCAGATGTGCACACGTCATCTACCGTGAAGGTGTCCGGGCCACCGACCCAGGGGACGCCGTCATGCGCTCAGCGCTGGACAACCGCACCTATCGCCGCCTGTTCACCGCTCAGATCGTCGCCCTGATGGGGACGGGCCTGGCCACCGTGGCGCTGAGCCTCCTCGCGTACGACCTCGCGGGCGCGGACGCCTCCGCGGTCCTTGGCACCGCACTGGCGATCAAGATGGTCGCCTACGTGGGCCTCGCCCCGTTGATCAGCGCCTTCGCCGACCGCCTGCCCCGCCGCACCCTGTTGGCGACGATGGACGGCGTCCGGGCCGGTATCGCGCTCGTCCTGCCCTTCGTGAACCAGGTGTGGCAGGTGTACGTCCTCATCTTCCTGCTGCAGGCCGCCTCCGCCGTCTTCACACCGACCTTCCAGGCGACCATCCCGGAGATCCTGCCCGACGAGCGCGACTACCTGCGCGCCCTGTCCCTCTCCCGGCTCGCCTACGAACTGGAGAGCCTGCTCAGCCCGGCGCTGGCTGCCGCGCTGCTCGCGATGGTCACCTACAACTGGCTGTTCGCCGGGACGGCTCTCGGCTTCCTCGCGTCCGCGGCGCTGGTCCTTTCGGTCGTGCTGCCCGCGCCTCGACCGGTCGAGAAGGTCAGTGGCGGCAGCAGTGTCAGTGGCGTCAGCGGTGCCAGTGGTGTTCGTGCGAGAGCGACGTTCGGTGCTCGTCTCCACCTGGCCACGCCCCGGCTGCGCGCCCTGCTCGCCCTGGACCTCGTCGCGGCCGCCGCCGGATCCATGGTCATCGTCAACACGGTGGTGCTCGTCAGGGAACACCTGCATCGCGGGGCGGGCGCGGTGTCGCTGGCCCTGGGCGCGTTCGGGGCCGGTTCCATGGTGGCCGCCCTGGTCCTGCCGCGCGCCGTCGAGCGCTTCGGCGACCGCAAGGTCATGCTGCCCGCCGGGTTCGTGCTCGGTGCGGTCCTTGCCCTGCTCACCGCGGGCCTTGCGCACGGCACCACCTGGCCCTGGGGTGGGCTGCTGGCCGCCTGGGCGGCCCTCGGCGCGGGCTCGTCGATGGTCCTGACCCCGGTCGGCGGACTGATCCGCCGCTCGGCCGCGCCCGCCGATCTACCGGCCGCGTTCGCCGCCCAGTTCGCGCTGAGCCACGGCTGCTGGCTGCTCACCTATCCGCTTGCGGGATGGCTGGCCGCCACCGCGGGGATGACCACCGCGGCGGCGACGCTCACCGGCCTCGCGCTCGCCGCCGCGGCCGTGGCCGTGGCCGCGCTGCTGTGGCCGGTCCACGACCCGGCCCGCCTCGCCCACGTCCACACCACACTGCCCGCCGACGACCCGCACCTCGCCGACGCGCACGCGGGACCCCACGGCTGGCGGCACGCGCACGACTACGTCATCGACGTCCGCCACCCGAGCTGGCCTGCGCCGGGCCATGCCGCGGGTTCGCATCGGCGCTGACCTCGTCCAGGTCCTCGCCGTCCGCGAGGTGTGCCCGCACCGTCACCCGTGCGTCCTCGGGTGCCCGGGCGGCCAGGGTGCGGCCGCGCCGCTCCGTGTCGACGTCCCCGGTGACCATGATCCGGGTGACGTCGCGGCTGCCCGCGGCGAGGAGGTACCGGTGCCCTGAGCCCGCCGTCCACCGCGTGTCGGCCACGACGTGCTGGCCGAACCGGCTGCAGGCGGCGGTCGAGCGGGCCCGCCCGACGATCTTCGCCGGAGCCGTCGCGGCCTCGGCGGACGTGCGGAACTGGAGCAGGACGCTCCCTGGCCCGCGCCAGGTCGAGGCGCGCGTGCAGGACCACACGGCTCGGCCGCCGGCCTCGGGCAGGTCCTGTGCGGCGTAGTCCCAGTGGTTCACGGCCCGCACGCCGTTGCCGCGCAGCTCGGAGAGGCGGCACGCGCCCCGGGCCCAGCTCTGCAGTGCCGTGCCGCTGGTGGCCTCGCGCGGCTGGCGGGCCGGGGCGCCGGTGCCGGGCAGCGGGGTGTAGCTGAGGTGCGCGGGAGTGAGGTCGCCCAGGTCGGCGACGATGAAGGCGTGCTTCTCCACGATGCGGTTGGACGAGCGCAGTTGGAGTACGGGCATGCTGTCGCACGAACTCGCGGCCGAGGGGGCGTCGACGGCCGCGGTGAGGCCCTGACCGGATACGTCGAGCGGTTGGCCGGGGGAGTTGGGGCGCAGCAGGTCGCGCGTCCTTGCCTCCGCGATCCACGGAGCGGTGAGGTAGCGGATCCTGCCGTCCTTGCGGCTGACGGCGAGCGCCGCGGCCGTGGTCACGTCGGAGTCGTCGGCGCGCGAGAAGTCCAGGGACGCGGGCTCCGTCGGGGAGGCAGGCTCGACGTAGCGGACCACGCGCCTGCCGTCGTAGAAGAGCACGACCGCCTCGCCGCCCACGTCACCGGCGTAGAGCAACTGGGTTCCGCTGGGCGGCGGTTCGGTGGTCGTGGCCTGGGAGGCTCCGATGTGGGTGCCGGGCGGCGGTTCGGTCCACGCGGCGAGCGCGCGGGTGAGGAGGGTGCGGTCGTCGATGCGGGAACCGCGCGCCGGCCACGCGCTGAAGTCCACCCGCGAGGTGTCGGCCCACACGTCGGGCGAGGTGTGGAGCAACGCGTCGGCACTGATCGCCGAGCGCCCCGCGGCAGGCCGCGTCGGCTCGTTGCTCGAGAGGGGAACGGGGCCGACCGTCAGCAGCGCCGCGCAGCTGATCGAGGCGATTCCCGCCGCGCACCAGGCGAGCCGGATCCGGCGCCTGCGGCGCAGCAGATCGGTGGGCCTGGTCTGCACGGAACAGGCATCGAACTCCTGCGAACGCAGCAGCGTGCCCGCCGCCTCCCCGACCGACTCCTCGACGCGGCAGGCCGCCTGCAGCGCTGCCTCCGGATCGGATACGTCGGCCGCGGCCAGCAGTTCCACGACCTCGGAGTGCGGCAGGCCGTCCAGCCTGCACAGTACGAACGCCGCGCGGGCAGGCGCGGAGAGCTCCGAGAGGACCTGCGCCAGCGCGATCTCCTCCGCGCCGCCCGCGCGGGGGAACAGCCGCAGCCCCCAGACCACCGGGAGCGCCGGGCGCAGCGCACGGGGCGGCGGCAGACGGTTCGGCCACCCGCGCGGCCGCCGGTCGTGGGCCAGCGCCGCGCCCAGAACTCGCGCGGTCATCCACGCCGTGCCCGTCCTGGCGGGCTCCGTCTCCGGCGCCTCAGGCGCCCCCTCTCCCTTCCGCGGCAGTGGAACCCAGGCCTTCGTGTGCCGCACCCGGAAGCCGGGCAGGGCGCGTTGTACCAGGGAATGGGCGGCAAGAACGCGCCGGTGACGGCTGAGCTTGCCGGGAAGTATGAGGTAGGCGAGGCGTACGAGCCGCGTGTACTGGTCGACGATGACGGCCTCTGCATGGTCGAGGGCCACGGGTTCGAACGCCGAGGCCCGGCGCCGTTGCGATGTGCTCATCGGTCGAGAGACCTTCCGAAGGCTGACGACGTTGCGTCCTGACCTCCGTCAAACGAGTGAATCCTGCGTTGGTCACAGCCGAGGCGGGGCGGGGTCCGGCGCCAATGGCCGGACGGGGGCGCGCCGACAGCGTGACGCAGTGATCACTTCGCAGAAGCGCCCCTCCGCTGCGACTTGGCACGCGGGGCGGGCCTTGTCCCACCGGATGGACGCGTGGCTGCGCGCGCGGTGACTTCCCTGCGGTGTCACGCTGTTGCCGTTCGGTGACACCGGAGACGGAGCTGTGACGTGGGAGAGGGCAACGAGCCTGTGGGGTCGCGGGTCGTATGGAGCGTGGGATCAGGAGAGCGGTTTCTGACGCGCGGATGGTCCCGGACAAGCACGCCGACCGGATGAGTTGTTGGGGGAAACAATGGAGTTGAACATGCGTGTGAACAAGGGACTGCTCGCCGTGGGAGCCGCGCTGGCAGCGGCCGGAGTCGTCGCCGGAACCGTGCCGGCCGCGGCGGCCGGCACACCCCGCTTCCTGTCGCCGAGCGAACTGCCGCCGCACGCCTCGTCGGCCTGGACCGCCGGGCCCGTGACGGCAGGGCAGCCTGACCCGCTGCCGATGTGCGTCGGCGAAGCGCTGCCGTCGATCTCGGTGCACCGCGCCTACCGCACCGAGCTCGACACCAACGCACTCCAGGTGACCGTGGTCGAGCGCAGCGAGCAGCGGGCCAAGGACTTCGCCGCCCTGCTGCGCAAGGACCTCGACGGCTGCGCGAAGAAGGTGATGCAGGAGAACCCCGACATCACCGCGGAGCAGAAGTACTACGGCAAGGTGAACGCCGAGGAGGGCGCCCACGTCTACGGCGTCCACACGACCGCCACGTGGGGGGCCAACGACATCAACATGTTCTCGGTGGGCCGCGACGGCAACACGGTGACGCTCGTGCACTGGGGTCAGATGGGCAGTTTCGCGAACGCTCAGGTCGCCGACTTCAAGACCACGACGGCCACGGCAGTGAACAAGCTCTACTGATCCGACCTCGGCATTCCCGGCACGGGGTGGGACAATCGGCCGACCGGGGGAAGGCCGGGGGCCGATGTGGCGCCCGGCACCCGGTGGTGGGGAGGAACGACGGTGGTGGAGTGGCGGTACATCGCCAAGGGCGCAAGGGCCGTCCCTGAACCCATGGCCACGCCGTTCGTCTGGACGACGGCCTGTTCGGGCTCCCTGGTGCTGGTCATCGCGTTCGACCTGCTCGGCGCGCTCGACCGCACCGGCCTCGCTCTCGCGGCGCTGTCCGTGCTGGCAGCCCTGGTCGGCACGCTCGGCCGGTTCGTCGCGGCACCGGGCACGGCCCTGCTCTGCTGGGCCCTGCTCAACGTGTTCGCCGCCCACCCCACCGGGGAACTCTCCTGGGCCGGGCACCGGGACCCCGGCTGGGTGGCGTGCCTGCTGGCCGCCGCCCTCATCGGCACGGCGGCGGCCCGGGTGTGGTACGCCCGGGCCGCCTACCGCCGCATCACTCCGTTCGACGGGGCGGCCTGAGCCGACGAGTTCGTCGCCCGTCGCACCGATGAGTTTCCGGGACACGGCCGGTCTGCACGGACATGGAGACTCACACGCTCAAGACCGTCGGCGCGGACCTCGTTTATGACGTTCGTGGGCCGCTGCCGACCTCAGACGGACGCCCGCCGTTGTTCATGATCGGGCAGCCCATGGACGCCACCGGCTTCGCCGCGCTCGCCGCGCGCTTCCCCGAGCGGACCGTGGCCACCTACGACCCGCGCGGGCTCGGCCGCAGCACCCGTAAGGACGGGCGGGACGACCACACGCCGCAGATCCAGGCCGACGACGTGCACGCCGTCATCGAGGCACTCGGAGCCGGACCAGTCGAGATGTTCGCCAGCAGCGGCGGAGCGGTCACGGCCCTGGAGGTCGTGGCGAGGTATCCCGCGGACGTGACCACTCTGGTCGCGCACGAGCCGCCGCTCATCACCCTCATTCCGGACGGCCCGGCGGCCGTGCGGGCGCGGGACGGGGTCCGGGAGGTCTACGAGAAGCGGGGATGGGGGGCCGGGATGGCCGCGTTCATGGTCATGGCCGCGTGGCAGGGAGAGTTCACCGACGCGTACTTCGCACAGCCGGAGGCCGATCCCGCCGCGTTCGGGATGCCCACGCAGGACGACGGCTCACGTGGCGATCCGCTGCTGTCCGACCGGTCGTGGGCGGTGAGCGACTACCGGCCGGACAGCGGCGCGCTCGCCGCCGCGCCGACCCGCATCGTGATCGCCGTCGGTGAGGAGTCCGAAGGTGTGCCGACCGGACGCACCTCCGTCGCGACCGCCGCGCTGCTGGGACAGCGGGTGACCGTGTTCCCGAGCCATCACGGCGGTTTCCTTGACGGAGACTTCGGATATCCGGGGAAGCCGGACGAGTTCGCGCATCGACTGCGCGAGGTACTCGACGGCGCCTCGTAAGCCGACCGGACCGCGCCCCGCACCGTCCTGCGATGCCGTCTTTGCATGACCATGCGAGATGATGCATACTCTTCCTATGTCTAAGGTCCTCACCTCCCTCCCCGCCGGCGAGCGCGTCGGCATCGCCTTCTCGGGCGGTCTCGACACCTCCGTCGCGGTCGCGTGGATGCGCGACAAGGGCGCCGTCCCGTGCACCTACACCGCCGACATCGGGCAGTACGACGAGCCCGACATCGCCTCGGTGCCCGGCCGCGCCAAGGCCTACGGCGCGGAGATCGCGCGTCTGGTCGACTGCCGCGCCGCGCTGGTGGAAGAGGGCCTTGCCGCGCTGACCTGCGGGGCGTTCCACATCCGCTCCGGCGGACGCGCGTACTTCAACACCACGCCGCTCGGCCGCGCCGTCACCGGCACCCTCCTGGTCCGGGCGATGCTCGAGGACGACGTCCAGATCTGGGGCGACGGCTCGACCTTCAAGGGCAACGACATCGAGCGGTTCTACCGGTACGGCCTGCTGGCCAACCCGCAGCTGCGGATCTACAAGCCCTGGCTGGACGCGGACTTCGTCACCGAGCTCGGCGGCCGCAAGGAGATGTCGGAGTGGCTCCTCGCCCACGAGCTGCCGTACCGGGACAGCACCGAGAAGGCGTACTCCACCGACGCCAACATCTGGGGCGCGACGCATGAGGCCAAGATCCTCGAGCACCTGAACACGGGCGTCGAGACCGTCGAACCGATCATGGGTGTGAAGTTCTGGGACCCGTCGGTCGAGATCGCCACGGAGGACGTGACGATCGGCTTCGACCAGGGTCGCCCCGTCACCATCAACGGCAAGGAGTTCGCCTCCGCCGTCGACCTGGTGATGGAGGCCAACGCCATCGGCGGCCGCCACGGCATGGGCATGTCGGACCAGATCGAGAACCGGATCATCGAGGCCAAGAGCCGCGGCATCTACGAGGCGCCCGGCATGGCCCTCCTGCACGCCGCGTACGAGCGCCTCGTCAACGCGATCCACAACGAGGACACCCTCGCGCAGTACCACAACGAGGGCCGGCGCCTCGGTCGGCTGATGTACGAGGGCCGCTGGCTCGACCCGCAGGCCCTGATGGTGCGCGAGTCGCTGCAGCGCTGGGTGGGCGCGGCCATCACCGGCGAGGTGACGCTGCGGCTGCGGCGCGGCGAGGACTACTCGATCCTCGACACCACGGGACCTGCGTTCAGCTACCACCCGGACAAGCTGTCCATGGAGCGCACCGAGGACTCGGCGTTCGGCCCGGTGGACCGGATCGGCCAGCTCACCATGCGCAACCTCGACATCGCCGACTCCCGCGCCAAGCTGGAGCAGTACGCGGGCCTCGGCCTGATCGGCACCGCCAACCCGTCCATCGGGGCCGCACAGGCCGCCGCCACCGGCCTGATCGGCACCATGCCGGAGATGCCGGAGGGCGGCGCCGAGGCCATCGCCTCCCGCGGCCAGGTCTCCACCGAGGACGCGGCGCTGGACCGCGCCGCGATGGAGTTCGGCACGGACTGACCGTACGTACCCAGGACACAAGGGGCCGGTTCGACACCAGGAGGTGTCGAACCGGCCCCTGTCCGTTTCGGCGGCGCCTCTGATTCGTTGACGTCTCAGTGGGTACTCGGGTGCGGTCGACGTGTGTCGTCTGTCCTGTGTGGCGCCTGTCCCGTGTGGTGAGCCCCACGACCAGTGGGGTTTTACGCGACTGTAGAAGTATGGCTAAGGTGCCGGAGATGTTCTGCGACGGCGCATCACCCGCATTCATGGCAAGACGCGATTTCGCAGGCCCAGGTTCATTGTGGGAGGCATCTTGAGTGACACCTCACGGCCGACAGGCCGCCATGCGCTGGCGCTGCCTCCCCAACGGCCCGCACCGGCTCCTGCCACTGCCGCGAGCAGACCCCCGAAGACGGCTGGGACGGCGAAACCGGCCAAGCAGCGGGACTCGTTCTTCGACAACGCCAAGTGCCTGGCGATCGTCCTCGTCGCCATGGGGCACGCATGGGAACCGCTGCGCGGCGACAGCAGGGCCGCCGCCGCGCTCTACATCACCGTCTACACCTTCCACATGCCGGCGTTCATCGTCATCTCCGGCTACTTCTCCCGCAGCTTCGACGCGAGCCCGAACCGCATCAAACGCCTGGTCACGGGAATCGCCGTGCCCTACGTGGTCTTCGAAGTCGCGTACACCTTCTTCAAGCGGTGGGCGGGCGGCGACCCGGATTACCCCATCAGCCTGCTCGACCCCTGGTACCTGACTTGGTTCCTGGCCGCCCTGTTCATCTGGCGGCTCACGACACCCCTCTGGAAGATCGTCCGATGGCCGCTGCCGCTCGCGCTCGCCATCGCCGTCCTCGCGTCCGTGTCACCCGACATCGGTGACGACCTCGACCTGCAGCGCGTCCTGCAGTTCCTGCCCTTCTTCGTCCTCGGCCTCGTCCTGAAACCGGCCCACTTCCAGATGGTGCGCCGCCGGGAGGCGCGGATCCTGGCCCTGCCGGTCTTCGCCATGGCCCTCGCCTTCGCCTACTGGGCGGCCCCGCGCATGAACGCGGCGTGGTTCTACCGACGCGACAGCGCACAGGAACTGGCCGCGCCCGGCTGGTCCGGCGCCGTCATGACGATCGGGCTCTTCGGCTGCTCGCTGGTGCTCGTCGCCTGCTTCTTCGCCTGGGTGCCCGGACGCAGGCTGTGGTTCACGGCACTGGGCGCAGGCACGCTGTACGGCTACCTGCTGCACGGCTTCCTCGCCAAGGGATCCCGCTTCTGGGACTGGTACGACGCCGACTGGATCCACCGCCCGCTCGGCGAGATCACCGTGACCCTCCTCGCCGGAACCGTGATCACACTCCTGTGCACCCCACCGGTGCAGCGCATGTTCCGCTTCGCCATGGAGCCGAAGATGACCTGGGCCTTCAAACAGGACGCGGCCGCCCTCGCCAAGGGGCAGGGAAACGCGGAAAGAACCAAGTGACCCCGCCGGCCCGGCCTCCCGCCGTCCACTACGAGCGCGTCGTCGAGACGCTGCCTGCGGGACGCCGGGCCGTCACCATCCTGGACCCCGGCCACCGGCAGGTCGGCAGCCTCGAATACCAGGTCTGCCACCCCTGTCGGCTCGGGTACATCGGCAGCATCGCCGTCGCCGCCCACTGGCAGGGCCAGGGCCTCGGACGGCACGCCGTGCACACCGCCCTCGCCGCAGGCGTGGGGTACACCTGGTCCACGTCACGACAGTCGTCCGCGGGGCGCCGCTTCTTCGCCGCCATGGCGGACGAGACGGGGACCGCATTCCCTTCCGGCGGGACCCGCTGCCCGCACATGGACCCCCGCATGCGCCCCGGCCCCCTCACCGAGCCCTGGCACCGCATCGGGTGGCACGCGGCGCTCCGGCGGCGGAAAGTGATCAGGGAACCCGAGGCCGACCAGGACCGTTGTCCTGACACACCCTGAACGAGGAGCAGCGCATTGTCCGCCAGACCGACGGACCCCCCGCCCCCCTGCGCACCGACGCACCGATGAGCGCAGCACTCGGCCTGCTGGCCGTCTTCGTCCTCACCGCCGGCACCGGCTATTTCGTGGCGCAGGAATTCGCGTACGTCTCCGCGGACCGCCTGGCCCTGACCCGCGAGGCCGAAGCGGGCGACAAGCGCGCGGCCCGCGCCCTGCAGGTCCTCGAGCGGCTCTCCTTCATGCTGTCCGGCGCGCAGCTCGGCATCACCGTCACCGGCCTGGTCGTCGGCTTCATCGCGGAACCGTCCGTGTCCACGCTGGTCAGGCCCGCGCTCACCGGGATCGGCATCCCCGACGGCGCGGTCGGCGGAATCTCCGTCGTCCTCGCCTTCGTCCTGGCCACCGTCATCCAGATGGTGCTCGGCGAGCTGGCACCGAAGAACCTCGCGCTCGCCGTGCCCGAGCGCCTCGCCAAATCCCTGGCGGCCTCCACCCTCGCGTATCTCAAGGTGGTCGGACCGGTCGTGCGGATCTTCGACAGCGCCGCCAACCGGCTGCTGCGCCGCATCGGGATCGAACCCGTCGAGGAGCTGCACCACGGCGCGACGCTGGAGGAGCTGGGCCACCTCATCGGCGAGTCCCACGAGCAGGGCAAGCTCCCCAAGGACACCGCGGCCCTCCTCGACCACGCGCTCGAATTCTCCGACCGCACCCTCGACGAAGTCATGGTGCCGCGCGCCGACGCCGTCTTCGTCCGCAAGGAGGCGAGCGCGGCCGACACCATCGAGCTGATCGCCCGGCACGGCCACTCGAACTATCCCGTCCTCGGCGACCACCCCGACGACATCGGCGGCGTCCTCGGCATCCGTGAGCTGACCAGGCTGCCCGCCGGAAGCCTGGCCGACACGACGGCAGGCGCGGTCGCCCGACGCCCGCTGCTCCTGCCCGACACCCTCGAACTGCCCGACGCGGTCGAGCAGATGCGGCAGCGCGACGACGAGTTCGCCGTCGTCCTCGACGAGCACGGGGGCGTGGCGGGCATCGTGACGTACGAGGACATCGCCGAGGAACTGGTCGGCGACATCGCCGACGAGAGCGACACCGTCGTCGAGCTGGCCGTCCCCGACGGACGGGGCTGGCTGGTGGACGCGGGCCGCCGCCTCGACGAGGTCGCCGAGGCCACCGGCATCGAGCTGCCCGAGGAGGACGACTACGACACCGTCTCCGGATTCGTCGTAGACCGACTCGGCCGCTTCCCGTCCATCGGAGACAGACTCACCGTGCACCTGCCCGACGGGGACACCGTGGTGATCGACGTACGCACCCTGGAGAGGCACGTCGCCGAGCAGGTGCGCCTGGAACGGCTCCCCGAGGCCCTCCTCAACGGGTCGAACGACGAGGAGCCGAGCGCATGAGCTTCCCGATGGCGCTGTTCATCACGGTCCTGCTGCTGATCGGCAGCGGCTTCTTCGTGGCCGCCGAGTTCGCGCTCGTCGCCGCCAAACGGCACCGCATGGAGAAGGCCGCCTCCGACGGGCAGCGTGGCGCCAAGGCCGCACTCGCAGGCATGCGCGAGCTGTCCCTGATGCTCGCGGGCGCACAACTCGGCATCACCGTCTGCACCCTGGGCCTCGGCTCGATCTCCAAGCCCGCGATCTCCCACGAACTCGACCCGCTGCTGCACAAGTGGGGCCTGCCCAGCGGCCTCAGCTACGGCGTCTCATTCGCCTTCGCGATGCTCGTCGTCGTCTTCCTGCACATGGTCGTCGGCGAAATGGCACCCAAATCGTGGGCCATCGCCCACCCGGAGCGCTCGGCCATGCTCCTCTCGCCCGCCTTCCGCGCGGTGGTCAAGGTCGTACGACCGCTCATCGGACTCCTCAACAGGGTCAGCAACGCCCTGGTACGGCTCTGCCGAGTCACCCCGCGCGACGAGCTCGCCCCGGTACACAACCGCGAACAGCTCACCCACCTCGTCGAGGAGTCCGCGCGCCTCGGCCTGATCAGCGAGAACGACTCGGAGCTGATCACCAACTCCCTCACCGAACCGCACTCTCCTGTCGGCGACCTCCAGACACCGGCCGGACAGATCATCTCGGTCCCGGCCGCGGCGGGCATCGACGAGATCCTCACCACGGCCGCCGCACACGACCGCAGCCGCCTCCTCGTGTTCGAAGGCCCACTGGTCCTCGGCTCCGTGCACGCCCGCGACGCCCTGATCGCCCGCGCCCGCTGCCGCACGGAGGTCACCGCACGCGAACTGGCACGCCCCGTCCCGGAACTGGCCGCGAAGGACACCGTCGGCCACGCCATCGAACAACTACGCAGACACCGCGCCTCCCTCGCCGTCGTCAGCGACGACACCGGACGCCTCACCGGCATGGTCACCCTCGACGACCTGCTGGCCCGCCTGATGCACCCCCCGCGCTAGCTCGCCGTCGCACAGTCCTCCCGGGGCGGCGGCGGGGTCGTGTCGCCCGACTGCGCCTCCGACGTCGTCAGCACCCGCGCGGCCAGAGCGCACTCGATCTGTTTGACGGTGTGGAACGTGATCAGGTCCTCAGGACCCTGCTCGACCCGTGGCCCGCCCCCGACCAGCATGCCGACGAGCATGGCGCCGAACACCTTGTGCCCGTCGATCTCCGTGTCGATCGGCACGAACACCGGGGCTCCCGAGTCGCCCTGGTGCACGATGTTCACGCCCTCCTTGCCCGCGAGGACCAGGCCACCGGTGCACACATCCGGATGTTCCTCGTCGCAGGACTCGCCTCGGGTGAGGTGGTACACCTCGATGTCGCAGACCAACTTGGTCACCTTGCCGCTGACACACACCTTCTGCCCGACCACGGGACCGTCCGCCTTCCCGAGGACGCGGCGCGCGACGGGCGTGCTCGGCGTGCCGCCGTCCGTCCAGAGGGTCGGCGCGTACTCCTGCGGCTTGATGCGGGTGCCGCCGATCAGCGCGGCGTCCACCGTCTCGTTGTTGAACGACGCGAGGAACGTGCCGAACCGGAACTCTCCCGAGGTCGCCGCTGTCCCGGTCGGCGCGCAGTGTCCGGCGGTGGCCATGGCGCGCTTGCCGCCGTCCACCCTGCGCACGGCGAACCCCGACGAACAGGCGAACGTCCGACCGTCGTAGGTCACGCGGTACTCGGCGCCGCCACGGTGCGGCTGCGGGTCGTTGAACCTGCTCGCCGCGGCACCGGACGCGGGCGACGACCACGTCAGGACCAGCAGCAGGGCCATCAGGCCGTAGACGAAGGGCCGTCCTGTCATCTGGACCTCCTAGAGCTCGAAGTCGATCCGGCCGAGCACGCCGACGCTCAGCCCGAAGTAGTCGGCATGCACCGGACGCCGGGCCGCGGGCACCGCGGCGCCGTTCACGGTCAGGGTGTCCGTGGCGGTGTCCGCGTCGGTGCGATAGAGCTCGTACTCCTGGACGAGAAGCCGGTACGAGGTCAGCAACTGCACGGTCGGCACGGTGATGCCGCCGTCCCACACGAACGAGCCGCCGTCGGCCCGGCACGTCAGCTCCACCGGAGCACCCGCCTGCTTCCAGTCCATCTCGTCCGTCTGCAGGTTCGCCCGGCTCTGCAGGGTCACGACGACCCGGCGGCTCGCGGCCGCGGCGGCGACGCCGGTGCCGCTGAGCTCACCCAGTTCGTTGTACGTCGCCGGACCCGCCAGCCGGACGGTGAGCCGGTCGCCGTCGCGGCGACCGGTGACCGAGCGGGGCGGCACGAGCTGCGCGAACTCCGCGCGCTCCACCTTCGAGAGGTGCAGCGGATCGACCGAGTACGGCTGATAGCGGGCCAGGGCGAGGCGCACGTACGGGAAGTACGTGCTCTTGGCGACGGCCGCGCC
The DNA here is from genome assembly GCF_040609235.1 of Streptomyces sp. NPDC004732. NCBI lineage: Bacteria > Bacillati > Actinomycetota > Actinomycetes > Kitasatosporales > Streptomycetaceae > Streptomyces > Streptomyces sp. NPDC004732. Next base: position 699,777 of record NZ_JBEXJR010000004.1, read on the forward strand.
GCCGAAGTCCACATCGATGTCGACGTACCACAGCCCCCGATCCGGGTGGAACGCCGGAGCGAAGGCCACCGCGTCGACCGCCACGGGCGCCGCGTCGGGGGACTCCGCGAGCCGCAGCCCGGTGAGACGCTTCGCCGCGTTCGGGAAGTGCGCGGCGGCGGGGCCCGGCAGGACCGTCGGATCGGCCCAGACGGGGTCCACGCCCCAGCGGGTTGCGACGGTGTCCGGCAGGACCGTGCCGCCCGGATCGAGCAGGACGGCCAGCATCTCGTCGTCCCCGGAGGAGAACCACGGCCGGTCCAGGTAGACGCGGAGACCTGCGGGGCGGCGGTGCCGGGTGACGGTGCGGCTCTGCTCGTCGACGGTCCGCTGCCAGCGGAAGGTCGGCACGACATAGGCCACCGCAGGCGGCTCGGGCCGACGCGAACTGGGCACGGGCAGGGGAGCGGCGGCCGGGCCGACCCGGGTGACGTTGGCCCGGTCCTGGGTGATGCTCGGGTGGAAGTACTCACGGAACCGGGTGACCGCGGTCGGGGTGTAGCGGACGTTGCGGTGCCTGGTGTCGCCGAACTCGTGGGCGCGGTCGACGCGTGCCTCGTCCGCGGTGTAGGCCAGGGTGATGTCTTCGAGGTGCGTGTGGCCGTCGATCCGGACCGGCTCGGGCCGGGTGACGTCGTCCAGCCACTCGCTCCAGTGCGCGTCCAGCTCGACGTGGCCGCTGCTCTCGGCGTGGCTGGTCAGCTTCCCCGTCAGCTGCGCCGCGGTCTGCTCGGCGGCGCGGTGCGGGGCCAGTTCGCCGAGCTCCGGGCGGAGCACCGGCTTCTCCACCGCGTGGACCAGGGTCAGTTCGACCCAGGGCGTCAGCATCCAGTTCTCGCCGTCGGCGCTCGCCCGCGTGACGAAGGCCTTGTCCGCGGCGGGCAGATCCGCCCAGAACTGCGAAGCGGTCAGCAGGCTCCACTGCCGCAGCAGCGGCAGCTTCCCCGCATCGACATAGCAACTCAGCCGGACCGTGGCGATCTCCCCCTTGGTGAGGAACACCTCAAGGACCCGCTCAAGCAGGCCGTCGTGCCAGCGGGGCTCTCTGTCGCCTTCCCTGACGCGCAGCTTGAACGGCTTGGCCTGCGGCCACGGACCGGGGAAGGGGATCTTGCGGTTCCCCGTGTCACCGGGCAGACCGCGCAGCATGACGCCCTCGGCCAGCACGTCCGGCAGATACGGCAGGATCAGCTGGTCGGCACTGTGCACCACGAACTCGCCCTGCTCCAGGCAGGCGCCGCGCCGGGGGAGGGGCAGCGGGGTGAGGGGCAGCGGGTCGTGCACGTTGTGCTTGGCGATGTGGATGTCGCCCTCGCGCAGCAGATCGTGCTCGCGGTAGGGCCACTCCGGGTCCCGCACCTTCGTGTCCAGGAAGGACCCGGCCTCGCGGGACGCGACGGCGACGTACTCCTCACGCGCTTCGTCGGGTTTGTCGGGGCCGAACGCGGCGTCGAACACGCCGTGTTCCTCGGCCATCTGCAGGGCGGTCTTCGGCGGCGCCACATGCCGCTCCGAGATCGGCTTGTACCGCCGGTCCAGATCGTCGACCTCCGAGTGCGCCGCATGGTCGGGTACGTCCGAGCGGTCCAGTGCGTACTCGTCGGTGGAGATCTCGCGGCCCTCGTCGGTGACGGTGCTGCGGATGACGAGGCGCTCGGTGGACTCGCCCTCGTTGAACGGCAGGAGCGGCATTACCACGGGCTGGGGGACCGGCTCCCAGCGGCCGTACGTGATCGCGTCGGAGTGGACCGCGTCCGGTGTGCTCGCCGTGTGGTCGAGTCCGTTGCCCGCCAGGTCGACGACCCTGGCGCGCATCCGGTACGTGCGGCCGAAGCGCAGCGCGGGCAGCGAGCCGGGCTCCGGGGAGAACTTGGTGTCCAGCGGCACGTCCGGCGACACGGGCGGATCCGGTGCCTTCGGCTGGTCGTCCAGGCCGATGGTCCGGCCGGGGCGCGGCGCCGCGAGACTCCAGCCGTGCCAGCCGAACACGGCCTGGTGCCCGTACAGCTGCCGGTCGTCGGCCGCGTCGACGGTGACGGCGCTCGCGCGCACCAGGCCCTCGTCCGGACGCACCTGGATCTCGACGGGCTGCTGCCCCGGACGACGGATGGTGTACCGGCCCTTGCGGCGCAGCAACGAACGCCACCGCGTGACCCGGCCGGTCGCCGGATCGACGACCCCGATGTCGACGCGGTAGCCCCGCAGCAGGTCCACGGCGGTCAGCACGGCCTCCTCCGCGTGGACCTGACGGCGCACGTCGGCGCCGATGAGCCCGGCGAGGTGCCGGTCGCGGTCGGTGTGCAGCAGGGTGATCCCGGCGCCGCGGGCCGCCGGGGTGCCGGTGCCCGACACCAGCTGGGCCACCGAATCCGTGCCCGACGGCAGCCGTCCACCGCTCCACAGGCCGTCCATCGAACGTGCGTAGTCGACGTGCTTGAGGGCCGCCCCGTCCACGTCGAGCTCGGTGAGGTGCCAGAGCGCGGGGTCGCCGAGGTCCAGCATCCGGTCGCTGATCACCCGGCTCTCCCCGGCGGCCGCCTCGAAGACGCTGCCCCGCGTGTACCGGATCTGCGTCCAAGGACACTTGCCCGGGGTGTTCAGATCGCCCGACTCGGGCAGCCGGTCGTCGAAGTGCACGCGGACCTTCGCCCCGTCCGCGACCCCGGCGGGCATCGCGAAGCTCAGGTCGAGCACGAGCCCGAACCGGCGCTGCAACTCCGGATAGTCGCCCAGCAGACCGCACGCCTCATGGAAGTCGATCCGGTGCGCAGGCTCCTCCGCGAGCCCGGGCGCGGAAGGCGCCTTGCCCCGGTCGTAGAACCTGGCCGCCTCGGCCAGCGGCAGCATCCTCTTGTTGTCGCCGTTGTACTCATCGCTCGTGCGGTCCATGAAGCGGGGTTCGTGACCGTCGTCGTCCGCCGTCGCACGGAGGCCGCGCGGCTGCAGCACGTCCTCCAGAACCGCGTACCCGTCCTTGAGATTGCGCCCCAGTTCGAGCACCGGATCCGAGATCATGTCGGTCACCCGGTACAGCGCGGGCAGCTCCCAGCCGCGGTGGTCCGTCGGCGGCTCCTCGCACAACAACCGCTCTTCCCGCGCCCATTCGGTACGCAGCCTGCTCTGCGTGGTGTACACCGCGACCGCCTCGTACAGCCCGGTGACCTCGTCGTGGACGCGCTTGCCCGGATAGGAACGCAGCGTGCGCTGCTCCTCGGCGGCGAGCGCGGTGGGCGGGCGCTGCGGGGGCCGTACGAAGGTGGAGTCGTCGAACAGGGTCCGCCACAGGGCGAGATCGGCGGCCGGATAGCGGCCCGTCGGCCGCAGGGTCGTGACGCGCGTGCCCGCCGGGCTGTCGAACTCCAGCCACAGCGAGGGAAGGAGCGCGGCGAGCCGCTCCGGCCACTTCGCGAAGTACGCGGACTGGCCGAGCGCGCCGATCCCGGTGAGGCTGGGGCTGACGAGCACGGACACACGTACTGTGTCCGCGTCGGCGACACCGTCGGGAAGCACGGTCCATCGGATGCTGTCCATGGTCAGGCCACCTCCGCGAACGCGGTGCAGTAGTCGAGGACCGGGTCGATCCGGGCGCCGGAGACCGGGTCGGGGTACGGGGACATCAGATCCACGAACGTGGGCGGGCTGATCTCGGGGCAGGGCGTGCCCGCGGCGAACGCGGCGGGTCCGGTGCCGCTGCCCGCGAATTTCTTCTCGCAGCTGATCGTCACCGACGTCTCGAAGAAGCCGATCTCGATGCTGATCGTCAGGGTGGCCCGGCCGATCGCGTAGCCGTCCTTGTAGCCCAACTCCATGTAGAGCTCGATGGAGGCGGAGACGATGCCGAGGACGTCGACCTCGCCGCGCGCCCGCAGATAGCCGACGAGGGTGACGCTGTTCTGTGCCAGGTCGAGGCGGAAGTAGATGCCCGCCATCACCGACAGGCTGCCGCTGGCCACCCCGAAGTTCATCGATACGGCGGCCCCGAACTCCAGGGCCGCGTCGAGGACAGCGATCTCCTTGGGGTTCAGGACGATCCCGAAGTAGCCGCCGCCGCCCAGCATCGACACCGTGAGCCGGAACGGCGCCTCACGGCGGCAGAAGGCGAACCCGGCCTGCAGCGGCGTGTCCCCGATGAAGGGGACCGACAGCGCGGCGTTGAGAGAGAGGTTCTCCAGGCTGAAGACGCCGACGGCCGCGTTCGGCAACTGCATCGAGTAGTTCGCGTGGATCCCCGAACCGTCGACCGTGATGGCCGGTGGATCGCTGAAGCCGTCGAGCGGAATGATGTTCCGCAAGGTCTGGACGAAGGCCAGGTTCCCCACGAAGTCGACGCCGCCGAACTTCACCTCGACGTCGGGCTTCTGCCCGGCGCGCATGCTGAACTTGATCTCGTCGAAGTGCAGCACGATCGCGTCGAAACCGGGCACCATGCGCAGGTCGAACTTGCCCAGCGTGCACGTGACGTCCGCGGCCTGCGGCACGTCGGGACGGAGCGAGCCGCGCAGATCGGTGACGAGCGTCAGCTTCCCCGTCGGCCAGAACACGGCGTCCTCGGGCACCGTCGGCGTCGGCTTGCCCGGGGTCCACGCCTTGATGTCGGGCTGCCACTGCAGCCGCGAATTGACCACGTCCGGCAGCTTGGCACCAAGGGCGGCGAGCTCGATCGCCTTCTTCAGGGCGAGGGCCTGACCGACCGCGCTGTCCCAGGTGGCGGCCACGTCGGCGATCCGCCCGAGCAGCTGCCGCACCCCGGCCTCGACCCCGGCGGGCAGCCCGATGCGCAGCGCCGCGAGAGCGTCGGCGAACGCATTGAAGGCGTTCTCGACCTCCTCGATGGTGGTCGGCTCCGGCGAGCCCTCCAACTGGCTGACGATGTAGTCCACGAGGACCTGCGCGAAGATCACCGCGGCATCGGTCGTACGAAGGACCAGGTCCACGGTCTCCGGGAATTGCTCCTCGACGGACGTGAGCAGATCACGCAGCCCACGGAGATCGCCGAGGAAGCCGGTGACCGCGTCGACCGTCGCGGTGAAGAAGTTCGGCGCCTTCAGGTTGTCTAGGCCGATCTCGCTCAGGATCTCGGTGAGCGGGAACATCCCGAACAGCTTGGCCCCGGCCAGCTCGCCGAAGTAGTCCAGCGGATTGAACCGGCCCTGGGCGAGCTTGGCCCACTTGTCGACGGGCGCGGCGCCCGCTGTCGTACCCACTGCCGCGCGCGTCGTCGCGGCTACGGGACCGGTGAGCCGGGAGAGCCCGGCGACGGGGAAGTTGGGCTGCGCGAGGGCGCCGGAGGTCTGCCCGGAGCCGCGGAACGTCAGATCGACGGGCGCGGCCAGCTCGACGAAGACCTGCCCCTTGTTCGCCTCGGTGAAGGCGTCCCGCACATACGGCTCGGGATAGAACACCGACTGCGTCCCATCGGCCCCGGAGCCGCCGAACTGGCTGAGCGCGGGGATCACGGCCCGCGCCCACCGCACGGTCGGCACGAACCGGGGGTGATCGGTGGGATCGAGCCCCAGGATGGAGTCCGTGGTCGCCGCGCCCCAGATCAGCTGCCCGGTGGACAGTGTCGTGTCGCCGGGCTTGCGGCTCGGCGCGTACGCGATCGACTGGCCCCGCACGTCCGCGACGGCCCGCCGGACCGCGGGATCGCTGAGGTCCGGCGGCTCCGGAGCCGGTTCGGTGACCAGGCTCCGGTAGTGGTCGACGATCGCCTGCACATCGGCCTTGTTCTCGTGCACCAGCTTGCCGACGAAGGCCATCGGAGTACGGAACTCCAGGAGCCGTCCCTCCAGGTCGGTCATGCTCACCTGGAACGGGAAGGGATCCTCGGTGGCGGACACGGGGAAGAAGGCGAGCTTCTCGTCGGGGTCACCGCCGATCGAGGAGAGCCCCGGGATCGTCTGCGGCTGCTGCAGGTCGGGCGTGACCAGGGTGAGCAGCCGGACGCTGGTGAACGGGAAGAGCCGGTGCAGTCGCTGCTGGTCGCTGTTGTCCTCCCGGCTTCCGTAGGTGCGCACCGGTTCGCGCACCATGATGAAGAACCGCTGGTTGAGATAGGCGGCACGGTCCGGGCGGGACTGGTCGAACTTGCGCTCGGTGACCTTGACCAGGTCCGCCAGATGCCCAAAGGGCCACAACCGGCCGCGGTACATGACACGTACGTAGTGATCGCGGCCCAGCGCGGCGCGGTGCCGCCACTGGGTGACGTCGAACCCGGTCGGGGGCCGGTCCCAGCGGCCGAAGGAGTCGAGCCAGCCGCCCATGGCCGACAGGACGAGGTTGTCGACGTCGAGCGGCGCGGGCGAGAAGCTGCCCGGCAGGTTCCGGTTGGAGCTCAGATGTACGACCGAGGACCGGTCCTTGCGGTCCAGCGCCATCCGGAACTCGTTGCCCCCTGCGGGCAGGGCGCGCGGGTCGGCCGGGTCGAAGCCGGGGTCACGGGTCCACACCGCCCGGGCGTGTCCGGTCGGCATCCTGGTGTGCCATAGCTCGACCCGGCCGTCGGGATCGGGCAGCGAGGCCGGATGGGTCCAGGTCGCCGTCTGGGGCGGGGAGAGGAGCAGCCGGTAGGGCAGCTCGATGCCGGTGCGGGGATGGGCGGGGTCGGCCAGGGGGTTCTCGGGGCCGGGTCCGGCGACGGCGTCCGGGCCGGATGCGGCCGGTGGCTGAGCCTGGAGCCCGGCATCGAGGAGGTGTGCGGCGAGGGGGCCGGTCGGCCCGTGCCGCGCGGTCAGCTCCGCCGCCGTCCGGGCCAGCCGCAGCGCCTGGAACACGTCGAGGGGTTGGTCGGCCACGGTGTGCGCGGGGCGGGCCGCCGGGGCCGGTTCCCGGGCGGCGTCCACGACATGGAGGGGCAGGGTCCGCATGGCGGTGAGGAGACCCGCTTCGGTGTACTCGATGACGACGTCGGCCGCGACGCTGAACACGAGAAGGCTGCGCCCGCCGATGCGGGAGGCGACGGGGGGCGGCTTGTGCGGCTCGCTGCCTGCCACCGGCGCCGCGGCGGTCTCCGGCAGGCCGGGGCTCACCTCCAAGAAGGCCTGCTCGACGACGTGCTGGGGGCCGAACGTGACCACCAGGAAGGCAGGTTCCCCGGGCTCCTTGCGCACGAGCCGCCGTGGGCCTAGAAGGGGGCGCTCCAGTCGCAGCCCCGGGAACGCGAAATGCAGGTCGACCAGGTCGGTCGCCCGTAGCAGCCGGTACGGCTCGGGCGGTGGGGGCGCGGCCATGTGACTCTCCCGTCACGCGAAACAGGAAACCCGAACGATGTGGCGCCGATCCTCAGAGGAACAGGCCTCGGACGTACTCCCTGTCCCCTCCCCGCACGATGGCTCCGGCCCAGGCTCTCGGACTCACCCGACGCCACGCGTGACGGATCCGCTCCACCACCCGAATGAGTGAAGAGGTCGGCTGAAAGTCTCTGGGGGCCCGCGGCGCTGTCCGAAAAGGTGGAATACCTGTAGGGGAGGGCGAGTTGGGGTCTACTGCCACTCGATAGGCGCTCGATACCGACGAAGGAGTTCCGCATGCCCCTCAGCGTCGAAGAACGCGAACTGTTCCTGTCCGAGCCGCACATCGGAGCGCTGGCCGTGACGGCGGAGGAGGGACGGGCACCGCTCACGCTGCCGATCTGGTACCAGTACGCCCTGGGCGGCGACCTCTGGGTGATGACGGGCAGCGACTCCAAGAAGGGGCGGCTGATCGCCGCCGCGGGGCGGATCTCGCTGATGGTCGACCGCGTCGAGCCGACCATCCGGTACGTCTCCGTGGAGGGTCCGGTGGTCCGCACCGAGGCGGCGACCATCGAGCAGCTGCGAGAGATCTCGACGCGCTATCTCTCGCCTGAAAACGTCGAGCCGTACGTGCAGTTCGCCTTCAAGGAGCACGGCGATCAGACCGTTTACTACCTGCGGCCCGAGCGCTGGTACTCAGCGGACCTCGGCTCCGTCTGACCCGTCCCACGGCTCCCGGACCGCTTGGCTCACGGCTTGCGGGCGAGCCCGCCGTGCTCACCGATGGGCTCCGCGGCGGGAGCGTCCGCGTCCGGACGCCAGAAGGGGACGGAGACGACCCCGGGCTCCAGGAGCTCCAGTCCCTCGAAGAACGCCTCGATCTTGTCGACGGGGCGCAGGAAGTACGGGACGGCACCGGTCTCGTTGTAGGCGTCCTGGGCCTGCTCGTAGGTGGCGTCGATGCCGCGCGAGCCGTCGTTGATCGAGAGGTAGCTGCCGGACGGCAGACCTTCCAGCAGTCGGGCGACGATCTCCCGCGCCTGGTCGTAGTCGGCGATGTGCCCCAGGATGTTGCTGAGGATCAGGGCGGTGGGGCGGGTGAGGTCCAGCGTCTCCGCGGCGGCCGCCAGGATGCGGTCGGGGTCGGACAGCTCGGCGTCGACGTAGGCGGTCGCGCCCTCCGGCGTGGAGGTGAGCAGGGCGCGGGCGTGGGTGAGCACCATCGGGTCGTGGTCCACGTACACGATCCGGGCCTGCGGGGCGAGCCGCTGGGCGACCTCGTGGGTGTTGTCCACCGTCGGCAGACCGGTCCCGATGTCCAGGAACTGCCGGATGCCCGCCTCGGTGACCAGGTGCGTGATGTTGCGGCGCAGGAAGGCACGGCTGCTGCGGGCCACGGTGACGATGCCGGGGAAGACGGCGCTGTACGCGTCGCCTGCGGCCTCGTCGACGGGGTAGTTGTCCTTCCCTCCCAGCCAGTAGTTCCAGATCCGGGCCGAGTGCGGCACCGACGTGTCGATCTTCTGGTGGGCCGCCGGACCGGGCGTGGTGGCGTGGTCGGTCATGGGTACCGTCCGTCTTTCAACCGTAGCGGGGAATGTTCATCGCACAACCTACGTCGCAACAGCTGCGTTGCGCACATAAGTTCACGGCATCGGTCCGTGTCGTCTCTCGGCGTGACGGTTCGCCGCATTGCCGCACGTCATGAGCGGATGCGAAGGTCAAGCGGGCCGCAGCCAAGCCGCTCGGCTTCGGTGGCGACGTACGACGGGAAGACGTCCCGGATGAACGTGTGGCCCCCCTCGTCGTGCTCGTCCTCGGCGATGAACACCACCACGCCCTTCGGGCACTCGGCGCGCAGGGCGGCCGTGCTGCGGCTGGAGGACCCCGTCGCCTCGACACCGCTGCCCTTGATGTCGATCCCGCGGCCCAGGTGCAGGACGCTGTGCCCGAACGCACCGGTGAGGTCGGGCTCCTGGACCGTCCTGAGGTGTACCGCGGGGCGGGAATCTGCGCCGGTGAGGACGTCGCAGCCGCGAACGGGGCTGTTGACATCGGCCCTTTCGGGGTGGTCGGCTCCGCCGACCGAGGCACGCATCTGCGCGCCCGACCCGACGTACGCCTTCGGCAGGATCACCCCCTCGAGTCCGCACATCTCGCGGTCGGCAGCCATGCGTTCGAAGCTCTGCAGCGTCGGGGCGGGCGCGAGCTCGCCGGGTCCTTCGAGCCCGCCCCCGCAGCCGAGCTCCTCCATGGTGCCGTTCGCGATGTGCACAGCGACCCTGGACAGAGCCTTCTGGTACTCGGCATTGGTGTCGGCGTCCGTGCTGCGACTGATCTCGTCGTCGCCCAGCGCGACGTCGACGACGCCGGGGCCGTCGAAGTTCCCCGGCTCCCCGGTGCACGCGTCCGGCAGCGCGACCCAGGCCCGGGTGTCCGACGCCATGCCCATCAGCCCGTGGCCGAACGAGTTGCCCTGCAGCTCCCCGTCGTCCACCCAGGCCGGGCGTATTCCGGAGGTCTCGGTGTCCTTGCCGTCGAACAGGTCGTCGACGCCCTCGTCCGCGACGGAGTCCCGTCGTACGTTGATCACCGAGGAGCGAGAGTAGTGGGCGTGTCGGAAGGCTCTGCAGATGGGGTCCAGTGGTTAACAAGCCATGTAGGCACCCCCGTTGACGTGCAACACCTGCCCCGTGATGTGGCGTGCCCCGGGAGAGGCGAGGAAAGCGACCGTGTCCGCGATGTCGGCCGGTGAACCGGACCGGCCCGTCGAGGTCGCGGCCACGAGTTGCTCGCGCCGCTGGTCCGCGAGCCGGTCCCGGAAGAACTCGGTGTCCGCGATGTAGCCGGGCGCGACGACATTGGCGGTGATGCCGCGCGGCCCGAGCGCACGAGCCAGGTCGAGGTTCCAGCAGGCGAGCCCGGCCTTGGCGGCGCCGTAGGCTCCGGCGCCGGACCCCTGCGCGGCGGCGATCGACCCGATGTGGACGACCGCCCCACCGGCCGCGAGCCGTCCGTCCAGCGCCCTGGTGGTCAGCGCGGCGCTGACGAGGTTGGAGTCCAGGTTCTCGCGGAAGGCCTGCGCGTACGCGATCAGATCGGCCTTTTCGCCGACCGCGAGGTCCGCCTCGCTCTCGGCGTCGAAGTCGGTGTTCCCGCCTGCGTTGTTGACGAGGACGTCGACCTGCTCCGGTAGCGCGGAGAGGAGGGCGGTGAGCGCTTCGGGCCGGGTGTGGTCGCACACCACACCGCGTACGCCGGTCTCCGCGGCCAGCCGGTCGAGGGGCTCGGGGCGGCGACCGGTAACGAACACGGAATCGCCCTGTTCCGCGAAGAGGCGGGCGGCCGCGCGGCCGATGCCGGTGCCGCCGCCGGTGATCAGGATGGTGCGTGTCATAAGCTGAGCTCCGAACATCCGTTGAGGTCTAAATTTAGAGCTAAACGTAACGTACCACTGAGGGTGAGGAGCGCGGCATGGGCAAGGCGGCGACGGGGGATGGGGCGGCGGAGCCGGGAGGGCCCGGAGGGCCGGACGGGCCGGGAGAGGTGAGCGAGGTGGGTGAGTCGGAGCGCGGTGGGAGTGGGTCTGACACGGTCGGGACCGCCGCGTACACCGCACGGGACATCGCCACCGCCTGGGAGCGCGAGCGCCCCGGCACCCCCGCCACGTCGATCGGCATCGTCACGCCGATCTGGCAGCTGGCCAAGCTCTTCGGCGACGACCGGCGGCGGGTTCTCGCCCGGGCGGGCGTGGACACCGCGACGCTCGACCTGCTCAGCGTGTTGCGCCGCAGCGGAAAGCCCTACACCCTGACCACCCGCGAACTCGGCCGACTCTCCATGGTCACGGCGGGCGCCGTCTCGCAGCGCGTGGCCCGCGCCGAACGCGAAGGCCTGGTCACCCGCCGCCCCGGAGAGGGCAAGCCCCGTACGGTCGAGGTCACCCTGACCGAAGCGGGCCACGCGCTGGTGGAGGCAACGGTGGACCAAGTGCTGGGCAGGGAAGCCGACCTGATCGGCGGCCTCACCGCCGACCAGCAGGCCCGGCTCACCGAACTCCTGGGCGTCCTCCTGGCGGACGTCCAGCGGAGTCTCGGGGACGAGCGAATCACTCAGGTGGGCCTGAGTTCGGACAACATCTGAAACGACGACGACGGGGGAACCCCGAACCCGCCCTCACTGCCCGGATCTGCACGTGGTGATGTGCTGTGCAAGGTGCACTGTCACCTGTACGCGGTGCTGAGCTGCACTGTCATCGGGGAGTCGAACCCCCGCGTTGCTCTTCACGCTCCAGGAGTGGGCCGGAATCCGCCGGCCCGCGGTGTGTGCACGCCTCCGGAACAGCTACCTGCTCCCCATCGTCATCGTCCGTCCCTGCATCCCTACATCACTGCCGCCCTGCAGCACTGCGGGACTGCCGTGCCGAACCGGCTCAGTCCAGCAGGTCGACCTCCCAATTCGCGCGCTGGATCCGCACGTCGATCTCGCGGATGTCCCGGGCGAGCGCGTCCGCCTGGCCGCGCAGCTCCGCGACAGGCAGGGCGGAGAGCATCATCAGCTCGGACCGCAGCTGCCGCCCGTACCCCCGGTCGCCCGTGCCCGCCGCGGCGTCCGCGGCCGCGGTGACCACGGAGTGGCGCAGCCGCAGCACGTCCCGGCGCGCGAGCGCGTCGGTGAGCGTGCCGTCCTCGCCCAGGTCCACGGTGGCGTTGGTGCGGTTGATCCGCCGGATCAGCGACTCCAGGGAGTCGAGCACCTCGCCGGTGTCGGCCAACAGCTGGGCCGCGTCCTCGGGGGGCGTCTCGCCTTCCTGGTAACGCGCACTGCTGACGACGCGCGCCCGCAGCTGCTCGACGCGGCGCGTCGCCTCTGCACGTTCTGCCAGTGCCTCAGCAAGCTTCACTTCGGTTCCCCCGTTCTCTTCTCTGGCTCTTCTCTGGGCTCGAACGAGTATCAGGCGAGATCAGGAACCTACGCATCGGATTTATGCCCCAGGGCCCAGGACCCAGGACTCAGGACCCAGGGTCAAGGACCCAGGATTCGGTGAACCGCCTCGCGCGGGTACGGGATCTCCCGGCTCTCTTCCAGCAGCCTGCCGTAAAACTCCGTCACCACCGCGGCGAGCGGCGCGTACCGGGCGATGATCGCTCGGGCCTCCGCCGGACCGGCCGGGGGAGGGGCTCCGTCGGCGCACGCGCGTATGAGCGCCTCCCGTTCGGCCCGCTCGTATCCGTAGAGCGCGCTGATCAACGCATTCACCAGATAGCTGAGGGTGTACGCGCGGTCGTACGTACGGTGCTCGTCGAAGAAGTCGGCTTCCTCGGGGGACAGGTCGAACCGGGAGGAGAGGGCCAGGCCGAAGTCGGAGAAGTACAGGCGGTGGCCGTCCGTCAGGATGTTCTGGAAGTGGGCGTCGAAGTGCAGGAGCCCGCGGTCGTTCATGAAGGAGGTGCCGGACACCAGCTCCTGCTCGACCAGACGGCAGGCCCGGTCGGCGGCTCGGCCACCGATACGCACCTGCTCGGCAAGCCATTCGTGCAGGGTCCGGGGAACGTACTCCAGGAACAGCACGAGGCTCGCCGATGCCTCCTTGAGGGCCTCGATGCGGTTGCGTACCGCCGGCCCTCCTCCCCAGTAGGCGACGGCCCGCTCCACGTCGGCGAGTTCGTCCGGGAGGTCCTGGCCCGCACTGGGTCCGCCGGGTCCGCCGGGTCCGCCGGGTACGGAGGATGTGGCGGACGCGGCGGGCAGAACGCGCCAGTGATACATCAACGGGAACGCGTGATGCTGCCCAGTGAGCACCCAGTTCGTGGTCATCGTGTGCGCGGCGACCTCCCGCCACACGCCGAAGCCCGGACCGCCGACGCCGTACTGGCAGAAGGCGGGCAGGTCGAAGACGTTCGCGGTGGACCGGACATGATCCGGCCGGAGTTCCCTCGCGGTGACGGGCACTCGCTTGGCGAAGACCGGCACCCCGGCAACCTTCAGCAGGGCCGAGCTGCCACCGATGCCGACGCCGAGCGGTTCGGCGGAGTCGACGAGGCCGTGCAGCTGCTGATCACTGAGCAGGCTCAGGGCCGTGGAAACGTTGCTGTAAGCGGCGAGACGCTCCCCTGGGTGCAGGGCCGGTTCCGTTTCCGCGTCCGAGCCCGCGTCCGAGCCCGCGTTCGGGCTGGAGCTGTCACCCCGCTCTCGCATCCGCCGCCTACTTCTTCGGTTCCCGGAACCGGCCGAACGCCTTGGTGAAGGCGTTCAGCGGCGAGCCGCCGTCCGCCTTGGCCTGCCCGGTCGCGGTCGGCGCGGACGTACCGTCTCCGCCGGACACCTCCGCCAACGCGGCCTGCGCCGCGTCGGCCGCCTCCCGGTACAGGTCACGCGAAGTCGTCATGGCGTCGAGAGCCTCGGCGTACTTGGTGACCATGTCCTGGGCGTGTGTCAGCTCCTCCTCAGGGGTGAGGAGGTGCCAGCCCTGGCGCAGCCGAGTGAGAGCCTGCTCGGCCTCGGTCGACAGGGGGCGGGGCAGCGCGGCGAACTCCTTTACCCTGTCGAGGAGTTCGGTCGGCTCCGAGCCGTCCAGGAAGACCGAGCGCACCGTGAAACGCTCCGCGTCGTACTCCGGGCTCTGCGGCGCCATGGGCAGTACGACGGCGCCACCGCGGGGCATGCGCACGCTCAGTTCGCGCTTCATGGCGAAGTCGGCGATCTGCGCCTGCTCCGGCGTGCCCCGGTGCTCGACCACCTGGTGACGCAGGCTGCGCGGCAGGAACGTCGAGATCGGCTGCTGCCCCTTCGCGTCCGGCGTCATCGCCTCGTGCACCACGACGTGGACGTACCAGCTCTGCCGGGTGCAGTCCCGCAGCAGGTGCCGCAGTTCGTCGTCGTCCTTCGGCAGGTGGTTGGTCGACCGCAGACGGAGGTCGGACGTCGCGTCGTGGTCCCAGGGGACCTGGTCGCTGTCGGGCCAGAACATCGTGGCGGGGGAGGGCCAGTGCGCGTCCCACACCTGCTCCGCCTCGGCGGCGAGGACCCAGGCGACGCCCTCGCCTTCCTTGCGCCGGTTCTCCGAGTCGTACGTGGTCAGCTGGGCGCGCACCGTGATGTCGTCGGTCACGTGCCAGCGGGCCTCGAAGAGCCGCCGGGCGGACGGGCCCGGGTCTGCGGACTCGTCCCGCGGATGCAGGACGGTGGAACGTGCCGCCTCTTTGGGGTCGAGGTCCAGGAAGTCGTCGAGCACCCCGGCCGCCTTGAGGGCGATCAGGTTGCGACGGACGTCCTGCTCGGGCTCGGGCCCGAGGTGGCGCCCGCGCCCCAGCCACGCGGTGTCGGGGACGGTGGTCGAGGAGGTGCTGTTCTTGGCCATGGAATCGTTCTGTAGGTGATCGGGGCCCGACCAGTATGGTCCGGGATCCTGTCGATGGAAGAGGGGGGCTGGGGGCTATGTCCTATTTCGGGCGCTGTCGTTCGACTTCTACGGCCCCACAACGAGTGACGTACGCGGCTCCGCGGCGGGTGATGAACGAGTCGGGGCCTACTCGCCTCGGGGCCCCTGCACGGGAGAATCGGCCGCCGCCATGGCCGCCCGGTCGGACTCGCTGCGCAGGACGCAGAACTCGTTGCCTTCGGGATCCGCAAGCACGGCCCACCCCGCGCCGGCGGGTTCCCGGCGGTCGATGACCAGGGTGGCACCGAGGTTCAGCAGCCGCTCGACCTCCGCCTCGCGCGTCGTCTCCGGGCGCAGGCACAGGTGCAGCCTGTTCTTCGACGCCTTGGGCTCGGCCACCTGATTGAAGTGCAGGAGCGGCCCTTCCGGCAGCATCACCTGGGTCTCCTTGTCACCGGGCCTGTCCATCGGATGCAATGGACGACCGGTCACTTCGCTCCAAAAGCGGGCCAGTTCATAGGCGTTGGAGCAATCGACTGCCACATTCTGCAATACCGAGACCATCGGCAGAGCCTGCCTCAGCCCCATGGGTCGGGGCAAGGCGGCACGACTGGCGTGACTAGCACGACGGGCGCGACTGGCACGACGGGCGCGACTGGCACGATCGTCGGTCATGGATGACTGGTATCTGCAGAGTGCTCATGGGGTCCGGTTCGAGTGGGGCCCCACAGGGGCGGAGCGGCTGGCGGCGGATGCCGCCTGTGTCGTGGTCGTGGACGTGCTCTCGTTCACCACGGCCGTGACGGTCGCCGTCGAGGCGGGAACGCGGGTCTTCCCGTACCGCTGGCGGGACGAGACGGCGTCCACGTTCGCCGACCACGTGGGCGCGGACCTGGCAGTGGGGCGTCGGATGGCCACGGCCGCATCACCCTGGTCTCTCTCTCCCGCCGCACTACGGCGCGCCCCCTTCACGCCCCGCCTGGTACTCCCCTCACCGAATGGCTCCGCCATCGCGGCCTCGGCCGGAGAGCTCCCCGTGGTCGCCGCAGCCCTCAGGAACGCGACGGCCGTGAGCCACTGGCTCGTTCGAGAGGGTTACGGGACCACGGAACGCCCCATAGCGGTGATCGCCTCCGGCGAACGCTGGCCGGACGGAAGCTTGCGGCCCGCCATGGAGGACCTGCTGGGCGCGGGCGCCGTCATCGCCGGGCTGCAGGATCAACTTGAGGCGGCGCAGGCGCAGGCGCACGCACATGCACATGCGGACTCGCCCGCCCGTACGCTCGCGCTCTCACCGGAAGCGAGTCTGGCAGCGACCGCGTTCCGGACGACGTCGGACGTCGCCGCGGCGGTGGCCGCCAGCGTCTCCGGGCGTGAACTCGTCGGCGGAGGCTTCGCCGAAGACGTCGCCGTCGCCACGGAACCGGACACCTGCACCGCGGTACCCGTCCTGGTCGACGGGGCGTTCTCCGATCGGTGCTGAGGACCGGAGGACTTCCTGCTAGCTCGAGGAGGCTCTCGTCGGCGAGCTCGCGGCGATGGGATGTGCGCGCGGCGGCGGTGCGGGCCAGGCGCGGCTGGGTGATCGCCAGAGTGAGGCAGACCGCGGACATGGTGAGCCACAAGGCGGTCGGTCCCCAGCGTTGGAGGAGTTGGGTGCCGATCAACGGGGCGGCGATTCCTGCGATGCCCCAGCTGGTTCCGTAGACGGCGAGGTAGCGGCCGGTGCCGTGGACCGGGGCCAGACCCGCGACGAGCGTGTATGCCCGGCCCACGAGGACGAGGTCGCCCAGGCTCCACACGATCGTCGGCGGGAGGTGGGCGCTCAGGGTGTGTGCGGTGCTGTATCCGGCCACGCCCACGGCGAGCAATGTATAGCCGGTGGCGAAGGCGACGGGTGTGGACAGCGTGGCGATCGGCTTGAGCCGCAGCAGGGGTTGGCCCAGGACGATGGTGAGGGCCGAGGTGGTGAACAGGACTCCGGCGTCGGCAGGCGGCAGTCCGCGGTGGGCCAGTGCCAGGGGCAGGGTGGCCATGATCTGTAGGTAGACGAGGGCGAACAGGGTGCCTGAGATGAGGAGGGCGAGCAGCGTGGAGTCACGCCACGGGGCGACTGTCACGGTCTCGACTTCACCTCCGCCCCCGCCCCCGACTTGACTCCCGCCCTCGCCCTCGGCTGCAGCCTGGACGGCCCGCGGCGGGTCACCGGGAAGGGCCTTGCGCACCACGAGAGCACAGAGCAGACAGGTCACGGCGTCGGCGACGAACAGCCAGCGCAGGTCCCACCGGCCCAGTCCCGCGGCGAGCAGGCCTGCGCCCATGCCCGCCGCGGCCAGGGCGGCGTTGAGCAGGCTGTAGGCACGGGTGCGTTCCGCGGGCCCCACCGCGTCGGCGATCATTGCCTGGCTCGGTGGCTCGTAGAGTTCGAAGACGAGGCCCAGCAGCACCACGAAGGCGGCTGCCATGGCCGGACTGCCAGCCGCGGCGATGCCGAACTGGGCGACAGCACAGCCGACCAGTCCGACGACGATGGTGCGGCGCCGCCCCAGCCGGTCCGCCAGATGCCCGCCGACCAGCCGGGAGGGGACCGTCGCCAGCCCGAAGGCGGCTGAGATCAACCCGGCGGTAGCGGTGCTCGCGCCGTACTGCGTGGTGATCAGCACGGTGAGGAAGGAGAGCGAGAAAGCTCCGAGCCGGTTGACGGCACGTGCGCCGATGAGCCACCACACGGTGCGCGGCAACGCCTGCTCGGCGCCCAGAAAACGTCGCACGGACCGCCCCCCTCCCCCTCTGTGACCGACGAATTGCATAATGGCAGTCACGGACGTTAGATCTCGAAGGGGTGACCGGTCAAGTGATGTTCGACAGTCACATCGCGATGCTGCTGGATGTGGCGGTCGCACTCGTCAACGAACTGACCGACGGCGCTCGCCGCGGAAGGACCTACGTGGCGCCCCGTGAAACCGACCTGCCCGACGCCGTCTTGGCCGCCCTCCCGCCCGGTAGCCTCAGCCGCGAGGAGGTCGGACAGGGACCGGCCGAGTTCCTGGCCCGAACCGCCGGGGAACTGCGCGAGGTCTTCTCCGCTGTAGACAGCGGAGACATCGATGCCGCGGCCGCCACCCTCAACACCCTCCTGCGCGCCACCGGCGCCCGCCCCCAATTGGACCGCGTGCCCGGAGAACCCTGGCAGGTCCACTTCCACGGCATCGAGGACTCCCTGGCCATCGGCTGGAGCGCAGGCTGCGCCACCGCCCTGGCCCTGGCCCTAGGCAGCGACCTCGCGGGCCGCCTCGGCATCTGCCGGGCCCCGAAATGCGATCGCGTCTACGTCGACGCCTCACGCAACGCCGCCAAGCAGTTCTGCTCCCCGGCCTGCCAGAGCCGCGTCAAGGCGGCCGCCCATCGGGCGCGGAAAGCGGCAAGCGGATAGCGGATAGGTGAGGTGCGGCGCGGCTCCTGGGCTTGAGTCGTAGTGGTCGGCACGGAAGCCCTGCGAGGGCTGATACCGGAGCCCACGGGGGCAATGTGAATTCAGTTGCGACGAGCACCAGGGCAGATGCGAGGATCGGCAGATGAAGCACGTCATCAGGGCCGTACGGCACGAAGACTGGGCCAGGATCAAGGCGCTGCGGCTGGACGCGCTGCGGGATCCGGTCGCGCATCTCGCGTTCCACGAGACTCGTGAGCAGGCCGCCGCCCAGCCCGATGGCTTCTGGCAGGACCGTGCCGCGGGGGCTGCCGAAGGCAGGACAGTCCGACAGTTCGTCGCGGAGACTGCGGAGACTATGGGGACTGCGGAGGGGCGCTGGCTCGGCACGGTCTCCGTTCTCGTCGAACAGCCCGGCGTCGAGTGCTTCTTCGGTGACGTCCCGGAAGTTCTCCAGACGCACATCGTGGGCGTCTTCGTCCGGCCCGAGGCGCGCGGCACCGGTCTCGCGGAGGACCTCCTCCGGGCCGCCCTGGAGTGGTCCTGGTCGCTGACTGAGCCGCCGGTCGAACGCGTCCGGCTCTTCGTGCACGAGGACAATGCCCGGGCGGAGGCGATGTACGGCAAGGTCGGCTTCAAGCGAACCGGCCACTCGGTCCCCGCTGCTGCGGATCCCGCTCGCAGCGATAGCGAGCTTGCCCTGCTCCGCAGCGGCGGATGGGCAGATCCGTAGAGCACACCGGCTGAGGCCTGGCCTGGCCTCACCTGACCAGGCCATACGGGCGTAGTTGGCCAGACGCTGGTAGAGCGAGTCGGGCCAGCTGACGCCCAACAGCTCAGCGGGGTGAGACGTCGATTTCGTGGCGTACGGCCCAGGTCCAGTACTGGGCGACCGTCCGTCCCGCGGGCGCGCTGACGGTTGACATGGCGGGAACGGAGGCGGGTGCGGAATCGAGGGAGGGGGCGCGTGCGGGTGCGGTCAGACCGGTGATGGGGGTGAGAGTCGTCTCCAGGAGTACGGCGTGGCTCTGCCCGTCCGGCACCTGCCCGGTGGCAAAGACGTAGGAGGAGCCCTTGGCCAGTGGTTCATGACCCTGCTCGTAGCTGACAGCGACGGTGCCGCGGAGCTGCCCTTTGAACACATGGCCGACCCGCACGGCGTAGAGGTCGGAGAAGACGCCGTACACGTCACGCTCCCCGCTGCGGCGCACGACGGTGCCTGCGAATACATCGTCGGCGGTCCCCGCCACCTGCCGGGCGTCACGCGGATCGTAGAGCGTGACCGCTTCTCCGGAACTACCGCCTTCCTGGAGCCCGGTGAGGCCGTACGCGCCCCAGACGGCAGCAGCCAGCACCGTCATTCCTGCCGTGGCGACCGCCAGAGGCCGCAGAAGATCACTCATGGTTCTGCCCCCCATACCCTTCTGCTCCACTGTCCTTCGGGTCCTTCGGGTCCTCGGTCCTTCAGCCCCACAGCGCGTGATAGTTCCTCCGGTCTCGCGGCGTCGGCCTGCCGTCGGACGGCATGTCGAACGTGCTCGGTGCCAACAACGAGCGGTAGGCCGCCGGGTTCTTGTGGCAGAACCCCAAGGCGTGACCGAGCTCGTGCGCGGCGATCATCCGACGGGACCTGGTGTCCCCGTACGCCTTGCCCGCTCCCAGATACGCCCTGTTGAGCTGGACGGCATCCGTGCCCGGCATTCCCTTCCAGCGTCCGAGGATGTTCTTCCACGGAGCTCGGGCGGTGTTGACGTCCGACCATTCCAGGTCGGCGATCCGGCTGGCGTCGTCGGCGGGGAACTTCACCCGATGGAGTCCGTTGCGGGTCCAGGCCCGGCGGGCGTGCCGCCGGGCGTCATCGAACCGGGTCTCGTCCTCCCAGGCGATCTCGTTGCCGTCCACGGACGAACGCGCGCGTGAGTCCCTGAGCCCGTCGATGCACGATGCGGGCGCCGCTGCCTGCACGGTCGCGGCCTGCGCTGTCACGGGCTGCGTGGTGACGAGCACGACGGCGAGGGCTGTTGCGGTCAGCAAAGCGAATGAAGGGTGCGGGCCCGGGGGCGTGGAGCTGTGGGTGGCAGTGAGGGGTGTACGCATGCGGGCTCCAATCGAAGATCACACCATGGGGTCTTCGTAGCCCGCCGAGACCTCGGGTCAAGCCGGGACAGGCGGAGCGTCACTCGTATGCGAGACATCCCAGCGCCTCACCAGTCGGGCAGATATTGCTATTACAGCAAGCTCGATTGCCGTAACTGAGGGCATGAAGGTGGGGAGTTGCATGATGAGTGCGACCACGGGCGACAGCACACCGCGAGGTGTCGACGACAAGGGGCCGCTGGGCAATCGCGTTCACCACGTCCGAGCCGGCGAGTTGGACGGTTACGCCGCCTTCAGCGGAGGGACGGTCGGCTCAAAGAGGCTCTGGATGGGCGTGGTGGAGCGAGTCGGCACAGCCCCCGTACGAAGACCCTGACCCACTCCCACACCACCCGGGCCATGACAACCACCACAGGCCTGCCAGGCAAAGGTGAATTGTTTTGGTGGTTTGGTTGGGTGTGTGGGGTGCGTGGTGGGCTGGCCGGGGGGTTGGCCCGTTTTCTTTTTGCCGGTGCTTGCGGTTCGTGGTTTGTGGTTTGTGTTTTCGGCTGTTTCCGGAATGTTTTGTTCCGGCGTCTCGGTGTCTCGGTGGGGGATTGCAGTGGTGAAGTGTGGTGTTGTCTTGGTGTGGGGTGCGGGTTGTTTTCGGTGGGGGGCTGGTGTGTGGGTGGGGGTTAAGGGCCGGGTTTGCTTGTAGGCATCAAGGGGTTGCGGTTTTGTTCATGCTTCCGCGCGCGTCGCGTGCTGCCCGGGTGTGTCGCGTGCTGCTGGCGTGTGGTGGGGGGGCTGGGTGCTGCTCGCGGGTGCGGGTGCGGGTGCGGGTGCGGGTGCGGGTGCGGGTGTGGGTGTGGGTGGTTGGTGGTTAGGGGTGGTGGGTGTGGGTGTGGGTGAGGGTGGTGGTGTGGGTGGGGGTGTTGTTTTGGTGGGTGGTGATGGTGTGGGTGGTGGTGTTGTGGGTGTGGGTGGGTGGGGTGGTGGTGAGGGTGGTGGGGGTGGTGAGTTCGGCGTAGTGGTGGAAGGTGGTGTGGGTGTGGGTGAGGTGGGTGGTGGGGGGGTGGGGGTGGGTGGCTTGGCGGGCGGCTTCGATGAGGACCATGCCGGGGAGGTGGTCGCCGTCGTGGTCGAAGAGGATGGGGTGGTGGGGGTGGGGGTTGAGTGTGTAGGTGTGGGGTTGGTGGGTGGGGTTGAGGACGAGGTCGTGGGGGTGGGTGCGGCCGTAGGTGGCGGGGTTTTGGTGGGTGGGGGTGTGGTGGAGGTGTTGGAGGGTGTGGGTGGTGGGGTCGGTGTGGGGGTTGTTGGTGGTGCGCATGCGGTGGTAGGCGGCGGGTGAGATGCAGGTGAAGTGGCCGTGGCCGGTGGCGAGGGTCTGGTGGTGGGGGTTGGTGATGGTGAGGGTGATGGTGAATTGGGGGCTGCGGCGGGGGCGGGTGAGGGTGGTGTGGAGGGTGAGGTGGGTGGGGGTGGTGCCGATGGTGAGGTGTTCGGGGTGGGTGGTGACGGTCATGTCCTGCATGACGAAGTGGTGGCCCAGCGGTATGGCGTGTTCGGCGTGGGCGAGGTAGATGCCGGTCTGGCGGAGGGTTTCGCAGGCCTGGAGGTGGTCGTGGCGTCCGTCGGGGGTGGTGAAGAAGGTGTGGGCGCGGGGCCATTGGCCGGTGAGGGTGTAGGTGTCGGGGCCGGTTTTTTCGCAGTCGGTGAGGAAGACCTCGGCGAGGGCGGCGCGGTGGACGTATTCGGCGGGGACGGTGGTGGTGAGCCGGGGCAGGGCCGGCGTTCCGTCGGTGGTGGTGCGGGTGGTGGTGCGGGTGCCCTGGGTGTCTTTCGACTGGGGCAGTACGAGACTGCTGCTCATGAACCTCTCCCCCTGGAGGTGAATGAAAGTGACGCCATAACATACATACCCACCGGTTTCCTTTTCAAGGGTTGGTGGTGATTACATGCAGCGGTGTGAGGGTTTTCGGCGGGGGGTGTTCGGGCGGGCTGGTTTCCGGTTTCCGGGCGGGGTTTCCGGTTTCTGTGACGCTGGGTAGTTGCCTTCCTGGCGGGAGGGGAAGTCGGGGGGAAACCGGGGGGTTCGGGGGGTGTGCGGGGGAGGGGTGCCGGGCCGGTTTCCCGGGTTAAGGGGAATTCTGCGGTCCGTTTATTGCGGTGGAAAACCGGGCGTCCGGTTCCCTTGTTATGCTTTCGCGCCGTCGGCGGGGGCGGCGGCGGTGCGGGGCGGGCGGTGGTGCGGTCCGGGCGGTCGGTTCGGGCCGCCCGGGTCGGGCGGTCGGTTCTGGTCGGTCGGGTCGGCCGGTCGGGTCTGGTTGTTGGTCCGGTCCGGTCCGGTCGGGTCGGGTCGGGTCCGGGGCGGGTTGGCGGGTGTTGTCGTTCGGTGGCCGGTGCGGGCGGCTGGCTCGGGCGGGCGCGTGTGCGGCTGGTCCGGCCGCCCGGCGTGTGCGGCCGGGGGCGGCTGGTCCGGGTGGCTGGTCGGGGCGGTTGGTGCAAGTAGCTGGTGCGGGTGGCTGGTTGGGGCGGTCGGTGCAAGTGGCTGGTCCGGGTGGTTGGTTCAGGGTGTGGGCGGGTGGTTGGTCCGGGGTGCGGGGCTGGTTCGGCCGCTGGCCATCGGGCCGGTTGGGTTTGGTCGTTGGGCCGGGGTGTCGGGCCGGGCCGGTCGCCGGGCTGGGTCGGCTGTCGGGCCGGGTTAGGTCGTCGGGTTTGGTTGGGTCTGGTTCATCGGGCTTGGCCCGGGCCGCGGGTCCGGGTCGGCCGTCGCGCCGGGTTGGGTCGGGCCGTGGGTCCGGGTTGGCTGTCGGTCCGGGTTGCGGTTCTGGGGTTGGCTGTTGGGCCGGTGGTTGGGTCTGGTGGTGTGGTCTGTTGGATGGCCGGGGTCTGGGTGTCGGTTCGGTGGATGGCCGGGCGGGCGGATGGTCGGCTGGGTTTGTTCGGTTTGTGTCGGGTTGTTGTCGGTCGTGAGGGGTGGGTTTGTGATGGCGGGTCGTGCGGGTGCGGTCGGGTCCGGTGCGGGTGCGGGTGCGGGTGCGGGTGTGGGTGGGTTGGGGCATGTGCGGTTGGTGGGGGTGAATATTGATGGTGTGTTGTTGAATGACAGTTTTGGTCCGGTGATCCGGCGGTTGGTGGAGTCGCGGGGCGGGGTGTACGGGGCGGAGTTGGAGCAGGCGTTGCTGTCGCAGTCGCAGGGGGTGGCGGCGCGGGCGGCGGCGGAGGTGCTGGGGGGCAGTGCGCAGGAGTTGCTGGCGGCGTATTTCGAGGAGCGGGAGCGGTATCTGGTGGAGCATCCGGTGCGGGTGCTTGCGGGGGCGCATGAGTTGTTGGAGCGGTTGCGGGGGCTGGGGGTGTCCGTGGTGTGTTACGGGGGGTTGGAGCGGGCGCATTTCGACCGGTATCTGGGGGATGTGGCGGGGTTGTTCGATGCGCCGGGGTATGTGTGCACGAATGATTTCCGGCCGGGGATCCGGGAGATCACCGAGGAGGTGTTCGGGCTGCGGCTGGATCAGGTGGTGTTCATTGATGATGTGGCGCGGGTGGCGCAGGCGGCGCGGGAGCTGGGGGTGGCGTTCATCGGGCATCCCAGTGATTACGAGAACGGGTTCCAGCGGCCGTTGATGGAGCGGGCGGGGGCGCGGCATGTGGTGCGTTCGCTGGGGGAGATCGATGAGGACCTGCTGCGGCGGGTGGATGCGGAGGCGGCGGCCGGGCGCAGCTGGCCCGGGCCGGGGGCGTAGCGGGCGGCCGTAGACGGCCCCGGGGCCAACTGCCCCCGGCGCCGCCTACGGCCGCCGGGCGGCGGGGGCGCAGGGGCGGGTTTTCCGGCTGCGGGGTGCGCGGGCCCCGCCGGTCCTGCCGCCCAACTGCCCCCGGGCGGCCTGCCCGGCCCTGCCCCTCGGGCGGGGGCCCGGCCCTGCTGCCGCGGGCGGCCTGGCCTCTGCCGGTGCTGCCCCCGGGGGACCCTGTCGGCGCTGCTGGCGCGGGCGCTTCGGGTGGTCTTGCCGGTCCCGCCGGTCCCGCCGGTCCCGCCGGTCCCGCTCCCGGGGGGGGCAGTGGCCCGCCCCGCCCCGGGCCTGTTTCCGGGTGCTCCTGCCGCCTGTTGGCTCTATCGCCCAGGGTGCCCCTCCCCCCCCGTCGGCCGATCGCCCCGGGTGGCCCTGCCCCCCTGCTGGTTCTGCCCCCCTGCCGGTGCTCCCCCCCCCGGGGGCCTGTTGTGGTCGGGGTAGTCCGGGGGCGTCGGGTGGGGGCCTGTCGTCCGGGGGCTGGGGGTGTGCCTGGTGCAGGGGGTGGCCGCGGTGTGGGCGGTTCGCCCGGCCGTGCTCCGGTGTGGTGGTTGCGGCTTCGTCTTTTCGTTGATGCGGCCGGTTGGCCGGACCTCCCCCCCCGGGGTGCCGGGGAGTTCCCGTGTGGCGGGGCCGGCCGGTGGGGTGGAGGCGGCGGGTCTGGCCCCAAGTGCGCCTGCTGCACGGGTGTTTCACCCCGCGGTGCCCGGTGGTCCGTGTGTCTGGTCGTGCCGGTGGTGGTGGCCCGCCGTGCCCTGCCGGTGGCGGTGCCCTGTGGTGCCCCGTCGTGCCGGTGCCTGCCGCGCCCTGCCGGTGGCCGTGCTCGGTCGTGTCGTGCCGGTGGTCTGGTGTGGTGCCTCGTCGGGCTGGTGCCTGCCGTGTTCTGCGCATCGGGCCGGTGCCCGCCGTGCCTTGCCGTGTTGTGGGTGCTGCGGTGTGGGGGCGGCTGGGTGTGGTGCGTTGCTGTTTTCGGTGGGGTTGGCGGGTGAGGCCTGATCTTTTCGGGTGCCGGTGGGCTGGCGTGTCCGGGCGGCGTGGTGGGTGGGCTCGGTGGGTGGAAGTCCGCCTGCTGTGCGGGCACTTCGGCCGCCCGGCCCGGTGTCCCGCCCGCCGGTGCGCTTCCTCCTCGCCACCCGCCCGCCTGCCTCCCGCCTGTCTGCCGGTCGGCCGTGTGGCCTGTGGTGGAGGTCTTGCCTTCCGGTGTGCCGGTGTTCTTGCTGCCCGGGGCGGTTCTGCCGGGCCGGTGGGGCCTGCGGCGGGGGCTTGTGTGGTGGGCGTGACCGGTGTGTCCGGGCCGGGTGGGTGGGTGGTGGTGGCCGGGGTGTTGTGGTGTGGGGGGCGGGGTGTTTCGTGGTCGGGTTTCACTCGTGGGTGCCGTGTGTGGGTGTCGTGTGTGGGTGTCTGGCCGGGGGTGGTCTCTCTTGCGGGGTGTGGTGTGGCTTCGGGGGTGGGGGTGTGTGCCCGGTGGTGCGGGGGTGGGTGAGGGGATGTCAGGTGAGGGTGCGTCAGTTGTGTGTGGGGTGTGGGGTGTTGGCGGTTCGGGGTGGGGTGGTGGGGGGTGGGTGGTGTTTCTGGCGGGGGGTGTGCGGGGTGTGGTGTGTGGGTGGGGGTATGCCGGGCGGGGGGTGGGGTAGGGCGGGGTGGGTCAAGATCCCTGGCGGGGTCGGTGGGGGGTGGTGTGGGTAAGGTACGTCCACGACGGTTTCTTTTTCGGGTCCGCTGCATACCCGATCGGGGCACTTGGTGCAGGGGAGGTCACGTGGCGCAGCAGGAGCGTGCTGTTCGTACGCGGCGTGCGGTGCTGGAGGCGGCCGCTGCGGTGTTTGCCGAGCATGGGTATTCGGCGGCGACGGTGTCGGACATTCTGCAGGCGGCGGGGGTGACCAAGGGTGCCCTGTATTTCCATTTCGATTCCAAGGAGGCCTTGGCGCGGGGGGTGCTGCAGGCGCAGGTGGCGTATGCGGGGCCGCCCCAGGAGCTGAAGGTCCAGGAGTGGGTGGACGCGGGGCTGTTGCTGGCGCACCGGCTGCCGCGGGATCCGGTGGTGCGGGCGGGGGCGGTGCTGTCCTCGGATCCGCAGGGCCGGGAGCATTACGGCAGTGCGTGGCCGGCCTGGATCGAGCTGTCGGCGCAGACGCTGGCCGAGGCCAAGGAGCGCGGGGAGATCCTGTCGCATGTGGTGCCGCGGCAGACCGCGGAGCTGATTGTGTCCTCGTTTCACGGGGTGCAGCTGTTTTCCCAGCTGGAGTGCGGGCTGGCGGACGTCGAGCGGCGCATCTCGGTGCTGTATGACCATGTGATACCGGCGATCACGGTGCCGGCGGTGCTGGCCCGGCTGGATCTGGCCCCGGACCGGGGGGCGCGGCTGTATGCGCAGGCGGTGTCCGTTCCGCCGCCCGCCCTGGCCCCCGCCACCGGCTGACCCGCCGGGCTGCTGCCCGTCGCGGCGCGCCCCGGGCGGGTGCCGCCTCCCGGACCCGGCGGCGCTGGGCGCCTGACTCCCCGGGGAGTGTCCGTCCTTCTTGCCGGGCCTCGGGGTGTGCCGGGGGCCGCGGACCGTCGGATTCCGGCGTAGCGCGGTCCGCTTCCGCCCCGACCCGCCGCATCCCCGGGGCCGTGCCGGTGGCGCGGTGCCGGCACGGCCTGGTCCGCACCGCACCCGCCTGCCGCGTTCGCCCGCCGTGCCCGCCCGTGGTGCGGGGCCCGCTCCGGTCCCTGCCGTGGTGCGGTGTCCGGTCTGGCCCCGTGTGGCTGTGCCTGTCCGCCCGGTGCTGCGGGTGCCTGTCCGGCCGCCCGCGGTGCGGGGGCGTGTGCCGGCGCCGGGGCTGGGGCTGGGGCTGGTGGGGGTGTTTCCGGGGTGGGGTTACCAGGTGGTGGCGCCGCCGTCGACGGGGAGGGTGGCGCCGGTGACGAAGGAGGCGCGGTCGCTGCAGAGCCAGGCGGCGGCTTCGGCGATTTCTTCGGGTTCGGCCATGCGGTTTTGGGGGGAGGAGGCTTTGCTTTTGGCTTCCTGGGCGGGGAAGCGGGCGAACCAGTCCTCGACCATTTCGGAGCGGGCCAGGCCGGGGGCGATGGCGTTGACGCGGATGCGGTGGGGGGCGTACTCGACGGCGGCGACCTTGGTGAGGCCGACCACGGCGTGCTTGGCAGCGATGTAGGGGGCGGCCACGGAGGTGGCGACCAGGCCGGCCACGCTGCTGGTGTTGACGATGGCGCCGCCGCCGGTGGTGAGCATAGCGCCGATCTCGGGGCGCAGGCAGTTCCACACGCCGCGCACGTTGGTGTCCATGATCAGGTCGTAGGCGGTGTCGTCCATCAGGTGCAGCGGGCTCTTCTCCACCGCGGCGCCCGCGTTGTTGAAGGCCGCATCCAGCCGCCCGTAGGTGTCCACCGTCTGCTGCACGGCCCGCCGCATGTCGGCGGCGACCTGGACGTCCGCGGTGCAGCAGGAGGCCTCGGCGCCCTCGGCGCGCAGTTCCTTGACCAGGGCCTGCAGCCGGTCCTCGCGCCGGGCGATCAGCATCACCCGGGCGCCTTCCCGGGTGAAGACCCGGGCCGCGGCCGCGCCGATCCCGCTGCTCGCCCCGGTGATGAGGGCGACCTGGCCGGCGAGCGAGCCCTGCTGCTGCGTCATCTGCCGCGTTTCTCCTTGCCTGGGGCGGCGCATGCCGCAACGGGGTGCCCGCGCGCGCCGGGGCGGGCGGGCCTGCCGGTAGCCTAGCGTGCACGTTCGATAACAGGGGCCGTGGTGGCGGTCCTTGGGCCGGCGCCCGCCCGCAGCGGTGCGCGCCGGGCCCGGCCCGCGGCGCCGACTCGCCCCGCACCGGCGGGCGTTGCCCCCCCCGGGGCGTTCCGCGGCCTCCTGGGGCCGCCTTGCCCCGGTGCCGCCTTTCCCTTCCCACTCCGGTCGGGGGCCGCCCCCGTCTTGCGGGTGCCGCCCCGGTTCCTGCGGTCCGGGGGCCCGGCTCCGGACCGCTGCCGCGGGGCGCTGCGGAGGCCGCCGAGTCCGGCTGCGGGGCGGGGGGTTGGCGCGTGCGGCCCGGGGCCCGCCGGCCGGCAGGAGGGGGCCCGGGGGAGGAGCCTGCGGGCAGAGTTCTGCGGGGAGGGTTTGGCGGGGCGGGGTCGGGCGGGGCGCGCTGGCCGGGCCGGGGTCGGCGGGGGCTTGGCCGAACCGCGGGGGGCGGGGCGGGTCAGGGTCAGTGGGCGGGGGTGTCGTGGGTGTGCTGCAGGGCGGGGTCGGGGAAGGCGGGGGAGCCGGTGCCGCCCGGCTGCAGCGCGGCCAGGGTCGGCGGGCTGGCCACCGAGGGCAGCAGGAGCTGCCAGAAGCTGGTGAGGGCGGAGGCGGACAGCCAGCCCCGGTTGGCGCGGCTGAGCACCTCCAGGCCCACCGTGGTGGCCACCACCGTGGCCACCAGGCCCTCGGGGGAGACGCCCGCGGCCAGGGCCCGTTCGTCCGCGGCCCGGGCCACCAGCCGGTGCACGCAGGCCTGCCACTCCTGGCGCAGGTCCAGCGGGGTCCGCGGCCCGGTGTCGCAGTTCAGCCGGAACCCGGCCCGCACCACCACGTCCCCGTGCAGCAGATGGACCATGCGGTGCGAGAGGTCCATCAGCGACTGCACCGCGCTCACCTGGCCCAGCGGCACCCCGTCCGCGGTCACCCGCAGCGTCTGGGCGGCGGCCTGTTCCACGGCGTCGGCCACCGCGGCCTTGTTCTCGAAGTGGAAGTGCAGGGCGCCGCGGCTCACCCCGGCGCCCGAGCTGATCTCATCCAGGCTGGCCCGCACATAGCCGTACCGCTCGAACAGTTCGGCGGCCGAGAGGATGAGGGCGGTGCGGGTACGGGTGGCCCGTTCCTGCTTGCTCACTGGTGACTCCCGTCAAGAATGGTTTCCAGTCGGCGTATAAAACCAACTTGCCGGTTTGATCTCCAGAGGCAGGCCCAACCCGGCCCCCGGGACCGCCCGGCGTGACGCATTCCGCTTCCCCGTCCGCCGGGCCCGCCGGCGGGACCACCTCGGCAGGTGTCCACGGGGCGGGCCCGGGGGCGGCGCCGGCGCTTTGGCCGGAAGCCGGGGGTTCCGCTCCGGCCGCCCGCGGGGCGCGGCGCGGAGCTGTCTGCGGGGAACATGCCCGTGACATTAGCCCCATTAAAAACCGTACAAGCGGTTTTTAATCAAACCGTGTGTCACCTCTGCCCCTTCCGGGCACCCCCGGGTGGCCCCGCCGCTGCCCGGACGGCCCCGCCCGGACGGCCCGGCCCGGACGGTGAGGCCCGGATGGCCCGGCCCGTCCGGTGCAGCGCACTGCACCGGTGCAGTGCGCCGGTGCGGTGCCCCGGCCCGGTGCGGCCCGGTGCGGTGCGGTGTCCCGGCCCGGCCCGGTGCCCGTCGCGGCCGCCCGTCCCGTGTCTGCCGCCCCGGCCCTGTTCCGCGGGCCGGGGTGCGGGGGCCGGTCCGGCCCCGGCCGTGGGCCCGGCCGTGGACCCGGGGCCAGGCCCCGGCCCCGCACCCCGGACCCCCGCCCCGCGTCCCCGGGCACGCCCGCCCCCCCCGTGCACGCCCGCCGTCCGTGCACGCCCGCCCCCGGCGCGGGCCGCCGGGCAAGGCTCCGGGATGCCGCCGTGGGGCAGCTCCAGGCAGACCCGAGCCTGTTTTGAGCCCGGCGGTCGACCGTTGGCCCCTAAAGGGGAGGTGGGGTCGTGGACGCTGTCGACAGTAGGACCGCCCTGCTCAGGATCGAGCGCGGGCAGGCCAGCGACGAAGAGCTCGCCGCGCTCGCCGTGACGCTGTTCTCGCTGGCCGCCGGCCGCCCGCCGGGCGGCCCGGACGCCGGGCGCCCGGCCGCTGCCTGGCGCCCGCCGGAGCACGCCCGGGCCTACCGGGCACCGCACAGCTGGCGCTGAGGCGCCGCACCGGCCGGCGGGCGCAGGCGCGCACCGGCCACACCGCACAACTCCCGAGCAGGAACACCACGGCAGCAATCCGGTGGGCGGGGGCACGGCCGGCCCGGTGCCGGCCCCGCCCCCGCCCGCCGGGCCGACCGAGGAGAAAGGGGACCGTCGTGGCGACGGTGACGGAGCCCTCCGCGCTGGATGCGGCAGCGGCCGAGACACGGGGCCGGCTGGCCGAACTGGCCGCGATCCGCGCGCAGGCACTGGCCGGACCGGGCGAGCAGGCGACCGCGGCCCAGCACGCCAAGGGCAAGCTGACCGCCCGCGAGCGGATCGGCCTGCTCCTGGACGCGGACTCCTTCCAGGAGGTCGAGCAGCTGCGCCGGCACCGGGCCACCGGCTTCGGCCTGGAGGCCAAGAAGCCCTACACGGACGGTGTGATCACCGGCTGGGGCACGGTGGAGGGCCGCACGGTCTTCGTCTACGCGCACGACTTCCGGATCTTCGGCGGCGCGCTCGGCGAGGCCCACGCCACCAAGATCCACAAGATCATGGACATGGCCATCGCGGCCGGTGCCCCGCTGGTCTCGCTCAACGACGGGGCCGGTGCCCGCATCCAGGAGGGGGTGGCGGCGCTCGCCGGGTACGGCGGCATCTTCCAGCGCAACGCGAAGGCTTCGGGCGTCATCCCGCAGATCTCGGTGATGCTCGGCCCGTGCGCGGGCGGCGCCGCCTACAGCCCGGCGCTGACCGACTTCGTGTTCATGGTCCGCGAGACCTCGCAGATGTTCATCACCGGGCCCGACGTCGTCAAGGCGGTCACCGGCGAGGAGGTCAGCCAGAACGGGCTGGGCGGCGCGGACGTGCACGCCGAGACCTCGGGGGTGTGCCACTTCGCCTACGACGACGAGGAGACCTGCCTGGCCGAGGTCCGCTACCTGCTCTCACTGCTGCCCTCCAACAACCGCCAGACCCCGCCCGCCGCGCCGCCCGGCGACCGGGCCGACCGCGCCACCGGCGCGCTGGCCCAGGTGGTGCCGGCCGACGGCAGCCGCCCCTACGACATGCACCGGGTCCTGGACGAACTCGTCGACGACGGCGAGTACCTGGAGGTCCACGAGCGCTGGGCGCGCAACATCATCTGCGCCCTGGCCCGCCTGGACGGCCAGGTCGTGGGCATCGTCGCCAACCAGCCCCAGACGCTGGCCGGAGTCCTGGACATCGAGGCCAGCGAGAAGGCCGCGCGCTTCGTGCAGATGTGCGACGCCTTCAACATCCCCATCCTCACCCTGCTCGACGTCCCCGGCTTCCTGCCCGGCGTCGACCAGGAGCACGGCGGCATCATCCGCCACGGCGCCAAGCTCCTGTACGCGTACTGCAACGCCACCGTGCCCCGCATCTCCCTGGTGCTGCGCAAGGCCTACGGCGGCGCCTACATCGTCATGGACAGCCAGTCCATCGGCGCCGACCTCACCTACGCCTGGCCCACCAACGAGATCGCCGTGATGGGCGCCGAGGGCGCCGCCAACGTCATCTTCCGCAAGCAGATCGCCGCCGCCCAGGACCCCCAGGCGATGCGCGCCCGGGTGGCCAAGGAGTACAAGGCCGAGCTGATGCACCCCTACTACGCCGCCGAACGCGGCCTCGTCGACGACGTCATCGACCCCGCCGACACCCGCGAGATCCTCATCAAATCCCTCGCCATGCTGCGCACCAAACACGCCGACCTGCCCTCCCGCAAACACGGCAACCCCCCGCAGTAACCCCCGCCCGCAGCCCCCGGCCCGGCATCCGCCCGCGGCGATACGCCGCCCACGCACGGCCCCGCGCGGGCGCGCCGCCGCCCTGCCCTGCCCCGCCGCTCCCGCCCGCCGCCCCGGCCCCGGGCCGGGAGCACCGCCCCGCCGCCCGCCGGTGCCACCGGCCGCGGCGGCCCCGGCGGCGCGGCGCCGTGCGCGCCCGGCGGCCGGGGCCGGGCCCCGCCCAGTCCAGGAGAGCCACGAATGGTGCAGCAGGAGCGTGCCGCGCGCACGCGGGAGTCACTGATGCGGGCGGCCGCCGAGGTGTTCGCCGAGGACGGTTTCGTCCCGGCCACCCTCGGCACCATCAGCCGGCGGGCCGGGGTCAGCGCCGGGGCGCTGCACTTCCACTTCGAGAACAAACACGCCCTGGCCCGCGCCGTGGAGGCGGCCTCCCTGGTCACCCTGCACCGGATCACCCGGGAGGCCGAGGAACGCCACCCCGGCGCGCTGCCGCGCCTGATCGCCGCCGGCGACGCCCTGCTGCACGCCCTGGAACAGGACGTGGTGGTGCGCGCCGGGTTCCAGCTGGTGGGCCCCGCCGCCTGGCGCACCGGCCCGCTGGACCTGCGCGACGCCTGGCAGCGCTGGGTCGAGGCGCTGCTGCACACCGCCCGCCGCGAGGGCACCCTGGCCGCCGGGGTGAGCCCGGCCCGGGCCGCGGCCGCCGTCGTCGCGGCCACCGTCGGCTTCGCCGTCCTGGGCCTCAGCGACCCCCGATGGCTCTCCCACCGCACCCTGTCCCAGTACTGGGACCTCATGCTGCCCCGCCTCACCCACAACCCCCCAGACAGCCCCACCGCCCCCAGCCGCCCGCAGCCCCCGACCACCCCCGGCCGTCCGCCCGCCCCGCAGCCCCAGGACCTCCCGACCGCCCTCGGCCGTCCGCCCGCCCCGAACTCCCCGGACACTCCGGGCAGTCCGCCCGCCCCGGCCCCGTAACGGCACCGCCAGCCCCTCCCAGACCCCCTAGGCTCCCGGCTGGTCCCGAACCCGAACCCGAACCCGACCCCCGGGAACCCGAACCCGACCCCCGGACCAGGCCCCGGCCTTGACCCCAGGCCCGGACCCCGGCCTCGACCTCAGGCCCGGCCCCCGGACCCCGGGACCCCGGATCCCGGCCCCCTCGAAAACCCCGGCCCCGACCCCAGACCCAGGCCCCGCCCCCAGGTCCTGGCCCGTGCCCCCAGATCTCGCCCCCCGAAAACCCCGGGACCCCGGGACCCCCGGACCCCTCCACTGCAAGCGCCCGCCCCCGCGCCTCTGCCCCTCCCCGGGCCACCAAGGCCCCCCGAAGGCCCCCGGGGCCAGGCCCCAGAAGCACCCAGGCCCCCCTGAGCCCCCAGGGAGCCACCCGGGCTCACCCGGCCCACCCAGAGGCCCCGGCACCCGGGAGGCGCCAGGCACCCGGGAGGCCCCCGACCCCCAGAGGCCACCCCGGCCCCCGGGAGGCGCCGGGGCCCCCGGGCCCGCCCCAAGCCCCTCCCCGCCCCGCGATTTCAACCCCTGTTAGACCCAACGTAAAACAGCGAACACCCGCTGTTTTTCCGTTAAGACCGGGTTCCACCCCCACCCGCACCCCTGCCGGACCGGCCACCCGCGGCCAAAACCAGCCGGTCTGCACCCGTGTGACCTGCCCCTTCCTCAAGATCCACTCAAGAAATGGCAGGTAGATCACCTGAGGTCAGGTGCAGCACTGCTAGAAACCAGCTACGCGGTTTTGTATTGACAGGGCTCCGCGAATCTATTTGAATCTGGGTGCGGTAAGGGGATCGGACCCGCGAGCGGCAGACGGCGCGAGCGGCATCAACCACCTTCAGGGGGACGCTGTGGACATCGAGGTACTCGGTGCGCTGGCGGTGCGGGAGAACGGCCGGTCGATCACGCCCACGGCCCCCAAGCCCCGGCAGGTGCTGGCGCTGCTGGCGCTGCACGCCGACCGGATGGTGCCGGTGTCCGCCCTGACCGAGGAGCTGTGGGGCGCGGCCCCGCCGCGCAGCGCCCGCACCACCTTGCAGACCTATGTGCTGCAGCTGCGCGAGCTGATCGCCGCCGCGCTGGACCGGGACGCCGCCGCTGACGGGGCGGGCGAGCCGCGCCGCAGCGCCAAGGACGTGCTGGTGACGATGCCCGGCGGCTATCTGCTGTGCGGCGGGGGCGGCGCGAGCGACGTGCGCACCTTCGAGCGGCTGGCGGGCGCCGGCTACCGGGCGATGGACGCCGGGGACTGCGCCGGCGCCGCCCGCCAGCTGCGCGAGGCGCTGGCCCTGTGGTCGGGCACCGCCTTCGCCGACGTGCAGGCCGGCCCGCAGCTGCAGATGGAGATCAAGCGGCTGGACGAGAGCCGGCTGTGCGCGCTGGACCGGCGCATCGAGGCCGACCTGCGCCTGGGCCGCCACCGCGAGCTGCTGGCCGAACTGACCGTGCTGGTCAACGGCTACCGCACCCACGAGAGCCTGCACGCCCAGTACATGCTCGCGCTGCACCGCTCGGGCCGGCGCGGCGAGGCGCTGGATGCCTACCAGCGGCTGCGCACCACCCTGGTGCAGGAGCTGGGCCTGGAGCCCTCGGCCCGGCTGCGGCGCCTGCAGCGCTCCATCCTGACCGCCGGCCACGACCTGGCGGCCCAGCCTGCCACCCACCCCGTGCCCCCGGTGCCCCCCACGGCACCCGCGGCCGCACCGGCCGGGGAGCGGCTGGTGCCCACCGGGTGAGCCGCCGCCCCGGCCCGGGACACCGCTGACGCCCCGCCCCGGCCCCTTTGACTGCCTGTCACCTCCCACGCACTCGCCCGCCGCGAGATCTGCGGCGGGCGAGCCGCGTTCTGTCCCGCGTGCGCCGCCCCCCACCGGCCACGCCCCACCGCGCACCACCGCGCCCGCCGCGAGCGCGCCGCGGACCCGCCCGTGAAACCGGCACCCGAGGACCCGAGGGGGAAAAGAGCCGTGCAGCCCAACGTTTGCCCGCCGTCCGCACGGACTTCACCCCGGCCCATGCGCACCTGGTCCGCGCCGCCTAGCGTGCAGAGCCGGCCCCGCCCGCGCCACCGGCCCAACAGGCCTGCCCCACCGGGCGCCTGACACCGTCTCACCCACCCGGCACGGCGAAAGGAGGACGCCCCACGAACGGCATACGACCGCCCGCGGCGACGGAATGCAGTCAAGAAAAGAACTCGACGAAGTACGGAGAAACCCCATGAAGATTCAGGTTCTGGGTCCGTTGAGCGCCGAGGTCAACGGGGGATCGATTGTTCCGACGGCACGCAAGCCGCGGCAGATTCTGTCCCTTTTTGCCCTCTACCCCGGACAGGTGATGCCTGTCCCCACGCTCATGGAGGAACTCTGGGGCACCGAGCCGCCCCAGAGCGCACTCACCACCCTGCAGACCTACATCCTCCAACTGCGCCGGCACCTGGGCACCGCCCTGGGCCCCGGCACCCCCGGCACGGCCAAGGAAGTCCTGGCCACCCGGCACGGCGGCTAC
This sequence comes from Streptomyces sp. NPDC004732, assembly GCF_040609235.1. Classification (NCBI taxonomy): domain Bacteria; kingdom Bacillati; phylum Actinomycetota; class Actinomycetes; order Kitasatosporales; family Streptomycetaceae; genus Streptomyces; species Streptomyces sp. NPDC004732. The sequence continues at coordinate 734,898 of NZ_JBEXJR010000004.1, forward strand.
CTGATGCAGATACCGGCCGAGGGCGTGGACGTACACGAGTACGACCGCCTGGCCACCGAGGGCCGCACCGCCTTCGAGACCGGCGACGACGCCACCGCCGCCGACCGCTTCCGCCGGGCCCTGGCCCTGTGGCGCGGGCCCGCCCTGGTCGACGTGCGGGTCGGACCCATCCTGGAGATCGAGGTCATGCGCCTGGAGGAGTCCCGGCTGGGCACCGTGGAGCGGCGCATCGACGCCGACCTGCGCCTGGGCCGCCACTCCGAACTCATCGCCGAACTCACCGAACTGACCGCGCGCTACCCCCAGCACGAAGGACTGCACTCGCAGGCCATGGTGGCGCTCTACCGCTCGGGACGGCAGGCCTCGGCCCTGGAGATCTACCGCAAGCTGCGCATCCGCATGATCGAAGGACTGGGGGTGGAGCCCTCCCCGCAGGTCCAGCGGCTGCACCAGGCCATGCTGGCCGTCGACCCCCAGCTGGACGTGACGGCCGGACCCCGGCGCACCTCCACCTTCGACCTCTACGCCGCCTGAACCACCCGCACCACCCGTATTACTCGCACCACGTGCACCACCCGCACCGCGGGAACCGTCCCGGGTCCGCCTCCTTCCCCGCCCGCCGGGGGACGAGGCGGACTCGAGCCGTCTCCGGGCACGCGTCGAGCCGCAGCGGGCACACTGCACAGACCACCGGCCCCACCCCGGACCCGCCCCTCACGCCCGGACCCGGCCACCCGGCCCGGCCCGGCCCGGCCCGATACGGCGGACGCGCACACGGCGCGAGCGAAGAGAAAAGCGAAGAGAAAGGGGGGCCCGGTGCCCGGCAAGCGCGAGCGCATCCACCGGCTGTCGCACACGCTGGAGGTGGCCGCCCCCGCCCCCACCGTCTACGCACTGATCGCCGACCCCGAGCGCTGGCCGCTCTACCTGCCGCGCAACATCTACGCCCAGCGCCTGGACTTCGACGGCGTCAACGAGCGGATCCGGGCCTGGGCGCTGGCCCAGGAGGGCCAGATCGTCTCCTGGACCGCCCGCCGCGTCCAGGACCCCGTGCACCGCCGCATCACCTTCCGCCAGGACCTGCTCGTGGAGCCCGCCACCTCGATGGCCGGCCACTGGAGCGTGCAGCCGCTGGGGCCCGGCCGCTGCCGGCTGACCCTGGAACACGAGTTCACCGCCGCCCCCGAACGGCCCCAGGACGCCGACTGGCTCGCCCAGGTCACCGCCGACAACAGCCGCTCCACCCTGCACAGCCTGCAGTTCCTGGCCGAACGCTGGCCCCGCCTGGACGAACTGGCCCTCTCCTTCGCCGAGTCGATCCGCGTCAACGGGCCCGCCGAACTGGTCTACGGCTTCCTCTACGACGTCGCCGACTGGCCCGGCCAGCTCCCGCACGTGCGCGGGGCCGCCCTGGAAGAACCCCACCTCGGCATCCAGAAGGTCGCCCTGGACCTCACCGCCGCCGACGGCAGCGCCGCCCCCAGCGTGGCCGGCATCCGCATCTGCTTCCCGCACGCCGGACGCATCGTGCACAAGGCGACCGTGCCCCGCCCGCTGCTCGCCGCGCACTGCGGCGAATGGTCGGTCCTGCCCGACGAACGCGGCGTCACGGTCGTCGCCCAGCACCACGCCCTGCTGCGCGAGGACCGCATCGAACAGATCCTGGGCCCCGGCACCAGCCTCGCCGAGGCCCGCCGCCGCATCCGCGCCGACCTCGCCCGCGACAGCCGCCAGACCCTGCAACTGGCCCGCCGCCACGCCGAATCCGCCATCCGCGTCCTCTGACCCCACCCCGCACCACCCCCGGCGCGCCCGCCCCGGCAGCCCGGCCCCGCCCCGCCCGCAGCCGGCCCCCGGCGCCCCACCGCCCCCCAGCCGCCCGTCCGCCGGGCTGCACCCACCGGGCCCGGCCGCCCGCGACACGCCGGCCCGCCCCCTGCCCAGTCCACGTGGCGCGTGGGCGACGAGAAGTGCACCAGGCCGG
>NZ_JBEXJR010000005.1:0-135573 GCF_040609235.1 Streptomyces sp. NPDC004732
GGGCGGGTGCCTGCGGCGGCGCGGCAGCAGCCCCGGCCCCCGCGCAGCACTTCGCGCCGCCGCAGGGCACCACTCCGCCCCCGCCGCCCGCCCCCGTGGACCCGTCGGTGCACGCGGCGCAGACCGTCGTGGCCCCCTTGACCCAGCCGCCGGGCGGTGCTGTGCCGCCCCCGCCGCCCCCGGGCTACGGCCAGCCGGGACAGCCCGCCCCGCAGCAGCCGCAGTTCGGCCAGGTTCCCGGCCAGAGCGCGCCGCCGCCCCCGGGATACGGCCAGCAGCCGCCGGCCCCGATGCCTCCGCCCGGCTACGGTCAGCAGCCCGCAGCCCCGATGCCGCCCGGCTACGGCCAGCAGCCCCCGGGCGGCCAGTTCCCCGGCCAGCCCGCCGCCCCCCAGGGCGCGGCACCCCAGGGCGCCGGTGTGGCCGCGGCCCTCCAGAAGTACCGCGAGGCCCCCACGGGCCAGCGCTGGACGCAGCAGAACGAGAAGCTCGTCCGCGTCGACCTCGGCGTCGCCGAACAGCCGATCCTCGCCCGTCAGGGCAGCATGGTGCTCTACCAGGGCAAGGTCGAGTTCAGCTACAAGGGTGCGGGCTTCGCAGGACGCATCGTGGGCAACGCCACCGGCCAGGAGATGCAGCTGATGCGCTGCTCCGGCCGCGGTCAGGTCTTCCTCGCCGAGGAGGCCACCCACCTGCACCCCATCGAACTCCAGGGCGACGCGATCTGTGTCTCCGCGGAGAACGTCCTCGCCTTCGACGAGACCCTCCAGCACGAGGTGCGCAGGATCGAGGGCCACGGGATTCCCGGCGGCGCGCTGTTCGTCATGCAGTTCCAGGGCACCGGCACGGTCATCGTGAAGACCCACGGCGTGCCCGTCGTGCTGCCCGTCACGCCGACGACGTTCGCGGACTGCCACGCCGTCGTCGCCTGGTCGGCCGCCGCCCAGGCGATCGTCTCCAGCCAGGTCCGGCTGCGCAGCAACGCGTACGCGGGCTCCACGGGGGAGAGCGTGAACCTCCAGTTCCGTGGCGCGCCCGGCAATTTCATCGTCGTCCAGCCGTACGAGGTCTGAGGGAGCCCGTCATGAATCAGCAGCTCGCGGGCTTTGCTCCCGCACCCGTCGCCGCCCGCATGGAGAACCACGGCCATCACATGGTCAAGGTGGCCATGCAGACCGGCAACGACCTCCTCGCGCGCGTGGGCTCGATGGTCGCCTACGAAGGGTTCGTGCAGTACGAGCCGAATCCGCCCGCCGTCCGTCAGGTCGCGCGCGAGTGGATGACCGGCGAGGGCGCACCCCTGATGAAGTGCTCCGGAGACGGCCTCCTCTACCTCGCCGACTACGGAGCGGACGTCGTCCTGATCAACCTGGCGGGCGACTCCCTCTCGGTGAACGGCACCAACCTGCTCGCCTTCGACGCATCCCTCCAGTGGGGCGTCGAGCGGGTCAAGGGCATGGCCAAGTTCGCCGGACAGGGCCTGTGGAACATCAAGATCTCCGGCCAGGGCTGGGTCGCCCTGACGTCCCGCGGCACGCCGATCGTCGTCGACTGCGGCCGCGGCGACGACGAGACGTACGTCGACCCGGACGCCCTGATCGCCTGGTCCCCGAACCTCAAGGTGAAGGGCAAGCGCAGCTTCAAGGCCGGTTCCCTCATCGGGCGCGGCAGCGGCGAGGCCTACCAGATGGGCTTCTCCGGAGAGGGCATCGTCGTCGTACAGCCCAGCGAGGACAGCACCGACCGCCTCCGAGCACGGGGCTGAGGGGGAGCAACACACCATGCAGAGCCCACTTTTCGCGCACGCCGAACAGCAGACCCAGGAGCGCTACTCCGTCCAGAACCCGCAGCTGCTGCGGGTCGCCCTGGAGGGGCACGACGACGTCCTCGCCCGCAAGGGTGCGATGGTCGCCTACCAAGGGCTGATCGAGTTCGACGCCGAGTACCAGAGCCGGGGCAACCAGCGGGCCCGCGCGCACACCGGCGAGGGCCTGGACCTGATGCGCTGCCACGGCCAGGGCACGGTCTACCTCGCCAACCTCGCCCAGTACATCCACGTAGTGGATGTGGAGCAGGACGGGCTGACCGTGGACAGCAGCTACGTCCTCGCGATGGACTCGTCGCTGACCCACCAGGTCATCGCCGTGGACAGCCAGTACGGCATCTCCGGCTCCGGCAAGTACCAGCTCAACATCACCGGCCGCGGCAAGGTCGCCCTGATGACGTCGGGCCAGCCGCTGATGCTGCAGGTCACGCCGGAGCGGTACGTCAACGCGGACGCCGACGCGATCGTCGCGTGGTCCAACGGCCTGCGCGTCCAGATGCAGGCCCAGACCCACTCCTCGGGCGTGTGGCGGCGCCGCGGCAACACCGGTGAGGGCTGGGAGCTCAGCTTCATGGGCCAGGGCTACGCGCTCGTTCAGCCGAGCGAGATGCTGCCGCCGCAGAACGCGGTGGTCGGGCGGGGCGCCCAGGCACAGTTCGGGATGGGCCAGCAGGGCGCCCGGGGAGCCAACCAGGGCAACGTCTGGAGCTAGGCCCCGTCCGGGCAGGAGTGACCGAGGGGCGCGGGGATTTTCTGCGGGCCGCATGTGGCTGGTCGCGCAGTTCCCCGCGCCCCTTCGAGAGCCCCTTCGGGGCGCCTCGAAGCGGTCCCTACAGGCGTGCCCTTGTCGCCTCGACCAGTCGTACGACCGAGTCGTCCGCCACCCCCGCCACCTCGTCGTACGCGAACCAGCGCAGGTCCAGTGACTCGTCGCTGATCGTCTCCACCGCTTCGGCAGGGGCGAGCGCCGCGTACTGGACGTCGAGGTGCTGGGTGCACGGGCCCGGAATCGGGTGCCTGTCCAGGCGGACGGGCCCGCCCGCGAGCAGCGTCAGGCCCGGCACGCCGGACTCCTCGGTCGCCTCGCGCAGCGCGGCCTCGGCCAGCGTCGTGTCGCCCGGCTCGCAGTGGCCGCCCATCTGGAGCCACATCCTCAGCTTCTTGTGCAGGGTCAGCAGGACGCGTCCGCGGGACGGGTCGACCACCAGCGCGCTGGCCGTCACATGGCCGTCCGTGCAGGACTTCCACATGCCGTCGTCGCCGTGCGCGGCCAAGTGGTCCAGATAGGCCTGGCGCAGCTCGGGCTGGGCCTCGTACCCCTTGAGCACGAGGACCGTGTCGTCGTACAGGCTCACTTGCCGTCGGTGTCCTTACCGTCTGGGCCCGCTTGGCCCTCTTCGCCTTCGTCCTTGGTGAGGTCCGGCTTCGTGGAGCCGCCGCCCGCCGCCTCGCCGAGCATCTTGTCCAGCTCGGAGAAGTCCAGCTGCTCGTGGTGCACGAAACCGTCCGGGTCGTCCAGGTCGGAGGCCGTCGGCAGCATGTCCGGGTGCTCCCACAGGCCGTCACGGCCGTCGACACCGCGCGCGTCCGTGAGCGAGGCCCACAGGCGCGAGGCGTCCCGCAGACGGCGCGGGCGCAGCTCGAGGCCGATCAGCGTGGCGAACGTCTGCTCCGCGGGGCCGCCCGTCGCACGGCGGCGGCGCAGCGTCTCCCGAAGGGCGTCGGCGGACGTCAGACGCGGCTTGGCGGCGGCGTGGACCACCGCGTCCACCCAGCCCTCGACGAGCGCCAGAGCGGTCTCCAGACGGGCCAGAGCGGCCTTCTGGGCCGGAGTGTCCTCCGGCTGGAACATGCCCTGCTGGAGTGCTTCCTGCAGCTGTTCCGGGTTCTGCGGGTCGAGCTGGCCGACCACGTCCTCCAGCTTGGCCGTGTCGACCTTGATCCCGCGCGCATAGCCCTCGACGGCGCCGAACAGGTGCGAGCGCAGCCACGGGACGTGGGCGAAGAGCCGCTGGTGGGCGGCCTCGCGCAGCGCCAGGTAGAGCCTGACCTCGTTCTTGTCGACGCCCAGGTCCTTGCCGAAGGCCTCGATGTTCACCGGGAGCAGCGCGGCCTTGCCCGCGGGGCCGAGCGGCAGGCCGATGTCGGTGGAGCCCACGACCTCGCCCGCGAGCACGCCCACGGCCTGGCCGATCTGCTGGCCGAACATGGCGCCGCCCATGGAGCGCATCATGCCGATCAGCGGGCCCGCCATGGCCTGCATCTCCTCGGGCAGCACATCGCCCATGGCCAGGCCGACGCGCTCGGCGACCGGGTCGACGAGCTCCTTCCAGACCGGCAGGGTCGCCTCGACCCACTCGGCCCTGCTCCAGGCCACGGCCGTGCCGGAACCGGAAGGCAGCGACGTCGCGTCGTCGAGCCACAGGTCGGCCAGGCGCACGGCCTCCTCCACGGCGGAGCGCTCGGCCGGACCGACGCTGGCGTCCTTGGTGCCGTCCGCCGTGCCCTGCGACACGGTCTGGCGCGCGATGTCCTTGGCCATGTCCCAGTTCACGGGGCCGCCCTCGTACGAGAGCATCTGGCCCAGCTGCTGGAACGCGGCACCCAGGTCGTTCGGGTTCATGGAACCGAACATCGCGGCGAACGGGTTGTCACCGCCGCCGGCGCCGCCGGCTCCGGGGAACCCCCCGAAACCGAACGGGTTCGCGGGTCCACCTGCGCCCTGGCCCCCGCGCTGTCCCTCTCCAGGGGATTCCTTCTTCTTGCCCTCGTCGCCGTCTTCCGGCTCCTCCGGCGGAAGGCCGAATCCGAATGGGGTGTCACTCACGGGATTCCTCGGCTCGTCAGGCCGCCGGTTTCGTTCCGACGGCGGCTGCCCTACAACACCACCCAGCGTAGACACCGTGACGGGATCGGGCCTCGGTGCTTCGCCGACTCATGGCCTGCGGCAGGATGGATGCCACCTGGTACGTACGCGTCATTCGCGTACCTACTGAAGACAACCGCTGGAGACGCCCGGTGAGTTCCCCAGATCCACAGGTTCGCGCAGCGCGAAACCCGTCAACCCCGGCGCCCGTCCGGGGGCCCGTAGTCGCCGTCACCGGCGCCGCCTCCGGTGTGGGCGCGCTGCTGACCGAGCGCCTTGCCACGTCGGAGGCGATCAAGCAGGTCATTGCCATCGACGAGCGCAGGGGCGACTGCTCGCAGGCCCAGTGGCACATCCTGGACGTGCGGGACCCGGCCATCGCCGAGAAGCTGCGCGGCGCGGACGTCGTGGTGCACCTGGCGCTCGATCTCGACCTGGAGACCGACGGCGCGGCCCGCACCGCGTACAACGTGCGCGGCACCCAGACCGTCCTGACCGCTGCCGCCGCCGCGGGCGTCCACCGCGTCGTGCTGTGCACCTCGGCGATGGTCTACGGAGCGCTGCCAGACAACGAACTGCCCCTCTCCGAAGACGCCGAATTGCGTGCCACGGCCGAGGCCACCGGCGTCGGCGACCTCCTGGAGGTGGAGCGGCTCGCCCGTCGGGCGCCCCGCGCGCACCCCGGCCTGAACGTCACCGTCGTACGGCCCGCGACGCTGGTCGGCGGCACGGACACGGCCCTCACGCGCTACTTCGAGTCGCCGCGGCTCCTGGTCGTCGCGGGCTCGCGGCCCGCCTGGCAGTTCTGCCACGTCGAGGACCTGTGCAGCGCTCTGGAGTACGCCGTCCTGGAGAAGGTCGACGGCGAGCTCGCCGTCGGCTGCGAGGGCTGGCTTGAGCAGGAGGAGGTCGAGGAGCTCAGCGGGATCCGGCGCATGGAGCTGCCCTCGGCGGTCGCGCTCGGCGCCGCCGCCCGGCTGCACCGCATCGGCCTCACCCCGTCACCGGCCGGTGACCTGGCGTACACGATGTACCCCTGGGTCGTCAGCGTCAGCATGCTGCACGACGCCGGATGGCGGCCGCGATGGACCAACGAGGAAGTCCTCACGGAACTGCTGGAGGAGGTCTCCGGGCGGCGCACGGTGGCCGGTCGGCGGCTCGGCCGCAAGGACGCGACGGCTGCGGGTGCGGCGGGCGCGACGGTCGCCCTGCTGGGCGCGGCGGCGGTCGTGCGCAGGGCGCGGAAGGCCCGCCGGAGGATCTGAGGCGCACGGCGCCCCGCCTGTAGGGAGCTCCAAGGGGGGACACGCGCGTGCCGGGGGAAAGGTCTATTCCGTGATGTGCGTGCCGTGCGGCACCATGGCCGCATGGCACGCACCACGATGGACCACCCCGGCGAGCAGGCCGCGCAGGACCCGATCCGCCTGCTCGCGATCCGTGACACCCCGCTCTCCCTGGACGAGGTCTTCCAGGCCGTCGGCGACGACGCGGCAGGTGGCACGGCGCTCTTCGTGGGGACCGTGCGCAACCACGACGGCGGCGCGGACGTCGACGAGCTGGGGTACTCGACCCACCCCAGCGCCGAGGCCGAGATGCGCCGGGTGGCCGAGAAGGTCGTCGCCGAGTACCCCGTGCGCGCCCTGGCCGCCGTGCACCGCGTCGGGGACCTCGCCGTCGGGGACCTCGCGGTGGTCGTGGCCGTCTCCTGCCCGCACCGCGCGGAGGCCTTCGACGCCTGCCGCCAGCTGATCGACGACCTCAAGCACGAGGTGCCGATCTGGAAGCACCAGCGCTTCTCCGACGGCAAGGAGGAGTGGGTCGGGGCCTGTTGAGTCGAGGCCCGGCCCCTGGGGCGCGATTGACCCGTGCGGCTCCGGTTGCGTAACCGGACCCCTGCCGTGAGCGTTGACCATGCGGATGGTTAATCTGCTGATCTGTCAGTTGAGATGGCTCATGGGGTCGGGAGGTCGACATGGCATCACTCGCGTGGTTGCTGATTCCGCTCCTGGCTGCCGTCGGTGCGGGTCTTTGGGGCAGCTGGGCCGCCCGGGCCCGCAAGTCCGGACGGACGGGCGACGTCACCGAACTCAACGGCTACGCGGCGTTCCGCGAGGCGATGGAGAAGTCCCACTCCGGGACGTGACCTCCCCGTACGGCCCGGCCCCGGGGGTGCTCTCACAGGCAGGTCCCGTACTGTCGTTCCATGCCACGCCGCACCGCGACGATGCTCGCCTCCACCTTGATGCTGATCGCGCTGCTCTGCGCCGGAGTCCTCATCAAAGTGCCGTACTCGGAGATGTCTCCCGGACCCACGGTGAACACCCTCGGCGACCACGACGGCGAGCCGGTGCTGCAGATCTCCGGACGCAAGACCTATCCCACGACCGGGCACCTCAACATGACGACGGTCAGGGTCACCAGCGCCGACTACAACATGAACCTCGCGGAGGCCGTCTACGGCTGGCTGGCCCACGACAACATCGTGGTGCCGCACGACACGCTCTACCCGGACGGCAAGACCGAGCAGCAGTCCTCCCAGGAGAACGCCGAGGAATTCAGCCAGTCCCAGGAGAGCGCCAAGGTCGCGGCGCTCAGGCAGCTGGACATCGAGGTGAAGTCCCAGGTCATCGTCGCCACCGTCTTCAAGGGCGACCCGGCGGAGGGCAAGCTGCACGCGGGCGACGTCATCAAGAAGGTGGACGGCAAGCCCGTCAAGGAGATGACGGACGTCGCGAAGCTCGTCACCCAGCGCAAGCCCGGTGAGCCCGTCACGTTCACGGTCGTCCCGGTCAAGGCCGCGGCAGCCGCCGAGAAGGCGGGCAAGGAGGCGACCGAGACCGAGGAAATCAAGATGAAGACGAAGGCCGCGGAGGGCGATCCCAAGCATGCGGTCGTCGGCATCAAGGCGGGCACCGACCACACGTTCCCGTTCACGATCGACATCAAGCTGGCCGACGTCGGCGGCCCCAGCGCCGGTCTGATGTTCGCACTCGGGATCGTCGACAAGCTGACCCCGGACGACCTCACCGGCGGCAATTTCGTGGCCGGTACCGGCACCATCGAGGACAACGGCAAGGTCGGCCCGATCGGCGGCATCGAGATGAAGACCGTCGGCGCGCGCGAGAAGGGCGCCGAGTACTTCCTCACGCCGAAGGACAACTGCACGGCCGCCGCGCGCGACGTTCCCGACGGCCTGCAGCTCGTCAAGGTGGACACCATCGCCGACGCCGTGAAGTCCCTGAAGAAGATCCGCAAGGGCGACACCGCCCACCTGCCGAAGTGCAGCGCGAGCTAGCGCCTGCCTGACGGACGGCCCCGGAACAGCGGTACGCGGGTGGGGAAGCCCCACCCGCGTACTGAACGGAAAAAGACGTACCGCTAGGCGAACGTGGCCGCGAGCGCCTCGGCCAGGCCGGGCACCAGGTCCGAGCCGGTGAGGACCTCGGTCGCCGAGTCCTTCTCGCGCAGCCGCAGCGCGGACTCGCGCGCACCGTCACGGAGCACCGCGACCGTCATGCGGACCTCCTGGCGGTCCGGGTGCTCGGCCACCCACTTCGCGAGCTGCGACTCGCTGAGGCCGTCCGGGACGGACGCCTCGGCGGACGGCGGCAGCATCAGGCGCTCCACCGTGAGGGCGCAGCCCGTCACCGCGTCCGGCCAGGCGATGGTGCCGAGGAACTCGTCCAGCGGCTTGCCCGCGGGAATCTCCTCCTGCTCGATGGGGGTGTAGCCGGCGTGTTCCACGCCGTCGTCGAGGCCGAGCTGTGAGGCGAGGCCGGGTTCCTGGGTGCGCAGTCGCGCCGTGTCGACCAGCGCGAAGAGGCGGGCGGGCCGGTCCCAGCCGAGGCCGGATACGTACTCGTCGATCTCGAGGACCGCCCGAGTGAGGGGGCTCGCTGCCATGGGAGTGTTGGACATAGTCACAATCCTGCCTCGTTAGTCCCGAGAAACGGGAACCGAGTAAAGCGTAGGTAAGTTGCATAGGTGTGGGTCCGCGATCTCGGGGGCCTGACGGACCAACAGCGAATCAACAGCGAACTTCGAGGTGCGCACCTTGGCTTTCCAGATGCCGGACCGCGGCGGAGGCCCGACGGGGCCACGGATCAGAGTGGGCCGACCCTCACGGCGCGTCCGGACCCTGCTCATGACACTGGGGGTGCTGGCCGTACTGGCCATGGCCTTCGTCATGTTCTCCGGGTTCTGGACGGACTGGCTGTGGTATCGGTCGGTCCACTATTCGTCGGTCTTCACGACGACCCTGTGGACCAAGATCGGCCTGTTCTTCGTCTTCGGCCTCCTCATGGCGGCCGCAGTCGGCGTGAACATCTGGCTGGCGCACCGGCTGCGCCCGCCGCTGAGCGCCATGTCGATGGAGCAGCAGAGCCTCGACCGGTACCGCATGGGCATCGCCCCGTACAAGAAGTGGCTGCTCATCGGAGTCACCGCTCTCGTGGGGCTGATCGCGGGCGCATCCGCCGCGGGACAGTGGCGCACCTGGCTCCTGTGGGTCAACGGCGTGTCCTTCGGCCAGAAGGACCCGCAGTTCCACATGGACGTGTCGTTCTTCGCGTTCGACCTGCCCTGGTACCGCTTCCTGCTCGGCTTCGGCTTCGCGGCCACGGTGCTCTCCCTGGTCGCCGCCGCCCTGACGCACTACCTGTACGGCGGGCTGCGGATCACCAGCCCCGGCGCGCGCGCGACCGCCGCGGCCACCGGCCACCTCTCGGTGCTGCTCGGTGTCTTCGTGTCGCTCAAGGCCATCGCGTACTGGCTCGACCGGTACGGCCTCGCGGTGAAGTCCAGCGACTTCAAGGCGACCGGTAACTGGACCGGCCTGCGGTACGTCGACGCGAACGCGTACCTGCCCGCGAAGACGATCCTGTTCTGCATCGCCGTCATCTGCGCGATCCTCTTCTTCGCGACGCTCTGGCGGCGCACCTGGCAGCTGCCGGTGATCGGCTTCGGCCTCATGGTGCTCTCGGCGATCCTCATCGGCGGGCTCTACCCCGCGATCGTCCAGAAGTTCCAGGTCCAGCCGAACGAGCAGGCCAAGGAAGCCCCGTACATCGAGAAGAACATCGAGGCCACCCGCGATGCCTACGGCATCAACGGCGTGAAGCCCGAGGAGTACAAGGGCGGCGGCAGGGTCGACGAGGACCCGAAGAAGAAGCGCGAGAACGCGGACACGGCGGCCAACTACCGGCTGAACGACCCGAACATCGTCTCGCCGACCTTCCAGCAGCTGGAGCAGGAGCGCAGCTACTACCAGTTCCCGAAGACGCTGGACGTGGACCGGTACAACGGCCAGGACACCATCGTCGGCCTCCGCGAGATCGACGTGAACAAGCTCGACAAGCGGAACTGGATCAACGACCACTTCGCCTACACCCACGGCTACGGCATGGTCGCCGCCAAGGGCACGGAGACGAAGAAGGGCTCCAAGGGCGCCCCGGCGTTCACCGAGTCCGGTCTGCCCACCAACGGTGAACTCGGTGAGTACGAGCAGCGGATCTACTACGGCGAGAAGACCAGCCAGTACTCGATCGTGGGCGGGCCCCAGAAGGAGCTCGACTACGAGGAGAACGGCGGCGGTCAGAAGACGTACAGCTACAAGGGCGACAGCGGCGTCAACCTCTCCAACCCGATCAACCGCGCCGCGTACGCGGTGTCCTTCGGAGAGCCGCAGATCCTCTACTCCGGAGCCATCGGCGACGGGTCGCGGATCCTGTACAACCGCACCCCCAAGGAGCGCGTCGAGGCGGTAGCCCCGTGGCTGACGATCGACGGCGACGTCTATCCGACGGTGGTCAACGGCCGCATCCAGTGGGTCGTCGACGCCTACACGACGAGCAACGGCTATCCGTACGCCTCGCGGACGACGCTCGGCGACACCACGGCGGACTCCCTGTCGCAGGCCGACAGCCAGCGCACGGTGATCGCCCAGCAGAACCAGGTCAACTACATCCGGAACTCGGTGAAGGCGACCGTCGACGCGTACACCGGTGACGTCAAGCTCTACACCTGGGACGACAAGGACCCGGTCCTGAAGACCTGGAAGAAGGCGTTCCCGGGCACCGTCAAGGACAAGAGCGAGATCCCGCCGAAGCTCATGGACCACCTGCGCTATCCGCAGGACATGTTCAAGGTGCAGCGCGAACTGCTGACGAAGTACCACGTCACGGACCCCGGCCAGTTCTACAACGCGAGTGACGCCTGGCAGGTGCCGAACGACCCGACGAAGAAGGACGACAGTGCGGTCCCGCCGTACTACCTGTCCTTGAAGTCGCCGGGACAGGCGCAGCAGCAGTTCTCCCTGACGACGACGTTCACCCCGAGCGAGCGACCCAACCTACGGGCGTTCATGACGGTCGACGCCGATGCCAGAAGCAAGAACTACGGCAAGATGCAGTTGCTCAGAGTCCAGGGCGACGTCGACGGACCCGAACAAGTGCAGAACAAGATGAACTCCATGACGGAAGTCGGCAACTTCGTCCGTGACATGAAGGGCGCCGACTCCGACGTCCTCTACGGCAATCTGCTGACCGTGCCACTGGACGACGGTTTCCTTTACGTCGAACCCGTCTACGTACAGGGACGCAAGTCGGCGTATCCCCTTCTGAAGAAGGTCGCCGTGTCGTACGGCACGGAGACCGCCTTCGCGGACACCCTCGGTGAGGGCCTCAACCAGGTCTTCAGTACGGAGGGCGCCACCAAGCCACCGGGCGACCAGGACGGCGACGGGACGACCAAGCCACCGAAGTCGAACGACCCGACGGTGCAGGCCGCGCTCGACGACGCCCAGAAGGCGTTCGAGGACGGCGAGAAGGCCATGAAGGAAGGCGACTGGAAGAAGTACGGCGAGGCGCAGGACCGCCTCCAGGAGGCCCTTGAGCGGGCCGAGGAGGCCTCGTCGAAGGCCGCCGAGAAGAGCGACAAGGCCGCCGACAAGCCCGCCGACAAGAACGCCGACAACGCAGCCGACAAGGCCGCTGACAAGAGCGGCGACAAGGCCGCCGACAAGGAAGCGGACAAGGACGCAGGTCAGAAGGGGGATCAGACCGGATAGTGAGTGGTCGGGCAGCCCCCTCGCGCCGTGGTACGGTTTGAACACAACGGCGCGGGGTGGAGCAGCTCGGTAGCTCGCTGGGCTCATAACCCAGAGGTCGCAGGTTCAAATCCTGTCCCCGCTACTGCAAGGTGAAGGCCCGGATCCTTACGGATCCGGGCCTTCGTCGTGTGTGCCGGTGCCTGTCGTGTGCGGGAGGCCTATGCCAACACACGCGAACGGTGCGCAGGCGGGGGAGAGTTGAGGGATCTGTGTTTGACTTATCTCTCTGTGGGCATGTCGACAAAACGCTGAAGTGACCTCACTGGCTGCGGTATACCGGATGTACCCAGGTTGCAGGTGGTGCGACGATGGACGTTATGGGGGACAAGGCAACTCTGTTGGAGACAGGGCGGTTTGTGCAGCCGGCCGACCGGGAGGATCCCGGGGCGGCCGCCGAGGAGATGCGCCACCGGCTGGCCGCCGAGGCCGGCGACGTGGATGCGATGAGCGTTCTCGGAAGTCTTCTGCTGCGCCGCGGTGATCTCGACGGGGCCGAATCTCTGCTGCGCGCGGCGACCGCCGAGGGCGACCGCGCCGCCGCCAACAACCTCGGAGTCCTCCTGCACCAGCGCGGGTACGCCGACGAGGCGGCCGGCTGGTGGCGGGTCGCCGCCGTCGCCGGGTCCGCCGCCGCCGCGCACGCGCTCGGACGGCACCACCGCGAGCGCGGCGACGAGCCCGCCGCCGAGTACTGGCTGCGCCAGTCCGCCGAGCAGGGCCACACCCTCGGGGCGTACGCGCTCGCCGACCTCCTGGAGCACCGCGGCGACGTCGGCGCGGAGCGCTGGCTGCGGGTCGCCGCCGAGCGCGGCCACCGCGAGGCCGCCTACCGCCTGGCACGCGCGCTCGACCGGCGTGCCACCACGGAGCGCACCGAACGCGCCGAGCGCACTGCCGCGCCCGCGCGCCCAAGCCGCGCCGACCGCGCCGGCCGCGCCGACGATGCCGTGCGGTCGCCCGCCGACGAGGCCGAGCAGTGGTACCGCCAGGCCGCCGCCCGCGGCCACCGCAGGGCCGCGCTGCACCTCGGCGCGATCCTGGAGCGGCGCGGCGAGCTGAAGGAAGCAGGCCGCTGGTACCTCAACTCCGCCAAGGACGGGGAGTCCAGGGCGGCCTGCGCCCTCGGGTTCCTGCTCCGGGACGCGGGCGACGAGGAGAGCGCCGCCGTGTGGTGGCTCAAGGCCGCCCAGGACGGCGACGGGAACGCCGCGAACGCGCTGGGCGCGCTGCACGCCGAGCGGGGCGAGACGCAGACCGCCGAGCGCTGGTACCGCGCCGCCATGGACGCGGGCGACGTGAACGGCGCGTACAACCTCGGCCTGCTCTGCGCCGAGCAGGGCCGCACCGCGCACGCCGACCAGTGGTACCGCCGCGCCGCGTACGCCGGACACCGCGAGGCGGCCAACGCGCTCGCCGTACTGCTGCTCCAGGGCGGCGACGCCGCCGGGGCCGAGCCGTGGTTCTCCAAGGCCGCGGAGGCGGGCAGCGTCGACGCCGCGTTCAACCTCGGGATCCTCTACGCGAGCCGGGACGACGAGCCCGCGGCCCTGCGGTGGTACGAGCGTGCGGCGGCAGCCGGGCACACCGACGCCGCGCTCCAGGTCGGCACCGTGCGGCTGCGCGAGGGCGACGACCAGGAGGCCGAGCGGCACCTGCGGTGTGCGGCGGGCGGCGGCAGCGCCGAGGCGGCGTACCGCCTCGGGACGGTGCTCGACGCGCGTCGCCCCCCGGCGGGCCCGCCGGTCCTCGGCGAGCCCGCGGCGGAGAAGACCGAGTGCGAGGAGTGGTACGAGCGGGCGGCCGAGATGGGGCACCGCCGCGCGCAGGTCCGGGTCGGCATGCTCGCCTCGGCCCGCGGCGACGTCGTCGAGGCCGCGCGGTGGTACCGCAAGGCCGCGGAGGCGGGCAGCCGCAACGGCGCGTTCAACCTGGGGCTGCTCCTTGCCCGCGAGGGCAGCGAGCCGGAGGCCGCGCTGTGGTGGACCAGGGCCGCCGACGCGGGGCACGGGCGGGCCGCGCTCCGGCTGGCTCTGCTCTATGCCCGGCGCGGGCAGCTGGCGCAGGGGCAGCGGTGGGCCTCGCGCGCGGTCGACCTCGGTCCCGCGGAGGTCTCCGAGCGTGCGGGGCGCCTGCGCGAGGCCCTGCACCAAGAGCTCACCGCGTAGGCACGGGCGCCCGTCGCGTAGGCACGGATGCCCGCCGCGCGACGCCCGCCGTGCGACGTCCTGACGCCCGTGGGGAACGGATTTGCGCTGGTCGTAGCGCTGACGTAGAGTTGCATTCAACGGCGCGGGGTGGAGCAGCTCGGTAGCTCGCTGGGCTCATAACCCAGAGGTCGCAGGTTCAAATCCTGTCCCCGCTACTGAAGATCGAGGGCCGGAAACCAATTGGTTTCCGGCCCTCGATTCATTTATGGCCCGGCATCGGCGTGCGGCTCACTTGTGGCCCACCGCCTCCTCGTACAGCTCGCGGTTCACCGCCTTCTTCTCCGGCACCTTGTCGCCCTTGGAGACGCCCGCCGCGCGGTACGCGTCCTGCAGCCGGTCCGTCGTGCCCGCGCGGATCTCCCAGTCCATGCGGAGCGACGGTGTGGACAGCAGGACCTCCTTGTCCGTGCTGATCAGCTTGGCGAGCTCCGTCGCGAAGCCCTTGTCGGCCTTGTAGTCGCCCGCGAAGTACGTGTTCACCGTCCTGATGTACGCGCGCAGCAGCGCGACGCCCGCATCGGGGTCCTTCTTAAGGAGGTTGGGTCCGAAGAGGAGGCCGCCGAGCGGTTCGGCCTGCGGCTGGCCGCCCAGGAACGCGAACCGTTTGTCGCCGTCGACCTTGCGCCACACCGGATCGAGCAGCCAGGCCGAGTCGGTGCCGCCGTTCTGGAGCGCGGTGAGGACGTCCGCCGAGCCGAGCTGCTGGAACTGGATCTCGTCGAGCCCGCCGCCGTGCTTCGCCAGCGTCTTGTCCATGGGGTACGCGATGACGGACCCCTTGCCGATCATCGTGCCGAGTTTGCGGCCCGCCATGGGAACGCGGTCCGCGCTCTCGCCCTTCTTCAGGCGCACCCACAGGCCGCTCTTGGAGCGGGGGTCAGGGGAGAAGTTGCCCGCCGTCCACTTGATGTCGAACCCGCTGGTGATGCCGTTCATCACGGCGGCCTCCGGGGCGGCCCACTGGGCGTCGATGTCGCCCTTGGCGAGGAGGGGGAGCGCGTCGGGGGTGGGCAGCACCTTCAGGGCGACGTCCAGGCCCTCCTTCTTGAACTCGCCCTTCTCCACGGCCATCTGGAGGGGCGCCGCGTACTCGGCGCTCAGGGTGCCGGTCGCGATGGTGAGCTCGCGCTTCTCGCGGAGCGGCTCGGGCGCCGGGGTGCCCGGGTCGCAGCGGGCCGGTTCGCGGTCGGGGGCGAGGTCGGCGGGGTCGGTCCAGCTTCCCTTGCCGCAGCCCGCGACCGGGCTGACGGCGCGGGGCTTCGCGGGTTCGGCGGGCGGCGCGTCGTCCTCCTTCGCGCAGCCCGCCGCCGCGAGCAGCGAACCGGCCATGAGCAGTGCGAGAGCGGTGGTGCGGGTACGCATGGGGCCTCCCGGGGGCAGCTTGGTCACGACTGGCTCCTGCCCCGGTCCCGCGGGGCCCACGGCGTCAGGAACCGGCCCGCGATCCGCACCAGTTCGGAGAAGACGACGCCGAGCACCGCGACGCACACGATGCCGACGAACATCACGTCGTTCTGGAAGAGCGCGCGCGAGTCGAAGATGAGGTGTCCGAGGCCGTCGGCCGCCGCGATCTGCTCCGAGGCGACGATCACGAGGACCGCGACCCCCGCGGCGATCCGCGCGCCGACCAGGACGGCGGGCAGGGACGCGGGCAGCAGCACATGGCGGAACATCTGCCAGGGCGAGGCGCCGAAGACCTGGCCCGCGTCGCGGTGCCCGGAAGGGACGGCGAGGACCGCCGCCATCGTGGAGATCCAGACGAAGAAGAAGACCGTGGCGGCGACGAGCGCGATCTGCGGGCCCTCGCCGAGGCCGAACATGTTGAGGAAGACCGGCAGGAGCGCCAGCTTGGGGACGACGTACAGGGCGTCGAGCGTGGGCTCCAGTGCGGCTCGTACGACGGAGAGGGAGCCCATCAGGAGGCCGAGCGCGTAACCGGCGACCGTGCCGATCGCGTATCCGGCGAGCACGCGCTTCAGCGTGGCCCACACGTCCGGCCACAGCTCGCCGTCGGCGGCCCGGTGCCAGCCGTCCTCCAGGATCGTCTGCGGCGCGGGATAGACGCGGTCGTCGATCCAGCCCTGGACGGCGGCCAGTTGCCACAGCAGGACCAGGGCGGCGGGCACGCCGACGGCGAGCGAAAGCTCCAGGGCGCGGCGGCGGCGATGGGTGCGGACGGGGTGCAGTTCCTGCGGGCCCGGCTTTCTGACCAGTACGTCCTCTCGGGAGGCGGCCCCCGGGGAATCCCCGTTCCCAGAGGCGCCTCGCGGGGCCGGGCTCTTGCCGGTGGTCGTGGTCATGCCGCTGCCTCCGTGCCGACCTCTGCCCGCAGCAGTTCCCACAGCTCGCTCTTGAGCGCGGTGAACTCGGGGGCCGCCCGGACCTCTCCGCTGCGGGGGCGCGGGAACGGCGGGCGGCGTTCGGCGATGAAGCGGCCGGGCCTGGCCGACATCACCAGGACGCGGTCGCCCAGGACGATCGCCTCTTCGAGGCTGTGCGTGATGAACAGGGTCGTGGTCCGGGTGGTCTGCGTGAGGGTGAGCAGCTCATCCTGAAGGATGGTGCGGAGCTGGGCGTCGAGGGCCGCGAAGGGCTCATCCATCAGGAGGACCTCGGGCTCCACTGCCAGGGCGCGGGCGATCGCGACGCGCTGGCGCATGCCTCCGGAGAGGGCTGCGGGATAGGCCCCGGCGAACTCGGCGAGGCCCATGCGGGTCAGCCAGTCCTTGGCCCGGGCGTTGGCCTCTCTGCGGGGGACGCGCTGGATGTCCAGGCCGAACCGCACGTTGGCCTGCACGGTCTTCCAGTCGTAGATGCCGTAGTCCTGGAAGATCATCGCGACGGGCCGCTGGGCGGCCGTGCGGATGCTCAGCTCACCGGAGCTGGGGCGCAGCAGGCCCGCGGCGATGCGGAGAAGGGTCGATTTTCCGCAGCCCGATGGGCCGACGACGCAGGTGAATTCGCCGGGGGCGATGTCCAGGTCGATGGGGCCGAGGGCGTGGACCGCCCCGGCGGCCCGGCCGAAGGTTCTGGTGACTGCGCGGGCGCGGAGTTTGGGGTGGGGCGGGGTCGGAGGGCTCGGCGGGTGTGACGGGTGCGGATCTTCCACGGCTTCTCCTTGCGGAGGGCGGGCGGATGTCGGGCGCCGCAGAGAATATGACGGGCCGTCAGATCATGGAAGGGGTGCGCCGTCGCGCACGGCGGGCATGGCGAAGGGCCCGGCACCTGGAACGGTGCCGGGCCCTTCGAGCCGTACGGAAAGTGCTCGACGTACGAAGAAACGCTTACGCGGCCGCGCAGCTCGGGCACACGCCCCGGTACGTGACCTCGACGCCCTCGACCATGAAGCCGAAGCGCTCCGAGTCGGGGAGGTCGGACAGGGGGTTGCCCGTGGGGTGCACGTCGCGGATCGCGCCGCAGCGGGCGCAGACCAGGTGCTGGTGGGGGCGGTGCGCGTTCGGGTCGTACCGCTTGGCGCGGCGGTCGGTCGAGACCTCGAGGATCTCGCCGAGGGTCACCAGCTCGCCCAGGGTGTTGTAGACCGTCGCCCGGGAGATCTCGGGCAGCTTGTCCGTGGCGCGGGCGTGCACCTCGTCCGCCGTGAGGTGGACGTGGTCCCCGTCGAGGACCTCGGCCACGACTCGCCGCTGCGCCGTCATGCGCCAACCGCGTCCGCGCAGTCGTTCCAACAGGTCACTCATGCAAGCCAGCCTAACAGGCGGGGGACCTAAATCCCGAACGGGTGTGACTTTGGATGCTCACTTGACTTAGACAAAGTCCATCGTAGGATCGAGTACGGCAGATGCCAAGGACAGGACTTGCAGGTATGACGCAGGAGGCGCACGTGACGCAGGGACCGCTCACCACGGAGGCCGGCGCGCCGGTCGCGGACAATCAGAACAGCGAGACCGCTGGTGCAGGCGGTCCGGTCCTGGTGCAGGACCAGGCGCTGCTGGAGAAGCTCGCCCACTTCAACCGCGAGCGGATCCCGGAGCGGATCGTCCACGCGCGCGGCGCGGGTGCGTACGGCACCTTCACCCTGACCCGGGACGTCTCGCAGTGGACGCGGGCCAAGTTCCTCTCCGAGGTCGGCAAGCAGACCGAGACGTTCCTGCGCTTCTCCACCGTGGCGGGCAACCTCGGCTCGGCCGACGCCGTGCGCGACCCGCGCGGCTTCGCGCTGAAGTTCTACACGGAGGAGGGGAACTACGACCTCGTCGGGAACAACACCCCCGTCTTCTTCATCAAGGACGCCATCAAGTTCCCCGACTTCATCCACACGCAGAAGCGCGACCCGTACACGGGCTCGCAGGAAGCCGACAACGTGTGGGACTTCTGGGGCCTGAGCCCCGAGTCCACGCACCAGGTGACCTGGCTCTTCGGCGACCGCGGCATCCCGGCGACGCTGCGCCACATGAACGGGTACGGCTCGCACACGTACCAGTGGAACAACGAGGCCGGTGAGGTCTTCTGGGTCAAGTACCACTTCAAGACCGACCAGGGCATCAAGAACCTCACCCAGGGCGAGGCCGACAAGCTCGCCGGTGAGGACCCCGACTCCCACCAGCGCGACCTGCGCGAGGCCATCGAGCGCGGTGAGTTCCCGTCCTGGACCGTGCAGGTGCAGATCATGCCCGCGGCCGAGGCGGCCGAGTACCGCTTCAACCCGTTCGACCTCACCAAGGTGTGGCCGCACGAGGACTACCCGCCGATCGAGATCGGCAAGCTGGAGCTCAACCGCAACCCGGAGAACATCTTCGCCGAGGTCGAGCAGAGCATCTTCTCGCCCGCGCACTTCGTGCCCGGCATCGGCCCCTCCCCGGACAAGATGCTCCAGGGCCGCCTCTTCGCCTACGGAGACGCCCACCGCTACCGCGTCGGCATCAATGCCGACCACCTGCCGGTGAACCGCCCGCACGCCACCGAGGCGCGCACCAACTCCCGCGACGGCTTCCTGTACGACGGCCGCCACAAGGGCGCGAAGAACTACGAGCCGAACAGCTTCGGCGGCCCCTTCCAGACGGACCGGCCGCTGTGGCAGTCCGTCCCGGTCACGGGCGGTACCGGCAACCACGAGGCGCCCTCGCACGCCGAGGACAGCGACTTCGTGCAGGCGGGCACCCTCTACCGGCTGATGTCGGAGGACGAGAAGGGCCGCCTGGTCGAGAACCTGGCGGGCTTCATCTCCAAGGTCTCGCGCGACGACATCGCGGAGCGCGCGATCAACAACTTCCGTCAGGCCGACGGTGACTTCGGCAAGCGGCTGGAAGCCGCGGTCCAGGCCCTGCGCGGCTGACCAGCACCACTTGTCGTAGGAGAGCGGCGGGCCGGTTCCCTCGGGGGGACCGGCCCGCCGCCGCGTCTCACCCCGCCATCGTGGTCGCCGCGGCGCGTCGTGTCGGGGCCCAGCTGCGGATGATGTCGCGGACGGAGACGATGCCTGCCGGTTCGTCGCCGTCCATGACGACCAGGTGCCGGAAGCCGCCGTGTGCCATGGCGTCGGCGGCGTCCTCCAGCGTCCAGGCCGGTGTGGCGAAGACGACCTCCGTCGTCGTGTGGGTGCCTGCCGTCTCCAGGTCGGGGTTCTGGCCGAGGCCCAGTGAGTTGAGGATGTCGCGCTCGGTGAGAATGCCGAGGCCACAGGTGTCGGGGTCCAGGACGACGGCGGCGCCGACGCGGCGGGCCGCCATCAGCCGGGCCGCCTGCCGGAGGGTGTGGGTGGGGCCGATGGTGAGTACCACCGAGCTCATGGCGTCGCGGACGAGCATGGGCGTGAGCCACCTCCTTGGTGAAACCGAGGCCCCCCGGTGGGCGAAGGATTGCCTCCGCTACCTGCTGGAGAACGGATTCACAAGTTCACAAGTGGGGGGACTCATAGAGTCGCAGCCATGCAGGGGGCCAGCAAGGGGGCGCGTGCGGTCAGTTCGGGTCCAGCGCCTTTTGGCCGTAGCGCGCCAGTTCTAGTAGCGCTGGTTCAGGTAACCGAGCAGCTCGTCGTGGAGCAGGCCGTTCGACGCCGCCGCGTTGCCGCTGTGCGGACCCGGCCTGCCGTCGAGGCCGGTGAAGGTGCCGCCCGCCTCCGCCACCACGATCGCGGTCGCCGCCATGTCCCAGAGCGAGAGCTCCGGCTCCGCGCAGATGTCGACCGAGCCCTCGGCGACCATCATGTACGGCCAGAAGTCGCCGTACCCCCGCGTGCGCCAGACCGCCCGCGTGAGGTCGAGGAAACCGTCGAGACGGCCCTGCTCCTCCCAGCCGGAGAGCGAGGAGTACGCCAGCGAGGCGTCCGAGAGCCGGGAGACCTTGGAGACCTGCAGTCGCGTCGCGGAGGTGAGGGAACGGCCCGTGTAGGCGCCGCCGCCCTTCGCCGCCCACCAGCGGCGGCCGAGCGCGGGCGCCGAGACGACGCCCACCACCGGCTGGTAGCCGCCCTCGCCCGCTTCCGTCAGGGAGATCAGGGTGGCCCACACCGGCACACCGCGTACGTAGTTCTTGGTGCCGTCGATCGGGTCGATCACCCAGCGGCGCGGTCCTGTGCCCTCGACGCCGTACTCCTCGCCGAGGATCGCGTCGCGCGGCCTGGCCCGCTGGAGGTTGCCACGGATCAGCTCCTCGGCGGCCTTGTCGGCCTCGCTCACCGGCGTCATGTCCGGCTTGGTCTCGACCTTCAGGTCGAGGGCCTTGAACCGGTCCATGGTCGCGGCGTCGGCGGCGTCGGCGAGGACGTGGGCGAGACGCAGATCATCGTGGTAGTCGGACATGGAAGAACAGTATCGATCTCGATCGACACGATCCACAGTGCCGTGTCGCCCGGCCCCCGTTGACATGCTCGACATGCTGCCGGAGCTATTGACAGTGCTGCCGAGCGCGTCAACTCTGGCACGGGAGCCGCTCTGACCCGGAGGCGACGATGCCTGCAGCACGGGAATCCTTATTGGACGCGGCGTACACAGCGCTCGCACGACGGCCGTGGCCCGGTGTCCGCATGGTCGATGTGGCGGCCACCGCCGGGGTGTCCCGGCAGACCCTCTACAACGAGTTCGGCAGCAAGGACGGCCTCGCCCGCGCCCTGCTGCGGCGCGAGACCGACGGCTATCTGCACGGTGTCGAGCGCGCCCTCGCCGAGGAGCGCGAGCCCGCCGACCGGCTTGCCGCCGTGGCCGCGTGGACGGTGGGCGCCGCCCGCACCAACGTGCTCGTGCGGGCCGCCCTCACCGGCTGCTGGAGCGAGCGGCTGCCCGCGCCGAGCCGGGCCGCCGGATCCACCTCGTCGGTGCCCGCACAGCGCCGCGCGGACGCGGGGGTGCCCTCGGCGGGGGAGCTGCTCGCCCTCGTACGGGACCGGACGGTGCTGGCGCTCGGCGGCCGGGGCCGGGTCAGGGACCCCGACCTCGCCCGCGCCTGCGAGAGCGCGGTCCGCCTCGCCCTGTCCTACGTCGTCGCACCCGCCGGAAACGGCGACGACCCCGCGGAGCTGGTCCGCGGGGCCATCGGGCGCTGGGTGGCCGCCAAATAGGCGTACGTCACGAGGCGCAGCTCAGTGCGCGGAGCCGGACAGCTGCAGTCCGATCACGCCGATGACGACGAAGGAGATCGAGACGAGCTTGAGCGTGGAGACCAGGTCACCGAGGAAGACCATGCCGTAGATGGCGGTGCCCGCGGCCCCGATGCCCGTCCAGACCGCGTACGCGGGCCCCACGTCCAGCTTCCGCAGCGCGAGCGTCAGCAGACCGAAGCTGCCGAGGGCGAAGCAGGCGAACGCGATCGTGGGCCAGAGCCTGGTGAAGCCGTGCGACAGCTTGAGACAGACCGCGAAGCCGGTCTCGAGAATCCCCGCGACGATGACCAGCAGCCACGCCATGTCCTTGCCTCCCGTACTCGCCCACGTCCCGCGGCCGCTTCGTCTGGCTTGAATCCGGCTTGGTGCGATTATGCATTTACCTTTGCCGTCCCGGCCCAAACAACGAAGAGGTCAGTCGCCCTCGCGTCGCTCCCGCGTGGCGAGCAGCCTGCGCAGTGAGTAGAGGCGGGACGGATCCGCGTGCCCCTCGGCCACCCAGGCGTCCAGCGCACAGTCCTTCTCGTCGTGGCTGCAGCCGCGCGGGCACTCCGCCGTCCCCGGCTCCAGGTCGGGGAAGGCGAGGATGACGCGGGACGGATCCACGTGGTTGAGCCCGAACGAGCGAACGCCGGGGGTGTCGATCACCCAGCCGTCGGAGCCCTCCAGGGGGAGCGCGAGGGCGGAGGTGGTGGTGTGCCTGCCGCGGCCCGTGACCGCGTTGACATGCCCGGTCGTACGCCGCCGCTCCTCCGGTACGAGCGCGTTGACGAGCGTCGTCTTGCCCACCCCGGAGTGCCCGACGAACGCGGTGACCTTGCCGTCGAGCAGCTCGTGGACGCGCGCGAGCTCCGCGCCGTCGGTGAACTCCTCGCGGCTGGTGACCACATAGGGGATGTCGAGGGCGGCGTACGTCTCCAGGAGCTTGTCGGCGGAGGCCAGGTCCGACTTGGTGAGTACGAGGATCGGCTCCAGACCGCCGTCGTACGCCGCCACGACGCACCGGTCGATCAGCCGCGGCCGCGGCTCGGGGTCGGCGAGGGCCGTGACGATGGCGAGCTGGTCGGCGTTGGCGACGACCACCCGCTCGTACGGGTCGTCGTCATCCGCGGTGCGCCGCAGGACGGACGAGCGCTCCGCGATCCGCACGATGCGCGCGAGGGTGTCCTTCTTGCCGGACAGATCCCCGACGACCGCGACCCTGTCACCCACCACGGCGGCCTTGCGGCCCAGCTCGCGGGCCTTCATCGCCATCACGATCCGGTCGTCGACCAGGACGGTAAGCCGGCCGCGGTCGACGGTGAGGACCATGCCCTCGGCCGCGTCCTCGTGCTTGGGCCTGATGTGGGTGCGGGGGCGGTTGCCCTTGCGGTTGGGGCGGACGCGGATGTCGTCCTCGTCGGGGTTCTTGCCGTAGCGACGCATGGTTCTCGATCCGCCCGTCAGTTCCCGAGCATTCCGGTCCAGAGCTCGGGGAAGTCCGGGAGCGTCTTCGCCGTCGTCGCGACATTCTCGATCTGCACGCCGTCCACCGCGAGGCCGATGATCGCGCCCGCGGTCGCCATGCGGTGGTCGTCGTACGTGTGGAAGATGCCGCCGTGCAGTCGGCGCGGCCGGATGTGCAGGCCGTCGGCGGTCTCCGTGACGTCACCGCCCAGCTCGTTGATCTCCTTGGTGAGGGCGGCGAGCCGGTCCGTCTCGTGCAGGCGCAGATGGGCGACGCCGCGCAGCGTCGAGGGGGAGTCGGCGAGAGCCGCGACCGCCGCGATGCCGGGGGTGAGCTCGCCGACCTCGCTCAGGTCCACGTCGATGCCGTGCACCGACCCCGACCCGGTGAACACCAGGCCCTGCTCGGTCAGCTCGCAGGAGCCGCCCATCTCGGTGAAGATCTCGCGCAGCGCGTCGCCGGGCTGCGTGGTGTGCGCGGGCCAGTCGGGGATGGTCACCGTGCCGCCGGTGATCAGGGCGGCGGCGAGGAACGGCTGGGCGTTCGACAGGTCGGGCTCGACGGTCAGATCGCGGCCCAGCAGGGCGCCGGGGGCGACCCGCCACACGTTCGGCTCGCCGCCCGCCTCGGGGGTGTCGACCTGGGCGCCGACCGAGCGCAGCATGTCGACGGTCATCCGGATGTGCGGCATGGACGGCAGGGCGCCGCCCACGTGCCGGACCTCCACGCCCTGGTTGAAGCCGGGCCCCGAGAGCAGCAGGGCGCTCACGAACTGGGAGGACGAGGAGGCGTCGATCTCGACCCGGCCGCCCTCCAGGGCGCCGCAGCCGTGCACGGTCAGCGGCAGCGCGCCGGGGCTGCCCTGCGTGTCGTCGATGCGGGCGCCGAGCACGCGCAGCGCGTCGATGACGCCGTGCAGGGGGCGCTCGTACGAACGGGGGTCGCCGTCGAAGTGGATGGGGCCGTCGGCGAGGGCGGCGACCGGCGGCAGGAAGCGCATGACCGTGCCCGCGTTGCCGACGTCGACCGTGGCCGGGCCGTGCAGGCCCGAGGGGATCACGCGCCACGCCTCGCCGGTGCCGTTCTGACCGCCCGCGACGGAGGAGCTCGACGACACCGTCTCCTCGATGCCGACGCCCATCGCGCGCAGGGCGCCCGCCATCAGCAGCGTGTCGCGGGAGCGCAGCGGGCGGCGCAGCCAGCCGGGCTCGGCGGCCAGCGCGGCCAGGACCAGCGCCCGGTTGGTGACCGATTTCGAACCGGGGACGTGGACCGTCGCGGTGACGGCTCCGCTTGCGTGCGGGGCGGGCCAGAGGGCGGTGTGCGCCGGGGATTCGGTCATGCCCTCACTTTAGGGCCTGTCAGGGACGCCGCTCAGACGTCAAGGAGCCAGCGGGCCCCTCCCATCAGGGAACAGAGCGAGACGGCGTGGAAGAGGAAGAGCCACATGCCCGCCGGGACGTGCGTGAGCCGCGAGAGCTGGTCCGCGTCCGAGTCGCCCGCGCCCCCGCGCCTTCGCTTGGACTGCAGCTCGAAGGCGGGACGTACGCCGCCCAGGAGCAGGAACCACACCACCGCGTACGCGAACGCCGCCTGCACGTCCGTATTGGCCAGCCAGGAGACGATCAGGAACGTGCCGCCGGTGAGGATCACCGTCAGGGCGCCGTACGCGTTGCGGATCATCACCAGCATCACGACGAGCAGGGCGGTCGCGATCCACAGGAACGCCGTGATGCGCCCCGAATCGAGCAGCGCGGCGCCGCCGAGGCCGAGGAGCGGGGGCGCGGTGTAGCCCGCGGCCGCGGTGAGGATCATGCCGAGCCCGGTGGGCTTGCCGCGCGAGACGGTGAGGCCCGAGGTGTCCGAGTGGAGCCGGATGC
This sequence comes from Streptomyces sp. NPDC004732, assembly GCF_040609235.1. Lineage (NCBI taxonomy): Bacteria > Bacillati > Actinomycetota > Actinomycetes > Kitasatosporales > Streptomycetaceae > Streptomyces > Streptomyces sp. NPDC004732. The sequence goes on from NZ_JBEXJR010000005.1 coordinate 24,892, forward strand.
CGTCGAGGCGGCGCCCGGTGAGCAGGGCGACCAGGCCGTGGCCGCCCTCGTGCGCGATGGTGATGGCGTTGCGGGCGAGGCGCCATATGTTGTGCGGGACGACGACCGCCAGAGCGACGACGCCCGCCGCGATCACCAGCCACTGCTCGGGCGCGGCCTGTGTGCCGAAGACGCGGTCCCAGAGGTCGGTCAGGCTGGCGTTGGCGGTGCTTTCCATTCCGTGGGCCATTGTCTGGACCGGCTCCTCTGGTTGTACGGGGTCTGGCAGTCTGGCACGTATGTGCGGACGGTATGCATCCAGTCGTGGGCCCCAGGATCTCGCGGGAATCTTCGGGATCGAGAAGTGGGAGTCCGAGGAGGCCTTGGCTCCTGATTTCAACGTGGCGCCGACGAAAGAGGTCTACGCGGTCCTCGACCGTCCTCTGAAAGACGCCGAAGACCCCGCTCCGGTTCGCCAGCTGCGCACGCTGAAGTGGGGCCTCGTGCCCTCCTGGTCCAAGACGCCCGAGGGCGGCGCGCGGATGATCAACGCCCGCGCGGAGACCGTCCACGAGAAGCCCTCCTACCGCCGCGCCTTCACCTCCCGCCGCTGCGTCATCCCGGCCGACGGCTATTACGAGTGGGTGACCGCCCCCGAGGAGCGGCAGCTGGAGGTCGAGGGCAAGAAGAAGCGGCCGCGCAAGCAGCCCTACTTCGTGACGCCCGCCGACGGCTCGGTCTTCGCCATGGCGGGGCTCTACGAGTTCTGGCGGGACAAGACCCTGCCCGACGAGCACCCCCTCGCCTGGTGGGTGACGTGCACGGTGATCACCACGGAGGCGGAGACCACGCCCCTCGCGGTCGCCCCCGACGAGGGCCCCGGCACGCTCGCCGAGATCCACCCGCGCATGCCGCTCATGCTGACGCCGGAGCGCTGGGACGCCTGGCTCGACCCGTCCCGCACCGACGTCGAGGACCTGCGCGGCCTCCTGGAGCCGCCGCCGCACGGACTGATGCGGGCCTATCCGGTGTCCACCGCCGTCAGCAACGTACGCAACAACGGACCGGAGCTCCTGAAGGAGCTGGAGGGTCCCGAAGAAGGCACGCTCTTCTGACACCCTGCTCAGGTGACCAAGAGCGAGACAGTCGAGACCGACGCCGGTGCGGCGCGGATCACCTGGCACCCGGCCCCCGGCAGGAGCGCCCGCCTCCTGCTCGCCGTCAGCCACGGCGCCGGTGGCGGCATCGAGGCCCGCGACCTCCAGGCCATCGCCGCCGCGCTGCCCGCGCACGGCGTGAGCGTCGCCCTCGTGGAGCAGCCCTGGCGCGTCGCGGGCAAGAAGCTCGCGCCCGCGCCGAAGACGCTGGACACCGGGTGGCGCGGCATCTGGCCCGCGCTGGAGAAGAAGGGGCTCCCGGTGATCGCGGGCGGCCGGAGCGCAGGCGCACGCGTCGCCTGCCGTACGGCCACCGAGCTCGGCGCCGCCGCCGTGCTTGCCCTGAGCTTCCCGCTCCATCCGCCGGGCAAGCCCGAGAAGTCCCGCGCCGACGAGCTGCTCGGGGCCGGTGTGCCCACCCTCGTCGTGCAGGGCGGCAACGACCCCTTCGGCAAGCCCGTGGAGTTCCCCGACGGCGCGTACGACCTGGTGGAGATCCCCTCCGGCGACCACGGATTCGCCGTGCCCAAGCGCGCGGACATCGGGCAGGACGAGGCAGTGAAGCGCATCACGGACGCAGTCGTCCGCTGGACGGGAATGTTGGGCGGGTGACGTCTGTTGTGGCGGACAGACGGTAAACGCCGTCGGTAGCTGTTCGTACGAGAGGGAGTCCGCCGCATGGGTTCGACCATCTGCCCGAACCGCTCCAGCGCCTCTGACCTGGAGTGGACGGTGCTGAGCGCACCCAAAACCGCATCTATTCGGGCGGCGCGGGGCACGGGTAGTCGTCTATCCTCCGATTCGAGTGGGGCTGCTTTCGGCCTCACCACGTCGTTGGAGGAGGTGGGTCCGGTCACTGGGACCGACGCAGGGACCGAGCACGGCCAGGCGGAGCAGCCCCGAGAGAGCTCGGAGAAGTCCGAGACGGCCGCGGAGCGCACGGCCCGCTTCGAGCGGGACGCGCTGACATTCCTCGACCAGATGTACTCGGCGGCGCTGCGCATGACGCGCAACCCGGCGGACGCGGAGGACCTGGTGCAGGAGACCTACGCGAAGGCGTACGCGTCGTTCCACCAGTTCCGCGAGGGCACCAACCTCAAGGCGTGGCTGTACCGCATCCTCACGAACACGTTCATCAACTCGTACCGCAAGAAGCAGCGCGAGCCCCAGCGCAGTGCCGCCGAGGAGATCGAGGACTGGCAGCTTGCGCGCGCCGAGTCGCACATGTCCACCGGTCTGCGCTCGGCCGAGTCGCAGGCGCTGGACCACCTGCCCGACACGGATGTGAAGCGGGCGCTGCAGGCGATCCCCGAGGAATTCCGCATCGCCGTCTATTTGGCGGACGTAGAGGGCTTTGCGTACAAGGAGATCGCGGACATTATGGGGACACCCATCGGTACGGTGATGTCCCGACTGCACCGGGGCCGTCGCCAACTGCGCGGCATGCTGGAGGACTACGCCCGTGAGCGCGGGCTCGTCCCGGCGGGTGCCGGGGAGTCGAACGGAACGAAAGGCTCGGGCTCATGAGCTGCGGAGAGCCGCACGAGACTGACTGCAGTGAAGTCCTGGACCATCTCTATGAGTTCCTTGACCACGAGATGCCGGACAGCGACTGCACCAAGTTCGAGACGCACTTCGAGGAGTGCTCTCCGTGCCTGGAGAAGTACGGCCTGGAGCAGGCGGTCAAGAAGCTGGTGAAGCGCTGCTGCGGCCAGGACGACGTTCCGGTCGACCTGCGGGCCAAGGTGATGGGCCGCATCGACCTCATCCGCTCCGGGCAGGCCGTGCCCGAGCAGGACATCACGCAGGACACCACGGCCGCCTCCGAGGCCTGAGCACTTCACTCGGGTTCCGCGCGGCCCGTTCTCCCCTCCCATCACTCGAACGTGCTAATTAACGGCACCCGGGTGCTGGCAGGGGGAGCGCCGTTCTAGTCTCCGGACCGGAACGGGGAGGAGAACTCCATGCGGTCGGTGCCGGTGCGGGCCCGCGTCTACATCCTGTGCGTCGCCCTGGCCGGCGTGGTCTGCGCGGTGCCCGCCCCCGGCGCGCGCCCCTCCTGGCCCGCCGTCGCGTTCCTCGCCGTCCTCTACGCCGGGTGCGAGCAGATCACCCGCTGCCGCCTGGTCGGCCGCCGTGTCCCGCGCGGCCTCGGCACCTTCTTTCCCGTGCTGCTCGCCGGGGTGTTCCTGCTGCCGCCGTCGGCCGCCGCCCTCGTCGCCGTGCCCGGCGCCCTGCTCGCCCGCGTCGACCGGCACCCCCGGTGGGTGCGCCGCATCTGGCGCGCCTCCCAACTCGCCCTGGCCGCCTGGGCGTCGGCGCGCGTGTACGTCGCGCTCGGCGGGCCCGCGGCCACCTCGGGCCCCGACTTCCCGTACGTACTCGGACCCGCCGGGGCCGCCGTGCTCGCCTTCTCCGCGGTGCTCACCGTGCTGGACGGCGGCGTCCTCGTGACTGCCGAGCGCGTCCCCGCGCGGACCGCCTGGCGGGGCCTCTTCGCGCGCTCGCTCGCGCCCGTCACCGTGCACGGACTCGCCGGTCTGATGATGGCCGTGCTCTGGACCAGTCCGTACGGCCCCACATCCGCCCTGCTCGTGCTCCTGCCGATGGGCGTCTCCTGCTGGGCCTTCGCGCAGTACCACCGCGAGCGGGCCGCCCATCAGGCCACCATCCGTGCGCTCGTCCAGGCCGTCGACATCAAGGACAAGTACACCCGCGGGCACAGCGAGCGCGTGGGCCGCGCCTCCGTGCTGATCGCGCGCGAGCTGGGCATGGACGACGAGCGCGTCGAGGTGCTCCGGTTCGCCGGGATCCTGCACGACGTCGGCAAACTCGGCGTACCCACAAGGCTGTTGAGGAAGGACGGGCCGCTGACGCCCGAGGAGCGGCGCATCATCGAGCTGCATCCCGAGTACGGCCACGAGATGGTGCGCGGCATCGGGTTCCTCGGCGAGGCACGAGCGGCGATCCTGCACCACCACGAGCGGATCGACGGCAGCGGCTATCCCTACGGACTCACCGGGCCGCAGATCCCGGAGTGCGCGCGGGTGGTGGCGGTCGCCGACGCCTTCGACGCCATGACGTCCACCCGGTCCTACCGGCGGGCCAGGCCCGTCGAGGTCGCCGTCGCCGAGCTCAACCGGTGCGCGGGGGCGCAGTTCGACCCCGAGATGGTCGGGGCGCTGGCCCGCGCCCTCGACCGGTACGGATGGCACCCCGAGGTCACGGCGGACGTGCCGGACCAGGGCGCCCCCGACCAGGGCGCGGCCGTGCCGTCCCCCGCCCTGCCCGCGCCCGCGGCGGCCCGCCCGGCGGCCCGGTGAGGGCCCCGTCGCGCCTGCCCGCCGTGGTCGCCTGCCTGGCCGGACTGCTCGCCCTCGCCTCCCTCGTCTGGACCCTCTGGCACGGCATCACCGAAGGCCGGGCCGCCCTTGCCTTCGGCGTCCTGATCACTCTCGGTGAGCTGGTCCGGTGGGGGAGCGGCAGGGACAGGGAGCCCGCGCCGCTCGGCGCCGCGGGAGCCCTCGCGTACGCCCTGCTGGGCGAGAACTCCGGGCAGGCCACGCACCACGGGGTGCTGCAGGTGCTCGCCGTGGTCGTCGCGGCGGCCCTCGTCGGCGCGGTGCCGAACGTGGCACTGGGCCGGGGCCCCACGCTCGACCACATGGCGCGGCGCGTGCTGACCGTCGGGTTCGCCGCCGCCTGCTTCCAACCTCTGTACAACTCCGGGAAGTTCGGCGAGTGGGTGGGGCACGGGCCGTACTTCGCGCTCGTCATCGTCGCCCTGCTCGTCCTCACCGCGCTCTGCGACGCCGTCCTCGCCGCCGTCACGGCGCACGCCCGCACCCGGTGGCCGTTCGGGCCGCTGCTGCGGGAGGAGCTGCGGGCGATGCTCGGCATCGGCTCCGCGGTGTGCGCGAGCGGCGCCGTGATGGCGCTCGCGGTGGCCGTGGCGGGGCTGTGGGCGCTGCCCGTGTTCAGCCTCCCGCTGCTGCTCACCCAGCTCTCCTTCCGGCGGTACGCGGCGGTCAGGGCGACCTACCGGCAGACCATCGCCTCGCTGGCCAGGGCCACCGAGATCGCCGGATACACCCCGCAGGGCCACGCACACCGCGTGGCCGGGCTCAGCCGGGCCGTGGGGCGTGACCTCGGTCTCGGGGAGTCGGACCTCACCGTCCTGGAGCATGCGGCGCTCATGCACGACATCGGCCAGCTCTCCCTGGTCGACCCCGTCCCCGCGGGCGCCACCGCCGCGCTCTCGGAGGCGGAACAGCGCCGAATAGCCCTGCTCGGGGGCGCCGTCGTCCGGCAGACCGGGGTGGACGCCGCCGTCGCCGTCGTCGTGGAGCGGCAGGCCGACCCGTACCGCGAACAGCCGCTCACCGCACGTATTGTGCGCACGGCGAACGCGTACGACGAGATGGCGCGGGGAGAAGGCCCCTCAGGGGCGCTGGGCGGCCCGCTCAACGCCTTGGAGAGGCTCCGCCTGGCCACGGGCCACGACTACCAGCCGGAAGTCGTGGAGTCCCTGGCGAGGGTCCTGTCGAGGGACGGCCTCACCCACGGCCTTACCTCGCGTCCCGCTGGGTAACCCATGGGTAATGAGCGGCCGTCCGACCGTCCGTGGTTGGATGCGAAGAAGACAGGAAAAGGGGCGCACGGGGGTACGGCCCCCGACGCCGCGCCCCGACGAGAAGCTACCTACGGAATACGTGGCAGGCGGGAATCAGGCGGGAATCGTGAGGATCTTCGGCAAGGGACGGCACCGGCCCTCCGCCTCATGGCGGCAGGCGACCGACCGCGCGTTCACGCTGATCGGCGACGGCCGGTACGAGGACGCGGGGGCACTGCTCACGCGCGCGGCGGATCTCGAACCCTGGCTGTCCGAGTCCTGGTTCAACCTGGCCCTGCTGCACAAGTTCCGGCACGACTGGGAGCAGGCGCGGGCCGCCGGGCTGCGCGCCGTCGCGCTCCTCGACCGCTCCGCGGGCGCCCCCGACTGGTGGAACGTCGGCATCGCGGCGACCGCGCTGCAGGACTGGCCCCTTGCCCGCCGCGCCTGGCAGGCGTACGGCCTGCGGGTGCCCGGCGGTGTGGCCGCCTCCGGCGAGCCCACGGGCATGGAGCTCGGCAGCGCGGCCGTGCGGCTCTCCCCGGAGGGCGAGGCCGAGGTCGTGTGGGGCCGCCGCCTGGACCCGGCCCGCATGGAGGTCCTGTCCATTCCGCTGCCCTCCTCGGGCCGCCGCTGGGGCGAGGTCGTGCTGCACGACGGCGTCCCGCACGGCGAGCGGACGACGGGGGACGGGCACTCGTACCCCGTCTTCGACGAGATCGAGCTGTGGGCACCCTCACCCGTGCCGACCTGGGTGGTCCTCCTGGAGGCGGCCACCGAGGACGACAGGGACGCGTTGGAGCGGCTCGCGGCCGACGCGGGCTTCGCGGCGGAGGACTGGTCGTCCTCCGTGCGGCTGCTCTGCCGGATGTGCTCCGAGTCCCGCATGCCGAGCGACGAGGGCGACGGGGAACACCTCGATCCGCACGACCACAGCGAGCCGGGTCACCCGGGCCCGCTCGGCCACCGCAGCCCGGGCGCGCTCTGGGTGCCGGAGCGCGAGTGCGGTCTCGCGGCGCCCGCGGCGCTGGTCCGCGGCCTCCTGGACGGCTGGGTGGCGGACAGCCCGGACTCCCGTGACTGGCGGGATCTCGAAGAGGTCTGCTGACACTTCGCCGTAGGCTGTACCGGCACAAACTCGTGAGGGTTCCAAGGAAGGCGTACGGCGGACATGGCGCAGGACACTGAGCAGCAGGCCATCGACGGGGACGGGGTGCTCCCCGTCGACGACGAGGGCTTCGTCATCGACACCGAGGACTGCGAGGAGCGGGAGACGGCCCACCGCGAGCGCGGCACGTCCCGGCCGATCACGGTCGTCGGCAACCCCGTGCTGCACAAGGAGTGCAAGGACGTCACCGCCTTCGACGACGACCTTGCCGCGCTGATCGACGACATGTTCGCGACCCAGCGGGTGGCGAACGGCGTGGGTGTGGCCGCCAACCAGGTCGGCGTCGACCTGAAGGCCTTCGTCTACGACTGCATGGACGACGACGGCGTGCGCCACGTCGGCGCGATCTGCAATCCGGTGCTCCAGGAGCTGCCCGCCGAGCGGCGCAGCCTCGACGACTCGGGTGAGGGCTGCCTCTCGGTCCCGACGGCGTACGCCCCGCTGGCCCGCCCGGACTACGCCGAGGTGACCGGCCAGGACGCGAAGGGCAATCCGATCAAGGTCCGCGGCACCGGCTACTTCGCGCGCTGCCTGCAGCACGAGACGGACCACCTGTACGGCTACCTGTACATCGACCGCCTCTCCAAGAGGGAGCGCAAGGACGCACTGCGGCAGATGGAAGAGGGCACCCCGCGCTACCCCGTGGTGGCCAATGACTGACCTCCGCGGCGCCTGAGAGGCGCGGGAACCGTGTGACGCGAGCGGCCCCTGGTTCAGGAACTCACCCCTGACCAGGGGCCGTTGGCATGCCCTGCCCTGAGCCGCTCGCCTGTGCGAGCAAATCAAGCTGCCGGTGATCCATATTCAGTCACGTAAGGGGATGTTCTCGGCACTGGGGGGTAGTGAATGGCGCAAATCTGTTCCCTGAACGGTCAGTTGTGGTGCTGAATGGAAAGCGCGGGGATACGCAACGGCGCGCGCCCGGTACGGCGGGAGGGGCGCGAGTCCTCAGGCGGCTGAAAGGGGTTTGTTCGTGCGTGCATATTCCGGGAGCACTTCACAGGCACATCCGCACACGCGACCACGTTCACCGGCGGTATCCGTACCGCCGGCACTGGCCGTTCCCATGATCGAAGCCGCGTTCCCTCGCCGGCTCCATCCGTATTGGCCAAAGCTTCAGGAGAAGTCCAGGACCTGGCTGCGCGAAATGCGGCTCATGCCGCCGGACAAGGTCGAGCGGTACGCGGACAGCCTCTGCTACACGGATCTGGTGGCGGGCTACTACATTGGCGCGCCGGACGAGTTGCTGACCGCGATAGCCGACCTCAGCAGCTGGTTCTTCGCGTGGGACGACCGGCACGACCGGGACTCGGTGCACGGCAGGGCGCCACAGTGGCGGCAGCTCTGCCGGGGCCTGCACGGCACCCTCAACGAACCCCGGCAGTACCTGCACCACAAGGACCCGTTGGTCGCGGGGTTCGCGGACTGCGTGCTGCGCCTGTACTCGTTCCTCGGCCCCAGCTGGAACGCCAGGTTCGCCCGGCACTTCCACCCGGTGATCGACGCGTACGACCAGGAGTTCAGAAACCGGCGCTGCGGGACCGTGCCGACGGTCGAGGCGTACATCGAACTGCGCCGGCTCACGTTCGCGCACTGGGCGTGGATCGACCTCCTCGAACCCACCGCGCGGTACGAGCTGCCCGACCCGGTGCGCAAGCACCCCGCGTACCGCAGGGCGGCCCGGGCGACCCAGGACTTCTCGGCCTGGTACAACGACCTGTGCTCACTCCCGAAAGAACTCGCGGGAGACGAGCTGCACAATCTCGGAATCAGTCTCATCCAGCACGAGGGAATGAGGCTCGAAGAGGCGGTGCGGGAAGTGCACAGGCGCGTCAGTGATTGCGTCACTGAATTCATGCAGGCGGAAAGGGAAGTACTGCATTTCGCCGATGAATTGGCGGACGCAAGTGAGCGTGACAGGGAACTCGCGGACGCGGTGAAATCATGCGTCTTCAACATGCGGAACTGGTTCTCTTCCGTTTACTGGTTCCATCACGAATCCGGGCGCTATCGGGTGGACAGCTGGGACGACAGGTCCATGCCCCCGTATGTGACGGAAGAAGCCCTGGCGGAAAACGAACTGGTAGGTGAGGAATGAGCGTCGAATCCGCAATACCCGCTCCCCCCGCGTCGGGCCCCGACCCGTTGCGCAATCCACCGCTCGTCCGCGGCGGCGCCCCGTTGCTCGGCCACGCATGGAACCTGGTGCGTGATCCGCTCGGCTTCCTCTCCGCCCTGCGCGACCATGGGGATCTCGTCCGGATCAGGCTGGGACCCAGGACGGCGTACGTGGTGTGCGATCCGGAATTGGTCGGCGCCCTGCTCAAGAACCCCGAGTACGTCGTCGGCGGGCCGCTCTGGGACACCCTCGAAGTGCTCCTCGGCAAGGGCGTGGCGACCAGCAACGGCAAGCTGCACCGGCGCCAGCGCCGCATGATGCAGCCCGCGTTCAGGCCCGAGCGGATCGCCGACTACGCCAAGGTGATGGAGGAGGAGGCCCGCGCCACGGCGGCCCGCTGGCAGCCGGGCGCCACGGTCGACGTGAGCGCCGAGATGTTCCGCACGGCCGTGCGCATCGTCTCGCGCTCGCTCCTGGAGGTCGACTCGATAGCGGACAAGGCGGACCGGATCGCCGACTCGCTGCACACCGTGTTCGACGGGCTCTACCGCCGGATGGTGCTCTCGGTCGGCCCGCTCCACCGCGTGCCGACCCCCGCCAACCGGCGCTTCGAGAGCGCGCTCGCCGACCTGCACGCGCTCGTCGACGAGATCGTCGCGGAGCGCCGCGCGGCCGGGCCCGGCGGGCCGGACGATCTGCTCGCCGAATTGCTGCGGGCCAGGGACGAATCCGGGGAGCTCATAGCCGACCAGGAGATCCACGACAACGTGGTTTCGCTCGTCGTGGCGGGTGCGGAGAATGTGGCGTCGACGCTGGCCTGGACGTTCCATCTGATGACCGAACACCCGGCGCAGGAAAGGAGGTTGGTTGAAGAGGTAAATGCCGTGGCCCCGGATCGCGCGATCACATTCGCCGATCTCAAGGACCTGCCGCACCTCCGCAATGTCGTCACCGAGGCGATGCGCATACGGCCGGCCGCTTGGATATTCACGCGCCGGTCCGTGGCCGAAACCGAGCTGGGCGGCTATTCGATTCCGGCGGACGCCGACATCGTCTACAGCGTGTACGCGATGCAGCGCGACCCGCGTTCCTTCGAGCGGAACCTGGAGTTCGACCCCGACCGCTGGAATCCGGAACGGGCGCGCGACGTGCCGGAGTTCGCGATGATGCCGTTCAGCGTGGGCAACAGGAAGTGCCCCGGCGACCACTTCAGCCTGGCCGAACTCGCCCTGATCCTAGGAACGGTGGCCCCCAAGTGGCGCCTGGAGCGCGTCGAGGAGACCGACGCCCGCACCCAGGTCGGCATCACCCTGCACCCCAAGCGGCTCGTCCTGCGGGCCACGCCGCGCTGAGCGTCCCGGGACAGCAAGGCGCCCGCCCGCCCCGTCCGGCAGAACGGGTCGGGCGGGCGCAGGCGTCCGGAACTCGTCCGGAACTCGCCTAGAACTCGTCGTCGAAGGAGACCGAGCCCTCGACCGCGACCTGGTACGCGGAGGGCCGCCGCTCGAAGAAGTTGGTCAGCTCCTGGACGCCCTGCAGCTCCATGAAGGAGAACGGGTTCTCCGAGCCGTAGACCGGCGCGAAGCCGAGGCGCTGCAGCCGCTGGTCGGCGACGCACTGCAGGTACTCGCGCATCGAGTCGGTGTTCATGCCGGGCAGGCCGTCACCGCACAGGTCGCGGGCGAACTGCAGCTCGGCCTCGACGGCCTCCTTCAGCATGTCCGTGACCTGCTGCTGGAGCGCGTCGTCGAAGAGCTCGGGCTCCTCCTTGCGGACCGTGTCCACCACGTCGAAGGCGAAGCTCATGTGCATCGTCTCGTCGCGGAACACCCAGTTGGTGCCGGTGGCCAGGCCGTGCAGCAGACCGCGGCTGCGGAACCAGTAGACGTACGCGAAGGCACCGTAGAAGAAGAGCCCCTCGATGCACGCGGCGAAGCAGATGAGGTTCAGCAGGAAGCGACGGCGGTCGGCCTTCGACTCCAGCCGGTCCATCTTCTCGACGGAGTCCATCCATTTGAAGCAGAACTCCGCCTTCTCGCGGATGGAGGGGATCTCCTCGACCGCGTCGAAGGCCGCCGCGCGGTCCTCGGGGTCGGGCAGATAGGTGTCGAGCAGCGTCAGATAGAACTGGACGTGCACGGCCTCCTCGAAGAGCTGACGGCTCAGGTAGAGCCGCGCCTCGGGGGAGTTGATGTGCTTGTAGAGCGTCAGCACCAGGTTGTTCGAGACGATCGAGTCGCCGGTCGCGAAGAACGCGACCAGACGGCCGATCATGTGCTGCTCGCCGGGCGAGAGCTTGGCGAGGTCGGCGACGTCCGAGTGGAGGTCGACCTCCTCGACGGTCCAGGTGTTCTTGATCGCGTCCCGGTAGCGCTCGTAGAAGTCGGGGTAGCGCATGGGGCGCAGGGTCAGCTCGAAGCCCGGGTCGAGCAGGTTCTTCTCGGTGGAGCTCATTACTGGCAGGCCTCGCAGGACTCGGGGTTTTCCAGGGAGCAGGCGACGGCGTCTTCGGCCGTGACCTGCGCGGGGACGGGGGCCGCGGCGGCGGTGTTCGAGCTCCCGGCCGCGCGGGCGATGCGCGTCGCGGGGCGCGAGCGCAGGTAGTACGTGGTCTTCAGGCCGCGCTGCCAGGCGTACGCGTACATCGAGGAGAGCTTGCCGATGGTCGGCGTCTCCAGGAAGAGGTTGAGCGACTGCGCCTGGTCGAGGAACGGGGTGCGGTCGGCGGCCATGTCGATCAGGCCGCGCTGCGGGATCTCCCACGCCGTGCGGTACAGCGCGCGGACGTCCGCGGGCACCCACTCGAAGTCCTGGACCGAGCCGCTGGACTCGCGCAGCGCCTCCCGGGTCTTCGCGTCCCACAGGCCGTGCCGCTTCAACTCCTCCACCAGGTAGCCGTTCACCTGGAGGAACTCGCCGGACAGCGTCTCGCGCTTGAAGAGGTTGGAGACCTGCGGCTCGATGCACTCGTAGACACCGGCGATGGACGCGATGGTCGCGGTCGGCGCGATGGCGAGGAGCAGCGAGTTGCGCATGCCGGTGACGGCGATACGTTCCCGCAGCGCCGCCCAGCGCTCCGGCCAGGTCAGCTCGGCCACGGCCTTCGGGTAGTGGTCGGGGTGCAGCACGCCGCGCGCGGTGCGGGTCTTCTCCCAGGCGGGGAGCGGACCACTGCGCTCGGCGAGGTCCGCGGACGCCTCGTACGAGGCGAGCATGATGCGCTCGGCGATGCGGGTGGAAAGGGCGCGCGCCTCGGGGGAGTCGAAGGCCAGCTTGAGCTGGAAGAAGACGTCCTGGAGGCCCATCGCGCCGAGGCCCACGGGGCGCCACTTGGCGTTGGAGCGCCCGGCCTGCTCGGTCGGGTAGAAGTTGATGTCGACGACGCGGTCGAGGAAGGTCACCGCGGTGCGGACGGTCTCGTCGAGCCGCTCCCAGTCGATGTCCTGCGCGGCCGGGTCGACGAAGGCGCCGAGGTTCACCGAGCCGAGGTTGCAGACGGCGGTCTCCCCGTCGTCCGTCACCTCCAGGATCTCCGTGCAGAGGTTGGAGGAGTGCACGGTGTGGCCGGGCTCCGCCGTCTGGTTGGCGGTGCGGTTGGCCGCGTCCTTGAAGGTCATCCAGCCGTTGCCGGTCTGCGCGAGGGTGCGCATCATGCGGCCGTAGAGGTCCCGGGCCGACATGGTCTTCTTGGCGAGCCCGGCGGCCTCGGCCTTGCGGTAGGCGGCGTCGAACTCGTCGCCCCACAGGTCGACGAGCTCGGGCACGTCGGCCGGTGAGAACAGCGACCACTCCTGGTCGGTGGCGACGCGGCGCATGAACTCGTCGGGGATCCAGTGCGCGAGGTTGAGGTTGTGCGTGCGGCGCGCGTCCTCACCGGTGTTGTCGCGCAGCTCCAGGAACTCCTCGATGTCGGAGTGCCAGGTCTCCAGGTAGACCGCGGCCGCGCCCTTGCGCCGACCGCCCTGGTTCACGGCGGCGACGGAGGCGTCCAGGGTCTTCAGGAACGGCACGATGCCGTTGGAGTGCCCGTTCGTGCCGCGGATGAGGGAGCCGCGGGAACGGATGCGGGAGTAGGAGAGGCCGATGCCGCCCGCGTGCTTGGAGAGCCGTGCGACCTGGTGGTAGCGGTCGTAGATGGAGTCGAGCTCGTCCAGCGGGGAGTCGAGGAGGTAGCACGACGACATCTGCGGGTGGCGGGTGCCGGAGTTGAAGAGCGTCGGCGAGGACGGCAGGTAGTCCAGGCGGCTCATCAGGCCGTACAGCGCGGCGACTTCGTCGAGCGCGCGGGCGCTCTCGTCCTCCGCCAGACCGGCCGCCACGCGCAGCATGAAGTGCTGCGGGGTCTCGATGACCTGGCGGGTGATCGGGTGGCGCAGCAGGTAGCGGCTGTGCAGGGTGCGCAGGCCGAAGTAGCCGAAGCGGAAGTCGGCGCCGTCGGCGAGCGCGGTGTCCACGAGCGCGTCGAGCCGGGCCGCGTGGGCGCCCACGAAGTCGGCGGTGCGGTCGGCGATCAGGCCCTCACGGTGGCCGACGGCGATCGACTCGGTGAAGGAGCGCACGCCCTGCGAGGCGGCCTCGGCGGCGATGGAGAGGGTGAGCAGCCTGGCCGCGAGCTTCGAGTACGTGGGGTCCTCGGAGATGAGCCCCGCGGCCGCCTCGGTCGCGAGCTCCCGCAGCTCCGCCTCGTCGGCCCTGGCCGAACGGCCGCGCAGCGCCGCGGCGGCGACCCGGCCGGGGTCGGCGTCGGGGAGGTCGGCGGTGAGGTCGGTCAGGGTGCGCAGCAGCGCGGTCCCTGGCGCGTCGGTACCCTCGGTGCTGTCGATGGGCTGCGGTGACAGCGCTGACGCAGGTTCGGCAGGCGCGATGGTCACGTGGAGCTCTCCCTCGCTCGGCTCTGGGCCTGGGGGAGGGGACGGCACACACGGGCGCACCCGGACAGGGCGGCGTACCGCGTCCACCGGCCCATTCCACGAGGCCCGGACGGTCGGCACCCGGGTCGGTCGACACGGGTGCACTGCCGGCAGGTCTTCGGACTCCGCGTACGACAAATGCGTACACGTCTACCGTTGCGGGACAGTTCCGGACTTGCACCGGATTCCCCTGCGGCGACAGCGAGCACGAGCATACATCTTGTGTCGGCTTACTGAAGCAGGCCCACATCTTGTGTCGGATCGCAGAGCTGTACGACGAAGGGCCGCCGGTTTCCCGGCGGCCCTTCGTCGTACGCTGTGCCGTGCGGCAGACGTGCGGCAGCGGTCGGCTCAGTGGCCGGAGCCCGCCGTCGCCTTCGGCAGTTCCTCCATGACACCGGCGTCACCGGCGTCCGCCGTGTAGTCCTCCGGAGACGTCTCGTCGACGCCCTCGGGGGCCTTCAGCGCCTTCAGGGCGAAGGTGAGGACCACGGTCACGACCACGTTCAGGACGAACGCGGTGAGGCCGATGTAGCCGATCTCGCCGATGCCGGGGATCTCGTCGGACGAGCCGCCGAAGTGCTTCTGCGTCGGCGACGCGACGCCGTACGCGGCGACCGTGCCGTAGACCATGCCGACCGCCCAGCCCGCGAGCAGCGCCCAGCGGTGGAACCACCGCGTGAACAGGCCGCCGACCAGGGCGGGCATCGTCTGCAGGATCCAGATGCCGCCGAGCAGCTGGAAGTTGATCGCGACCGTCTTGTCCATGGTGAGGACGAAGGCGAGCGCGCCCACCTTCACCAGGAGCGAGACCAGCTTGGAGACCTTGAACTCCTGTGCGGGTGTCGCGTCCGGCTTGAGGAAGTCCTTGTAGATGTTCCTCGTGAAGAGGTTCGCGGCCGCGATCGACATGATCGCCGCGGGTACGAGCGCGCCGATGCCGATGGCGGCGAAGGCGACGCCGGTGAACCAGTCGGGGAACATGTTCTCGAACAGCTGCGGGATCGCCAGCTGCCCGTTCTCGACCTTGACCCCGGCCGCGATCGCCATGAAGCCGAGCAGCGCGAGCAGGCCCAGCATCAGCGAGTAGAGCGGCAGGATCGTGGTGTTGCGGCGGATCACGTTGCGGCTCTTGGAGGAGAGCGTCGCCGTGATCGAGTGCGGGTACATGAACAGCGCGAGCGCGGAGCCGAGTGCGAGCGTGGCGTACGTCCACTGCCCCGCCTCGCCCGGCGCGAGACCCGCGACAGGCTTGCCCGCCGCGTCGTTCGCCGCCGAGAACTTCTCGTTCGCGGCCTGGAAGATCTCGTCGAAGCCGCCGAGCTTGATCGGGATGTAGATGATCGCGACGGCGATGACGAGGTAGATCAGACCGTCCTTCACGAACGCGATCAGCGCGGGCGCGCGCAGACCCGACGAGTAGGTGTACGCGGCGAGCACCGCGAACGCGATCAGCAGCGGCAGGTCCTTGATGAACCAGTTGGTGTCCGGGCCGCCGCCGATCCCCATGACGTCGAGGACGGCCTGGATGCCGACCAGCTGGAGCGCGATGTACGGCATCGTTGCGAGGATGCCGGTGACGGCGACCGCGAGCGAGAGGCCCTTGGAGCCGAAGCGCCCGCGCACGAAGTCGGAGGTCGTCACGTAGCCGTGCTTGTGCGAGACCGACCACAGGCGCGGCAGGAAGGTGAAGATCAGGGGGTAGACGAGGATCGTGTACGGCACGGCGAAGAAGCCCGCCGCGCCCGCCGCGTAGATCGCCGCGGGGACGGCCACGAACGTGTAAGCGGTGTAGAGGTCGCCGCCGAGCAGGAACCAGGTGACCCAGGTGCCGAACGAGCGGCCGCCGAGGCCCCATTCGTCCAGGCTCTCCTCGTTGTCCGCCTTGCGCCAGCGGGCGGCCAGGAAGCCCATGACCGTGACGGCGACGAAGAAGAAGATGAAGACCGCGAGGGCGACGCCGTTGACTCCGTCGTTCATGACCGCGCCTCTTCCTTGCGGGCGCGCTGGTCACGCTGCCACAGCTTGTACGCGATCATCGTGAGCGCCGTGGAGATGAGCACCCAGAGCATCTGGTACCAGTAGAAGAACGGGATGCCGATGAAGGTGGGATCGATCTTCGCGTACGAGCCCACCCAGAGCATTGCCACGAAGGGTGCGACAAGGCAGGCTGCGATGACCACGCGGACCGGCGTGACCACCGGTCTGCTCACTTCAGGCGCATCTGACATATCGCGGCTCCGTTCCCTCACTTATCCCATGCTTAACGTGCGGGAAATCTAAGCCACAGTCTCGCTGTATGGAACCCCCGTCCGGATAACGGACGTGACAAGTTGCCTGTTCAGCAGCAGCGGAACCCCTGACGGGGGTCTGACTCCGCCCGGTCTGTCCGCATGCGTTCAAATGCGCGGCGGCTGGGAACAGTTGCCGCCGGATGCTCCTTGCGTACGTGCGCCACATACCGGTCGTACGCCGACTCGTCGGTCAGCTCATGGACGTACCACCGCATCCACCGCATCCCGCGCAGCACCCAGGTCACGGCGCCACCTCCCGTCGCTCCGCCTGCCTCTCTGCCTGCCTCTCCTCCTCCTTCTCCTCCCGGGTCGCGAAGAGCCCGGCCGGAGCGGTCAACTTCGACTCCACGTACGGCGCTTCGCTCAGCCGTGAGGCGCCGGGGTTGCGGACGTGCTTCACGCACACCCGTGCCGCGTCCACGATCACGACGACGATGAGCAGGGCGAGCGCCGCCGAAAGGACGCCGTCCACCGTGGAGTTGGTGACGACGGTGTGCATGTCGTCCATCGTCTTGGCGGGCGGCAGGATCTTGCCCTCGTCGATGGCGTCCTGGTAGTTCGCGCGCTGCTGGAAGAAGCCGACGCGCGGGTCGTCGGAGAACACCTTCTGCCAGCTCGCGGTGAGCGTCACCGTCGCGTCCCAGACGAGCGGAATCCCGGTGATCCAGGCCCACTTGAGCCGCCCGGACTTCACGAGCAGCGTGGTGCAGACGGCGAGGGCGACGGCGGCGAGGAGTTGGTTGGCGATGCCGAAGATCGGGAAGAGCTGGTTGATCCCGCCGAGCGGCTCGTGCACGCCCACCCACAGGAAGTAGCCCCAGAGCCCCGTGACGGCGGCGCTGGTGAGCACGAGCCCCGGCTTCCAGCTCATCCGCCGGAAGGGCTTGTAGATGTTCCCGAGCATGTCCTGCAGCATGAAGCGGCCCACGCGCGTGCCCGCGTCGAGCGCGGTCAGGATGAACAGCGCCTCGAACATGATCGCGAAGTGGTACCAGAAGGCCCGCATCGAGCCGCCGGTGACCTTGGAGAAGATCTCCGAGACGCCGACCGCGAGCGTGGGCGCGCCGCCGGTGCGCGAGAGCAGCGAGGACTCCTCGACGTTCTGGGCGGCCTGCGCGAGGTCGGCCGGTGAGATGGAGTACCCGAAGCCCGCGACGGCTCTCGACGCCTCCTGGACGGTGTCGCCGACGACTCCGGCCGGGGCGTTCATCGCGAAGTACAGACCGGGGTCGATGATCGATGCCGCGACGAGCGCCATCACCGCGACGGACGACTCCATCAGCATGGAGCCGTAGCCGATCATCCGGACCTGCGTCTCCTTCTGGATCATCTTCGGCGTCGTGCCCGAGGAGATCAGCGCGTGGAACCCGGACAGGGCGCCGCAGGCGATGGTGATGAAGACGAAGGGGAAGAGCGAGCCCGCGAAGACCGGTCCGTCGCCGCGCGAGGCGAAGTCGGTCACCGGGTCCATCTTCAGCGTGGGCAGGGTGACGACGACACCGACCGCGAGGAGCACGATGGTGCCGATCTTCATGAACGTGGAGAGGTAGTCGCGCGGCGCGAGCAGCATCCACACCGGCAGGATCGAGGCGATGAACCCGTACGCCACCAGCCAGATGACCAGCGTCGACGGCGCGAGCGTGAAGGTGTCCGCGAGCGAGGACTCGGCGACCCAGCGCCCGCCGACGAGCGCGAGCAGCAGCAGCGCGATGCCGATCAGCGAGACCTCGCTGACCCGTCCCGGCCGCAGCACCCGCAGGTAGAAGCCCATCAGCAGGGCGATCGGGATGGTCATCGCGATGGAGAAGGTGCCCCACGGCGACTCGGCGAGCGCGTTGACGACGACCAGCGCGAGCACCCCGAGCAGGATGATCATGATGGCGAAGGTGGCGAGCAGCGCGGCGGCCCCGCCGAACGGGCCGATCTCCTCGCGCGCCATCTGCCCCAGCGACTTGCCGTCGCGCCGCGTCGAGAAGAACAGCACGACCATGTCCTGCACGGCGCCCGCGAAGATCACGCCGACGATGATCCAGATGGTGCCGGGCAGGTACCCCATCTGGGCCGCGAGGACCGGCCCCACCAGGGGCCCCGCGCCCGCGATCGCCGCGAAGTGGTGGCCGAGCAGCACCCGGCGGTCGGTCGGGTGGAAGTCGATGCCGTTGTCGAGCCGCTCGGCCGGGGTGGCCCGCTTCTTGTCGACCTTCAGGACCTTGTACGCGATGAACTTGGAGTAGAAGCGGTACGCGACGGCGTACGAGCCGAGGGCCGCCGCCACCATCCAGGCGGCCGACACCTCCTCGTCGCGTGCGAGGGCCAGGACGGTCCAGCCCGCGGCGCCGATCAGCGCGACGAGGGACCAGATGACGATGGATCGGGGATTCGCTCTGCGCACCGGGTCGTCCTCCCGTTCACCATGCGATGAGATTCATCGTGCGATGACGGGAGGAACGTAGAGCAGTGCGGTGGGCCCGCGCCAGACCTCGGGCGGGTGTCAGTCCGTGGGCCGCTTGAGGCGGGCGACGAACTTGTACCGGTCGCCGCGGTAGACGGAGCGCACCCACTCCACCGGCTGGCCGTTCCCGTCCAGCGAGTGGCGGGACAGGAGCAGCATCGGCAGACCGACGTCGGTGCCGAGCAGGCCCGCCTCGCGCGGGGTCGCCAGGGAGGTCTCGATGGTCTCCTCGGCCTCCGCGAGGTGCACGTCGTACACCTCGGCGAGCGCGGTGTAGAGCGAGGTGTACTTCACCAGGGAGCGGCGCAGGGCGGGGAAGCGCTTGGCTGAAAGGTGCGTGGTCTCGATGGCCATCGCCTCGCCGTTGGCCAGCCGGAGCCGCTCGATGCGGAGCACCCGGCCGCCCGTGGTGATGTCGAGCAGGTCGGCGAGGCGGTCGTCGGCGGTGATGTAGCCGATGTCCAGGAGCTGCGAGGTGGGCTCCAGGCCCTGGGCCCGCATGTCCTCCGTGTACGAGGTGAGTTGCAGGGCCTGCGACACCTTCGGCTTCGCGACGAACGTGCCCTTGCCCTGGATGCGCTCCAGACGGCCCTCGACGACCAGTTCCTGGAGGGCCTGGCGCACCGTGGTGCGGGAGGTGTCGAACTCGGCGGCGAGCGTGCGCTCCGGGGGGACCGGGGTGCCTGGCGGCAGCGTTTCGGTGATATCCAGCAAGTGCCGCTTCAGGCGGTAATACTTGGGCACGCGCGCGGTGCGGCCGACGCTCGGGCCTTCCGGAGGCGCGCCCACATCGGTCCCCGTGCTCCCCGCTTCGGTGCCCATGGTCTGCCTTCCCGGCTCCTGTGCTGCTGCCGTCACCGGCTCCTCCGTCTGTCGCGGCTCACATCGTGGCACGGTACGGGCCGAGCAGACTCTGCCTGCTCAGGTGTCGGTCCGATAACGGAGGCGACAGCCCTTCTTATACACCCTTGACACCCCTAAAGGTCTAGGCCAAGCTCCCCGTACTGGTCTACACCATTAAAGACCAGGTTCCAGTCCCACGGGCAGATCTCGGTCCATTTGGTCGCTGCGGGTGGGGGGTTGACTGGCATCCCTTGAGGAGGGTGAACGTGAAGCGCAAGCTCATAGCGGCCATCGGTGTCGCGGGCATGTTGGTCTCGGTCGCGGCCTGTGGCAGCGACGACGACGACAAGAAGTCCGGGGGAGCCGACGGCTTCAAGGGTGAGACCCTGACGCTCTGGGCGATGGACGGTTCGACGCCCGACAAGTGGCAGAAGGACGTCACGGCCGCCTTCGAGAAGAAGACCGGCGCGAAGCTGAAGTTCGAAGTCCAGCAGTGGAACGGCATCCAGCAGAAGCTGACCACCGCCCTCTCCGAGGAGAACCCGCCGGACGTCTTCGAGATCGGCAACACCCAGACCGCCGCGTACGCCAAGACCGGCGGCCTCGCCGAGCTCGGCGACCTCAAGGAGACGCTCGGCGCCGACTGGACCGAGTCGATGAACAAGGCCTCGGTCATCGACGGCAAGCAGTACGCCGCCCCGTGGTTCGTCCTCAACCGCGTCGTGATCTACAACAAGAAGATCTGGGCCGACGCCGGGATCAAGGACACCCCGAAGACCCGCGACGAGTTCCTCAAGGACCTCAAGCAGATCGGCGCGAAGACCGACGCCGAGCCGCTCTACATGCCGGGCCAGTTCTGGTACCACTTCGTCGGCCTGACCATCGGTGAGGGCGCCGAGCTGGTCAAGAAGGACGGCGACAAGTACGTCTCCAACCTGACGGACCCGAAGGTCACGAAGGCCATGAAGACGTACCAGGAGTTCCAGAAGCTCTCCAAGGCCCCCAAGAACAAGGACGAGGCCACGCCGCAGCAGGGCGAGGTCTTCGGCAAGGGCAAGACCGGCGCCTTCATCGGCATGCCGTGGGAGGCCGACCTGGCCATCAAGACGGACAAGAAGATCGCGAAGGACATCGGCTACTTCACGATCCCGGGCGCCACGGCGGAGAAGCCCGAGGGCGTCTTCCTCGGCGGCTCCAACCTCGCCATCGCCGCGACCAGCAAGAAGCAGGAGCTCGCCAAGGAGTTCCTGAAGATCGCGCTGTCGGACAAGTTCGAGGGTCAGTTCGCCAAGGAAGGCGGCGTCATCCCGAACAAGAAGTCGCTGGAGTCCTCCCTCGCGGACAACCCGGCCGCCAAGGCCATGACGCCCGCCACCCCCGGCGGCGGCATCACCCCGCTGATCCCGGAGTGGGGCGCGGTGGAGAACCCGCCGAACCCGATCAAGAACTACATGACCGCGGTGCTCAACGGTAAGTCGCCTGCCGACGCCGCCAAGCAGGTCGAGGGCGAGCTCAACAAGCGCCTGTCGCAGAAGCAGTAAAGACGCGTCCTCTTGCCGGGGGTGGCGGGTGACGTGACCCCGCCGCCCCCGGCGTACCCATGAGTTCTCCGCGTTCTCCGCGCTGACCTCTGCGTTCTCGGCGCTCTCCAGAGCGCTTCGCGTTGCCCACGAAAGAGATGGCGAGCATGACCGTGCAGAAGACCGAACGGCCGCCCTCCGGCCCGACGGAGGTGCAGACGAAGCAGGACGGCGGGCCACGACGCGACGGCCCGCACACATCCGCAGGACGTCTCGCAGGCCTGACGCCTTATCTGCTCCTTGCCCCCGCGATCATCGTCACCCTGCTGCTGCTCGGCTGGCCGCTGGTCAACAACGGGATCCTGTCGTTCCAGAACCTCAACATGCGGCAGTTCATTCTGCACTTGACCGAGTGGAACGGATTCGACAACTACAAGGAGATCCTCACCGGCGAGGACTTCTGGCGGGTCACCGGCCGCTCGGTCGCCTTCACCGCCGTCAACGTCGTGCTGATCATGTTCCTCGGCACGCTGGTCGGACTGCTCCTGGCGCGCCTCGGCCGGAAGATGCGCACGTTCCTCATGGTCGGGCTCGTCCTCGCCTGGGCGATGCCGGTCGTCGCGTCGACCACCGTCTACCAGTGGCTGTTCGCGCAGCGCTACGGCGTCATCAACTGGGTGCTCGCCAAGATCGGCTTCGAGTCGATGGCCGACCACGACTGGCTCGCCTCGCAGTACTCGACCTTCTTCGTGGTCCTGCTGCTGATCGTCTGGCAGTCGATCCCCTTCGTGGCGATCAACCTCTTCGCCGCCACGACCACCATTCCCAAGGAGCTGTACGAGGCCGCGGCCCTGGACGGCGCCGGTGCCTGGAAGCAGTTCACCCAGGTCACGCTGCCGTACCTGCGGCCCTTCCTCTACGCCACGACGTTCCTGGAGATCATCTGGGTCTTCAAGGCGTTCGTACAGGTCTTCACCCTCAACGAGGGCGGGCCCGAGCGGCTCACCGAGATCCTTCCCGTCTACGCCTACATCGAGGGCATGGGCAACCAGCACTTCGGGATGGGCGCCGCGATCGCGATGCTCACCATCGTCATCCTGCTGGCCATCACCTCGTACTACCTGCGGATCGTGCTCAAGCAAGAGGAGGACGAGCTGTGAAGCGCTCGCTGCTGGGCCGTCTGTGGCCCAACCTGACCGCGGTCGTTCTCTTCGTCCTCTCGGTCTTCCCCGTCTACTGGATGTTCGCGACGGCCTTCAAGCCGTCCGGCGACATCATCGCCGAGGACCCGGTCTGGTTCCCGACCGACGCCACTCTTGAACACTTCAAGAAGGCGATGAACGCCGACCACTTCTGGACCATGGTCGGCAACTCGGTGACCGTCACGGTCCTCGCCGTGGTCTTCTCGCTCATCATCGGCGTGACCGCGGCGTTCGCCCTCGCGCGCATGCGCTTCAAGGGCCGCCGCGGCTTCATCATCGGCTTCATGCTCGCCCAGATGGCGCCCTGGGAAGTCATGGTCATCGCGATCTACATCATCGTGCGCGACGCGGACATGCTGAACAGCCTGGTCCCGCTGACCCTCTTCTACATGGTGATGATCCTGCCCTTCACCCTCCTCACGCTGCGCGGCTTCGTCGCCGCCGTGCCCAAGGAGCTGGAGGAGTCCGCCATGGTCGACGGCTGCACCCGTATGCAGGCGTTCCGCCGGGTGATCCTGCCGCTGCTCGCGCCGGGCCTGATGTCGACCTCGCTCTTCGGCTTCATCACCGCCTGGAACGAGTTCCCGATGGTCCTCGTGCTCAACAAGGAAGCGGACTCCAAGACCCTGCCGGTGTGGCTGTCCAGCTTCCAGACCGCCTTCGGTGACGACTGGGGTGCCACCATGGCGGCCGCCTCGCTCTTCGCCATCCCGATCCTCATCCTCTTCGTCTTCCTGCAGCGCAGGGCCGTCAGCGGCCTGACCGACGGCGCAGTGAAGGGATAACTCCGCACATGACGACTCTTACGCACGCCGGTGACACGCTCACCCGCAACGCCCTCGCCGTCCTGCAGCCCGGCTTCGACGGCACCACCACCGCACCGGACTGGCTGCGCCGCCGGATCGGCGAAGGCCTCGCCTCCGTCAGCCTGTTCGGCCGCAACGTGCAGACCGCGGAGCAGGTGGCCGCGCTCACCGCGCAGCTGCGCGCCGAACGCGACGACCTGCTGATCGCCATCGACGAGGAGAGCGGCGACGTCACCCGCCTGGAGGTGCGCACCGGCTCCTCCTACCCGGGCAACCACGCACTCGGCGCCGTCGACGACCCCGCGCTGACCCGCGAGGTCGCCGCCGACCTCGGCCGCCGCCTGGCCGCCTGCGGCATCAACTTCAACTGGGCGCCGTCGGCCGACGTCAACGCCAACCCGGACAACCCGGTCATCGGCGTACGCTCCTTCGGCTCGGACCCCGACCTGGTCGCCCGGCACACCGCCGCCTACGTCGAGGGCATGCAGTCGGCGGGCGTCGCCACCTCCGCCAAGCACTTCCCGGGGCACGGCGACACGGCGATCGACTCGCACCACTCCGTGCCGGTCATCGACGTCGACCGGGACGTCCTGAACTCCCGTGACCTGGCGCCGTTCCGCGCGGCGCTCGCCGCGGGCACGCGGGCCGTGATGAGCGCCCACGTCCTGGCCCCGGCCCTGGACCCGGACAACCCAGGAACGCTCTCCCGCCGCATCCTGACCAGCCTGCTCCGCGAGGAGTTCGGCTACGACGGGCTCATCGTCACCGACGGCATGGACATGCAGGCCATCGCAGGGACGTACGGCTTCGAGCGCGGCTGTGTCCTCGCCATCGCCGCGGGCGCCGACGCGATCTGCACGGGTGGCGGCCCCTCCGACGAGGGGACCGTGCTGCGGCTCCGGGACGCCATCGTCGCGGCGGTGCGCTCCGGCGAGCTGCCCGAGGAGCGGCTCGCCGACGCGGCCGACCGCGTACGGTCTCTCGCCGGCTGGGCCGTGACGGCGAGGGGGTCGGGCGCGGCCGAGCATTCGGGGGGCGCGCCCGACACCGGCATCGGTCTGATCGGAGCCCGCCGTGCGCTGACGGTCACCCGCGGCGAGACGTACGCGGCCCCGGTCACCGAGGCCCCCTACGTCGCCACCTTCTCCCCGCTCCCGAACATCGCCGTCGGCAACGAGACCCCCTGGGGCGTCACCGACGAGCTGGAGCGCCGCTTCCCCGGCACCGCGTCGGCCACCTACTCCGGCGAAGGCTCGGGCAGCAAGGCCCTCGCGGCGGCGGGCACGCGCCGCATCGTGGCCGTCGTCCGCGACGCACACCGCCACGCGTGGATGGCCGAGGCCCTGCAGACCATCGTCTCGGCCCGCCCCGACACGGTCGTGGTCGAGATGGGCGTCCCCCAGTCCGCCCCGATCGGCGGCCTCCACATCGCGACGCGCGGCGCGGCACGGGTGTGCGGCCAGGCGGCGGCGGAGGTCATCGTCGAGGGCTGACCCGCCCACCCGCACCAAACGAAAGGGGCGCCCCCGGCCGGGGGCGCCCCTTTCACTGTTCGTCGCGTCTGCAGAGTGCCTCTACAGGTTGCTTCTACAGACCCTGCCAGTCCGGCTTGTTCGCATACGTGTGCCGGAAGTAGTCCGCGAGCTTGAGCTTCGAGGCCGCCGCCTCGTCCACGACGACCGTGGCGTGCGGGTGCAGCTGCAGCGCGGAGGCGGGCACGACCGAGGCGATCGGTCCCTCCACCGTCGCGGCCACCGCATCCGCCTTGCCCTCACCCGTGGCGAGCAGCACCAGGTGCCGCGCCTCCAGGATCGTCCCGATGCCCTGGGTGATGACGTGGTGGGGGACCTGCTCGATGTCCCCGTCGAAGAAGCGCGCGTTGTCCACCCGCGTCTGCTCGGTCAGGGTCTTGATGCGCGTACGGGAAGCGATCGACGAGCACGGCTCGTTGAACCCGATGTGCCCGTCCGTGCCGATCCCGAGCAGCTGGAGGTCGACACCTCCGGCCTCGGCGAGCGCCTTGTCGTACGCCACGCACGCCGCCTGCACGTCCTCGGCGCTGCCGTCCGGACCCATGAAGGAGGCCTCGGCGAGACCGAGGGGCTCGACGACCTCACGGAGGACCACGGAGCGATACGACTCGGGGTGCCCGGCGGGCAGCCCCACGTACTCGTCGAGCTGGCAGATGCGCGCCCGCGAGGCATCCACGGAACCGGCGGCGACCTTGGCCGCCAGCGCTTCGTAGATGGGCAGCGGGGTGGAGCCGGTGGCGACACCGAGCAGGGCGTCAGGCTTACGGCGCACCAGGGCGGCCATGGCCTCCGCGATGAGCTCGCCGCCTGCCGTGGCGTCCGGGACGATGACAACTTCCACGCTGGGCCTGCCGATCTGGAGAGGGGCTCAAGAGTGTTGGTGGTATAGACCAATCTAGCAGAGCTGCGCCGCCAGAACAGCAGTGCTGCACCGCCAGAACGGCCGATTCCACCGCTCTCCGATCCATGCTCGGCTCTCGTCCCCGCCGCCGCCCGTCGAACCGTCCGCGGCGCCCGCGAAGCCCCTGGTCACACGCCCAGGACCGACCCTCCCGTCGCGTCGATGTACTGACCGGTGATCCACCGGGCGTCCTCCGAGGCCACGAAGGAGACGATGTCCGCCACGTCGGCGGGCTGGCCTATCCGGTCGAAGGTCGAATACCCCGCCATGTCCGCCTGCTGGGCCTCGGGGATCCCGTCCATCATTTCGGTCTCGATGATGCCCGGCGCGACGGCGTTGACCGTGATCCCGCGGGGGCCGAGCTCCTGCGCCAGCGTGTGCGTCAGCACGTTCACCGCGCCCTTCGTCATCGAATACGCCACGGTGACCGGGAATGCGATGCGCGTGACGCCCGACGAGATGTTGATGATCCGGCCGCCGTCGCGGAGCCGGTCGAGTCCCTTCTGGACGACGAAGAACAGCGCCTTCGCATTGACCGCGAACACGCGGTCGTAATCCTCCTCCGTCACCTCTCCCACGTGGCTGTACAGGCCGATGCCCGCGTTGTTCACCAGGATGTCCAGGCCGTCCGCGTGCCGGTCGAACTCCGCCCAGAGCGCCTCGGCGTCTCCGGGCACCCCCAGCTCGGCGCCGAACGCGAAGGCGGAGCCGCCCGCGGCCTCGATCGCCGCCACCGTCTCCTTCGCGGCCGCCTCATTGCTGCCGAAGTGCACGGCGACCCGTGCGCCATCCCGCCCGAGACGCTCGGCGATGCCCCGCCCGATGCCCCTGCTGCCGCCTGTGACCAGCGCCGTCTTCCCCGCGAGCCTGCCCGTGACTGCATCCATGCCGGACGCCCCCTCTTTCTCTAGTGGTCGCTACAGAAAGAACGCTACCCCACCCCCGAGCTCTTTTTCTAGTGCCCGCTATACAATTCACTCCATGGCGACGAAACAGCGCGGGCGCCCCCGCTCCTTCGACCGTGAGACGGCCCTCGAACAGGCGATCCGCACGTTCTGGGAGAACGGGTACGAGGGGACGTCCGTCTCCGACCTCACGCGCGTCATGGGCATCGGGGCCCCGAGTCTCTACGCGGCCTTCGGCGACAAGCGCACCCTCTTCGACGAGGTCGTCGTGCGGTACGGGGCGACCCACGGAGTCTTCGGCCCCCGCGCCTTCGACGAGGAGCCGACCGCTCGCGCCGCCGTGTCGCGGATGCTGCACGAGGCCGCGGCCGAGTTCACCGACCCCAGCCACCCCCGCGGCTGCCTCGTCATCACCGCGGCCACCAACTGCACGACGCCGGAGGTGGAGGAGGCCCTGCGGGAGCGTCGGAACGCGAACGTGGCGGACATCGAGTCCCGCGTCCGCGCGTCCGTCGCGGCGGGGGAGCTGCCCGACCGCACCGACCCCGCCGCCCTCGCGCGTTACACGGGGGCGGTCTTCCAGGGAATGTCGCAACAGGCCAGGGACGGCGCCACCAGGGAAGATCTGGAGGCGGTGGCCGATCTCGCCATGCTGGCGTGGCCGCAGGCCCGGCCGACCGGGAGCGATGACTGACCGTCGGCTCCAAAAAGTGGAGGACGTCGGCTCCGAATGTCGGAGAAAGAGACAACAACAAACATCTGTAGACGCATAGACATGGGAGAATGGTCTAGTCCACAATGCGTGGGTAAAGCCTCCGCTCTCCCCGCACAGGAGAGTGGACCGAGGAACCGGCGCTCTCTGCCCTGACCGCGTCGGATCCTCAAGATCGGCTGTTCAGTACCGCACATTCTGGCGGCCGATGCACCTGAAGGGCTGCGGTGCCGTGGGCGGGCTGAGGGTCCCGCCCTGGCGCCGCGGCTCGACGGGAGCCGCCGGACGCGAAAGGTACGCTCCACACGTGCCCTCCATGAACGACCTCGTACGCCAGCACACCGCTCTCGGTGACTCCGATCTCGAGTGGCTGCATCTGCTGGTCTCGGAGTGGCAGCTGCTCTCCGACCTCTCCTTCGCCGACCTGGTGCTCTGGGTTCCCACCCTCGACGGCACCCGCTATGTCTCCGTGGCGCAGATGCGGCCCAACACCGGCCCCACCTCCTACCAGGACGACATGGTCGGCCACCTCGTCCCGCGCGGCCGCCGCCCCCTCCTCGACGCGGCCCTGGACGAGGGGCGCATCGTGCGCGAGGGCGACCCGGAGTGGCGCGAAGAGGTTCCGGTGCGCGTCGAATCCATCCCCGTACGCAGGGAAGGCCGCGTCCTCGGTGTCATCGCCCGCAACACGAACCTGCTGACGGTCCGCACCCCTTCGCGGCTTGAGCTGACCTACCTCCAGTCGGCGTCCGACCTGGCGCAGATGATCGCCGCCGGGTCGTTCCCGTTCCCGGGCCAGCAGGTCGACATGGACGCCTCCCCGCGCGTGGGTGACGGTCTGCTGCGACTCGATGCCGACGGCGTCGTGCAGTACGCGTCGCCGAACGCGCTCTCCGCGTACCACCGCCTCGGTCTCGCCTCCGACCTCGTGGGGCACCACCTGGGCCGGGCGACGGCCGAACTCGCCCCGTCCCGCGGCCCGGTGGACGAGGCGCTGGCGAAGGTCGCGAGCGGCTGGGCGCCGCGCGAGTTCGAGATCGAGGGCGGCGACGGGGTGATCCAGCTGCGCGCGATCCCGCTCAAGCCCAAGGGGCCGCGCATCGGTTCGCTCGTACTCCTGCGCGATGTCACCGAACTGCGCCGCCGCGAGCGGGAGTTGATCACCAAGGACGCCACCATCCGGGAGATCCACCACCGGGTGAAGAACAACCTCCAGACGGTCGCTGCGCTGCTGCGGCTGCAGGCCCGGCGCATCGACTCCGCCAAGGGCCGCGAGGCGCTCGAAGAGGCCGTACGGCGCGTGGGTTCCATCGCCATCGTCCACGAGACGCTCTCCCAGAACCTGGACGAGCGCGTGGAGTTCGACGAGATCGCCGACCGGGTGCTCGCGATGGTCGCGGAGATCTCGCCCGGCAAGGTCATCGGCCGGCGCACCGGCCGCTTCGGGATTCTGGACGCCGAGGTCGCGACGCCGCTGTCGATGGTCCTCACGGAGGTGCTGCAGAACGCCCTGGAGCACGGGTTCCGGGAGGGGGACACCGGCACGGTCGAGGTGTCGGCGGTGCGCGGCGGCACCACCAAGGAGGCGCGGCTGCTGATCACCGTCCAGGACGACGGGATCGGCCTGCCCGAGGACTTCGACCCGCACCGCTCCGGCAATCTCGGCCTGCAGATCGTCCGGACCCTCGTCGAGGGCGAGCTGAGCGGCACCTTCGACATGGTCCGGGCGCCGGAGCGCGGCACGCGGGTGATCCTGGACATCCCGGTCCGCGGCGACAAGTAGCGGCGGAAATCGCGAGGGACCTGGCGGCGACGGAAAAGGTCGCGGCGGCAAACAGACGAAAGCAGTGAGCCCCGGACCGATTGGTCCGGGGCTCACTGCTCACGTTGCGTTGCGCATCGGGGGTACTGCGCGGCTGCGGCTCGGGGGCGGGAGTTGCGTACTCGCTGTACGCGCCGCCAAGCTCAGGCTCGTGTGGGGTGTGGGCGTCAGGCGCTGGCCTGGCGTGCACGGTTGCGAGCGGCGCGGCGCTTCATTGCGCGGCGCTCGTCCTCGCTGAGGCCACCCCAGACGCCGGAGTCCTGGCCGGACTCGAGCGCCCACTGCAGGCACTGCTCCATGACGGGGCAGCGGCGGCAGACGGCCTTGGCTTCCTCGATCTGCAGCAGCGCAGGACCGGTGTTGCCGATGGGGAAGAAGAGCTCGGGGTCTTCCTCGCGGCAAACGGCGTTGTGACGCCAGTCCATGGCTGCTACCTCTCCTTGGTATTACATGCAGGTTGCTTGTGAATGTGAACGCTTTCACGAATCCCCCCGCACGGGAAGGGCCGACGCCCAGTTGCCTGGTGTGGACCTGTGGTGGAGGAGGGGTTCTGGCTCTCTGTGGGGCCGATGTTGCGGGCCGTCCCGATCGCCATGTAGAGATTCGCAAACCTCGGCGGCGGATACAACCCCTTCAGGAAAGTTTTTTTTGATTCCTCAGTGTCGGCTGGGTCACAGCCGTACTTCTATGGGGTGGACCCTGGCCTAAACGTTCGAGTGAAAGGACTTTAGGCCCTTCCACTCACACAATCACACGCAGTGCCCGGCGTACGCCTGTGAACGTCACGCTCGTCCGTAGCCCCAAGTGGTCACCGTCCATCTGGAGGGGCAGAGGAACCTTTGAATGCAAGGTGAAGTCTGTGAGGTCGTGGAGCGTAACTGCGTGCTTACCGTGCGGTCCCCGCTCCGGCGTGGACGTCAGGAGCTGGGTGCCGTACCGGGCCACCGCGGCCGTGGAGAGCTTCTTCAGACCCAGCACGTCCAGGGCCGTGTCGAAGGAGGCCTGCGGGGATGCGTACAGCGGGCGATTGCCCAGGTAGGAGTACGGAGAGGTGTTGCAGACTATCGACATCACCAGGTCGGTCACCGGGTCCTCGCCGGGCCGCTCCAGGGTGATCATTCCGTGCCTGCGGTGGGGCTCGTCGATGAACTGGCGCAGCACCTGGCGCACATAAAGGGCGTGTGTCGAGCGTCGGCCGAGCTCGCGCTGCTGTTCGACCCTGCCCACCACGCCGCCGTCGAAGCCGAGGCCCGCGCAGAACGTGAACCAGCGCGAGGGCACGGCCTCGTCCTCGGTGCCCGGCGTGCCGCCCGCGATGCCCAGGCCCACCGTGCGCTCACTGCCCTCGCGCAGGGCGTCCAGCAGGGCCCCCGTGGCCTCCACGGCATCGTTGGGCAGCCCCAGGGCGCGCGCGAAGACGTTGGTGGAGCCGCCGGGGACGACGGCGAGGCGGGGGAGGCGGTCCGGATCGGGGCCGTGGTGCAGCAGGCCGTTGACGACCTCGTTGACGGTGCCGTCGCCGCCGAGGGCGACGACCAGCTCGATGTCCTTGCTCTCCGCGGCCTGCCGGCCGAGGTCCCTGGCGTGCCCGCGGTACTCGGTGGTGACCGCGTCGAGCTTCATCTCGCTCGCCAGCGCGTGGACCAGCACATCACGCGTACGCGCACTGGTGGTGGTTGCCGCCGGGTTGACCACGAGAAGTGCACGCATGCGAAGCAGACTACCTAGCGCTCTTTACACGGCCTAGACCGAGGTGCCGGGGCGGACGCACCCGGAGCTACTCTGCTGGGGTGAGTACTGAGCGGAAAACCACCCCCGAAGCCCCGGAGTCGCCCGAGCCGGGCCCGCGACCCGCGCGGGTGACCGCCGCCGCGGCCCTGGTCGCGCTGGAGGGCCTCGCCCTCGTCGCCGGGGGCGTGTACATGCTTGCGCTGGGCATCACCGGATCGCCCGACGACGCCAAGCAGGCCTGGACGGGCGGCATCACGCTGATCGTCCTCGCGCTGCTCCCGCTGCTCGCCGCGCGCGGGCTGCTGAAGCTGCGCCGGTGGAGCCGCGGTCCCGCGATCATCACGCAGATCATGGCGCTTCCGGTGGCCTGGCAGATGCTGCAGGCCGACAGCGCGGCGATCCCGGCCGGCATCGTGCTCGCGATCTGCGCGGTCGTCTCGCTCGTCCTCGTGGTCAATCCGGCGACGACCGAGGCCCTCGGCATCCAGGGCCCCGGCAACGTCCAGGATCAGAAGTAGTACGGCTCAAAAGCGCTGGTACCGCTCAAAAACGGCCACTACGGAGAGTGATCACTCCTCGACGAGGAGCTTCTCCCGCAGCTGCGCCAGCGTGCGCGCCAGCAGACGCGAGACGTGCATCTGGGAGATGCCGACCTCCTGCGCGATCTGGGACTGGGTCATGTTGCCGAAGAAGCGCAGCAGCAGGATGCGCTTCTCCCGCGGAGGCAGGTCCTCCAGGAGCGGCTTGAGCGACTCGCGGTACTCGACGCCCTCCAGGGCCTCGTCCTCGGCGCCCAGGGTGTCCGCGACGGCCGGGGACTCGTCGTCCGTGTCGGGGACGTCCAGGGACAGCGTGGAGTACGCATTGGCGGACTCCAGGCCCTCCAGGACCTCCTCCTCGGAGATGGCCAGCTTCTCGGCCAGCTCGTGCACGGTGGGGGATCGGCCGTGCAGCTGGGACAGCTCGGCCGTCGCCGTCGTCAGTGCGAGCCGCAGCTCCTGGAGACGCCGCGGGACACGGACCGCCCACCCCTTGTCGCGGAAGTGCCGCTTGATCTCGCCGACGACCGTCGGGGTCGCGTACGTGGAGAACTCCACGCCGCGCTCCGGGTCGAAGCGGTCCACGGACTTGATCAGGCCGATCGTGGCGACCTGGGTGAGGTCGTCCAGCGGCTCGCCGCGGTTGCGGAAGCGGCGGGCCAGGTGCTCGACGAGCGGCAGATGCATGCGGACCAGCTGGTTGCGCAGCTCCGCGTACTCCCGACTGCCGCCGTCCAGGGTGCGCAGCTCGATGAACATCGCGCGTGCGCCGCTGCGGTCCTGCGGATCGTGCCGACCGTGCTCGCTCATGTTTCCCGCCCGTCGCCCGCCGCCCCGGCCGGAGAGCTGCTTGAGCTCGTCCTTGGCGGTCGGCTCTGCCTGCTCCGACACATCGGCCACCCTCAGCGGACCTGACCGGTCCGGCTCCTCCGGGTGCGGTTTGGCCTGCTGTTCGGGGATTCCGGTGGTCATACGGCGCAACCCCTCCCTGCCGTCGGCGGGCAGACCTCGTGTGCCGCGCTCTTCGTCCCGCACCGGCCCGTCCCCGTCCCTCACGCCGGCCCGGGTCCCGCGCCGCGCTTCTTGTAGAGGCTGATCGAGACGGTCTTGTCCTCGGCGACGGTCGAGTCCACCTGGCCCGCGAGGGCCGACAGCACCGTCCAGGCGAAGGTGTCCCGCTCCGGGGCCCGGCCGTCGGTCGTGGGCGCCGAAACCGTCACCTCCAACGAGTCGTCGACGAGGCGGAAGACGCAGCTGAGCACCGAGCCGGGCACGGCCTGCTGGAGCAGGATCGCGCAGGCCTCGTCGACCGCGATGCGGAGGTCCTCGATCTCGTCGAGAGTGAAGTCCAAACGCGCTGCAAGGCCGGCCGTGGCCGTCCGCAGCACCGACAGGTAGGCACCCGCAGCCGGAAGGCGGACCTCCACGAAGTCCTGATTCCCGGGCTCGCCTGCGATCTGGGACACCCTCACCTCCAAGGTGGTACAAGCACTTTCGGGGTTCCGGAGCCGCCGTCCAGCGGCGGTCCGGGCTGCGTCACACGGGTAACGCCCCACGTCGTTCTGCGGTGACGCTACCGCGCTCCCCAGCTCCGTGTCCCGGGGACCCCGGCCTGATGCTGTCACTCATAGTAAGCCTATGAGTACGGACAGTGGCTAGGGGTCGCGCAGGCCCAATTGGAAAGAACGGGCGCCGGGTTGACGTACCCAAACGTCAGACGATCGAACCGTCCACGAAGCACCAGCGCCAGCTCTCGCCCGGCTCGAAGGTCCTCATCACAGGGTGTGAGCTCTCCCTGAAATGTGCCGTCGCGTGCTGGAAAGGGGAAGAGTCGCAACAGCCCACATGCCCGCACTCCAGACACAGCCGCAACTGGACCGGGTGGCTGCCGGCGGCCTGGCACTCGAGACACGTTTCGCTCAGCGGGGGCACCTCGGGGTGCGGCAGCGCTGTGACGTGCGGGCACTCGTTCATGATTGCCAGGTTACGACGGGAACACGGAGGGCGGAGGGGTCTGTCGATGGATGTATTGCCGCTGGTGGCACTGATCGCGGCGAGCGCCGTAGTGGCCGGGGCAGCACGCAGGACTCCGGTGCCGGCGCCGCTGCTCCTCGTCGGGGTCGGGCTCATCGCCTCGAACCTCCCCGGCGTGCCCGACTACCACCTCGACCCGCACATCGTGCTGCCGCTGATCCTGCCCCCGCTGCTGCACACGGCCGCCCTGGAGAGCTCCTACCTGGACCTGCGGGCCAACATCAGACCCGTCGCGCTCCTCTCGGTCGGTTACGTCCTGTTCGCCACGGTCGCCGTCGGCTGGCTCGCGTACCTGCTCATCCCCGACCTGCCGCTGACCGCCGCGCTCGTCCTCGGCGCCGTGATCGCGCCACCGGACGCGGTCGCCGCGACCGCCATCGCGCGCAAGGTGGGCCTCCCGTCGAGGATCACCACGATCCTCCAGGGCGAGTCCCTGGTGAACGACGCGACCGCGATCACCGCCTACAAGGTGGCCATCGCGGCGGCGGTCGGCGAGGGCGCGAGCTGGTCGGGCGGTGTCCGGGAGTTCCTGGTGGCCGCGGTCGGCGGGGTCGGCGTCGGGCTGCTGCTCATGGTGCCGATCCACTGGCTGCGCACCCACCTCAAGGAGGCGATGCTGCAGAACACGCTGTCCCTGCTCATCCCCTTCGTCGCCTACGCCGCCGCGGAACAGGTCGGCGCCTCCGGAGTGCTCGCCGTGGTCGTCGTCGCGCTGTACCTGGGGCACCGCTCCTGGCAGGTCGACTTCGAGACGCGGCTGCAGGAGGCCGCGGTGTGGAAGGTCGTCGCGTTCATCCTGGAGTCGGCGGTCTTCGCGCTGATCGGGCTGCAGCTGCCCGTCGTGCTCAAGGGGCTCGGCGAGTACAGCGTGGCGCAGGCCGTCTGGTACGCGTTCGGAGTGTTCGTCTTCGTCGTGGTGG
Organism: Streptomyces sp. NPDC004732; assembly: GCF_040609235.1. Lineage (NCBI taxonomy): Bacteria > Bacillati > Actinomycetota > Actinomycetes > Kitasatosporales > Streptomycetaceae > Streptomyces > Streptomyces sp. NPDC004732. The sequence continues at coordinate 59,050 of NZ_JBEXJR010000005.1, forward strand.
CGCGCTTCGTGTGGTCGTATCCGGCGACGTACCTGCCGCGCGGGCTCTCGGCGCGGATCAAGGAGCGCGAGGCCGACATGGACTGGCGGCGGCCGCTGATCGTCAGCTGGGCGGGCATGCGGGGAGTGGTCTCGCTGGCCATCGCCTTCTCGATCCCGCTCGTCACGGACGACGGGGAGCCTTTCCCGGCGCGCAATCTTGTCCTGTTTCTGACGTTCACCACGGTGATCGGAACGCTCGTCGTGCAGGGGCTCTCGCTGCCGTGGCTGATCCGCGTCCTGAAACTGCCGGGCCGGGACGCGCAGGCGGAGACGCTCGCCGAGGCGCAGGCGCAGAACGCCGCCTCGCAGGCCGCGGAGGCCCGGGTGGAGGAACTCATGCAGGACGAGCGCAATCGCCTCCCACGGCCCCTCCAGGACCGTCTGCGCACCGTCCTGGAGCGCCGCCGCAACTCCGTGTGGGAGCGGCTCGGTCAGGCGAACCCGGTGACGGGGGAGTCGGCGGACGGCACCTACCGGCGGCTGGCGCGCGAGGCGATCGCCGCGGAGCGCGAGGTGTTCGTGAAGATGCGGGACGAGCGGCGCATCGACGACGAGATGATGCGGACGCTGCTGCGCAAGCTCGACCTGGAGGAGGCGGCCGCCCACCACGAGATCGAGGACTGAACCGAGGGCTGAGACGCCTACCCGCGCGTGCCGGTGATGACCGCGGTGAGGCGGGTGCCGGGCCGGAAAGCGCCCTCTTCGGAGAGGACGGTCAGGGCGTACAGCAGTTTGGCGACGTAGAGGTGTTCGACCAAGAGGCCGGTCGAGGGCCCGTGCCGCTGCTCGAAGTCCTCGGCGAAGGCGATGAGTTCCGGCGGGGTGCGGGCGTAGCCGCCCCAGTGGAAGCGCTCGTCCAGGTGCCAGTTGGCGGTCGGTTCGCCGAACGTGCGCCGTTGCAGGGCGGCTATGTCGTCGCCCAGGAAGCCGCCTTTGAGGACCGGTATGCCGAGGGCCTGCCGGTCCGGGCCGAGCCCCGCGGCGAGGCCCGCGAGGGTGCCGCCGGTGCCGCACGCCACGGCCGCCACGTCGGTGTGCCCGCGCAGTTCCTCGCCGAGGGCCGTGCAGCCCTGGACGGCGAGGGGGTTGCTGCCGCCCTCCGGGATCACGTACGCGCCCCGGCAGCCCGTCTCGCCCAGGAGCGCGGCCAGCGTGCCGGGCTCGGTCTTCTTCCGGTACGTCGACCGGTCGACGAAGTGCAGGCGCATGCCGTCGGCCGCGCAGCGGGCCAGCGAGGGGTTCAGCGGGCGCCCTGCGAGTTCGTCGCCGCGGACGACGCCGACCGTGGCGAGGCCCAGGAGGCGGCCCGCCGCGGCGGTGGCGCGCAGGTGGTTGGAGTAGGCGCCGCCGAACGTGAGCAGGGTGTCGTGGCCCGCGTCGGCGGCCTTCCGCAGGTTCAGGACGAGCTTGCGGTACTTGTTGCCCGGCAGGTCCGGGTGGATCAGGTCGTCCCGCTTGAGCGACAGCTCCACGCCATGGCGGCCGAAACGGTCGTCCGCAATGCGCTGCAGCGGCGACGGCAGCCGCGGGAGCGGTCCGAGCGGGGCGGGCGGGGTGTGGTGCACCCCGCCATTGTCACTTGAGGCGCTCCTCGATGCGGTCCCGCATCGAGTCCATCGTGAAGCCGCGCGGGTCGACCTTGCCCGGCTGCCACTCCAGGTGGCCGATGACCGAACGCTCCGTCCAGCCGTGGTGACGGCAGATCGCCGCAGAGACCTTCTCGATGGCCTCCAGCTGCTCCTCGGGCCACGGGTCCTCGCCGTCGCCGAGGTTCTCGCACTCGAAGCCGTAGAAGTGGCGGTTGCCGTCGGTGTTCGCTTCGTTGTCCGGGGGCAGGCGCTTCTCCGCGATGACTGCGCGGAGCACGTCGTCGTCGCCGAGGCCCGCGTGGTTGGCGCGGCCGTACCCGACGAGGTGGACGCGGCCGTCCTTGGTGATGACGCCGTGGCAGAGCGGCCCGGGGAGCGAGGCGAAGCCGTCCCGGCAGATCTCCACCGTGCGCTGGCTGCCCGACGTCACCGTGTGGTGGATCACGACGCCGTGAACGGGGCCCCAGGGGCCTTTGTGGTTGCGGTTGTGGTGCTCCCAGTCGCCGACTTCGACGACGGTCACGCCTTCGTCTCGCAGGATGTCGAGGAACCGGCCTGCGGACATGGGTGGGGCCATGACCGCCTCCTTTGCAGGGCACGACGGCCGCTGGCCGCGGGCCGTCTCGTACGCCCTGCTTGTACCGGAACTCCGGTGCCCGGACCAGCCGTTCGGAAGCGATCCGTGGCCTGTTCGGGCACCGTGCGAGCCGATCCGGTCAATTGCCGTGCAGGAATCCGTCCCCGTTCGTCGCGATGTGGGACTCCAGGGCCTCCAGTGCCTGCTGGGTGGCCTGCGAGGAGCCGGTGCCCCGGCGCTCGGCGTAATAGGCGGCGCCGAGCTTCTTCAGGAGAGCGTCGCCCGCGCGCTTCTCCTGGACCTCGTCGATCTTCTGCTTGCCCTGGGTGAGGCCCCGCTGGGCCTGCTCTTTGGCGCGATCCAGGAAGCCTGCCATTGCTCTCTCCTGCCGGTTGGTACCAAAGGTTCTGGTGGTGCGGTGTTCCGTATCGGTTCAACGGTCGCGCGGATCTTGTGGTTCCCCGGCCGCCGTGGGCTAGCCGGTCAGCTTGCGCATCAGGCGCACTCCCTGCGACGGCTTCATGTGCGGGAGGTAGGCCTTGCCGATCGCCCGGGTGATGCTGGGAAGGGCGGCCGGGTCGGGGTAGCACATGTACATGGGCCGGTATTCGGGCTGGAACTTCGCCTTGAAGTTGAGCAGCGAACGGAAGCCGTAGACCGGCTCCAGGGTGCGGCCCGCGTAGTCGAGGAGGCGCTGCAGCGCGGCGGGCGGCTCGCCCGTGTCGGAGCGGGCGAGCGGCGCTCCGGAGAGGCTGAGGAACTGTGCGCCCTCCTCCTTGAAGCCGAGCGCGGCGGACGCGATCAGGAACTCCATGGAGCCGCGGAACCCGTCGGAGCGGCGCCGCATGAAGTCCAGGGTCCAGCCCACCGGCCGGGCCGGGGCCGTCCCCGGCAAGAAGGCGGCGGCCTCTCCCTCCTTCCGCTCCCCGGCGTTCGCGGAGTCTCCGTAGACCGGCATCCAGCTCGTGATGCCGTGCACGGTGCGGTCCCCGTCGACCGCGAGGAGGCACCGCACATGCGGGTCGTCGAGCTCGTCCAGGCCGCCGAGCGTGAAGCCCATCTCGGGGAGCCCCTTGTCGGCGACCCACTCCTCGGAGATCGAGCGGACCTGGTCGGTGAGCGCGATCGGGGCCTTCGGGAAGACGTGCCACTCCGCCGTGATGCCCTCCTTCTTGGCCTTGTTCAGGGCGGTGCGGACGTCCTGCCACTTCTTGCCCGTGAAGGCCAGCTCCGGGAGAGGTACGACCGTGTCCTCGGCGACCTGCACCGAGCTCCAGCCCAGCGCGTCCGTGCGGGCCTTGGCGTCGGCCGTCACGCTGTAGAAGCAGGGGGTCCAGCCGCGCCGGTCGCAGTACGCGGCGAAGCCGTCGATCGCGTCTGCGCGCGCGGTCGGCTCCCCGAAGGGGTCGCCCGTGGTGAGCGCGACTGTCGAATGCACGCGGTAGGCGACCGCCGCCCGGCCGTCCGCCGAGAACCAGTAGTGATTGCCCGGCCACGTCGTCAGATACGAGAGTGTGGTGCCCCCGTGCGCGGCGAGCAGGGCACGCGCGCGTGCGGCGGCGCCGGGGTCCGCGTGCAGCAGGGGCCGCCGGAACGCCACGAAGAGCGCGATCAGGGCGACCATCCAGAAGAGCATCCCGCAGTACTCGTACAGGGCCAGGGCGGTGCCGCCGACCGGGACGGGGGCCCGGCCCTGGAAGAAGAACGGCTCGTAACTCGGCGGCAGGAACTGCGTCGGCAGGCCCGAGACCAGCTTCGCGAACGTCGCGTCGGGCGTGTACTGGTCGCGCACCGCGTACCCGACGCCCACGTACGCGACGCAGGCCAGCAGCAGCGCCCCGCCGACGGTCCCCGCCAGCCACGTCACGGTGGTGCGCGGCAGGACCTGCGCGAAGAGCCGCCGGGTGAGGAAGAGCAGCACCAGGACGAGCAGCGGAAGCAGCATCTGCTCGACGACCGCCTGGATCATCGCCGCCTTCTGGTCGGACAGGTCGCTGCCCTCCAGGACGTACCGGTCCGGGTGCGAGGCGATGTCGCTCAGCAGATACGCCATGAGCCCCAGCCACACCAGCTGCGCGGCCACCGTGATCCGCCAGGACAGCCGCAGCCCGCGCCGCAGCCCCTCGGCGAGCACGAGCAGCAGCAGCGGGATCGCGATCCCCATGAGCATCGCGGGGGAGCCGTAGAAGTGGTCCTGCGCATGGACGCGGGCGCAGTCGGAGCTGCCTGCCTCGGTGCAGGCGTCCGCGATGTCCTGCGGGCTCGGCCCGCCGGAGACGTACAGATCGAGGACGTTGAACGGGCCGAGCGAGTCCTTGTAGAGGGTGGCGATGAGCGGGCCGATGGCGGAGGCGGCCACCACCAGGGCCACCAGGACGCGCCCCTCGGCGTGCGAGGCGTGCGGCATCCGCATGCGGTGGGTGTCCCCGTGCGCGAGGGCGCCGAGCGCCAGACCCACTACGACACCGGCCAGACGCAGCACCCCTTGCAGGTGTCCGACGTACAGCACGAGCATCAGCGGGAACACGATCAGGCCCAGCTGCAGCCTGCGCCGCCACAGGGCGTCGAGGCGGTAGCTGAGGAAGGCGCCGACGGCGCAGGCGCCGATGCCGGGCGTCGCCGTCAGATTCCGCGAGAGGTCGTCCAGCCAGTCCTCGCCGGCCAGCGCGCCCAGCTTCACGATCCCGGTGCCGAGCAGCGACCCCAGCACCTGGCCGAGGAACAGGACGACCGCCGTGCGCAGGGAGCCCATGCGCTGCTCGGCGGCCGAGCCCAGGAGCAGCAACAGCAGCGTGGAGCCGATGTAGTTGCCGATCCCCGGGCACCACAGGACCGAGGTGAGCGGGGTCCACCAGCGGCCGTCCGTGAGCGCGGGCACGCCCACGCCGATGTCGCTGAGGAGCGTGCCGGACGGACCGGAACCGAGGCTCCCGGTGAAGGCGCCGACGGCCCACAGCGCGACGACGACGAACACGGTCACCGGCGCGCGGCGGACCGGCTCGAACGCCCGGCCGACGGCACGCAGCAGCCGGACAGGACCGCGCTCGCCCGGCGGCGCGAGCGGAGCCGCCGGGTCCGGCCCCTGCGCACCGGTGCCGGGAGGGGCCGCGGAGGTGGTCATCTCCCGAGCCCACCAGGCAGTGGAGCCCGACACCTCCCGGGTTGAGCCGAACGAGTGGAAACGCCCCTCCTGCCCCGCCGGAGCGTGATCCATTCCCGCTCGTTTGTGTAATGGCGCCGACACGTTCCGTGCTGGAAGGGTTGGGGGCGCAGACGACCGCTGGTATCCGGGAGGGCATAGCCAATGTCGGTAGGCGAAGAGATCCGTTCTGAGTCGGAGAAGCCGCAGCAGAGCCTCGGCACTTCCGCCGCACGGAATCTGGCCACCACCACCAAGTCCGCGCCACAGATGCAGGAGATCAGCTCGCGCTGGCTGCTGCGGACGCTGCCCTGGGTCCAGGTGCAGGGTGGTACGTACCGGGTGAACCGAAGGCTGAGCTACTCGGTCGGCGACGGCCGGGTGACCTTCGTGAAGACAGCCGACCGCGTGCAGGTCATCCCGGCGGAGCTCGGCGAGCTGCCGGTGCTGCGGGACTTCGAGGACCAGGAGGTCCTCGGCGAGCTCGCACAGCGCTGCAGGCAGCGGGAGTTCGCCGCGGGAGAGGTCCTGACCTCCTTCGGCAGCCCCGCGGACGAGGTGTTCCTGCTCGCGCACGGCCGCGTCGAGAAGATCGGCACGGGTCCTTACGGGGACGACACCGTCCTGGAGACCCTCGCCGACGGCGCGTACTTCGGCGAGCAGGCGCTCGTCGACTCCGAGGCCATCTGGGAGTACACCGCGCGTGCGGTCACCGCATGCACGGTCCTCGCCCTGCCCCGCCAGGACCTCGAACAGGTCGCGGAGCGCAGCGAATCCCTCCAGGGCCACCTCCAGCGCCTGCGGTCGCTCCCGGCGCAGCGCACCAACACCTTCGGCGAGTCACCCATCGACCTGTCCGCCGGTCACGTCGGTGAAGCCGTGCTCCCCGGCACCTTCGTGGACTATGAATCGGCGCCGCGTGAGTACGAACTGAGCGTCGCCCAGACCGTCCTGCGCATCCACACGCGCGTGGCGGACCTCTACAACCAGCCGATGAACCAGACCGAGCAGCAGCTGAGGCTCACGGTCGAGGCGCTCAAGGAGCGCCAGGAGCACGAGCTCATCAACCACCGCGAGTTCGGCCTCCTCAACAACTGCGAGTACGACCAGCGGATCCAGCCGCACGACGGCGCGCCCAGCCCGGACGACCTGGACGAACTGCTCAGCCGCAGGCGCGGATCCAAGCTCTTCCTCGCCCACCCGCGCGCGATCTCCGCGTTCGGCCGCGAGCTGAACAAGCGGGGACTCGTCCCCGAGACCATCGACATGAACGGCAACAGGATCCCCACCTGGCGCGGCGTGCCGATCTTCCCGTGCAACAAGATCCCGGTCACCGAGGCCAGCACGACATCCATCATCTGTATGCGTACGGGCTTGGAGGAGCAGGGCGTCGTCGGCCTGCACCAGACCGGCATCCCGGACGAGATCGAACCGAGCCTGTCCGTCCGCTTCATGGGCATCAGCGAGCAGGCGATCATCTCCTACCTGGTGTCTACGTACTACTCCGCCGCGGTGCTCGTGCCCGACGCGCTCGGCGTCCTGGAGAACGTGGAGATCGGCCGCTGGTGACCCCGCGGCCGTGTCCCCGGTCGTGGCACGGGGTACACCCCCTCCGTACGCGCCCACACGCCGAGGAACAGCCACCGTCCGCATCCTTCCCGGGGTGAGTCCATGACGGACACGACGACGGACACGGCAGGCACGGTGCACATGGAGGGGCACACCCCGGAGCCCGGTGACGGGCCGGAGGCCGCGGACATCCTGGCGTCGACCCGGGCGCTCGTCGATCCGGAGCTGCGCAGGGCGATCGACACCCTGCCCGGGTCCCTGCGCAGGGTCGCGCGCTACCACTTCGGATGGGAGCACGCGAACGGCACACCGGCCGCGGGGAACGCGGGCAAGGCCATCAGGCCCGCGCTCGTGCTCACCGCGGTGCGCGCGCTCGGCGGGGACCCCGCCGGGGCGGTGCGGGCGGCGGCCGCCGTGGAGTTGGTGCACAACTTCACGCTCCTGCACGACGACGTGATGGACCGCGACACCACGCGCAGGCACCGGCCCACCGCCTGGACCGTGTTCGGCGACGCCGACGCGATCCTCGCCGGTGACGCCCTGCAGGCACTGGCGCAGCGGATGCTCGCCGAGGACCCCCACCCGGGGGCCCCGGCGGCGTCCGCCCGCCTCGCCAGCTGCGTCATGGAGCTCTGCGCGGGCCAGCACGCGGACTGTGCACTGGAGCGCCGCGGCCCGGACGAGGTCACGCTGGACGAGTGTCTCGCCATGGCCGAGGCCAAGACGGGGGCGCTGCTCGGCTGCGCCTGCGCGCTCGGGGCGGTGTATGCGGGCGCGGACCTCGACGAGGTCGACTCGCTCGACGGCTTCGGCCGGGAGGCGGGGCTCGCCTTCCAGCTCATCGACGACGTCATCGGCATCTGGGGCGATCCCGGGCACACCGGCAAACCGGCGGGCGCCGACCTCGCCGCCCGCAAGAAGTCCTTGCCGGTCGTCGCGGCCCTGGCCTCGGGCACACCGGCCGCGGCCGAGCTGGCCGAGCTGTACGAAAGCCCGCCCGACAAGGCGGAGAGCGCACCGGAGCAAGCGGCGCGCGCGGCCCGTGCCGTGGAGAGCGCGGGCGGCCGCGACTGGGCGCAGGTGCACGCGGCCGACCGGATGTCCCTGGCGATCGGTCAGCTCGCCAGGGCGGTGCCGGACCCGGAGTCGGCGGGCGGCCTGCTGGCCCTCGCCGAGTTCGTGACGCGGCGTACGCACTGAAGGGCACGACGGAAACAGGTCACTCGAAAGCCGCCACAAGCGGCTCGGCAGAGGCTTAGGATCGGTCGCCGCCCCCTCGCAACGACAAGCTCAGCCGGACCGTGGACGCCGAGCGGGGCGGCACCGCCCGCAGGGCCCGCACGTCCCCGCGATCCGGCCACGCTGCGGGGCCCTCCTGTGCATACGAAGGCGATCACTTACGCTGCAACCCGGCGATTCGCGGCACGGAGTTGGCACATTGGCGGGCGCGCGGTCGGCAGTGGACAAGTGATGAGGGGCGGGCTGTGGGTGTGGCGATCCGGAGAGCCGGGGAGGGCGACCGGGCGGACGTGGTCCGGCTGCTCGACGCGGCGTTGGTGCACGATCCGGTCAGCAGCTGGGTCTTCCCCGACGAGGCACACCGCCTGCGCACGCACCGTGCCCTGATGTCCGCCTTCCTCGACATCGCCCTTGACGAGGGGTACGTCGACATCACCGAGGACGGCGCGGCCGTGGCCCTGTGGTGGTCCGTTCCCGCGGGCCCGCACGAGAACGGCGGGGGCGACGCGGGGGACGCGGCGAGCGCGGAGGACGGACCGGTGCTGCTGCGCCGGGCCGTCGACCCGGAGAACGAACGGGTCGAACTGATCGGCCGGTTGACCGAAGCGATCCACCCCACCGACCGCGCGCACGAATACCTGCACCTCATCGCCGTGCACCCGGACCGCCAGGGCGAAGGACTCGGCACGGCACTCGTCTCCGCCGTGCTCGACCGCTGCGACCGCGACGGCCTGCACGCCTATCTGGAGGCAAGCAACGCGCGCAGCCGCGATCTGTACGCGCGCCTCGGCTTCACCTTCATGGGGACGACGCTCGACCTGCCGGACGGGCCGCCGATGTGGCCGATGTGGCGCGAGCCGCGGCAGGCAGGGGCGGACAGCCGGTGAGCCCGCGAAGCTGACGTAATCGTTCACGACCGGGGAGCGCTGTGGAGTTACTGCAGGACCTGACCGTTCGTTGCGCGGACCTGCTCGGGGTCTCCGCCGCTGCCGTGCTGCTCATCGGTGACCGCGAGGGCGCGGTCGCTGCGGGTGTGACGGCCGTTGTCGAGGCGTCGGACGAGCGGACGAAGGAGATCGAGCTGGCCGCCTTCCTCCGGGGCGGGAGCCCGAGCCGGGACAGCTGTCTGTCGGGCACGGCCCTGCCGCACATCGACCTCGACGGGGCGGAGGCGGCCGCACGGTGGCCATGGTTCGCACAGGAGGCGCGGGCCGCGGGGTTCGTGGCCGTGTGCGTGGTGCCGCTGCGGCAGGAGCCGTCGGGCGATGAGCAGGCGGTGGGCTCCGAGTGGGCGGTGGGTGCGGCACCGGTGGTGGGTGCGCTCGGCCTGTTCGGGGCCAGCCGCGAGGAGCCGCTGAGCGGCGAACAGCTGGCGTGCGCGCAGATGTTCGCCGACCTCGCGGCTGCCGCGGTCGCGCGCCAGCGGTCGCTGGAGCGGAGCATCGTGGAGTGCGGCCAGCTCCAGGCGGCGCTCACCAGCCGGATCGCCATCGAGCAGGCCAAGGGCGTGCTCGCCGAGCGGTGGCAGTGCTCGGTCGACGAGGCGTTCGGCGCGTTGCGCAAGCACGCGCGGCACCGGCGGCTGCGGCTCGGGGATTTCGCGCGGCAGGTGGTGGCGGGCGAGGTCGACACGACGGAGATCCGCCAGCGGTGACCGGAGACGGGGGCCGCCGCAGGACTGCCGGGACCGGTTGAACCGGAATAGCCTGGAGCCATGGGCAGCGAAAGGCCACGTGAAGGGCCACGTGAAGGGCCACGGCCCGGCCCCGCCCCGCAGGACGAGCCGCCCGTGTGCGCGGCCTGCGGAGGGCCGGTGGGTACGGCGATCCGGCGGCGCAAGGTGCTCGGGGTGTTCGTCCCCGTGTGGGGCCCCGGGCCGTGCCGCAACGCGCAGTGCGAGGCGTGTGTCGTCGAGGCGGACGAGGATGCGGCAGCGGGCGCACGGGGCGGCGGCAGTGGGAGCGGGCGCGCCATGCGGTCCCGCTCACGGAACGACAAGAGGCATGCGCAGCCCGGCGGGGAACGGCATGCGCCGCCCAGCGGCGACGGGCACGCGCCGCCCGGTGGCGAGAGCAAGTGACGTACTCCTGGCCGCCAGGCCGTCCCTTCGATCGCGGCGGTAGGGTCCCACGGATCGGCGCCACGGCCGTCCGGGAGGGGTCCGATGAAGGTGCGGTGGGGCGTACTCGCCCTGACGGGTGCGGTGTTGGCGGGGTGCGGGTCAGGATCCGGTGCGGGCTCGGAGGGCTCCTCGCTGCCCGGGTACGCGCGGGAGCCCGGCGTGCCGCGGGTGAAGAGCGCGGCCGACTTCCCGGAACTCCCTCTTGACCGCTACGAGTTCAGCGGCAGGGAGGAGAAGCGCCTGCGGGAGGCCAAGAACCGGTTGCAGCGGGAGTGCATGCGGAGCTTCGGGTTCGAGGACTTCCCGCTCGAACCCGACACCTGGATCCGCGGGACCCGGATGGCGAACAGCTTCACCTCGACGCTCGTCTACGTGTCCCCGTACGGGACGCTCGACCTCGACCGGGCCCGCCGCTGGGGCTACGGCAGCGACCCCGGCCGTACCGAGTCCATGACCGCGGAGCTGCTGCCGAAGGGGCGCGAGGTGACAGACCGCGAGGACCCCGTTCTGAACGGGACCGAGGCGGGTGAAGGCGGCCGCTCGGTGGTGCACGGCCGCAGGGTCCCGGCGGGCGGCTGCTCCGCGGAGGCGACACGGCGCACCATGGCGACGGTGGGCGACGAGACGCGCCTGTGGGCCTACGTCCCCGAGCGCACCGAGCAGATCGACACGGCCGTCGCCAAGGACGAGCGGGTCCGCAGGGCGTTCGCCGACTGGTCGCGCTGCGTCGAGGACAAGGGCTTCAAGCGGTACGCGAGCCCGGCACGGGCATTCCGCGACGAGGCGTGGCGCAGGGGGCGCGAAGACGGCAGCACCCACCGTACGAAGCGGGAGCTGGGCACGGCCGTCGCCGACGTCGAGTGCAACCGCGACCTGAACGTCGCAGGTGTGTGGTGGGCGGTCGCCGACGAGAAACAGCGCGACGACCTGCGCCGCAACAAGTCCCGGTACGAGGCCGTGCGCACGGACCAGAACCGGGTGCGGGCGGAGGTCCGGAAGGTGCTCGGGTAGGCGAGGGCGCCGGGCGAGCGGTGGGTGGAGGGAGCCGTCTGCCGTCCCGCAGGGGCGTGATAGACACATGGGATGACGATCCGCGGCCGGGCGTTCGACGCCGTACTCACTGACCTCGACGGCGTGATCCGTTTCTACGACATGGCGGAACTGGAGCAGGCGGAGCACTCGGCGGGTCTGCCTGCGGGCAGCACGGCCGAGGTGGCCTTCCGGCCCGAGACCGACCTGCCGCTGATGCGCGGCGAGATCACCAAGGAGCGGTGGATCGAGTCGATCGCCGACGGGCTTGCCGACCGGGTGCCGTGGGCGCGCGGCCACGAGCTCGGGACGACGCTCGCCGAGACGAAGTTCCGGGCCGACGACGTCGTGGTGGGGCTGCTCCGGGGGGTCCGCGCGGCCGGGCTGCCCGTCCTGCTCGTCACGAACGCGACGCCGTGGCTCGCCGACGACCTCGCCCTGCTCGGGCTGACCGGCCCCGACGGCATCCTGGACGATGTGATCAGCAGCGCCGACCTCGGCATCGCCAAGCCGGACCGGCGCATTTACGAGACGGCGGCGGAGCGGGCCGGTGCCGCCCCAGGCCGTTGCCTCTTCGTGGACGACCGCCGGGAGAACGTGGACGCCGCGGTCGCGCTCGGGATGAGCGGGCTGCTCTACCGTGAACCGGCGGATCTGCGGGGGGCGTTGGCCTCGGTCTGCGGTCTTTAGAGTCTTTGGCTTTCAGCCCGCAGCCCGCAGCCCGCAGCCCGCAGCCCGCAGCCCTCAGCAGGAGTCCTCAGCAGGAGTCCTCCAGATACGTGCGGGCGAGGGCCGCGGCGCCGGTGAGCCAGTCGGTGATCACTGCGAGCTCGTCCGCCGAGTACTTCGCGCAGAGCTCGGTGAGCAGTGCGGAGTACGGGCCGTAGACGGCCTGCACCCGCTCGGCGGCGGCCGGTTCCGCGGTGACGTGCACCCGGCGCCGGTCGGTGGGGTCGGGCCTGCGCGCCACGAACCCGCCGCGCTCCAGACGGTTGAGGATGCCGGTGACCGCGCCCGTCGTGACGTGCGCGCGGTCGGCCAGATCGCCCGCGGTGACCGGGGCGTCCGCCTCCAGGACGTGCGCGAAGCAGACCAGGTCCTTGACGCTCAGGTCGAGGTTGCGGGCCAGCTCCTGGCGGCCGATGAGGTTCGTGGCGACGAGATCGTCCAGTGCACCGATGGCGTCCGCGGCGGAGGCGGCGGGGTGGGTCTTCCCCTGCATGGAATGCATTGAACTCCCTTACTGCCTAAGATAAATTCCTTACTTGCTAAGACATCGTACGGCGTGCACAGGCAAGAAGGAGGCAGGGACGTGAGTGGACACCACGACGAAGGCCACACCGTCGCGGGGTGGACGGGATCCCTCATCGCGATGCTCGGGACCGTGGCTGCGGGTGTGGGCGTCGTCGGCTGGCGCCCGGGGATCTGGCTGGGGCTGATACTCCTGGTGGCGTCGGTGCTGGTCACCTGGGTTCTGCACCTGGCGGGCTGGGGCAAGCCGCCGACGCCGCGCAGCCCCGATCAGTGGCGGTTGTCGACGCGGGACCTCTCCGTGCGGGCCGGGCACGCGAACTGCCTCGGGTGCCGACTGGCCGGTCGGTCCGGTCGGTCCGGCGGGTCCGGCGGGTCCGTCCGGGAGGCCGAGGCGTCCTGAAGGGCTGATGCCTGACGGGCCGCGAGGGGGCTGAACTCCGGCGGGGCGAGGCCTGGCCGCTTGAGGCCCGGTGGAGTCCGGCCACATGAACGTCCTCCTCCGGTCCGCCGCCTACCTCCGGCCCACCGCGTCCAACGCCGGTGCGATGACGGCGAAGACCCGGTCGGTCAGCACGGCCGGGTCCTCCGCCCCGTCGCCCGCGCTCCACCTCTGCAGCACGGCCCCGAAGGCGGACAGGGCGATGCGGGCGGCCAGTTGGGGATAGAGGTCCGTGCGCGGATCAAGGCCGAGGCGGTGGGCGAGCTCCTCGGTGAGCTCGTCGCCCCACTGCGCCTGGCGCTCCAGGAAGCGGGCGTGCAGGGCAGGGCTTTCCAGTATCAACTGCGCCACGCGCAGGGCCTGTTGACTCGGGCCCGCACAGGCACTCACCGAGACCCAGACGGCGTGGCGCAGCGCCACCGACGGTGGCTCGTCGGCCGGGCGGGACGCGAGCTCCGCGCGCATGCCGGTGCCCACGTCGGCCAGGAACTGGATCACCACGTCCTCTTTGGACGCGAAGTACCGGAAAAAGGTCCGCTTGGACACCCCCGCGACGGCCGCGATCTCGTCGGCCGTGACCGCGTCGAACCCCCTCCGGGTCAGCAGCCGCAGCGCGGCCGACGTCAGCTCGTCCGAGACGAGCTGGCGCTTGCGTTGGGCGAGGCTCACTTCCGGGTGGGTACTCACTGCCTCAGTGTACATTTCGTGCCCTGTGCGGCATCAAGAGTACGTTCCGGCATCGAGGGAACTGCTTGACACCGAGTGCCACTTCGGGCAGCTTGTGTCGTATGAGTAATCAGCGTGGCTGGACCGCCGAGCAGATCCCTGACCAGAGCAAGCGAGTCATCGTCGTCACCGGGGCCAACAGCGGCCTGGGTCTTGCGACCACCCGGGCCTTGGCGCGCAAGGGTGCGCGCGTGATCCTGGCCGTGCGGGACGAGGCAAAGGGGCGGGCGGCGGTCGAGCAGATCACCGCCGAGGTCCCGGGCGCCGCCCTGGAGGTGCGCCGCGTCGACCTGGCGGACCTGGACTCCGTCCGCGCCTTCTCCGAGGATCTGCACGCGGATCACTCGCGCCTGGACGTGCTCGTGAACAACGCCGGTCTGATGGCGCCGCCGAGCCGCCTCCTCAGCCCGCAGGGCCACGAGGTGCAGTTCGCGGCCAACCACCTCGGCCACTTCGCGCTCACCGGGCTGCTGCTCGACCTCCTGGAGGCCGGGGAGGACCCCCGCGTCGTGACGGTGAGCTCGCCCAACCACCGCCAGGCCGATCTGTTCTTCGACGACATCAACGGCGAGCGCAAGTACTCGCCCATGGGCTACTACAACCAGTCGAAGCTGGCGAACGCCGTCTTCGGCTGGCAGCTCCACCAGAAGCTGACCGCGACCGGGAGCCCGGTGCGCAGCGTGCTCGCCCACCCCGGTTACACGTCCACCAACCTGCAGACGAGCTCGCCTGCGGGCATGGTGAAGTTCCTGTTCGGGCGGCTGCTGCTGCCGCTCGCCCAGACCCCGGCCCAGGGCGCGCTGCCCACGCTCTTCGCGGCGACCGACCCGAGCGTGACGGGTGGTCAGTTCATCGGCCCCGACGGCATGGGCGAGCTGCGCGGTGCGCCGAAGACGGTGGAGCTTGCGCCGCGGGCCTCGGACGCGGACAGCGGCCGCAGGCTGTGGGACCTGTCGGAGGAACTCACCTCCGTGTACTTCGCGTTCCCGGCCGCCGCCTGACCGGCAGAGGACGAGCGACGATGACTGCGAAGACCGCCGGGAGCAGCGCCTGGATCCGCCGGTACCGACCGGCCGAGCAGGCGCGCGCGAGGCTGCTCTGTCTGCCGCACGCCGGCGGCTCCGCTTCGTTCTACCTTCCGTTCGCCCGCGCGTTCGGGCCCGAGATCGACGTGCTGACCGTGCAGTATCCGGGGCGTCAGGACCGCTGGCACGAGCCGTGCGTGGACTCCGTCACCGGCCTGGCCGACGCGCTGGTCGACGAGGTACTGCCGTGGGCCGACCGGCCGTTGGCGCTCTTCGGGCACAGCATGGGCGCGATGGTCGGCTATGAACTGGCCGTGCGCCTGGAGCAGGCGGGGTCGCCGCCGCTCGCGGTGTTCGCCTCCGGCAGGCGCGCGCCGTCCCGGCTGCGCGACAACCCCTCGCCCATCCACCTGCGCGACGACCGTGGCCTGATCGACGAACTCCGGTCGCTCAGCGGCACCGACGCCCGGGTCTTCGACGACGAGGAGCTGCTGCGCAGGGCGCTGCCCGCGATCCGCAGCGACTACAAGGCGGCCGAAACCTACCGGTACGTTCCGCGACCCCGGCTTTCGGCTCCCGTCCACGTGATCGTCGGCGCCGATGATGGCCGGGTCACGCCTGAGGAGGCGCGCGCCTGGGCCGACCACACCGCGGGCGGCTTCGGGATGGAGACCCGTCCCGGCGGGCATTTCTATCTCACGGAACAGATGTCAAGTGTGGCGGAAGCCGTTTCGAGCCGGATTCTAGCGGGACTTTTGTCGTAATCAAGCGCCGCTATTGCGGAATTGCATTTATGGTGTGACCTCGATCACGGCAAAAGGTATTCCGGTAAACCGCCTTGTTTGAGCCAACCACCTTGTTAGGCTGAATTCCTCTTTCGGATGCGAGTCGTGCGAGGTGCAGGAAAACATGGGGGAAGTGGCCGAGGTAGACATTGCCGGCCTGCCGGCATATCCGTTCATTGGTCCGGACGACAATCCATTCATCCCGGTCACGGGGTCGGACCTGGAACGGCTCGAAGGGCCCGTGGGGAAGGTCAGGCTTCCCTTCGGGGGGTGGGCGTGGCTCGTCACCCGGCATGAGGACGTGCGGCAGCTGCTGCGGCACCCGGGCTTCAGTTCCGATCAGTACAAACCCGGGTTCCCGGTGCTCAACCCGATCCCGCCGAAGCAGGACGACGCGTCGGGCCTGTTCATCTTCATGGACGGCGACGCGCACAGCCGGTTCCGCAAGATGCTCACCGCCGAGTTCATGATCAAGAACATCCGGCGGATCGAGCCGCTCATCGAGGAGACGGTCGTCGAGGCGCTGGAGCGCCTGCAGGAGCTCGGCGCGCCCGCGGACCTGATGGCCGAGTTCGCGCTGCCCGTACCGTCGATGACGATCTGCCACCTGCTCGGTGTCCCGTACGCCGATCACGACTTCTTCCAGGACCACAGCCGCGTCATCATGGACCGGAACTCGGGCCCCGCGGAGGTCGAGGCGGCCCTCGGCGCCCTGGCCGGTCTCCTCGGCGACCTGGTCGACGCCAAGCGGCAGGATCCGGGCGAGGACCTCCTCAGCAGGCTCACCATCGAGCGGGTGGACACCGGCGAGCTGCGCAAGGACGAGCTCGTCAGCCTGGCCATGCTCCTGCTGGTGGCGGGACACGAGACCACCGCGAACATGATCGGCCTCTCGGCCCTGGTGCTCCTGCAGCACCCCGAGCACCTCGAAGCCCTGCGCGACGACCCGGAGCTGGCGCCGGGCATGGTCGAGGAGCTGCTGCGCTACCTCACCGTCGTGCGCACCGGGCTGCCGCGCCTGGCCATGGAGGACGCGGAGATCGGCGGTCAGCAGATCCGCGCGGGCGAGGGCGTCGTCGCGATGCTCGCGATGTCCAACCGCGACGAGTCGGTCTTCTCCGACCCCGACACGTTCGATCCGCAGCGGCGCGAGGCGCACCGCCACATGGCGTTCGGCTTCGGCCTCCACCAGTGCATCGGCCAGCCGCTGGCCCGCGCGGAGCTGCGGGTGGCGCTCGTCGAGCTGGCCCGCCGCTTCCCGAAGCTGCGCTCCGAGCTCACCCTCGCCGACGTCCCGCAGCGTCCCATGGCGGTGACGTTCGGCGTGGCCGAGCTGCCGGTGACGTGGTGACGTGACGATGCGGATCACGGTGAACAGGGAGCTGTGCGCGGGCGCGGGCAACTGCGTGGCGACGGTGTCGGAAGTGTTCGACCAGGACGAGAAGGAGGGGCTCGTGCTGCTGCAGCTCGCGGAACCGCCCCAGGATCTGTACGAACTGGTCGAGACGGCGGCCCAGATGTGTCCGGTGGGTGCGATCGAGATCGAGGAGCGCGTGCCCGCGTCGTGACATCCGGCGCCCGCCGGGCGTCACGACGACCGGCGCCCGCCGGGTGCCGCCCGGCGGGCCACCGTCTCACGTTTTGGAAAATCTAAATAGGCCGGTGCGTTCTTTTTCGCTGGGTGAAATATGCGCAACGAAAAGAGGGGCCGATCAACGGGGGGTCTTCCACTTGAACCGGGGAATTCAGGCACGAATCATCATTTGTGATCCACACCCTTATGCGCGTCTCGGAATTCGAAGATCGCTTGAGAAGGATCCCACGCTGTCCGTCGTGGCCGAGGTCGCCGAGCTCTCGGAGCTCCTTTCGGCGGCGGAATTGTACGATCCGGATGCCGTGATTCTCGACGGGCAACTGCACATCGGCCACGCCCAGGAACTCGCCGGTGTCGACGCCGCCCTCGTCGTCGTGGGGGACAAGGATTCGGCCACCCGCTGGATCGGCCTCACGCAGGTCAACGTGGGTGCGCTGGTGCACTGCTACGACCCCGTGGAGGACCTCGCCGTGGCGGTCCGCAAGGCGGTCGACGGCACGGGCTACGTCTCGCCGGGCCTCAGCGGCGTACTGCTCAAGCTCACCCGCGCCATGGCCCCGCGCCACCTGTCGGCGGTGCCCACACATGCGCCGCTCACCTCCCGCGAGTCCGAGGTGCTGCAACTGGTGCGCAGGGGGCTCGCGAACAAGGAGATCGCCCGGCGTCTCGGCCTGAGTGAGAAGACGATCAAATTCCACGTCTCCAATGTGCTCGCCAAGGCCCATGTGGCCTCCCGGGCCCAGCTGATCGCGTTGGCTCCGGCCATGTGAGCGCGGCGCGCTGCGCCTTGTGAACGAAGGTGCCCGCACGGTTCGTCCGTGCGGGCACCTTCGTCGTCGTACGGGGGCAGGATCCCCGTCGTTGTACGGGGTGGGGACCTGGCCGAAAGTCCAGGTTCCGCCGCCCGTACCTGCACCTAAGCCTGGTCGACGACCACCGTCCTCTGGCCGAAGTCCATACCCGGGTCCGAAACAGATACTCGCCGTATGAAGGCATCCAGGTCAGACGAGCAGAGGACGGGCGAGCCCCGCGACACCGCGATAGCAGTGATCGGAGCCTCCTGCCGAGTGCCCTCGGCGTCGACTCCTGCGGAGTTCTGGCGACTGCTCTCGGAGGGGACCGACGCCGTCTCGGCCTGGCCCCAGGAGCGCGGTCCCGGCAGCCGGTCCTGGCGCGGCGGCTTCCTCGACGACGTCGCCTCCTTCGACGCCGCCTTCTTCGGCATCGGCCCCGACGAGGCGGCCGCCATGGACCCCCAGCAGCGCCTCGCGCTGGAGCTGGTGTGGGAGGCCATGGAGGACGCCGGTGTCCGCGACGAGCGGCTGCGCGGTTCCCGCACCGGTGTCTTCGTCGGCGTCTCCTCCGACGACTACGCGGGCCTCGCCGCCCGCGGCGGTACGCAGGGACCCGGCGGCGCACACGAGTTCACCGGCCGCCACCGCGCCGTCATCGCCAACCGCGTCTCCTGGCACCTCGGCCTGCGGGGCCCCAGTCTCGCCGTCGACGCCGCACAGGCCTCGTCGCTGGTCGCCGTCCACCTGGCCTGCGAGAGCATCCGCAACGGAGACGCCGACCTCGCCTTCGCGGCCGGGGTGAACCTGATCCTCTCGCCGGACAGCATGCGGACCACCGCGGCGCTCGGCGCGCTGTCCGCCAAGGGGCGCTGCGCCACCTTCGACGAGAACGCCGACGGGTTCGTACGCGGGGAGGGCGGGGGAGTCGTCCTCCTCAAGCCCCTGCACCGCGCCCTGGCGGACGGCGACCGCATCTACTGCGTCATCGAGGGCAGCGCCGTCAACAACGACGGCGGCGGCGAGCGCCTCACCGACCCCGACGCCGACGGCCAGCGTGACGTCCTGCGCCGGGCCTACGCGGATGCCGGGGTCAGCCCCGACACCGTCCAGTACGTCGAACTCCACGGCACCGGCACGCCGGTCGGCGACCCGGTCGAGGCGGAGGCCGTCGCCGACGTCATCGCGCGCGGTGGCGTGGGTGGCGACGCGGTGAGTGGCGACGCGGTGAGTGGCGACGCGGTGGGTGGCACTGGCAGCGGCGGGGGCCGGGAACCGCTGCGGGTCGGTTCGGTGAAGACGAACCTCGGTCACCTGGAGGCGGCCGCGGGCATCGTCGGCCTGCTCAAGGCCGCGCTGTCCCTGCGCCACCGCCGGCTGCCGCCCACCCTGCACTTCACCGCCCCCAACCCGGCGATCCCGCTGGCCGACCTGAACCTCAGCGTGCAGACCGCGCTGGCCGACTGGCCCGCACCCGACGAGCAACTCGTCGCGGGTGTCAGCTCGTTCGGGATCGGCGGCACCAACTGCCACGTCGTCCTGACGGAGGCGCCCGAGACGCCTGAGGCCGCGCGCCGCGACGCGCCGGAGCACCGCCCCGCGGCCGCCCGCCCCCAGCCCTGGGTCCTGTCGGCCCGCACCGGCGAGGCCCTCGACGCCCAGGCCGAACGCCTGCTCGCCCACATCGAGCGGCACCCGGACGCCGAAGCCGCCGATGGTGCCGAAGCCACCGAAGCCGCCTATGCAGCCGACATCGCCAGGTCGCTCGCGGCCGGACGGTCCACGTTCGAGCACCGCGCCGTAGTCGTCGGCAAGGACCGGGACGACTTCACTGCGGCCCTGGCGCACCTGCACGAGCAGGCCGTGAGCGGTGTCGCCGAGCCGGGCCGGACGGCTTTCCTGTTCTCCGGCGTCGGCTCCCACCGCGTCGGCATGGGGCGTGAACTGTACGAGACGTACCCGGTGTTCGCGGCGGCGCTCGACGAGGTGCTCGACCACTTCGTCCCCGGCCTCGACCTGCGCGCGGTGCTGCTCGGCGATGACGGCGATGACGACGACGGCGCGGCGGCCGCGGAGGCGCTCGACGGCATGCGGTACATGCAGCCCGCCCTCTTCGCCTTCCAGGTCGCCCTGTACCGCCTGGTCACCTCCTGGGGCGTCACCCCCGACCTGCTCGTCGGCCACTCCTTCGGCGAGATCGTCGCCGCCCACGTCTCCGGCGCCCTGCCGCTCGCCCACGCCGCCGCGCTCGTCGCCGCCCGCGGTGAACTCATGGAGCAACTGCCGCCCGGCGGCGCCATGATCGCGGTCGAGGCGACCGAGGAGGAGCTGCTCGCCGCCCTCGAAGGCGTCGACGACGTCTCGGTCGGCGTCATCAACGGGCCCCGCGCCGTGGTGCTCTCCGGCGCCGACGAGTCGGTCACCCGGATCGCGGGGGCGCTCGCCGCCCGCGGCCACCGCACCAGCAGGCTGCGGGTCAAGAACGCCGCCCACTCGCCGCTGATGGCCCCCATGCTGGACGAGTTCGCCCGCCGCATCCACGGCCTCGACGTCTCCGAGCCCGCCATCCCCATCGTCTCCACCGTCACCGGACAGACCGGCGCCGCGCTCACGGAGGAGTACTGGATCGGGCACCTCAGTGCCACCGTCCGCTTCCACGACGCGCTCACCACTTGCCGCGCGAAGGGCGTGACCCGGTTCGTCGAACTCGGCCCCGGCAGCGTGCTCACCCCGCTCGTCGCGACGACCGAGACGGAACTCGCGGTGGCGCTGCAGCACCGCGACCACCCCGAACCGCAGGCGCTGCTGACCGGCCTCGCCACGGCCTGGACCGCGGGCACCCCCGTCGACTGGGCGTCGGTCGTCGGCGACGCCCGCACCGTCGACCTGCCCACGTACGCGTTCCGGCGCCGCCGCCACTGGCTCGACGAACGCCCCGCCGCCGAAGAGGCCGAGCAGCACCTCAGCTCGGCGACGCTCGCCCTGCGCGAGAGCATCCGCAGCGAGCCCGACGGCTTCCTGGTCCGCCGCCTCGCCGACCACCTGACGGACCTCACCGGCACCGCGGCCGTCGACCCCGACGCGACCTTCCGCGACCTCGGCCTGGACTCCGTGCTCTCCGTCGAGCTGCGCAACCGCCTCGTCTCGGCGACCGGACTGCGGCTGCCCGCGAGCATCCTCTTCGACTATCCGACGCTGCGCGACCTCGCCGACCACCTGCACGAACGCATCGTCGGCGCCCTGGACCCGGCCCCGGACACCGCGGCCCCGGCCGCCACCGCCCCCACCGCGGCCGACGACGACCCCGTCGCGATCGTCGGCATGGCCTGCCGACTGCCCGGCGGCATCGACTCCCCGCAGCGGCTGTGGGAGGCGCTCGCCGACGGCGTGGACGCCACCTCCGACTTCCCCGACGACCGCGGCTGGGACCTGGCGAACCTCTACGACCCGGACCCGGCCCACCCCGGCACGACGTACACGCGTCGCGGCGGATTCCTGGCCGGTGCGGGGGACTTCGACGCGGAGTTCTTCGGAATCAGTCCGCGGGAGGCCGCGGCGATGGACCCGCAGCAGCGGCTCCTCCTGGAGACGGCGTGGGAGGCCCTGGAGCGGACCGGCATCGACCCGGACTCCCTGCGCCGCAGCAGGACCGGCGTCTTCGTCGGCGCCACGAACATGGAGTACGGGCCGCATCTCGACGCCCCGACCGACGGCACGGAGGGCTTCCGGCTCACCGGAAACACCTCCAGTGTGGCGTCGGGCCGCATCTCCTACCAGCTGGGTCTTGAGGGCCCGGCGATGACGATCGACACGGCCTGCTCTTCGTCGCTGGTCGCGCTGCACCTCGCGGTGCAGTCGGTGCGCAACGGCGAGTGCTCGATGGCCCTGGCGGGCGGTGCGACGGTGCTGTCCACGCCGGGCATGTTCGTCGAGTTCTCCCGCCAGCGCGGCCTCGCCGCCGACGGCCGCTGCAAGCCGTTCTCCGACGACGCGGACGGCACCGGCTGGGCCGAGGGCGTGGGCATGCTGGTCGTCGAGCGGCTCTCGGAGGCGCGTCGCCTCGGACATGACGTCCTGGCCGTGGTGCGGGGCAGTGCGGTGAACCAGGACGGCGGCAGCAATGGTCTGACGGCGCCGAACGGTCCCTCGCAGCAGCGCGTCATCCGTGACGCCCTCGCCAGCGCGCACCTGACGTCCGCGGACGTGGACGTGGTCGAGGCGCACGGCACCGGCACGTCCCTGGGCGACCCGATCGAGGCGCAGGCGCTGCTCGCCACGTACGGCCAAGGGCGCGACGTGGAACAGCCGTTGTGGCTGGGTTCCATCAAGTCCAACATCGGCCACACGCAGGCCGCCGCCGGTGTATCCGGTGTCATCAAGATGGTGCAGGCGATGCGCAACGGCGTCATGCCGCGCTCGCTGCATGCCGACACCCCCTCCCGGCACGTCGACTGGGAGTCCGGTGCCGTCAGCGTGCTGGCGTCCCGCCAGGAGTGGCCCGACCTGGAGCGGCCGCGCCGCTCGGCCGTGTCGTCCTTCGGCATCAGCGGCACGAATGCGCACGTGATCCTGGAGGCGGCTCCCGTGCTCGATGGGGGTTCCTCTGAGGATGAGTTGGCTCCCTCGGGTGTGGGTTCCGTGGTGGTGCCGTGGGTGTTGTCGGCGCGGAGTGAGGCGGCTCTTGCGGGGCAGGCGGAGCGGTTGCTTGCGCGGCTCGATGAGGGTGGGGCGCTGGGGCTGCGTGATGTGGGGTTCACGTTGGCGGGTGGGCGTGCGGTGTTGGAGCACCGTGCGGTCGTACTCGGCTCCGATCTTGGTGAACTGACCGCGGCTCTGGAGGAGTTGGCGGCCGGACGTCAGGCTTCGAGCGTGGTCTCGGGGCGTGCCGGGGCGAATGCCTCCGGTGGTGCGGTGTTCGTGTTCCCGGGGCAGGGCTCGCAGTGGGTGGGCATGGCCCAAGAGCTGTTGGAGTTCTCGCCGGTGTTTGCGGCGCGGATGGCTGAGTGTGGGGCGGCGCTGGAGCCGTTCGTGGATGGCTGGGGTTTGTTGGATGTCGTCCGGGAGGGCGATGAGGAGTTGCTGCGCCGGGTGGATGTGGTGCAGCCGGTGTTGTTCGCGGTGATGGTGTCGCTGGCGGAGTTGTGGCGCTCGCTGGGCGTACGTCCGGCCGCTGTGGTGGGGCATTCGCAGGGTGAGATCGCTGCTGCGTGTGTGGCGGGTGCGTTGTCGTTGGGTGATGCGGCGCGTGTGGTGGCTCTCCGGTCGCGGGTGATTGTGCGGTTGGCGGGTCGGGGCGGGATGGTGTCCGTTCTGGCGCCCGAGGCGCAGGTTGTGGGGCGGCTCACGGATGGCCTTCAGGTGGCTGTGGTCAATGGGCCTGAGCAGGTCGTGGTGTCGGGTTCGCCTGGCGAGCTGGATGCGTTCGTGGCTGCGTGTGAGGCCGATGGTGTTCAGGTGCGGCGGATCGCGGTGGATTACGCCTCGCACTCGCCCCAGGTCGAGGACCTGCGGGACGAGCTGCTGGACGTGCTCGGGGAGATCGAGCCGCGGAGCAGCCAGGTCCCGCTGTTCTCCACGGTCACCGGGGATGTCATCGATACGGCGGTGATGGGTGCGGAGTATTGGTTCACGAATCTGCGTCAGACCGTCCGTTTCGACTCCGCTCTGCAGAACCTGTTGGAGGCGGGGCATCGCGTCTTCGTCGAGTCGAGTCCGCATCCCGTGCTGGTCGGGGCGGTGACTCAGGCTGCCGAGGGCGAAGGGGTTGCCGGTGTGGCGGCCGTGGGGACGCTGCGGCGGGGTGAGGGGGGTCCGGCTCGGCTGCTGCAGAGTCTGGCCGAGGTGTTCGTCGCGGGTATCGAGGTGGACTGGTCGCCGTGGCTGGCGGGTGGTCGGCTGGTGGAGTTGCCGACGTACGCCTTCCAGCGTCGTCGTCACTGGCTGCCCGCGGGGCGGTCCGTGGTGGATGCGGCCGGGCTGGGGCTGCGGCCCGCCGGGCACCCGCTGCTCGGCGCCGCCGTGGCCCTCGCGCCGCAGGAAGGTCTCGTCCTCACCGGTCAGCTGTCGCTGAACACGTACCCGTGGCTGGAGGACCATGCCGTCTACGGCACTGTCATTCTGCCCGGAACCGCCTTCGTCGAGCTGGCGCTGCACGCCGGGAGCGAGGTCGGCTGCGCTGTCGTCGATGAGCTGACGCTTGAGCGGCCGCTCGTGCTGTCGCGGGGCGCGTCGACCTCCGTACAGGTGTCGGTGGGTGCCCCGGACGCGGCGGGCCATCGGACGATCTCCGTGCACTCGTACGTCCAGAACGCCGAAGGGGACCTGGACGCCGGGACGGAGTGGGTCCGGCATGCCGTGGGCGTGCTGGCCGATGGGGCGTCGGCCGAGGTGGAGCGGCTGGCGGGCGTGTGGCCGCCGGTCGGTGCCGAGCGGGTCGATGTCGCGGATGCGTACGAGACGCTGGCCGGTCTTGGATACGGCTACGGGCCGGTGTTCCAGGGGCTGCGCGCGGTGTGGCGCGACGGCGACGACCTGTTCGCCGATGTGCAGCTTCCGACGGAGGCCGATGAGTTCGGCGTCCACCCCGCGCTGCTGGACGCCGCGCTGCACCCGCTGCTCGCCGGGGAGATCGTCGTCCCCTTCTCGTGGAGTGGGGTGCGGCTGCATTCGGTCGGCGCTTCTGCGCTGCGGGTGCGGTTGTCGCGGGACGCGGATGGTGCCGTGCGGTTGGTGGCGTTCGATGGTGCGGGTCTGCCGGTGGTGTCGGTGGACGAGTTGCGGTTGCAGAAGATGTCGCAGGAGCAGTTGGGTGCGGCGGTGGGCGTCGGGGACCCGCTGTTCGAGGTGCGGTGGGTCGACGTACCGGTACCAAACCCGGGTTCGGGGGCGGACGGTTCCGACGTCGTCGTTGCTCATGTCGAGCCCGGCGGGGATGCCGGTGCACGGGTCGCCGAGGTGCTGGAGACGGTTCAGCGGTTCCTCGCCGAGTCGGCGGAGGAAGCCCGGCTGGTCGTGGTCACGCAGGGCGGGATGACGGGCGGCACACCGGATCCGGCGACGGCCGCGGTGTGGGGCCTGCTGCGTTCGGCGCAGGCGGAACAGCCCGGACGGATCGTCGTCGTCGACTTGCTGGACGGCGCCGAGAGCGAGGCGGCCGTCGCTTCGGCGCTGTTGAGTGGTGAGCCTCAACTCGCCGTCGAAGGAGCCAGGTTGCTGGCGCCTCGGGTCATGACTGTCTCTGCAGAGGCAGTCGACGCTCCGGAGTGGGACCCGGACGGCACCGTCCTGATCACGGGTGCGAGTGGCGCTCTGGGTGGGCTGTTCGCCCGGCATCTCGTGGCCGAGTACGGCGTACGTCACCTGCTGCTGGTCAGCCGTCGTGGCGCCGAGGGTTCCGGTGAGCTGGCCGCAGAGCTGTCCGCGGCCGGTGCGACGGTGACCTTCGCCGCCTGTGACGTGGCGGACCGGGACGGTCTGGCGGCGGCCCTCGCGGGGATCGCGGACGATCACCCGCTGACCGCCGTGATCCACGCCGCGGGCGTGCTGGACGACGGTGTCGTCACCGCGCTCACCGCTGAGCGGGTCGACACCGTGATGCGCCCGAAGGCCGAGGGCGCCAGGCTGCTCGACGAGCTGACGCGGGGCGCCGACTTGGCCGCGTTCGTCCTGTTCTCGTCCGCCGCCGGTGTGATGGGCACGGCAGGACAGGGCAACT
Organism: Streptomyces sp. NPDC004732; assembly: GCF_040609235.1. Classification (NCBI taxonomy): domain Bacteria; kingdom Bacillati; phylum Actinomycetota; class Actinomycetes; order Kitasatosporales; family Streptomycetaceae; genus Streptomyces; species Streptomyces sp. NPDC004732. The sequence continues at coordinate 84,683 of NZ_JBEXJR010000005.1, forward strand.
ATGCCGCCGCCAACGCCTACTTGGATGCACTGGCTCTTGCCCGCCGTGCCGAAGGGCTGGCGGCGACGTCGCTGGCCTGGGGCCTGTGGGCCAGCGACAGTGCGATGACCGCGCACCTCGACGAGGCCGACATAGCGCGGCTCTCCCGCAGCGGCCTGGGGTCCATGTCGACGTCCCAGGGCCTCGCCCTGTTCGACGCCGCGCTGGCGGTCGACCGGGCGACCATCGTCCCGGCCCGTTTCGACATGCCCGCGCTGCGCGGCCAGGCGGCGCAGGACCGGCTGCCCGCCGTGTTCAAGTCGGTCGTCCGCGCTCCCGTACGCCGGGCCGTCGCCCCCACCGCGGAGGAAGCCTCGTCGTGGGCCGCCGGGATGGCGGCGCTGGACGACGGCGAGCGCCAGGAGGCGCTGCTCGAACTCGTGCGTGGGCAGGTGTCGTTGGTCCTTGGGCTTGGTTCGGGTGCTTCGGTGGAGGCGGATCGTGCTTTCCGTGATCTGGGCTTCGACTCGCTGACGGGGCTTGAGCTGCGGCAGCGGTTGCAGACGGTGACGGGGTTGCGGCTGCCGTCGACGCTGGTGTTCGACTATCCGACGCCGACCGCGCTGGTCGGTTTCCTTGAGGAGGAGGTCGGAGGGACGGACGCGGGTCCTGTGGCGCCGGTCCCGGTGGCGGGGGCGGCCGCGGACGACGATCCGATCGTGATCGTGGGCATGGCCTGCCGTTTCCCTGGTGGCATCCGTTCTCCGCAGGAGCTGTGGCAGGCCACTCTCGACGGCCTCGACGCCATCTCCGACTTCCCCGTCGACCGCGGCTGGGACCTGGCGAACCTCTTCGACCCGGACCCCGGCCACGTCGGTACGAGCTACTCCCGCCGGGGTGGATTCCTGTCCGGAGTAGGGGACTTCGACGCGGAGTTCTTCGGGATCAGTCCGCGGGAGGCCGCGGCGATGGACCCGCAGCAGCGGTTGCTCCTGGAGACGGCGTGGGAGGCCCTGGAGCGGACCGGCATCGATCCGGACTCCCTGCGCGGCAGCAGGACCGGCGTCTTCACCGGTCTCATGTACCACGACTACGGGACCTGGCTCGGCGAGGCGACCGAGGACGTCGAGGGCCTGATGATCACCGGCAACAGCGGTGGTGTGGCGTCGGGCCGCATCTCGTACCAGCTGGGTCTTGAAGGCCCGGCGATGACGATCGACACGGCGTGCTCGTCGTCGCTGGTTGCTCTGCACCTTGCGGTGCAGGCGCTGCGCAACGGCGAGTGCACCCTTGCCCTGGCGGGCGGTGTGACGGTGATGTCGACGCCCACGACGTTCGTGGAGTTCTCGCGGCAGCGGGCGATGTCCGTGGACGGCCGGTGCAAGGCGTTCTCCGACGATGCCGATGGTGCGGGGTGGGCCGAAGGTGTCGGTCTGCTGGTCGTCGAGCGGCTCTCCGAGGCGCGTCGCCTCGGGCATCACGTCCTGGCCGTGGTGCGGGGCAGCGCGGTGAACCAGGACGGCGGCAGCAATGGTCTGACGGCGCCGAACGGTCCCTCGCAGCAGCGTGTCATCCGTGACGCGTTGGCGGGCGCACGGCTGACCACGGCCGACGTCGACGCCGTCGAGGCGCACGGCACCGGTACCGCACTCGGCGACCCGATCGAGGCGCAGGCGCTGCTCGCTACGTACGGTCAAGGGCGGAACGAGGAGCGGCCGTTGTGGCTGGGCTCCATCAAGTCCAACATCGGCCACACACAGGCCGCGGCGGGTGTCGCGGGCATCATCAAGATGGTGCAGGCCATGCGCAACGGCGTCATGCCGCGCACGCTGCACGCCGACACCCCCTCCCACCACGTCGACTGGACCTCCGGGCAGGTCAGGCTCCTCACCGAGAACCAGGACTGGCCGGAGCTCGACCGCCCGCGCCGCTCCGGTGTGTCGTCCTTCGGCATCGGCGGGACGAACGCGCACGTGATCCTGGAGGCGGCCCCGGTCGAGGAGACCGTGCCGACCGCGCCCCCGGCTCTGCCCGAGGCGCCTGCGGTCGTGGCTGCTCCGGTGGTGCCGTGGGTGTTGTCGGCGCGGAGCGAGGCGGCTCTGGCGGAGCAGGCGGCCCGCGTACAGGCACACCTTGATGAGGGTGGTGCGCTGGGGCTGCGTGATGTGGGGTTCACGTTGGCGGGTGGGCGTGCGGTACTGGAGCACCGTGCGGTCGTACTCGGCGATGACGTGAGCGAACTGACCGCTGCTCTAGGTGAGTTGGCTGCCGGGCGTGAGGCTCCGGGCGTTGTGACGGGGCGTGCCGGGGCGAATTCCTCCGGTGGTGCGGTGTTCGTGTTCCCGGGGCAGGGCTCGCAGTGGGTGGGTATGGCCCGGGAGCTGTTGGAGTCGTCACCGGTCTTCGCGGGGCGGATGGCTGAGTGTGGGGCGGCGTTGGAGCCGTTCGTGGATGGCTGGGGTTTGTTGGATGTCGTCCGGGAGGGCGATGAGGAGTTGTTGCGCCGGGTGGATGTGGTGCAGCCGGTGTTGTTTGCGGTGATGGTGTCGCTGGCGGAGTTGTGGCGCTCGCTGGGGGTGCGTCCTGCTGCTGTGGTGGGGCATTCGCAGGGTGAGATCGCTGCTGCGTGTGTGGCGGGTGCGTTGAGCCTGGGTGATGCGGCGCGTGTGGTGGCTTTGCGGTCGCGGGCGATTGTGCGGTTGGCGGGTCGGGGCGGGATGGTGTCCGTTCTGGCGCCCGAGGCTCAGGTCGTGGGGCGGCTCACGGACGGCCTTCAGGTGGCTGTGGTCAATGGGCCTGAGCAGGTTGTGGTGTCGGGTTCGCCTGGCGAGCTGGATGCGTTCGTGGCTGCGTGTGAGGCCGATGGTGTTCAGGTGCGGCGGATCGCGGTGGATTACGCCTCGCACTCGCCGCAGGTCGAGGACCTGCGGGACGAGCTGCTGGACGTGCTCGGGGAGATCGAGCCGCGGAGCAGCCAGGTCCCGCTGTTCTCCACCGTCACCGGTGATGTGATCGACACGGCGGTGATGGGTGCGGAGTATTGGTTCACGAATCTGCGTCAGACCGTCCGTTTCGACTCCGCCCTGCAGAACCTCCTGGAGGCCGGACACCGCGTCTTCGTCGAATCCAGCCCCCACCCGGTGCTGGTCGGGGCAGTGACCCAGGCCGCCGAGGGCGAAGGCGTGTCCCAGGTGACCGCCGTGGGGACGCTGCGCCGCAATGAAGGGGGTCCGGCTCGGCTGCTGCAGAGTCTGGCCGAGGTGTTCGTGGCCGGTGTCGACGTGGACTGGTCGCCTTGGGTGGCGGGCGGTGAACTCGTCGAGCTGCCGACGTACGCCTTCCAGCGTCGTCGTCACTGGCTGCCCGCGGGGCGGTCCGTGGTGGACGCGGCCGGGCTCGGGCTGCGGCCCGCCGGGCACCCGCTGCTCGGCGCCGCCGTCCGGCTCGCAGGTGGCGATGACGTCGTCCTCACCGGGCGCCTGTCCCGCTCCACTCACCCGTGGCTCGACGACCACGGGGTCTTCGGCACCGTCCTGCTCCCGGGTACCGCGTTCATCGAGATGACGCTCCGCGCCGCCGACGAGGTCGGCTGCGATGTCATCGAGGAGCTGACGCTTGAGCGGCCGCTCGTGCTGTCGGCGGATGCCCAGGTGTCGGTGCAGGTGTCGGTGGGGGCGCCGGACGGCGACGGGCGCCGGACGGTTTCCGTGCACTCCCAGGTCCAGGACGCCGACGCCGACGTGACCGGGGGAGCGGACTGGGTGCGGCACGCCGTCGGGGTGCTCGCGGACGCCGGTCTCGTCCCGTCGGTGGAGCGGCTGGCGGGCGTGTGGCCGCCGGTCGGTGCCGAGCGGGTCGATGTCGCGGATGCGTACGAGACGCTGGCCGGTCTTGGATACGGCTACGGGCCGGTGTTCCAGGGTCTGCGCGCGCTGTGGCGCGACGGCGACGACCTGCTCGCCGAGGTCCAGTTGCCCGTGGACGCCGATGAGTTCGGCATCCATCCGGCACTCCTCGACGCCGCCCTGCATCCGCTGCCCTCGGGCGACCTGTGGGTGCCCTTCTCGTGGAGCGGGGTGCGGCTGTACTCGGTCGGTGCTTCTGCGCTGCGGGTGCGGTTGTCTCGTGACGCGGATGGTGCCGTGCGGTTGGCGGCGTTCGATGGTGCGGGTCTGCCGGTGGTGTCGGTGGACGAGTTGCGGTTGCAGAAGATGTCGCAGGAGCAGTTGGGTGCGGCGGTCGCTGCCGGGGACCCGCTGTTCGAGGTGCGATGGGTCGACGTACCGGTACCGAGCCCGGCTGCAGGGTCGGGGGCGGACGCTTCCGGTGGGCTTCCGTCCGGCGTCGTCGTCGCCCATGTCGAGCCCGGCGGCGATGTCCGTACGAGCGTGGCCGGAGTACTGGAGACGGTCCAGGACTTCCTCGCCGCGTCGGCCGACGACGAGGGCTCCCGGCTCGCCGCCGTCACCCGGGGCGACATCGCCACTCGTCCCGACCCGGCCACCGCGGCCGTATGGGGCCTGCTGCGCTCGGCGCAGACCGAGCACCCCGGACGCATCGTGGTCGTCGACGTCTCGGCGAAGGGTGCGCCGGAGTCGGCACTCAGCGCCGCCCTGGCTTCCGGCGAGCCACAACTCGCCCACATCGAAGACAAGTTGACTGCGCCGCGACTGGTGACGGTCGACTCCGAAGCCGCGTCGGCTACCTCATCTGCGTCATCTGCGTCATCTGCGTCATCTGCGTCATCTGAGTCGTCTGCGTCGTCGGCACCGCCCACGCCGCCCGCCCCCGAGTGGAACCCGGACGGCACCGCCCTGATCACCGGAGCCGGTGGATCCCTGGGGCGACTCGTCGCCCGGCACCTCGTGGCCGAGTACGGCGTACGTCACCTGCTGCTGGTCAGCCGTCGTGGCGCCGAGGGTTCCGAGGAGCTGGCCGCCGAACTGGCCGCGCTCGGCGCCACGGTGACCTTCGCCGCCTGCGACGTCGCGGACCGGGACGGTCTGGCGGAGGCCCTTGCGGGGATCGCGGACGACCACCCGCTGACCGCCGTGATCCACGCCGCCGGTGTTCTCGACGACGGCGTACTCACCGCCCTGACCCCCGACCGCCTCGACACCGTCATGCGTCCGAAGGTCGACGGAGCCCGCCTCCTGGACGAGCTGACGCGGGGCGCCGACCTGGCCGCGTTCGTCCTGTTCTCGTCCGCCGCCGGTGTGATGGGCACGGCAGGCCAGGCCAACTACGCCGCCGCCAACGCCTACTTGGACGCCCTCGCCCACGCCCGCCGTGCCGAAGGGCTGGCGGCGACCTCGCTGGCCTGGGGCCTGTGGGCAGGCGGCGACAGCGCGATGACCGCGCACCTCGACGAGACCGACATCGCCCGGCTCACCCGGGGCGGGCTCGCCCCGATGTCCGCCGCGCAGGGGCTCGCCCTGTTCGACGCGGCACTCGCCGCCGACCGCGCCAACCTGTTTCCGGCCCGCCTCGACCTGCCCGCGCTGCGCAGCCAGGCGGCGCAGGACCGGCTGCCCGCGGTGTTCAAGTCGCTCGTCCGCGCCCCGGCGCGCCGCGCGGCGGCCGCCGTCGGGGCCGGGCAGTCCTCCTCGTGGGTCGCCGACATGGCGGCGCTGGACAGCGCGAGGAGGGACGAGGCGCTGCTCGAACTCGTGCGTGGGCAGGTGTCGTTGGTCCTTGGGCTCGGTTCGGGTGCTTCGGTGGAGGAGGATCGCGCCTTCCGTGATCTGGGCTTCGACTCGCTGACGGGGCTTGAGCTGCGGCAGCGGTTGCAGACGGTGACGGGGCTGCGGCTGCCGTCGACGTTGGTGTTCGACTATCCGACGCCGACCGCGCTGGTCGGTTTCCTCCAGGAGGAGGTCGGGGGGACGGACGCGGGTCCGGTGGCGCCGTTCGTGTTGGCGGGAGCGGCTGCGGACGACGATCCGATCGTGATCGTGGGCATGGCCTGCCGCTTCCCTGGCGGCATCCGTTCTCCGCAGGAGCTGTGGCAGGCGACCCTCGACGGCCTCGACGCCATCTCCGACTTCCCCGTCGACCGCGGCTGGGACATCGCCGACCTCTACGACCCCGACCCCGACCGGGCCGGAAAGACGTACTCCCGACGCGGCGGCTTCCTGCACGACGCCGCCGTGTTCGAGGCCGAGTTCTTCGGGATCAGTCCGCGGGAGGCCGCGGCGATGGACCCGCAGCAGCGGCTGCTCCTGGAGACGGCGTGGGAGGCCCTGGAGCGGACCGGCATCGACCCGGACTCCCTGCGCGGCAGCAGGACCGGCGTCTTCACCGGACTGATGCCGATGGAGTACGGCCCGCCGCTGCACGAGCCGGTCGAGGGCATGGACGGCTTCCGCATGCTGGGCAGCGCGTCCAGCGTGGCATCGGGCCGCATCTCGTACCAGCTCGGGCTCGAAGGCCCGGCGATGACCATCGACACGGCCTGCTCGTCGTCGCTGGTTGCCCTGCACCTCGCGGTGCAGGCGCTGCGCAACGGCGAGTGCACCCTTGCCCTGGCGGGCGGTGTGACCGTGATGTCGACGCCCACGACGTTCGTGGAGTTCTCGCGGCAGCGGGCGATGTCGGTGGACGGCCGGTGCAAGGCCTTCTCCGATGACGCCGATGGTGCGGGCTGGGCCGAAGGCGTCGGTCTGCTGGTCGTCGAGCGGCTCTCCGAGGCGCGTCGCCTCGGGCACCAAGTCCTGTCCGTCGTACGAGGTTCCGCGGTGAACCAGGACGGCGGCAGCAACGGCATGACCGCCCCCAACGGGCCGTCGCAGCAGCGTGTCATCCGTGACGCGCTTGCCAGCGCGCGTCTGACGTCCGCGGACGTGGACGTGGTCGAGGCGCACGGCACCGGCACCTCGCTGGGCGACCCGATCGAGGCGCAGGCGCTGCTCGCCACGTACGGCCAAGGGCGGGACGAGGAGCGGCCGTTGTGGCTGGGCTCCATCAAGTCCAACATCGGGCACACGCAGGCCGCTGCCGGTGTCGCGGGCATCATCAAGATGGTGCAGGCCATGCGGCACGGCGTCATGCCGCGCACGCTGCACGCCGACACCCCCTCCCGGCACGTCGACTGGGAGTCCGGTGCCGTCAGCGTGCTGGCGTCCCAGCAGGAGTGGCCCGAGCTGGCGCGGCCGCGCCGCTCGGCCGTCTCGTCCTTCGGCATCAGCGGGACGAACGCGCACGTGATCCTCGAAGCGGCGCCCGAGGAGGCCCCTGAGGAGGCCCCCGAGGAGGCCTCGGCCCCGCACGCCGGGCAGGCCCCGGATACCGAGCTGGCTCAGGAAGCCCCGGTCATCCCCTGGACCCTGTCGGCCAGGACGGCCGACGGACTGCGCCGACAGGCCGCACGCCTGCTCGACCGGGTCGCCGGGGACGACACCGTCGACCCGCGCGACGTCGGCCACACCCTGGCCACGGGCCGGGCGTTGATGGACCACCGTGCCGTCGTCCTGGGCGCCGGACGCGACGACCTGACCGACGCGCTGGCCGCCCTCGCCCGTGGCGAGGACACGCCCGCCGCCGTCACCGGGGCCGTTCCGGCCGTCGGTGCGGGCGGGCTCGCGCTGGTCTTCTCCGGGCAGGGCTCCCAGCGGGCCGGTATGGGGCAGGAGCTGTACGCGCGGTACCCCGTCTTCGCGGAGGCCTTCGACGCCGTGTGCGCCGCGGTCGACGCGCACCTCGACGGGTACGCCGAACACCCGCTGCGTGACGTCGTGTTCGCGCCCGGCGACTCGCCGCTCGCGCCGCTGCTGCAGCAGAGCATGTACACCCAGACCGGCCTGTTCGCCCTTGAGGTCGGCCTTCTCGAACTGCTCAGGGACTGGGGAGTCACCCCCGGACATGTCATGGGCCACTCCCTCGGAGAGATCACCGCGGCGTACGCGGCGGAAGTGCTGTCGCTGTCCGACGCCTGCGCCCTCGTCGCGGCGCGCGGACGGCTGATGCAGGCCCTGCCGGAGGGCGGGGCGATGGTGGCCGTCGCGGCGGACGAGGAGGCGACCCGGGCGTACATCGAGCGGGCCGGGCTGACCGACTCCGTCGGGATCGCCGCCGTCAACGGTCCGGAGGCCGTCGTCGTCTCGGGCGACGAGTCCGCCGCCCTCGCCGTCGCCGACCACTTCCGGTCCGCGGGCCACCGCGTGCACCGCCTCGCGGTCTCGCACGCCTTCCACTCGCACCGCATGGACGCCATGCTCGACGAGTTCGCCGAGGCGATCTCCGGTCTGTCGTTCAACGCGCCCCGGATACCCGTGATCTCGAACGTCACCGGCGGCCCCGTCGACGCCGAGCGCCTGTGCACCGCCCGGTACTGGGTGGAGCACGTCCGCGGTGCCGTCCGCTTCGCCGACGGCGTGCGCGCCCTCGCCGAGCACGGCGTCCGCGCCTTCCTCGAGGTCGGCGCCGACGCCGCGGTGACCCCGATGGCGCACGCCACGCTCGACGAGTGCCTCGGGGACGACGGATACGTCGCCGTGGCGGCCCTCAAGTCCGGTCAGGACGAGGCCTTCGCCCTGACCCGGGCCGTCGCCGAGACGTTCGTGGCCGGTACGCCGGTGCAGTGGCACCGGCTGCTGCCGGGCGGCCGCCGCACCGACCTGCCGGGCTACGCCTTCGCGGGGCAGCGCTACTGGCAGGACGCCACCACGTCGACGGTCGGCATCCGGGCCGCGGGCCTCACCGGCACCCGGCACCCGCTGCTCGGCGCCGCCGTGCACCTGCCCGACGGGCAGACGGTGCTGACCGGCCGCATCCTGCCCGGCGCCCACCCCTGGCTCGCCGACCACGCGATCGGCGGCACGGTACTGCTGCCCGGCACCGCCTTCCTCGACCTGGCGCTGCACGCGGGCGCCGAGACGGGGTGCCCCGTCGTCGAGGAACTGACCCTCCAGGCGCCGCTGGTGCTGCCCGCCGACACCGCCGTCTACCTCCAGGTCGTCGTCGGCGCCCCCGACACGGGGGGCCGCCGCACGGTCACCGTCCACTCCTCGGCCGCCCCGGCCTCCGGCACCGAGCCGCAGGTCCAGCACGCGACGGGCACCCTGGCCGACGCACCCGCGGAGCCGGGCGACGGGTGGGACGCGCCGCCCGCCGACGCCGAGCGGATACCCGTCGACGGCCTCTACGCCGACCTGGCCGCGCGCGGCTACGGCTACGGGCCCGTCTTCCAGGGCCTGCGCACCGCGTGGCGCACGGCGGACGCGCTCTACGCGGAGGCGGAACTGCCCGCGCAGCCGGGCGCGTTCGGGATCCACCCGGCGCTCCTCGACGCGGCGCTGCACGCCGTCACGCTCGGTGTGCCGTCGCTGTCCGGTGGCGGGTCCGGCGCTGGATCCGGCGCCGACGGGTCGCGGCCGTTGCTCCCCTTCTCGTGGACGGGTGTGACGCTGCACGCGGCCGGGGCAGGAGCGGTACGGGTCCGGCTCACCGCCACCGCCGACGGGGCCGTCTCCCTGATCGCCGTCGACACCGCGGGGCAGCCCGTCGTCACCGTGGAGGCGCTGCTGCTGCGGCCGATGTCCGCGGCCACGGCGCCCGGCAGCGACGGCGGACTCCACCTGCGCTGGCGCCCGCTGACCGTTCCGGAGACGGGGGCAGGGGCGTCCGTGCCCGGCGCGTCCGTGCCCGGCGTCACCGTTGTCGGCGTCGAGCCCGGCGGCGACGTATCCGCCCGCCTGACCGAGGTGCTCGGACGCGTCCAGCGCTTCTTCGCCGATACGGCCGACGCCGACCACGGCGACGGACGGCTCGTCGTGGTCACCCGGGGCGACATGACGGGCCGCCCCGACCCGGCCACCGCCGCCGTGTGGGGCCTGATCCGGGCGGCCAGGGCCGAACACCCCGGACGTCTGCTGCTCGTCGACCTCGTCGACACGGACGCCCGGTCCGCCGACGCCGTCGCGGCGGCCGTCGCCACCGGCGAGCCCGAACTCGCCTGGCGCGACGGGCAGGCGTACGTGCCCCGGCTCAGCCGGACCGCCCCCGATCTGCTCCCGCTGCCGGACGACGCGTCCGAGTGGCGCCTTGAGACGACGACCGGTGAAGGCGACCACTCCGCAGGCCTCAACGGTCTCGACGGCCTTGACGGCCTTGACGGCCTTGCCCTCGTACCGGCCCCCGCCGCGCCCCTCGGCCCGCAGGAGATCCGGGTGGCGATGCGCGCCGCCGCCATCGGCCCCGACGACCTGACCGACGGGGACCGGACGCCCGGCGTCGAAGGCGCCGGTGTCGTGACCGAGCTCGGCGCGGCGGTCACGGGAGCGGCCGTCGGCGACCGTGTCTGGGGCGTCTTCCCCGAGGGCGGCGCCCTCGCCCGGACCGCGGTCACCGACCACCGGTCCGTCGCCCCCCTGCCGCGGGCCCTGACGTTCGCCGAGGCCGCCGCGGCGGCCACCCCGTACCTCGCCGCCTGGCACGCCCTGGTGGACGAGGGCGGAGTGCGGGCGGGGGAGCGGGTGCTGGTCCACGCGGCCGCCGACCCCGTCGGCCTCGCCGCGGTCCAGATCGCCCGGCACCTGGGCGCCGAGGTGTACGCCGCGGCGCCGCAGGCCGCCCACGGAGTCCTGCGCGGCCTCGGCCTCGACGGCACCCACCTCACCGGACCCGGGCCCGGCGACATCGCACAGGGGGTTCCGGCAGGGCTCGACCTCGTACTGGATCCGCACCGCAGCACCGGCGCCGAGGTGTCGGCCGCCCTGCTGCTCGCCGCCGAAGGACGGTTCGTGGCCGCCGACGCGCGCGCCGCGCTCACCGTCCCCGACGCCGGGCGGCGGCAGGCGGTCCTCGCCGAACTCTCCGGCCTGCTCGACTCCGGGGCGCTGCGGGCGCTGCCGGTCACGGCCCACGACATACGGTCGGCCGCGGCGGCGTTCCGAGGCCTGTCCGAGGATCTGTCCGAGGGACGGTCCGAGGGCCTGTCCGAGGCCACGGACGGCGAGCGGCTCCGCCCCACGGGCCGAACCGTCCTGACCGTCCCGCGCCCGATCGACCCGGCCGGCACAGTCGTCGTCACCGGCGCGAGCGGCACCCTCGGACGGCTCGTCCTGCGCCGTCTGGTCGCCGAACACGGCGTGCGCAACGTCCTGCTGCTCAGCCGCAGCGGCACCGAGGCGCCCCGTGACCTCCTGGACGTCCTCGACGCCCTGGAGGTCGGGGACGACGGCATCCGGATCCGTTCCGTGGCCTGCGACGTGGCCGACCGCGAGCAACTCGCCGCGGCCCTCGCGGCCATCCCCGAAGAGCATCCGCTGACCGCGGTGGTGCACACCGCGGGCGTCCTGGACGACGGGGTTCTCGCGGCCCTCACACCGGAGCGCCTCGCCACCGTGCTGCGGCCGAAGGCGGACGCGGTACGGGTCCTGCACGACCTGACCGCCGACGCGGACCTCGCGGCCTTCGTGGTGTTCTCCTCGGTCGCCGGAGTGTTCGGCTCGGCGGGGCAGGCCAACTACGCCGCCGCCAACGCCTATCTGGACGCGTACGCCGCCCGCAGGCACGCGGCGGGCGCCCCTGCGGTCTCCGTCGCCTGGGGCATGTGGGCGCAGACCAGCTCGATGACGGCCGGTCTGGGCGCCGCCGACCTCGGCCGGATCGCCCGCACCGGGCTGCTGCCCACCTCCACCGAGGAGGGCCTCGCCGCCTTCGACCTGGCGCTGACCGCGGCCACACCCCACCTCGTCCCGGTACGCGTCGACACCGCCGCGCTCCGGACGGCGGACACCGTGCCGCCGCTGCTGCGGGACCTGGCGCCCGCCCCGCAGCGCAGGACCGCGTCGAGTGCGCCGACGGCACCCGCCGAGTCGCTGGAGAGCAAGCTGCGCGGCCTCCCGGCCGAGCAGCGCACCGCACTCCTGCTCGATCTCGTCCTTGCGGACGTCGCCCAGGTGCTCGGGCACGGCGACCCGCGCGGCCTCTCCGCCGACGGGGCGTTCCGCGACCTCGGGTTCGACTCGCTGACCGCGGTGGAACTCCGTAACAGGATCAGCGGCCGGGTCGGCGTGAAGCTCACCGCGACCGCGGTGTTCGACCACCCGAGCCCGCGCGCCCTGGTCGACCACATCGCCGCCCGGCTCACCCCGGCCCCGGCACCGGCCCCGGCACCAGCGCAGGAAGCGGCTCCGGACACCGAACAGCCCGGCTACGAAGGGATCCTGGCCGACCTGGCCAGGATCGGGACCAGGCTCAACGGGCTGCACCTCACCGGCGGCCAGCGTGCCGCCCTGGCCGAGACCGTCCGCTGCCTGGCCGAACACCCGGCGCAGGGGCACCCCGCCCCGGCCGACGAAGAGCCGGACCCCGCGGACCTGGAAGCCGCCACGGCCGCGGAGGTCCTCGACTTCGTCACCAAGAACCTCGGCATCTCCATCACCGGCGAGTCCATGCCCGACACGCCCGACACGCCCGACACATCCGCCACACCTGCCGTATCCGGCATACCGGCCATACCCGCCATAGACCAGAGTTGAGAGTGAGTTCATGCCCACCGAAAGCGAACTGCTCCAATACCTCAAGGCGGTCTCGCAGGAACTGCACGCCACACGAGGGCGGTTGCAGACCCTCGAGGACCGTCGCAGCGAACCCGTGGCGATCGTCGGGATGAGCTGTCGGCTGCCCGGCGGGGTGTCCTCGCCGGACCACCTGTGGGACGTCGTCCTCAAGGGCGAGGACATGATCGGGAACTTCCCGGCCGACCGCGGCTGGGACGTCGAGGCCCTCTACGACCCGGAGCCCGGCAACCCCGGCAAGACCTACACCCGCTCCGGCGGATTCCTGCACGACGCGGCGGACTTCGACCCGGCGTTCTTCGGCATCACGCCCCGCGAGGCCCACGGGATGGACCCGCAGCACCGCCTCATGCTGGAGGCGTCGTGGCAGGCCCTGGAGAGCGCGGGCATCAACCCGCAGACCCTCAAGGACACCGCCACCGGCGTCTTCGCCGGGTCCTTCCACCACGACTACGACCCCGGCGGCGGCAGCGTCGGCAGCCTCGTGTCCGGACGCGTCTCCTACGCGCTGGGGCTGCAGGGCCCCGCCGTCACCGTCGACACGGCCTGCTCGTCCTCGCTGGTGGCGCTGCACCAGGCCGTGCAGTCGCTGCGTGCGGGCGAGTGCTCGCTCGCCCTGGCGGGCGGTGTGACGGTGCTGTCCACGCCCGGCGTCTTCATCGAGTTCTCCCGTCAGCGCGGCCTCGCCTCCGACGGCCGCTGCAAGTCCTACGCCACCGCCGCCGACGGCACCGGCTGGGGCGAGGGCGTCGCCGTCCTGGCCCTGGAGCGCCTGTCCGACGCGGAGCGCAACGGCCACCGGGTCCTGGCGGTCGTGCGGGGCAGCGCGGTGAACCAGGACGGAGCGTCCAACGGCCAGACCGCGCCCAACGGCCCCGCCCAGCAGCGCGTGATCCAGGACGCGCTGGCCGCCGCGCAGCTCGGCTCCGCGGACGTCGACGTGGTCGAGGGCCACGGCACGGGTACGACCCTGGGCGACCCGATCGAGGCGCAGGCGCTGCTGGCCACGTACGGTCAAGGGCGGGACGTGGAGCGGCCGTTGTGGCTGGGTTCCGTGAAGTCCAACATCGGGCACACGCAGGCCGCGGCGGGTGTCGCGGGCATCATCAAGATGGTGCAGGCGATGCGGCACGGCGTCATGCCCAGCACCCTCCATGTGGACGAGCCCTCGCACCACGTCGACTGGACCGAGGGCCAGGTCCGACTCCTCACGGAGAACCGCCCGTGGCCCGAGGGCGACCGGCCCCGCCGGGCCGGGGTGTCGTCCTTCGGCTACAGCGGTACGAACGCGCACGTGATCCTGGAGGCGGCTCCCGAAACCGAAGAGGTCCAGTCCGAGGGTGAGTTGGCTCCCCTGGATGAGGGTTCCGTGGTGGTTCCGTGGGTGTTGTCGGCGCGGAGTGAGGCGGCTCTTGCGGGGCAGGCGGAGCGGTTGCTTGCGCGGCTCGATGAGGGTGGGGCGCTGGGGCTGCGTGATGTGGGGTTCACGTTGGCGGGTGGGCGTGCGGTGTTGGAGCGCCGTGCGGTCGTACTCGGCTCCGATCTTGGTGAACTGACCGCGGCTCTTGAGGAGTTGGCGGCCGGACGTCAGGCTTCGAGCGTGGTCTCGGGGCGTGCCGGGGCGAGTGTCTCCGGTGGTGCGGTGTTCGTGTTCCCGGGGCAGGGCTCGCAGTGGGTGGGCATGGCTCGGGAGTTGTTGGAGTTCTCGCCGGTCTTCGCGGGGCGGATGGCTGAGTGCGGTGCGGCGCTGGAGCCGTTCGTGGACGGCTGGAGCCTGCTGGACGTCGTCCGGGAGGGCGATGAGGAGTTGCTGCGCCGGGTGGATGTGGTGCAGCCGGTGTTGTTCGCGGTGATGGTGTCGCTGGCGGAGCTGTGGCGCTCGCTGGGCGTACGTCCGGCCGCTGTGGTGGGGCATTCGCAGGGTGAGATCGCTGCTGCGTGTGTCGCGGGCGCGCTGTCGTTGGAGGACGCGGCGCGTGTGGTCGCTCTGCGGTCGCGGGCGATTGTGCGGCTGGCTGGTCGGGGCGGAATGGTGTCCGTTCTGGCGCCCGAGGCGCAGGTCGTGGGGCGGCTCACGGACGGCCTTCAGGTGGCCGTGGTCAATGGGCCTGAGCAGGTCGTGGTGTCCGGTTCGCCTGACGAGCTGGATGCGTTCATGGCCGCCTGTGAGGCCGATGGTGTTCAGGTGCGGCGGATCGCGGTGGATTACGCCTCGCACTCGCCCCAGGTCGAGGACCTGCGGGACGAGCTGCTGGAGGTCCTCGCGAAGATCGAGCCGCGGAGCGGTCAGGTCCCGTTGTTCTCCACGGTCACCGGGGATGTCATCGACACGGCCGCGATGGACGCGGAGTACTGGTTCACGAACCTCCGTCAGACCGTCCGTTTCGACTCCGCCCTGCAGAACCTCCTGGAGGCCGGACACCGCGTCTTCGTCGAATCCAGCCCCCACCCCGTCCTGCTCGGCGCCGTCGCGCAGAACGCCGACCACCTTCGTACGACGGGCGTGACCGCCGTCGGAACACTCCGCCGCAACGAGGACGAGAAGGCCCAACTGCTGCGCGGTCTGGCCGAGGTGTTCGTGGCCGGAGCCGATGTGAACTGGGCGCCGTGGCTGGCGGGGGGTGAACTCGTCGAGCTGCCGACGTACGCCTTCCAGCGCCGCCGGTACTGGCAGCCCGCCGCGGCCGCCTCCGCCGACCTCGGCTCCGCGGGCCTGGAAGCCGTGCGGCACCCGCTGCTCGGCGCGGCAGTCCGGCTCGCGGACAGCGACGACGTCGTGCTCACCGGGCGCCTGTCCCGCGCCGCACAGCCGTGGCTCGCGGACCACGCGGTCTTCGGCACGGTCATCCTGCCGGGTACCGCCTTCGTCGAGATGGCTCTGCGCGCCGCCGACGAGGTCGGCTGCGACACGGTGCGGGACCTGACGCTGACCGCGCCGCTGCAGTTGCCCGAGCAGGGCGAGGTCGACATCCAGGTGCAGATCGGCGGCGCGGACGGCGCCGGGCGCCCGCACGCTCTCGACGTATACGCCCGTCCCCGCCGCTCCGACGGCACCGGACAGTGGACCCGGCACGCGAGCGGTCTCCTGTCCGAAGCCGGGTCCCCGGGCGACGGCTCGTCGGCCGACAACCCGCTGTACGGCGCCGCATGGCCGCCCGCGGGGGCCGAACGGCTCGACGCCGCCACGCACTACGACACGATGGCCGACGCCAGTCTGGAGTACGGGCCCGCCTTCCAGGGCCTGTCCGACGTGTGGCGGCTCGACGGCGAGATCCTCGCGCAGGTCGCCCTGCCCGGGCGGCAGGCGGAGGAGGCGCGGCGCTTCGGAGCGCACCCCGCCCTCCTCGACGCCGCACTGCAGGCCGCGGCCGTGGACGGCCTCGACGGCGCCACGCCGCTGCCCTTCTCCTTCGGCGCGGTCACGCTGCACGGCCGGGGCGCGAACGAGGTGCGCGTACGCATTGTGCCCACCGGCGACGACACGTTCACGGTGGAGGCGGCCGATCCGTCCGGCACGCCGGTCGCGCGGATCGACTCCCTCCTCGTACGACCGGTGGCCGCCGGTGATCTCGCCACCCCGGACAACAGCACGCAGTCGCTGCTGTCCCTCACCTGGTCGCCGTACGCGCCGGGTGACGGTGACGGCGGGAAGGCCGCGGATCCAAAGGCCTCGAAGGCCTCGAAGACCTCGAAGGCCTCGGAGACTTCGGAGACCTCGGACGTGACGGTCCTCGACGTCGCCGCCACGGCCGCCGCCGTCACCGCTGCCGGAGACGACGACGCCGCCCGTGCGCGGGCCGTCCTCCACGACACCCTGGGGCGGATTCAGGAGTGGCTGGCGCAGGACCGGCCCGCCTCGGCGCGGCTGGTCGTGCTGACCCGTCGCGCGGTGCTCACCGGAGCCGAGGCGCCCGACGTCGCGCTCGACCTCGCCCAGGCCCCCGTCTGGGGTCTGGCCAGGGCCGCACGCGCCGAGAACCCCGGCCGCGTACTCCTCGTGGACACCGACACCGACACCGACACCGACACCGACACCGGCACCGACGGGCTTGACCCGCAGGCACTGTCGGACGTCCTGCGCTCCGGCTCGCATGAACTCGTGCTCAGGGAGGGGCAGTTGTACGTCCCCGCCCTCCGCCCCCAAGACGCGCAGCCGGCCCCGGGAGCCGCACCCGCCGCCGCTCTCGGCACGGGCACCGTCCTGATCACCGGCGGCACGAGCGGCCTCGGCGCGCAGGTGGCCCGGCACGCCGCCCGGCTCGGCGCCCGGCACCTCCTCCTGCTGTCCCGCCGCGGCCCCACCGGCGACGGCGTCGCCGCCCTGAGCGACGAACTCACCGCCGCGGGAGCCCGCGTCACCGTCGTCGCCTGCGACGCGGCCGACCGCGAGCAGCTGGCCCGCGTCCTGCGCCACCTGCCGCAGGAGTATCCGCTGACCGCCGTCGTCCATGCCGCGGGCGTGCTCCGCGACGCCGTCGTCGAGTCCATCGACGCGGACGGCCTCGACGCCGTGCTGCGGCCGAAGACCGACGGCGTCTGGAACCTGCACACGCTGACCGCAGGGGCGGAGCTGTCCTCCTTCGTGGTCTTCTCCTCCCTCGCGGGCGTCCTCGGCGGCGCGGGCCAGGGCAGTTACGCGGCCGCCAACGCGTTCCTCGACGCGCTGATGCAGCAGCGCCGCCGGGCCGGACTGCCCGGACTCTCCCTGGCCTGGGGCCTGTGGGCCGAGGCGACCGGCATGACCGGGCACCTCGGCGACGCCGATCTGGAGCGGATCAACCGCGGGGGCATCGCCGCCCTCTCCACCGAGCAGGGGCTCGCGCTCCTGGACGCGGCGCTCACCCGGGACGCGGACGACGCGCTGCTCCTGGCGGCGGCCCTCAACGAACCCGTCCTGCGCACCACCGAACCGGCGCTGCTGCCCCCGCTCCTCGTCGGCCTGTTCCCGCCGCGCCGCCGCCTCGCGGGGTCCCGTCAGGGGCGCCGGGCGGACACGGGCGGACGGCTCTCGCTCGACTCGCGGGACGCAGTCGTGGACCGGCTGCGGTACCGGTTCGCCGCGACGATGGGCTTCGACACCGCGGAGCTCGACACCGGCGCGGCACTTGTCGGGCAGGGCCTCGACTCCGTGATGGCCATGCAGATCCGCAGCCTGATCGAGGCCGACTTCGGCCGGTCCGTGCCGATCGCCTCGCTCTTCAACGGCGCCAGTGTGGACTCCATCGCCGACGAACTGATCGCGGGAGCGGAAGGGACGACCGAGGCGGCGTCGTCGGACGGCGCCATCGACGGTGCGGCCGACAGCACGGCCGTCGACGAGACCGTCGACGACGTCGTACGCCACCCGGCCACCCGCGACGTCGTCCGGCTCCTCCGTGCCGAACAGCACGGCACACCGGGCGTCACGCACCACATCGGACTCGCCGTGCGGCTCACCGCGCCGACGACCCCGCAGCGGCTCGCCGAGGTCGTCTCCTCGCTCGCCGCCCGGCACGCCGCGCTGCGCACCGCGATCGTCCCGGACGCCGACGGCGGGCAGCAGTTGGAGGTGCGTCGCTCGCTCGACGGCGACCTGGTGCGCTGGTCGGACGTCGCCGAGGACACCGACGTCGACGAGCGGCTGTGCGCGCTGATGGAGCCGCCGTTCGACCTGGCCACCGCCCCGCTGTGGCGGTTCGAGCTGCTCGCCCGTCCGTCCGGCGAGCAGATCCTCGTGTTCGGCGCGCACCACGCCGTCTCCGACCTGGCCTCGCTCATGCTCGTGGCGCACGGTCTGGGTGCCGGACTCGCCGGTGCCGAGCCGCCCGCCACGGTCACCAACCGCGACATCGACCTGCTGCTGCGGGCCCAGGGCGGGACCGACGCGCAGTCCGGGGCCCGGTCCGGGGCGTCGGGCGACTGGCGTACGGACTTCGTGGGTGCCCGCAGGCTCGACCTGGAACTGGCCGCCCCGCGCCCCGCGCAGCGGTCGTTCCGCTCGGCCATGCACCTGGCGGACCTGCCGAAGGACCTCCAGGAGCAGGTGGAGGGCCGGGCCAGGGCGCTCGGCATCACGCCCGCCGCGTTCTGGCTCGGCGCGCTCACCGCGCACTTGGCCCGGGTGCGCGACCGCGACCGGTTCGTCCTCGCGGTTCCCGTGGACACCCGCATGCACGTGTCCGCCCTCGACGCCGTCGGATACTTCGGGCTGCCGATCCCGTACGCCGCCCAGGTCGACGCCACGGACACCGCCGAGGACGTGCTGCGGCGCACCGACAGTCGGCTCAGCAGGGTCCTGGAGCGCGGCGTCACGTTCTTCGACGCGATGTCCGCCCTCGTCCAGGAAGGCCTGTACCGGCAGGACGCGCCTCTCGTCGAGGTCTACTTCAACTACATGCCGCCGCAGGCGGGAGCCGCGGAGGGGCTGCGCATCGTCCCCGCGGGCACGGGCTACTCCGACCTGGACCTGATGGTCACGGTGATGCCGGGCCTCGGGAAAGTCGGCCTCGAATACAACACCGACGTACTCGACGACGCGGCCTGCGCGTCCCTGGCCACGGAGTTCCTGCACCTCGCCGGGGAGTTCGCGGCGGACGCGACCATGTCGGCGACGGCGCCTACCGCCACCGGTCAGACCGAAGCCCTGCCCACCCCCACCCCCGTCCCCGCCCCCGAGGCCACCCCCCAGATCGCCCTCGCCGCGACCTTCGCCCTCGGCAACCTCCCGGCCATGCTGTCCTTCGCCATGCAGGACGCCGGAGCCGATGACGGGCCCTTCGACGTGGCGGAGGCGCCGTACCACCAGGTCCTCGCGAGCCTGCACGATCCGGGCAGCGTGTTCGTCGAGGCTTCGACGGCCGTCGGCCTCGTGCTGCTGCGGCCAGGGGACCTGACCCGGTTCACGGACGCCGGGAGCGGCCCCGAGGACGTGCTGCTCGACCAGCTCGCCGACGAGTACCCGGCCGCGCTGCGCTCCCTCGCGGAGCGCACCCGCAAGCCGCTCGTCGTCGCCTTCCTGCCGGAGAGCGTCCTCCCGGAGAGCGCCGACGCCGACGGCCGACTGCGGGACTGGGAAAAGCAGGTGACGGGACGCCTCGCCGACGTGCCCGGCATCGCCGTCCTGCCCTCGGACACCTGGACCGACGACGACTACCCGGTGGCGGACGTGTTCGACCCCCACACCGACGCCATGGCCCACCTGCCCTTCCAGGACGAGTTCCAGGCACTGGTGGCGCTGCGCCTCGCCGACGTCCTCCAGCGGGTCCGCCGCCGGGCGCCCAAGGTGATCGTCGTCGACGGCGACGAAACGCTGTGGAGCGGCATCGCCGGTGAAGTCGGCCCGGAGAACGTCGACTTCACCGGCGCCCGCGCGCTGCTCGCCGCCCGGCTGCTGCAGTGGCGGGAGGCGGGGGTCCTGCTCGCCATGGTCTCCAACAACGACGAGGAGACCGTGCACCGCATCCTCGACCGCCCCGACAGCCCGCTGCGCCGCGAGCACTTCGCCGCGATCTCCGCCGCCTGGGAACCCAAGTGGACCCGGATCGTCAGGATCGCCGACGAGCTGCGGCTCGGCCTCGACAGCTTCCTCTTCCTCGACGACAACCCCGTCGAGATCGCCGGGGTCCGCGCACAGCTCCCGGAAGTGCTCTGCCTCACCTGCCCGAGCGCGGACGAGCTCGCCGACTTCGTCGCCAGGCTCTGGCCGATGGTGCCGCGGGCCGCGACGGCGGAGGACTCCGCACGGGCCGACTTCTACCGTCAGGAGCAGGTGCGCGACGAGGCCCGGGCCCAGCTCGGCTTCGCCGATTTCCTGGAGAACCTCCGGCTCGAACTCGACATCGAGCCGGTGACCGAGGAGACGGCCGAGCGCACCGTCCAGCTCAGCAGGCGCACCAACCAGTTCAACCTGCGGCCCCGTCCCCTGGACCCCGCCGAACTGGCGCGGCTGCGGCAGAGCGGCGAGGTGTGGACGGCGACCGCGCGGGACCGCTTCGGCGCGTACGGGCAGATCGGCGTCCTGGCCGTCACCGTCGACGGCGACGCGCTCGAAGTCGTCGCCTGGATGATGAGCTGCCGGGTGCTCGGCCGGGGCGTCGAGGACCGGCTGCTGCAGTGGCTGGCCGACCGGGCCGAGGCCCACGGCTGCACCACGGTGCGCCTGATCGCCGACAACACGCCCCGCAACATTCCCGCCCGACGCCTGGTGTCCCGCCTGGGCGGCGGCGACGTCGACGCACCCCGCCTGGAGACAGCGGTGGGGCTCGCACCACTTCGGGAGTTCCGTTCCTGGGACTCCGCATCCGATCACGCAGCGGAGGACAGCAATGCCTGAGGCGGCCAGCGGCACGAGTCGCAACCGCAGTGTCAACCGGCGTCCCGAGGAGGAGGCGATCGAGCGGCGCGGCCCCGGCAGGGCCGCCGCGTCCGATCTCCTCGCGCACTTCCGGAAGCCGCCGGCCGGACCTGCCGCCGCGCAGCCTGCCGGCACGACGACGCCGACGAATCCCACCGATCCCGCGGCGGCACGCCCGGCGCGAGGCGTTGCGGAGGTCGCCGCGGACATCGCGGCCCGCGCCGCCCGCTTCCTGCCCGGTGGCGCACCCGACTCCGAGACGGACCTGTTCGACGCCGGTCTGTCCTCCGTGGACGCCGTCGAGCTCGTCGCGCTGATGGCGCGGGAGCTGGACGTACAGCTGACCCTCGACGACGTCTTCGCCGACGCCAGGCCGCGGCGCCTGGCCCAGCGCTGGGCCAAGGCCCTGGGCCTGCCCACGACGGCCTCCGCGGCCTCCGCGTCGGCCTCCGCGACAGCCCCCGCGCCGACGCCCGCCGCGGCACCCACCGTCGCGGCCGCCCCCGTCGTGCTCCCCAGTACCCCGGAGAGCACAACAGCCCGCCCGAACGCGTCGATCGCCCCGGTCGTCGTCCGCGCCTCGGACGACGGCGCGAACGAGGACCTGGAGGCGATCCTCGCCGACCTCGCGCTCGCCGACCGGCTGCCGTTCAGCCGTCAGGCCGACCCCGTGCCGCCCCGCCGCATCCTGCTGACCGGCGCCACCGGCTACCTCGGCAGCCACCTCCTGCTCGACCTGCTGCGGCAGGGCGACGCCCACGTGGTGTGCCTGGTGCGCGCGGCCGACGACGCGGCGGCCGAACGGCGCATCGGCGACGCCCTGGCCGGCTTCGACCAGCCCTGGACCGCCGAGGTGCGGCGCCGCGTCACCGTCCTCGCCGCCGACCTCAGGCAGCCGTGCCTGGGACTGTCGCAGGAGGTCTGGGACGGTCTCGCCCAGGACGTCGACTCGATCGTCAACGTGGCCGCCGCCGTCGACTTCCTGCGCGGCTACCCCTCGCTGCGCCAGACCAACGTCCTGGGCCCGCTGGCCCTCGCCGAACTGGCGATGACGGGCCGCGCCAAGCCGCTGCACCACATCTCCTCGGTCGCCGTCTTCAACGAGGTCGGCATCGAGAAGATGGGCGAGGACGACCCGGTCGCGCACATCGACCGACTCTTCGCCGGTTACGACAAGTCGAAGTGGGCGGCCGAGGCGGTGCTGCGGCGCGCCCGTGAGCACGGTCTGACCGTCACGTTCCTGCGGCCCGGCGCGATCGGCGGACACACCCGCACGGGCGTGTACAACCCGCACGACCTCAGCACAGGGCTGATCGGCGCGTTCTCCCGCTACCGGACCGTGCCCGCCTTCAAGTTCATGAACCTCGCGCCGGTGGACTGGATCAGCAAGGTGACGGCGGCCGTGGTCTTCGACCCCGCCGCGTGGGGCCAGAACTACAACGTCACCGGCCGCGCGGAGACCCTGCCCCAGCTGGTGAAGGACATGAAGCTGGCCGGGATGAACGTACGGGTGGCCAACTGGCGCGACTGGCGCGACGACCTGCTCGCGCGGCACGCCTCCGAGCCGGTGCCCGAACTGGACTTCCTGATCCGCATCCTGCGCAGCCCCACCGCCATGAAGCTCTTCGAGGCGCTGATGTTCGGCCCGGAGGCGGGCTCGGAGCGCACCGACCGCTTCGTCGCGCGCCACCGGCTCCCGGAGGCCGAACGGTACGGATCGCAGGCGCAGTTGAAGGCCTTCGAGCGGATGGCGAAGGACGGCGTCGCCCGGCTGCCCAGCCGCGAGGACCCGCCCTACCTGCAGTTCCGCGAGCGGACCAAGGGCCGGGTCGGCCCGGTCGGCGGGGAGCGCGACGCCAAGTGCAGGATGGCGCTCACCCTGTCCATCGCCAGCATGTACCAGGTCGTACGCCACCGGAAGATCGATGTCCGCGGTGAGGTGTTCTGCGAGCGGCTGCACCCGGAACCGCTGACCGTGGAGGCGGGCGAGATCTGGGTCCGCCCCGACGAGGGCGTCCCGCTGCGGCACGGCAGCGACCACCCGCTGCTGCGCTACCGGCTGGTCCTGGTGGACCGCGACGGCGGCCGCTGGTGGCTGGAGGGCTGGAAGACGGCCCGCGCCAGCCGCGACTTCTGGAAGCAGACCAGGACCATCGAGGTCACCCTCGGCCGCGAGAACGAACCGGCGACCCTGGCCGGTGTCGTCAAGGTCCCCGGCAAGAGCTACGTGCCCGACCAGATCGACGGCATCGAGGTCGACCCGAGGCTGTCGTCGCAGGAGCGGCGGCTCGCCAAGCTGGCCTGGCTCTCCTGGTTCTTCGTCCAGGTCGGCATGGGCCTCGCGGAGCCGTCCCTGCGCGCCGTCGCCGAACTCCTCGACCTGCGCAAGGACGCCATCGACCGGGACCAGGACAAGCTGCAACGCAAGATCAGGAAGCTGATGATCAAAAGGGAGCAGACCCGATGACGACGCTGAGGCCCCTCCACCACGCACTCGGCGACCGCGTCGAGGACATCCCCTTCACCGCCTCCGACGGCACCCGGCTCGGCCTCACCCGGGTCGCCCCCGAGGACGGCTCCACCGACCGCCCGGTCGTCCTGGTCCTGCACGGACTGACCGCGTCGGCGGACATGTTCACGCTGCCCGAGACCCGCAACCTGGTGGACGTCCTGCTCGACTCGGGCTACGAGCCCTGGCTCCTGGACTGGCGGGGCAGCTGCCGACTGCCCTACAACGAGGGCCGGGTCCGGTACACCTTCGACGACGTGGCGCTCTACGACATCCCCGAGGCCGTGTCCCTGATCAAGGAGCGCATCGAAGGGCGCGAACTCCTCGTCGTGGCGCACTGCATCGGGGCGATGTGCCTGTCGCTGAGCATGGCGGCCGGTCTGGTGCCGGGCCTGTCCGGAGTCGTCGCGCAGGGCGTGTTCCTCACCCCGAAGATGTCCTGGAAGACGCGGGCGCGCCTGCACTTCGGCGGGGAGCTGCTGCGCTCCCGCTTCGTCAACATCCCCACCGACTTCAAGAAGGTCGGCATGTGGTCGAAGCACTCGCTGATCTTCGCCGAGGTGTCGCTGGGCGCCGAGTGCAAGGACCCCAACTGCCAGATCCTGCACAACGACTCGTGGGGCGTGGGCGGTTCGCTCTTCGAGCACGACAACCTCGACGAGGTCACCCACGACCGCCTCGCCGACCTGTACGGCACGGTGCCGATGTGGATCCTGCCGCATCTGCGCAGCATCGAACTGGCCCACACGATGATGCGGTACAACGACAGCGACGGCCGCTACGACGCACTGCCGAAGAACGCCCTCGACGAGGCCGGTTCGTTCGGGACCCCGCTCATGCTGCTCTCCGGCAGCGACAACCGCTTCTGGTACGACTCGAACGAGATCTGCCACGACGTCCTCAAGCGCCGGTATCCCGAGATGGACGTCAGATACGTGGAGGTGCCGGGCTACGGCCACCTGGACGCGTTCATCGGCCGCAACGCCGCCCTTGACGTGTTCGGACACATCGTCGACTTCCTCGACGAGTGCCGTGTGTCCGCCGCCGATGAGCTCCACGCGTGAGCGGCCGGGCGCCCCGGCGCCCGGCACGCGCCTGCTCATGCCCGTCATCCTGCTCGCCATCTTCACGGTCCCGCTGTCGGTGTCCGGCACCGCGGTGTCCCTGGGCGACATCTCCGACGACCTGGGCAGTTCGTCGGTGGGCGAGCAGTGGGTCCTCAACGGATACAACCTGACGTTCGCCTGCTCGACCCTCGTGTGGGGCTCCGTCGCCGACATCATCGGGCGCTGGCAGGCGCTGCTCTTCGGACTCCTCACGTTCGGCGCGGGCTCCGCGCTCAGCCTCGTCGCGGGCAACTACTGGGTCCTTGACGGGGCCCGGCTGGTGGCGGGGGCGGGGGCCGGGGCCGTCTTCTCGGTGGGCTCGGCCGTCGTGTCGTCGAACTTCGAGGGCGAACAGCGCACCCGCGCCTTCGCCTTCCTCGGCTCGGTCGCCGGTCTCTCCCTGGCATTCGGCCCGTCCCTGTGCGGACTGCTCACCCAGCTCTCCGGCTGGCGCCTCGTCTACGGCTTCCAGCTGGCCTGCCTGGTCGTCGCGTGCGCGGGCATGCCGCTGATCCGCCGGGCCGCCGCCCACGAGAAGCGGCGCGCCGCCCGCATCGACTGGGCGGGCGCCGCGCTCTTCTGCACGGCGACCACCGTCACCCTCGGCGGCCTCGCGCTCGGCTCGGCGACGGGCTGGGCCTCGCCGCCCTTCCTGCTCTGCACGGCCGTCGGCATCGGCTGTTACGGCCTCTTCGCCTGGCGGGAGTCGACCGCGCCCAACCCGCTGCTGAGTCTGGGCACCCTGCGCAGCAGGCGCTTCTCCGGCATCACGCTGGTGGTCGCGGTGGCGTCGTTCACCTTCACCAACGCGGTCGCCTATCTGCCGGTGTTCTTCCAGGGCGCGTACGGCGCCTCGGCGGGCGCCAGCGGCGCGTACCTGATGTTCCTGACGCTGCCCGTCCTCGTCGCCCCGCTCATCGCCGCCCGCATGACCGCCCGCGGCACACCGGCCCACACCATCTTCACGTGGAGCATCGGTCTGCTGGTCGCGGGTCTGGTCCTTGCGGGCGCGACCGCCGCTCCCGGGCTCGCCTGGATGGCGCTGCCGATGGTGGTCGTCGGCATCGGGTTCGGGCTGCAGGCGGGTCTCGTCGACGGCGAGGCGCTCGCGCACGTCCCGGCGGACGAGGCGGGCATGGGAGCGGGCTGGATCAACACGGTGCGCCTCGGCAGCGAGGCCATCGCGGTGTCGCTCTTCGGCTCGCTGTTCGCCAGCTTCGCGGGCGACGCCGACGACGCCTCGCGCAGCGGGTTCGCCGCCATCACGATCGGTTCCACGCTGTGCGCGGCGGTGCTCGGGGTCGTCTCGGTCCTGCTCATGCGTCGTCCTGGACCGGTGGCCCCGGCCGAGGATCCCAGGGCGGCGGACCGCGTCGGCTGAACCTCCTGTTCAATTGAAGGATGAACGAGAACGGATCGGCTCAAGTCGCCCTCGCGGCGCGGTTCGAGGAGCACAGACCCCGGCTGAACGCGGTGGCGTACCGCATGCTCGGCTCGCTGAGCGAGTCCGAGGACGCGGTGCAGGAGGCGTGGTTCCGGCTGAGCCGCACGGCGGACGCCCCGGACGCGGAGGAGGTGCGGAACCTGGGCGGCTGGCTGACCACCGTCGTCGGCCGCATCTGCCTCGACCTGCTGCGCACCCGGCAGTCCCGGCGCGAGGACTCCCTCGACGCGTCCGTGCAGGCCTTCGGCGAGACCCACATCCCGGACCCGGTCGTGACCCGCGCCGACGCGGCCGACCCCGAGGCGGAGGTGCTGCTCGCCGACTCGGTGGGCCTCGCGCTCCTCGTCGTACTGGAGACGCTGGCGCCCGCCGAACGGCTCGCGTTCGTGCTGCACGACATGTTCGCCGTGCCCTTCGACGAGATCGCGCCCATCGTGGAGCGTTCGGCGGCCACCACCCGGCAGCTGGCCAGCCGGGCCCGCCGCCGCGTGCAGGGCTCCACACCCGCGGCGGAGACCGACGTCGCCAAGCAGCGCGAGGTCGTCGAGGCATGGATGGCCGCCACGCGCGCCGGTGACTTCGACGCGCTGCTCGAACTCCTCGACCCGGACGTCGTGCTGCGCGCGGACACCGGCGAGCTGTCGTCCGGGCTCTCCAAGGTGGTGCGCGGCGCCGCGGAAGTGGCCGGACAGGCCGCGATGTTCGCGCGGGTCGCCGCGGACCAGCACCTGGTGTTCCTCAACGGCATGCCGGGCCTGGTCGCGCTCCCCGGCGGCGAGGCGGTCTCGCTCGGGTCCTTCACGGTCGTGGACGGCCGGATCGTGGAGATCAACATCATCGCGGACCGCGAGCGGCTGCGGGCGCTGACCCGTCCGCTGCGGGACGCCTGAGGGGCGCCCGCAGCATCGGAAGTGTCACCGGGCCGCAGTGGCGGCGGTCCCCTCCCGTCCGCCGCCACTCGTCCTGCGCACCACCCGCAGCAGGTACTCCTTGCGGTGCAGCGGATCGTGATCGGTCCGCTCACGCGTCGGTACGGCGCCGCCGCGCACCCGCTCGTAGTGGTCGAAGGCGGACTCCAACTCGCCCTCGCCGCGCGTGAGTCCGGGCAGCTGCTGCTCCAGCGCGTGCACCTGCTGCGCGGGGATGTCCCCTTCCAGGTGGTACGACGCCCCGCTGGTCGTCTGCGTGTGTGGGACGGCGCGCAGCCGGGCGAGGACGGGCAGGACCGCCCCGACCGTGTCGGCGGGCACGTCGAGCCGGAACCGGTGCATCGGCTCGTGCACCGCCGTGCCCGCCGCCCGCAGCGCGTCCATCAGGACCAGCGGCGTCAGGTTCCGGAAGTCCCCCGCGGTGCTCGACATGCTCTTGTCGAACGTGCCGTGGGCGTGGCTCTGCCGCGGCCAGTAGCCGCAGTGCGTCATCGTCACCGTGCAGTCGGGGATGCGCCAGCCGTGGACTCCCTGGTGGAGCGTCTCCCTGACCGTGTCCTCGACGGCCCTGAAGAACGCGTACGGCATCGAGCCGAGCTCGACCCCGAGGCGGAACTCCACCCCGGCGCCGACCGGCGCGGGCGCCACCCGCAGCCCGACCGTGGCCAGGAACGGATTGGGGTCCTTGTCGATGATCTCGTACGCCGAACCGGTCCCGACGACCCGCTCGACGCAGATCGTCGTGGTCTCCCGGAAGGAGACGTCGAGCCCGAAGTCCTCGGCGAGCGTCGCCTGGACGACCTCCTTCTGCACCTCTCCGTAGAGCGAGACCGAGACCTCCTGGCGGACGGCGTCCTGCCGCAGGCCGATCAGCGGGTCCTGCTCGGCGAGCTGGGTGAGCGCGAGGTGCAGGGCGCCGCGGTCGGCGGCGCGCAGCGGGGTGACGACCGTTTCGAGGGTCGGCGGCGCGAAGAAGTGCGCGCCGTACTCGACTCCCTCGCGGGGTACGCCGATCACGTCCCCGATCCGTACGTCCCCGAGCCCGCGCAGCTTGCCGATCTGCCCCGCGCGGACCTCCGTGCGCTGGACGTCCGTGCCCGCCTCGAAGACGCCGATGCCCGTGACCTTGCCCTCGCGGGCCGCCCCGCCCCCGCCGTCGCCGATGGCCAGGCGGTCGCGCGTGCGGACGGTGCCGGAGAACATGCGGACGTACGCGATCTTCTCCCCGGCCGTGCCCCGCTCGACCTTGAACACGCTGCCGGAGACCGGCCCTTCGGCGTCCCCGGCGACGCCGGGCAGCAACTCACTGATCCCGTCCGTCAGTTCCCGCACCCCCACGCCGGTGGCCGCCGAGCCGAAGAACACCGGGTGCACGAGGGCACGCCGGGTCTGCCGGGCCAGCTCGGTGCGCAGCCGGTCGTACGAGAGGGACGCCGGGTCGTCGACGTACGCGGCCAGGAGCGTGTCGTCGTGCCCGGCGAGCAGCTCGGTCAGCCGGGCGGTGAAGCCGCCGGACCCGGCGCTGCGGGCGGTGAACGGGGCGAAGCGCGCCTCGCGCGTGCCGATGCCGGAGACCGTGCCCATCGGGACGACGTCCGGGGTCAGCCGCTCGGCGATGTGCCGCAGCACGCCGTCGTAACGGGCGCCGCCGCGGTCCGTCTTGTTCACGAAGATCAGCGTGGGGATGCGCAGCCGCCGCAGCGTCCGCAGCAGGACGCGGGTCTGCGCCTGGACGCCCTCCACGGCGGAGACCACGAGCACGGCGCCGTCGAGCACGCTGAGGACCCGCTCCACCTCGGCGATGAAGTCCGGGTGACCGGGGGTGTCGATCAGATTGACCGTCGTGCCGTCGACGGCGAAGGAGACGACCGCGGATTTGATGGTGATGCCGCGCTGCCGCTCCAGGGCGAGCGAATCGGTCTGCGTGTTTCCGTCGTCGACGCGGCCGACCTCGTCGATGACACCTGCGGCATGCAGGAGCCGCTCGGTCAGGCTGGTCTTACCGGCGTCGATGTGGGCCAGAATGCCCAGGTTCAGGGTGCGCGGAAGGCGCGGGGCAGGTGAATGCACGTACCGTCATGTCCTTTGGGGAAGTGGGAATTCCTTTCGCGTGGGACATGCACGAACGCCGCATTTCCTGCTCCTTCGCAGACTCCACCGGGCTCGCCCCGGCTGCCGCAAGTGCAGCAGCGCGGGGCGGGGCGGGGCAACTGATTAAGTACGCGCCTCGTGGGACCGGCTCAGTGCGAGACCCATACCGGCGGGGCCGGGGCGGGAGCGGGCGCGGGGAAGGACGCGGGGTCGGAGACCGCGGTGATCCGGCGCCGTCCCGCGAGGCGCAGCACGATCGCCGCGTACCCGAGCAGCATCACCACGTCGACGCCCACCGACATCCAGTCCATGTCCGCGGCCGTCTCGTCGGATGCGAGGGCCCCGGCGATCGCGGCCGATATGCCCATCGCCAGCAGGTTGTTGACCACGTGCAGCCCGATCGCCGCCTCAAGCCCGCCGGTACGGACCGTCAGCACGCCCGCCACCAGGCCGAACACCACGAGGTCCGCGAAGCCCCACGGCGTGCCCCAGCCGTGGGCCGAGGCGAACAGCAGCGCCTGCGGCACGATCGCCACCCACGGCGAACGGCACCAGGCGCCGACCGCCTGGGTGAGCCAGCCCCGGAACGCGTACTCCTCCGCCGACGCCTGGAACGGCACGAGCACGCACACCATCGCGAGGCCGAGCAGGAAGTCGGGCCACCCGGCCCACTCCGTGCCGCCCGCGGTGTTCTCGGCGCCGCCGCCCCCCGACTCGGGCAGCAGCAGCATGATCCCCAGCGACGCGACGACCAGCGGCAGCGCGACCACGAGACAGCGCCCCAGCCAGCGCCACCGCAGCCGCCCGGTCACCGAGGAGAGCGTGCCCGCCGGGCGCCGCTGGGCCCAGTGCGCGGCCGCGAACACCACCGGCGTGAGCACCGCGAGCGACAGCAGCGCCACCCCCATCTCCCCGATGCCGCCCCAGACGCGGGAGCCGTCCTTGCCGACGGGCCGGTTCAGGAGCGCGCCCGCGATCTCACCGGCCAGCAGCACCACGAGCGTCGCGGCGACGGCGCCCGCAAGCAGCAGCGCGGTTCCGGCCAGGGGACGCCACCAGCGGTGCCGTCCCGTGATCAGGGCGAGGCGGTGGTAGGGGAGCGGCGGGACGGGGGAGGGGGGAGCGGGATGGGCGGGGTAGGCGGGATATGCGGGGTAAGCGGGGGAGGGTGTCGCGGTCATGCCCACCAGCATTCCTGCCGCGCCCGGCCGAAGCGTCGGCCGCCCGCACGATCACGCTCTCCAACCAGGGATAGAGAGCCCCTCCGTATCATCGAGCCCGATATGGAGCGAATACGTAACTGGCTGCTGCCCGTCCTGCTGGCGGTCCAGCAACTGGCCTACTGGCCGGGGCGCACCCTGCGCGAGGACGACCCGGTGGGCCCGGGCCAGCTGATGGCGGCGCTCGCCGCCGCGGTCGTGATCACCGCGGCGCTCGGCGTACGCCGCCGACGCCCCGTCGCCGCGGCGCTCACCGTCGAGGCCGTCCTGCTCGCCTGTCTGCCCCTGCCGGAGGACGCGACGCTCCTGCACGCGCTGAGCCTGCTGGTCGCCCTGTACTCGGTCGCGGTGCGCAGCCCCGGGCGGACGGCCGCCGTCGTCGCAACCGGCCTGGCGCTCTGCGAAGCGGGCCGCTCGGCGGTGCTGTTCGACTCGGCCACCGAGGCGGTCGGTGAGGGCGCGGTCAACTGCGTGCTCTTCCTGGTCGTCGCGGGCCTCGGCCGCAGCCGCCGCCGCTGGCTCGCCGGGCGGCGGTCCGCCGCGCGGGAGCTTGCGCGGGCCGAGTCCGAGCGTGCCCGCGCCGCCGTCACCGAGCGCGAGCGCCTCGCCCGCGAACTGCACGACGTGAGCGCCCACCACCTCACCTCGGTCGTGGTCACCGCGGACGCCGCCCTGCGGCTCGGCGACCGCAAGCCGGAACTGGCCGCACAGGCGCTGGAGTTCGCGGCGGACACCGGCCGCGAGACCGCGGCGGCACTGCACCGGCTGGTGGCGCTGATGCGGACCGCGGCGGCGGACGACGAGAGCGCCCTGGAGGACCGCGTCACCGAACTGGCCGCGGGCTTCGCACGCCTGGGCCTGCGCCCCGCCGTGACCGTGGCACCGGAGGCGGCGCGGCTGACGGGCCCGGTGGCCGAAGCGGCCTTCGGCATCGTCCGCGAGGCCCTCACGAACGCGCTCCGCTACGCCCCCGGTGCGACGGTACGCATCCACATCCTGTCCAAGGCTCCCGAGGACACCGTCCATGTCACGGTCGAGGACGACGGGGCGGCGGGCGGGACGCCGGGCGGCGGGCTCGCGGGACGGCAGCCGCTCGGGTCGGGGCGGGGGACCGCGGGCATGCGGGAGCGGGCCGGTGCGCTCGGCGGCTCGCTCGTGGCCGGGGCGCGGCAGGACGGGCCCGGGTGGTCGGTGCGGGCCAGGCTGCCGGGCGCCACGGGCGCGCTGGGCCACCGGACCGTACGCCACCGTGCCCTGCGCGGCCTGGACCTGTCCGACGGGGCGGTCGCCGTCGCCGTCGCCACGCTCCCGGTCTTCGCGGTCCTCATCGATGAACCCACCGCCGTCGCCCTGGCCTGCGGCCCCGCCGTCGCGCACGCGCTCCCGCTGCTGTGGCGGCGCCGGGCGCCCTGGGCGGTGCTCTGCGCGGTCCTCGGCACCGCCTGGTTCGCGCCGCTCGGCCTCGCGTTCGGGCTGCTGTCGCCCGATGTGGCCCTGTGCCTGGCGGCGGCGGGCGGCATCGCGGAGTGCGTCGCCGTGTACGCCGTGGGGGCGTTCGCGGGCCCCGCGGGGGCCACCTGGCCCGCGCTGGGCGTGGCGGCCACCGGGCTGTGCCTGTCCACCCTGGCCCTCGCGTCGGCCGACGGCATCGCGGACCTCGAAAAGGGCGGCGGCTTCGGGCTCATGATCTTCCTGGTGGCCATCGTCGGCGGGGTGTTCCTCCTGCCGATGGCCGCGCTCTGGGGCCTCGGCGCGGGCGTACGGACGCGGCGCGAACGCGTCAGGGCCTGGGAGGACCATGCGCTGACGGCCACCGTGTGGTCGGCGGTCGCCGAGGCGCACGAGGAGCGCCGCCGCATCGCCGTGGAACTGCGCGGCGAAGTCCTGCGGCACGCCGACGCGGTGGTCGCGCGGGCCGAGGCGGGCGACCTGAGCGGCGTGGCGGACGCGGCGCGGGCGGGCCTGTCGGCGATGCGCGACCTGCTGGCCGCGCTGCGCGAGGTGACGGCCCCCGGCGACGTAGCCGCAGCTGCCGTAGCCGCAGATGACGCAGCCGCAGATGACGCAGACGAACCACGGCCGCTCCCACAGCCGGTGGCGCCCTAGCCGAGGAGGCACCCCATCACCACCGATCACCCCACCGGCGACACCCCCGTCCGAGTGATGGTCGTCGACGACCAGGCCGTGGTCCGCGCGGGATTCGCGGCGATCGTCGACGCGGAACCGGACCTCCAGGTGGTGGCCGAGGCCGAGGACGGCGCCCGTGCCGTGCAGCTGGCGTCCGATCTCGCCCCGGACGTCGTCCTGATGGACATCCGGATGCCGGGCATGGACGGCCTGACGGCGACCCGGCTGCTCACGTCGGCGCCCGGCGTGACCGCACCCCCGCGCGTGCTGGTCCTGACCACCTTCGACCAGGACGCCTACGTCCACGACGCCCTGCGCGCCGGAGCCTCCGGGTTCCTCCTGAAGGACGCGCTGCCCGAGGAACTCCTCGCGGGCATCCGCATCGTCGCCTCCGGCGAGGCGATGCTGGCCCCCACGGTCACGCGCCGCCTCATCGACGCCTTCGCGGGCACGGCCCCCGCCCCGGAGCCCGAACTCCTGGAGTCCCTCACGCCCCGCGAGCGCGAGGTCCTCGCCCTGGTGGCCGCGGGCCACACGAACGCCGAGATCGCCGGGGCGCTCGGCGTCACGACCGGCACGGTGAAGTCACACGTCAACGCACTCCTCGGCAAGCTGGGCCTGCGCGACCGCGTCCAGGCCACGATCCTCGCGTACGACCTGGGCCTGGCCAGGCCCCGCGGCACGCACGGGCCCTGACCGCCGACGGCACCCGGGAACGACGACAGCACCCGGCTCCGCGCGGATGCCGGGTGCTGTCGGTGGAACGCGTTTCGCGGGGCGTCAGGCCTTCTTGGTCTCCCAGAAGATCTTGTCGATCTGGGCGATGTGGTCCAGCGCCTTCTGGCCCGTGGCCGGGTCGGTCGAGGCCTTGGCGGCCGAGAGGGCCTTCAGGGCGTCGTTGACCAGCTGGTGCAGCTCCGGGTACTTCTCGAAGTGCGGGGGCTTGAAGTAGTCGCTCCACAGCACCGAGACGTGGTGCTTGGCGAGCTCGGCACGCTGCTCCTTGATGACCACGGCGCGCGCCTGGAAGTGCGCGTCGTCGTTGGCGGCCATCTTCTCCTGCACGGCCTTGACCGACTCCGCCTCGATGCGGGCCTGGGCCGGGTCGTACACGCCGCAGGGCAGGTCGCAGTGCGCGCTGACCTTCACCTTGGGGGCAAACAGGCGGGTGAGCATGTTGCTGTCCTCCTCGTGATCGTCTTCTCAGGTGGGACATTACTCCGTGAGAGACGCGTTTTCGCGAGTGCCCCCATGGGCTTAGGACAAAAGTCCAGGGTCAGACTGGGACTCGTGGAGGATAGGACCGGGGAGGTGCCGGTGATGCCGGAGCTGTCGCAGGAGAGCGAGCACGGAAGGGCCGTCCTGCCGTGGGGTGCCGCGGAGGTGACCGGCCCTTCGATGGTGCCGACGCTGCATCACGGGGACCGGCTGCTCGTGCACTGGGGGGCCCGGGTGCGCCCCGGTGACGTGGTGGTCCTGCGCCACCCCTTCCAGCAGGACCTGTTGGTGGTCAAGCGGGCCAAGGAGCGGCGCGGGGGCGGCTGGTGGGTGCTCGGCGACAACGCGTTCGCGGGCGGCGACAGCACGGACTACGGAGTGGTTCCCGAGGAACTCGTCCTCGGGAAGGTCCGGTTCCGCTACCGGCCGCCCGCGCCGGGCCGCCGCTCGCCGTTGGCGCTGGCGCGCTGGGCGCTGGGCGCGGCGCGCCCGGTGCTGGCGGAGCGCTCCGTCTCCAGGCGTTTGCGGGCGCGGTAGGCGGCGACGTTGGCCCGGGTCGCGCAGCGGTCCGAGCAGTAGCGCCGGGAGCGGTTCGTGGACGTGTCGAGGTAGGCGTTGCGGCACGGCGGCGCCTCGCACAGGCCGAGGCGGTCCACGCCGTGCTCGGTGAGGTGGAAGGCGAGGCCCATCGCGGCGATCGCGGCGTACCCCGCCGTCGCGTTCGAGGGGTGGTCCGCCAGGTGCAGGTGCCACAGCGGGCGGTCGTCGTCGTCCCGGTGGTCGTGGCCCGAGATCTGCGGGCTGACGGGGAACTCCAGGAGCAGTGAGTTCAGCAGGTCGACCGCGAGCGTCTCGTCGCCGCCGTCGGCCGCTTCGAAGACCGCCCGCAGCCTGGCCCGTACGGACCGGAAGCGCGTGACGTCGGAGTCCGTGGCGCGGCGGGCCATCTGCGTGCTCGGCCCGAACAGGTCCCTGATCGCCTCGACGGTCGTCAGCACGTCCTTGTTGCGGCCTGGTTCCTCGCTGTTGACCAGGCGTACGGCGTAGTCCGAGTAATAGGCCAGTTCCACTTGTAGTCCTTACGAGGGCGGGCTATGGTCATCTCGTCGGCCAGTAATGACCGCTTGCCGTTCTAGGGTATTACGTAGTGGAGGGGTTCTGATGACGGAAACGGGGACCGGTACCGAGGCCGCCGCCGCGCTCGGCGCCGACTGGCGCGCCTGGCAGGACAGCTGGGACCGGCAGCAGCAGTGGTACCTGCCCGACCGCGAGGAGCGGTTCCAGATCATGCTCGACATGGTCGAGGCCGTGGTCGGCACCGCACCGCGCGTCCTGGATCTGGCATGCGGTACGGGAAGTATTACGGACCGGCTGCTCAAGAGGTTCCCGGACGCGACCAGCGTCGGCGTCGACCTCGACCCCGCGCTGCTCACCATCGCCGAGGGCACCTTCGCCGGGGACGACCGGGTCACCTTCGTCACCGCCGACCTGAAGGACCCCGACTGGACCGCCGCGCTGCCGCACGACTCGTACGACGCCGTGCTGACCGCCACCGCGCTGCACTGGCTCTTCAGCGAGCCGCTCGCCACGCTCTACGGCCAGGTCGCCGGAGTCGTCAGGGACGGCGGCGTCTTCATGAACGCCGACCACATGCCCGACCCCGCGACCCCGCGGATCAACGCCGCCGAGAGCGCCCACCGCCACCTGCGGATGGACCGCGCCAAGGCCGAGGGCGCCCTGGACTGGAAGGAGTGGTGGCAGCTCGCCGCCAAGGACCCGGTCCTCGCCGGGCCCACCGCCAAGCGGTTCGAGATCTACGGCGAGCACGCGGACGGCGACACCCCCTCCGCCGAGTGGCACGCCCGCACTCTGCGCGAGGCCGGGTTCGCGGAGGCCCGCTCCGTGTGGGGCTCGCCCTCGGACGCGTTGGTCCTGGGCCTGAAGTAGCGCACCGTGCGCCCGGACAGGGCACGCCGAAGGGGCCGGTACGGATTCCGTACCGGCCCCTTCGGTATGCGGCTCACCCGGTGGAGCGCTACAGGACCTTCGACAGGAACGACTGCGTCCGCTCGTGCCGCGGGTTCGTCAGCACCTCGCGCGGGTGGCCCGACTCGACCACGACGCCCTCGTCCATGAAGACGAGGCTGTCGCCGACCTCGCGGGCGAAGCCCATCTCGTGCGTGACGACGATCATCGTCATGCCGGACTCCGCGAGGTCGCGCATCACGTCGAGGACGTCACCGACCAGCTCGGGGTCGAGCGCCGACGTCGGCTCGTCGAACAGCATCAGCTTCGGGTCCATCGCCAGCGCGCGGGCGATCGCCACGCGCTGCTGCTGGCCGCCGGAGAGCTGCGAGGGGTAGTTGCCCGCCTTGTCGGCGAGGCCGACGCGCTCCAGGAGCTGACCGGCGCGCTCCCGCGCCTCGGCCTTGGCGATGCCCTTGACCTGGACCGGCGCCTCCATGACGTTCTCCAGCGCCGTCATGTGCGGGAACAGGTTGAAGCGCTGGAAGACCATGCCGATGTCCCGGCGCTTCAGGGCGACTTCGCTGTCCTTGAGCTCGTACAGCTTGTCCCCCTTCTGCCGGTAGCCGACCAGCTCCCCGTCGACGTACAGCCGCCCGGCGTTGATCTTCTCCAGGTGGTTGATGCAGCGCAGGAAGGTCGACTTGCCGGAACCGGACGGGCCGATCAGGCAGAAGACCTCACCCGACTTGACCTCGAGGTCGATGCCCTTGAGCACCTCGACACTGCCGAAGGACTTGTGCACGCCCTCGGACTTCACCATGGCGGTCATCAGCGGACACCTCCCGCGCGGTTGCCCAGCGACAACATATTGGCCTTGATCTTCTGGAAGGGGGTGTCCGGCAGGGTGCGGGACGAGCCGCGGGAGTAGTACCGCTCCAGGTAGTACTGTCCGACGCTGAGGATCGACGTCATGATCAGGTACCAGCAGGCGGCGAGCAGCAGCGTCTCGACCGTGGCGCCGGACGAGGTACCGATGTCCTGGGCGTACTTGAGGAGCTCGTAGTACTGGACGGCGGCGACCAGCGACGTCGTCTTCAGCATGTTGATGAACTCGTTGCCCGTCGGCGGCACGACGACGCGCATCGCCTGCGGCAGCACGACGCGGCGCAGCGTCTTGCCGTGGCTCATGCCGAGCGCGTGCGACGCCTCGGTCTGGCCCTCGTCGACCGAGAGCAGACCGGCGCGGCAGATCTCCGCCATGTACGCGGCCTCGTTGAGGCCAAGACCGAGGAGCGCCGTCAGGAACGGCGTCATGAAGTCCGACCACTCGTCCTTGTAGATCGGGCCGAGGTTGATGTAGTCGAAGACGAAGCCGAGGTTGAACCAGACGAAGAGCTGGACCAGGACCGGCGTGCCGCGGAAGAACCAGATGTAGAACCAGGCGATCGACGAGGTCACCGGGTTCTTCGACAGGCGCATGATCGAGAGGAGCACACCGCCGACGACGCCGATGAGCATCGAGAGGAAGGTGAGGATCAGCGTCTCGCGGACACCCTTGAGGATGCGCTCGTCGAAGAAGTTGTCGGGGATCGCGCCCCAGTTGATGTCGCCCTGCGAGAAGGCGTAGACGATCGCGGCGAGTACGCCGATCGTCAGGACCGCGGCGATGTAGCGGCCGAAGTGCCGGACCGGGATGGCCTTGATGGCCTCCGCCGGGCGGGCCGTGGGGACGTCGTCCTCCGGGCCCTTCTTGGAGATGTCGGGGGTCACGTGAGTGGCCTTTCAGCGACTGGGAGGGAAGGGGAGGGGGTCACTTGCCGCCGTTGACCACGGCTTCCTTGACCGCGCCTTCCTCGACACCCCACTTCTTGATGATCTTTTCGTAGTCGCCGTTCTTGATGATCGCGTCGAGGGCCGCCTTGATCGCGTCACGCAGCTCGGGGTTCTTCTTGGAGACGGCGATGCCGTACGGCGCCGCCTCGACCTGCTCGCCGACCAGCTGGAAGTCCTTGCCGCCGCCCGAGATCTTCACCGCGTACGCGGCCACCGGGAAGTCGGACGAACCCGCGTCGGCGCCGCCGGAGCGCAGTCGGGTCTGGGCCTGCTGGTCGTTGTCGAACTGCTCGATCGCGATCTTCTTGCCGCCCTTGCACTTCTTCGACTCGGCCTTGGCCAGGTCGTGCGAGACGGTGCCGCGCTGGACGACGATCTTCTTGCCGCAGAGGTCGGCCCAGGTCTTGATGCCCTGGTCGTCGCCCTTCTTGGTGTAGATCGAGACGCCCGCCGTGAAGTAGTCGACGAAGTCGACGCCGGTGCCGACCTTCTTGCCGTTCTCTTCGTCGATGCCTTCCTGACGGTTCTTGGTGTCCGTCATGGCCGACATCGCGACCTGGTAGCGCTTGGAGCGCAGGCCGCCGAGGAGGGTGTCGAAGGTGCCGTTCTCGAACTCGAACTTCACACCGAGCTGCTTGCCCAGCGCCTCGCCCAGGTCGGGGTCGATACCGACGGTGTTGCCGGACTTGTCCTTGAACTCGACCGGCGGGTAGGCGATGTCGGACCCGACCTTGATGACGCCCTGGGCGCGGATGTCATCGGGCAGCTTGTCGGCGAGCGGGGCATTGCTGACCGAGTCGCTCTCCTTGTCGTTGGTCTGGTCGCCGCAGCCGGAAAGCAGCAGCGAGCCGACGACCGCGATCGTGCCGACCGCGGCAATCCGGGACTTCGCGGACTTGCCTGCGGTCTTACGACAAATGGAGCTGGCGGTCATGGTGGGTCCTCCGGCGGATGAGGGAGTTGCCGATGGGTCGGGCACACACCTTCGGGTGTCGCGACCTCGTGTGATGACGGCATCTTGCCATTCGGACCGTCCGATTCTGGGTGCCGGAGATGTCAAAATCGGATAACGAGCGAGCCTCGAATCGCACCATCCCGGTACGGCAGGGGCGTAAAGGGGTCGGAGCGAATCGTCGTTAACCGAGATATTTCCGGTGAATCTCGCGATGTGGACCGTTCGGTTCCTGAATGCGCCATGAAATGCGCTATCCGGAGAATACGGACATCCGGTTGTTCGGGGAAGATCCACGAACGGTTCGGGCGGCGCCGAATGGATCTCTTTTCCTTCCGCTTTCCCCCAGTGACACTCGTCCCGCCCTCCAGGGACTTCTGCTGAGCATGCTGCAACCAATGTCACTCGCCCGTGCCCACCGCCTTCGGGTACAAAGGTTGGCTACACCCCTCATCCGGGGCCCAGGGCGCGTGTGCGGCGCGCCCGCGTGTCCGTACCTCCCCCCGCCGACAGGTGGGGCACGGACGCGGTGCCCGCCCACTTCTCAACCGGGAGTGGACACCCTCAACTGATGAATAAGACTTAAGGGGTCAGACAAGTGGCAGCGGAGATCATCAATCCTCGCAGCGACAGCAGTACGGATCACGAGGGCCCCGCGGGTGCGGCCGAGCCCTTCGATCCGGCGTTTGCGCTGCACCGTGGCGGCAAGATGGCCGTGCAGGCCACCGTGCCGGTCCGCGACAAGGACGACCTGTCCCTGGCGTACACGCCCGGCGTCGCGAAAGTGTGCAGCGCGATCGCCGAGCAGCCGGAGCTCGTCCACGACTACACGTGGAAGTCGAATGTCGTCGCCGTGGTGACCGACGGGACCGCCGTGCTCGGTCTCGGGGACATCGGGCCCGAGGCCTCCCTCCCCGTGATGGAGGGCAAGGCCATTCTGTTCAAGCAGTTCGGCGGCGTGGACGCGGTGCCGATCGCGCTCGCGACGACGGACGCCGACGAGATCGTCGAGACGGTGGTGCGCCTCGCCCCGTCGTTCGGCGGCGTCAACCTGGAGGACATCTCGGCGCCGCGGTGCTTCGAGATCGAGCGCAAGCTCCAGGAGCGGCTCGACATCCCCGTCTTCCACGACGACCAGCACGGCACCGCCGTCGTGACGCTGGCCGCGCTGCGGAATGCGGCGAAGCTGACCGGGCGCACGCT
The DNA here is from genome assembly GCF_040609235.1 of Streptomyces sp. NPDC004732. NCBI lineage: Bacteria > Bacillati > Actinomycetota > Actinomycetes > Kitasatosporales > Streptomycetaceae > Streptomyces > Streptomyces sp. NPDC004732. The sequence goes on from NZ_JBEXJR010000005.1 coordinate 124,115, forward strand.
CGGTGAGCTGCGGGCCGTCATCTCCGGTGCCGGTGCGGCCGGGGTCGCCATCGCCAAGTTCCTCCTCGAGGCGGGGCTCGGCGACGTGGCGGTCGCGGACCGCAAGGGCATCGTGAGCCGGGACCGGGACGACCTCACCCCGGTCAAGCGGGAGCTCGCCGAGCTGACCAACAAGGCCGGGATCAGCGGTTCGCTGGAGGCCGCGCTCGACGGCGCCGACGTGTTCATCGGCGTCTCCGGCGGCACCGTCCCGGAGCCGGCCGTCGCCTCCATGGCGCCGAACGCGTTCGTGTTCGCCATGGCCAACCCGAACCCCGAGGTCCACCCCGACGTCGCGCACAAGTACGCGGCCGTGGTGGCGACCGGGCGCTCGGACTACCCGAACCAGATCAACAACGTGCTCGCCTTCCCCGGCATCTTCGCGGGCGCGCTCCAGGTGCGGGCCTCCCGCATCACCGAGGGCATGAAGATCGCCGCCGCCGACGCCCTCGCGGACGTCGTCGGGGACGAGCTCTCCGCGGAGTACGTGATCCCCTCGCCGTTCGACGAGCGGGTCGCTCCGGCCGTGACGGCGGCGGTCGCCGCTGCCGCCCGCGCGGAGGGTGTCGCCCGGAGCTGATCAAGGGCTCATGCGTACCGACGCGCCCCCTGCCGTGCACGTTCGTGCGGCGGGGGGCGCGGTGCGTGTCACAGTCGTCCGTGGTTCCGCCGGGGCGCCGGTCGCGCCTAGGGTCGCCTCATGTTCGCTGCCTACGCCGCCCGTATCGACCGTGACCAGCCGCTCGACGGCCTCGAGTTGGGGGAGCGGCCCGCCCCAGAGGCGCGCTCCGGCTGGTCGACCGTGAACGTCAGGGCCGCCTCCCTCAACCACCACGACCTGTGGTCGCTGCGCGGGGTCGGCCTCGGCGAGGACAAGCTGCCCATGATCCTCGGCTGCGATGCCGCCGGGATCGACGAGGACGGGAACGAGGTGGTGCTCCACTCCGTCATCGGGCAGTCGGGGCACGGCGTCGGGCCCCGCGAGGGCCGCTCCATCCTCACGGAGAAGTACCAGGGCACCTTCGCCGAGCGCGTGGCCGTCCCCACCTGGAACGTGCTGCCCAAGCCGAAGGAGCTGTCCTTCGCGGAGGCGGCCTGCCTGCCGACCGCATGGCTGACCGCGTACCGCATGCTGTTCACCAACGCCGGTGTACGGCCCGGTGACTCGGTCCTCGTGCAGGGCGCGGGCGGCGGTGTCGCCACGGCCGCGATCGTGCTCGGCAAGGCGGCGGGCCTGCGGGTCTTCGCGACCAGCCGGGACGAGGCCAAGCGGAAGCGGGCGCTGGAGCTGGGCGCGGTGGAGGCGGTCGAGGCGGGCGCGCGGCTCCCGCAGCGGGTGGACGCGGTCATCGAGACGGTGGGCGCGGCGACCTGGTCCCACTCGGTGAAGTCGCTGAAGCCCGGCGGCTCGCTGGTCATCTCGGGGGCGACCAGCGGCGACCGCCCCTCGCACGCGGAGCTCACCCGCGTCTTCTTCCTGGAGCTGAAGATCGTCGGCTCGACCATGGGCACCAAGGACGAGCTGGAGGACCTGCTGGCCTTCTGCGCGGCCACGGGTGTGCGGCCCGTGGTCGACGAGATCCTGCCCCTGGACCGGGCCCGGGAGGGCTTCGAGCGGCTGGAGTCCGGCGAGCAGTTCGGCAAGATCGTGCTGGAGGTCTGACCTTCGCGCGTCGGCGTCGGCGTCGGCTTCCCGGGGCCTGTGGGCTCAGCTCCCCGGGGCCGGGGCGCGCAGGGCCGCGCCGATGTGCGCCGCCGCCTGGGAGAGATGGCGGCGTGCCTCACGGAGCTGGGCTTCCGTCACTCCGTTGTCCCGGGCCGCGTCGCGGATGTCGTCGCGGAAGCGGTCCAGGAGGCGGTCGAGGTCCCGGCCGGGGTCACCGGTGGCGTCCTCTTGAGCCCAGTCCGGCGCCCAGTCCGGCGCGTACTCCACGGGGAGGTCCTCGCGGGCGGGGCTGAACGCGGGCTCGTCGGTGGCGGTGGCCGTTCCGGTGTCCGCGGCCGGGGCGGCGGCTCCGGCGTCCGGTCCCGTGCCGGTCCCGGGGGCGGCGGCGGTGTTCTCGGGACGGGTGCCGAAGCCCGTGCCGAAGTCCTTCCCGAACCGCGTGCCGAACTCGCCGAACTCCTTGGCCAGTTCGGAGAGGCCCTCCCGCAGTCCCGTCGGCCAGTCACCGCGCGTGAAGTGGTCCTGCACCTGGTCCTGCACACGCTTGACGATGCGCTGGGCCTCCGCCTGGGCCTGCCGGGCCTGGGCGTTCGCCTGGTCCTGTGCGTCCTTGGCCTGGCGGCGGGCGCGCTGGGCCTCCTCGCGGGCCCGGCGGCTCTCGTCCTTCGCGCGCCGTGCCTGCTCCTTCCAGCCCTGCTTGGCGCGCTTGAACTCCTCCTTCGTCTGGTGCCAGTTCTCCGAACCGTCCGGGGCGAGGGCCTCCTTGGCGGCGGCCCGCATCTCGCGGCGCAGCTCGCCGGCGGCGCCCTGCACGCCGTCGCGGATCTCGGCGGCGAGCTCGGCGACCGACTCGCGGATCTCCAGCTCGAGGTCGGCCAGCTCGCCGCTGCGTCCGGCCAGCTCGGCGCGGCCCGCTTCCGTGATGGCGTAGACCTTGCGGCCGCCCTCGGTGGTGTGGGTGACCAGGCCCTCGGCCTCCAGCTTGGCGAGGCGGGGGTAGACGGTGCCCGCGGAGGGTGCGTACAGCCCGTGGAAGCGCTCTTCCAGGAGCCTGATCACCTCGTAGCCGTGGCGGGGGGCCTCGTCGAGCAGCTTGAGCAGGTACAGGCGCAGGCGGCCGTGGGCGAACACCGGGGGCATTTCAGAGCACCTTCTTGTCGGTCGGGTCGGCGTCCGCCGGGGGGACGTCCAGGGGGACCTCGGGGATGTCGGGGGCCTCGTCGGCCTCGACGGCCCTGTCAGCCCCGTCGGCCCCGTCGGCTCCATCGTCGTAGAGAGGATTTTCCTCCATCTGCGGCCTGCGCAGGAGCGCGATGGATCCGGAGACGGTCGTCGCCCTGAGCCGTCCGCGGCCCGCGCCCAGCCGCCCCGTGATCCGCTTGGCGCCCCACTGGCCCCCGACCCGCAGGTCCTCGAAGGCGTTCGACACCGATCCGCTCGCCGTGTCCACCTCGACCTCCGCGTCCGCCGGATGCGGGAGCCGGATCGCGATCTCGCCCGAGACGCTCGTCAGGGCGAGCTCGGTCGGGGCGGCCGTCGGATCGAGGTCCACGATCATCGAGCCGCTGACGGAGTCGGCCCGCACACAGGGGCCCGCGGCCTCGACGACCGTGAGGCCGCCGGACACGGAGCTGAAGCGGAGGTCGCCGGTGACGCCCTGCGCCTCGACGTTCCCGGAGACCGTGTCCGCGCGGACCGTGCCCGCGAGGCCGAGCAGTGTCGTGTCGCCGGTGACGCCCTTCACCTCCGCGCGCCCCTCGATGCCGGAGACCACGGCGCCCGCGCCGACGACGCCCACCTCGACGCGGGTCGTGGCGGGCACGGCGAGCGAGACGACCGCGCTGCGGCGCCAGCCCTTGCGGTCGAGCCACTTGAGGAAGCCCTTCCAGGGAAGGTCCTCATAGGCGACGGTGAGCGTGCCGTGCTCCTGGGTCACCCGGAGGGGCGGCCCGTCGATCTCGGTGACCTCCAGACGGGCGGAACCCTCGTCCGTGCCCACCACGTTCACCGTTCCGTTGACTATGCGGACGTGGAGCGCGGTCACGGGGGCGTCGAACGTGAGCTTCACGGGCTCGGCGACGGACCACTCCGACATGAGCTGACCTCCTGGGCGGGCCGGATGGGACGCGCCATATCGCGTCCTCTCCCATTCACGATATATCGCGGATCCAGGAAGTCAAGAAGTCCGCCGAGAAGGTGGATTATGAGCCGATTGAACAGATCTGTCCTAGCGTGGGGCTCATGTCGTCCGATGCTTCCTCCGGTGCGCTGCTGCTCTGCCGGGCCGAGCCCGATGTCGTCGAGATCGCGGTCCAGCTGCTCCGCGAGCGGATGCTGCTCGCGGAGGCCGGTCCCGGCTGGAGCGTGCTGGTGCCCGAGAGCAAGCCGTGGCTGCACGGCGGGGAGCCCGTCGACCGGGTGCTCACCGGGTGGGCCACCGCGCTCGCCGTCGGCTCGGCATGGCCCGTGCTCGCGCTCTGGTGGGACGGCGACCGCTCCGGCTACACCCTCGCGGCGGGGTTCCGGCGGACGGTCGGATACGAATGGCTCGCGAACGGGACGCCTCTCGGCGAGGACGAGGCGATGCGTACGTTCGCCGCCCGGCTCGGCCTCGACCCCGTCCTGGACATGCAGTCCCTGGAAGCGCTGGCCCGCCCCGACACGGAGGCGGACGCGCGCGCCAGGATGCTCGGACTCCTCGCCGTCCTCACCCGCACGGGCCTCACCCTGCCGCCCGGCCTGAGCCCCGGCGAACCGGCGGACCGCCTGCGCGAGGTGGCACGCATCCAGCAAGGTGTGCGGTCGGTCGAGTGGCCCGGATGGCGGGACGCGGTCCGCGCGGAGTTCGAAGCGGTCGACAAGGGCCCGCTGGGCCCCTGGGTGCGCGGCCCCAGAGCAAGGGCCCTGGCGGCGGCCCAGCTCGCCGTGGGCCTGCCCCTGGCGGCATGGGCGCTGCGGCGGCGCAGCGCGGGCTGGGGCGCGGCGGCGGCGCTGCTGGTGGTGCAGGGGGCGGCGGGGCTCGCGTACGACCGGGTGCGGGGCGTCTAGGGCCCAGCGGAACGCCCAGGGGGTGGGACACCCAGGGCTCAGCGGGGCGGCCCTGCCCCCACCGCGTGACTACTCGTCCTCGTCCTCGTCGTCCAGCCGCGCCAGCCACGTCGCCAGGCGCTCGACCGGGACCTCGAAGTCGGGGTTGAGGTCCACGAACGTACGGAGCTGCTCGGCGAGCCACTCGAAAGTGACCTCTTCCTCGCCGCGCCGCTTCTCCAGCTCCTCGATGCCACGGTCGGTGAAGTACAACTCAAGCTCCTGAAGACGGTCCGTGGGGGCGGCTGCTCCCGCTTCATCGTATTCGGTGTGCGGACGCCTCCGACCTGGCCGGTTTCGTGCGCCGTCCGGGGGTCGCCTGCAACCATGCGGGCCACTAACCTCGTCGCAGATCAAGTGACGAGGGCGAAGGGTGAGTTCAGCGGAGAGCGGGGGGACCGTGGCGGGACACGTCCAGCAGATCGAACTGCCCGGCGGGAAGATCGTGCACGCGCGCATCGGTGCGTCCGGCGCCCACGGTGAGGACGACGAGGACGTCGGCGTGCTCGACACCGCCGTCGCCAGGGTCGAGGAGCTCGGGGAGCTGATCCGCGGGGTCGGCGCCTCCGTGCTCGACGCGGCCGCCGCCGCCAAGCCCGACGAGGCCAGCGTCACCTTCGGCGTGGAGCTCAGCGCCAAGCCCGGCAAGGTGATCGCCGTGCTCGCCGAGGGCGAGGCCAAGGCGTCGGTGCAGGTCACGCTCACCTGGCAGTTGGAGCGTCGGGACAGCGGGGCCGACCAGGCCGCCCCCGTCCCCGACGCCACCCCGGCCCCCCGCCCCGACGGACAGCGCACCACACCCCCGCATGTCTGAGCCCGCCCCCCGCCTCGACGCCCTCGCGCAGGCCGCCACCGTCCACCTCCTGGCGGCGGACGGCGCCGACGGCGCCGACAGCGCCGACAGCACGGACGGCCGGGACGGGGGCGACGGCGCCATGTGGGGCAGCGGGTTCTTCGTCGCGCCCGGCTGGGTGCTGACCTGCGCCCACGTCCTGCGGCCCCATCTCGCCAGGGACCGCGAGCGGACGTTCGCCGTGCGCGGCACCGACCTCAACGACGGCATCCCCGTCGCCGCCCGCATGGCGCACTGGCTCATCGGCGACCACGAGCGGTCCGTGGTGCCGCCGGAGGAGGACCTCGCCCTGGTCCGGCTCCTCGACGACACCGTCGAGCACGAGTGCGTGTGGCTCGCCGAACGTGCCGTACGTCCGTTCGGCGACGTCGTCGCGTACGGCTACCGGCCCGACGGGAACGAGGGCAGCGCGGGCGCCAAGCCCTGGAGCGCCGACGCCGAGATCAACGTCCGCGACGACGGCGCGGGCCTGCGCTTCGCGCCCGACATCGCCTTCCCCAAAGGGGTCTCGGGCGGCCCGCTGCTCGACCCGCGCACCGGCGCCGTCGTCGGCCTGATCAAGTCGCGGCGCAGGGAGCGCGACGGCGGCATGGCCGTCGCGACGCTCGCGCTGCGCCAGTTCGGCGAGGCCTACCGCACGGTGACCGCCGCCCACGACCGGTGGCACGGCACGGCCCCGCGCGTCATCACCGGCGACAACTGGATCGACGAACAGCAGCACCTGCTGGGGGCGGAGCGGCGGCCTGGGCCCGACCAGTGGTCCCCCAGGGACCGCCGCAGGGCGCTGGCCCTGCTCGCCCGGCTGCCCGACCCGGGCGCCGCGCCGTCCGTCGCCAAGATCGTGCGCAAGGTACGGGGACGCAAGCCGCCCGGCGCCGCGCCCGCGCTGCTCACCTGGCGCGACGGCCACGGGCTGCTGTACGACAGCGCCCTGCCCGAGGACGCGCTGACGTTCCTGCACTACCTGCGGCTCGTCGCCGCGTACGTCCGCAGCCGCGGCGGCGACGCGGAGCGGCTGGAGGAGTGGGTCGCCGAGCGGCTCAGGGAGGACGACCGCACGCATCTGCACGCCCTGGTCACCGAGGCCCGGCTGCCCGACGGGCTGCTCCCCGGGCCCGAGGGTCCGGACCGCGCGGCCGTGCCCTACCCCGGCCCCGGCGAGGGCCCCACGGTCACCGTGCTGCTCGACCCGGTCATCAGCGTGACGCCCGCCCGCTTTCACTGGCAGATCTGGGTCACCCACGGAGACCACGGCGACCACGCTGACGAAGAGACGTACGAAGGGGACTTCGGGCGCTGTGACATGGAGATGGCCGCCGAGGACTACTCGGGGGAAGGCTTCCTGCCCAGGGAGCTCGTCCAGGCCCTGCGCGCGCCCCTGAACAGGACCCTGCACCGGCTGGACGGCGAGGGCCCGCCCGTGCCGCTCGAATTCGCCCTGCCCGCCGAGCACTTCGACACCCAGGTGCACCGCTGGCAGTTCGACGACATCGCGAAGCTCTACGCCACCGAGCGGCTCGGCACCCAGCGCCGCGTCGTCCTGCGCGATCTCGCGCGCCGGGCGGATCCGGACAACCCCGCCTGGCATGACCGGTGGCGGTCGGTGGCCGCCGCCCACGAGCTGGCGCCCGCCCGCGTCCCCGAACGGGACAGCAGGCCGCACGTCCGGCACTTCCAGAAGCTGCCGCACACCGCGATCCCCGTGATGTGCCGCCCCGCGGGGCGCGGCGTGGGGCGCGACGCCATGAAGCTGGCCCTCGGCAGCGGGCACGGCGTCGTCCTGTGGCACATCGAGGGGCACGCCACCCGCGGCTGCCAGGACACCTGCGAGGACCTGCACGCGGGCGTGGCGCAACTGCTCGGCAGGCTCGGCTCGGTGGCCGAACTCCCGGACCGCATCCGGCACATCAGGCAGGACATCAGCAGCGGCAGGGACGACCGGCACTGGGCGGAACCTCTCGCACTCCTGTACGACGACCCGCGGCGGCCGCTGCCGCCCGAGGACACGATGCCGGCGGACTCGCCGTGAGGGCGGTCCGCGCGGTCGTACGCCGCCGCCCAACTCCCTGGCCGGAAAGCACTGTTCAACGGCCTGCGCGTGGGTACATTCCCAACGGCCCGTTGTGGGCGCACGCCGCCCCCGTCGGCCAGGCCGTGGTCAGTCGTTCCAGCCACCGACCGTCGACGAGGAGCACGCAGTGAGCGGATGGTTCATCTACGAAGGCGTCGGTGGTCCGGATCCGGACAAGATCCGGCGACTGCCGGGACCGCCGCCCTGGCGCGCCTTCGACGCCGCACCGGTGCCCTACGACGTCCCGGACGTCGACTCCGCGACGCGCCGCAGGCTCGGCGACGCGGACGTCCCCATGTCCGTGCAGGGCGCCGAGACCCTCGAACTCATCAACGCCGCGCTCTATCTGCGCCGCCCCCTCCTCGTCACCGGCGAACCCGGCTCGGGCAAGAGCACCCTCGCGCACTCCCTCGCGTACGAACTGGGGCTCGGCCGCGTCCTGCAGTGGGCCATCGTCAGCCGCAGCGAGCTCAAGGACGGGCTCTACACGTACGACGCGATCGGCCGTCTGCAGGACAACCAGCTCGGCCGCGACCACTCCGAGGACATCGGCCGCTATCTGCGGCTCGGCCCGCTCGGCACCGCACTCATCGCCTCCGACCGGCCGCGCGTGCTGCTCATCGACGAGCTCGACAAGAGCGACATCGACCTGCCCAACGACCTCCTGAACGTCCTGGAGGAGGGCGAGTTCGGCATCCCCGAGCTGGAGCGGATCGCCGACCGGCCAGGACAGGAGACCGTGCAGGTCCTCACCGACGACGGCCGCCGCGTGCCCGTCACCCGCGGCCGGGTGCGCTGCCGGGCCTTTCCCGTCGTCGTCCTGACCAGCAACCGCGAGCGCGAGTTCCCGGGACCGCTGCTGCGCCGCTGTGTCCCCCTCGACCTCGAACCGCCCCGCGACCAGCGGCTCGCCGCGATGGTCCTCGCGCACTTCGGGACAGGGGCGTACGACACGAACATCGACCTCGTCGACCAGTTCACGGACGCCGAGGCGGACGGCGCACTGCGCCCCACCGACCAGCTCCTGAACGCGATCTTCCTCGCCCAGCATGCCGCGCGGCAGCAACCTGAGCGGCGCGAGGAGATCGCCGGGCTGCTCATGCGGCCCCTGGACCGCGGGCCCCGGTGACGCCATGACCGCCGCCCCGCACCGCGCCGACGCCGTGAGCGATGCGCTCGCGGCGCTCGTCGCGCGGCTGCGGGACGCCGAACTCGCCCCGTCCGTGCCGGAGCTCGCGGACTCGCTGTGGCTCGCCGCGCAGCTCGCGGCGCGCGACGAGGAGCCTGAGGGGGAAGGCCGGGCCGAACCGGAGCGGCTCCGGCCCACCGGGTCCCTCGGCACGTCGGAAGAAGCCGCGCCGCACCCCGCACCCGCCCCGCCCGCCCCCGCACCGCGCAAGCCGCCCGCACTCGCGCCCCGGGCCCGACTCGTCGTGCCCGTCCAGGACGGCGGCGGCCCCGAACGGCCGGGCGGCGTCCCCGTGCAGGTGCCCGCCGCCGCCGTGCTGCCCGACCCGCTCGCCCTGCAGCGCGCGCTGCGGCCCCTGCAGCGGTACCGGCCGCCGGTGCGTCCCGTGCCCCGCGACCTCGACGAACCGGCCACGGCCGAGCGGGCCGCCGACACCGGCCTCGTCGTCCCCGTGCTGCGGCACGCCCGGCGGCGCGAGGCCCGGCTCCTGCTCGTGATGGACCTGTCGACCTCGACGGTCGTGTGGGAGCAGGCACTCGGCGAATTACGCCATGTGTGCGAGCGGTCCGGGGCGTTCCGCGAGGTGCAGGTGCAGTTCCTCCACGAGGGCGACGACGGGCTCCCCGGATACGCGGCGACGGCCCGCCCGGGCGCCGCCCTCCAGAACCCCGGACGCCTGAGCGACCCCACGGGCAGCAGGCTCACCCTCGTCCTCAGCGACTGCGCGGGGCCGATGTGGCGTGCCGGACGGATGCAGCGGCTCCTGTACCGGTGGGGCTCGCTCGCGCCGGTCGCCGTGGTGCAGCCGCTGCCCCAGCGGATGTGGCGGCGTACGCACCTGCCCGCCGGTCGCGGCCGTCTGCACCGGTGGGAAGGGCCCGCCGGGCATCTGGAGTTCGAACCGGCGGGCGCCGGTCCCGCCGCCCGGCAGCGGCGGCACATCCCCGTGCCGGTGCTCGCCCTGCGGCGGTCCTCCGTCGAGGGCTGGGCCCGACTGGTGTCGGGTGCGACCGGTCAGTCCCTGGAGACGGCGGCGGGCCTCGCCGAGGCCGAGCACGGGCCGTCATCGGCGCCCGTGCGGGCCCGGCAGGAGGTCGGCGGGGCGGAGCGGGTGCGGGCGTTCCGGCGCTCCGCGTCGCCCGCGGCCTGGCAGCTCGCCGTGTATCTGTCGGCGGTGCCGACGATCCTGCCGGTGATGCAGCTCGTGCAGCGCGCCATGCTGGCGGGCAGCGGGCCCGAGGTCCTCGCGGAGGTGCTCCTCGGCGGGCTCCTGAAGCGCAGCGAGCGGGCCGACGACCCCGAGGTGCTCGCCTACCAGTTCCTGGACGGCGTCGAGGAGGAGCTCATCGGGCACCTCGCGCAGGACGACGCGCGGCTGCTGCAGAAGCACTGCTCGGACTACCTGGAGCGGCGGTTCGGCCGCAGCGTGCACAACTTCCCCGCCACGGCGGTCGCCCTGCTCGGCGACGCGGGCGAGCCCGTGCAGCCCGCGGGCCCCCGCGCCGAGGCCGACCACCCCGGGCTCCGGGCGTTCGCCGAGGTGTCCGGCGAGGTCCTGCGACGTTTCCTGCCGAAGGACCTCGCGGGAGACGGGCCGGACCCCGAGGGCGGCGACGCGGCCGCGCTCCGGGCGGCGGCCCGGGCGGCCCGCGAGCGGTACGCACGACAGCGGCAGGCGCGTGAACTCGACCGCGCGGTCGACCTGTTGGAGGCGGCGGTCGCGGCGTCGCGCGGCGGCCCCGGGCGCGACGGCATCCTCGCCGAGCTGGGCGAGACGCTGTTCCTGCGGTGGACGGCGCGGCGGAGCGTCGCGGACCTGCGCGAGGGGCTGCGGGCCGCGGTGACGGTCGTGGAACGGCCGCCGCAGACGCGGCTGCTGCTCGGCGCGGTGCTCATGGAGATCGCCGAGGAGGTCGAGCGCTCGGGCACGGCGGCGGCCGCGCTGCCGGACGAGGTGCGGGCGCGGGCGGCCCGCCTCGCGGGCGAGGCGCCCCGTGGCCCCCGCGGGACGCGCGGCGCGCTCTGGGCCGAGTACCTCCTCCTGAACGACGCGGTGACCGAACTCCTCCCGATCCCCGCCCACATCGGCGACGACAACGCCCACCCGGGCTGGCCCGCACAGCGCGCCCTGGCGGAGGTACTGGGGCGCTTGGCGGTGGTGGCAGCCCGACTGGTCGAGGCGGGGGTGCGGGTCGAGGGCGGCGGGGGAGCGGGGCGTGGGGCGGGGGCCGGTGGTGGCGCGGGAACGGGGGCGGGCTCGGGGGCGCGTCCTGGGGCGGGTGTGGGGCCGGGGGCGGACGGGAGTGCTTCTGGGGCGGACTTGGGCGGGCAGTCTGGGCCCGGTGCCGGTCAGGGCCGGAACCGTGGTTCGGGGTACGGGAGTGGTGCGGGGGCGGATTCGGGTGGGCAGTCGGGGCCGGGTGCTGGGCAGGGCCGGAATCGTGGTTCGGAGTATGGGAGTGGTGCGGGGGCGGATTCGGGTGGGCAGTCGGGGCCCGGTGCCGGTCAGGGCCGGAATCGTGGTTCGGGGTATGGGAGTGGTGCGGGGGCGGTA